>JAUMZE010000013.1 GCA_030528285.1 Aerococcus sp. | reverse complement strand
TCAGTCCGGAGGCCTTCGAACAGGCCTAGTCGTGAGGACAGAATTTGTCTACGGGCGTGGGGTCAGTCCACAACACCACGGTCAATCAACCAATGACTGAGCAAATCAGGCTCAACATTACGGTTGTTAGGACGCGTGTGCCAATCGCCTAGATAACGATAGCCCAATTCCTCAATAAAAAACCTGACTACGCGCTGTTGAGTTGCGCGTTCACGTTGTCCGACAGTTGTCACTGTTCTTATTACCTTTAACTAATTATGCCAATTCAGACTCAAATGCTGCATCATTCGCTTCAGCCTCTGCGCCATCAATTAATGCCAAGACTCGGTCAAGAAAGCGTTGCGCTTCGTATACATCTGTTGCTTGCCGCAGATAATGAGGTATTCGTTCAACAAACTCGGAACGTGATAAAGGCTGATGTTCCAGCAAAGCCTCAAGCATTGCGGGTCGCAACAAACGACGATCAGCATCAACATTAGGAAGCTCAACCTCAATGACATGTGTGGCAAAATACTTAAGTTGCTCCTTAAGCCCCAAATTGGGCATAAGAGAATCAATTGAGTCAGACGCCACTTCAGCGCTTGACTCAATCGTTTCTACATATTCATAGGAAGGTACAACAACGTCTGGAGCCAATGTTTTAAGCTCATGGAGTTTACGGATAATCGGAGATAGAACCTCATCAGGATTACTGAACCAATCAGTGGACCAAATGCGGCTAATTCTCCAACCCAAACGCTCCAGAACCTCTTGACGCAAACGGTCACGATCACGAGCAGATTTAGCTGAGTGATAAGCCGCACCATCACACTCTATGCCCATTAAGTAACGGCCAGGACAACCTGGATCTTTCACAGCTAGATCAATAAAGAATCCTGCAACCCCTACCTGAGGTTCACACTCAAACCCAGCGTGATTGAGTGCTTCCATTACAGCAACCTCAAAGTCACTATCTGGAGCCCTGCCGGTATGCGTTGTGAGGGAATCTAGTTTGCCACTTTCGGCAAACTGTAAAAAACCTTTCAACGAAATAACACCAAGTTTACTGGTTTCACTCGTCAATACATCTTCAGAACGCATTGAACTAAACACATGCATCCGTTTTTTTGATCGAGTGAAAAGCACATTCAAGCGACGCCAGCCAACATCGGAATTGATAGGTCCAAAGCGTTGATAAACCTTTCCACCATGCTCAGAAGGTCCATAGGTAAAGGAAATAAAGATTACATCACGCTCATCCCCTTGAACGTTCTCAAGGTTTTTCACAAAAAGTGGCTCTTCCATGGCATATAAGCCATCGATTGCATCGTTAAATTCAGGGCGATTTCGGCGCAATTCATCGATAGCGCGCTCAATTTGATCGCGTTGCTTGGAACTCATGGCCACTACCCCGAGTGACTCACCCGGCCGGTGTTGCGCATGATGAAGTACGGCCTCAGCAACTGCTTGGGCTTCTTCAATATTGTGTTGATTGGAGAATCGACCTTTTGACACATAGGTAAATTTAATCCCATACTCTGGAGACTCAGCATTTGGGGAAGGGAATATCACCAAATCACTGTTATAAAAATGGCGGTTAGAGTATGCAATCAACTTTTCATGTCGTGAACGATAGTGCCAACGCAAACGTCTCATAGGAAACAGTGGCAAAGCAGCATCCAAAATGCTGTCAGTATCACTTAAAGCCGCGGCATCATCGTCATCTTCTCCGTCGGCACTTCGATCAAAGAAACTGGTTGGTGGTAGCTGTTTCGGGTCACCAACGACCACTAGTTGCTTGCCCCTCGCGATGACACCCAATGCATCCTCTGGCTTCACCTGAGACGCTTCGTCCATCACCACCAGATCAAATTCCATTCGTCCAGGTTCTAGGTAATGAGCTGCTGACATTGGCCCCATCATGAAACAAGGTTTAATTGCAACCA
>JAUMZE010000004.1 GCA_030528285.1 Aerococcus sp. | reverse complement strand
CCTATTCCATTTTTATAAATGGATATTTCTTTTAGTCTATGCTGTTCCCAAGCGTATATCCTTATTAATCCTTAGCCCCTTCCCACTTATTCACTTTCAATTATATTTTCACAAACTTTTCCCTTACAAAAATCACCTTTAAATAGTTAAATTTCCTATTTCTTTGCCTTCTCAAATAGCTCCTGCGTGATCTGCACAAAATCACGTATGTATGGTCGCTCCTCCCCTTTCATCAGTGAAATCCCGTACGTGAGGCTGGGATGCCACTCAAACGGGAGTGTCACTAATGACTCGTGCGGTTGATATTTGAATGCCGGCATGATCGCCATTCCGAGCTTGGAGAGAATTCATAGGTAGATCAACGCCATATTATCGGCATGATGCGTCACGACAGCAGGATAGCGCTGTTCCAGCTGGTGCTGCAGTTCGTCCAGTTCCGGTGGCGCGTCATTTGGATCCAGCAGTAACAACTCCTGTCCCGCTAGATCGCCCATTTCAATGCTCTCTAGCTGAGCGAGCGGATTGTCCTGATTCATCACCGCCACGAACGGCTAGGTCCAAAGCGAGAGGACCTCATATTTTCGGTGATCGTGCGTCCATTCCGTTAGCGTTACTGATATTGTTTCACTACCGACTGCATCCATTGCGGCAGTTTCTTCATCAGTTCGATTTTATGTTTAAGGGGACTCCCGTAGCTCTTATCTTCGGCTTTGGCATACGAAATCTCCTTATTAATATCCTCAATATAAGGAATCGCATCTGGTGCTCTGAAGTCGTAGTGATCCACGGACTTCTTGAGTAATGATGCCTTAATCCCCCACTGTGTCGCAAATGCCGCTACCGCCTCATGTAACTGGCCACGTTTCCAGTCATTGAAGGCTTCGCTGATATCCGATTTTCCATCCACATGTTCAGTCAGGATCTCCTCGTCCAAGAAGCGCTGGATCAGTTGGGCTTTCTGGTCTTCCCCACGTTCACTCAGCTCCTGGATATTGTTTCGGATCTGTTGGAGGACGGCCTCCGTGAGCCCCTCCTCGTTCGTTTTCTCCTCGACACCAGTATGTTGGTCGATCAATTTCAGGATGTAACTCGCGGTGACTTGCTGGGTATCCGCAAGTTTGATCCGCCCCGTCAGTTCGCGAATTTCATCGTCTTCATCCTCATGCTCTAGTGGGAATAGGTTTCGATACGCCCCAATGTACTGCAGCCACTCATGCTCCGTGATCTTGAATGCCTCGTCCGACCACTCATACTCATAGTACTGCTGCACGCGACTCATCTGTTTTGAAGCATCCTTGAACGCCTCCTTGAATTCTTTCTTGCTCTCTTCGCGGTCAATGAGGGCCGCCCATTTCGTCGGATCCGGCAAAGTGGGGCGCAACTCATCGACGAGATACGCAAATTTGTCCACGGACTCCTCATAGCATGGCACAATCGCGAGGCTGGACTTACCGCCGCTACCGTAGAGTTCGAGGGCCTTGTTGACTTTCTGCTTAGTGAGGGCTGGATATTGGAAATTCACGATCATCCCGAATTCCTTCTTGTTCTTGTTGAAGACGCGGTTTGTGCGGGAATATGCCTGGATCAGCCCCTGCAGTTCGAGCGAGCGGTCCACATAGAGCGTATTTAGCCGTTTGGAGTCGTACCCCGTCAGTAATTGGTCTGCCACGATGACGAGATCGATATTCTTCGGGTTGAGTCCACTCCCGCCACGGGTCGCACGGTCCACCAGATCCTCGAAATACGCATCCCCGCCGCGTTTCTTATCCTCAAAGGAAAATGTGATCCCGGTAAAGGAGGCATAACTCTTGAACATACGCTCAACCAGTTCAGGATTGGCGACATTGTTCGGATCGTTCTCGTTCCCGAAGCTAAAGGTCACCGCCACGTTGAGGTGTTGATTTCTTTCTGCTAGTTGTTTTTGGAACTCATCGAAGTACGCAATCGCGCGGTCCTTTCTCGCCACTGTCAGGATCGCATTGAATTCGCGGTGCTGCGACTGGAATTCCCAGTGATCCAGGATGTTCGTCACGACGCGCGGAATGTGAGTTTTGTCCTGATACTTCAGGATGCCCATGTCAACGGCGGTACTCTCCACCTCCGCGTCCGATAACCGCCGGACCGCCCGTTCGACTTTCTGTACTTGCAGGTGAGGTTGTTCCTGCAGCGTCTTCTCAATCAGGCGGTCCCTGAGATCCTCGTGATTTCGAAATTCTCCGGTGTTGATATAATCGATATTGAATCCGAGCACGTTGCCATCCCGAATCGCCTCATCAATCGTATAGCGGTGCAGTTCCGGCCCAAACAATTTCTCCGTCGTATCGATCAGATGGCTCTTGCCACGAACGGTTGTGATTTTTCCGTGGACGTGGTTTTCCTCGAACAATGGTGTCCCGGTGAATCCGTAGAACAGACCATTTTTCTTGAAATAGCGTTTAATCATACCTAACATATCGCCCATGGTAGTCCGCTGCGCTTCATCGATAATGAAAACGATCTTCTTCTCAGCGAGCGACGTATCATCATTCTCAATCAGTCTCTTCACGAGTGAACTCATCTTGAAGATCGTCGTCACCACAATGCCCGACTGTTTCTTCTTCATTTTGTCGGCGAGATGGTGGGTGTTCGGGGTATTATCCACCTCCACCGGTTCATAGGCAGCGTAGGCCTTGAAATTATCGGCGGTGCGCTGGTCCAATTCCGTTCGGTCCACCATGAATACTACCTTGTCGAAACTCAGGCGCGTCGACAATACGAGGGCCGTCTTGAAACTGGTGATGGTTTTCCCAGAACCGGTCGTATGCCAGATATAGCCTCCATGCGGCACACCGAGATTGTCTCGTCCGAGTGCCGCCCCCTCGATCGCCTGGAGCGCATAGACCTGGTACGGGCGCATCAACATATGACGCCGGTTATCGCGGTCGTTTGCCTCATCAATCACGAGGTAATCCCCCACCATCTGATGCGCCATAGGAATCATTAGGAAATGCTTAATGATTTTCTGCCAGTGATTGATGATGTTGTTCTTTTGGTCCG
Source organism: Aerococcus sp. (assembly GCA_030528285.1). Lineage (GTDB taxonomy): Bacteria > Bacillota > Bacilli > Lactobacillales > Aerococcaceae > Aerococcus. Next base: position 222,769 of record JAUMZE010000004.1, on the reverse strand, counting down.
CCCAGTGGAACACAAAACTCGGATTGAAATCATTCAGCGATTTCGGCGTTGCAAAGTAGCGCGTTTCAATCTCAGACGTCACCACCATCATCTGGGAGAATGCCATGAAGTTATTCTGGTACTCCCCGTCGCGATAATAACGCTTGAACTGCCCAAAAGCCTCGTCTAGATTCTTGTCCGTCCGTTTCTGCTCGATATTAATGAGCGGCAACCCATTAATGAGGAGCACCATATCGAAGCGATTATTATGCGGCGTTTGAACTTCTCGGGCAATCTGATAGCTCGAGTCGCCCCCGCCGACCTGCGCTTTCTTGAAAATGGTGAGGGTAATCTGTTGACGACTCACCAATGGATTACTGTCCCGGAAAATCCCGTCAATCTTCCCCTTGCCCTCTTCAATGGCAAGCAGTTTCGCGGCGTCATAGCTGTTCTGGAGCTGACTCACCTTCTTGAGCACCTGGTCAAATTCACTATCCGTTAGCGCGACTCCCTCCAGCTGATCCGCATTCAACCGGTTCAGTTCATGGCGCCAATTATCAATCAACGTCTGCACCGTCACCTGATGTATGTTTCCGTTCAACGCATCCGGCGCCTCCCAGCGATACTTCTCCAATTCGCGGGTAAACTTCTCTTGGAATTCGCGTTCACTTGCATCTTTTTCTACTTGACCCAAGCTTGTCATCTCCTCTCTGATTGTGATATTTGTAACAAAATCATGCTTTTACTCACGCTCTGACTAAACGAATAACTCATTCAAGTACGCTGTCTTCAACCGTTTCAGCTTTTCGAGTTTACGCTGATGAAGTGCAATAAGGGAATCCAAATTTTTGAAGAAAAGGCCTACCCTTTTTTGCTCCTCTAAAGCTGGCACAAATACTTCGATATCCATTACTCGATTCTTAGATATATTATACCTAGAAATTCCTTGAGCTAACAAAATTAACTTTTTACGAATGGTATCTGAACGAAGCATATAGGCCATATAATATACATCGATCTCTTCAGTTGGTCTGTACCCAAAACAAAAACTATTTAAGTAAGTATTTTCCATTTTACCCAGCCATACTGAAGACATTCCTACTTCATCCGGCGTTTCTGATGAGGTAGTGAAAAAGACATCCCCATATTTAACCTCATTTTGGCGATCATCTATCTCAACTTGTTCGGTCATACATAAATCAGAAATAGGATTAGTATACACGTTCATGTAAGTAACGAACTGAGCTTCTCCATGCCCAAAGTCTTTTTTACTTTTTCCAGATAATCCAGTAAACGTTTCTCCTAGGGCACCTAGTCTATGCTGTTCCCAAGCGTCAGTGAACCCCTTAAATCGGCGTTTTGGCTCACGCTCTCCCTCAGCAGGGAACATTTCAGATAAATAAGCTGTTTTTAGCCTTTTTAGCTTTTCGAGCTTACGCTGATGAAGGACGAGTAGAGAATTTATCCTTTCAAAATATTGGCCGATTCTCTTTTGTTCTTCGTATGTCGGGAGTCTCAGTTCAATATTCATAAGGATTTCTGCGTTTAGCTTTGCACGTCCTCCCCCTACTAAAAGCGAGGCTATATCTGCCTTTTTAATAGCTAAAGCTAGAAATTTGTTATCTGCTATATCTTCTTTACCTTGAAGTACATGAGCATGGTTGTTGACCCATATTTTTCCTTGAACACATCTCACAGGATATTCTCGTAAATCATTGGCTCCATCTTCGGCAACAAGGACAAATTCTCCTTCATGAGTATAGCCTTCAACATAATCTTGAATCCCATTTGCCCCATAGTACGGTGTTTTTCCTGGAACTCTAAGATTGGAAGAAACAGGAACGCGTAAATTATCATATCGATCTGCTACTTCTGTTAGTCTATGCTGTTCCCAAGCAGGAGCGTTTTCGAAGTCTTTGAAGCGACGAGATGGAACGTGCTTTATTTCTTGCTTGCTCATTTTTTCACGACCATTTCCTGGAGAAGTGCCTCTAATTCCGCTTCCCCCTGTTGGATTTCTGCCTCGATGTCGTCCAGGGTATCTGCATAACGATCGTGGAGGGTTTTCAGGGTATCGAGGTCACTCTCGAGCGGTTGAATGACGAGCTGGCTCATCTTGTCCTCGAACGAACCAAACCATTTTTGATGCATGAGCTGATCAATTTCGTCGTCGGTGAGCTGTTCGATGCGGTCCGTCACGGCTTCATCGAGATCTGCTTGTTTTTGCTTAATAGTTTTGTTCTGTTTCGTACGGTCTGACAACAATTGACTCACGCGCTGGAGATATTCATAACCCTCGTCTGCTTCATCGATTGCTTTCAGGGCGTTATTAACCTGCTTATTATCGAAACTGTCCTGTGGTTCATCGTCTTTGTTGCGTTTCACGACGTCATAGAGGGCGTCGTATTCCGGCGTATCCTCGGTTTTGGCGGATTCGACAAGATCACCGAGTTCACTCTCGATGGTGTCCACTTGATTCGTTAATTCCTGGATGGCCATTTGCTCATCTGCGTATAGGGTGTCTGCAATGAGGGAGGTTGGAATGAGTGCGCCCATCCAACCTTCTTGAACTGTGCGTTTGTTCGAACCGGAGCCTTTCGTGACCATGTTTGGTTTACGCGTGCGGCCAGCTGGATAGAATCCAACATTCGCGATGAGTTCTGCGTCGGCCTCTAATGTATCACGCCACAGATCCGCCACAATCTGGAACCCCGCATACTCATCCACGTTCGCGAACGGCTGTAACAACTGCTGAATGTCGCTCAACATTTCTGCATGTAATTTCGATAGATCAACGGCGGAATCCACCTGCTGGAGTTGTGGGTAGTAACGCGACACATAATCTGCTGCAAGCTGCTTTACCTGCGCCATTTCTTGTTTGACGGATGGTGACTGCAGGATATTTTCCTTGAGCGCGTCCACGGTGACAGTCGGTTTCACGTAGCCTGGACGGATGGTTTCCATAGCGTTATGCAGCATGTCCCCAGCCACACGATTGAGAGCGGTGAGGCGGTCAAGATTGCTTTCTGGAATACCTCCCTTAAGATGCGCATCGACGTCTTCTGGGATCTCCTCGTCATTGGCGGAGACGTAACGCGGGATATTCAGGTTATAGTCGTTTTCAATGATTTCCTGGCGCGTGGCGAGGTGGCTGTAACCAGTAATTTCCAACTTGTTGACGTAGGTGTCCACGATTTTAGCGGTATCGCGTTCACGCAGGCCGTTGTTTTTCCCGACCTTCACGAAATCATTCGACGCGTCAATCACGAGCACCGGATCCGTCAACTCACGATTCTTCTTGAGAATGAGAATCGCCACCGGAATACCGGTATTGGTGAACAGATTACTTGGCAGCCCGATAATCGCGTCAATGTTGTTCTTCTCAATCAGGCGTTTGCGGATCTCACCCTCAGAATCACCGCGGAACAATACCCCATGAGGGAGCACAATCCCCATCGTCCCCTGTTGGTTCAGATGGTACAATCCATGCATGAGGTACGCGAAATCCCCTTTTGATTCAGGTGGGAGCACGCCGAACTCAGAGAAGCGCGGATCGCTGACTTTGAGCGGTTTATCCTCATGTTTGTTCCAGCTCTTATCAGAATAAGGGGGATTCATTACCACCGCATCGAACTGAACCCCTTCACCTGGACGAGAGGGATCTTCTGGCCAGTCAGCGGCGAGCGTGTTGCCGTTACGGATGGTCATGTTCTCCGGACGCACCCCATGCAGCAACAGGTTCATCCGCGCCAGGTTGAACGTTGCAGTGATATATTCCTGTCCGTAGTAATGGAGGTTCTTCCGGGCGTCTGGGGTGAGATGCTTCCCAACTGTGAGGAGGAGAGAGCCGGAGCCAACTGTCGGGTCATAGATGGATTTAATGTCCGTCGTGCGGGCAATGATCTGTGCGATGACCTCGCTCACCTGTGCGGGCGTATAGAATTCGCCGGCCTTCTTCCCAGCATCGGACGCAAATTGCCCAATCAGATATTCATACGCATCCCCCAGAATATCGCCGTTTTGGAGGTCCACCATGTTCAGGTCCGCGAATAGCCCGATCAGATCGCGGATGTTCTTGCTGCGCTTATTGAGGTCGCTCCCCAGAGACGGGTCGGTCATATCGATAACGGAACTCGAGAACAGCCCTTTGAAATCATCGGAGTCAGCGGTGGTTGTGATGGAGCGTTCGAACGCATTCAGGCTGTCCATAACCTCTGACAGCTCGAAATCCCCGTTCTCAATATCTTCCTCCCAGGTCTGGTAGAGATATTCCGGCGCCACATGATAACCGAGCACCTGTTGAATCATCTGGTCCAATTCCGCACCATATTCCTCGTGCGCCTGGCGATACTCTGCCAACACATTCGCATCGTCCGGGAGATCCGCCGTTTCCTTGAACGTTTGGAGCGTCTTATCACTCAGGAACTTGTAGAACATCAGCCCCAACATGTAATCCTTGTAGCGACTCGCATCCATCGTCCCGCGCAGATTGTCCGCACCATTCCACAAGCGCCGTTTTATTCCTTCAGAAGTAATCATCGTTTTGTCCTGCTCTCTGATTAAAGTTTTAATTTGCTATTTTCCTGTTTAAGTGTTTTTGATCACAAATAGATTAAGTTATATACATCCAAATGACATTTAATATACAAATCTATCCTATTATCTAGGATAGCGCAAAGGCAGGGGAATCGACAAGATGCTGAGAAAGATATCTTCTCACAAAAAAACAGCTAACCTATGATATCTAGTACTAGTCTTTTCCAGCACCGACAAAACATAGCGTCAGCTGTTTATTTCACTTATCTATAATCAAATTTCTTTAAGTAGTGGGCCCTTACACCTCTACAACACTCTTCATCTCAATCACGCGATCACACTGCTTAGCCTGATCCATATTGTGCGTCACCATAAGGATCGTTTTTCCGAAGCAGTCCCGTAATGAACGAATCAAATCAAAAGCGATCTGTGCCATCTTCGGGTCAAGGGATCCGGTTGGTTCGTCAGCGAGCACGATATCACCTGGTTTCAAGATAGCACGGACAATCGCTACCCGTTGTTGTTCACCCCCTGAGAGCTCGTTGACTTTGTGGTTGAGGAGAGAGTCCAACCCCACAAACTGCAGGGCTTCTTGGATTTTCTGTTCTTTTTCTTGCTTGGAATCCTTGGTGAACGCCAGCGCCAATAGCAGGTTTTCCTTCACTGTCGCATTTGCGATCAAAGCGTTGGACTGGAACAGGTAATTAATCACGTATTTGCGGTATTGGACAGCTTCCTTAGCGTTCACTGTTGGTAGTGGCTGCCCGTTAATTAGGATCTGTCCGTGATCGATCTCCTCCAGTAATCCAATCATATTGAGGAGGGTCGACTTTCCGCACCCGGATGGTCCGACCAATGCCACAAACTCTTTTTCCTCTACGTCAAAACTGAGATCTTTGAAAATCATGCGCGACCCGTATGTTTTCACTAAATCTTTCACTGTAATCATTGCCATATTATCATCCCTTCAACCACTGCATCACGCGATCGTTTTCCCTGCGCATAAAGCTAACGTACAACAGCACCCACTGACTGACGAACGCAATCAATGTGAATACGACACCTAACCTCGATTTGAGCAGAATCGACGCGATGAGTTCAATCACAGTGAGTCCCACTACCAGGAGAACCACTGGGCGATACCGCTGCCACCCGGAGAATCCGAGGAAGTATTGGACATTGAGGCGTTCCTCGAAGATCAAACGATAGATCAAAACCAAACTCCAGAAGATCGCCAGCAGTAACACGATAATTATTAAGATCGTGCTCCCAAACAGATAGAAGGTATAGCCTAGATCTTTCTGTAAGCCGTTTATGTAATTCTTGACGGTCGTAAATTGGAGTTGGTTATCATTGAGATCAGGAAACTCGTTCTTAAGAATCTGTTGCACCTGATCCATCGTCTGTTTGTCTCTAATCTTCAAGAGGCCATTGAACCCGGTGACGTATAAGTTTGCTGTTTCCATGAAATATAGGTTTTCCGGCGCTGCCACAAATATAATTGGGTCTTTACGTGTCACGCCTTGTTTGGTATTTGTCGACCAGGTGAAGATCTCCTGCGACGGATGATAAGTTTTAAATACAAATTTTTGATCCTGAGTAAAAGGTGTTTGGATATCACTCTCTTTTACTCGGACATCTTCCTGGAGATAGGCTTTCATTGTTTCCAAGTCTTTCTCATTCATTGTATCCGGCAACAAATACAATCTGGTTCCATCTTTAACAGTAGCCACGTCTTCCTTGGAGAGAGTGAACCCCATATCCTGCAGATAGTTATAGGAGTATGTCAACTCCCAAAACGGCTGTCTCGGCACATCCTTATAGGCACCGATAATGTTATTTAGTCGATCTCTTCCACTATATTCTCCATGTGCAATATAGACGCCAGGAATATCAGCAATCCTTTGGTAAAAGCGATACATACTATTCTCCAGGGTATTGGTCGTACCAGCATAGGTTCCCGCATCATTTCCTTCCGTTATATTAGATATGACATACATATTTTCCACATTTTTCCATTCTCTAGCGACCTGAATATTACCAGCAAACTGATTCATCGGCGCATCTAGACTGTGACTCACAGTAATTAATCCTACTGAAACAACTGCGTAAAACAATAACCCACTCACTAATAAAAAATGCATTGGCAAGCGTTTGTGAATAGCAGCTAGTGGAGATACCTGATAAATGATCAGGCTTGGAATAATGAGCGTCAGTATCAGGAGGATAATCGACACACTCGTCGTGCCAAAAATGGAAAGCCAAGTTTGCCAATCATAACGTGTCCAACCAGAAACAATCCACGCAATGAGGGAAATTACTGGTGTTATGTAGACCGAAAACAAAAGGAAATCTCTGAAGAGTGACATCCATAATTGCCCTTTGCTCCATCCTAACAAAATTAAAGTACCAAAATACTGGAATGACCGTAACACACACATCAAGAACAGTACCAACAGAACAAGGGCATCCGCAGCAATCATCACAGAAAGAATGATAGGAACAATCCCTGGATCTAAATAACGTCCAAACTTTTTGGTGGTTAAATCTGTCACTGAAGTCCCCGAAATATTAGCAAGCTCTTTTAAAAATAACTGTTTATCTTCTGGATTCGTGAGGCCATTAATATAGTAAGTTCCATTCAAATGATGAGTATCATCAAACACCGCATCAATTCGATCCATCACTACGGGCGTCGTAAATAATAATTGAGGGATGGAATAAAGTTGGTTAGCACTTCCCTTGTCTAGACCAATCGTCATCTTTGGATTTTCGTGCATTAACAATTCTTCAACCTGCTTCTGTGGGATAATTGTTTGATCTTTAGTGGTCACATCAGTAAATTGATCCGGAGCCCCCATTACATCTACATAGAATTTATTGATTCCATTTCCCTTGGGATCAGCTACTGTGTGTATAGTCCAAACTCCTAACCCATCTCGTTGGGAAAAATAATGAAAAACCTTTTGTGATTGCTCTTCAGATAGATTTTGTAAGTAGACGGTCAGTGTCTCTGAGCGTTGATTATAACTCTCCCAAGAGTTTTGATACTGAACTCCTGCAAAAAAAATCGCCACCAGAGCGAATAAGACACTCTGAATGGCAATCAAAAACAGGATCAGGTATCTCTGTCTACCTAATAACATGTTTTTGAACTTCATGTGTGATCACCGGCAATCCCAATAGCATTCCGCAGTGCCTGTACCAATAAATTTCGTTATGTATGCCTCGGTTCCTGTAGGTTTCCATCCTGAAAACGCTCCGTTAGCTGTTGCAGAATGCTCATAATGATGCGATTGAACATCTGAGTAGCTCCACAATCCTGCTCTTCGTCCATATTCCCAATAAACCGGCGTATCCTTATAATATACTGTTGCAGCTGAAGCAATCGTTTCTGCTGCTCCAAATAATGTTAGTGCAATCAACGTAGCTGAAACCATTTTTTTGATATTTTTCATGGTGATCCCTTTTTCATCTTTAACAGGTATATACAGTAAGAGCTGCTCAATTTATTTGCGTGATCACCTGTCTTTCATAGTTAGACCAGTTATGAAATTATATTATTTTGCATAAACGATACCTCCGTATTATTTATTAATAAATGCATTTTTTAATTTTATTTTTCATTAGTTATATAAAGCTTGCTTATCTTTTTAAATCAAGTATTTTTGTAACCGCTTTCCTAACTTCTTATATTAAGTTTATCGTATTTGGTTGTATACGTCAATTATTTTATTCTTTTTGTGTTTTAATAAAAATAGATGAGAATTAACTTATACCTCATTCCCAGTTTGTTATGTTACTGAAACATCATTTTATGGTTACTTTCTATTTTTTATTAAATTCCCTATTTCATTCTTATTCTACTTACACTGCTCTGACGTCTTCCAAAGAAATCACGAGATCACACCGCTCGGCTTGATCCATATTGTGCGTCACCATGAGGATTGTTTTGCCGAAACGGTCCCGTAATGAACGAATCAAATCAAAGGCTATCTGTGCCATTTTCGGGTCGAGGGATCCAGTGGGTTCGTCGGCGAGCACGATATCGCCTGGTTTCAGGATAGCGCGGACAATCGCCACTCGCTGTTGTTCACCCCCAGAGAGCTCGTTGACTTTGTGATTTAGGAGAGGCTCCAACCCCACAAACTGCAGGGCTTCCTTGATTTTCTGTTTTGTCTCTTGCTTGGAATCCTTGGTGAACGCCAGCGCTAACATCAGATTTTCCTTCACCGTGTCATTCGCAATCAAGGCGTTGGACTGGAATAGGTAATTAATCACGTGTTTCCGGTATTGGACGGCTTCCTTAGCGTTTACTTTCGGGATAGGTTGCCCATTAATTAGGATCTGTCCGTGATCGACCTCCTCCAGTAGCCCGATCATATTGAGGAGGGTCGACTTTCCGCACCCGGATGGTCCGACCAATGCCACAAACTCCCGCTCCTCTACGTCAAAAATGTTTTTATGAACTATCTAGCATGATCTTTTCCATCACACGTACTTCCTTATCTTTCATCTAAAATGCAACCTGACAGAATGATTCCATGTTGCTTTGTTCCCGTATTGATAGCCAGTATCGGCGCTTACATTTTTTCATTCATTATCAACTGATATATTTCAAAAAGAATATTACCCCCTGAAATCACTTACAATCAATAAAGATTTTCCCTATTTTTTATTAAGAAGCCGATTGTACAAACTATTTATTTAAGCAAAAACTTCCACTAGCATACACCTATGTACACTAGTGGGAGCTTCTCACTCAGTTATAGATTCTTTACCCGCTCTGTTTCCTGATCATCAATCACAAATGACCCATCATTGATTTCGTTGAGACGATCCTTTAGTTTACCCAGTAAGAAGAGCATCTTATCCTTGTCCTTCTTCTCCTGCTCCTCATCGAAATAACATGGAAGGTCGTGATAATCGAATTTGTAGTAGGACCCGTACAAGTCCTGGATTTCATCATTCAGTTTCTGTAGTTCTTCATCATTATCGACGACCTCAATGCCGGTGCATAATTCTTTGGTGTCCATATCATAGAAATCCTTCCATAATGGACCTTCTGTAAAATCCAGCATGATTCGTAATGTCTTCATTCCATTCGTCTCCTACCTAATTATCTCCGTAATGAAATCAGAGGCTTAAACTATCCATTCATCAATTTGGATATCATACATCGAGCCAAGTTGATCTTTTACTGCGTTGGCTACCTCAACGTAACATGCTTTAATAGCTATAACCGTTTCTGGCTGATTTTCTCCAGTATAGGTAAACGCTACTTTGTTATTTATAAATAAGCTATCATACATGTCTTGCATAGAACGTATTTTACTAGATAGCGCTTCATCAAGTCCTAACTCCTCAGCGGTGATATTATCAATGATTAACCCCTGTGAATCTAATAGCCAGATAGGATACTGCCCATATTCTAAAGCCATCCCTAATGTTTCCATGTCGATCTTCCTCTAAATAGTAAGATTAGCCCTTAACGCTCACAACCCTAACCTATAGCTTCTTTACCAGTTCCGTCTCACGATCATCAATCACAAATGACCCATCATTAATTTCGTTAAGACGATCCTTCAACTTTCCGAGTAAGGACAGCATCTTATCCTTGTCCTTCTTCTCCTGCTCCTCATGGGTTATTACTTCTTTGTCCGTAAACGTGTAGTACGAAGAATAGAGATCTTGAATCTGTTGATGCAATGACATTAGCTTTTTGTCCTCATCGATTTTCCTTATCTCATAATCATATTTCCCTGTTTTCTCATCATAGGTGCATCCCCAAATTGGACCATCCCAGATATCCAATAAGATCGTTACCACTTTTCTATCCATCGCTTTTCCCTCCTTACCAAAACACTCCCGCCAAGTAGCCGTCTATCTACATACTACTTCAGCGGGAGTGTCGTTGTGATTGATGGTTGGCTGGTGTTTGTTCCAACCTACAGTCCGTCTATTATTCGTGTGTCTCTAAATGCCAAATATCGTTGTTGTATTCGTTAATCGTACGGTCGGATGAGAAATGACCGGCGCTAGCGATATTCATCAGGGAGCGTTTCGTCCAGGCTTGATGATCTTCGTAGTCTTGGTATACCTGTTCCTTCACGCGGATGAATTCCTCGAGGTCGATCAACGCCATGAAGTAGTCCTTGCCCTTGATGTCATTATAGAGGCGTTCCAAGCGGTCAGCCACCCCGAACTGTTTCATCTGGGAACTCACGATGAAGTCCACGAGCTGTTTGATCGTCGGGTTGTTGTAGTAGTCGCTCGGATGGTAACCGTTCGTCGCGTAGAGGTCCACGATAGTTTCGCTCGATTGCCCGAACGTGTAGATGTTGTCTGGTCCGGCGAGTTCGGCGATTTCCACGTTGGCGCCGTCCAGCGTACAGATCGTAACAGCCCCGTTCAACATGAATTTCATATTGCTAGTGCCGCTCGCTTCCTTGGACGCGAGGGAGATCTGTTCGGAGAGGTCCGCTGCTGGAATGAGATATTCAGCCTCGGTGACATTATAATTTTCAATGAAGAATACCTGCAGATACGGGCTCACCTCAGGATCATTATCGATCACCTGGCTGAGCGTGAGGATCATATGGATGATGTCCCTGGCAATGACATAGGCAGGTGCAGCTTTTCCACCGAAGATCACAGTAATTGGCGTCTTCGGTTTATTGCCACGTTTGATATCCAAGTATTTATAGATGAGGTACAGTGCCAGCATCTGTTGGCGTTTGTACTCGTGGATACGTTTGATCTGAACGTCAATGATCGCATGTTCGTGAATATAGAGATTCTGTGTGCGTTTCAGATGGTCCGCTAACCGGCGCTTGTTATCTAATTTGACCTGTTGGAGCTGGCTGAGGACTGTTTCGTCGTCCTGGTACTGCTTGAGAGCGGTGAGATCGCCGTCCTTATGCCAGTCAGTTCCGATCATTTCATCCAACAAATGCGAGAGTTCTGGGTTCGCTGCCGTGAGCCAACGACGGAAGGTAATCCCGTTCGTTTTATTGTTAAATTTCTCCGGATAGAGATCATAAAATGGTTTCAGCTCGGAGTCTTTGAGGATTTCGGTATGGAGTTTGGACACGCCGTTGATACTGAATCCGAAATGAATCGCCATGTTCGCCATATGTGCGACGTCATAGTTATCGATAATGGCAACGGCTTTATTATCCGGGAATTTCTCCTTCATGCGGCTGTCGAGCGCGCGAATAATATCAGCCATATCTGGACAGACTTCATAGAGGTCACTCATCGGCCAGGTTTCCAATGCTTCAGCGAGGATCGTGTGGTTGGTGAACGCCAACATGTTTTGGACGATCTGGATCGATTCGTCAAAGTCCAAGTGATGCACGCGATTCAACAGACGAATCATTTCTGGAATGACGAGGGTTGGGTGCGTGTCGTTAATCTGAATGACCGCATAATCCGCGAGATCGTGGAGGTTGCTACCACGTGAGAGCGCTTCGTCAATGATCAATTGCGCAGCGTTCGACACCATGAAGTATTGCTGATAGACACGGAGCACTTTCCCGGCATGATCGGAATCATCCGGATAGAGGAAGAGCGTTAAGTTTCGCATGACGTCATTCTTGTCAAACGCGATGGAGCCGTCCTGAATAATCATTGGGTCGACGGAATCGAGGTCAAACAGGCGAATACGATTGCGGTGCTGTTTGTTGTAGCCGATCACGTCAATCTCGTACATCGAGGATTGCACGGTGTAACGACCGAATGGCACATTGTAATGCGTCGAGGTGCGGGTGAGCCAGTTCGAATGGTTTAACCATTCGTCTGGTTCATAGCGCTGTTGATTGTTGCGGAAGAACTGGCGGAATAACCCAAAATGGTAGTTCAACCCAACTCCGTCACCGTCAATGCCGAGCGACGCAATCGAATCCATGAAGCAGGCAGCGAGCCGTCCCAATCCACCATTTCCGAGTGAGGGCTCCACTTCGGCATCCTCAATCTCTGCCAGGGAACGCCCATGTTTGTCGAGAGCTTCCTTGACTTCATCATAGAGACCAAGATTAATGAGATTCGTCGTTAATAATTTCCCTAAGAGGAACTCCGCCGAAATGTAGTAGAGTTTCTTCTTACTCTGGTTGAATGGCATTTCCTTGGTGCGATGCTTGATATAATGCAACAACACCGCATAGACTTCTGCGTCTGTTAGTTCGTCAATTGGCCGTTCAAAATACTCTTGAGCAATCGTATCCAGATTCTTCATAGCTGACTCCTTCACTCTATGCCCACGGGGAGCATACCTTTCATTTTTGTTTTACATTCCGATCACCAGTGATTGACGCTGGTGAACTCATTCTCATTACCGATTTTATTATACTCATTATACCAACACGCATGTCAACGATTTTCAGGCCTTTTTTAGTGAAACGCATACCTATACACTGCGAAAATGAACAGTATTAAAGAGGCTGTCTCTTTAGTTAAAAACAGGTCATCGCTCTCAGGGAATAGAATAAGACATGACTTTCACTGATCCTCTGTCAATCGTGTTTCTTCTATATATAGCATAGTCAGGGAAGAGAACGCGTTTCTTCTATATAAATAGGGGTGAGTGCCCTCTATTACTTCTCTGTGGTTTTCTTTACGAGGTGATCCGTCTTGGTTGTGGCAGTGTCAGAGGGTGCTGCCTCGGTTGTGATATGACTGGTTGCCTGTTCCTGCTCTTCGTGAACCAAAGCAGGATTCGTTCTGAAGTAGGTCTCACTCAGATCCAGCAAACGCTCCGTGAGGCCCTCGCTGTACTGATCCGCCGTCATCCGCCACTGCCAATTGCCACCAATCGTCGCCGGGGTGTTCATACGCGCTGAGTTGCCGAGATTCAGGAGATCCTGCATCGTGTACACTGCCAGATCACTCGCAGACGCCGCAATGCCACGAATCATCGCATGTGCTGCCTCTTCTCCGCGGTGGCGATTGAGATAATGGCTCATTTGGTCACGCTCTAGTTGTGTAGCGGTCTCCTCGTACCACCCGCGTGCTGTCTCGTTATCGTGTGTCCCAACATAGGCCACAGAATTTGCTGGATAATGATGCGGGAGGTCGATACTATCCGTTTTCCCGTTGAATCCGAACTGGAACACCTTCATCCCCGGGAAACCGGTCTCATCGCGCAACCGCTCCACCGCTTCATTCACCACACCAAGGTCCTCCGCAATGATGTTCAATGCTCCAAGTTCTTCCTTCATCACCTGGAAGAAATGTTGGCCCGGACCTTTCGCCCAGTGCCCGTACGACGCATCCGGGGACCCGAACGGAATCTCCCAGTAGCGCTCGAAGCCGATGAAATGATCGATCCGAAGCATGTCATAGAGATAGAAATTATGTTTGATCCGCTCAATCCACCAACGATAACGTGTTTTCGCCATGGCGGGCCAATCATATACGGGGTTGCCCCAGTATTGCCCGGTCGCGCTGAAATTGTCCGGTGGCGTCCCCGCAACCATAGTAGGCATTCCCAACATGTCCGTTTTGAACAGTTCCGGTGAGATCCACATCTCCGCACTGTCCTGGGCCACGTAGATCGGAATATCCCCGATAATTTGGATGTGATGGTCATTCGCATATTGTTTCAACCGCTGCCACTGCTGATCGAAGAAGAACTGGGTCACCAGATGATAATCATAGCGCCCTGAATGATCCTGACAGTAAGTTTCAACGCGTTTTGCATCGTAATAGCGATACGCCTCGTCCCATTCCTGCCATGCTCGATTATCGAATCCTTCCTTGACTGTCATATACTGTGCAAACGGTTGAAGCCAGAACTGATTCTTTTTGATAAAGGATTGGTATTCTGATTGGTCCTGGCCCCCTAACCGTTTGAAGTTGGAGACAGCCTCCTCCAACACACCGCGTCGCACTAAAAATAACCGCCCATAATCAATCTTTGTTGGATCGTCGCCGAAATTCACTGCGTCGATATCTGATGATTTCAGGTATCCCTCATCCACCAGAGTATAGAGATCAATCAAATGGGTATTCCCCGCATATGCTGAGAAGGATTGATACGGAGAATCCCCGTAACTCGTTGTTGTTAAGGGAAGCACCTGCCAATACGTTTGCTTGGTTTTAACGAGGAAATCTACAAAGTCGTACGCTTCCTGTCCTAATGAACCAATCCCCACATCATTTGGAAGGGAAGTCACATGCATCAAAACGCCACTCGAACGTTTCATTCAATCACACCACCTATTCATGTCGTTGTATTGTCCGTGTCTAAGTCATTTTCATTATACGAAGAAACGAGAGCTAATGCAACCGGTTTCACTAATATCAACACATTTATTGTGAACGCTCTCAAATTTGAGTATAATAGCAATGACACGTCCTTAACGAAGAAAGGAGCCCCTACGATGACCATCACAATTCGAGACGTCGCTGAAAAGGCCGGCGTTGCCCCCTCCACTGTCTCGCGCGTGATTGCCGACAGTCCCTCTATCAGCGAAAAAACCAAGAAAAAAGTGCGCCAGGTCATGCAAGCGCTACACTATATTCCCAATACGAGCGCCCAGAATCTCGCTCGTAGCCATTCCCAGACGATCGGGATTGTCCTCCCCAAGGATTCTGATGCGTTCTATCAAAATCCGTTTTTCCCCACGGTGTTGCGCGGAATTAACGATGAGGCAGCAAAACACGATTATAGTATCCTGCTCTCTACTGGCAATACCAACGAGGACCGCATGCAACATGTTCAGCAGATGGTGCTCGGTCATCAAGTCGAGGGGCTGATTTTCCTCTATGCCCTCCAGGAAGATCCACTGATTGATTTTGCGCTGGCGAATCATTTCCCGATGATCGTGATCGGGTCACCGGATAATATCCACGTGAATTCCGTCGATAATTATAATGAAGAAATTGCTCGGGAAGCGACGGAACATCTGATTAATCAAGGCTGCCAACATCTCCTCTGGGTGGGGGGCGACCCGACGCAACGTTTCATTCAGTTGCGCGAACAAGGCTTTAGAGAAGTCCTCACAAAATACCAGCTCGAAATCACAGAAGATCAGCTCATCAATGACGTCGAGTTCCTGCCGTATGAGGGATATCAGCTTGCCAAACGATTAACGGAGACGAATGCGCCTTTTGATGGGATCGTAGTAGCGGACCAACTGATTGCACGAGGCATCCGCGAATATTTTGCGTATCACCCGACCCTCACCGCACCAAAATTGATCACGTTCAAATCCTACCAGCAGGAGCGCCATGGAAATCCTCTGCGTGAATCCTACATTAATCTCAAGAGTCAAAAACTCGGTAGCCACAGTGTCAGTCTTCTGTTTGACATTATGCGCCTGAACCAACCAGACAACGAAGAGGAGCGGATCATCCACGACTACATCAAATCCTCCCTCATTACCGAGGAGGAGACGGCATCTGCTGAAACCATGAATCCAGATTTATAGCCACTCAAAAGCCCCCAAGCACATCGACTTGGGGGCTTTGTTTTGCATTGGTTACGGGATTAACGTTGAGTGCGTAATTCATCCATCACGCGGATCACGTCCAGCATCAACTGTTGGAAATCAGCGTAACGTTTTTGGATCTCCTCATTATCGGCTTCTTCAATGAACTGAGCAAACGCAACTGCTTCATCATCCATCGTGCCACTGGTTACAGGCGCGAGGTCGAGACTTTCTTCTTGGCCGTCTTTATGGATAACTTTGGCGGTGTTATCGATCATTTGAATGTGATTAATCTGCCACGTCGACTTGCCGAAGTAGATTTCAGTTGGATCATAGGTCGTATAATTCTTCGCCACATGCAGATACACATTGAAGGTTGGATATACCAATGCCATTATCCCGCTGCCGTCCACGCCATTCTCGAGATGTTGTGGCACATAAATAGCACGTTCAGGCGCGCCGAACCACGCCACCCCTGCATAGACGAGATAAATCCCTAAATCATTCAACGCCCCACCCGCAAATTCTTTGGTGAAGATGTTTGGGGTCTTCCCTGCGAAGAAATCGTCAATCCGAGACGAGTATTTTGCATAGGAGAGAGTAGCTCCCCACGGTTTTTCAGGAGCTGCTGCTAATAAGCTTTTCACTTTTTGGAAGTTCGGTTCAAAGACGTGACGGGCCGCTTCTACCACGAGACGTCCCTTTTCCTTACCGAGTGCGATCAGTTCCTTGAGCTCTGCTTCACTTTGGACAACCGGTTTCTCAATAATCACATGTTTGCCGGCTTCTAGTGCTGCTTTCGCCTGCTCAAAATGCAGAGAGTTCGGGCTCGCAATATAGACAACATCTACCTGTTCATCGTGGAAGAGTGCATCCACATCAGTGGTAATCGGCGCGTTATTGTATTGCTCTGCCAGTTGCTTGGCGGAGGATTCGTGACGGCTGTAAACACGCGCTAAGTTATAATGCCCGCTTTTCAGTGCGGCATCGATAAATTCCGGGGTAATGAAACTCGTACCAATCGTTCCTAAACCTAACATTGATAATCGCCTCTCTTATTATCTGTTCGTTATCTATTTCCAGTGATTCACTGCTACTTTCATTGTAACGGCTAACCCCTTCAATTACCAGAGACAACCAGGAACAATTTATGTTTTCATACGTCCCTGTTTCATCTTATTGTTTTAGTATAAACGCCTCCTCTGACTGCTTTAGTATAGATGGCTCCTCTCACTGTTTTACGTCCCCCTCACCTATCTAACTCCATGCACTTGGCTTTACTTTCTTTTTTACCGTAACACTTTTCCCCGATCTGTTGCCTAATATCCATTAACAGTTGAAAGTTCCGTGTAGAAGTAGCATGAAAGCGGGAAAAAGTCTATAATTAAGAGGTGTTGGAACTTTTAAGCAACCGCTTTCCCTAATTGCTGGAGGATTGTGCTGCTCAGTGACGGGATAAGAAATCTATTTTTATTCATGACTCTTGATTTCTGTAAGCGCTCGCTAAAATGACAACCAGGTATTTATTCATTATATAAGGAGGATTAATATGGTAGGAATTATACTCGCAAGCCACGGCAATTTTGCCAGTGGGATTAAGCAATCTGGCGAGATGATTTTCGGGGACCAAAAGCAATTTACTGCGGTTACCTTCCAACCAAGCGAAGGCCCAGAAGATTTGCGTAAACATCTCGAAGAAGCCATCGATATAGTTGGTGGCCCAGATAGCGAAATTCTCTTCCTCGTTGACTTATGGGGAGGCTCTCCATTCAACCAAGCGAATATCTTGTTTGAAGAGCATCCAGAGAACTTCGCGATCGTTGCCGGCTTGAACTTGCCAATGTTACTGGAAGCGCTCGGTCAACGCATGATGGCTGAAACCGCTCATGACGTGGCAAAAGCCATCCTAACTCAAGGACGTGATGGAGTGAAGGTACGTCCGGAAGACCTCGAACCAAAAGAAGAAGCAGCCTCTGACAGTGGTGCCCATGACGACGCAGCACAACAGAAAGTCGCTAAAGATGGGCGCTTGCCAGAAGGAACGGTACTCGGCGATGGTAAGATCAAATATGCCTTAGCCCGGATCGATACCCGTCTTTTGCACGGTCAGGTGTCTACTAACTGGGCTAAATATGTGAACCCAAACCGGATCATTGTTGTTTCGGATAGCGTCTCCAAAGATAAAATGCGTAAAACGTTGATTCAACAAGCCGCTCCTGCTGGGATGCATGCAAACGTGATTCCAGTGAAGAAGTTAGCTGAGATCGACAAAGACCCACGTTTCGGTTCCACCAAGGCCTTGCTCCTGTTCGAAACGCCACAGGATGTATTGGAAGCACTGGAAGCAGGCGTGAAGTTGCCAGCGATCAACGTTGGATCCATGGCTCACTCTCAAGGAAAGACCATGCTCACGAATGCGGTGTCGATTGACGACCAAGACGTGAAAGACTTCCACACGATGATGGACGACTACGACATGGACTTCTACGTACAAAAAGTTCCTGCAGATAAGTCTCAAGATCTCAAGAAGTTACTCGACGAAGAGGCAAAGGCATAGAAAGAGAGGAAGAAACAAATGAACTTTATTCAAATTTTATTGATTGTCATTGTTGCTATGCTTGCCGGTTTTGAAAGTGTGCTCGACCAATTCCAGCTCCATCAACCAATTATTGTGTGTGCCCTGATCGGTATTATCACCGGTCATCCTGTTGAGGGGCTCCTCCTCGGTGGGCAAATGCAATTGATCGTTCTCGGTTGGATGAACGTCGGTGCCGCTCAATCACCGGATACCGCATTAGCTGGTGTCATCGCAGCGCTCCTCGTTTGCGCGAAGGGTGCCAGCGTGACAGAAGGGATTGCCTTGGCGATTCCACTCGCGATCGCTGGACAATTGTTGACGATTTTCGTTCGTACCTTGGCTGTTGGGTTAGGCCACTATGCTGACCAAAAAGCAGCACAAGGGAGCGGACAAGGGGTTACCGTTGCAACGTGGGGTAGTTTATTCCTCCAAGGATTGCGTGTGACACTCCCAGCCCTCGCCGTATTGGCCGTTCCTACCCAAGCCGTGATGACCGCATTGAACGCGATTCCTGACTGGCTCACCGGTGGATTGAACGTCGGCGGTGGGATGATCGTTGCAGTTGGTTACGCAATGGTGATTAACATGATGGCAACGCGCCAAAACTGGCCATTCTTCTTCATCGGTTTCGCACTCTCTGCTGTTTCCGAGTTGAACTTAGTGGCGATGGGAATTATTGGGGTTGCGATCGCCCTCATCTACATCGAACTTTCACCACAGTTCAATGACAACGCTGGTGGCGGTTCTGGTAATGCTGGTGGCGGTTCGGTTGACGATGCCCTAGACGCCATTCTCGAAGACTACTAATAAGGAGGAACGAGCAATGAGTGAAAATACAGCAACAAATCGAGTAACCATTTCTAAACGTGACCGCATGCTGGTAAACTGGCGCTTGACCTTTATCCAGGCGTGCTGGAACTATGAACGGATGCACAACGTCGGGATGGCCTACACCATCATGCCGGTGTTGAAGAAACTCTATCCGAAAAAAGAAGACTATACACAAGCGTTGGCCCGTCACTTGGAATTCTTCAACTGCCATCCATACTTGGAAGCACCAATCGTTGGGGTGGTCCTCGCGTTTGAAGAAGAAAAAGCCAACGGAACGGAAATTGACGACTCCACCATCAACAGTGTGAAGGTCGGAATGATGGGCCCTCTCGCTGGGGTTGGGGACCCAATCTTCTGGGGAACGATGCGTCCAGTCCTGGGTGCCTTCGCTGCCTCCCTCGCCCTCTCCCAAAGTATGTTAGGGCCACTGTTGTTCTTCGTTCTCTGGAATGTGATCCGTATCGCATTCGTATGGGGAACACAGGAATTCGGTTACCGCTCCGGTGAAAGTATCACCGATGACTTGAGTGGCGGGCTCCTCCAAAAGATCACCCTCGGCTCCTCGATTCTCGGGATGTTCGTTATGGGGGTTTTGGTTCCACGTTGGACAACCATGAACTTCAGTGTACCAATCTCCGAAGTGAAAAATTCCACCGATGCGATGGTGAACTTCCAAGATGTTGTTAAAGCGGTCAACACCAATGCCTTGAGCGCAGACAACTTACGTAACTTGATCAACCAAATCAACGACGGTAAATTGATCAACCAAACCACCGTTCAAACCTTGGGCGATGTCTTCACCCAGATCTTACCAGGCGTGATGCCTCTGCTCTTGACGTTCGGATGTATCTACTTCCTGCGCAAGAACGTGAGCCCAATCAAGTTGATCTTGATCATCTTCGTACTCGGGATTCTAATGCACGCATTAGGTATCATGAGCTAAGATGGATCATTACACGCCAATTAATCAGGAAACCGAATTTATCACGCGCGCCAATTCCATGTTGAATCCGATCAATCCTCATTCTGGACTCCTCCTGATTGGGGATACGGGCATGGAATTTCAAGGCGAGAAGGATCCTGGCTATATCCAGATTCCATGGCGGTTCATTACCCAAGTGAGGGTACAGCTGCTCTTCTGGGATCGTTATGTGCGTGGTTTCACCGTCGAAACAGCGGACGAGACGGGTAAACGCGAATTTGAGTTCATTGTCAAAGATGCCAAAACCGCCCTCAAAACCATGCGGAAACACTTGCCTCGCGAGACCTTCATCCGTCAGCGTTCCAATTTCGGCCAACTATTTAAGAAGCACTCTAAATAATTCCTGATCCTAGTTGATACATACAAAAAAGCAGCGCACTCAACGCTTTATCATAGCGTCGGGTGCGCTGCTCTCGTTTATTCGTTATTTGAGCTTCTCGGTGAAATTCGGATGCGAGAGGATCAGCGTCATTTCTCCATCAAATGTCACGCGATCCAGTTGATTGGGTAAGATAAAGGATTGGGCGAGTCCCAAGTCATAAGGGATTTCGTCTACCATCATAGTACCTTCCCCCTTGATCACAGTGCCGAGGTAGTAATTCGCTGGGAGCGGTAAAATCATGGCTTCTTTGACATCCACCTTCATCACAGTGAAGTAATTCGCCTCTACTAAGGTGGTCACCTGGCTCTCCCCAAACTCCTGAACAACCGGCTTTACGTCCGGTTCTTGGTTAGGAATCGTCGTCACGGCTTTGGATTGTTCGAGATGGAGCGGACGCAGCTGTCCATTCTGGTCCGGACGATCGTAATCATATACGCGATAAGTCACATCTGAACTCTGCTGGGTTTCTAGTACCACTGTGCCTGCTTCTAAGGCGTGGATCGTCCCACTCGGCACATAGTAGAAATCATCCGGTTTGATGTGCACATGACGCAAGAGCTGATCCCAGTTGCCGTCTTCAATCAGCTGATCAAACTCTTCTTTGGTCTTGGCATTATGTCCATAGACGAGGGTCGCATCCGGTTTGGCGTCGAGAATATACCAAGATTCGGTTTTTCCAAGGTCATTCTCGTGTTTGAGCGCATAGTCATCGCCAGGATGCACCTGGACCGAGAGATTCTCTTTGGCGTCTAGGATCTTCACCAATAGCGGGAAGCGCTTTGGATGTGGCTCTCCGAAATATTCCGGGTGCAATTGATAGAATGCCTCGAGCCCCATTCCTTTAAACGTCTCTGGTGCGGTGATGTGACTCTCATCGTTTGGGTAGGCGCTGATGATCCACGCTTCGCCGGTGTGATCACTTGGCGTCTCTAAGTGGAAATGATCGAAAATGTAGTTTCCTCCCCATATCTTCTCGCGGAATGCAGGCGAGAGGAAGAGCGGTTGTTGTTCTGTGTTCAAACGATTACCTCCTTTATCGAAAAAGCGACGGCCACTCATGACAGGCGTCTGTTGTGTGTCGTCGCTGATCTTGTTGTTACTGTGGTTTTATGCTTCTTGTGTTTTGATTTTAGCAAGATACAATGCCCCGGTCACACCCGCATTGTCGCCGAGTCCTGGTGTTTGGATGTAGGTTTCGATATCTGGCATCGTGGAGTAACCATTCATCTTTTCGAGTAATTTTTCTTTGATCTTCGGTAAGAGCTGTGGTTGTTTCATCACTCCCCCACCGAGAATGATTTTTTCTGGGGAGAGGGTCAAGGTGAAGCTCATGCAAGCCTGTGCCAAGTAATCTGCAACATACTCCCAATTTGGATCATCACTCGTAAGTTCAATTCCTTTCTTACCGGTGCGGGTCGTAATCGCCGTCCCACTCGCTAATCCCTCGAGACAGTGATCATGATGGAATGCGCAGCAACCTTTTGTCTCGTCGCCTGGTGCCTTGGTGAGGAGAATATGTCCCATTTCTGGATGCGTAAAACCTTGGAGAATCTCGCCATGATTAATATAACCACCGCCAACCCCCGTCCCCACCGTGAGATAGAGGCAACTTTGATTGTCTTTGGCAGCACCGGCTTGGTATTCACCATAACCTGCCGCGTTCACATCCGTCGTCCAATACATCGGCACATCGAGGTCTTCCTTCAGCACACCGAGGAAATCATAATCTTTCCAGCCCTCTTTTGGCGTTGAGGTCACGTAACCATACGTCTTTGAGGATTCATTCACATCGATCGGCCCAAATGACCCAATCCCCAGTGCCTTAATGTCATATTGCTGAAAGAAGTTGATCGTCTTCATTAATGTTTCAGCGGGTTTGGTCGTTGGGAAACTTACCCGATCCACAATCTTTAATTCATCATCACCGACCGCACAAACGAATTTCGTTCCGCCCGCTTCAATCGCTCCATACATGATAATATCCCTCCACTATAACAATGATGCTGCGCCTTCATCTAATAGAACCAAGACATCCTCATGCGTCTGCAGTGCGCTCGCAGGAACTTTTTCCGTCTGTGGTCCATAAATCATCTGGTAAACGGCTTCGGCTTTTTTCTCGCCAAACGCCATCAACACAATCTTCTTCGCTTTGAGAATGGAGCCGATGCCCATACTGTAGGCCTGGCGTGGGACCTCCTCCTCGGAATCAAAGAAACGCTGATTGGCGGCAATGGTCGATGGCGTCAAATCCACCACCCGCGTCTGTGAATCAAACGCACTCCCTGGTTCGTTGAAACCAATGTGCCCATTCTCTCCGATGCCCAGTAGCTGTAGGTCAATCGGATGCTCCTGGATAATCTGTTCAAAATGCGCTGTTTCTGACTCTGCATCTTGATTCGTGCCATCTAGAAGATAGGAATGACGGAATGGTTTCTGGTTAAATAGATGTTGGTGCATGAAATAATTATAACTTTGTGGGTGATCAGCTGCCAACCCGCGATATTCATCGAGATTGATAGATTCCGAGTTGGAAAAATCGATCGCATCCGAACGCGTCAGTAACTCATATAGAGCGAGCGGCGTGGATCCCGTGGCGAGTCCGAAAACACCCCCACCTGCATCAAGAAGCGCTTGGAATTCTTGAAACGCTGCGTTAGATGCTTCTTCTTTGGTTTTAAAAGTTTTTACTTCCATTCTCTGTTCATCCTTCCACATTTTCATCGTTCATATCTTAACATATTTTTGCATGCGACTGACGGCTTTTTGTATCCGCTCTCACCTCTTAATTTCCAGAAGTGGCGGAAGGAAGCGGTACCCTGGTGGTCTTAAATTTTCGCAGGATGAGAATAAATTGAGGTATCATATAGCCTAAAATATTAAATAACAGTTGACACCTCTATCAAAAAAGATTATATTATATGTGGAAGCGGTTACTCGATTGCTGACTAATCAAGTAATGACAACCATGAATCGTTTCCTCCTTATTTAAATTCATATCCAGAAAATCCGCTACGCTGCTGTTGTAACGGATTTTTGTTATGAAAATAATAAAAACACCAAAGATCTATAATCGCTCCACACAAAAAGCAGTTCGCTTCTACTCTTCCATCCCCACCAACTTCATACTCTCATCCCACAACTCCCGGGCGTTCTCCACTGAATAGGAGAGGGTGGAGGAGTTAGCTACGTGAATGCTGCGGTCATAGTATTTTGCATCAGAAGAAATAAAGACATCCTTGGTGAGAATCTCTGTAGCAGCCTGGGCG
Source organism: Aerococcus sp. (assembly GCA_030528285.1). Classification (GTDB taxonomy): domain Bacteria; phylum Bacillota; class Bacilli; order Lactobacillales; family Aerococcaceae; genus Aerococcus. The sequence goes on along the minus strand of JAUMZE010000004.1, from coordinate 198,783 downwards.
GAGGCATTCAAATCCCCAAAGCGATCCGGCACGGTGCGTTTAACCTCTGCAATGCATTCAGGTGTCATATTGCCGCCTGCCAGATTCGTGTCTCCCATGAACCCCGGATTAAGCGCACTCACTGTCAATGATCTGCCCCGAGCCTGCAGTTGGCGATTTAACTTATGGGTGAAATATAGATTGCAGAGCTTGGAATAATAGTAGCGTTTATCCATCATGCCTGCATCTAGATGAACGAGATTCTCCACCCCCTGCCACTCGAGATCGAAATATGGCGGGTTGTGCATGTCAGACGATATCTTACCCATCCTGACTCACGCCCTGCTTCATGCCGGAAATTCCCGCATTATTGTCGAGGCCATCAATGGACATGCTATCCAAACCCTCTACAAACTGACGGACTGATGCCAACGACGCCAGATCCAGCTACCACACTTCCAGGTTGTCAGAGCCCGTTTCTGAAATGATGGCTTCAGCCGCTGCATTTCCCTTGTCCACATTGCGGCACGCCAAAATCACATGATGATCCAAACGAACGATCCGCTTAGCTGTCTTTAACCCGAGTCCAGAGTTCCCACCTGTAATAATATAGTTTCACATCTACTTCCTCCTTGTTCTGCCGTGCTCTCTATAATAAAAAATTGATTTTATTTCCTTTAATGGCCTTATTCTATCTCAGTGGCGGGCAAAATGAGGAAACCTTAAATGCGATCGCTGAAGCAAGAAGAGTCTCTAAGGATCCTGATACACCTACATATTCTTCAGTGTCTGAGCTAAAACAGGCGCTTCTTCATGACGAATACTTCTCTCTATAAATTCTCCCCACCAAAATGCCCCCAAGAGTCGATGCTTGTGCTGACTCTTGGGGCCTCTGTTACTCTGCTTTTAGTTGTTCTTTGGCTGTTTTAATTTGCCATTCAACCTGATCAAAGCCGGTACTGCCGAGCGAATGGCGACGCTCCACAGCGGTATGAGATTTCAATGTGTCATAAATATCTGCTTCAATTAAATCGGATATTTCCTGGTAGCGCTCGAGCGGCACATCCTGGAGATAACAGCCCTTCTTCGTGCATTCCAAAACGAGGTGTCCCACAATCTCATGTGCCTGGCGGAATGGGAGTCCTTTCTTCGCCAGATAATCTGCGAGTTCCGTGGCGTTCGAGAAGTCTTTTTCGGTGGAATGGGCCATATGCTCTTCGTTAACGGTCATGGTTTTCAGCATACCTGCCAGGATATCGATCGCGACGGTGATGGTTTCCGCGGCATCAAACATCCCCTCTTTATCCTCCTGCAGATCCTTGTTATAGGCGAGTGGCAGGGATTTCATCACGGTCAATAATCCAAACAGATCCCCATAGACGCGTCCGGACTTGCCGCGAATAAGTTCCGCCATATCGGGATTTTTCTTCTGAGGCATGATGGATGATCCGGTTGAGAATGTGTCTGAGAGCGTGATGAATTGATACTCGTTGGAACACCAGCTCACAATCTCCTCGCACATCCGACTCATATGCATCATCAACATGGCGCTGTTACTCAGAAATTCCAGGATAAAATCACGGTCTGACACAGCGTCCAATGAGTTACTGTACGGTTTCTCAAATCCCATCAGTTCCGCTGTCCGATCACGGTCAATCGGAAAAGTCGTCCCCGCCAACGCTGCCGCTCCGAGCGGGGAGAGATCGGCATGCTTCATATTGAAGGCAAACCGCTCGCTGTCACGCGTGAACATGTTGTAGTACGCCATAAGATGATGTCCAAATGAAATCGGTTGTGCATGCTGCAGGTGTGTGTATCCCGGCATAATGGTGTGCACATGTTCTTCCGCTAAGTCCACCAGCGTTTCACGGAGAGGCGCTAACTTCCCAATCACGACACTTAATTGAGCTTTCAGATACAGATGCATGTCTGTTGCCACCTGGTCGTTTCGGGAGCGCGCGGTATGTAATTTACCAGCGACGGGCCCAATTTTTTCAGTCAGGAGGCTCTCAATATTCATATGAATGTCCTCGTTTGACACATCGAAATGGAGGTGGCCTGCTTCATACTCCGCTAATAATTCTTCCAGTCCTTGCTTGATCTGACTGGCTTCGTCTGGTTGGATGATCCCCGTTTCACCGAGCATCGTCACATGAGCGATGGACCCCTTAATATCGAACGTTGCCATCTTCTGGTCAAACGAGATCGAGGCACCGAACTCCTCCACCCATTTTTCCAGGCCCGCTTCGAACCGGCCACCCCATAATTTATGATTTTCGTTGTTGCTCATAGTCATTCTCTTTCTTTTCGTATTGATGATGTCTACTACTACTGTTTTTATCCTTTATGGTATAAAAAGATATAGATTGAGTGAATGCTTCTTTCTTGATTTTAACGAAAAAAGCTAGATTTCTCTAGCTTTCTTCGTTTATTAGTATGTTGGTTTGTTGACTTGTGCGTTGACCTGCGTTGGGAGGCCCCACAACTTAATAAAACCAACTGCAGCTGCTTGGTCGAAACTATCTGCAGAGGTGTAGGTGGCCAAGTTCTCGTCATACAACGAGTTTGGTGACTTCCGAGCAACAACTTGAGCAGATCCTTTGTATAATTTCACTTTGGCAATCCCGTTCACGACTTTCTGCGTTTCCTTGATGTAGGCAATTAATGCCTGTGTCGCTGGGCTGAACCAGAGCGCATTATAAATCAGATTCGATAATTCATTCTCGATAATTGGTTTGAAATGAGACACTTCACGAACCAGGGTAATATCTTCCATTTCCTTGTGAGCAGTGAGGAGCACAATCGCACCTGGACATTCGTAGATTTCACGAGACTTAATCCCAACGAGACGATTTTCTACGTGGTCGATTCGGCCCACGCCATGTTTTCCAGCAAGTTTATTGAGCTTTTGAATGAGATCAGAGAGTTTCAGTGCTTCGCCGTTGAGGGCAACCGGTTTACCTTCCTTGAATTCGATCTCCACGCATTCAGGGGTGTCTGGTGCCTCTTCAGGAGCGGTCGTAATATCAAAGGCATCTTCTGGCGCTTGATTCCATGGATTTTCCAACACGCCACATTCATTCGCACGTCCCCAGAGATTCTGGTCAACGGAATATGGGCTGTCGAAATCAGCAGGAACGGGCACGCCATTTTCCTTCGCATACTCGATTTCTTCTTCGCGTGACCAATGCCACTCACGAACAGGCGCAATCACCTTCAAACTAGGATCTAACGCCGCAATCGCTACCTCAAAGCGCACTTGGTCATTCCCCTTACCAGTGCAGCCATGCGCGATGGTCGAAGCCTCCGTTTGATGGGCGAGTTCTACTAATTTTTTGGAGATGACAGGACGACTGAGCGCAGAGATGAGTGGATATTTTTGTTCATAGTAAGCGTGTCCTTGGAGTGCAGGGAGAACATATTCATCTGCGAATTCGTCCTTAATATCGAGGACATAGGATTCCACCGCGCCGACTTTTAATGCCTTATCATGGATAAAATCGAGGTCTTTGCCTTCGCCAACATCCATACAAACTGCAATCACATCATAATCTTTCTTGAGCCAGGTAATCGCAACTGACGTATCAAGACCACCAGAATAAGCGAGGATAACTTTTTCTTTTGCCATAGGATTTCTCTCTTTTCTCAACTTGCTTTATAGTTTCATCAATTAGATTGGTTATGACTATACATTTCAAAAATTGCCCTGTCAACACTTTTAGACCCTTTTTGGACTTATTAACTCGTTCGTGATTTCATCAAAAATAGACAGAGGATCCTCCTGTTGTGTATCCGATTACAGTGGATTCCATCAAAAAAGCCCCGGAGATCTTTCCACATAGCGTTCGATGTAAGGAAGAGAACAAAAGAGAAGAAAACATCAATCCCATTTATCTTTCAATCGCTTCATCTGCTTTTGAACCTGTTTGATCTCATCCAAGCTCACATCTTCATCCATGATCATCTGCTGTAAACGAAATTCCAAAAGAGCAATCTCATCTTGTTTCTTATCCGGATAATCCAGATAATCAGGCGACAACAAGCGCTGATTATCTATAACATAACGTTTATGTACGGTGTGTTCTATAAACGCCTGGTCATGAGAGACTAAAATAATTGCCGCTGGATGCTCCAAAATAAACTTCTCTACCTGTTCCAACGTGCCCAGATCCAAAAAATTGGTTGGTTCATCCAAAAGCAATAAATGATAATCTCCCAACAGTAATTTTGCAAAGGACAGACGGACCCGTTCACCTCCAGACAACTCCTGCACCAAATCACCTAATTTGTGAGAGGAAAAACCGAGGGAAGCTAAAACAGTACGGATGAGCGTATCTGATTGTAAGCTTGATTTTTGGACATTGTCTAGTACACTCTGCTCTAACGCTAAGTTTGTAAAATCCTGCGCAAAATAACCGATACTCAGATCTGGCTTGTAGTATCCTGGAAGTGTTTGATTAAATAGTTGCCTTAAAAAAGTGGTTTTTCCCGCTTGATTAGGGCCTTCTAGAGATATCTTCTCCCCGCCTTTCAGGGTGAACTCAGGAAAAGTAAACAACCAGTGCTTCCCCTGGCGAACTTTCCCCTTCTTTAAATGAATCAAGGTCTGATTGTGATGATCACTCAAATTTCCTACAGCCTTAAATGTATAATGAAGGGCTTTGGGTGGTCGCTCTACTTTTTCCAATTGCTCAATGCGCTTCTCTAGTGCTTTAGCAGACTTTGCGATGCTCTTTTGATGGCCGTCATATTTTCCTGCATATCCGTTCACCTTATAGTCCGAAGCGGATTGATTCTTTTTCTGCTGTTTAAACCTTTTAGCATGCTCGTTTCGCTTCTTTGCTTCTGCTTTTAATTGATGGACCTTCTTATTGTAATTCGCATAAGCAACCACCTGACTTTCTCTTTCCTGCCGCTTTGCTATATGATAATCTTCGTAAGTCCCTACATACTGGTTTAATTGCCCTTGCTCGAGTGCCCAGATTTGGTTCACTACTTGATTCAATAACGAGCGATCATGCGAGACCACGATCAGCGTACCTGGATAGTTCTCTAGCGTCTGGATCAGCCAATGAACGTTCTCTTGATCCAAATTTGCGCTTGGTTCATCCAGAATCAATAGGTCTGCTCTCTCAGCCAAAACCTCTTCTATCATGCGCTTGGTTTGTTCACCCCCTGACTCTTGAGATTTCACCTTCATCTGTGGCAGATAGGCAAACGACCGATTCATGTGAATTTGTCCCTGATACTCAGCATCTAGACCCACTATCATCTTTAACAAGGTGGATTTGCCTGTGCCGTTCTTACCGATGAGTCCGATCTTATCGCCGGTATTAACGACTGCTTGGTCAATGTGAAACAGTGGACACCCCTGAATGACTTTCGACACATCCATTAATTTGATCACTTCCATTTTTCTATCCTCCTTCACTGCCCCATCCTCTTTAACACGCTGAGCCAAATATGTGTACACAAAAAGACATAGCGCTCTCACCAAGTGTCTGAGTGCATACGAATCCCTTGATTAGGAATCATTCACTCAGCTGCTTAGTTAAGAACTACCATGTCTTTTTTACCTCGTTTTCACTGATATTATTCTTATTATAGTTAAGCAAACAATAATATGCAAAGATTAGCTTTCTTTGCTCCGATTTCTTGTTGCTCACTTATCACTTGTTACAACGCTAACTTCTTCCATTTCCTGATTTTGGTCCGGAATGTCCCAAACGGTGCGACGGTATTTACATGGATAAATTTATAGACCTCCCATGTCGCTGTTTTTGTCGCATCATCCGCCCACTGCCGCTGATGAGGTTTGAACAACTCGTCCTCTGTAAACGAATCTATCATCTCATTGATCGCTCTGACATTCTCCGTTAGCTTGACCTCAAGTTCTGCCAAGGACAAATGCGCATAGGTGTCTGTAAACCACTGATAGAGGTCTCCCAGCTGGTTCCATTTAAAATCATCGGAGGGCGTATTGACAGCCAGTCCCTGCCGCTCATCAGCTTCCCATTTCAAGAGCAGAGTCGTCCACCCCACTTGGTATGAGAGATTCTCAGCGGGCGTGCGGTCCACCTCCTCCACGCGCTGGTCTTTCAACGCTTCAGGAATGGCCTCGAACTCCGCAATATATTTCTTGAAACTCTTATCAATGGCTGCCTTCAATTCTTCTTTGCTGGCATATGTTTTCAATAGAATCACCTCTTTATTCTTTGTTTTGTTCATCGATCGGTTTGGAGAACCAACGTCCATGACGCACATGGCTTTTCAAATCCTGCTTCAGTACTTGGGTTAAATGGGTATCTGCTTGCATCTTCTCTAAAATATCTGCGGTCGTTTCATTGTCGGTTGTTGCTTTGATCGCTTTTTGATCTTTCGTTGCGGAGACTGACAAAACCTCATTTTCCTTATCGCCTCCGAATGTCTCAATATTCTCCTTCACCCAGTCCAGCGCTTGAGCTATATCCAACAGCGCAAAATTACCGGATTGTTCCTCATCTGAACCAGTCTGATAGCAGCAAGCGGATTGAAGCCCAATGCACCTAAACGATAATTCACTGAAACATAAATCGCATCGATATCATTGACGAAGGTATTGCCCTTGATTTCTTGGACACTACCAGTCTGGTTGTTCCCTCCATGCAAGAAAACAAGCATCAGTAGCTTTTTCTTATAGGTATCAGGGCCCACCACATCGATATTCAATGCATTCTCACTGCCCTCTACCTTGCCATTAGAAAACTGGATATCTTTTTCGCCATATGTTTTGGCTTCCAATGTCTCTTTCCATGGATCAACGGCTTTGGGTGCTCACTAGCGTTCAGCCTGTGCGTAGGGGATGCCGAGCTATTCGATTGATTGATAATCCGCGTCCTTCTTTCCCTCAAGCTTCCCAGATGCAATGGTCTGCGTAGTTGAACGATTAAATTCCCCTGATTGCTCAGCTGTCTGGCGGTTGCCACAAGCGACTAATACAAGCATCGCAGCAATCATAATGAAACCAGTGATTTTCTTTTGCATAGTAAAATCCTTCTCAGACATTCCCATCTCCACAAGAAAAGTAATAGCTATCTACTAATCATTTTCTTGCCTGTCATCTTGTTTGTATATTTGTTTGATCTTATCTTATCATCTGAGGATCTATTTTGGAATCGCTTACTTATATAGTTTTTGCACACAAAAAGGAGCGCCTCCAAAAGAAGCACTCCCCGTATCATCATATCGATCGATTAGCCGAATAAAATCTTCGCAAATTCCCCGGCTGTGTCTGTGCGATTCCAATCTCTCTGTAACTCACAAGCCAACTGTACCCAAGAAATCAACTTCACGCCCGCTTGTTCCATTCTTCTCAGCGCCGTGTCATGCGCCGTTTTGCTGGTGCCACCCACCGCATCAACCACTGCGTATACTTCATAGCCTTCCTTTACTGCATCCAAAGCAGGGAATGAGAGACAGGCTTCGGTCCACAGTGCGGTCATGATTAATTTCTTGCGTCCTGTTTTCTCAACCGCTTCATGGAAGGCATCGTCCTCCCATGAGTTAATCGTGGTCCGATCAATCGGTTGGATCTCTGGGAAGACCTCACTCAGTTCTTCGATTTGTGGTTTGTTATCGCCACTCTCCACGTTGACCGTTGATAGGATGGTCGGCAACTGATAGAGCTTTGCGAGCTGGGCGGTCTTCACAATGTTCGTCACTAGTTCTTCTTGATCCATGGATTTAATGGATTGCACCTGGATTGGTTGATAGTCAATCGCAATGAACGCCGCATTTTCAGGGGTTAATAAATGATCAAGTTTCATGTCTCTAATTTGTTCAGAACTCATAATTTCTCCTTCTCTCAAATTCCTCTTACTCGTCTAAGCCAATCTGTGATGGGATATTTCAGTTCTTTCTCAGCGAGCACGCGAACAACCTCCTTGCCAGCGGTTTTCGCCATTCGATCCACGCTTCACTCCTTCCTAATGCTTTCTGTCTTGCAGCGACTCACTCTATATACTAATATAGCACAAAATGATACCGCTTCCTAAATAATAGCCTTGAGTGGCAAGAAAGGGTGATCGCAAAATAAAAATGCCCTCCATAATAGATTCACTTTTAAAGTGTCTACTTTACTTTGGAGGACAAATATCAGCTGTTTCATCATACATCTTTATTTCTCACTTAAGTTTTAGAGTAATACGAGGTGACACCACTAAGGGCTGGGCAAAAAATATATCCCTAGAATAAATAAAGCAGATATTTATGCTGACCCCAAAAGTTAGGCCAAAAAATCTAACTCTTGGGGGTAGATTTTTATGACTAAATATAATTATGAGTTTAAGAGAAAGGTAGTAAATAACTATCTTAATGGGAAAGGAGGATTCAAATTACTTGCTCGCAAATATGGAATCGCTTATCCAGGTCAAATTAGGAAATGGCTGATTAGGTTCAATGCCCTTGGAAATGAAGGATTAAAAGTACAAGAAGGGCGACGATATTACTCCTTTGAAAGAAAGCTAGATATTGTACAATTATACTTATCTACGACATGTTCTTATCAGAATATCGCCACTCGGGAAGGCATTCCAGATGCTTCTTTCATTGCACAATGGGTTCGCATTTTCTGAGTCGCTGGTCCTGAGGCACTAAGATTACGAAAGAAAGGACGAGCTAAGACATTGGCAGCGAAAGACAAAGCGTTCTAAAGAAAAATCATCTGAGAAAGAAAGTCGTCTCAAAGCGTTGGAAGAGGAAAATTTACGTTTAAGGATTGAGAATGACTTTTTAAAAGAAGCGAGGAGACTTCGTTTAGAGGACGAAGCCAAAATGAGAGAACAGCACGGATCATCAACAGTCTCCGAGGATCATTTAAACTAAAAGATCTTCTCTCATACACTGGAATGCCAAAATCAACGTACATGTACTGACAGAAACGATTCGAAAGCGAAAATCCTGATCAGGCAATTGGAAGAAAAAATAGTAGAGATCCGTAAGTAACACAAGGAATATGGCTATCGTCGTATAACCGCTGAATGACGGAATCAAGGAATCATCGTAAACAAGAAGAAAGTCCAACGATTGATCCAGAAATTAAAGTTTCAAGTGATGTCCTTTATTCATAAAAATCATAAGTATAACTCTTATAAAGGTAAGATCGGTAAAACCGCTCCTAATCGCATTCATCGTCGATTCAATACGTCTGTCCCTCATCAAAAATTGACGACAGATACTTCCGAGTTTAAGTATTATGAAGTCGATGATCAGAGGACAACGACTGTTCATAAGTTATATTTAGATCCCTTTATGGATCTCTGTAACAATGAAATTGTGAGCTATCGAATTGGGAAGAAACCGACAGTCCAAAACGTACTGGATACTTTAGATGATGCCATTTCATTACTTCCGATTGCACTTATAGACGAACCTTTCACTCCGATCAAGGCTGAGCCTGTCAAATGAAAACTTACACTCAGCGCCTAAAAGAAGAACGCATCTATCAAAGTGTGTCTCGAAAAGGAAACTGCCACGATAATGCCGTGATGGAAAACTTCTTTGGTTTACTGAAACAGGAAATCTATTACGGCGTCACTTACTGCAGCTACGAAGAATTAAAACCAGTGATTGAAGACTACATCCGTTATTACAATGAAGATCGTATTAAGGAAAAATTAGGATGGAAAGTCCTAAAGATTATCGTGAATATCACGCTTCTCTTGTTGCCTAATCGTCTCACAGGACTTTCATCTTATCAAGAGCCGCTGACGCTCTTCCTCTTGACAAGATGAAAGTCCTGAGAGAATAAAGACAACAAGCAGGAAGCGCCAAATCCTAAGCATGAAAAAAGAAGACTCATCTAAGACAAGTCTTCTTGAAATTAAGGTACAAGTTTTTGGGGGCACATCAACACACAAGTTAGGCGTTAGGGAGTTTATTTAAATACAAGCTTAGTAAATCTACATAGATATCAGAAAAAGCTAGATACTCATCCTTAGCCACGAATTCGTTAATTTTATGTGCAATTTTATAATTTCCTGGACCATACATCATAAATGGGAAATCGAACTCTTTATGATTCGCCAACAAATTTGACGCATCTGTGACTCCTGGAGATACTTTTTTATCAAAATTAATCCCTAAATATTTTTTTGAAATTAGCTGTGCTAGATTTGTTAGGTCATTATCTTTAGCCTTAACTACAGGGTCTTCGGACATATAAACATCCATTTCTACAGAGGACCCCTTTTCATTCTCTTTGTCAACCAATGCTTGTAATACCTCTATCACTCTTTCATTATCATACTCAGGTATAGTTCTAGCGTTCATCTCAGCGACTGCAATGTCTGGTATTGAATTCACTTGATCTCCAGAATTAAAGATAGTAGCATTATACGTAAGCTTCCCTAATTCAGGATTTTCTTCACGTACGCTTTCAAATATATGTCTTGCTTGAGTCAAAATTTCTAATAAAGGATTTAAAGCATTATATCCCATTTCTGGAATTGAACTATGTGCAGCTTCCCCCTTCGAAATTAGACGAATATCAATTGACCCCTTATGGGCATAAATAATTTCGTGTCCAGAGGGTTCCCCAATAATTAATGCATCAATATCATCCGTATACCCATTCTCAAATAGCCACCTGGAACCGTAACCCCCCACTTCTTCTCCTACGGTTGCCATAAATCTAATTGTTCCATTTTTCAGCAAATCATTTTCTTTTAGCTCAATCATAGCGATAACCATCGCTGCTAATCCTGATTTCATATCAGCTGTTCCACGTCCGTACAGATTACCTTCTTTTTCAACTAAGCTAAATGGATCAGTATCCCATAAATTGGCATCTACTTCAGATACAACATCCATATGTCCCGAGATAGCAATAACTGGACCACCCTGACCAATTTCTGCCACTAAATTTGATCTCTTTTCAGTAATAGGTAAAATCTCACTTTCGATACCATGCGCACTAAATAGCTGCTTTATGAAGGCTGCTATTTCCAACTCACCATTATTAACTGATTTAAATGATATTAATCTTGACAATAAATCTATCTTCTCTTTTTCAGTCATTTTATACATAATATGTACCTTACATTTATATTAGCAAGTGGTTCCTACTAAATAAAGCCTTTCTATTATTATTTTTTAGCCATACCAGTCACTGTAATCTACTTATTTTATAAATCACTTTCACTTTTTATTCTGATCAAAACGTATAAGACAAATCGTATATATCGTGCTAAAAGTAATAACTGTTGATCCGTTTAGCGTTAGGATAACGAACAAAAATAAACCGCAAACCATTCTAGCAATAACTAAATATTTTTTTACATAACATATAAAAATAGATACTTCAGCATCATAAATGATACATTTTAGCTTTTATTATTCCCTTTCTTTATTTTTCAAGTAATAAGAAAAATGGTTAACAAACTTGCTAGGAGAAAAAGACTAAATTAAAACCAATCCATAAATAATGAACTAATTTTAATTCGCATTTCCCAAAAAAGGTAATAAATAAAAATTGAAGTTGATACTCCAACAGCTCCACCTAATGAATTTACCATCCTATAAATCCTAGATGTTGAGCTGACCTTTTTATCGGGAACATTAGCGATAGCCATACTCGCCAAGGAAGCTACATAAATCTCCCGAACCTGTGACAGGCAAAGCATAACTGACCAGAACTGAAATAGGATACAAAAACCTTGAATATTGACTAATCCCCTTCAAGTTCCTCCCATACTGGGATTTCTCTAGCCTATCTGAGATTAGGAGTAAATGGTTATCTTATCTCTTTCTCAGTTTTGAAGAACTTAAAAACATTTATTATTAAGTAACTGTTCTTAGATAGTATACATCAAAATATCCAATGTGGTAAGGATTGTTCTCTCTCCTTTGACTTGATTAAATAAGCTTTTGCCATTTTCGAGGAATAAAAAGTGGTTGAAGCTGTTTGGCCGCTCGAGGAATCTCAAAGAACGTATTTTCCTCAGTTATCCTCAAATCTCAATCGTCTGCCAGCAAGTGAAAATACTTGGTAGGAGCATCCCCCATGAGTGACGTCCACTCTCCCTCTTAGTTGTACCTGTGAATTGCCTAATATCACGAAATACGATCCCTTCGGTCTTATAAATAGCGTTGTAAGATTTCCTCTAAAACTTATAAATATAAAAAATAATATCCTCATAATCTATTCGCAATTTCCCTATTTCCTGAAAACAAATCTAAAAACTCTATGTCTCTCACTCTTTTTGACGCAAACCCTCGCTGTTCGTGTAACGTCCTTACCTAACGATATTCTTCCATTTCTGGAGTATTGGTTGTTCAATGATAATCTAAATCATTCCTAATCCTCACATGCAATCTCTCTTGCTTCTTATAATTCATCTCACCATTCTGATGAAAAATTTGAGTATTATTTTCTCACCTGTTACTTCTCCTTCTCAAGGACTAACTCACTCACTTTAGTTTCGCTAATATTAGCCTCACTAGGGCTAAAATAAAGACCACCCTTAGCTGTTTTTGATACCCCCATAGTGCTTTGTGGATACTACCCCCGTGTGGAATTAAAGTGAGATTAAATTTTAAACGAAGTATCCATTTTTTATCTACGTAGCTTACATAGAAACGGACGTTTACATTGATGTACATCTTTCGTATTTTTACATCAAAAATACCGTTTTAAATAAAGATAAACTAATTAAAAATAATTAAACAAAAATAATTTTATCATTTTTGTTGTAAAAGCATGACCGTCTCCACATGCGTTGTCTGTGGGAACATGTCCACGGGTTGAACATCCCCTAATTGGTAACCCGCATCCACGAATTGTCGCAGATCGCGCGCCAAGGTGGCAGGATTACAACTCACATAGATGATTTTCTCTGGAGCGACATCAATTGCACTCTGAATAAAGGCTGGATCGAGTCCTTTTCTTGGAGGATCCACCACAATTACATCCGGCTTCAGTCCGTCATTCACCCACTGCGGCATCAACTGCTCCGCCTTCCCCGCGACGAAATGGGTGTTCTCAATCTGATTATCCTGAGCATTCTGTTTCGCCATGCGGATCGCGTCGGGCACAATTTCTACCCCATAAACGGTTTTGGCGTGTTTGGCGAGACAGAGGGAGAGGGTGCCGATCCCGCAGTATGCATCGATCACGACCTCGTTCCCTGTTAAGCCTGCGCGGTTGAGGACCTCCTGATAGAGACGCTCCGCCTGCGTCACGTTCACCTGGAAGAAGGACGGTGCCGAGATATGGAATGTCAGATCAAACATTTGGTCATCGTAAACCTCCCGCCCCCAGAGTACGCGGTTGGTTTTGCCTAGAATGACGTTGGTTTTCTGGGTATTGGTATTCAGGATGAGTGAAGCAAGATGTGGCAGTTGCTGCTCTAGATCACGGGTAATCTCCGCCTCATGTGGCAGTGCCTCACCGTTAATAACCAATATCACCATCTGTTCGTGAGTATAGTAGCCCTCCCGCACCACGACATGACGGAGGAGGCCTCGCTGGGTAGTTTCGTCATAAGCACTCACTTGGTACTGATTGAGGACATTTATCACGATTTGAAGCGTGGTGTCGATGGTTTCATATTGAATCTGGTAATCCTGAACGGGAATCAAACGGTGGCTGCCACGACGATAAATTCCTGTTTTCAAGTCCCCCGCGGTTCCGCCCACAGGTACCTGTGCTTTGTTTCGGTAATGCCACGGATCTGCCATGCCGAGGGGATCTAACACTGTCGTTTGTTCCAGCAAGTTTTGCTTCTGTAAATTATTGATGACCTGTTGCTTCTTGAAAGCAAGTTGTGCTGGATAGGTCAGATGGGCAAGTGGCATGGTGCCACTTTTCACGCCCGCTGTTTCAGATAAAGGCGCTCTGTCCGCTGAATCATTCTCGCGCTTAATCACCTTCGCATAGCCGTAATGTTTGTTGGCCTTGGTGACGTGGACCTGGCATACCTCTCCAGGCAAGGCATCCGCGATAAATAGCGGATAGCCGTCCACCTTCCCCACACCGAGCCCTTCATAGGTGAGGTCGGTAATTGTCAGTGTGAGCGTTTGGTTTTTATAGACAGGAATCGTTGTTTTTTTCATGTTTACCTCCCAGTTTTTCTCTCTCCTATCATAAGCATCCCTTTCTCCTCTGACAAGTCCTGGGACTCTTGGTATAATGAATGAAGAAACAGCTTTCATGTATTGTTAAGGAGGAACTGCAATGTCCGTTCTAGAAAAGACACTCACGCTCAATAACGGGGTCGAGATCCCTATCGTTGGCCTCGGCACCTGGAAGGCCACCAAACAACAAGCTTATGACGCCACCGACCTCGCATTGAAACACGGCTATCGTCATATCGATACGGCCTTTCAATATTTCAATCAGGAAATGGTAGGAAAAGCCATCAATGATAGCACGATCCCTCGTGACCACATCTTCATCACGTCAAAAATCCAAGCGGCCTGCAAACGTCCACATGAGGTGCACCAACAAGTCGATGAGATCCTCTATCAAATGAAGCAGGACTATCTCGATCTGATTCTCGTGCATGCGCCGCGCCCATGGGAAATGATGAGTTTGGAAGATCCCTATCACCGCTACTATGAAGAGAACCGCGAAGTCTGGGCAGCGCTGGAGGAAGATTACCGCGCTGGGAAGATCCGTGCGATTGGGGTGTCCAATTTCGAGATCGACGACTTGAATCACCTGTTGCCACATGTCGAGGTAACGCCTGCCGTGAACCAAATTAAATATCACATCGGTCATGAACATACGAATGACGAACTGGTGAACTACTGCACCGAACACGAGATCGCCCTGGAAGGTTATTCACCGCTTCAAACGGGAGGCCTCCTCGATAATCCTGAGATCGCAAGTCTGACCGATAAATACCATAAGAGTATCGCTCAAATTGCTCTGCGTTATGTCCTCGATAAAGGGTTGATTGTGCTCCCTAAATCAACGCATGAACAATGGATTCAACAAAACAGCGAGCTTGATTTCACGTTAGAGGACGCAGACCGCGAAATGTTGGATCATGTGAAGCTCTAATAATGAGTGAAACAGATTTGATCTGACGTTTGTTGCCTTTAAATAGTCAGTATCACCTCTAACTTTTGATCACTCATAAAAAATCTCGCACAACCTCCTTTGTATCAGGCTGTGCGAGATTTTTACACTGTGCTTGTGATTTCAGCAGTCTGTTTAATTATTGAATGTCATAGAGTCCACTCGGTTGGTTTGAGATGTCAATCATGATATTCTTCACCTGAGAATAAGCATCGAGGGCCCGTTCATCATTTTCACGTCCGACCCCCGATTCCTTGTAGCCTCCAAATGGCGCACCAGCTGGCAGAACGTTATAGGTATTGATCCATACCCGGCCCGTCGCCATCGCTTGGCTGACACGTAATGCTCGGCTGATATCCTGGGTGAAGACGGCACCCGCTAACCCGTAATCCGAGTCGTTCGCCATCTTGATTGCATCCGCCTCATCCTTGAATTTAATCACCGTGAGTACTGGTCCAAAGATTTCTTCCTGAGCAAGACGGCTGTGATTGTCGACATCAGTGATCAGAGTTGGTTCGAAGTAATACCCTTGCTCGAATTTGCCCTCTGTCAATCGATGTCCACCTGCTGCAATGGTTGCGCCTTCTTCTTTGGCGATATCCATGTAGCCCGCCACTTTCTTGGACTGATTCTCGTTGACCTGAGCCCCTACTTGAGTATCTTCTTCCCAAGGCATGCCGACTTTCACTTGTTCGAACGTATCGGTTAGGCGGTCCACAAATTGGTCATAGATGCTTTCCTGAACAAACAGGCGCGATCCCGCTGAGCAGACCTGACCT
The DNA here is from genome assembly GCA_030528285.1 of Aerococcus sp. Classification (GTDB taxonomy): domain Bacteria; phylum Bacillota; class Bacilli; order Lactobacillales; family Aerococcaceae; genus Aerococcus. The sequence continues at coordinate 182,964 of JAUMZE010000004.1, read as the reverse complement.
TGATTGAACAGAATCCCCTTCGCTGCGCCATCTAGCGCCAGATCGATATCTGCATCCTCAAAAATAATGTTGGCACTCTTACCCCCGAGTTCGAGTGTCGCCGGTACCATCCGTTCTGCCGCATGTTTGTAGACGTTGTAGCCGATTTCGGTTGACCCTGTAAAGGCAAGTTTCTTGATATCAGGATGTTCCAAGATATATTCACCCGTGGTTCCACCGCCACCTGTCACCACGTTCAAAACACCCGCTGGAATAATATCTTTGGTGAGACGTGCCAGTTCTAATAATGATAGAGAGGTTGAGCTGGACGGTTTAATCACAATCGTATCGCCAGCTGCCAGTGCAGGCGCGAGTTTCCAGGCAGCCATCAACAGTGGGAAGTTCCACGGAATGATCTGCCCTACCACGCCAATTGGTTCACGGAGCACCATGGAAAGCATGTTATTATCAATCTTGCGGACGGTCCCCTGATCTGTCTTAATCAATCCCGCAAAGAAGCGGAAATGGTCAGCAGAGTCAGGCACGTCGACCTCCATCGTTTCGCGGATTGGTTTCCCGTTGTCCATCGTTTCTACCTGGGCGAGATGTTCCTTGTTTTTGTCAATAATATCCGCAATCTGATTGAGTAGGTCTGCGCGCTGGTGATTGTTCCAGGTGCGGAACTCCTCAAACGCTACCTTGGCTGCTTGGACGGCGCGATCAACATCCCCCTTGCTACCATCCGCAAATGTTGCCAGTTTGGAGCCGTCTGCAGGGGAATAAGCATCGCGCGTCTTGCCTCCCTCAGCTGGCACAAATTCACCATTAATGAATAAACCATATTCGTCTTGTAAATTTAGAGTTGGTTTCGCCATTATTATGACCTCCTTGATCACAATCAAACCTATTATCCGTGATGGCACATGATTCCTCTTCACTAGTTAGGAAAAGCTGCATCTCTGCCATCCCAGATATCACTTACTTGTTTAAAGAATATCATGTTAACGTTTACATCACAAATAAGTCGCTTGTCTAATTGATAACAAGGATAATCCTTATTGACCCAGAGAATTTTCACGAAGTAATCGGACTTCATTAATTAATTTGTCCGACTTCAACACGTTCAAGCTAGCAATCTCCGTACCGACAATATACCCCAAACGAATAAGAAAAAACTCACACCAGTAATGCCTCCGGGTGTGAGCGCAAATATCGCACTATGACTATATATTCCTTAACCGTGGGGCCACATATTCGTGATTGAGAGCGTCTCAAACTCCCCTTTTGCGCCTTTACGTTAAGCAAACTGCTTGATAGCTTCAAGGAGTAGCTTCTCTTCAGCAGTAAATGGAACTTTCTTAAATAAAGATAAACTAGACAATTGCTGATAGAGTGCACGCGCTTTGAGCTCCGGCGTTTGTTTGTGATTTTCGATGCGCACCTTTTCATTCTGGATTGCTTGCAGGCACTGATCCAATCCATATTCTGGACGATCATTATGATGCTGTCTCATCATTTGTTCTAATTGGTCTAAAAGTGATAGGATCTCTTCCATGAGTGGTACTCATTCCCCCTGCTTCCTGAGTACTTAGATAAAGGTTATGATCTCTATTTTTTATATAACTTTTTTTGCATCAGAACTCTTTTCCACTATTCTACCCCCATATTACTCATTTATCAAAAAAGCTTCCGGCCGTTAACCAGAAGCTTCGTTTTATGAGTAGTCTCATTAAGAAGTGATTTTTTAGCGCATCAAACAGGTACTTTCCTTATTTCGTCATGTCAATAACCATGCGGCCTTTGCTCTTACCTTGTTCCATTTCTTCAAAGATATCATTGATGTCTTCCATTGGGCGCATGTGGCAAACTGGAACCACCTTGCCTTTTGCTCCAAACTGGAAAGCTTTCTTCAAATCTTGACGCGTACCTACGAACGAACCCACGACTTCAATCCCATCGAGCACGAGATGAGGAATGGAGAGGTCCATGGTTTCAGATGGCAAGCCAACCCCAACGAAACAGTCACCCGCACGTACAGAATCCACTGCTTGATTGAAGGCAGATTTTGCGACTGCAGTAACGACAGCTATGTATACGCCTCCGACTTTTTCTTGGGCAACTTTGGCAGGATCTTCTTTTAATGGATTCACGAGGATATCTGCACCCATTTCTTTGGCGAATGCCAGTTGTTTATCGTTCACGTCCATCGCATTGAAGACGTTCTTCGCATATTGCAGGTCCAAGTTTCCAAGTCCGCCTAACCCTGCGATCAAGAGCCATTGTCCTGGACACACGCCAGATGTCTTGATGGCTTTGTAGGTGGTGACTCCAGCGCAAGTGATAGAAGATGCTGATGCTGAATCTAATTCATCTGGCACCTTCACCGCATAGTCAGCTGGAACAATGCAGTAATCTGCCATCCCACCATCTGCCGTGTAACCCGCATTTTTCACGGCCACTCGTGCAATATTCGCAGTGTCCGCAACCCTCGAAGAACCACGCCACACTTGCACGCTCACCAATCTTGAGACTCGTGACACCATCATAAACTTCAACGACTTCCCCAATGCCTCCGTGACCGAGGACAGTCCCGGATACATCGCCGAAATCTGCGTTCTTCACGTGGAGATCCCTATGACAGACACCACAGCAGATCATTTTGAGCAATGCCTCACCCGATTGGAGCTCACGTAATGGTTTATCTACAATTTTGCGGTATGGTCTTCGCTAGCAACAATCGCCTTCATAATGCAACTCCTTACTTTTTAAACTGTGAGTATATTACCTTTCACTCCTTTAGCTTATCACTTTTTAGCGAAAAAAGCGTTTATTGTGATTTATTTATTAAAGTTTTAGACCTTAAAAGATAAGGATATCGCCTTATACATCCGCATTAAATCAACATTTTATCGTATTAACCATTGCTTTTTTCACATCTTATTTGATCAATATTTCACTAAATGATAACTAAGTGATTTTGATGGTCTTCAGGGTGAGGGTGCCACACTTCTTTTGATCTCCCACAGTCATTTAAATCACTTTTTGATGTTACTCAAAGACTTCTTTCTATATTAAATGCGTGATCGCCTCCTTCTCACATTCTTTTCAATTCATCACTAAGCTCATCCATTTTCTCTCTCTTGTCCGTCATTATCATTTATAAATAAATCCCATCCACGCAAAAAACAGCTAGCCGAAATCTCCAGCTAGCTGTCTAGATTCTTGTTATTGATCAACTTAGGCTTCGCTCAATGCTTTCCCTAATAATTGATTGAGGACTTTCGGATCAGCTTTTCCTTTCGTCGCTTTCATGATTTGACCAACGAGGGCGCCTTGAGCTTTCTTCTTACCTTTCTTGTAATCGGCAACGGATTGTGGGTTATCCGCAATCGCCTGTTCAATCAGTGGCAAGAGGGTAGCTTCATCTGAAATCTGCGCGAGTCCTTGTTCTTCTACAAAAGCTTTCGCACTGCCCCCTTCATCTGCGAGGTGTTTGAATACCTTCTTAGCGATCTTAGAAGAGATGGTACCGTCTGCGATTAACTGAATCATTTCAGCTAAGTTTTCAGGGGTGAGTGCCATGTCTTCCAAGGCAGTTTCTTGGTCATTCATATAAGCAGAGACTTCGCCCATGAGCCAGTTCGAGGTCAATTTCGCATCGGCCCCTAAGGCAACGGTCGCATCGAAGAAATCGGACATCTCTAACGTTTGGGTCAAGATCCCCGCATCATACGCGGGCAAACCGAATGACTCTACGTAGCGTTGGCGGCGTTTCTCTGGCATTTCTGGGAGGTCTGAGCGGATGGCTTTCAACCAATCCTCACTCACTTCGAAATCTGGAATATCTGGTTCTGGGAAGTACCGGTAATCGGATTCCCCTTCTTTGACACGCATGAGAACCGTCTTCTTGTTGCCGTCATCCCAGCGCAGGGTGGATTGTACCACACGATCGCCGCTATTCAACACGTGTGCTTGGCGTTGCTCTTCATACGCTAACCCACGACGCACATTGTTGAAAGAGTTCAAGTTCTTGATTTCGGTCTTCGTCCCGAATTCGTCCTGTCCATATGGTCGAATGGAGATGTTCGCATCACAGCGCATAGACCCTTCTTCCATCTTCACATCGGAAACGCCGGTAAACATGATCACTTCACGCAAACGTTCCAAGTAGGCATAGGCTTCTTCTGGAGAGCGCATGTCTGGTTTGGAGACGATTTCCACTAGTGGCGTGCCTTGGCGGTTGAGGTCGACCAAAGTACCGGATTCATCGTGGATATTCTTCCCAGCATCTTCTTCCAAGTGAATGCGTTCGATCCCGATTTTCTTCTTCTCGCCGTCAATTTCAATTTCGATGTAGCCGTTCTCCCCGAGTGGATGATCCAGCTGGGAGATTTGGTAGGCTTTCGGATTGTCTGGGTAGAAGTAGTTCTTACGGTCGAAACGTTGAACGGGGTTAATTTCGCAGTTCAAAACGGTCGCTGCTTTTAATCCGTACTCAATCGCTTGTTTATTAACAACCGGTAAAACACCTGGATAACCCCAGTCAATGATGTTCGTGTTAGTATTTGGTTCTGCCCCAAAACTTGTTGGTGCCGGGGAGAAGACTTTACTCTTAGTTTTTAGTTCTACATGGACTTCAAGCCCAATGACTGTTTCGTAGTTCACGTTCATTCCTCCCTTATTCTGGATGGCGTGTATGGAAGTCTGTTGCTTGTTCAAAGGCGTAAGCTGCCTTGTAGATGGTTCCTTCCTGGAAGTGGTTGGCAATCATTTGGATGCCGATTGGTAAACCATTGGAATCAAATCCACCTGGCACAGCGATACTTGGTAATCCCGCGAGGTTCACTGGGACAGTCAACAAGTCAGACATGTACATGGACACAGGATCCTCTGTCCGCTCACCCAGTTTGAAGGCGGTCGTTGTGGTTACTGGTCCCATGATGAGATCGTAGTTTTCGAAAATGGATTGGAACTCACGCGCAATGACCATCCGTACTTTGCCGGCTTTGTTGAAGTAAGCATCATAGAAACCAGATGATAAGGAGAAGGTCCCTAACATAATCCGGCGTTTCACTTCATCGCCGAATCCTTCTGAACGGCTGCGAACGTAGAGGTCTTCCAAGTCTTTCACGTTTTCTGCGCGGTAACCATAGCGGATCCCATCGAAACGCTGCAAGTTAGAAGACGCCTCACTGGAAGCCACAATGTAATAAACCGGAATTCCGTAACGCATGTGTGGCAGACTTACTTCTTCAGCGGTTGCGCCGAGAGATTCGAGGGTTTCGATCGCTTGATGCACCGCTTTGGAGACTTCTTCCGTGGTGCCTTCTTCAAAGAATTCGCGTGGCACCGCAATCTTCATGCCTTTTACACCGTCTTTGATAGAATCGAGATAATGAGGCACATCTACATCGCCTGTCGTGGAGTCACGTTCATCTAACCCGGAAATTGCTTCGAGGAGGATGGCGTTATCCGTTACGGTGCGGGTCATTGGTCCAATTTGGTCGAGAGAGGAACCAAATGCGATCAACCCATTCCGTGAAACACGGCCATATGTTGGTTTCATCCCAACAATCCCATTGAAAGCAGCCGGTTGACGCACGGAACCACCTGTATCGGATCCCAATGCCGCAACTACTTGACCACTCGCAACGGCTGCCGCTGATCCACCCGAGGAGCCGCCCGGTACGCGATCGGTATCCCAGGCATTCTTGGTTGGGCCGAAGTAACTCGTTTCAGTGGATCCACCCATTGCGAATTCGTCTAAGTTCAATTTACCAATCGTGATAGCACCGGCTGCGTTAAGTTTCTCCATGACAGTGGCATCATAGATTGGGATGAAGTTATCGAGAATATGAGAAGCAGCGGTGGTTTTGAGACCTTTTGTGACGATGTTGTCCTTGATCCCCAGTGGAATACCTTGGAGCGGACGATCCACACTATATCCTTTTTCATCACTGAGTCTTGCTTGTTTGAGGGCTTCTTCCTCATTTAACGTAATGAAGGCATTGTATTTATCATCGAGGGATTTAATCCGTTCAATGGCTTCCTTGACTAATTGAACAGCCGTGGTTTCTCCATTTACGAGTTGTTGGTTAAGGCCAACGATGGTTTCATCAAATCGACTCATTAGGCATTATCCTCACTTTCATCAAAGGCAGCTGGTACATGAATAAATCCGTTTTTTTCACTTGGAACATTCTTCATCAGTTCATCGCGGGACATCCCTGGAATTGGGGTATCTTCACGCATGACATTCTTCAATTCGATCCCAGAACGCAATACCGGAACGTCGGTGGTGTCCACCTCGTCCAATTGGTCTACCATGTGCAGGATGTCATCAAACACATGGGCGTTGTTCTCAATCTCTTCTTCAGGAAAGACTAACTTAGCCAACGCTGCAATATGTTTGTACTGTTCAGCATTAATTGAGCTCATAATTTCCTCCTTAGTTCGCTTGATTCAGTGTCTCTGGTATTTTATCATAATTCGCCCCGCGCATTAAAAGATCGTCATGGAAAAGTCATTTCCACTCGTGCGCTGAGCTGAAGCGGTGTTTCCGCTCGGGCCTTGGATTTTAATGTTGATATTCAGGTTCTTGTCGAAGGTACTGTTAGCCTGGGCAATGGCCTGTTCCATCAGCGCTACTGTTTCGGAATAACCATCGAAAGGCGTGTGGATCGTCAGTGTCAGTTGACTGAGTTTGCTGTCTTGATAGAGACCCACTCCGCTGATCCCGCTCAATTCCGGGAACAGGGTCACAACCGACTGGCGGTAACGATCAAATTTCGTTGTATCTTCTTGATTAGGGGCTTTGTCAACGCCAAATGCGATGTGCTGGGCATTGTTATCCTCCCAGTCCCCAAATGAAGAACTATCTGGACTCACCTGGGTGCTAGAGACAATGCTACCACCTGCGAGATTATCGGATGGTGCATTATAGAACAGATAGAACTGAATTGGGATTTCCTGATAGTCCTTCTGTTGACGCAATCGATTCAAGATTTCCTGGGCGATTGATTTACCTTGCTTGATGGCGGTCTTCTGGTCAATCGTTACCATCTTGGAGTCACTCGTTGCTTGATCCTCACTATTCAATACAAGTGTTAGACTGATGGCCTGCAATTTATCTGAGTTCTCCTGTTTGTTACCCATCAGATCATACTCGAAAATCGTATTGAGATAATGAGGCTCAAAGTCGTTTGCTTTCCCTGAATCACTCTTCTCGGGATTCAGTCCCTCACTATTATCCTTGGTTTTGGCGCCTAACCATTTCGAGAGCTGGTCTTTGGAGATGACAGCACCTTCCTTCAGTTGGTAATCATCGGGGGGGAAACTCTCCGTCAACATGCGGTAGGTACTGCGCTCCGTATTCTCGCGATTGGCCTGTGAGGTATTCCCCACTGAGAGCCCCCGAGCATCATTGAGGGCGTAACGATCATCTTTAATGACCGGTGAATAGTAGCCCCTCTGCGCTGCTGCGGTGGTATCGGTTTTGGTCGTTGCAGCTTCACTATTTGATTGATCGTTCGTTGATTCTGGCAACGTCTGACAGCCTGCGCTGAGCAGTAGTACCGTCGCCATTAATAGGCTAGATTTCAGTAGCCGCGGTGCTTTCATGCGATGTCCTCCTTCGCATCTAGTGTTACACTGCTTCATTGTATCATGAAACACGAACTAGAGACGCTCAATCATGTCAGCTTCAGAAAAAATTGTAATTCCCAAATCCTCGGCTTTCGTGCGCTTAGAGCCAGCTGCTTCTCCGGCTACGACAATATCTGTCTTTTTGGAGACGGAACCGGTGACTTTCCCACCCAAGCGTTCAATGGCTGCTTTTGCTTCTTGACGGGTATAATCGACAAGTTTGCCAGTTAAGACGACGGTTTTCCCCTGCCAGAAGGAATCCACCTGCTCCGTTTGGGTGAGGGAGGGGCCAAGATAACGCATATTGACGCCCTCTTTTTGGAGGTTCGCGACCAATTCTTGAACAGCCTCGGTTTGGAAGAACTCGACGATACTATTGGCGATGATCTCCCCAACCCCGTCAATCGCAGCTAATGTTTCCTCACTCGCTGCCATCAATGTGTCCATCGTCGTGAAGTGCTGCGCTAAATCACGGGCGGCTTTCACTCCGACATGGCGAATGCCTAGGCCAATTAAGAGATGCTCCATGGATTGTTCCTTACTCTCATCAATGGCAGCCAGCATCTTCTCGGCAGATTTCTCACCGACTTTATCAAGTGCCATTAAGTCAGGAGCACTGAGGAGATAGAGGTCACTCGGATCCTTCACGAGTTGTTGGTCGTACAATTGTTCAATGATCCTAGGCCCTACGCCCATGATATTCATCGCTTCTCTGGAAACAAAATGATTCAAGCGTTCCTTGGCTTGAGCCGGGCAAGCGGGATTCACACAGCGTAATGCCACCTCATCCTCTAAATGAACTAATTCACTCCCACACTCCGGACAGGTCGTTGGAACCCCATACGGTGTCGAATCCTCCTCGCGTTTGTCCAACACGACCTGCTCGATTTCCGGAATAATGTCCCCTGCCTTGTACAACACGACAGTATCTCCCAGGCGAATATCTTTCATTTCAATATAATCCGGATTATGGAGCGTGGCGCGTTGGACGGTGGATCCAGCGAGTAAGACGGGATCCATCACCGCAGTTGGTGTCACCACTCCGGTACGTCCGACTGTCCATTCAATGTCACGGACAACGGTTTGAACCTGTTCAGCCGGGAATTTGTAGGCAATCTGCCATTTCGGCGCTTTGCTTGTTTCGCCGAGCGTCTCGCGGTCCTTGAAATCATCGACCTTGATCACGACTCCATCAATATCGTAGGCGAGATCGTGGCGCTGGGTCGTCATCCGCTCAATATAATCCCACACTTCTTCAGGCGTGTGACAGATCTCATACTCTGGATTCACCCGAAAGCCCCACGCTGGATAATGTTTCAATAAGTCCGACTGGCTGTGAATCGGAATCTCGTCATTAAATACACCGCTGTAGAGGAATACATCGAGATGCCGTTCACTCGCGATCCGGCTATCTAACTGACGCACACTCCCAGCCGCGGAGTTTCTCGGGTTCGCAAAGGTCACCTGCCCTGCAGCCTCTCGCTTCTCATTCAGATCGAGAAAGGCTTGTTTTGGCATGTAGATTTCTCCGCGCACCTCGATCGTCATCGGTTGTTTGAGCTTGAGCGGAACGGAGCGGATAGTTCGGATATTATGGGTGATATCCTCCCCAATACGGCCATTGCCACGGGTTGCCCCTAACACCAGCTGGCCCTCTTCATAGCGCAGAGCTACAGACAATCCGTCAATCTTTAATTCACAGACGTAATTGGGAGTATGCCCCAGTTGTTTCTCCACGCCCGATAGATAATCCATCACTTCTTCTTTGGTGAAGAGGTCATTCATCGAAAGCATCGGGACAGTGTGGGTAATCTTCTCCAGCTGTGTCGAGATGACGTCCCCTACACGCTGAGTCGGCGAATCACTCTGGCGCAGTTCAGGATGAGCTTGTTCTAGCTGTTCTAACTGGCGATATTTCTCGTCATAGATATGATCCGAAATGGTAGGTTGATCGAGCACATAGTATTCATAGGCATAATGATTCAATTCATCGGTCAGTGTTTTGATCTGCTCGGCGACGGTTGATTCACTCATCAATTATCCTCCTTCTCCCTAGGCCTTAGTGATTGGAGCGAAGGCCGCAATCAAATGCTTAATCCCCTGTTTTGGAAAGGCGACGGTGAGCTCTTGCTGGTCTGAATGTCCAGAGACCTCCACCACCGTCCCAATGCCCCATTTCTTGTGCCGAGCCTTGTCCCCCACTGCCCAATCCGTGGTTTCTTTAGGTGGCGTGGACGCTTGTGATTTTGGATGCTGACTGAAGATCGAGCGCGACCGTTCTGCTTGTTGGGAATGGCGATGACCTGGTTTTCTTGATGGGCGCTGGTTAAAGAATCGGCGTTTGCGCTCCTGCAGTCCCGTATGATACTCACTCAATCGCTGCTCGCTCGCTGCCGTTTCTAAAACCTCGCTATCGATTTCCGCGATGAAACGAGACGTTGGATTATATTGATGACGTCCGTAGAGCAGGCGCTGCTGGGCACTAGTGAGGAATAATTTCTCCTCGGCACGTGTGATTCCAACATAGGCGAGGCGCCGTTCCTCCTCTAGTTCGTCCTCACTCTCGCTAGCTCTCGATAGCGGGAAGATCCCCTCTTCCATCCCAATCATGAAAACAACTGGAAATTCCAGACCTTTCGCCGCATGGAGAGTCATCAGTGTCACCTCTGTCCCTACTTCTGCTGTTTCTTCTTCAGTATCTTGGTTCAGAGACAATTCCGTTAAGAACGTGGTCAGACCATCATTTGGGTTATTCTGGACGTCTTCGGGTGGATTGATGGCTTCCAATTTCGGGTCTGAGAATAACTCCACATTGGCGAGCCCCCCATCATCCGTCTCACTTGTCGGTGTCACAGCAATTTCGATTTCCTCATCCAATGCCTCATGCTCTCGTTCTTCTTCTGGGGTAAAGGCGAGTGGATCTATGTCCTCCTGCTGCTCCATACGCTGATCAAATTCGCGCGTCACTGAGAGAAATTCGTCAATATTTTCGAGCCGGGTTTCTGCCTCCAGGGTTTTCTGTTGGACGAGATCCTTTCTATAATTGGATTGTTCCAAGACTTCCTTCACCATGTCGGTCACGGTGAGGTAGGTGCGCTGTTTCTGGAGGGTGATGATCATGTCCGCAAACTGCTTGAGCGAGGTCGCCCCTTTCCCACTGATCGGTGTTTGATCCACGACGGCTGCTGCTTGGAGGAGGGAGTAGGCGTGTTGATTCGCAAAGTCGCGCAGTTTCGAGACCGTTCCAGGACCGACGCCGCGCTTCGGTACATTGATAATCCGCTCGAAACTCAGATTGTCATTTGGATTCACGAGCAGACGCAAATACGCCATCACATCTTTAATTTCTTTACGGTCGTAGAATTTGAGCCCACCCACCATTTTATAAGGAATATTGGCTGCCATGAGCGCATCTTCAATCGTACGGGATTGCGCATTCGTCCGATACAGAATCGCAAAGTCTGCATAGCTGTGCGTATGAGGAGCCGTGTGCCACTCCTTAATCTTATCCACCACAAATCGGCCCTCATCGCTCTCATTCAGCGCCTGGTAATAGGTGATCATTTCTCCTGTTTGATTGTCCGTCCACAGTTCTTTGTCTTTACGATTTTCGTTGTTCTCGATGACCGCATTGGCTGCCTGGAGGATGCGCTTGGTGGAACGATAATTCTGCTCCAGAAGAATTACCTGGGCATTTGGATAATCCTTCTCAAAGTCGAGGATGTTCTGCATGTTTGCGCCACGCCAGCCGTAAATACTCTGATCCGCGTCCCCCACCACACAGACATTCTGATAGTACTGCCCCAAGAGCTGCACCAACTGATACTGAGCCTCATTAGTGTCCTGGTACTCATCAACGTGGATGTATTGGAATTTCTGTTGATAAAACTTCAAGATCTCCGGTTGTTGTTGGAACAGGAGGACCGTTTGCATAATCAAATCATCAAAATCCAGGGAATCAGCGGCTTTCAGGGCATGCTGATAGTTGCCGTAGCAGTCCGCCACGACGGATTCGATGTAACCCGTATGGAGCTCACGATATTTTTTCGGTGTTTCCATGCGGTTCTTAGCGTCTGAGATCATACCGAGGATGTTCTTTGGCTTGAAACGCTCCTTATCGAGATTGAGGTCCTTTAATACTTGTTTAATCAACGTGAGCTGTTCGGAAGGATCTGCAATCGTGAAGTTACGAGACATTCCGAGTGCTTCCCCTTCGCGTCTGAGAATACGCACGCACATCGAGTGAAAGGTGGATACCCACATATCATCAGCGACTTCACCTACCAATTGAGCCACCCGCTCTTTCATTTCTTTGGCAGCTTTATTGGTAAAAGTGATCGCCAGCAAGTTCCAGGGATTGACTTCTTTCTCCGCTAGAATATAGGCCATGCGATAGGTGAGTACGCGAGTTTTGCCACTGCCCGCTCCCGCCATAATTAATACCGGCCCTTCTGTGGTTTGAACGGCTTCTCGTTGTTTTGGATTGAGTGATTGTAATAAATCAACTGTTGATGGCATACTGTTCCTCCATTTCAGTCCGGCTCCAAGGAGAATCGAGTGATGGTTGAATGGTGAATCTCAGAGCCGTTGAATGCTACATCAGTCTATCATTTCACCATGAGGCATTCAAATTTACCTCTTTGAAATGAGGGGGAAAACACAGATCACTTCTCTTTGCGTGATCTGTAAACAGGGCTCTCCCATTCTCACGTGAGCTGTGTAGACGGGACTTTCTAAATCCGTTGAGAGCCCTTTTGGTTGTACACAAAAAGGACTCCTAATTGTGAGAGTCCCTTTTGTGTATCCATATCTCTTAGCAATTAACTTCTTCCAAGATCAACTCATTAATCCAAATTCGTGCCTGCTTGTTTGCGTTCGGATAGTCCATCTTCTTGAGCGCCTCAATCAAACGCTCCAAGAGAACGGCACCCTTCTCAATTTCAAAATCAAAATGCTGCAGGGTCTTTTTGTTTTCGTCTTGGACCCAGAGCTGATTCAAGCATTGGAATGTCGTCAGCGCGATCTGGCGGAAATAGCTATTGGCATTAAATGAAACCACATAATCGAATAGTTGTTGCTTGAAACGCATGTACTCCTTAATATCTCGGTGTTCTGTCGCTAACTGAATCGCTTGATAACGACGATCGATCTCGGCTTCGTTGATTTGGATTCCCTTGTTCTGTAATTGTAAAAACAAATGTCCCAAGAGGAGTTCCAGAAATTGCAGGCGATCCACCACAGCCTGACTGGTGAGGTCGCGTTGAGCCACTGTCGCCCCTTTGTAGGCTTCAATATTGAGATACCCTTCTTCTTGAAGACGATTCATCGCCCGTCTCACAGGAGTGCGGCTGATCCCCAAATTCTCTGCAATCTCGATTTCCTTCAGATGGGTATCAGGAAGCCAAACATTATTATCAATCTGGCTTCTAATAAACTCGTAAGCTCGCTCTGTATAATTCTTCGTTCTTGCCATCGTGATAACCTCCACCCCAGTTTGACAAACCAAGCACTAAAAAGGATTTTGTTTTAGCACTCTCTAGTAGCCGAAATTTCTACTAGGAATAATCTCACAAGCAACTCTATATTCTTTAATTATACCTTAGTTCCATAATCTTGGACAATAGGATTCTCGAAAACATCGCATCGGATTAGGTTTTCACTTTTTGGTCGAGCGCTGTTAGATGGTACTGCTGAATGATCGCAATCAATTTATCGGCATAATCCGGATCGGTCGCATAGCCCGCCTTGGCGAGCGCTCGGCATGCACGCTTATAGTTGGTAGCATTCACCACCCCTTGATAGAGCGTCGGATCCCAGTCGGTCCCATTCTGCATTAACTTCCCATGATCCTTGATAGATTGCTGCCAATTAACGTAGACCTTGAACGGCGCTTGGATCGTTTGCCACTGTCCGTTCACATATTCCTTCGTCGTTAGCGTCACCTGCTGCTCCCCCGCACTGGCCTTGTAGCCAAACAGATTATAATAATTAGCTGCAAGTTCACTGTGCCCAAAATTCGACTCCAACGCCGCCTGTGCGACGACCACACTCGGCAGGACATGGCTGGTTTTATAATTATCGACCGCATATTGGCTGACCTCATCGATAAATGCCTGATCAGAACTAGTCACCGGGGGAATCTCGACCTTCTTACTAGGAAAATATAAGCTTATGATCAATAGTACCAAGACTAATAGGCCTATCGCAAAGCCTTGTTTTTGCCACTGCTGGCGTTTTTGTTTCTTTGAATGGCGGCGTTTCTTCCACTTAGAATGATGTGCCATCGTTTAACCTCCCACATTGTGCCACTCGTGTCTTAAGATCCAGATTAACGCCATTTCATCAGAGACACAACGCTTCCACGAATTTTGTAATCAACAAGTAAGGTGCCTTTGACGTATCTATCACTCATCTTATATCAAGCAGTCATCCTCTCTATGCGTCACAAAAACGCCCTGCCACAACAGCAAGGCGTTGATTAAAATCAGTCACTCAAACTCACGATACCTGCGCGAGGAGCATCAAGACTGTTAGAGCAGCAATCCCTACCACCATCGTCCAGGTGAGGCTCTTGGTGTAGTAGGCCACCGCCGCAGAAATTAAACTGGCCACGATTTTCAGATTGACAAGGGGGTTGAGGTTGAACGAACTCTGCCAGAAGAACATATCTAAGGCAATCATCGTCGAGAAAACGGTGGTTGGAATATAAGTCAGCATAATATAGATTTTGGTTGGAATCTCTGCTTTGTGTGCGATAAACATTGGAACCACACGTAGCATCATGCAGAAGAATCCTCCCAGAAAGACCACTTCGATCGCTCTAATCATGATTCTCCCCCTCCGTTAAATGACGGACATCCCAATTTTTGGGATAGCCTTGTTGACGCAGCTGCAACCGATATCCGAAGTAGCAACCGACCAAGGTAACGATAATGATGACCGTACTATTAGAAATAAATAATTGCAATACCAATGCCAAAGCAGCACTGAAAAGTGAAACTGTCACGTTGACACGTGAGATCAAGACCGGAATCAATAAACCGATAAACATCGCCGTTGTGAAGTAACCCGTCAACAAATCCGGGAGCGTAAACAATTGACCGAGCAGTGCACCTACTGCACCTGCCAGCCCCCATGTCAAATAAGGGAATAGTGCGGTCCAAACGGCTTCATTGAGGGACCACGATTTACTTGGATCGTTTTTGGCTGCCTCCCATTTCGAGGTATTCATCGCAAAGGCTTCATCTGAAGAAATCCCTGCTAACACGAGTGATTTCCAGGTCGATTGCCCTTCTGTATAGGCGGAATAACTGACAGAGTAGAGGACTTGGCGCATATTGAGCATCAGCATGGTGATAATAATAATGGGAATACTGCCTCCAGCCGCTAACATAGCTGCTCCTGTAAATTGTGATGCCCCACCAAATACTAACCAACCGAAGAACATCACTTGCCACCAGGTCATCCCCGAACTGTGAAAGATGACGCCTGCAGCAACTCCGAGGAAGATATAGCTGAGCATGATTGGAATGGCTGCTTTGAACCCATTAACCATTTCATTTCGCATAGATGTATGCTCCTTTCCTTATTTTGTATTCCTACTTGTTTCTGTCTATCACAAGCCCTCACTCACACTGAAGACGGTGGACAGATCCTCTGTCACAACAAACATGAACGTAGGAAGAAAACGTAGTGCCATTATCATAGCCAATTTACTGACTATATTCAAGAATTTTATAAAACATAACGGCGTATACTACTTATCATTTTCTCTTTTCTTTCTATTGGGTTCAAACTTGTCAGCGCATTCATCCGACTTTACCATTTTTTATTTACATTCAAAAAGCACCTCAATGAAGCACAAAAATTGCATTTATTTCACTGAGATGCTTCCTGTATCATATTGCGATTACTCGACACCTTTGAGGGCTTCTACCATATCGACTTGACGTAAACGGCGGTGCATGATTCCCATCACCATCGCGGAGAAGAGCAAACTCAACCCGCCTGACCAGAGATAACTCCAGATGCTGATGTGCGTTGGGAAAATCATCGCATCCACTTCCACGGTTTTCAGGATAAAGGTAGTCAGACCATACCCTGCACCTAACCCCAAAAGAATCCCGATCACACTTAAGATCAAAGTCTCTCGATAAATGTAGAGTGTGACTTCTTCTGGATAGGCACCGAGCACTTTGATGGTGGAGAGTTCCTGCAACCGTTCAGAGATATTAATGTTCTGCAGGCTGTAGAGCACGATAAAGGCCAGCGCGGCTGCCGCAACGATCAATACTACAGTGATGCTGGCGAGGAGTCCCAATGTATCATCGAAAGACGTACGCAATGTATCGGTATAGGTGACATTGGCGATCTCATCCTTGTTCATGAGCATCTCCGCCAACTTTTCCTGCTGATTTTGATTGATATTTTTCAAATGGAGGAAGATCGTATTAGGTACCGCCACTTCCCCCTGGTACTGCTGATAAACCGCGTCACTCACGAAGACATCATGGAGGAGATAGCTCTTGACGATCCCACGCACAGGTAGGGATAACGTCTCTCCCTGGTCTGTTTTGAGGTCAATGGTATCTCCCACCTTGAGATCAAGAAGCTGGGATAATTTATTTGTCACCAGCACCCCATCGTTTGGTAAGGAAAGCGACTGATTCGTATTCACATCGAGCAGGTGATAATAATCCTGGTATGATTCTCCCGCTCCCATCACGCGCAGATTAACGGTCTGTTCCCCTGATTGTGGGGTTTCAACATGGTAACTCTCAACAGCGAGTGGCATGGCCTCACTCACAGCACTTTGCTCTCGAACTGTGGTCAATGCCTGCTGTAATTCTGTTTGCGTCGGATTAGACATCAAGGTCACGATCGCATCGTTGGTTTCAATCTTAGTGAACTGCTCCTCCGGTAGACCAGAGATAGAGTCCGAGATCCCAAATCCGGTCACCATCAGCGCCGTACATCCAAGAATGCCGATTACTGTCATGCTGTTGCGCCCCTTGTAGCGAAAGAGATTCCGCAACGTGATCTTCATCAAGAAACTCAAGTGACGCCACAACCACGACCATCGCTCCAATAGAATATGCTGGCCCCGTTTTGGTGGTTTGGGACGCATCAAGGTTGCGGCATTGGCTTGAAGACTGTGGCGCAATGTCCATAATGTCGGTCCCACCGTCGTCAGGAGCGCAATACCTACCGTCAGTAAGATATCTGTCGCATAGAAGTGATATTGAATATCTGGGAGTGCATACATTAACTGGTAGCCCTTATAGATAATCGCTGGGAAGAGATACGTTCCCACCGTGATTCCAATCGCGGAACCAATCAGGCAGGCAGACAGGGCGTAGAGGACGAATTTAATCGCAATCTCACTCTCTTTGTAACCGAGCGCCTTCAATGTTCCCATGCGCGTGCGTTCTTCATCCACCATCCGTGTCATCGTCGTGAAACTCACCAAAGTTGCTACTAAGAAGAACACCCATGGAAAGACTTCTGCAATAGCAGCAATCCGGTCCGCATTCTCACCGTATTCCTTCACACCGCCCGTTTCCTTGAGCACATTGACCTGATAGCTCGGCTTCAGCAATTGGTCTTTCATCTTTTTCGCGTCTGTGAGAGCTGATTCGCCCTGCTTGATTTCCTTTTCGGCAACCGCTTTCTGCTTATTAAAGGATTCTGTTTGCGCATCTAATTGTTGTTTGGCCTCTTCTAGTTGTGCCTTCGTTTGATTCAACGGCTCCGTCACAGCCTTAGGAGCTCTCCCACTTGGATACTGTGCCCAAGCCTGTTCGAGGGCCTGTTGATACTGCTGCCACTGCTCCTCCCATTGCTTTTGTTGGTCAGTCAGGGTCTGTTCACCTTGTTTGAGCTGCTCTTTTGCTTGGGCGAGCGATTGATTGGAAGACTGGATCTGATTCTCTAATTTTTGTTGGAGTTTCTGGTAGGCATCTTCTTCCGGTTGCTTCAGTGCATCTTCTATCTTTGCTTTTTCTTGATCAATAGGGGTTTGATAGGCCTCACTGTATCGGGATAATCCTTTGAGGTGCGGCAGTTGAATCGCGAAAGCAGTCGGCTCCTCACTTTTGATATCAGTAGGGTCTACCACCGCAAAGGCGTCGAGGATCCCCTTGCCGAGTGCGGTATAGCCCCGGTGACGCGTACGATCGAGGTGAAGAGGAGATGCTACAAAACCAACCACTTTATACGTTTGATTCGTTAATGTCGGCTGGGCCGTGTTGATATCCGTTGCTTCCTTATTTTGGTCAAATTGGAGCGTATCGCCTATTTGATACCCCTTATCGCCCATGACGTCACGACTCGTTTCTGCGTCTAGAGCAATTTCCCCCGCATGTGTTGGCAGGTGACCTGTGACTACATGGAATTGATTGGGCTGTTTTTCCTTATTAAAGTTGGGGTAGAGTTTAAACAGACGGTGTTGAGTCATTTCCTCACCGTCAACGGTCGCATATCCTGTGACCATTACACCATCCAACTGATCTAGTGCCTCTTCGGTATTATGATCCAGCCCATAATTTGCGCTCACCGTCATGTCTGCGAGTTGCAGTGACTGGTAGTAATCACTCGCTGTCTGTTCCATATCCGGAGCAGCTGAACGAATCCCGACAAAGAAACCCGTCCCCAGAATAATAATCCCAATCAGCGCACTAAACCGCGCCTTGGTCGTTGTGATCTCTCGCCAGGCGTCCTTCCATAATATTTTTAAATGCGGTTGTTGTTTCATGATTCATTCACCGCCTCGAAGGAATCTGTTCTCTGGGAATGATAAATCCGACTCACGCGCCCATCATGAATCTCAATCACGCGATCCGCCAACGCTGTAAACGCTTGGTTATGGGTAATCACAATGACGGTCCGCTGATACTGCCTGGATTGTTCTAACAAGAGCGCCATGATCGCATCTCCCGTCTCCTGATCTAAGGCGCCAGTCGGTTCATCACACAGGAGGAGTTTGGGATTTTTCGCAATGGCACGCGCAATCGCAATCCGCTGCTGCTCTCCACCCGAGAGTTCAGCGGGAAAACGTTCACTGACATGTGCCAGCCCGACCGCTTCGAGCACCTCCTCGGCATTGAAAGACTGATTAGCGATCTGTTCACTCATCTCCACATTCTCCAAAGCCGTCAAGTTCGGGATCAGATTATAAAATTGAAACACGAAGCCAACCGCATTCCGGCGATAAGTGGTGCGCTGGCGGTCCGTCATCTGCGCAATATCTTTCCCATCGACCCACACCGCTCCAGACGTCGGCGTATCCATGCCTCCAAGGATGTTGAGAACGGTGGATTTCCCAGCGCCTGAGGGGCCTAGAATCACCACGAATTCCCCCGCCTCAATGTCAAAACTCACCTGGTCATTCGCTAATACCGCCACGTCGCCACTGCCGTACTGCCTCGTCACATGATCTAATGTAATCAACGCCATTGATTTGCCTCATTTCATGGTCTGTTCGTTGTTTTTATCGTCTCAGTTCCTCCTCCCTTCATTATAACAGCCCACACTAAAAAACGCATACATAGCACCAGTATCAGATGCTATCTATGCATTTGGCTTGAATCTATAAAAAAGCGGTGCCCCACAGAACTAAATCACTTTAGGTGCTCATGACTGTCCGTTATTTCTTTTTCAAGAGGTAGACTTTGAGATAATCACTCTCGGGAGATGCGTTTGGCACTGGAAAATCAGATGGAAGATGGAAATGCTCCACCACCGCTAATGATTGCCCTGTAGCCGCAGCTCCCGCCATAATCGATGCCAAGAAGTCCTCTTTCGTAAATTGAGCAGCATTGGTGCTACACAGGAGGTATCCTGTGTCGTTCAGAAGTGGGAGGGCCTGTTCAACGAGCGACTGATAATCCTCCGTCACCTTGAAATAACCGTGGTCTGAGCGCGCAAAACTCGGCGGATCCATAATAATCAGGTCAAAAGTTTCATGGTGACGTTTCGCATAGGAGAAGTAATCAAAAGTATCCATGACAAACACATGCTGATATTCCATCGTTATCCCGTTACTCTCAAATTGTTCCTGTGTCAGTTCTTCGGTGCGTTTCGCCAAATCGACGCTCACCGTTTCACTAGCTCCTCCTACCGCGCTCGCAATCGAGAAAGCCCCCGCATAGCTGAAAGTGTTCAAAACTCGTGCCCCAGGAGCGAGATATTGACTCACATAATCACGCACCAGCCGCTGATCGAAGAAAATTCCCGTCATCCAGCCTTCATTGAGATGGGTCATGTAACGAATCCCATTCTCCACAATCACCCAATCATGTGGCGCTTCTTGGCCAAAAATCCATTCACTCTTAGGTAGATCTGCGTGTTTAAAGCGATTCTTCCCCACCACGCCGAGACATTCAGGGAAGACCTTTTGGATGGCTTCAAGAATCATTCTGCGATATCGGAGAATCCCCTCTGAATACCAGTGGGACACAATATAACCGTCATACCAATCCATTGCCAATCCGCCCAATCCGTCCCCCTCCCCGTTGAAGAGGCGAAAACCGGTCGTTAAATCATCAAAAAATAAGCGCTGACGACGATCACGCGCTGCTTTGAGGCATTGAATGAACCACTCTGTTGTTAGTTGCTCTCCATCCGTTTCACTGTAGACCCAACCGACTCCTTTGTTCTGTTTAGCGAGGTAGGCCATGGCAACAAAATGCTGTTTAGAATCCACGAGGCGCACCATCGTTCCTGCTGGTAGATCTAGCAGTTGCCTAAAATCTCCTCGCTCTAAGAGTCGTCGTCCAGCTGGGATCTGCCGACTAATGCGATTTTTGATGACCAGTGTGTGCATGTGTGCCCTCCTTGAATAATTGTCGTAGCATATTAATTAAATCATAACAGACGTAGCCAATCACCACGCCACAGGCATTGAATAACACATCATCAATATGTGTGACGCCTGTTCCGAGAAAATATTGGCCTATCTCAATTCCCATACTGAGTAGCATCCCCCAGCCAACTACTGTGAAGAATTGATGCCGGCGCTGTCTCAAATATGGCACCAGTAGCCCGAACGGAATAAACCAGACGACATTACCGAGAAAATTATACCAGAACGAAAAACTTGACGTCCCATTCTCCAATTTGAAGGTATCAATGAGTGGGATCAGATGGAACCGCGCCAAGGAACGCGTCGAATCGAGCGTTAGATGCCACCACTGCCACTGATAACGTAAGACGGTTAAATGAATCAGCAGCACGAAATAGGAGAAAAACAAAAAGTAACCAATCACCCGCGGCCAGTGAATAGAATGCTGGTGTTGTTTTTCATGGCGCAGATACAGCCACTGCCCGATGCCAAACACCATCACATACAATAAGGTCTTATCTAAACTGAATACCACTAATTCTACGAGTGGAAAATGATTAATCTGATTCGCTAATAATCGTTTTAACACCGCTTCAAGTGGTCCTAAAAAGATCATGAAGATAGGCCCTCCCCATTGTCTTTGGTTGATTGTTGATTGAGATAATCATTCGTGCTGTCATTTGATGGATATGGCGCTTCACTGTCTGGTTTCACCCTCGGAAAGGTCAACGTAAATTGTGTGCCCTCTCCTAAGGCGCTTTTGACCTCAACATCCGCATGGTGCGCATGGACGAGCTGTTTCACAATCGCTAACCCTAGTCCCGATTCACCATACTTATTGCTCTTTCTTGACTCATCGGCTTTGTAGAAACGCTCCCAGATATTCTCCAGTTGCTCTTTAGTCATTCCGATCCCATCGTCAGTGATCGTGATGATTGTTTTCACTCCGTCCTCCCAGGCTCTGATCGTTACAGTTCCGCCTGTCGTAAACTGAATCGCATTTTGAGTAATATTGAAGACAATCTGGCGGAATCGGTCATTATCTGCATAGATCTGGATATCGTCTGCTGCCTTCAAAGATAACCGATCTCCCTTTTCTGCCGCAAAATCGTGCAGTTGCAGGAGTAAATCATTCAACAGAGGCGTCAGAGAAAAAGTCATCAGATTCAGCGTCATTTCATGGGATTTCAATTTTTCATAGTCGAGATTACTATTCACCAACCGGATCAAGCGCTGCGTCTCATTGTGGAGGAGTTCCAAGGAGCGGTCGACCTTGTTTTCGGGAATAACATGATACTGCAGTCCCTCCAATAACCCATTCATGGTGGTAAGCGGAGTTCTCATTTCGTGAGCAACATCCATCAAGAGTTGGTCGCGCAGCTGGTACTGGCGGTCCACCTCCTGCCACGAGTCCTCGATAGATTGTGCCATCTGGTTGAAGTCCTTCGCCAAATCATCGAACTCGTCTATGTGGTTATTCTCCACCCGATAATCGTAGTGCCCTGCAAGAATCTCCTTTGTCCCCTCTGGGAAGCGCGTAATGCGTCGTGTCTGGTAGCGCGCAATCAGGAAAGAAAAACCAATCGCCAATGTCCCCGCTAACACTCCACTAAATAGAATGGCGTGATTCATCTCACTGATCTGGTGGTTCACATTCTGAGTGGGTATCCCGATCACGAGATACCCCGCATAGCTGTGTTCCTTCGCATGCGCGAGGGGCGTAATGATCGTTAAACTCTCATCCTCATTGTCCTTATCTGCTTGAAAATTATACGGATGCAGGTTCAGCGTTTTACCTGCTTTTAGGGCTTTTAATTCTTCATGCGAGAGCTGCTGATCGGTCTGTTTTTCCTTATTATAGGGAAAAACATAATGGTTATTCTCATCCACATACGCAACCGTCACCCGCCAATGATCGAGCTGAGACGAAATATCATTCAGATAGTCCGCTGTAATTTCTTCCCTAGACGTCACAAAGTCCGTCGCCCCACTCAACATGTCGTTGGTGGATTCATAAATGGTATTACGCGTCAACTGCATCGCACTAAAACTGATCGCTAAGAGTAGGATCGCAATAATAATAAAAGAAGAAAAAAGCTGTTGATAGAAATAACGAAAGCGCATGAACGACTAACCTTCCGTCTCGTCGAATTTGTAGCCAACACCCCACACCGTTTGAATCAATTGTGGTCCGAAACGATCCATCTTATGGCGTAATTTCTTGATATGAGCATCAATCGTGCGTTCATCCCCATAGAATGGTTCACTCCACAGATTCTCCAGTAAATCTTCACGGGTATAGACTTGCTTTGGATGACCCGCGAGTAGGGTCAATAAATCAAATTCTTTGGGCGTGAGATCCTCCATCCGCTTCTCATCATAGAATGCTTCTCTGGTGACTAAGCTAATGCGGATATGCTCGGTTTGAATCCTAGTCGGCTCACTCGTCTCACTGGATCTATTTTCCTCGGCCTGGCTCTTCAAACGGTCGGTCGTTTTAACCCGGCGATATAATGCGTTCATCCGTGCCACTAGGGTGATTGGACTGAACGGTTTCGTCACATAGTCATCCGCCCCAATGCTGAGGCCTAACACTTGGTCGCTCTCGCTATCACGCGCCGTCAACATGATAATCGGTACGAGCGGATCGATTTTTCTAATGTCCCGACAGACACTAATCCCATCTTTCCCGGGCAAATTCAAATCGAGAATCACCATCTCAATCGCTTTTTGGTGGCTCTCGTAATACTGCCACCCGCTCTCGCCATCATACTCGAAATGATATTGCCGATCCGCTTGCTGGTCGAAAAACATCCCCATCATTTCACTGACACTTTCACTATCTTCTATCATCAAGATGTTCATTGATGTCCTCCTTTGTGGCCTTCGCATCCTGATTGCCGTTTGTATCGCCCTCCCCTACTGACTGAGGGCTTGTTCTTATTTTGTACCTGCCTCCTATTATAGCGGATCCCGGCCTCTTCTTCTCCTAAAAAAAGCCCACCTTTTATTTAAAATTAAAAGTAGAATGAGCGATCTTCCTCGTATTTATTAATAGAAGGAGGAGTCAGTATGAATCATACACAACTGATTGGGCGCATCTGCCGTCCTATTGTGGTGAAGACCACCCAAAGTAACAGCCGCTATGTCAAGAACACACTCGCCATTAATCATTACGATCACAATGGCAAGAAGCAAACCGACTTTATCCCATTTGTGGCGTGGAATGCGCTCTGTGACTCACTCGCAAAATACCAAGATCAAGGCGACGAGATCGCTATCTCTGGTCATCTCCTGAGCGGGCATTACACCAATCAAAAGGGAGAAGAAGTTTACACCTTGGAAGTCGTCTGTGAAGCAATCGAATTTCTCCGAAAAAAACAGGGAAATATCGATCAAAAAACGACTGCCACGCTAGACGACATCCCAATCCAGAATATCGAAGTCCAAGTCGCAAAAGGATAATTTACCCGTTCCTCAGGCAATGACCATTCACTAAAGCTCAATAAAATAGGCGGATCCAAGAATGCAGTGAACCCTCAAAAAGACCTGTTTAGATCCTTTTGAGGGTTCTTCGATTGTGCCTTAACGAAATGATGACGACTCTTAACAGAACAGATGACCTGTTATTCTGCTTTTCGTAGAGCATCTGCATACTGATTAATTTTCCGGAGACGATGATTGACGCCGGATTTTGAGACTGGGCCATTCGGGATGAGTTCACCGAGCTGTTTCAAGGAGAGATCCGGATGGTTGAGACGGACGGTAGCAACTTCTTGTAACTTCACCGGGAGTTTCTCGAGTCCAATGGTGGATTGGATGAACTCGATATTTTCAATCTGCTGCATGGCCGCATTCACGGTCTTCGTGAGGTTCGCATTCTCGCAGTTCACGCGCCGATTAATCGAATTACGCATATCGCGGGTAACCCGCACATTTTCAAACCTGAGAATCGCTTGAGACGCCCCAATCAAAGCGAGAAAGTCCGAAATTTTATCGGCTTCTTTGAGATAAACGAGGTATCCTTTTCGTCGCTCCGCCATTCGTGCATGAAAGCCATAGTCATTCATTAATACTTGGATGGCTTCATTATGCCCTTCATGAACCGAATAGATTTCCAGATGGTAGCTACTCGTTTCCGGATTATTCACCGAGCCACCTGCCATGAATGCCCCGCGCAGATACGCCCGCTTGGAGGCATCGTCTGTGGCAATCGCTTGGAAGGTGTCCGGTTGAATCGTCCCCATGAAATCAATCGCCATATCACACAACAGTTCATTGACGTGATCCTTGACGCGAACGACATAGACATTATTCTTCTTTAATTTCATTTTGCGCCGCACGAGCACTTCTGGCGCGATGAGATAGACCATTTTTAATGATGAATAAATGCGCCGTGCAATCGCCGCATTCTCGGTTGTGATATCGAGTGTCACTACTTGATGTTCGCTCACTGAGATCACACCATTCATTCTCACCAACGCCATCAGCTCTGCGCGCGCTTCTTTAACTGATACTTGTAGATTCGTGAGTTCCTTCTTAACGTCACTCGCAAAGGAGGCCATCGCTTCACCTACTTTCCTGATTGATAAATTTGGCGGATCGCTTCTACCAACTTGGTTCGATCATGGTAGACCCCGCTCTCCTTCAGATTTAACAGATCGCACGCAAACACCTGTGCCTGTTGATCCCGCAAACCGTCTGGATCATGGGACACCTGAATGAGATAATCTTGAATTTCATTGCTTTCGATATAACTCTGTGGGACAAGCGTGTTATTTAACAAGGCAATATCCACGAAGCCATCTCCGAGATGGTGATTGACCACTGCTAAATGATCAGCATCACTAAAATGCTCCGTTTCGCCTAACTGGGTCATGATATTACAGATGTAGACGACCAAGCCACGTGAACGGGTAATCGCCTCTCTAATCTCTGGAATGGCGAGGTTAGGGAGAATCGAGGTGTAGAGGGATCCAGGCCCTAGCACGATGAGATCGGCTTCTTCAATCGCCTTGATGACTCCACGCCCCGCGTGCACAGGCTGTTTCCCCTCAGGATCATTCACCTGATGGACACTCACATACTTAATCGGGCGTTTTTCCTTCACAATGGTCGTTTCTCCGTCGACTGTACTCCCATCCGCATAATGCGCCTGTAAAATCAAGGGATCTTCTGACGCCGGAAGCACTCTCCCCTTCACATCCATGGTGAGGCTCAGTAGTTTCAACGCTGAATAGATATCTCCACGCATCTCCGTTAAAGCCGCAATGATCAGATTCCCGATCGCATGCCCCGAGAATTCCTGATCTTCTGGGGCAAAACGGTACTGAAACACATCCTTATAAATCGCATGGACATCTGAGAGTGCCACAATACAGTTTCTGATATCGCCAGGTGGAATGGTGTTGACGGCGCTGCGGATTGTCCCGCTACTCCCTCCATCATCGGATACCGTGACAATCGCGGTAATATCCCAATTGGCTTCCTTTAAGCCGGAGAGGAGAATCGGCAGGCCCGTCCCGCCACCAACCACTGTGATCTTGGGACGCGTCACCATTTGTTTACTCATGATCGGTTCACCGTTTCCTTCTTTTTGTTAATGTCACGATGAGAAATATGCACCGGATAATCGAAATGTTCCTCAATCCAGTGGGCCGTGCGTTCTGCGAGAGCCACGGAGCGATGTTGTCCTCCCGTGCAGCCGATCGCAATCGTCAAGTTACTCTTGCCCTCTGCCTGATAGAGCGGGAGGGTGAATTGGATCATGTTGCTCCACGTCTCAAAGAAGGTCTCCGTCGCATCGTGCTGCATCACATAATCGTACACTGGCTGATCCTGGCCCGTCAGCATGCGCAATGACTCCACATAATAGGGATTTGGGAGGAAACGCACATCCATCACAATATCCGCATCAATCGGGATCCCATATTTAAAACCAAATGAAATGACCTCAACGGAAAAACCGCTGTCCCCAGATGTATGGAATTCCCGTTTTAACGTCGCCCGTAATTCCCGTGGTGACACATTCGTCGTATCTAAGACGAGATTGGAGGCTTGGCGAATCGGCGCTAATTCCTGCCGTTCGCGCTGGATCCCCTCGAGGATGCTCCCACCCTCACGCTGCAGGGGATGGTTGCGGCGGGTTTCCTTGTAACGAGAAACCAGGGCACTATCACTCGCCTCCAGATACACAATCTGCATGTCAATCAAGGCATCATTATCCATCTGCATCACTGCCCCGGTCAACGCCTTGAAGAATTGCCCAGAACGCAGATCAATCACGAGACACACCCGTGAAATACTCTCAGAATGGCGAATGAGTTCCCAGAATTTCGGTAATAGAGATGGTGGCATATTATCCACACAGAAATATCCCATATCTTCAAAGCACTGCAACGTCACCGTCTTGCCAGCACCGGACATCCCCGTAATGACGACTAATTTTGTTTGATTGTTCATTTGTTCTGTCATCACAATACCCCTCACTCACACATTTTCTCTCCTTATATTATAACAGAGCACATGCGGAACGTGAATTTTTGTGATGTCTCCCTCCTCATCTCAAAAAGAAAACAGTGGCCCAAAGCACAGACCACTGTTAATTAAAGACCTTAACCATTAATGACAACCGTCGCCTCATCTAACCCCAAGGCATAGCAGAAAAACTCTTCGTGGGTCACACCCAGACTATCAATGATTTTTTCCAGTGTTTGAATGGTTAAGTTGCGGTAAACCTGCCGCTCGATTTTACCGATGTAGGATTTATCAATATGTGAGAGCTCAGCTAAATCCTTTTGTGTGAGTCCTTTTTCTTTGCGCAATAATCGAATCGCTTGACAAATTTTCTCGTCTAACATGAATGGCCTCCATTTCTATTTTCACATAATACTTCAGAGTGACAAACTAGCTTACTATCCCTAAGCGCTTACTTTTTCGATTGCTTAAAGTAAAAACCAATCCCGACTGTCTGTATCGTTATTATACCCTACCACCTCAGATTTTAAACACTTTTTCACAAGTAATTTCTTGTTAAAACCCTTTACCTAAAAAATATTTATCGAAAAACAAGGGTGGATGTTAGCAGTTCTTTGTGCATACATGATCAATCTGTTCGTGAATCACTCAAAGGGACTCGCAATATCAGATTTATACGTTTCATTTATAATTAACAGATATCTAGCTTCATGTAAGTCTCTATTCTTTTTTTACGTTCACTGTTGCCGACTGCTCCACACAAAAAAATCCCCCGCTGTCTAATGACAAACAGGGGATATAGATGGGCCTTATGCTTCGGCGTAATGATAACAGACGACCCGCGTGATGCCGTACGTGACATCTTTGAATTTGGTTAAGTCGTCGATCGTCTCAGGGAGCGTGTCTTCCTTCCCGAGTTCACAGACTACCACCGCTCCCGGTGCAAGCCAGTGATCGAGTTGAAACTGTGTGAGGAGAGAGACGAGTTTTTGTGCTTTATAAGGGGGATCCAAAAACACCCACTGAAAGGCGAGCGTTGCATCCTGATCCCGCAATGTTTGGAGGCGTTTTTGGTTGTTGCCGGGGAAGAGGTAGTAGCGTTCAGTCGCATGTACCTTCTGGACGTTCTGTTCAATCGTCTCAATCGCACTCCGACTACGCTCAAATGCGTAAACCGTGTCCGCCCCGCGTGATAAAGCCTCAATCCCTAAAGCCCCAGACCCTGCATAGAAGTCTAAGACATTCCCACCATTTAGGAACTGCCCAATGAGATTAAACATGGATTCCTTGATTTTATCGGTCGTGGGGCGGGTCCCCTTGCCTGGGACTGCCTTCAGAGGAATCCCGCCATATTCTCCCGCAATCACGCGCATCCTAGTGAGCCTCCTTCGATTGCTTGTGGGCTTCGATTCGCTTCTCTTCATCATCGAGGGCGACTGAGAAATCCATATTAATTTCTTGGTTCACTGACTTCTCCACACGCTTCACATTCTTCAAGCGCTCGAGCTGTTCGATCGTCTCACTCACGCGGTCCTGATCGACATACATGACCGCATAATTTAACTTCCCAGAAATATGGTAGATGTAGCCGTATTTCTTGAGCTGATAGGTTTTCTTGGTTGAATGGAGCCAGACAATGAGTTTCTGGCGTGTTTGTTCAGGTAAGCGTTTCTCCAAATTGATTCCTCCTTTGTTTAGGGATTACTTCTCCAAACGAATCAGGAGATCCCCCACTTGAATGCGGTCGCCTGGGGTCACGTAGACCTTGGAGACCACGCCGGCTTGTTGGGCTTTGATGGTGGTTTCCATCTTCATCGCTTCTGCCACCACGACCACTTGCCCGGCTTTGACTTCATCTCCGGCTTTGACAGCGACACTCACAATCGACCCTGGCATCGTGGCCCCAATCTGATTTGGATTGGACGGGTCCGCCTTCTCATGCATGGTTGTCGTTTGTTTCACACTCTGATCATGCACTTCAATTTCACGCCGTTGCCCATTCAAGTCGAAGAAAATCGTTCGGTTCCCGTAGCTATCGACTTGACCGATTTCCACCAATTTAATCAGGAGGACTTTGCCCTTTTCAATTTCAACGGTAATAGTTTCGCCCTGTTCCATCCCTTTAAAGAAGGTTGGCGTGTCCAAATGCGAAAGGTCGCTGTAACGATCTGTCTTCTTCATGTAATCGAGGAAGACATTCGGATACATAAGGTAGCTGAGGACGTCACGATCACTGACATCTTCTTTGACCTTTTCAGTGAGTTCTTGTTTCACCGCTTGGAAATCAACCGGTTCCAATAATTCTCCTGGACGTTCAGTCGTAGCCTTGGCACCCTTTAAGATAATTGCTTGAACGTCTGTCGGGAAACCGCCCGTGGGTTGTCCGAGTTTGCCCTGGAAGAATTCAATTACAGACGTTGGAAAATCGATCTTATCTCCCTTGGTATAGAAGTCCTCAATCGTCATGTTGTTTTGGACCATGAAGAGCGCCATATCGCCGACGACTTTGGAGGATGGGGTGACCTTGACAATGTCCCCAAAGAGCAGGTTCACGTCATGGTACATCTGTTTGACCTCATCCCAGCGTTCGCCGAGCCCCACGGAATTCGCCTGTTGCTGGAGGTTGGTATATTGTCCTCCTGGCATTTCCATGTAGTAAATTTCCGTTTCAGGTGCATTGAGCCCCTTGTTGAAGTCCTGGTAGTACGAACGCACGGTGCTCCAGTATTGGTTCATCTTTTGCGCGTTATGGACATTAATATCCGGTTGACGTTCGTCCTCCTCTAAAGCGAAGTACAAACTGGACAAGCTCGGCTGACTCGTGTTTGAACTGAAGGCAGAGGTCGCTACGTCCACAATATCCACGCCCGCATGTGTCGCCGCGACATAGGTAGAAATTCCGTTGCCTGCGGTGTCATGCGTATGGAGATGGATTGGCACGTCGACCTTCTCCTTGAGGGCTGAAATCAACTGGTAAGCCGCCCGCGGTTTGAGTAGGCCAGCCATGTCTTTGATCGCAATGATGTCTGCACCCATTTTTTCGAGTTGGAGTGCGAGTTGGACATAATAGTTGAGATCATATTTCGTGCGGTGTGGATCCAAGATATCTCCGGTGTAGCACATGGCCGCTTCTGCTAATTTACCGGTGTCCTTCACATATTCGAGTGGTTTCTCAATCTGTTTTGGCCAATTCAAGCTGTCAAAAATCCGGAATAAATCGATCCCGCTCGCCGCGGCTTGATTGATGAATGCTTCCAATACATTATCAGGATAGGCAGTGTAACCAACCCCATTTGCGCCACGGAACAACATCTGAAGCAAAGTATTTGGCATGGCTTTACGGATCTCATCCAGCCGCTGCCATGGATCTTCAGAGAGGAAGCGCATCGCTGTATCGAACGTGGCCCCACCCCAGACTTCATGAGAGAAGATATTTGGGTTGGCCTGTTCTTCAAAGGTTGCGGCTTTGATGATGTCTTTACTCCGCATCCGAGTCGCAATCAGACTCTGATGGGCATCCCGCATCGTGGTTTCAGTGAGGAGGAGGCGGTTTCTCCCTTGAATCATCCGTTTTACTGCCTCTGCTCCTTCAGTGTCGAGCACCTGTTTCGCGGTCTTTTCTGGTGCAGTGACTGGCTCAATATGGCGGATATGGGCATGGTGGTAGGACG
This sequence comes from Aerococcus sp., assembly GCA_030528285.1. Taxonomy (GTDB): domain Bacteria; phylum Bacillota; class Bacilli; order Lactobacillales; family Aerococcaceae; genus Aerococcus. Next base: position 152,352 of record JAUMZE010000004.1, on the reverse strand, counting down.
GTTTGTGCTGATGTTCGATCCCTGGATAGCCGTTCACCGTGGTATCCCCAATATACTGGAGGATCTTGTTGCCACGGTCGCGGTTCCGTTCATTCGGGAAATCGAACAGTTCCGGTGTCCGATCGATGAAAGTCGTCGTTGCTAATCCCGCTTGGAAGGTCGGATGTTTCAACACATTCATCAAGAAGGCAATATTATTCTTCACCCCACGAATCCGATATTCTCGTAAAGAGCGTTTCATTTTTCGAATGGTGTCTTCAAAAGACATCGAATGGGTCACGAGTTTCGCTACGAGGGAATCATAATATGGAGAGACCATCGCATTCTGGTAACCATTCCCTGCGTCGAGACGAACCCCATATCCACCTGGCGAACGGTAGGTGTTAATTTTCCCGGTATCAGGGAAGAATTGGTTGGCAGGGTCTTCCGTCGTAATTCGGCATTGGATTGCATATCCCATCAGTGGCATGTCGGCTTGTTTAGGTACCCCGATTTCATCCAATGTCATCCCAGCGGCAATCTGGATCTGCGCTTGGACGATATCGACCCCAGTAATTTCTTCTGAGATGGTATGTTCCACCTGGACACGCGGGTTCACCTCGATAAAGTAGAAGTCATCCCCGGATACCAAGAATTCGACAGTTCCGGCATTCTCATAGCCAATTTTGGTCATCATATCCGTGGCTGCCTGGCAGATTTTGAGCCGTAAGTCATGATCGAGTCCCACACTAGGAGCCATTTCGATCACTTTCTGGTGGCGACGCTGAACGGAGCAATCACGTTCCCAGAGATGGCGAACATTTCCCTGTTGATCGCCCAAAATTTGAACTTCAATATGCTTTGGATTTTCGATGTATTTCTCCGCATACATTGCACCAGACCCGAATGCAGCGGTAGCTTCACTGACAGCGGTTTGGTAGCTCTCCGCCAGTTCGTCATCATTTCTCACAATCCGCATCCCGCGGCCCCCACCACCGAGCGCCGCTTTTACGATAATTGGGTATCCTGCTTCATGGGCGAATGCGCGCACTTCTTCCACAGAATGCACCGCGCCATCCGTGCCCGGGACAGATGGAATACCCGCATGATCCGCCGCTAATTTCGCATGGATCTTGTCCCCAAATGTATCGAGGGTGTCCGTTTTAGGCCCAATAAATACGAGCCCTTCTTCACGGCAGCGTCTCGCAAATGTCTCATTTTCTGATAAGAAGCCGTAGCCGGGATGAATGGCTTCAGCTCCTGTTTCTTTGGCGATACGAATAATATCTTCAATATCCAGATAGGCTTCGACCGGTTTCTTACCTTTACCGACGAGATAGGACTCATCCGCCTTAAACCGGTGCACTGAATTCTGGTCTTCCTTGGCAAAAATAGCCACGGTTTCAATTCCTAGTTCATAGCAGGCGCGAAAGATACGAATCGCTATTTCACCACGATTCGCGACTAAAATCTTATTAAACATATAAACTTCCTTTTCTTTCTTGGATGCTGCTGAGTGTCACTATGAAGGCCGATCAGGATAAACACTGCCTGAGTGCCCTCTCTCCCTATAACTATACAACACTTTGCCCTGCTTCTGGAAATGATTCCCTGAAATTTCGTTTGGAGCGTCTTACCTACTCCTAATATACAAAAAGCTCCACCCTTATTGAACGAGGTGAAGCTTGAATCATCGTCATTAGTGTTTGGCTGTAGCGGATTGTTTAACTGGTGATTTCACGATCGAGAGGAGCTGCTTTTGTTCCTGCTTGTAGTCTGTCCGAAGCACCGCCAACGCGAGCCCCAACATAATCATCGTCACCAGAATGGAGGAGCCTCCGTAACTGATGAATGGGAAGGTCACCCCGGTAATTGGCAACAGCCCTGTGACCGCTCCGAGATTGACGAACGACTGCACCAAGAAGTAACTGGCAATCCCCACTAAAACGAGCTGATGATAACCATGTTTCATTTTAACGGCCTTGTTAAAAAGATAGAACGTCAGGAAGTAGTAGAGAGCAAGGATCAACACAATCCCCATCAACCCAAATTCTTCTCCGACAATCGCCATAATGAAGTCGTTGTGCGCTTCTGGGAGATAGCCCATCTTCTGGATACTATTCCCTGCACCGACACCGACAATCCCACCACGCCCCAACGCATAGTAGGAATTAACGAGCTGGAGACCCGTTCCCCGTTCGTCGGCGAATGGATTCACAAATGCAGTGAAACGCCGCACCACATAACTCAACTGGTTCAAATGCGAAAGGTCAAATACACTGAGGATCGTGACCATCACGAGGTAGAGGACAACCACCGCTCCCAAAAGTCGCAAAGTATATTTCGGGGAAACTCCTGAGGCGAGTGACATCATCCCCCAGATCGATCCCAGAATCAGTAATCCCCCAAAGTCCGGCATCATCACTGTCAGCAGGAAGAACAATCCCGTCATTGCGGGGACGAGCGGATGCTGCCAAAGTGTTTTAAAGAAACCGATGCGCTGAATAGTCGCGCCGTGGAGGGTGTAATAATCCGCCCACAATAGCACAATGATTGGTTTGACGAATTCCATGGGCTGAATCGAAATGGGGCCCAGGGTAATCCAACCGTGCGCCCCATTCACCGGCGCAAAGAGGAAACGTGCCACTAAGAGCAGGATCACGAGGATGGCGACGGCTATCTGCAACAACTGGTGGTTCCTGAACAGTGCAGTTTTCAGTGGATAGAGGCCAAACAGCGGCACCATCCCGACCAAACAGAACGCCGCCTGTCTGATCGCATATTGTGCCACATTATGTCCGCCACTGTTGATCACGATATAGCTGCTGGCAGTAAATACCATCAGAATCCCCGTCATCAGGAGAATAAAGCTCACAATCATGACTGGCTGATTCACATACCGAAGAAATGTGCCGAGGTGACTGAGCTTTGAGGTTTTCTTCTTTTGGGTCGGTTGTTTTTGAGTTGACTTTTTTTCTAGTTTAACAGATTTTTTATGTTTCCATTTGAAGAATGGTAAAGAAAAATGCTTTTTTGTTTTTTTATCAGTTGTTTTTGGGTGGGTAGACTGGCTTTTTTTTAGGTGCCTAGCTGACGGCTTAGATCGATCTTTACGTGGCATAACTGAAACTCCTTTGATTCACGCATGTTGATGGGTCGTTCCGTATTAGAGCAACAAGAAGAGAGCTGCCAAGACGATACTTGACAGCTTACACGTAGATTCATTATAGCACACCCAGAAGTCCTGTATGAACCAGATAAAAAGCAATAAATATCCCAATCACACAAAAAGCCTAAGCAATCTCATATCAGATTACTTAGGCTCTCCTTATCCTTCCATCACAGAAGGTATTATTTATCTTTTTTCTTTTTCTTAGCGGCTTTGAGGCGCAAGGATTTGTTGAGGATCTGTTTGCGGACACGAATATTTTCTGGCGTGATTTCGCAGTATTCGTCTTCGTCCATGAACTCGAGCGATTGTTCCAAGTTCATGATCTTCGGTGTCTTGATCGTTGCGGTTTGGTCTTTCGTTGCAGAGCGAACGTTGGTGAGGTTCTTGGAACGCACGATATTCACGTCGATATCATTCTCACGCGCATTCATCCCAACGACCATGCCTTCATAAACCTCCGTCCCTGGTTCCACGAAAATCGTCCCACGGTCTTCCACCTGCATGATCCCATAAGTTGTGGCTTTGCCGGTTTCAGTAGAGACGAGCGAACCATTACGACGGCGCCCGATTTCTTCATTGATCAATGGACGATATTCCTTGAAGGTGTGGTTCAAAATCCCATAACCGTGTGTTGCGGTCACGAAATCAGAGTTGTAGCCGATCATACCACGTGCTGGGACGATATATTCCAAACGCGTGGTCCCACGTCCGGTCGTTACCATATTCATCATCTGCCCGTGACGCTCATTCAAGGATTGAATCACGGCACCGGAGTATTCATCCGGCGTATCGATTTGAACGCTCTCAAACGGTTCTTCCTTCTTGCCGTCGATTTCCTTCACAATGACTTCTGGACGGGATACCTGTAATTCGTATCCTTCACGACGCATATTCTCGATCAACACAGAGAGATGCAATTCCCCACGGCCAGACACAATCCAACGATCCGGATCGGGTGTGTCATCTACGCGTAGAGACACGTCCGTATGTAGTTCGTATTTCAGGCGGTCTTCCAATTTACGGGAGGTCACCTTATCCCCTTCACGCCCTGCGAATGGCGAATCATTCGTCAAGAACGTCATCTGTAAGGTTGGTTCATCAATATGGAGTGGTGGCAATGGTTCGAGCACTTCGCTGTCAGTGATCGTTTCCCCAACAAAGATATCTTCCATCCCAGAAATTGCGATAATGTCCCCGGCTTCGGCTTCGTTGATTTCAATTCGGTTCAACCCCAAGAAACCATACAGCTTCGTCACACGGAAGTTCTTCGCGGTGCCGTCCAATTTATTCACGGCCACGGTATCACCGACTTTGATCTTACCACGGAAAATCCGGCCAACCCCGATACGTCCCACGTAATCGTTATAGTCGAGCAAGCAGACTTGGAACTGCAGTGGATCATTCTTGTCATCTTCTGGTGCTGGCACCGTTTCGAGGATGGTATCGAAAATTGGATCCATCGTTTTTTCTTGTTTTTCCGGATCAGGCGCATAGCTGGAGGTCCCATTCACAGCGGAGGCGTACACCACTGGGAATTCGATTTGACTCTCATCTGCACCAAGCTCAATGAATAGATCGAGTACTTCATCGACCACTTCTAATGGACGAGCGGCTGGTTTATCAATCTTGTTGACAACTACCACGGGCACTTTGCCGGCTTCAAACGCTTTTTGGAGCACGAAACGCGTCTGTGGCATGGTCCCCTCAGCAGCGTCGACTACGAGCACCACCCCGTCAACCATGTTCATGATCCGTTCAACCTCGCCCCCAAAATCAGCGTGGCCTGGCGTATCCAAAATATTGATGCGGGTCCCCTTGTAGTTAACAGCGGTATTCTTCGCTAAGATGGTAATGCCACGTTCCCGTTCGATGTCGTTGGAGTCCATCGCACGGTCCTGCAACTGTGTACGTTCATCTAGGGTATCAGATTCTTCGAGTAATTGATTCACCAGGGTCGTTTTCCCGTGGTCGACGTGAGCGATAATAGCGACGTTACGGATATTGTCACGAGTGGTCATTAGTAGCATTGCCCCCTAATTGTAATGTTCATGATGATTCGTTGTGATATTGGTAATCAGTATATGCGACTTCAAAAAGAAAAGCTGGGAAAGACTCCCAACCTCTCCATCATTTCATACATATGATCATGAATCCTGAATCTCTATCCTCATTCTATCATGAAGAGAGAGTCAGACCCTTTTCTCCTCTATTTAGGATGAAGACCCGTTACATTTTAACACTGACACTCTTAAATTACTACTCTTTTCCCCAAGAGAACCTTGCTAGTGCGCTTTATTAGATCATTTTTCATCTGGAAAGTGATAGTGAGGTGGATAGTACGGAAAAGACCTCCGTTTCTGGTCATAAAAAGGCCTGCACAAGCGGTCCATTTAAACAGATCGCTCACACAGGCCATCGATAATGATTGCCCTCAACGATACAAGTCGAAATCATCATCGCTCCGTCCTATTGCATGCGTTGGGTGGACGTCAAGTCCTACTGTTTCACCTGTTCCTGATAGAACGCAACGAATTGTTGGTGAATGGTTGGGTAGCCGATCAAACCGGAACTGCCATTGAGGAGATCGAGGGGTTCCCCATTGAGCTGGGTGAATTTCAAGCCGGCTTCGGTAGCGAGAACGTTCCCTGCTGCCATATCCCATGGGTGCAACATTTGAGTGCCGTAGATCCCCAATTGCCCAGTGAGAACGCCGAGAATCTCCATTTCAGCAGAGCCATACACGCGCAGGCCCATGGTTTTTGCGATGAAATCCTGCACCTGGTATTTGTTCTTCATCGCCATGCCTGCGTTGAATGCAACCAGTGCCTGTTCCACACTGCGGTCCTCAAAACGTAAGTTATAAGGTTCGCCGTTCCGTTCAATCCCTTCACCAATCACGGCATCGAAATATTGATCGCTCATCACTTCATAGATTGCACCAAATTGTGGTTTCCCATCACTGTAGCGGCCAACCATAATGCCAAAATGATTCTGCTGCAATACGAAATTAGCCGTGCCATCAATCGGATCAATAATCCAGACATTGCCGTCGAGTGAATCCACCTGTTCACCCCCGCCTTCTTCCCCGAGAATTAGGTCATCTGGGAAGGTCGTCTTCAATTTATCGCGGAAATAACGCTCCGTTTCCTTATCGATATTCGTTACTAAATCGCGGCGTCCGCTCTTCGTCTCGACATCATCAATCAGTTGCTCGCGATGTTCGAGTGCCTCACGAATCACCGTTCCCCGTTCAATAATCCAACTTCTTAAGGTCTCTCTCAGTGTTCGTGTATCCATCTTATCCTCCACCTTTATTTCTCCATCTGTAGTTTCTTTGTTTTCGCTTGCTTTGCTTGCTGGATGGTGCGATAGAGACTGTACCCGGATGTCTTCTCGAAAGCTTGCCCCAAACGTTTTTCATCCATCTTCATTGGCACCACCTGTTTAAAGGCTTGATATTGATCCAATAAAGTTTTGATGTCCACTTGATCTTCGTAGGCATCTTCAATCAGTGTCCATAATTTAATCACCGTATTGATTTCTTCGACAGACCAATCAGCATCGATCGGATATTGATATCCCATTTCCATCCTCCTTCTCCAAACACACTATCCGCTTTACAATTGTCATTCGTTTTAACATCTGTTATCTTATAGCATTTTTTATTGGCTCACAACTATCAGATCAAGAAATTTAGCTACGCTGCTTGCAGATTGCTGCCACATCCATCCTTTATATAGCAGGTGCTCCTCCATACAAAAATACCGATCGTTCGCCGCTTAATGACGGCGAATGATCGGTAGCTGACTTTAACACTTTTGACAGTGTGGTTTTACTTCGATTAGAGATTGACAGGTTTCCCTAACAAACCTTCTGCAGCATCCTTGATTGCTTCGGTCAAGGTTGGGTGTCCATGAATGGTGAGGGCAACGTCTTCCGCAGTCATGCCGGCTTCAATGTAGGAACCTACTTCAGCCATGACATCGGATGCCCGCGGTCCAACCATTTGGCCACCAACGATGATGTTGTCGCCCTTCGTTGCGATTAGGCGGAGGAATCCTTCCTCAGCATGCATCGCAACCGCACGACCACTTGCGCTCCATGGGAATTTGAACTCATGAACGTCCAATCCTTTTTCTTTGGCTTGAGCTTTAGTCAAACCATATTGCGCAATTTCTGGGTCTACATAGGCAACCGCTGGAATCGAACGGTAATCAACCGCACTTGGTTTACCTGAGATCGCTTCAGCAGCCACGATTCCTTCATAGGACGCTTTGTGCGCTAAGGAAACGCCTGGTACGATATCCCCAATTGCATAGATATGAGGAACGGAGGTGCGACCTTGGTTATCGACTTTCACGAAGCCACGGTCGAGCATTTCAACGCCCGCTGCTTCTAATCCGAGATCATCCGTGTTTGGACGACGACCCACAGATACGAGCACGTAGTCAACGATCACTTCTTCCTCTTTACCGTCCACTTCATACTTAACGGTGATGGAGTCGCCATTGTCAACAGCTTCTTTGGCCATGGCTTTGGTGACAACCTTCATCCCTTTGCCTTCCATATCTTTTTGAACGACTTTTACGACATCCTTTTCAAAGGAAGGTAAGAGTTGTGGGCTACCTTCTAAGATCGTCACTTCAGAGCCAAGGTTCGCATAAGCGGTCCCGAGTTCAGATCCGATCACCCCACCACCGATAACAGCGAGGCGTTTTGGAAATTCTGGTAAGCTCAAAGCACGGGTGGAATCAATGATACGTCCACCAAACTTGAAGCCAGGGATTTCGATTGGACGAGATCCTGTTGCCACAATCAAGTTATTGAATTTGTATAGTTGATGGGTGTCATCGTCTTTCATCAAGGTGAACTCATGGTCATCATTGATATAAGCAGTCCCATGTAAAACATCGATGTTGTTCTTCTTCATGAGGTACGCAACCCCACTCGTCATCTTTCCGACAACATCCTTTTGTTTCCATTCTTGTAACTTCTGGAAGTCTAATTTTGCTTCAGATTGGATACCGAAGACTTCAGCACCCCCGTTAGCTGCTAAGAATTGGTGTCCTGCGTGAATCAACGCTTTGGATGGAATACACCCAACGTTCAAGCAGACCCCACCTAATGTGTCATAGCGTTCGACAATCGTAACGTTTTGTCCTTCTTGTGCAGCACGAATCGCCGCGACATAGCCTCCTGGGCCGGACCCAATCACAACTGTATCCAGCTCAATAGCTAATGTACCTACTACCATTTACTCTCTACGTCCTTTCCGCTTGCTTTTTCCTGATTATCCTTCCAGCAATAAGAGATCTGGATCACCAAGTAAGCGTCCTAGGTCATTCAATGCTTTCTGTGCTTCTGAACCATCATTGATTCGGTGGTCGAAGGTTAAGGAGAGTTTCACTACTCGTCCAACTACGATTTCGCCTTCGTCATTAACAACTGGTTCTTGTGCAATAGAACCGAACCCGAGAATTGCTACATCGTCCCCGCTGATGATTGGAGTGAAGAAGTCGCCACGTGCGGATCCAATGTTAGAGATCGTGACAGTAGAATCTGCCATTTCATTAGCAGATAAGGTGCCTTCATGAGCTTTTTGTGAAAGCTCGGTAATTTCACTAGCGATCTGGAGCAAGGATTTCTTGTCAGCATCTTTAATAACTGGAACATAGAGACCGTTTGGCGTATCGGTTGCAATCCCAATGTTGTAGTAGTGTTTGATCAAGTATTCGTTGTTGGCTTCATCCACAACGGCATTGAGGGTTGGGTGTTTCTTCATTGCGCCCACTAATGCTTTCACTACATATGGCAAGAAGGTCAAATGAACATCTTGGTCCGCAGCGATATTCTTCATACGTTTGCGGTGGTCATATAATTTTTGAGCGTCAAATTGCTTGAACAAGGTCACTTGTGGGACCGCGTAAGATTGACCAACGCCCTTCGCAATCGCTTTACGCATACCAGAGATCTTGACATGTTCTACTAGGTCTTCGTGGCTTGCAGGTGCTGGTGCTTTCTTCGCAGGAGCAGCAGTTTGTGCCGGTGCTTCTGATGCAGCTGGTTCTGGAGCAGCAGTTTGTGCCGGTGCGCCCTTGAAGTTATCAATATCACTCTTCAGGATACGTCCGTTGTCGCCGGAACCTGGCACTTGAGAAATATCAACACCTTGTTCACGTGCATATTGACGAACAGATGGCATCGCTTGAATGAGGCGATCTGGATTTTCAATTTCTGGAACATTATTCCCGGCTGCAGAGGCACTCGGCGCTGCTGGTGCATCGTCAGCTGGTTGTGGCGTTGCTTCTGGTGCAACTTCAGATCCACCGACTGCTGCATCTGCTTCCACGTTGCCTTCGCCTTCTGGAGCTGCGGAACCGTCACCATCAAATTCGATTAATGGTTCCCCAACTTCAACGGTGTCCCCTTCTTCTGCGTAGATGTTTGTGATCTTACCAGAAACAGGTGATACGATTTCAGAAACGGATTTATCGTTTTGAACTTCAACGAGTAGGTCTTCTTCTTTTACTTCATCGCCGACTTTTACATGCCACGTGTCGATGTCGCCTTCGAGCATGCCTTCGCCGACATCAGGCATTTTGAAAATATAAGCCATGTTTGCTTTCATCCCTTCTTTTTATTACTAGGTGACGCGATTAGAATTCAGTTGTTTTCTTTACAGCTTGGATAATGTCATCCGCATTTGGTAGCCAGTAGTCTTCTGCCAATGCAAATGGAAAGACCGAGTCTGGAGCCGATACAAACTGAATTGGCGCCTCCAAGGAAAGGATGTAGCGTTGTGATACTTCAGAGATCACGTTGGCTCCTACCCCTGCTTGCCGTTGAGATTCTTGTACCATCACTAAACGACCTGTTTTTTCAATGGAGGTACCGATCGTCTCATAGTCAATTGGCGATACCGTGCGTAAGTCAATGACTTCCACCGAAATGCCTTCTTTTTCTAATTCATCTGCTGCTTTTAATGATTCACGAACCATGTACCCGTAAGAAACAATCGTTACGTCATTTCCTTCACGAGCAACATGTGCTTCGTTCAATGGAATTTCATAGCGTTCAGATGGAACTTCTTCACGGAATGAACGATAGAGTTTCAAATGTTCGAGGAAGGCAACAGGGTCTTCATCGTGGATCGCTGCTGCTAATAACCCTTTTGCGTCGTATGGATTCGATGGGATAACCACTTTGAGGCCTGGAATTTGTGCCAAGGTCCCGTCGAGTGAGTCCCCATGCATTTCAGCGGTGTGCGTCCCACCACCAAATGGCGAACGGATCACGATTGGCAGATGACGTTGCCCACCGAAGCGGAAACGGGTACGAGCCATTTGACCTGCGATGGAGTCCATTACTTCGAATACGAAACCGAGGAACTGAATTTCCATGATTGGGTGGAAGCCTTGAACTGCGAGCCCAATTGCCATACCACCAATACCGGATTCAGATAATGGAGTGTCAGATACACGTTCGTCCCCATATTTTTCCCATAATCCTTGAGATGCACGGAAAACCCCGCCGTTTTTACCGACGTCTTCACCGAAGAGAATGATTTTATCGTCTTGTTCCATTTCCTGATCTAAGGTTTCAGTAATGGCTTCAATCATTGTTTTTCCAGTTTTCTTTTTCGCCATGCTTATTCACGCTCCTTAGCTTCGTATTGTTCGATTTGTTCTTTGATATTTTGACCTGGATTTGCAAAGGTGTTCTTCAAGAAGTCGGATACTTTTTGTTTTGGTTGTGCTTCAGCATCCTTGATTGCTTGGTTCACATCTTCGGTCACTTCATCGCGCCATTCTTGTTCCATTTTTTCGTTCCAGAGACCTTTGTTTTCGAGGTAAGCACGGAAACGAATGAGTGGTTCACGAGCGGTCCACATATCGATATCTTCTTGGGTACGGTAAAGTTTCGGATTGTCTCCTTGAGTGGAGTGAGCGCCGAGACGGTTGGTGATTGTTTCAATCAAAACAGGACCATTACCTGCTGCTGCCCATTCACGCGCTTGTTTTGTTACAGCATAAACAGCTAATGCATCGTTCCCATCCACTTGAACCCCAGGAATACCAGCGGACACTGCTTTTTGTGCTAAGGTCTTAGCACCGGTTTGTTTGTAACGTGGGGTTGAAATCGCAAATCCGTTGTTTTGGATGACGAAAACAACAGGTGCTTTGTAACGACTTGCCCAGTTCCATGCTTCATAGGAGTCCCCTTGGCTGGAACCACCATCACCGGTATAGGTAAAGGTAACATTCTTTTCACCTTTGAGTTTTTGACCAGTTGCGTTCCCAACGGCTTCAATCAATTGAGCCCCGATAATGATCTGTGGCATCATTGCCTTGAGGTTCGCATCATTTCCATTCACATGTCCACGTGACCAGAGGAAGCCTTGTTCATAGGTCAAGCCCTTGTAAATTAATTGTGGTAAGTCACGGTAACCACCGTAGAGCCAGTCGTCTTCTTCAGATGCATAGATCGATGCCATTTGGGAAGCTTCTTGACCATATGTTGGCGCATAGAAACCTAAACGACCTTGTTTGGAAAAGGCGGTTGAGCGTTCATGGAGTACCCGCGATTTAACCATCCATTTCATTAAATCAACTAATTCGTCATCACTGAGGTCCGGCATGATATCTTCGTTAACAACGTTGCCTTCTTCATCCAAGATGCGAACCATCTGGAACTCTTCGCTAATGTGTTCCAATTGTTTTTCGTAATCAACTGGTTGTTTTGCCATGTTTTAACACTTTCCTTTCTACTGCCAACCGGAGTATGAATGATAGCGGCTCTCTGCCATGACGGAGATATTGAAGCATGAACCTCAGTAACTGGTGCGACGGTATCGTTATGATCCTCGACCCAACAACAATCAACATATCCGCTAATTGAACCGATCAATCTCAAACCCGTTATTCAATCTATGTACAGATTATCATTGTAAAAAAGCGCATTCAATCATTTCTCCAACACCTATACTATAAACTATTATAGTACAGTTTTCAATCTGCTTACATTTTGCATTTATCACGATCTTTATCGGCAATCCTCCTCTGTGGCTCTCTGTTTTTGTGTCACTCGTCCCTCCCAAACAACTTCTCAATCTCAATAAAAATACAAAAATCATTTTTGTTGTCGCTCATTTTTGTAAGCGGATTATTTACGATAACCATCGCTTTAAGGTAAAACAGTTGATTTTATGGTAATCCCTCCTTAACTTAGTGAAAAATAGGGAAAGTAGGTGGTCTATTTATGTCCATCAAAGTCATATCAGTCCATAATATGGTGATTATTTTCACAAACTATCCCTGGTTTCTGCACTTATTGTTTGCGATTACAACCACTGATGAATTATATAAGATTAGTACAGTTGTTTTGTTCCTTTTAGGAGTTGATTTTACCAGATAAATACAAAATCGTATACCATCAGCCCATTGCTTATCCATTCTCTCTTACCGGTTTTTAGCGCTTTAAAACGATTGATTTTGACTTTACGGCAAGGATTTGGGAAAATAGCCAAGGAGAATAGAACAAACTAAAGGAGGCTAGTTCATGATTCTACGCGATGATATTACCAAAGACGGGAATCCCGTTTTACGCCAACATGCACAAAAATTAACCTTTCCATTGAGCGAGGATGAACTGAAACTTGCGCACGATATGATGGAATATCTGGAAGTTAGCCAAGATGATGCGCTCGCTGAAGAATATGATATCCGCCCAGGTGTCGGCTATGCAGCGCCACAGATCGCTACCTCTAAACAGATGATCGCTCTGCTAGTGCCGGATTTGGAGGATGACGAGGCCGAGCCACTCCTCAAGGGTGTCATGGTGAATCCACGCATTGTGAGCCATTCTGTTGAACAAATTTGTTTGCAGATGGGCGAAGGCTGCCTATCTGTTGAGGAGGATGTGCCAGGCTATGTGCCCCGCTATGCTCGCATTACGGTGACCTATGATGATCTGGATGGTAATCACTTCAAGAAGCGGTTCAAAGGGTACCCTGCGATTGTTCTGCAACATGAGATCGACCACCTCAACGGCCATCTCTACTACGACCACATCGATCCAGACGATCCATGGTCCTTGCCGAATGATCACACCTTCCTCTTGGGGGAAGAATATTAGTTTTAAGGCTTCATAATCGCCTATCAAAAAATCCAGGAACACTGACGGAAACAATCATCCGCTTCCTCAGTATTCCTGGATTTATTCTATTTATGCTTTTTATCTGCTTGAACCGCACGCCAGATCTGGGCAGCAATCCCGAGTTTACTCTGCTTCGGGACCGCTGTGGCCGTGGTTTTCGTGATGATTTTCACCGCATTATCACGACTCCCAAAGCCAATCGTTTGGTCACTGACGTCATTCGCAACGATCATGTCCGCCCCTTTGCGCTGTAACTTCTGGCGGGCATAATTCTCCACATCCTGCGTTTCAGCCGCAAAGCCTACGAGATAAGTCGTTTGGTTATCCAATTCTGCTAAGATATCCGGATTCTCCGCTAATGCAAGGGTCAACGCTTGTTCCTGCTGGGTTTGCTTCTTGATCTTCTGGGAGGATACCTGCTGGGCACGGTAATCGGAAACAGCCGCTGCCATGACCACAATGGAACTCTCTTGATTCGCCTGGAGCATCGCACGTTCAAGACTGCGGGCATCACTCACCGGTTCAACGTGAAACTCACTGAGCATTGGGAGGGTCTGAGCAACCGGCGTTGGCATAATTGTCACTTCCGCCCCTGCTAGAACCGCGGTATAAGCCAATGCGAGCCCCATCTTCCCGCTAGAGCGATTCGTCAAATAGCGCACTGGATCAATGACTTCCTCGGTGCCCCCTAGGCTGATCGCGATTTTTTCACCAGCGAGAGAAGGAACCTCTGATTCAGTATTCGCAATCAGCGCCTCCATTGCATATTGGATACTCTCAACATCGATCATACGGCCCTTGCCCTCGTAGCCTTCTGCAAGATAGCCCACAGCCGGTTCGAGCACATAGTAACCATCATGACGCAGCGTCTGGACGTTCCGCATAACAGCTGGATGTGCCCACATGTGTTGGTTCATCGCGGGAATCACCAAGGTAGGCACATCCATTGCGAGTAAAGCACTCAAGGCCTCATTATCCGCAATTCCGTTTGCAAGTTTGCCGATTGTATTCGCCGTCGCTGGCGCAATCAACGCATAATCCGCCCAATCCGCCAAGGCAATATGTGGCACGTCATCCGGATACGTCGATGAGGTTTCTGTAAGCACCGGATAATGCGTCAAAACTTCGAGTGTTTCTCGCGTCACAAATTTAGTCGCAGTTGATGTCATCGCCACTCTGACCCGCGCGCCCCGCTTGATCAGTCCGCGTACTAAAAGTGGGATTTTGTAAGCGGCAATGCCCCCCGTAACGACGACCACAATTTGTTTATCTTTCAGCATGTCTTCACCTCACTAAACGTTTGCTGCCTGTGTGATTAATTGTTGGTTTCTTGCCTCCAAGAGAACGGATTGAATGTCTTCCCGTAATCGCACCGTTTGTGGCTGAATGGTTGCCGGGATACGATACGGTTTCGCATTCATCATCACATAGCGCGCGTTGGGATTTTCTAGGACTCGCTGTTGGAACGGCTGGCGGATAAATTGTGGGGTGGTGTTACCTACGCCGATTTCTAGATAGAGTACGCACTCATCTTGATGCTGAGTGAGAAAATCTCGGTAGCGGTGGTTTTGACGCACCCAATCTGGGGACTCCACCATGCCTTTCCCACTGACTCGTTTGTTGATCTCTAACGGTGCCCCACAGACAGGGCAATAGGGGATCAGCGTCGCATCAATCTGGCAGTTTTCCTGATGCGTTGCCATTTGTCGCATCAAGCGATCATCACGATAGGTCATACTGTGGCAGAAATTTCGGCACTGCATCAGGGCATACTCCCCTTGATAGTAGAAGAGTTTCTCTGGCTCATAACCAGCCACACGAAAGCCATTATCCGCGTTAGTCGTGATCAGATGCCACTGTTTGCCTTCGAGGAGCTCCCTCAATGCGATATGCCCCATTCCCACGGGCTGATCGAGCGCATTCAACACGACAAATCGACTCTTGAACGCCCAATACTCTGTGAGGGAGGAATACGCCTCATCGCTCACAAAGGCTTGCAGCATATCAATGAATCCTTTTGCTTCAATGAAATCGCTAAAGTTGTCTCTAAATCGTTCACCCGTATAGGTAAAGCCGTCCGACGCGGGAAGTCCCGCCCCCACGCCGACCACAATCGCATCCGCGTCATGTAGTAATGTGAGTAGCTGCGTAGCTTCGGCTTGAACGGCGGGAGTGACAGTGGTTGTTGCTTGATTTAACTGTTGCATCTTCTCACTGCCCTCTCTCGATTTTCTCTAAACGTTCTTGATAGAGATGATAATCCAGATCTTTGAAGACATTGAAAATCACCTTTAATCGTGAATGGGTGGTCGTGAGATAGTTGCGGACCGTGTTGATCGCGATATCTGCCGCTTGGTCATTCGGGAACTGGAATTCACCCGTCGACAAGCAACAGAACGCCAACGTCTCCAGCTGCATTGCGTCCGCTTCCTTTAGACACGCTAGGTAACACGAACGGAGCATATCCCGACGCAATGGGGTCACTTTACCCTTCATGATGCGGGGGCCCACCGTATGGAAGACATAACGTGCGCGCAGGTTATAGCCATTTGTGACCTTGACCTTGCCAATGGGTTCATAACGCTGATTGGACGCAGCCATCATCTGACTAAGGTCGTATCTCATCTGCATCCCCGCTTGCGTCTGAATGACATTATCAATGCAGAGGTGATTCGGGATGAAACACCCGAGCATTTGCGAATTTGCGGCGTTCACAATCGCATCCACTGCGAGCAAGCGAATGTCCCCCTGCCAGAGCGACAATTGCTCGGTATAATGCTCCGTATCGGTCCAACTGATGCGCGGATGATTTTGGTTAAAGGCTTTGAGATAGCGATTCTGTACATCCAATATCTCAGCGGGAATCGGTTTTGCTGGCCGGATATTCATCAATCCATGGAGCATTTTCCTTTGAGACGCATCATCAGAGGGCATGTCTTCAGGAATGATCCCCTCGTCTGCCTGGCGTTCGCTCTGTAACCAATCAATCAGTTGTTCCTGTATGGCTGTCATACAACGATCCTCCCCACCCGACATCTAGTAGTTACAACCTTACCAAAAAATTCGGCTGTTTTATTTAATGATTTCGCGACGGATCACAGCAGAACTGTTTTCGCCGTCATCTTCAGCAGGTACAGCTGTTTCTGCTTCCAATGCGTCGTAATCTGCATCAGAGACTTCTACCAAACGCACGATCCAATTTTCTTTAGGGTCTGCAGAGTTCAACAATGCAGGGTTATCTTCCGCAGCGGTGTTCTTTTCAATGATCTTTCCAGCGATTGGAGACTGGATTTCCATCACGGTTTTGGATGCTTCGATATTTGCGAGCGCGCCGTTCTTTTCAACGGTGTCTCCTTTCGCAAATTCTACGTAGCCAACCGTTCCCACATCATCCTGTAATTCTGGTGTCATCGAAACAGTATAGGTCTTTTCTTCTTCTACAAATAAGTAGTTGCCTCGTTTTGTCATTGATTTGTCATCCTTTCTTTTTGTCCATTCCTCCATTAAAAGGGAGGATATGCCTCCCCTATTATCAGGGGTTACGGCTCATTCGTCAACGTAAATGCATGAATTTTACTTTTAAAAAGTTACCAGATGCTCGTGCTCAAACTGACCCGCGCTAATGTTCCCCTAAATGGAAAGCCTCCGCTAGTAATTCCAGTGCCTCTATGCGCCGATCGATCCCAGGCATGAGGGGCATCAACAGTAACTCATCCACCTTCATGGTATCGACCAGCGCAGTCAGTTGTGCCTTCACCTCTTCAATCGTCCCGTGTGCCATGCGCGTGCGATTACGCTGAGCCTGTTCTTCTTGCTCCGGTGTATAAACATACGACTCACCCGTTTCAATCGACGGAAAACGTTTGAAGTAACTGAAATCGTCCTGCCCCAATAACCACCAATCCAGCGCACGGCTCATCCCGTTGGCTAGCGCTTGGTTCTTCGCCACACTGACAAAAATAGCGGCCATGGTGCGTGGCTCCTGCTGACTCGCGGACGGTTTGAAGTGTTTTTGGTACGCGGCGACGGCTTCCCGTCCGACCTCAATCCCATCCTCTCGTGCATAAGGAAACAACCCATAGCAATAACTCATCCCCATCTTGGCACAATCGATCGCATGCTGAACGGAGGTTGAGAGCATCCACATTTCCGGACTCTCACTCACCACGGGATTGGCGCTGACTCCCGTCTCTTCCAATCGATCTGTTTGATCTGTTTGTAGATAATTCTGGAGCGTGGCCATTTTGTCGAGATAGGATTGTTTTTGTGGGGTTGGATCCTGCATGGCGTTCCGTACCAGCGTGGTTCCTGGATTATTCCCCATTCCGAGATCCACGCGCCCCGGATAGTAAGCCTCCAGTACGCGGAAATTCTCCGCCACCTGAAGCGGGCTATAATGCGGCAACATCACACCGCCACTCCCAATCCGAATATGCTGGGTCTGGCTCGCCACCTGAAGTGCAATCAGTGCCGGACTCGAACTAGCAAAAGCAGGCACATTATGGTGTTCCGCCATCCAAAAACGTTTGTACCCCAATCGTTCCGCGAGTTGGGCGAGACGCACCGTATGCTGGAGGGCTTGAGTAGCACTCTCCCCCTCATCCATTTGAGCATAGTCTAAAATACTGATGTCCATGATGTCTCCTATAGTCAAAGCGTTTTCATTGATTACTCATTAAATTCGAGTATAAAAGAGCTAGATCTAAATGTAAATGGAAAGCCGTCTTGAACCTTTTTCACTTAATTATCATTCTCCTGCTGCCTATTTTCTTGTGTTTTCACATAAAAAAGAAGCGTCCATATATACATGAACACTTCCTATGATCAACAGCTTATCGTTTACGCTGTTTCTTCTGTAATTGTTTCTGTGATTTTTTGCTTCCACGCATAAGGTCATGCTCAGCCTTGTAATCCTCATACGTCATAAACAGGCGTGTTTTATCGTAACCTCTGGGATAGAGCTCGCTAGCAGGGATTGATAATTTTACGCGTTTTTCAGGGACGCGCTCCATCTGACCATTATGATAAATCACCACATCATTACTCATTGGCACGTCCTCATACACCAACCCAACATTCCCCCACTCAGTGAGAATCACGCGGTCCCCCTGCTGCCATGCACGTGCGGTTTGATAGGTCGTTGTTTTGGCTTTCGATGCCTCAAATGTCTTCACTTCATAGATAGTGGGATCCTCCAAATTCACAGTCCCGGACATGAAATCGTGGGCGCGTGCTTGGATGGATGGAGCGAGTTGGACGTGTTCAGCAATCCCGAATGCATTACTCTCACCACTCTCTCCCATCACTAATTGATAACTCGGCGCGAGCGTTTCGGAATCAAACACCATCGCCGCAGTTTCGAACGCTGGATGTGCCTTGGAGAAATCCTTAATCTCCCCGTAATGTGTAGTAGAGAGCACGAGACTCCCTGACTGATAGAAGTATTCCAATAAAGCATTCGCCAAAGCCGCCCCTTCTTTCGGATCCGTTCCGCTACCAATTTCATCCACCAAAATCAATGTATGGCGTCTCGCTTTCCTGACAAAACTCGCCAAGTCACTGAGGTGTGCCGAGAATGTACTCAAACTGTTGGCTAGATTTTGAGCATCCCCGATCGATACAAAAACCTGATCGAATGTCGGTAGCGACGTCCCCGCTTCACACGGAATTTGTAATCCAGACTGTGCCATCACCTGCATCAGTGCGACCGTTTTGAGGACCACTGTTTTTCCACCTGCATTTGGCCCGGTAATTGTCAATCCCCGAAAATCTTCGCCAAGCATCAGCGAGAGTGGCACGGGATCATCAATAAATGGATGCTTCACACCAACAAGCTGTATCTTTTCTGCTTCATTAATCTCAGGTTCTCTGGCGGACATCTCCCGTGCGAGTTTCGCACGCGCCATAATCACCTCTAATGTCACCACCACTTCTAAACTCTGCCTAATCGCTAAGGTATCGGCTGCTACATAGCCAGTCAGTTCCGCGAGAATTTGATAGGACTCTGCTTCTTCCTCCATTTTAAGTTGCCACACATCAGCGGTTAAACGTTGAATCGACACTGGTTCCATGTACACCGTGAGCCCTTTACTAGAGGTATCTACCACCGTTCCTTTGAATTTGTTCTTATAGGTTGCTTGAATTGGGAGCGTTTGCCGGCCATTGCGTTCGACAATCATCGCTTCCTGCAAGTATTTCTTTTGGCTTGCTTCTTGGAGCGCTTTCTGCAAGCGTTCGTCCATCTTCTCTTGTTTTTCTTGGCGTCGCTGTCGGATCTTCTTCAATGTGCGACTCGCCTCATCGACTAATTGATTACCACGGATAGCCTGATAAATCGCTGCTTCTGTACTCGAAAAGTTTCCCAGATTTAGACTGTACTGATAGAGAATCGGCGTGAGTCCGGCATTCCGTTCGAAAAATTGGCGCCCTAACCGGCAGCCCCTCAGGAAATCCACCACAATCGTTAACTCCTCTGCCGACAAAACGATACCCTTTTCGATCTTATCCATTAGATGCTGGATCTGCGTTAATCCCAGAAATGGCAGATGCCCGCCACTCCCTAATAAATGCACGGCTTCTGTTGTTTCCGCCAATAAGTAACGCACCACTTCGGGATTCGTGACCGGTGTGAGTGTTCTAAGACGCTCCTTCGCCTGCTCTGACTGGGCGAGTTGTGATAGTCTGGAGCGGATCGCGTCAAAACCAATTAAAGAATAAATCGCCTCGGGATCATTAGGATTGGATTGTACCATCGTCATGTTTGTGCCTCCTGATTCGAAAAGAAGAAGCCCACATTTTCAGTTGGACTTCTTCTAAGTAAAGTATTCACTACCATAGCCCATGCTCTTGGTCATCGGTTAAGTGTTTCGTTTGATAGTGGAAGATTCCCCATGCTAGAGCACCCCAAATCAGTAACACGATGCTATCCTGAATGATGAGGGTTGGATCCCCATAATATGCCGATAGCCAGCCACTAATTGGTAACAGATGAGCTAATTCTTTGAGGACAGGCGGATATTGTTGAATCGGGATCAAGGCACCCGATAATACCACCGCTACCCCACTGATGAGGTTACTCGTGAAATATGGATTATCCATGCGCCAGGCCGTCACAAAAGAGAAGAACCCAAGCACTAAACCGGATATAACCAATGGCGGTAGGTAGTAAAGCGCTTGGAACACCCACTGAAGCGGTGCCCCAAAAGCGCCTAAAATCAGTAAGTTAATCAAAGACAATCCCAAAGCTACCACGAGAGTCGCTCCGATTTTGGAGACCCAGTAATAACTACTGCCTCCAATACTCAATACATAGCGATCCATTCCACGAAAACGGTCCGACACAAGTAATCCCGAGAAGGTATTCATGGTGATCAAACAAGTAGAAACAAGCACTGACGCGATCGCTACCTGAAAGGAAAAATCAGAAGCATATTGCGCATAGATCAGTGCCAATAAAGCCACGTCAATCAATGGTAATAAGACAAAGTGTAAGAAACGGGTTTGCCAATTTTCGAGGATATTAAGCGATAATAATGCGATTTTCATAGTCCGATCCCTCCTAACCGACCTTTTCTTTTGGCTTGGTTAATGAGAGTCGTTGAGAGATAATAGCTAATCGCGCTCCACCCTAGTAGACTCACCGCATATGGCAATACGAATGTCTGGTATGAGGGTTGTCCTGTGAGCGCCTGGATGGGGCTGGCGATCGGTACCACCCAGCGCTCCAGTTGCTCAATCCACTGTAAGGTAGGCGGCAACTGAAACAATCCAGATCCAAAAAGTAATGGCAATGTCACAATCTCCTCATACACGAGCGCACGTGGCGTCAGAACAAATAATCCCGCAATCGCAAAATCGAGGATCATGGCGCCTATCCATAATGCCCCCATCCAGAAGAGGAGCTGCCAGACGGACGAAATGGTCTTATTTAACTGCAGGAGGCTTCCCACTCCAAACGCTAAGGGAAAGCACAGCAGACCGAAGCTCGCAGCTGGTACGATGACAGCCGCTAGAGAGACACGATCACTCACTCGATTATTCAACAAGTAGAGTAAAGTTCCCTGCGCGCGCTCGAAGCCAATACTCCCACAAGCGGTTGTCCCACATGACCACAAACCAAAGATCGCGGCTCGCCGCCATAAATAAGGATCGGACAAACTGTTACCTGCGTATGCTGCTAAATACTGCAGGAACAACAAAGAAATCGTACTGGTTATCATCAACCAGAAGAAATAGGAGTTCTTCGCAAAGAGTTTTAAATGGAAGGTACTTAGGCCAATAAATTGTCTCATGATCCTTCACCTACTTCCGGCGCAACTGTGGCGCCAAAGCCAAGTAGGATTCTTCTAAGGTGGCGGGCCGATCAATATGTTTGACCTGAGAGAGTTCTACTATGGATTTTACGTCTCCCTCATGGAAAATTTCACCACCACCGAGAAGGATAATATCGTCGGCGAGGGCTTCTACCTCTCCCATCAAATGACTCGTCAGGAGGATCGGTAATCCCTCCTCATCTGCTAATCGACGAATGAGTTGACGAATCGCAGTTGAAATCTCCACATCTAAACCAGTCGTCGGTTCGTCAAGCAGGAGTAGCTCCGGCTGCCCAAGTAATGCCCGCGCAATATGGAGACGCTGGCGCATACCGCGTGAGAACTCGCGTACCTTCTTATCCTTGACACTCGTGAGATCAACGAGTGATAGAACGCGATCAACCTCCCGCTGGCGTTTGGGACCTCTTAGATTGTTCAACCGAGCAAAGAATTGCAGATTATCTTGAGCCGTCGCATTTCCATAGAAACCGAGTTCGCCGCCTAGAACGAGCCCGATAAGATGTTCACGACGCGTTTTGGGTGTGAGCAAGATATCGCCTAGATAAATTTCTCCACTATCAGGCGTCAGTAATCCTGCAATTATCTGGACCGTGGTTGTCTTACCCGCGCCATTGGGTCCTAGTAACGCCAAGATTTCTCCAGGCGCAATCGTTAAGGAGACATCCTTTACTGCAGTGAAGGATTCATCTCCCGTCTTAAATGTCTTACGTAAATGTGTAACAGTTGCTGTTTGCATTTTTTCATCCTTTATTTAATTAAACAAACAGCCCACTAGATCAATCTCGTCCATCATTAATCAGCTTGATCACTGATGGGGCCTTATAACATTAATGAACTGTTTTATGGTTTCACAACGAGGTGGCGTAACAGTTCATTCAGCATATGACATGTTCCTTTCTATATGAGGCATTGGTCAGGCTGTCCTGACTCACGTACTAAAGAAAATCATTCGGAGTGCTTTCTTTCTCCACCATCGTGCAGCTCCCACGTTTCCATTACGAGTACTGACATTGACCAATGTTCTTAATGTTTTTAGTTTACTTTTTATCTGATGATTGTCAACGGTTAATTCTTACCTATCCCCTCCCACGCAAAAAGCACCGCTCGATCTACAAGCGGTGCTAGCTATCATTGATTATAAGTAGTATTCTCCTCTGTTTTATTGATAATCCTTGAAGTAGTTCACCTCAGACTGATTTGCGTCGCTTCTGAAACGATCACGCGCACTCTTCGGCAAGGACTCGCCGTAATCCATCATCTGAACAATATCCTTGAAGGCACGTTTTGGAATCGCCAGGTCCGCTAAATCCTTGTTATCTAAACTGAGATCGATCGCATCCTCGTCTCCCTGTTCGAGTTTCGTTACGAAATCAGGTTCTGTGATAAATGGAGTGGACATCCCAACCATATCCGCATGTTGGAGGGCGTCGAGGGCTTTTTCGGGAGAATTAATTCCACCTGTTGCCATCAACGGGACCCGTCCGGCGAGATGTTGGTGAACGACCTCATTCATCAATTCGCCCGCATGCTCCCCACTGCGCAATTTCTGAGCGAAGATATTGTGTCCCCAGCTAGCCGAGGCATAATACTGGATATGAGCGACCTCTAACAGCTGATCGAAGTACGTATTAAATTCCTCCACGGTATAGCCGATATTGTTCCCGCGCGTTTCTTCAGGGGTTGCGCGAAAGCCGATAATGAAGTGCTCTGGATCCGGCGCATATTGATCCACCACGCGCTGAACCTCCCGCATGACCTCGACCCCGAACCGGGCACGATTTTCCAGGGAATCGACTCCGTATTCATCGTGACGTTGGTTCGAAAACTTAGAGAAGAACTGCTGTGGCAACAAGCGCTGAGCATTCGAGATCTCAACTCCATCGAACCCCGCTTGGATCGCGCGTCGGGTAGCCGCTCCATATTGGCGGATGACGTGCTGGATTTTACGTGGACTCATCTCATAGACCTGATGTGGGTTTGGGGTATTCAGATGCATCTCAGAGGGCCCATATACTAACCCGAAATCTTTCAGTGCAATGCGCGCGAACCGTCCCGCGTGCGTGAGCTGGAGGATCACTTTAGCACCTGACTGCTTCATGGCAGTGGCGAGACGTGTCAGTCCAGGAATGAGCGCATCATCACTCGCACTGAATCCGTATTCGAATAACTGCGCATACTCTTCAATATAGGCCGCCCCTGTCACTTGGATTGGCGCGGAGGCACTGCGGCGTTCGGCATATTGGACATCTTCATCTGTCACCTCTCCTTCCTGGGTGGAACTGTTCGTGATCATCGGGCTGAGGACCCAACGATTGGCAAGAGTGGTGCCATTGGGGAGTTGGATCGGTTCGAATAGCGGTTGATACATTGCGGTGAGTGTTGTCATCCTGTAGCCTACTTTCTATGTCTTTCTTCATTGATAAAGCGCTTTATTTACCCAACCACTATAACACACTACCCGGGGGAGAAACATTTGTCCTCTCAATCTCTCCATCCAGTGGAAACATTTCTGTACTATAACACCCCGCAGAAAGCGATCTCTCTCCCCAAAAGTAAAGATTTATTTACCCTATGAGTTGACAACCGCGCTCCTTATCCCTACAATGAAAAAGAATGTGGATTCATTTTATAGGATGTGATGAATTCAGCCGGTAGTGGTTGATTTTTTATTTTCTCATGATCCGTACAATCCAAAAAGTTCTCAGGAGGTAACAGAATGAAATTTGTAGCAAAACAGCGTGAAGCTGCGGGTACTACTGCATCTAAACAAGTTCGTAAAGAAGACCAAGTGCCTGGTATTGTTTATTCCAGCGACATCGACCC
Organism: Aerococcus sp.; assembly: GCA_030528285.1. Taxonomy (GTDB): domain Bacteria; phylum Bacillota; class Bacilli; order Lactobacillales; family Aerococcaceae; genus Aerococcus. The sequence continues at coordinate 127,890 of JAUMZE010000004.1, read as the reverse complement.
TATCAAAGTTCAAATGCCAATTGCGGACGTTGAACTCATTGAACGTGAACTTGGGGTAAACTCCGTATTCGATCTCGATATCGAAGGCGACGAAACCCGCACCGTTTTCTTGCGCGAAATCTCACGTAGCTCACTCAAACCAATCATTTACAACATCAGCATGCAAGCGATCAAGAAAGGTCAAAAATTGGATATCAACATCCCTATTTCTGTTGTGGATGAAGACCAATTAGCAGATGCTGACGGTGTGGCATCTACCAGCTTGTTCAAAATAAAGGTTAACATGGACCCAGCATTGGCACCTGAAGTTATCGAAGTCAGCGTTAAAGGCCTCTCCATTGGTGATAGTGTCTCTGTTTCCGAGTTGAAATTCGACCACATGGAAGATGCTGAAATCCTCGATGATCCAGAAGAAGCAGTTGTTTCAATCTCTGCCCCAGATGAAGAACCATCTGATGAAGACTTAGAAGCTGCTGGTATCGAAGAACAAGAACCAGAAGTTATCGATGAAAAACCTGGTGAAATCGTAGAAGACGCTGAATAAGCCTTTACGATTAACTAATGACTAATAAAAGGACGGCTATTACGGTCGTCCTTTTTTGTATGTTCTACGCTCTAAATAAAAATGTGCCGATCCCTACACTCTATCTGTAGGGATCGGCACATCTTTTACATGCCATCTGCTATTTATTCTCCGACCCCATTTGCTTTCAGATGTTCTAACATATCTTTAGTCATCTTGGTGAGGTCATATTCTGGATGGAAGCCCCATTCTTCCTGCGCTGCCGAGATGTCTAAGCGGTTTGGCCAGGAATCCGCAATTTGTTGACGGACAGGATCTAACTGATAGTCCATCTCAAACTCAGGAATTTCCGCTTTGACTGCTTTGGCGATGTCTTCTGGTGCGAAACTCATCGCAGAAATATTGAAGGCGTTACGGTGAACGAGATTCTCAGCCGGTGCCTCCATCAAGTCAATGATCGCCTGAATCGCATCAGGCATGTACATCATATCCATGTACGTCCCCTCCTGAATGAAGGAACTGTAACGTTGATGTTTCAATGCTTCATAGTAGATCTCAACCGCATAGTCCGTCGTTCCTCCACCCGGCAATGCTTCATAGCTGATTAACCCAGGGAAGCGCACACCGCGGGTATCCACGCCGAATTTCGTGTGATAGTAGTCACACAGCAACTCTCCACTTACCTTGGTGATTCCGTACATGGTGGTTGGACGCTGGAGAGTATCTTGCGGGGTATCATCTTTTGGCGTATTTGGCCCGAAACTGCCAATTGAACTTGGGGTGAAGAATTGGAGGTGGCGTTCCCGTGCCACTTCCAAAGCCGTCACTAATCCGCCCATGTTCAACTGCCAGGCGAATTGTGGTTTTGCTTCTGCCGTGGCCGATAACAGAGCGGCCAGATGGATCAAGGTATCCACTTCATATTGATCCACTAATGCTAATAGACGCTCCTGGTTCAAGCAGTCCAATACCTCAAAATGTCCATCCGTCACCACAGGAGAATCTGTCACTTCTCTAATGTCGGTGGCGATGACATTATCTACTCCATAATCCTGACGCAAACGCATCGTAAGTGCCGTTCCGATTTGCCCGAGGGCGCCTGTAATTAAAATACGTTTCATCATTCGTCTCCTATTTTATTGCTTAGTTATGATCATGTTCTACTAAATCACACCGAGATGTTGCCCCACTTGTTCATAGATCTTCAACACTTGATCGAGCTGTTCTTTGGTGTGGGCCGCTGTTGGCATGTTCCGTACGCGCCCGGTATTGCGTGGCACAGTTGGGAAGACAATCGATTTTGCGTACACGCCTGCTTCAATCAAAGCTTTGGAGAATTCCTGGGTCAGTTTCTCTTCACCGATAATACATGGGGTGATTGGGGTTTCAGAATGACCAATATTGAAACCTAAATCTTTCAAGCCTTGTTTCAAGTAATCGCCATTCTCCCAAAGTTTGTCTACGATTTCTGGGTGGGATTCCATGATGTTGAAGGCTTCCGTTGCGGCAGCTGCAGCTCCTGGTGTCAAGGACGTGGAGAAGAGGAACGGACGACCGCGCACCTTCAGCCAGTCAATGAGGTCCTGTTTTCCTGCGACGTAGCCACCAACAACGCCGATCGCTTTGGAGAGGGTTCCAATTTGGAAATCGATCTTATCTTGGAGTCCGAAATGTTTCACGGTTCCTGCACCATGGCCCATCACACCAGACCCATGTGCATCATCCACATACGTAATCAAATCGAATTCTTCCGCGATCTTGATGGCTTCTGGTAAGTTCGCCACATCTCCATCCATGGAGAAGACTCCATCTGTAATATACATGATCTTGCCATATTGACTGCTCTCAACGGCTGCCTTGGCTTTTTCACGAAGATCTGCCATGTCCTGGTGTTTCACGCGGATAATCTTTGCCCCGGACAGACGACAACCATCAATAATCGAGGCATGGTTCAATTCATCTGAGAGAATTGCATCTTCCTTGCCCATGACAGCGGAAATTGCGCCCATGTTGCAGTTGAACCCAGACTGGAACGCAATGGCTGCCTCTGTATGTTTGAAGGACGCAATCCGTTTCTCTAACTGGTTGTGCACGTCCATGGTCCCGTTGATCGTCCGAACCGCACCAGCACCGACCCCATATTTATCTGTTGCCGCGTTGGCCTTCGCCTTCATGTCGGGATTCGTCGCTAACCCTAAATAGTTATTCGACGACATATTAATGAGTTCACGCCCACCAATTGTAATCACTGGACCATTCGCACTCTCCAGTTCATCAATCTCATTGTATAGACCGTTATCACGCAGATTCGCTAAATTCGTCTGCAAAAAATCACTCAATGTTCGACTCGACATTGCTGATCCCTCCTTAATTGATTTCACATAAAAATGATGCATTATCACGCATGATTGATTGCGTTTCTACCGTAAGTTTAACAAATTTTTCTCGTTATGCAAGCGATTACTGAACAAGTTTTATTAAATTTAGCTTCATCGATTGACAACAAGAAAAGCGCAGTAGTTTTGGGCTACTGCGCTAAACCAAGAGTGGTTTAATCGCTTATGAGTGATTGATTACTGTTTCTTTTTGAGGGCAAAGGCACCTCCAACTGCAGAGATTAAGATTCCAAGCCCTAAACTCACTGCATCAGCCCCAGTTTGTGGCAACCGTTTTTTCGTTCCTGCATCTGATGGGTGTTGTTGTTCAGGAGTGGTTTTATTCTCTTTGGTGTCTTTATCCTCCTTCACTGTTTGAGGCTGTGGCTTCTGATCACTCTCCTCTTGTTCAGGATTTCCTGGCGCGACTTCCGGATGGTCCCCTTGCTCCGGTTTTTCGGGAGCAACTCCTGGATCGTCCTCGTTACCTGGTTCTCCTGGAGTAACATCCGGATCCTCTTCTTGGTCTGGTTCCCCCGGAGTCACTTCTGGATCGTCCTCGTTACCTGGTTCACCTGGGGTAACATCTGGATCCTCTTCTTGGTCTGGTTCTCCCGGAGTCACTTCTGGATTATCTTCCTGTTCTTCTGAGTTTTGGTCCGCTCCTTTGATAGCCCCATCAAGATCTTGTTCGATAGCTATCAGTTCATCTAACGTCTTAGCTTTCTCTATCCGATCCTTGAACGTCAGTAACAACTGCGCACTCAGCTTCGTCTCATTCGCTTTCAGTGTTTCTGCCAACGCTTGACGCTTTGCTTCGATCTCTTCTTGCTGGTCGTCGTATTTTTTAAGGGCATCCTCGAGATCAGCTTCAATCGTGCTTAAGTCTTCTAAACTCGTTGCTTTCTCCAGTCGACCCTTAAACGTCAGTAACAACTGCGCACTCAGCTTCGTCTCATTCGCTTTCAGTTTATCCGTCAATGCTTGACGTTTTGCTTCGATCGCTTGCTCGTTCTCATCAATCTGATTCAAAGCATCAGTCAAATCAGCTTCGATATTCTTCAGTTCCTCTAAAGTTGCTGCTTTTTCTAGGCGAGCTTTAAACGTCAGTGTGAGTTGCTCTGGCAATTTCTCTTCATTGGCTTTCAGTGTTTCTGCCAACGCTTGACGCTTCAATTCAACAGATTGAGCATTCTTCAATCCTTCCATCATCGCCTGCAATTCGTCCGGTGTAATCACTCCTAATTGATCGAGGAATACATAATGCTGGTACATACGTTGATAGGTGGCTTCTGGAATGTCCGATTTCACCTGCTCGAACAGCGCTAATAGATCCGTCGTGTCCACGGCAGCACTTGCCTGGGCGTCTGTTGATAGGAGCTGAATCTCTGCCGCTGAAACAAAGGTGTCCGGTTTATCACCGTAGCTATGAGATACAATCAAAGTCACCGTCTTCGCATTAATTGGCGTGTCGAAATTAATCGTCTTCGCCTGTGCGTTATTGGCCCAATCCTTGAATTCAAAGGTATACGATTTGCCTTCACTATCGACTACGATGAATTGGCCGGAGCGAATATGTCCGTTCGTCCCTGTCTGACGTGGGATGTAGACGATGCCTTTGATGGTTGTCGGTTGTTTCAGCGTCATTTGAGCAGGTTGATTGATCCCAGAGCCGTCATATTTCGTGTGCCAGATCGTGGTGGTGTTACCGTCAAATGCATTCGCAAATGCTTCACTCTGCGAATTTTGGTTAGCATCCAACTGGTCAAAATCCTCTTCCTTAATGCTATTATCAATCTTTTCGAGCTGTTGGCGCGTTGTATTCACCGCTTCTACCAGTGCTTGGGCTTGCTGGATACTGATCGTGTTTTCGTCTGCTTTCAGTAAGGCGTTTACTGCCATCTGATAATTACGTCCACTCGATTCGGTATATTCACTTGGATCAATTGGCGTCAGCTGCTCCACCGCCTGATCAATAATCAGTTCCGGTGTCAAATCAACCATCTCAATCGTTAAGTTATCCATAATAAAGTCTTTGTACGAACGGAAATCAACATCTTTGCCCGTCGCATTCTCTGTCTGCGGCGCACGAGCGGTGGATGCAATTCCAATCCACGTATTTCCAGAAGCATCCGCAATAATCAAGAATTCACGGTGGCCCACTTTCGCCCCGTTGCTGTTCCATGTTTTATCGAGTGGTACGAGAGAGACATTATTCTTATTGATACCGCCCGTAAGTCCCGTATTCACCTGGTAGACATTATTTCCATACGCAAAGGCATAGGTACCATCTGAACCAGCTTCGTAATTGAACGATACTTTATAGGCTTTCCCTGGTTCAAAGCGGAAGGTCTGTGGAATCGTCTGGTACAGCAATTTGTTTTGCTGTGTCAGTCCATTCGTTTTGAGTGACCATTTACCATTGATCACGTCATCAATCCGTTTGTTGTTCCAGCCTGCTTGAGTGTACGGCTCGTGCTTCTCAGAGAGGTGCGTCCGGTTATCCTGAACGCCTTCTACGTCACTAATCACAAATGGGAAAATCCCCTGTCCCACATTTTCAAACGTCTGCTTGAAGACTTTCTGTTCTTCCTTGGATGTTGGGGTGTCGTGCTGTCCATTGAATAAGGCAGAGTGGTTTTCGAAAATCCGAATCTCATCGAAGTACGTAAGGCCCTTGCCTTGTTCACGCGACAGGGTTAATACGACATGGCTCACATCCGCCCCTGTGGTGAAGTAGACGTACATATTTTGGAAGTAACTCGTATTCCCTACTGTCGCATTCTGCTTCAAAGTATTATGGGCATGTGCCTGGATGAAGTTCTGTGCAATCGAACGGTTGGTGTAGTTACTCAATACTTTATTCCCAGTATGGATGGTCAAATACGCCTTAGCATCACTCCTGGAATCGACGCCCACATATACTGCATATTGAGTATTTGGCTTCAGTCCCGTTAGTTGCTGAGAGAGGGTCACATATTGGGTATTATCCCCCACCGCAAGCATCGGGTTATCGCCTTGTGAACGAACAATGTTGGCATGATCCTTGTCTCCTTGAATCGTCCAATGATCCAAGTTACCGCTGTTAAAGCCCTGGTCATAAATGTGCATGCCCTCACTCCAATTCATCTCTTCAGCTTGTTGCTGAGTGAGATGAATCACATAAGGTGTGTTAGCAGCCAGATTTAACGTCAAGGTCGTGCCGTTGAGGGTGAGGACCTGTTCATCCACCTTGCCGAGGTCGGTGAGTTTGTAGAGGTAGACCGTTTTTCCAGACATATCATCACTAAAGGTCCAACTCGTTTCACCCGCTTTGGTGCTGTAATAGTAATATTTGTCGTGCTCGAGTTTCTGGCCGTCTGCATCCCAGCTCCATGGCAACAGGTAGCTATCCCCTGCCATCACGACACGTCCATCGAGTTTGATCGTGCGCTGTTTGAAGGCTTCACTCTTCACATCCATGGAGTTGCGCGTAATTTCTAGGACATGGCCTTCATCATCCTGGAGGACAATCCGTTTGTCTGGCGCATATTCATAGGTATCTGCCCCCGACGTCATCTGGACTGGCGCTCCCTTTTCCCATTTCACAACCTTGAAATGCTGGATGAATTTCGTTGGAATGTCGACCTCGTATAGATTATGAATATACGCCGCATAGTCGCTCCGTCCTTGCCACCCTTCGAAATCCTTCATGGAGTAGCCCCCAAGTAATGGATAATATGCGGCTCCTCCATACGACGGATAATTGCCGACCCAGGAATCTTTTTGGTGGTTCCGGATAAAACGGGTGATGTTGCTGTTGATCCCTTTTAACGTATAATCTCCGTATGTCAGGTCCGCTGCCCAATGTTGGAACGTCGAATCATATTCACCAGCGTACCCCCATTCAAAGGCTGCCCGGTAACCGAGATCATTGAGTTCCTTCGCCAATTGGTGGGTCATCCAGGCGCCATTATCCCCAGACTGGCCGTTTCCCCACACATCCACATAGATGAAGTCGAGCCGATCCCCGACTTCCTGGTAAAGATCCTCAAAGCGTTCGAACCGCCCCGCGCCGAGATCATAGGCTGCATTAATATTGATCCCCTGGTCGAGCCAATTCCACCCATACGAGTAGTTGCCATTTTGATCCTTCAATAATCGATCTGGATCGAAGTATTGGGACTCTGGATAGGTTTCCGACGCATTCACATGGATCCCGAAACGAACCCCGTATTTCTTACCGATTTCCATCAACTTGTTGAAGTCCTTCACACCACCGATCCGGTCCCCAATATTGGCATAGTCCAAATGCCCGGAGTCGTGCCCTTCACTACCGTACCCCTTGAGGAGAACCGATTGACCGAGGCCATCCGTATGTAAGTAAATTTTCTTTGCATTATCAGCTGTTGCCAAGAATGGATTCTGTGCTTGTGAACCAAAATTCATTGCGATCCGGTAAGCCACCAGATCCGGCACCGATTCCCAGCCCTTAGGATTATTCATGATGTCACGATACTTAATCGCACCATCCTGCCAATCCACTACCTGATCGTTATTTTCATCTTCCGCAAAGACGACTGCAGCTTCTGGCAGATCCCAAGTTCGATCTGCGTAGACCTTACCTTGATAGCTGAGCTGGTAGAGGAATGGAGAACTCGCAATCCCCACCTGATTCTCATTGCCCACTGTTTGTTTGGAGATGTGTAACCTCCCGTATGACATTGCACCGCCATATTGCGAATTACTCCAAACGCCCGCTGCTAATTGGCCGTTGGAGACGAATCCGTACATATAGTCACCAGTTGGATCCCCATCTGTCATTGGATTATCCACGTTAAAATGCACATCACCATTCTTTCTCGTATTCACCGAGAGTTTCGCCCCGTCAAAGGTTGCTCCCTGATCTTTGGAACTCACCGCTACGAGGTAATCCCCAGGAAATTCGATTGAAGAAACGAGTTTGGTTGGGTCATCAATCTTTTCTCCGGGAATCACGGTATTATGGTTATCAATCTTAGTTACCTTAAAATAGACGGCCTGTTTGTTGTGATCAACCATTAAACGAACAGTGATCGTCGCATTGAGTTTCGATTGATCAATTCCTTTGACGTCCATAACATATTCCATGGTGTCATTATCAATTTTAGTAGCGGTAATCGTTGGCGTGATCGTTTGGCCATTCACCTTGATGGTATCCAGCTTGTTCACTTGGCCGAGCAGTGTCTTTCCTTTATAGGTGTAGGATTTAATCCGTGGAAAAGCCGTATCAATGACCGCGCTCAGCTCTTGATTCCCGATCGTATCATAAATAACATCTTTATCATTAGCTTCTGGGCCATGATCTTCGGCTTCAGGCTGATCAGGGGCTACGTTATTTTGATCATGATGGAGAATTTCAATCTTTGTGAGCTGACTGCTATAGGTGCCCAATTTGAGATAGATGTCTGGATGCGCTTTGATCATGGCCATCACATCTGCCGGCACATTGTACGTGGAGAAGACAGATGTATTATTATTGATGGCATTCAACTGACCGTCTGCTTTGAGGGAGATGACCAAATGATTGAGTTTCCCAATGGCGGGCGCATTCCCGCGATTATTCCGGAGATACTCACTCCTATCACCATTCTTGTATTGCCAGAACCAGCCATCCTTGTCATAGCCCACAAATAGATGATGCTGGACGTCCTGATACCCGAGATAAGCGCCAAATCGACTCTCTCCGGTTTTTGATTGATCGATAAAGTCTAATGCTACAGTACCCGATCCATCCGCATTGAGCTGCCACTGATCCTTCCCAAACATAGCAGGATGGTCACCGTTATCATTCTCTTTCGTTGATTCGAGGCGGTTGTAGCGTTTCCCGTTATGTTCAACAATGGTTAGTTCTCCGTGGTCAGAGATTTGTTCATAATCCGGCGTCACCGCTTGTAATTTAGGGAGATCACTAGTATCCTCCTCTGCGCGTTTGGATTGATCAGTTGGGGCCCTTAATTGATCCTTATCTGCTGGTTTCTTCTCTTGATTATCTGCTTTGGCTTGTTCTTTGGCCTCTGTTTCGTCTGCTACTTCCACTTTTACTTCAGTGGTTGTACCTTCAGCTGGTTGGGCTTCCTGGTGGGTGCGAGTCAGTGCTGCTGGGATTTCTTCTGTTTTCTGATCAACACGCATCCCATCTGATGGCTCCTCGTCAACCACACCTGTCCCTGTTATTTCTGCTTCTTCAGCGTCATCCTTGATATCGACTACCTCTGCTTGTGGATCCTGTGGGGTGATCTCAGCGGCTTTCGCGAGGCTCTTTGATGATCCAAATACCAATAAAGATCCTACTAATACTGATGCCACGCCGACACTCAGACGCCTGATCGCAAATCGCTCTTTGCGATTGCTCAATTTCCACTGGAGTTGTTGCTGATTCTTCTTGCCTAACAACGTCTTCTCCTCCTCTACTTCATACACGCATGTATTGATCAATGACACTAACAAAATCATTATATTAATATGTAGTTACATTATAGAGTAAAAAGATAGCGATTTCAATTACTCCTATTAAAAATCCCTCTTGTTACTAAGAGGGACATGGAAAAATCAATGTTTTCATGGACACTATTAAACAATGAACCATTCGTTGTTTCAGTGCCCTTTTGAGACGAGTACTACTTTTTTTCTTCTATATATACGCTGTTCTCGCCATCGACCGCTTCCACAAGCACCTGCACACGTTCCTTATGTGAGGAGGGGATATTCTTCCCAACGATATCCGCACGAATCGGTAATTCCCGATGCCCGCGATCGATCAACGTCATGAGGGAAATCTTGCTAGGACGTCCATAATCCACCAAGGCGTCCATGGCTGCACGGATCGTCCGCCCCGTCATCAGCACATCATCCACCAGAAAAACGTGTTTACCACTCACATCGAAGGGCAGTGTGGAGGCTTCTTTAGAGTCTTTCACTGTTTCGGGGTCCCCCTGATCGTCGCGATATCCCCGCACATCGAGGAATCCCAGTGGTACATCAGCGCTCTCCAGCTGCTTGAGACGTTCGTGAATCCATTCCGCGAGGCTCGCTCCCCGGGTCTTAATACCCACAATCGCCAAGTTATCCGTCCCTTGGTTGCGTTCAATCATTTCATACGTCATTCGGGTGAGTGCGCGTTTCATATCATTTTCGCTGAGTAATTGATTTTTCGCCATGTCTGATTCTCCTTATTCTCTTTTTTAAACGTGAGTGATTATCCCTATTCTAGCATGCTCAACACGATAAAACAGGTCTCAATCACGCCCACCTTATCTTTCATTGTATAGATAAAATGTAAACGATTTCTATGCCATTCACAAGCTTTCTTTGTTTTCTGTATATGATCTTAAAAATTTCTATCCGCTTTTTCCTTTAGTTTATGCTATTATTATAGACATTAGTAGGCGGCAATAAGAATGAATGTTCCTTATGCAACTTTTGCTTATTTCTCTATCAAAAAACATCCGCGCATCATTTTTTTCATTGAGCGTAGTAGAGTTTCATTTTAGCGGTTTGTGGTACTTCGTCGTGTAGTCGTTAACAGGTTATATGGAGGGTTGGACATGCAGATTTTTTTAGCCACAAAGCCATCGATAAATTAAAAGAGCTCAATATGTTTCATAATATGATTTTGCTCACATCCAATGAGGTGGAGAATGGATCCCCACATGCGTTCGATCGTATTGTGCTCCGTTCCAATGAAGCAGATGAGGCACTCCCACAGTATGTCCACAAATTTGAAACCCATGTTGGCCCCCTCTACGCTACCGAAGCGGTCACCCGACTCTTCGGCACCGACAACCGCATCGACTTTGACAACTTCCGACAGGTCTTTGTTTTCTTGCGTGATGGTCAAGTTATCGACGACAATCTTTATTTACAGGATATGGCTCAGTCCGTTTAGCGGATAATAGTCCAATCACTTTAAGCGCTGGGGGTTGATCCTGGCGCTTTTTATGTGCCATGATACAGTTAATGATATTCATTCCTATGAAAGCGAGGCTACTATGAATCCAGCTGATTTTCATCATTTCTATCAAAAAACAATCACCGAACGCCGTGAGATTCTGGAGCGTAATGGTTTAATAACTCCTGATCAAATGACATCGCTCACACAAACTGCGCCACTCTCTGAAACGACGATCGACAGCCTGATTGAGAATGCGATTGGAACCTATCCAATTCCGCTCGGCGTGGCCACGAATTTCGTGATCGATGGCGAGGAATTCCTTATTCCCATGGCGATTGAGGAACCGAGTGTGATTGCAGCCGCATCGAACGGCGCCAAGATGGCCAAAGTGGGCGGGGGGTTTAAAACAGAGGTCACCAAACATTCCATGATTGGAGAGATCGTCTTCACCCAGGTGGATCGATTGACGCTACCGCTCGTGATGGACTGGTTGAATGAGCATCAACCACTTCTCCTCCAGGTATTGAGCCAAGCCCATCCATCCTTATCCAAACGCGGGGGCGGTGCAGAATCAATTCGTTATGCCTGTTTCCCGAGTGAAGCCGAGGCAGAATACTTTGTGATCTATGTGAATATCGACACCCAGGAAGCGATGGGCGCGAATATGGTGAATACGATGTTAGAATCCCTCAAAGCTTTCCTCGTGCAGCAGTTCCAAGAGATGTCCCCCTCTTTGACGCCACTGATGGCTATCCTCAGTAACTACGGGAAATCGAGCCTAGCCAGTGCGAGCGTTTCGATTCCCTTTGATGCACTGGATAAAGAAAACGGAGAAACCGTAGCGACCCAGATTGTCCAAGCAAGTCGCCTCGCACAGCTGGATCGATATCGCGCAGCCACCCACAACAAAGGCATCATGAACGGGGTTGACGCGGTAGTAATGGCGACAGGGAATGACTGGCGCGCCATCGAAGCAGGAGCCCATGCCTATGCTGCCAAGGACAATTACTACCGGGGACTCTCACACTGGCAGATCGATGTGGAGACGAGGACGCTCTCAGGTAAGATCACCCTCCCACTCCCGATCGGTACAGTTGGCGGATCTATTCGTGTCCACTCAACTGCTCAAATCGCACACTCCCTCCTGCACCATCCCGAAGCCAAACGCCTGATGGGAATCATTGCGAGTGTCGGTCTCGCTCAGAATCTCGCCGCCTTGAAAGCCCTTGTCACTACTGGAATTCAATCCGGACACATGGCCCTCCAGGCACGCACACTCGCACTTCAGGTCGGCGCGACTACAGACGAGATTCCCGCTGTTGTTGAGCAGCTCATCGCTAGCCACGATTTTTCACTTGGGAAAGCTCAGGAAGTTCTGGAGCACCTGCGCCATCAATAAATCGCTCCACACAAAAACGCAGCAGCTTTTCTCATTATGAGCGAGGCGCTGCGTTTCTTTGTATCATTGGTTTTAGTCGCTTGATTTGCCGTATTGACGCTGATGATCCATAAATCCAAGCAAGCGGAAGTCCGTTTCATCCCGGTTCGGTTGGTAGTGAACTGTTCTGCCATCAGTTGGCCAGTCACACTCAAATAGGGCTTCATACTCAGACACTGTCAATTTTTTGCGGTCTGAAAGCATTTTTTCAATCATTCCCTGGTCGATCTGTTCGTGATATCCCGAAACCAACGTAATGGAATAGAACTCACTCACTGCACCGGATCCATAACTGTAGAGGCCTACTGTATCTGCTGCTTTGAGGGCGTTTGCCTTGGAAAGGAGACTGATCAAACTCAAATAGAGCGACCCTGTGTAGATATTCCCAATTTGGCGGTTATACGTCCGGCTTGCCTCCAATGTCTCCCAGAGTGCCTTCGTTTTTTCCTCTGAGACAGATTCCATCGCGAGTAAATGCCGCATTCCTTTGACACCCATCTTCGTATAAGGAAGATGGAAAATCACTGCCGCAAAATCATCCAAGGTGTGGTGATTTCGCTCTTTATAAGCGGCCCAGGTTTGTGCCAGCTGGTCGAGATATTGTTCATTGGAGTAGTGCCCGTCCACCTTGGCTTCCTCACTGTAATTCGGACGCCAGAAATCCATAATATCACGAGTCAAGGCCACTGAATCATCATTGACAACTGCAATTTTAGGATCCGCACTGATCAAAATTGCCACGGCTCCCGCTCCCTGGGTCACCTCACCGGATGTATTGAGGCCGTAACGCGCAATATCGCTCGCTACTACGAGGGTTTTCTTGTCAGGATGGAGTTTCACATGGTCCACCGCCGCATGCAAACCAAACGTCCCACTGTAGCAGGCTTCTTTGACTTCGATACTGCGGGTGTAGGGTTGGATATTTAACAAGTGATGGAGATAAATCGCTCCTGCCTTGGACTGATCCACACCGCTCTCGGTCGCCAGAATCACCAAATCAATGGCCTTTTTGTCTGCTTCGTCCAGCACACGCTCTGCCGCATTCAAAGCCAAAGTCACCGCATCTTGTGTTTGTGGCGCCACAGCCATCACATCCTGTCCGAGGCCTTGATGGAATTTCGCCGGATCCACCCCGCGCGCCTCTGCCAAATCCGTCATGTCTAACGCATATCCCGGGGTGTAAAAAGCCAGTTTATCGATTCCTATCTTCACGCTTTCATCGCTCCTTTTCATCGATCATTATCATATCTGTCGTATTGTACCATACTCCCTTCTTTCAGGGCGTGCTTGTGATAAAACTTACAAAAAACACAAAAAAGCGACGAAGCCAAAGGAAGTTCCCTAGAGGATGTCACTAGTCTAGGTTACTTTTTTGCTTCGCCACTTGTTGTTGCTTTTAATTTAAAACCTATTATACACTACTTTCTGCGTTCAACCAGGTGAATTAGACATTTAATAGATTTTCTTCGAGACTTTGTTGATTTTTCTTCGCCTCTTTAGCTTTGAGTGCGTCTAATTGGTCCGGCTCTGCATATACGAAATGTCCGGGGACGACTTCTAGCCTGACTTCTTTACCTGTAAATGGTTCATACTGATAAACGATGCGCTGGCGTTTTTCCTCATAGATCGGATCCGGTAATGGCACCGCTGACAACAGACTTTCCGTATAAGGATGCAGGGCGTGGTAATAGCGTTCGTCCGCCTCCGCTAATTCTACGAGCTTGTCCTTGTACATGACGCCAATCCAATCACTGATATATTTCACCATCGACAAATCGTGCGCAATGAAGAGATAGGCCAACTGGAACTGCTGTTGGAGGGACTGGAGGAAATTGACCACCTGCGCTTAAATCGATACGTCCAAGACTGAAATTGATTCGTCCGCAATAACCATCTTGGGATCAACAGCTAAGGCTCGCGCAATCCCAATCCGCTGCCGTTGTCCCCCGGAGAATTGATGTAGGTAGTCGTTCATGCGCTGTTTCCGATTCGGCATGCCGACCGCCTCTAACAGTTTCAAAGCACGCTCTCTCGCTTCTTTCTTCGTGGCTTTCTGGTGCAGACGGATCGGTTCAGCAATCTGATCTCCAATCCGCATCACCGGGTTCAAACTCGTCATTGGATCTTGGAAAATCATCGCGATGTCGTTGCCCCGGATCGCCTGCGCCTGCATTTGTCGATCATTCTTCTTGAGGAGGGCATCCTCATGATAAAGAATCTCGCCTTGGTTATAATGCGCATTATTCGCCAAGAGTCGCATAATCCTTCGCACCGTGACGGATTTACCGGAGCCGGATTCACCGACAATTGCGAGTGTCTCGCCTTTATGGAGATCAAATGATACATCACGGATCGCTTTGACTTCCCCTGAATAGATTGGGAAACTGACATTCAAATTTTTTACGGATAATATTTTTTCAGCCATGCGACACCCTCCTAATCATTCGTCCGTGGATCGAGTGCGTTCCTGAGCCCATTCACCAACATATTGAACGAAATCATAATGACGCAGAGGACCGCCGCGGGGAACCACATTAAATGTGGCAAGAAGCGGAAGATCTTGTATCCGTCACTAATTAAAGTTCCGAGTGACACTTGTGGGGCGGGAATTCCTGGTCCAATAAAACTCAGAAAGGCTTCAAAGAAAATAGCGGATGGAATGGAGAAGATCGTCTGGATGATCACGACCCCCACGATATTCGGTAAGATATGCCACCATGCGATCTTGAAGGAGGATTCTCCTAAACTGCGCGTGGCGAGAATATACTCCTCCTGTTTGATCTTCAAGCTTTCGGCCCGAACTAAGCGTGCCATCGTGATCCACTCCGTCAAAGCGAGTGCGATGATGATGGAACTCATTTCTGGTCGCAAAACCAACAGGAGTAAGATCACAACTACCAAGTCAGGAATCCCCGAGAGGACTTCCAGGAAGCGCTGCATGATGTTGTCGACGCGGCCACCCATCCAGCCAGACACAATCCCGTATGGCACCCCGATGAAGAGGTTCAACAGCGCAGCCACAATCCCAATAATGAGAGATACCCGTGTCCCGTAGAGAATCCGGGAGAACAAATCACGCCCCAAATTGTCCGTCCCTAAGTAGAAATACATCCCCTCAGGTACATGAGCGCGTGCATAGGCATCATACTCTACTCCAGATCTCGTGACCGCATGCCCGTCCGCAATCCCCAACTGCTCAAGCCCTGGAATTTTGGGCGGTAGGTTTCTATAATTCGTATGCTACTCTGCGTAATCATAAGTGGCAAGTACCGGCGCCAACAATGCGGGCACAATAATAATCACCAACAGCACTAAACAGAGCACTGCCACGTTGTTTTTCTTGAGCCTGCACCACGCATCCTCCATAAAGTTCAAGGAAACGGTCGTAATGCGCTCCGTTTCCAGCCTTCTGTGTCATCTGCCATCAGTCCAATTTCTACTTGATCTACGCCAAGTTCTTATTTTCCTTTTTCGAAGGAGTCCTTGGCTGTTTCCACGTCATAGACTAAGTGGTTCTGGCCACTCTCTTCGCTGTAGTCTTGGCCAGTTGACAGATTCTTGCCGATACCTGATGGGACGAAATAATTAGCTACCTTCGAACCATTCTTCAAGACGCCATCCACCATGCTGTCCCGGTCAATTGCTTGAGCAATCGCACGGCGCATATTCACATTCTCGAGTGCAGTTGGCTTACCGTCACGTTCCTGGTTCATTTTGATGAAGAAGGTAGACGTTTGATCAACTTTCTTCAAGTGGTCGTCACCCTCACGCTGTTGGATGTATTCCCCAGAGAGCACCCCATAATCGACTTCACCTGCGTCAAACAGGTTCATCAGGGTGGAGGCTTCCTTCACGACTTGGTAATTGATCGTTTGTACCTTGATATCGCCCTTGCCCCAGTATTGATCAATTCTTCTCTAACTTCCAGGTTAACCCGGTCCCGTCCCAATCCTTGAGTACGTATGGACCGTTGTAGAGCGCGTTATCAGCGTTCATCCCGAAGTTATCCTTGTGATCGTTGTAGAATTTCTCGTTGATCGGATAGAACGCACTCATGGATAGAATGTCCTTGGCATATGGATACGGATTCTCGTATTTGACTTCGAGCGTCTTGTCGTCAATCGCCTTGATGCCCAAGGTGCTCTTATCCGCCTTGCCAGCGATAATGTCATGCGCCCCTTCAACCAAACCATCCGCTAAGTAAGAGAAACTTGCGGCTTGATCAGGATCGAATAAACACTGCTATCCGAAGACGAAATCCGCTGCGGCGATAGGTCCCCATTAGACCATTTCGCATCGTCCCGAAGATGATAAGTATAGGTTTTGCCATCCTTAGCGACTTTGGGCTCATCCTTAATCGCATCGAGGTAATATTCGCCGGACTCCTTGCCTTGCACGTAGAGTCCTTCGTTGGTATAGGTCATGACCGTGGCGGAAGTCGTATCCATTGTTGGTAATTCCGCACCCTCCGTCCAATTCGTCACTTGGTCGGCGTTTGCTTGTTCACTACTGCCGTTATCATTCTTCTGGTTATTACCGCAAGCTACGAGTGCTAAGGATGGATGCAAACACTAGCAAGCCTTTTTTCAGCCAGTCTTTCATGAGTCTCCTCCTCTTTCTATTAATACCGCATGCGATAGTGAATCGCGTACATGATACCCGTTACCTTTTAAAAATGCAATCAACTTTATTAAAACGATAACTTAAATAAAAAGCTGTAAGAAACATCCATCTCTTAAAACACCTCGCAAATCCACTTGGTGATGCGCCTTATCTCCACCTTTAAAAAATTAATGATTGCCAAATGATATAAGATTTCGTTACATACTTTCAATATATCAATAATCACTTAAACTGTTTATTTATCACTACAAAAAAAAGATGCTCATGACCGCTGCTACGATCGCAAGCATCTTGATTAAGTTATAAATTTATACTGAATGCTAGGTATGAGTCTCACATCTAGCATTTAATCTTTATTTTCGTATGGTGTATCTCTTTTAGGATGACACCTTTTCTGCCCTTTACAATGAGATAGCCCCGTTCCTTAATCCTTTAACGGGCGTTCAGTCGTCCAATAGACTTCCCCATTATCAGCCAGGAGGACATTTTCCGTCATGCCAAGGAACAGACCGGTCTCCACTACCCCCACCATATGAATGAGTTCGTCGTGGAGCGCCACTGGATCCGTGATTTCTTCTAAATGAAGATCCAAAATATAGTTGTCATTATCGGTGTGGAAGCGCTCCTCTGAATTTATCAAGCGCCATTCTGGATGGTACCCTTTCTCTTCTAATTGAGCTTTCAGTAACTCGCTCCCATTCTTGATCACCTCAATTGGCAATGGGAAAGCCCCTAATGTCTTCACGTGCTTACGTTCCTCCGCCATCCAAACGACGCGTAGACTGTTAGAAGCGACGATTTTTTCTTCGAGAAGGCACCCTCCGCCACCTTTTATGCCGTCGAGGTCGTCCGTAAATTCGTCCACCCCGTCAATGGTTAAATCGAGCGTTCCGATCTCGTTCAACGTATGAATCGTGAGCCCCAATGACTCCGCTAAGTGTTTCGATTCCTCTGAAGTCGCCACTAATTGTAAATCGAGGGTCTCTTCCTTCACCCGTTCTGCCAGCGCTTTGATGAAGAACTGCGCCGTTGATCCGGAACCGATCCCAACTTTCATACCGTTTTCAACGAGCGTGGCTGCATGGCGTCCTACACGTTCTTTGTCTTCCATATCCAATGATCCTCCTAAAATTTCCTAATCCGTCATTCATACAATGCTACTGTTATTTTAACAAGAGGGAACGGATGAAGGCAAACACCAACAGATGGAGCGGATAGATCCAATACCACACTCTACCATTTCCGCGTCCCCGCTCACCATTGTAAACGCTCGTCAATATGAAACTCCCAATGACACTCATCCCCTCGAACAAACAGAGCAGACTCCCCCAGAGACTCTCCAACTGTGGCCGCTCATGCAGAACGTAGAGAATCACAACGAGTCCAACGCCAAATGACTGGTAATCAGTGTGGAGGATTTCTGCGATCACCCCCATCAGCATCACGATCAAAAACCCAATCTCCGGTTTCAGGTCTCGATAGTACTCAATCCCCCACAGTGCGCCGAGTGCCAACAACAGCGTGAAGAACACATTCTGGCTCCCCCAATCGATCCACGTCTGATGGAGCGCTAAGTCATAAGGAATCTCTGAAATCACCGCCATCAGGAAGAGGCGTTTGGCGTACTCCCAAACATTACGCGTATGCCAGAACCCCTCTACCAACAAGAACGCAAACAAAGGAAAAGCAATCCGCCCTATTAGACGCATCACGAGATAGGGGAGTGGGATATTGCCATCCCCAAACCACAACCCATTCATCGTTAACGTTACATTGGACCAAAGTACGATCGCTAAATGATCAATTATCATTGTCCCCATCGCGATGATTTTGAGGGTTATTCCCGTGATTTTAGTATGAGGGCGCTTCACCTTGGGATGAGAAAAAGCGATGGTGTTTTGAAATAAATTGAGTCGCATCCTATCCTCCTACTCGATTATTTTTATCTCTATTATGCCATGGTTCAACCCTTCATCGGCAATTTTCTTTTCTATTAGATCCGTGAAATCTTGCACAAACAAACATCCTTCTTTTACTTTATCCTTCAAAAGGTCAAAACAAATTTATGACAACCGGTTGACATGTTAGCGGATTCAACCTATACTATTCACAGATGAAAGCGATGTCACATGCTTGTATCATCCTGATCCCGTTCATGCTAGTAGAATGGAATCGCGCATACTGTTACTTGTGAAAACATATCTAATATAAAAGGGGAATCTAAAATGGCTAATGACAAACGTTCACAATGGAAAAATCCATTCTATCTACAAAACTCACTGACATTACTGCTGTTCTTCGCAGCGTGGGGCATTTGGTGGTCGTTCTTTCAACTGTGGTTAACCTCCAGTCTCAACTTAACCGGCAGTCAGATTGGAACGATCTTCTCAGCGAACTCCTTAGTGACATTGATTTTGATGTTTATTTATGGAGCCTTGCAGGATAAATTAGGGATCAAGAAACATCTCTTAGTGTTCTTCTCCGTCCTGACGACTTTGGTGGGGCCCTTCTTCATTTACGTGTATGAGCCACTGATTCGCTCTAACTTCGCGATGGGGCTCGTTGCTGGATCTATCTTCCTCTCTGCTGGCTTCCTCGCGTCTGTGGGCGTGTTTGAGGCCGTGGCAGAACGGTACAGCCGCCTCTTCCATTTCGAATATGGTCAAGCACGTGCCTGGGGATCATTCGGTTATGCAGTGGTTG
This sequence comes from Aerococcus sp., assembly GCA_030528285.1. GTDB lineage: Bacteria > Bacillota > Bacilli > Lactobacillales > Aerococcaceae > Aerococcus. The sequence continues at coordinate 108,316 of JAUMZE010000004.1, read as the reverse complement.
CCCTGCTCGCTGGCTACCTGTTCGTCATTAATCCGCATTTGAACTTCTGGTGCGGTTCCTTCTTCGGTTTGTTGCTCTTATTGAACGTGGTATTCTGGCGTCCTGAGAAGAATTACGATGAAAAACGCGTAGCTAAAATTGAAAGCGCTAAAAAGCCTTCTTTAAAAGATATGCTGAGCCTACTCAAAGTACCACAGCTCTGGATGATTATTATCTTCATCATGTTCTCCTGGACCTTCTACAATGTGTTCGACCAACAGATGTTCCCAGATTTCTATACGAGTTTATTCCAAATGCCTGAAACGGGACAGCAGATGTATGGAACATTGAACTCCTTCCAAGTATTTGTGGAAGCAATGATGATGGGGGTTGTTCCAGTTGTGATGCGTAAAGTCGGCGTCAGAAACACCCTGATGCTTGGAGTCACAATCATGTGCGTGCGGATTGGTTTATGTGGTTTCGTGACTACCCCACTCACCGTTTCCTTGATCAAGATGCTCCACTCATTGGAAGTCCCATTGTTTACTTTATCGATCTTTCGTTACTTCACATTGCATTTCAACACGAAACTCTCAGCGACCCTGTACATGATCGGGTTCCAGATCGCGGCTCAGGTTGGACAGGTGATCCTCTCCACCCCACTCGGTATGATCAAGGATAGTATCGGTTACAGCCAGACATTTAGAATCATTGCATTGATCGTCCTTGTCGCTGGTGTTTATGCCTTCATGATTTTGAAACGCGACGACCAGGAAGTCCACGGCGACCCATTCATCCGTGAATAATGAGGATTAAAAAAGACTGCTGACAAATAAAAGCTACTAAAAATAGAAAAGGAGTTTTTCTGATGACTAAGAAAATGACCGTTACGAATCCACGTTATCGTTTGGGCTATCACATTCAAGCACCAGCTGGCTGGATTAATGATCCAAATGGTTTCTGCTATTTCAAGGGTTACTACCACATCTTCTACCAACATCATCCATACTCTCAGGATTGGGGCCCGATGCACTGGGGACACGCCCGCAGCAAAGATCTCGTTCATTGGGAAACTCTCCCGATCGCGATCGCTCCAGACACCCCGAACGATGAGGACGGCTGCTTCTCCGGGAGCGCCATTGTCAAGGATGACATCCTCTACTTGATCTACACCGGCCACCACTACTACGGTGACAACGATCCGGATCATTTCTGGGAGAACCAAAATCTCGCCTACAGTAAGGACGGCATCCATTTCGAGAAATACGACCAGCCAATTATCGATAAGGCGCCTGAGGACAACACCCATCATTTCCGCGACCCGAAAGTCTGGGAAGAAAAAGGCCACTACTACCTTGTTCTTGGGAGTCAAGAAGAAGACGGACTCGGACGTGTCTTACTCTATACTTCTGATAATCTCCTCGACTGGGAGTATGTCGGGAAGATCGCCAAATCCCAAAAAGTAGAAACAGAAGGCTACATGTGGGAATGCCCAGACTTCTTCAGCTTAAATAATGGCGAGGAAGAGAAACACATCCTCCTCTTCTCCCCACAAGGCGTCAAGGCAGATGGTAAGGATTACTTGAACATCTTTGAGACCGGTTATCTCGTGGGTGACTACGACAAAGCGACACATACCCTCCACCGTGGCAGTTTCAAGGAGATCGATCGTGGGCATGATTTCTATGCTTCTCAAACGACACTCACCCCGGACGGGCGACGTGTGGTATTCGGTTGGATGGACATGTGGGAGAGCGACTTCCCAGAGAAAGCAGACGGTTGGGCCGGCGCACTGACCCTACCACGCGAACTGAACCTCGTGGGCGACCAATTACAGATGATCCCCGCTCGTGAACTGGTAAAGTTGAGAACAAGTACCCTAGCAGAAGCACAAGAAACTGTGGCGGCCCCAACCATCCTCCTCGCCGGTCAGAAGCAAGCAGAACTCGGCCTCACCTTGGACCAACCAGGCGACTTCACCCTCGTCTTCCAAGGCGACGCAGCGGACCCATTCTTGACCCTCCACTATACGGCGGATACCAAAGAATGGCAGCTCCACCGCCCAGACAAGGAGACCGATCGCTTTGTCCAGAGCCAGACGGATGAGCGCGTGAACGTTCATCTCTTCCTCGACACGAGTTCAGCGGAGTTCTTCATCAATAATGGAGAAACTACCTTCACCGAACGTTTCTATGTGGAAGAAGACTACCAAGTGATCCTCCAACCAACTAGTGAAACGGCAATCGATTATGCGACCTACACACTATCAGGAGACGCTGTTCAATACTAACCCAATGTCGATAGATTTCCCCACAACGTCCCAGTTGCTTCAATGAGCTGGGGCGTTTTTATCTGCACTCATCCCACCATGCATCACGGGGGCATGTTATAATAGGACGCAATACTTCTCTTTTCCCTGTGAGTTCTGGACCAAGGAATTGAGGAGAATCCAGGAATAGGGAGCATCTATATGTCCGAACCAAAATTGGAAGACGTCGCCAAACTCGCACACGTCTCGAAAACCACCGTCTCCAGGGTCCTCAATCAGCGTGGCTACCTCAGTGAAAAAACGATCGCCCGCGTCTATGAGGCCATGCGCGAACTCAATTATCATCCGAATGCCGTCGCCCGCCAGCTCTACAAGAAGCACACGAATCTGATCGGGCTCCTGTTCCCTACGATCGCGAACCCATTCTTCGGGGAATTGACCGAGGCACTCGAGAAGAAACTCTATGATCAAGGATATAAAGTCATCATCGGTAACTCCATGAATAACCCTCAAAAGGAAGCCCACTACCTCAATCAGCTGTTAACCAAGCAGGTGGATGGCTTGATCGTAGGGACACATAACCAGGGCATTCAGGAATACCACTATGAGAATCTCCCGATCGTGGCAATTGACCGGAACATGAACGAGGATATTCCCGTGATCGAATCCGACAACTACCACGGGGGCGAGATTGCGACTGAGCGCTTGATCGCATCTGGTGCCACCCATATTCTTCATACGAACGGCCCGGTTGATCTGGAGACTCCTGCCAAGCGCCGGCGCGAAGCCTATGAAGTCACCATGAAGAAACACCACCTCACCCCGATCACCGTGACCCTCGACTTCAACATCTCCTATGCTGAGAAGAGAGCCATTTTTATGAAGATGTTCCAGGATTATCCTGAGATGGAGGCGGTCTTTGCCTCGAACGATGTGGACGCGGCGTTGATTATGGACATCGCCGCTGAGAAAGGCCTCCGTATCCCCGACGACCTCAAAGTGATCGGTTACGACGGCACCCAGATCGTCCAAAATCTCCTACCAACCCTTACGACGATTGTGCAACCGATCGATGCGCTTGCACAAACCGCCGTCAACGTCCTCAAACAGCGCCTGAACGGAGATGAGACCGACAGCGAATATCTCCTCCCGATCTCACTCAAAGTCAGCACGAGTGGCTAATAGAATACTAACCACACAAAAGGCCCTGAAGAAAGACAGCTTGTCCTTCATTCAGGGCCCTTTTCACAGGAAGAAGGAGATCCAGCAATTAGTAGATCTCCTTCTCCGTGTTGCTTTTTGGGAGATGACTCCCGTTTGTTATGAGTGACGACTAGTCAGCTTTTGGGTTGTCAGCAGTTAATTCTACTTCATTCCAGTTCGTTGCCTTGTCTTCACTGTTAGACCAGTTGAAGTGTTTTACCCGGTTGTTTACTGGCATGACTTGTTCAGAGTAACGTAATGGAATCGCAGGTGCTTCATCCACCATGTATTCTTGCCATTTCTTGTATTGTTCTACCTGGTAATCACGGTCATCCAAGGTCTTTTCGTCTTGCATCTTCGCTAACAACTCTTCATTTTCGTCAGAGTCCCAACGTGTGTAGTTCCAAGAGCTATTACCGTAGAGATTACCTGGCCATGGGTTCGAACCTAAGCCCCAACCAGCCATGAAGATATCGATATCTTTATCATCGCTTTGAACACGTTGATAGAAGTTCTGGAATTCTTGGAGACGACCATCGAGCAATTGAACATCTAAACCGATCTGTTTGAAGGCTTGGATGTAATATTGTGCCACTGGTTCAGCCGTTTCACCACCGGACATAGCAGCCATATTGATGGTTAACTTCTTGCCGTTTGGATCTTCACGCAAACCATCACCATCTGTATCCTTGTACCCTGCATCGTCCAAGAGTTTCTTAGCTTTTTCAGGATCGTAGGTGTAGCCCTTCACATCCTTGTCGTGTAAGTCACCAAAGATTGGGTGAATCAATGTGGAGGCATTCCAAGAGAGACCGTGGTAGAACTGTTTACCAACCTGGTCATTATCGACGGCATAGCCCATTGCTTGACGCAGGCTCTTTTTAGCCATTTTGGCATTCTTATCCGGTACGATTTTTTCTTGTTCTTTATCCCATTTACCCAGTTTGAATCCGAGGTAACTGTAGCTACGTGCATTTTGTGTTAACATCGTGTAGCCCTTGGTGTCTTTGTAGGTGTCGTAAGAACCACTTGGCATTTCCAACACGATATCATATTGATGATTTTGGAGTGCGGAAACAATATTTGAAGATGGCACACGGGTCACTTGGACCTTGTCGATCTTCGGTTTACCACCGTAGTAGTATTGGTTGGCTTCATATTCCACGGATTCGCCGTTAACGACCTTCGTTACACGGAATGGTCCGAAGCCCACTGGATTCTTACGGACAGCATCACTGGATTCGAGATCCTTGATGGCTGTTTTTTCAAAGACGTGTTTTGGTTCAACATAAGCCCACATACCGTCTTCACCATATTTGGCACCGATCGTCACTTTCTTCACGTGGAATTTCACCGTCTTGTTATCGACTTTTTCAATCCCAGAAATGTGGTCCGCTTTGCCTTCGTGGTATTCCTTAACCCCTTCAATATTTTCCATATCGGAGTCATAACGTGTACCGGTGTAGTCAGGGCTGGCAACGAGTTCTTGACTGTAGATCACATCATCAGCCGTTACATCTTGACCATCCGACCATTTCAAGTTATCGCGTAACTTCACGGTGAAAGTTTTGTTATCTTTATCGATATCCATCTTCGCCGCACCCTTGTCAGAGATCATATAATTATCATCTAACTTGAACAAGGACTCTTGAGAGAAATTCATCAAATCGGCATCATAGGAGTCTTGGTAGTAGCTAAGGCTGAAAATACCCTGGAATGGGGAATCATCAACGAGCGCGACTTTCAAGGTACCCCCCTTGATCGCATTGCCGTCATTGTTAACTTCTTCATTGACTGCCACAGCTGGGCCTGATTGTCCATCTGATTTTTCTGCTTTCTGGCTGTCGGATCCGCCACCGTTACCACAACCCGCCATCGCGAGTGTCACTACGGAGACGAGTCCGATCATCCACTTCTTCAGTTTCATGGATCTTCCTCCTTTATACATGACATCTATCACAGCAACATCCTATTTTAAATTAAAAGCAACCATAATTATGAGCGTCACACGTACAATTACGTGATTAGCCGAGACGTTGACGGACATCTGCTGCCCGTTTTAGTGCTTGCCCTACATAGTTGATCGAGATCATCAAGACCAGAATCAACAGGGACGCTGGGAGCCATACCCAAGCACGGTGAGCGAGAATATCTGGCGAGGACGCATAAGAGATCAAGGTCCCAAGACTTGGCACCGACGTTGGAAGCCCGAAGCCTAGGTAGGTGAGCCCTGTTTCGATCCCGATGTTCCCCGCAAACCGGAGTGTCATATTCACGATGATCAGAGAAGCCAAGTTTGGCATGATTTCACGGAACATAATCTTCCAATCAGGCGTCCCCATCGTTTTGGAGGCACTGACGTAATCGCGCCGTGACTCTGAGAGCGCCCGTGCCCGAATCAGACGCGCCGTCCCTACCCAGTTAAACGCACTCATGATGATAATGAATGAGAAAACATCATAGTTACGGATCAGGGTAACGAACACGATGATGATCATGTCGATTGGGAGAATCATGATGAAGTCGACAATACGCATCACGACATTATCGACCATTCCACCGTAATATCCGGAGAGAATCCCTAACGCAATCCCAGCAATCCCGGTAATAATCGTGATCGCAAAACCGATTGTGATGGAGTTTCGCGCTCCCAAGATGAGCTGACCGAGAATGTCACGCCCACCGGAGTCTGTCCCGAGCCAGTTTTGGCTGTTAGGTGGCATGTAATATTTCATTAAGTTAATGGTTAATACTTCCCCTTGATTAATGAAGATCGATGAAACATAAACGATCAACAGCAAGGTGACTAAGATACCCAAGCAGACCACAGCGGTGTGATCCTTGGCAAACTCGCGAACGAGGACCTGCCAACCAATGGCATCCTTCGCCCGTTTTGGAGCTTCTTGGATTTCTTTTTCTACTTCAACTTCTGGGCTCACAGGTTGTTCATTTAAATCTTTCACTGGATCCACCTCCTACTCAATTCGAATACGTGGATCCACAATACTCAAGATAATATCGGATAACAATGTCCCGAAGAGTACCGCAATCCCACTCAGCAACATAACGGCCAATACAACCGAATAATCACGGCTCGTAATCGATTGAATAAAGAGCTGACCCATTCCTGGATAAGCGAAGATCTGTTCAATGAAGACCGACCCACCGATCAAACCTGTAATTTCATACCCGAATGAAGAAGCCACTGGTAAAATCGCATTCCGGAAGATGTGTTTGGTGTAAACCTTTTCCACAGGCACCCCTTTGGAACGAGCGGTTTTCACGTAATCTTCCTGTTTGGCGTCAATGACTTCGCTACGGAGATATTGGATAATCCCCGTTGTTCCAAGTAACGCATAGGTGATCGCTGGCAGTAACATGTGGTAGATTCGGTTTCCAAGATACTGAAGGGTCCCCGGCACTACATTCAAGTCTACCGATCCACCAGTTGGGAACCAGCCAAAGTTATAACCGAAAATCCACAGGAACAAGAGCGCTAAGACGAAGGTTGGAATGGAGTAGCTCAGGTAGTTATAGAAGGTAACAACTCGGTCCAAGTTAGAGTTGTTGTAACGCCCTGCGAGTAACCCGAGCGGCAGTGCCAACGCATACGTCAAGGTCAAGGATAAAATCGAAAGCCAGATCGTGTTCCCCACACGTTCACCGAGTAATTGGGTGACTGGTACCTTGAATGTGAAGCTCTGTCCGAAATCACCATGGAAGACGTTCTGCACCCAACGGACATATTGTTGCCACCATGGATCATCTAATCCCATCTTGGCCCGCAATGCTGCAATCTGTGCAGGGTCCGTATTTGGATCAATCATCCCCGTGAATGGATCCCCTGGCATCATTTTCGCGATCATAAATATCAAGACACTCAAGATGATGATCTGCGGAATCATAATGAGAATACGTCTTACTACTGTTTTCCACATTAGAGATTCCCCCAATCTTTGTTTGGATCCAATGCCACCCAGTGCTCTTCAGAGAGGTGGGTGAGATCGAATGCGCGGTCATTCTCATCGTAGTATAGTGCGTGATCACGTTCATTCTCCTGTATGACCGCTTGTTGGCGTTCGATCACTGTTTGACGCATATGAGGATCTACTTGAGGAATCGCTGCGAGTAGTCGTTTGGTATAGATATGGAGTGGATGATCGAAAATCTCGCGCCGCACGCCCTGTTCGACGAAGCGCCCACGATGCATGATTGCGATATCATCCGCCATATGTTCAACGACCCCTAAATCGTGGCTGATAAATAGATAACTGATGTTGTATTCGTTCTGGATCTGTTTCATGAAGTTCAACACCTGCGCTTGCACTGATACGTCCAAAGCACTGGTTGGTTCGTCGGCAATAATCAATTTCGGATTACTTGCGACGGCCCTTGCGACCCCAATCCGCTGACGTTGCCCACCAGAGAATTCGTGTGGGTATTTGTAGAGGGATCCTTCATTGAGTCCAACGATTTCCAGTAACTCAATGATTCGCTTTTTGATTTTTGGTTCGGATAATTTTTCGTCGGCGTAGTTCACGATCGGTTCCTTGATCACGTCGTAGATCCGTTTCTTCGGATTCAATGCCGACGCGGAATCTTGGAAAATCATCTGCACGGAGCGGTTATATTCCTTCATTAATCCCTGACGTCCCCGGGCATGTCCCGTCACGTCCTGGCCATTGTAGAGGATCTGTCCACCCGTGACATGTTCCAATCCAACAATCGCACGTCCAATCGTCGTTTTACCGGATCCGGATTCACCGATCAGCCCGTATGTTTTACCGGCTTCGATGCTCATCGTCACATCATCAACGGCATACACCCAATCTTGAACGGTATTGAAGAATCCTCCACGAATTGGAAAATATACTTTTAAGTTTTTGAGATCGATTACTCCCATAGCTAATCACCATCTTTAAATTCAAAGTGCTCCCAGCATGTGCAGCGTACCAGGTGACCTGGTTTCACTTCATGGAGGGTTGGATTATCTTCATGCGCGTCTTGTGGAATCCAAGGAATCCGCGGTGCGAAACGGCAACCGTGGCGTGGCATATTTCTGAGTGATGGCACGGTACCTTGGATCACATGCAACTCATTGCGTTCTTCATCATCATCTAAGTTCTGTGGGATGGAACGTAAGAGTGAACGCGTGTAAGGATGTAATGGATGCTCATATAATTCGAATGCGCTTGCTTCCTCAACGATTTGTCCGGCGTACATCACGGCTACGCGGTCGGCCATCTGAGCGACAACCCCCAAGTCGTGCGTAATCAGGATAATCCCGGAATTACTCTTCTTCTCGATATCCTTCATCAAGCGGAGAATTTCAGCCTGAATGATCACATCCAGAGCGGTCGTTGGTTCATCAGCGATAATAATGTTCGGATCGTTTGCTAAGGCAATCGCGATCACAATCCGCTGCCGCATCCCCCCAGATAGTTCATAGGGATATTGACGGTACACACGTTTGGGATCCACGATCTGCACGCGCTCCAACAGATGGATCACGCGGTCATAGCGCTCCTGTTTGTTCATATCGGAGTGATAGAACAACGCCTCATTAATTTGATCTCCTACCCGCATCAATGGGTTGAGGGACCCCAGTGGGTCTTGGAAGATCATCCCGATTTCTTTCCCACGAATGTCGTTGTATTCATCCTCGGTGTAGTTGAGTAAGTTCTTGTCTTTGTAGAGAACTTCACCTTCCATCCGCGTGTTATTGCGGTTATGTAACCCCATAATTGCGGTGGCTAAGGTACTCTTCCCACAACCGGATTCCCCGACAATTGCCAATACTTCATTATGATGCAGCGTCAAAGAAACGTCCTCAACGGCATTGTAATAATCATCTCCAAACCGATAAGCAGTATCGAGATGCTTCAACTCTAGTAACTTCTCTTGATTCATTGGCGTGACATCCTCTCTTATTCAATGAATCCCGACTCACAAAACGAGTCGATCGGTAAATGACGGCTGGTCACTTGCCATATGCTTGGTCAGTGTCCCAAGCAGGAACTGGCCTCATTCATTTGTTTCGCATTCAAAACTTCTGGAAAGCAAACGCCTTACAAATGTTCTGTCTTTTTGAGATCGCCGCAGGTCTCCAGCGAATCCTCTCGAGGGATTTTTTGGAGTCCTGACTATTAAAAACATTTGCAGTAAAAAATTTTGCTTCAAGATAACAATGACTTTTCAGTAACCTGAATGTGATTAAAAGCTACTTTACACCATCGTAAAAAATATTTCAACAAAACTTTTACTTTTTTAAGATCACCTAGAGAAAAACTTTAAATAATGTCGGATTGCTCTCATTTTTTCTAGCGTTCCTATGCTAGAGTATACGTTTTATTTAATTTCACGTCTTTTTGATCGTTAAATAGATTCCAGACGTCTCTTCTATCGCTCTCTAACATAGATGTGAGGTATTTTAACAAATAATTATCAAAATCAGCCAAATAAATGAGAAATCCTTATCATTTCAAGGGTTTTAATCGGTCATTTTTCTTTAATTATACTCGTTTATCTGTATTTTACCAGTGTTAATTACTGTTTGCCCCGCTTTTTATGTCATATTTTCTATCATCAATCGTAGGAAGGGTATCTTTTTAAGGGGATGGTGGATTTTGGGAAGGCCCTCTTTTTTATTTCGATCGATCTTAGAAAGCGGTTAATGTCTTTTTGCAGTGGGAAAATCCGGTCGATCATTCCCCTTTGTGCAGGGTCATGATATAATTTAGGTATTCTATGAAGAGGAGTGATCGTACATGTCCGTTGATAAATTAACGACGCTGCGCCAACACTTGCAGACGTCAGGATTGGATCTCATGATTATCAGTGATCCTGCCGCGATTTCTTACTACTTGAATATTGAGTTCAACCCATTGGAGCGTCTCTGGTTGTTCATTGTTCCAATCGACGGCACCCCCAAACTCATCGCTAACGAATTATTTGTGTTCGATGAGCCAGAAGATGTGGATGTGCTCTGGGTAAAAGACGGTGACGAACCGCTTGCTTGCTTCAAAGAGACCGGTTTGTTCCCAGAAGACGAGCCACGCGCAATCGGCATTGACAAACGTTTGATTGCGGATCAGCTCCTACCTCTGATTGACGCCTTCCCACAATTTAATTTCCAAGTAGCGAGTGAACTCGTGGATTCGCAACGTGCCGTGAAGACAGCCGAAGAACAAGAAAAAATGCGTCTTGCTTCCGAAATCAATGACCGCGCCATTAAACGCCTCATTGAAGAAGTGATTCCATATGGTGTCACGGAAATTGAAGCCTGTGATGAATTACTGCGCATCTATAAAGAAGAAGGTGCCAACCAAGGCTTCAGTTTCGAACCGATCGTGGCTTATGGTGCAAATGGGGCCGACCCACACCACGAAAGCGACGACTCTAGACCTGAATACGGGGACGCTGTGGTGATCGACGTGGGTTGCCGCAACGACTACTATTGTTCTGATATGACCCGGACCGTTTACTATGGCGAACCGAGTGAAGAAGCGAAGAAAGTCTACAACATCACCCTCGAAGCACAAAAACGTGGCCTCAAAGCTGCTCAAGTCGGTCGTCCACTCTCTGAAGTCGATTTGGCTGGACGTGACTACATCAATGAACAAGGCTACGGTAAATACTTCACTCACCGGATCGGTCATTTCATTGGACGCGAAACGCACGAACACGGAGATGTGTCCAGCGTGAACCCAACGCCAATCCAAGTAGGAAACTGCTTCTCCGTTGAACCAGGGATTTATCTCCCAGGTAACACCGCCGTTCGGATTGAAGACCTCCTGATCGCTCAAACAGACGGTCCTGAAGTCCTCAACCACTACACCAAAGAATTACAAGTGATCGAACCAAAAACCAAAGAATAATCGATGCGATAGAAGAAGCCTGCTTCTATGCATGAAAAAACGGGGCTCACCTTTTCTTGAGTCCCGTTTTCATTTATATATGTGATTATTTACAGATTGATTATCCAGCTAACGTCTCAGTAAATCGCCCAGGTGAACGGCCCGCCACCCCCGTAATAGAAAACGCCACGGAAGAGATCGATAATAATTGGTAACATGAGGAGTGCGAGGAGCAGTGCGAACACGACGAGTAGAATCAGTGCCGCGCGTTTGCCCATACTATCTGCATTAGACCAGAACCACTGCCGTTTCTTCTGCTCCTCATAGAAAATCTCCGTCGTATTTACTTTATTGAGGTCCTGCTCGTTCGTCTTTTCCTCAGCTGTTTGGAAATCTTCACGGTTAAATTTCGTTGTTTTTTGGTCCAGCACATGGCCCTGCTCTGGATGTTGTTGACGTTTCTCACGTTCCAATTTCTTGATTTCCTTGCGATAGGTTTCGCGCTTCACACTGTCACCTCCAACACGATACATAGTCGTTTTAAGATTAGCATAAAATTTGCTTAAATCCTACTCATAATCAATCGACCTCACCGTCATTTCGTTTAAAATGGCTCATATCATGGTTGAAAGGGGCAAAACTTTTCATGCTTACAGGAAAACATCGGTCCACGCGCTGTATTATCGATCGCAGTGCGCTCCAACACAACTATTTAGCGATCAAAAATCGTCTCGCACCACATAAGAAAGTCTGGGCAGTGGTCAAAGCGGATGGCTATGGCCATGGCGCAGTACAAGTGGCAAAAACCCTCGATAAAATTGGGGCGGACGGTTTCTGCGTGGCAATCAGTGACGAAGCATTGGAATTACGTCAAGCGGAAATCACTGCTCCGATTCTCATTCTCGGCATCACTCATCCTCACTACGCGTGGCTCCATGCGACTGAGAACATCAGCGTCACCATCAGCAGCGTCGAGTGGCTAGAGTCCGCCCTCGTAGAACGTCAACCGGGCACCAATTTTCCACCGCTCCACGTGCATCTCAAGGTTGATACCGGGATGGGACGAATCGGCGTACGTTCACTGGACGAGGGGCAGGCGATTGTTGATTTTATCGCCGCGCATCCCGATGCTTTTATTTTAGAGGGGATCTTCACCCATTACGCCACGGCAGACGGTGATTCTGAGAAGGAACAGAGCCTCTGCCGCACCCAAACCAAACGCTTCGACTCGTTCGAACACCAACTCGATCTCAGCCAATTACCGAATCAGTCCCTCTTTCACCGCTCCAATTCCGCGATGGCAGTCTGGCAACCAGAAAAGACGCTCGATTTCGTTCGCCTCGGAATTGCCCTCTACGGTGTCAACCCCTCGAACGGTGCGATGTCAATGCCGAGCGATCTCGATCTCAAACCGGTCCTCACCTGGGAAACGAAGATCGATTTCGTGAAACAGATGCATGCGGGAGAGACGATCAGCTACGGTGCGACCTATACCGCGAGTGAGGGCGAATGGATTGGAACGCTACCGATTGGATATGCGGATGGTTTCAATCGCGCACTCACTGGTTTTGAAGTCATTGTCAATGGCGAGCTCTGTCCAATTGTCGGGCGTGTCTGCATGGACCAGTGCCTGATTCGCCTGCCAGAGGAACTGCCGATGGGGACCCGTGTGACGATCATTGGAACCAACCGCGGTGTCACCAATACAGCAGAGGACCTCAGTAACTACTTGAATACCATCGCCCATGAAGTTTTCTGCGGGATCAGTACCCGCGTGCAACGTGTCTATCATTAATTAAATCAGAGAGGAGATTCCTATGACTAGTGATGCCCCTTATCGCATCAAAGTAACTCCCCTCACGAGCGATCAAATGGAGCAATATAATCATTCGTACTTTCACCGTAAAGAGTTGATTTTTATCCAGCAGCACCTGACCGTCCAACTGATGGGAAAGGAGACGCCTATTCCAGCGCGGCGGGTGCTCGTCGTTCCTGAACAGAGTGAGGTCGCTTTCAACATTCAGCAGACGATGAGTGAGAATGAGGGGCGAAACACCAGTACATACGGCTACCTCCTCTCAATCGGGGACACCTATTTAGAGAGTATTGCAGCAGACTTCATCGATACGCCGCAGATGGTGGAGCTGTTTAATAACCTCCACATTATTACTTTCTCGGATGATATTTGGCAGTGGCTCATCCAGCTCGCGATTCAATTGATGAAGCAACAACAGAGCGGTCTCACCGAACTCAAACGAAAGCTCTGTTATGGGATTGTCATTCAGCTGTTGGCAGAGATCTGTTACCGTCTCAGCGAAGAATTGGACCACCTGAAAATCGACGAACGTGAAGTTATGGCGCGCCACATCAGCCACTATCTCGAAAAGCATTTCAAAACAGGGGTCGCCCTCAACGATCTTGAACGGCATTTCCGTGTAAGCACCTCGACATTGAATCGTAACTTCCAGATGTATTTTCATTCGACCATTCACCAGCATTTGATCTTCCTTCGAGTTCAATATGCCTATCACTTGATCGAAGAGGGACATTCAATCACCGAGGCTTGGCAAAGTGCGGGTTTCAATGACTACAGCACCTTTTACCGGGCCTTCACTAAGTTCTATCACTATCCCCCACACGCGGTTGACCATAGATCACACTAAAAAAGCCACCCACATAGTCTCAAAGTCTGTCCTCTCAAAGGACAAAGGCAGACTGTCGTTGGTGGTTTTATTGTTCTATTTCTGTAGTGGCTGTGAGGAATCCTGTGCTTTCAGTTAGCTATTCTTTGGCTAATTTGGCTTCGATCTCCGCCAACAGATCTTCTACGCCTGATTCCTTATCGCGTAAGAGGTCATGATAGAGCGAGTAGTAGGTGTAGGCAGCAGAATATTGCCCCGCCACATACATACGGCTCGCAAAGGCTTTCAAGGCGTTCAGATGGTGGAGATTCGGGTAGCTCCCGATGTTGTAACGTGCGAGGAAGGCTCGTGCTGCCCCATCCTCCTCGAGATCGAGTTCTGCGTCGCCCTTGAGATGGTTGAGCGCTGCCAACTGCTCTGAGACCGACTGCATCGGCTGCCAATAATGACTCAGCTGGTAGAAGCCATACGCCACGTGGTCCTCTTCCTTCTTGCGGTAGAAATTCCCGAGATAGTTGAACCCACGCGCCAAATCTTGCGGGCGAATCGCATATTTCAACCCGTTCAGAGTCGTCGCATAGCTCATCCCATACTGATTCAGCTGCTGGTAGAGCGCCGCTAGATCGAAAATCGTCCGCACATCATACGGATTCCAGAGTAGCGCCTGCTGGTAGGCTTCTGCAGCTTCTTGCCATTCATTCGCTGCCAGGAGAATCTTGGCATAGGTAATATAGATCCCTGCGTAGTTGCGATCCGTCACCCTAAGCTCCATCTCTGGTGATTCGTGCAAGTTGAATTCAAAGAGGTCGATATCATCATAAATACTGAGATATTTCTCGTTAAATTTCGGTTTGAACTGGCGGAACTCCGCCTCCATCATCCAAATAAACAAATTCATCTGAAATTGGGCTTGTGGGGCTTGATCATCGTCCACCAGCCCAAACATACGCATAATGAATTCATCGTCACTGCGCAAAGACAGATCTCGCCACATCTCGGTAATGGTATTTCGATTTTCAGGATATTGGGCAATGAGCATGTCCTCTAATACTTTGCGAAAGGCCTCATCTTGGCGCAAGGCCTCAAAATGACCATGTAATTTATCAGTGATATAACGCATATCCTTGATAATATCGCCCGTATAATGTGCTTTAATCGTTTCTAATAAGGCTTGTTGTTGCTGATTATCCATATTCTCCCTCACTGATTTCTTCCCATCTAATCATTAAAACGATCATCAAGCTCATGGATCATCTCGTCAAACGTTTTTACCTTCACGAATGAATCCGGGGTGAAACGCGGCTGATAATCTTTAGGGAAACTCTCCATTTCACTCGTTGTAAATAAATAACTCTGTAATTGCTCCTCGGATAGGGTATTCAAGTACGCCATGGGAATCATTTCATCGGTCAAGCGATTATTGGACATGCGCTTGATGAAATGTGGGAGGTGATGTAAGTCATTGAAATAAGCGAAGTACACCTCACTGTGGCGTTGCTCGATCGGGGTATTTGCAAACTCCACGAGCACCTTGAGTAATGCCTGACGCTCTAATAACGTCCGCTCACCGAATGGAGAGTAAGTCGTTCTCAACATATAAGGGGTGTCGAGATTAACCTCTGCAATTTTACCCGCTTCACTGTAGAGTTTCAAGACGCGCATGGCGGTTTCTTCTTCATCGTCCCCATAATGCTTAATGGCAACATAGTAGTTTTCAATAAATTGAAAGGTATTTAACTTGGCATAGAGTTCATCAATTCGCATTCTGCACTCCCTTTCCGAGCGAAGGCAGCTAGCTATCTTAAAGCCTCTAGCCTGCCAACGACTCAACCCGCTGACTCTATTGTACCATGAAAGACACTTGGATTGGCTTTCACTGCTTCTCGCCTCCCGACGAAAAAGGCAAGGCCACCAAACACCTTGCCTATCCATTGATTTTATTATGCCATCCACTAATCCGTGTAGCGGAGGAGATATTTTTTCACTAAGGTCTTAAAGCGTCCATTCACCCGTGCACTGGTTTCCATGACTTCTTCGTGGTTCAGTTCCGACTGCATGCCCGCTGCGAGGTTCGTAATACAGGAGATACCGACCACTTCCATGCCACATTGTTTTGCAACCATGGTTTCTGGCACGGTCGACATTCCAACCGCATCGCCCCCAAGAATGCGCAATGCCCGAATTTCAGCCTTGGATTCATAGGTTGGCCCACTCATCCAGCAGTAAACCCCATCCTTGATCTCGTAGCCTTCTTCTTTGGCGATGTCTTTCAGGGTTTGGGTTCCACGCACACTGTAGGCTTCTGTCATATCAACGAAACGTGGCCCGTGACTGTCCACATTTGGTCCAATCAATGGGTTTGGTCCGGAGAAATTAATGTAGTCCGTAATAATCATCAAATCGCCCGGTTCAAATCCTTCGTTGATTCCTCCAGCCGCATTGGTCACTACCACGGTCTTCACACCGAGTTCTTTCATGATGCGCACCGGATAGGTCACCGTTTGGAGATCATAGCCTTCATAATAGTGAAAGCGTCCATTCAAAATCAGTACTTTTCGGCCGGACAGATCGCCGTATACCAAACTTCCCGCATGTCCCCTCACCGTTGAGACCGGAAAATTCGGGATGTCTTTGTAAGGAATGGTGATGGCATTCTCTACTTCATCCGCTAAGGCGCCAAGTCCGGAGCCGAGGATCAGCCCAATCTTTGGTTCAGTGAGGCCTTGGTCTTTGAGATAGTGAACAGTTTCTTCGTACATTGGTCGTGTCTCCTTCTATTTGTGGTTATAGTGACGATCGTGTTGCGCCATTTCATGGAGTATCTCGTCCTTCACAGTTGCTTTGGCAAAGGCTGCTCGCATCGCCTGGCAAGATAGTTGATAAATATCTGTTTGAGTTAAATTGAAAGCTTCTTGTACCTGCATAAATTCCTGGGTGAGGGTGGTATTGGAGACCGTCCGATTATCGGTGTTGATACTGCAGGAAATTCCCCAGTCCATGAGCGTCTGTAAATGTGAATCCACAATCGAATTAATCGCGCCGGTTTGATAGTTACTGGTGGGGCAGACCTCCATATGGATATGGCGATCCCGTGCCAATTGGAGGGCCTCCTCACTCTGTTCGATGGCGACTCCATGCCCAATCCGGGTTGCTCCCAGGTGAATCGCTGCCACCACATTCTCCACACAGCCACATTCGCCGGAGTGGAGCGTGAGAGCGTATCCAGCCTCAATCCCCGCTGTTGCCACCGGTCCAATCTCATCATTGGCGTGATCCGGTTCATTCCCCGCAAAATCAAAGGCGACCACTTCAGGCACAGGATGGTTTTGGATTGCCTCCACCAGCCTTAATTGCGTGGCTTGATCCATGTGGCGCATATGACAGAGAATCAGATTGATGTAAACATGATTCTTGGGTCCCGCTTCACGGATACCCGACATCACGGCGTCAATCACCTCAGGAACACTCAAGCCCTGTTCTGTATGTAGTAATGGCGCAAAACGCAATTCGATGTAGCGCACGTGTTCTTTGGCGACGGCTTCGATAATCGCTATCGTTGCTCGTTTCAATTGGTCCGCCGTCTGAAGCACCTGCAGAATCGTATTGAAAGCCGTCAAATACTCCTTCAGATCTTCACAGCGTTTGGGAGCGATTGCCAAAGACGCCATGTCGATGTCTAACCCCGCTTCGGTTGTGAGGGCCTCCAGGGTTTCTAGGGGCACCGATCCATCCAGATGACAGTGCAGTTCTGCTTTGGGCATGGTCTCTATATAATCCGCCAGTTTCGCCATCCTTTCCACCTCTTAAGCCTTTTCACACCTGACGTTTCCTACCCTTAATCTAGCATAGTGAAACCCCTTTTACAATATACTTCTGAATGCAAAAAAGAGGATGGATGGCAGTTAATACCCACCATCAATCCTCAGTTTCAATCTATTTTTGTTATCTATCGTTGGTGTAAACAATCGGTTGTATGCGGTTACTGCTCACATACGTACTAAAAAGCTATTATTTCCCAGCTTTTGTGGCATATTCCGCGTTCCGTTTCTTCATCTGTTGTGCATACCAAATGAAGAGAACGAGATAAACAGCTAAAGCAATCACCGCATAGAGAATGAACTGTCCACCTTCACCGTTCGCTTTCCCGACGAAGTAAGCCACGAATTTCTCAATTGGTCCTTCCAATGTGGAGTGGGAGATCAATGCATTCGCACCTAAGTTTTCTGGGAAGGCACCCACTTGTTTAGCTATGTTCGTTACGAATGGCGCAATCAAGGTACCGGAATAGAGGAAGACTGGTAAGAGCACCGCCCCGATGATCACCATGCGGATAATCTTCCCACGGGTGACAACTAATAGAGCAGGTGTCAAGCCCATCGCAATAATCCCGCCTAATGGGAGTAACCCATTCTTAGGCAATACGAGCGCTTCTAAGAGCATAATTGGTGCCAAAACGTTTGCAGCCGCCCACATTTCGGAACGACCGGCGATGAATGGCCAGTCCAAACCGATATTGAACGTCCGGTCGCTGCCGAAGTGTTTCGTCGCAAATTCGGTCACCCCTTGTGAGAGTGGTTCCACCGATTCAATGAACCATTGCCCAATCACAGAGAACAATTCCAAGGAAACCCCAGCCGTGAAGCCGAGTTCGATCATGCTGCGGAATGGTAATCTCGCCAAAACCCCAACGAAGAGTCCTAAGTAAATACCAATCGCAAACTTAGACCCCCAGAAACCGATCTTGTTGTTCAAGGTGGCAGAGTCAAAGTCATAACGGTCGAGCCAGAAGAACAGTTTGTCATAGATCTTGTCCAATAACATTACAATCGGGTTCATCATGTAGTTCATGTGCGTCGTTGTCATTGGGTTGCCTTCTGGTGCATCCAACAAATCGTTAAAGGTTGGTTTCATCAAATCGGAGTTGATAATCTTCAACACCCCAATGAAGACAACTAATAAGGTCGTAACAATCAAGTTTGCGCCCACGTACATCGCAAACAAACCGGTAATAGATAAGTGCCAGATGTCGAAAATATCTACGTCGAAGGTATTCGTCTTATTGGTAAAAATCATAATGGCATTCACAATCAATAAGATCATCATAAAGTATAGCGTATAGGACGAGCCCCACGTAATCGTTGCGAGTGGTGCCCAACCAACATCGGTCACATTCAAGTTCAAACCGGTACTTTCAACAAATTTTTGTAATGCTTCTGAGAAGGCATTCGTCAAAATCCCCATGATCGCACCGACACCGGTAATCGCGATCCCGAGTTTCAATCCACCTTGCAGAGCCTTCGTAAATTTAACACCAAACGCCCAAGCGAATAAGGTCAAAACCACCGTCATAACAGAGGCTGGTCCTAAATCGATCAGTGGCTTCAGGATCGTATTCGCAAATGAAATAAAACCATCTATCATGATTCATTCCTCCTATAAAATGATGGGAATGGGCAATTATTTATTAATGATTTTCTCAATCTCATCGTAAACCGGTTTTGCCATGGCAGGAATACGATAGAGAATCGGGCCAGCATCCACCACAGGGATTGGCACCTCAAATGAAAAATCGCTCTTCGCAATCTGAGCAAAGATATCATATTTATCAAGCATATCTTTGTTCACGTCTTTGATCATTACGGCGTCCACTGTGACATCATTATGCCCGCGACTCTTCATTTCTTCTTCAATCGCGTTCTTGATCTGATGACTCGAGTTCACACCTGCACCACATGCTGCTAAAATCTTAACCATCTCAAACATCCTCCTTCATTCTGCTATTAAAATTTTTCATCCAAGAATTGATAAATCGCCTGTGCATCCTCCAAGCTGAAGAAATGCATCGCCTCTTCTTCCGTTAAGCGGTTGAAGAAATCCATGATCCGAGCCAAAATGTTCACTTGCCCTTCTGGATCCTCATTCAAAATCATAAAGGCAAAACCCACCTCTAATGTTGTGCTCGGATTAATCATATTGTGGAAGGTCAATGGATTTTCCAACTTGATCGGAACAATCCGTGTCGTCTTTACATATTCCACTTCAGTATGGGGAATTGCTATATTAACATAGTTTGGATTAACCGGAGTCATATCCATCCCAGTCGGATAGTTCTCTTCACGCTCTACCAGATTCTTATAAAAATCCTCTGTCACAAGATCCTGCTCTTTCAACATCTTGCTAACAGTTTCAAACAACTCAGCTTGTGTTTTTGTTGAACTAATAAATACAGTACTCTCATAAAATAATGGGGTTTCTTCCATATTTTATAACCTCCTTCCTCACTTCATTTTCTACTTGAATTATACGGCAAAATTTTGTAAGCGTCAACATAAATAAAAGCTTTCAAACAGAACCAAACACTCCACTATATTATTTCCCCTGGTGATAGCCCTAAAAAATAACGCCTTTCCCTAGAAAAAAGCGTTATTTTGTGGTGAAGAATGTGCTAGGTGGAGGCGTTTCTAATAACTAATTAATAATCCTCTGGCAGTGGTGTTTCTAAATCATGGGTTTCATTCACTGTCTTCCACCAATAGGCGCTCCGTTTTGGATAGCGTTCTTGAGTATCAAAGTCCACGTAGAACAGTCCATAACGTTTGCCATACCCATTGGACCAGGAGAAGACATCCATCAGTGACCAGATGAAGTAGCCCGCTACATTCACACCAGCATCGATCGCTTCCACGCAGGCTTTGAGATGGCGACGGAGGTAGTCGATCCGGTAATCATCATTCACATGGCCATCCTCGAGTTTGTCCTTGGCGCCCATCCCATTCTCTGTGACATAAATCTTATGATAGTTTGGATAGTCGCGCGCCACTCGTATCATTTGATCTCTGAGGCCATCTGGATAGATCAGCCAGTCCCAATCTGTCCGTGGAATGTCCATATCGAACATTTGCTGTCCGACACCCTTCAATGCGAAAATAGATGTTCCTTTATCACCAGTTGCATTATGGTGAACCGCATTGTCTCCATCATACGCCTTCATGAAGCAGCTCTGGTAGTAGTTAATACCCATAAAGTCGTTCAGATCCTTGGCTGCGTCGAGAGCTTTGAGGTCCTCTTCACTCACGGTTAATTCACCGTCATTTGCCGCCAATACTTCATTTACTAACTCCATGGTTTCCTTGGAGTAATGGCCTAAGAATGTCGCATCAAGTAGGAAACGATTTGAGATAGCATCATAGAGATCTGCCGCATGTTGGTTTTCCGGTTTGTCTTCATATGGATATTTGGTTTCGAGGGAATGAATGACCCCAATTTCACCGTCATAGCCTTTTTCTTTGTAGAGGGCGACGGCACGCGCATGGGATACCATCATATTGTGGATACTCTGCATGGTTTTACCAAAATCAAATTGGATGCCAGGTGGAAACTTCCCAACAAGATATTGTCCACTGGATACCGGCCAAATCTCATTAAAAGTGACCCAATCCTTCACTTCATCCTTATATTCTTCAAAGCAGAACTGGGCATAGCGAACAAAACTATCGATTGTATGGGAATTGAGGAAGTCGCCCTCACGATGCAGTGCTAGTGGCGTATCAAAATGATGCAAGGTCACTAATGGACGCACATGCCGTTTTTTACATTCTTGGAACAAACGATGGTAAAACTCAACCCCTTTTGGATTAGGTTCTTTGTCATCGCCATTCGGGAAAATCCGAGACCACGCAATCGATACGCGAATGCCGTCCACGCCAAATTGCTCTGACAGCTCTAGATCGACGGGATATTTGTGGTAGAAGTCACTGGCCGGGTCCGCCTTAAACCATCCTTGTTCCTCTAAAAACGGATCCCAAGCAACGGCACCCTTACCGTCTTCTTTGGTTGCCCCTTCTGCTTGATAGGCTGCTGTTGCACCACCTAACAAAAAGCTCTTTGGTAATTCCATTTTCTAATCTCCTCTCATACTGCATGCAATCATTCTTTATGAATCGATGATCACATTCCATCTTATTTCGCTTACTTGTCTTCAGGTTTCTTGATATCCGTGTCTTTGTTCAACGCCTGGAAGACAAATTTCAGGGCCCCTTCTGGATCCTGAATAAGGGATATATATTGCTCCCCATCTGTCTTCTCTAGGCCAATCCCTAATTTATCTGTATCCTTCTTCAAATCAGCATAGTTCGTGGCTACTTGTGGTGCCAGAACCACTAAATCAAAGTTTGGTAACATATCATCATGGGCCCCATATTGCGCCCCAGCAGCTGATAGTTTAATACCGTATTCTTTCGCTCCACGATTCAAGGAGTTCGCCAACTGACGGCTCGTTCCACCACCCGCGCAGAGCACGAGCACATTCGTTTCTTCGTCTTTTTCTTCACTTGCTGCTTGTTGGTCCATCAGTTCATTCAGCGATGGCCCTTCATTCTCTTCTTCAGTTGCTAGTTCTGGATGCAATTCCTGCTCGAGAATTTGGTTATCGTACACCCGGAAGAATGGATAGTAGATGCACCAGTCAATGACGAGTAACAGAATCGCCAGTAAGAAGGAGAGCGGTACAAATCCGGTACTCATAACTAACCCCAGTGGACCTGGCGTCGTCCATGGCAATTGGTAGGTAAGGGAGTTCATTCCCAAGTGATCTACAAAAATCTTAAAGATATTAACGTTACGATTGGCGCCCCCAAGAATGGGATAAAGAAGACTGGGTTCAAAATCAATGGTGCCCCAAACAAAATCGGTTCATTCACGGCAAAGGAAGATGGAATAAAGGCCGCTTGACCGACTGCTTTGTTCCGTTTTGATTTTGCTAAGAACATAAACATATATGGTACAACGAAGGTAGCCCCGGTCCCACCAAGTGTAATGATAAAGTCATTCGTCATCGGCACTAAGGTATGAATCGCGCGGGAACCATGTTGTACGAGTTCCTGGTTCAAGCTCATATTGAAGTACATAATCGCGTTAACGGCTGGCATAACAACAGATGGTCCATGAATCCCAATGAACCAGAAGAAGGAAACCGCTGCCGCAATAATCGAAAGTCCTAAGTGGCTGTCGGCAACCTGGAAGAGTGGTTGGAACAGCTGAATGACGAACTGAGCAAAATGCACGCCCGTAAAGTAGCGAGTAATCATATCAACAATATAGATCGCAACAATTGCTGCTGAGAATGGCATAATATCTTCGAATGCAGAAGCAATGTTCCCTGGCACTTCTTTTGGCAAATTAATGGTAATATGCTTCTTAATGAAGATGTTATAGATGTTCACCACAATCACAGCGGAAACGAACGCAGAAATAATACCAGATGTGCCGAGATAATCCGTCGTCACTCCAGTATCTGTTAGGTTACTGGAGAGCATCAACATCCCTAATAAGGAGGCCATCATCGCAGAAATCGCATTGATCTGATTCGTTGCTGGCAAGTCCCGATTGAAGGAATCGACCAGGGATTTGGCGATGGTTGCTGCGATCGTGACACCGAAAAATCCCATCGTATAGTTGTACGGTTTGAGTAATAGACTAACAGTTGAATCGCTCCAGTAGAAGCCCCAGACATTTGGCACGTAAGCAATCAACATAAAAATACTTGAAAAAATAACAATCGGCATTAATGCCACAAAACCGTTCATCATCGAGCGAAGATATTTATTTCGAGAAAACGCTTCGAAAGCCGGTCTCGCTTTCTCTATCATATTAATTAATCCTTGCATCGTGAATTCTCCTCTCCATCAGTTCACGATTGATCTCACTCTGCATAAATATCAAAAATGTTTTCCAAGATATCTTTTAATAAAATCGTCGTCATCAAGTGATCCTGCCCATGCACAAAGATAAAGCCAAGCTCAATATCTTCGCCGTCTGCTTCTGCTGCGAGTAATTCGGTTTGGACGTTATGAGCTTTATTTAATTTCTCCGTTCCTTCTGCGACCAGTTGCTTGGTATATTCGCGGTCTCCCTTGTTCTTTTCATTCTTAATCGCTTCGAGGAACTTCGAACGAGCTTCCCCTGAGTAAGCCACCACTTGGAAACCAATCATTGATACTTCTTCTTTTGTCATGATAAACACTCCTTCTTTTGATCAATTCCGCTTTATTCTGTTTGAACTTGTTTAATAATATAATAAAGCGCTTTCCCAAATAAATCAACTAGCTAAAATCATGAATAAACTATGTAAGCAGATGAAATCAATGTTTTAAGCCAAGATAAAATTTGGTTTTTATTTATTTATTCTATGAGAGAGTGTTAATAGATTAATATAATAAATGTCTGAGGGGATGATAATTTACAATCTGTTTGAATTTGTTTATTTTCCTTTACTGGTTACTGATCCATCCTCTAATAAAAAATGCCGACCTCCAAAATTTAGATTTTTGGGGTCGGCAAAAGTAATTTCATGTATCTCGTATTAATGATCTAAAAAAATATTTCCTTAGTGCTTAAACAATTGATAGAGATCATCCACAGTGTTTGCTTCTTGGAAACTCTCCACAAAGTCTTCATGCGTCAATAATTTGGCTGTATTAGACAAATACTTCAAATGGCTACCACTGTCTTGTTCTGGTATCAGGAAAGAAATAATAGCATTCACAGGCTTTCCATCAAATGTTTCCCAGTCAACTGGTCTCGCTAATTTCAATATCAACATGGCAGATTGATGAATCGTCGTTTCTTGAGCATGAGGAATCGCGATACCGTGTTCCATTCCTGTTGATCCTTCTTTTTCGCGAACAATATATTTATTAAATATCGCATCTTCATCAGTGGCTAAACCATTTCTCACTGCCATATCCGCTAAGTGACGTAATACATCATCACGAGTATTAGCGGCTACGTCCACTTCAATAAATTTTTTGTTGAGGATGTCTCCAGGATCGAATGCTTGCGTGGAATCATCACTAGATACAACCTGAGTAGTTCCTTCAGTAGGTACTACATCTGTCTCACTTTGAGAAGTTTCCATGCTTACTATCTCTTCAACAACGCCAGGTTTAACACCACGTTTTTTCGCCTGACGTCCAGCAATCAGAGCTAATAAGACACCGGATGCGGCTGCACCAATTAAAATACATCCTACCCAGATCAATGGTTTATTGACGAGCAGTAGAACAATAAATCCGCCATGTGGAGCTGGTACTTGAATACGAGCCATGTAAGTCAAAATAGCTGCGATTGCCGATCCAACCATGAAAGCAGGGATATTCATTAATGGATTCTTTGCAGCAAATGGAATCGCTCCCTCAGTAATATGCGTTGATCCAAGCAATGCATTCACATAACCAGCGCTACGTTCATCACGATTATACGCTTTTGGGTTAATCAAAACAGCGATAGTCGTTGCTAATGGTGGTGCGATACATCCTGCTGAAACTCCTGCCATAAAGAAGTAATTTCCTTGCGCTAGTAATGCTGTTCCTGTCAGATAAGCCGCTTTATTGATTGGCCCACCAAAGTCGGCTGCACACATAACTCCTACGATAATACCCAAAATGATAGGACTTGAACTTTCAAGACCCTTTAGCCAATCCATTAAGCCTACATTGATCGCCTGCATTGGTGTATTAATTAAATACATGATAGATCCAGCAATAAATACCCCTAAGACAGGATATAAGAAAATAGCTTTCAATCCACGGAACTCTCTATCCGGCAAAAAGGCAAAGAGCTTTTGCAATAGTAGAATCACTAATCCGGCCATATAGCCACCAACGATCGCTCCTAAAAATCCAGATCCATTACCTCCATTGTAGGCAATCACCCCAACTGCCATCCCAACAATGAGTCCAGAACGTTTAGCCACAGCTTCACCAATATAAGCAGCTAATACCGGTACCATCAGCCCCATTGCTGCACTACCTACTGCATTCAACATCGCTGCAAACGAATTATACTGCGCATTATTAGGATCCGCAGAATAAATGCCCCAAAAGAAAGAAATAGCAATCAAGACTCCACCTGCCACCACTAATGGCAGCATATGAGAAACACCATTCATTAAGCTCGTATAAATTTTGTTCCCAATTCCTACTGAACTTGTCTCGTTATCTTCCCTGTGCTCGACTTTATTAGCCTCACTCTTAGGCATAAATACTGGCGCATCATTACTCAAAACATCCTGAATGAGTTTATCAGGTTCTCGGATGCCTGCAGCTACTGGTACATTAACGAATGGCTTACCAGCAAATCGATCCATATCGACATTAATATCTGATGCGATGATAACCCCTTTAGCCTCATCAATTTCTTCTTTGGTGAGGGGATCATCCACTCCAGTTTGTCCATGTGTTTCAACTTTTATTGTTAACCCTCTTTTATCAGCTGCCTGTTCTAGGGCTTCTTGCGCCATATACGTATGTGCGATTCCCGTTGCACATCCAGTCGCGGCGATTAAATCATACTTTGCCATTATTACCCCTCCACCTTGCGAATCTCAATCTGATTTAATAACTCATCCATATTGGAAAAGTCTGTGATCCATGCTTGCTGTGCAGTGTCACTCCCAGCAGCAATCGCTAATTTTAATGTTTCAGCTAAATCATGCCGTTGATACATACCAGCTAAGAATGTGCCGAGCATACTGTCACCTGCCCCTGCCGTATTTAAAACAGAAATCTTAGGTGCATTGCCAACCAGCGTGATCTCCTGATTCATAAACAGTGCCCCTCCTTCTCCAAGTGACACTAAAACATTCTGTGCACCAGCTTCTAGTACTTGATGGCCCAGCGTTACAATCATTTCTAAATCCGATTGTCCTGTTTGATAGAACCAGCTCATTAACTCTGCATCATTCGGTTTTACCAATAGTGGATGGTACTTCAACGTTTCAACCACCTCTGGATAAGCGGTGTCTATAATCAACTCGAACCCATTCTTCTTACCCAGTTTCCCGATTTCCAATAAAAATGAGGGATCGATCCCACGCGCAAAACTACCTGAGACACACAACCAATCATTCTCATCTAGCGTTATTAGTTGTTGGTATAATTGCTTTAGAGTATCCTTACTGATCTCGGGTCCTGGATTAACCAACTTATATTCCTCATTTGTGCTCGTTACTCGAGTAAATACATTGATGCGGGTAAAACCAGTATCCTTATAAAAATGGTTGACTATCCCCTCCTGAGTCAAAAAATCAGCTATGTACTCAAGCGTAAAGCCTGCCCCTACTCCCAATGCGGTATTATCAACACCGCATCGTTTCAAAATGCAACTGACATTCACGCCTTTTCCATTGGCTTGCACATCGTAACTATCTGTACGATTCACTGTATTAGGTTCCATCTGCTGTGTTTTTATAAATAAGTCAATGGCAGGATTTAATGTTAAAGTATATATCACGTGAACCTCTCCTTTTATCATCTCGTTTGTTCACTCTTATAGTACTCGTTCTTAATTGAAAACGGTTTTCTGTTTATACCTAACCACTATCACCATAGAAAAAGCTTTTCAGGAGGTCCTTCTTTATGACTACACTCAGTCCCACAGAGGCTTACCTTTGGGATTACATTGAAAATCACCAGCAAACTGTTGTTAATGCTTCTATTACTCAATTAAGTACTGAAGCGAATGTTTCCCCTGCTACCATCGTTCGAACCATGAAGAAGAAAGGCTTCAATGGTTATACTGATTTTCGTCATGATTTGTTAAAACGAATAGGAGATACTGCTCCCTTTAGCATTCTTGATCAGGTCGATGATCAGATAAAGCGTGTCATTATGCAAAATCAAATTGAGGTTCACAATACCCTTGAAAACCTAAAAGTTTCAGTTATTGAAGACTCTGTTCAATTACTAGCTAAAGCTGAAATCGTACTGGTCTTTGCTCGAGGGCTCTCTGAATCCATCGCCTCGGAAATCACTCTAAAACTGCAATTATTAGGTAAGTATGCCGAGTTCTTTAACGACCCTAATATTATCCAGACGATTGCTGGTCAAATTAGTCCAAACGCTGTGGTAATTATTGTTACATTAAATGGTGAAACTCCAGAGCTAGTCGCTGCAGCTAATATATTAGCTTCACGCGACATTCCACAAATTATTCTAACCACCAACAATGAAGCTCCAATCGTCCGTTATGCGGATACGCTCTTTGTTGGCTATAAGTCTAAAACAGCCTACTTTGATAAATATGAAGTAGCTTCACGCTTACCTTTACAAGTGATGAGTCGTATCTTACTGGATAGCTACGTTGTTCGTAAAAAGGAGCAATAGGAATAACAAAAATGCAAATATGCTTCTCCTAGAACAGACACAGTGTATGATACTGTTCCAAGAGAAGCATATTTAGGGAGACACCGTAACTGCTGGGTAAGAACTGATCTGTTTTGACATGGATACGATTAAAGCTGCCAATCTCTCCTCTGCGATTCCAATCGTTGTCACCAATACGAAAGATCTAACGGACGTTCTGCCAACGACCGAAAAGCAGGTGAAACGGGGCGATTATCTCCTAGCCACTATCAAGTAGTCGCCGTAAAGAAATAGTTTGTAAACAGACGAGGCACATGGCTTAATCATCCAGTCATGTGCCTATGTTTACTTGTGAAATTCCTCGCATCCTTAAAAATATTTATCTTTCTCCCTTGACATCCATGCAAAAACTGCTTAGAGTATGAGGCATAGAAATCATATAGCGCTTTCATTGGATTGTGACTGGTAAAGCAGGCAAAACCTAAATGCGTATACACGACAGCCTAGGAGTGGTGTATACCTGCATTTAGGTTTTTTCTTTGAACTAAAAATGTAATGAATCACCTTACATATCCAGAGCTGCCACGCCAAATAAGCCATCTCCTTTGGCGCCCATTATTTCAATTAAAGGAGTTTAATAGCTATGCCTAAGAAAGATTATACGGCACTCGCCAAAGACATCATTCAACATGTTGGTGGTGTAGAAAATGTGAGTGGGTTGCGTCATTGTGTGACACGGCTTCGGTTCAACCTCAAGGACGAATCCAAAGCTGATACGGATTATCTCAAACAACGCGATGGAGTGGTAACCGTCGTAAAAGCCAGTGGTCAATACCAAGTCGTGATCGGAAATGACGTTACGAACGTGTATGACCGGATCCTCGAAGTCACCCCGCTCGGCGATGGGATGAACAGTGCAAGCGATGAGAATGTGACAGATGACCGCAGTGCCCTCGATAAATTTATCGATTTGATTTCTGGATTGTTCCAGCCATTCCTGATGCCACTCGCTGCCACTGGGATGATCAAAGGGGTTGTCGCCATTCTCGGGATGTTTGGGATGACCGCGGATAACAGTGGGATCTCCTTCTTGTTACAAATGGCTGGAGACGGATTCTTCCAGTTCCTGCCCATCATGGTAGCCGTGAATGCTGCACGTCGCTTTAAGTTGGATCTCTTTACCGGTTTAGCGGTAACAGTGGCGTTCTTACATCCAGACATTGCGAACGTCGCTCAATTGCCAACGCTCTACACCCTATTCCAGGGAACACCGATTGAATCCGCTATTCATTTGAATGCATTCGGTTTACCGATTATCTTGCCACAAAACGGCTACTACTCAACGGTTATTCCAATCATCATTACGATCTGGTTGGCTGCGTGGCTCAACAAACACATTGAGAACTGGATTCCACAGGTCATTAATGCGTTCATCACACCATTTTTCACGATCCTGATTACTGTTCCAATCGCCTTCTTAGTCATTGGACCGATCGCTAACTGGGCATCCGCTTTGGTGGGGGCAGGCTTTATGGCATTGTACAGATTCAGTCCAATTATTTATGGGATCTTGCTTACCTCTACCTGGCAATTACTCGTGATCCTCGGGTTACATTGGGGGTTGGTACCTCTGATCTTCCTGCTCTTGAATACGAACGGAATGGAACCAATCGGCGCACTGACTGCGATTTCAACCTTCCCTGCTGTCGGTGTGATGGCTGCCATGCTCATCAAAACCAAAGAACAAAAAGTCCGCGATATTGCTCTGCCAGGAATGATTTCAGCGCTCTTCGGTGTGACAGAACCAATCATTTATGGGCTACTGCTCCCAATGCGTAAACCTTTCGTCTACGTCATTATTGCGAATGCGATTGCTGGTGCGATTGCCGGCTTGGATCACTTAGTTAGCTACACTTTTGGTGGTCTAGGACTCTTCTGGCTATTAAACTACATCCATCCAAAAGACGGAATCACAATGAACTTCTGGACTAGTGTGATTGCCTGCGTGGTCGCTACTGTGATTGGGTTTGTGCTTCAGATGATCTTCCCAGTGCCAACGCTTGAACCTGAAAAAGCAACCGATGTTTCTGCTGCCACAGATACTTTAAAAGCTGATGAAAATACCGTTTCCGCTGCTGAATTAGCAGAAAGTGCCCGTGAGGAAATTATCGCAAGTCCTGTCAGTGGGGAGGTCTCCCCGATTACCGATACCCCAGATGAGGTCTTCTCCAGCCAAGCGCTCGGCAAAGGTGTGATGGTCATGCCCGATGAAGGTCTCGTCGTTGCCCCTGCGAATGGGACAATTACCTCCCTTTTCCCTACTGGACATGCGGTTGGGATTACCACCGAAATGGGAACGGAACTCTTGATTCATATCGGGCTTGATACCGTCAATCTCGAAGGCAAAGGATTTAAGATTCTCGTGAAGCAGGGAGACACCGTAGCTGCTGGGCAAGAACTGATCCGTTTTGACATGGATACGATTAAAGCTGCCAATCTCTCCCCTGCGATTCCAATCGTTGTCACCAATACGAAAAATCTAACGGACGTTCTGCCAACGACCGAAAAACAGGTGAAACGGGGCGATTATCTCTTAACTACCTTAAAATAGTATCAGCAACACAAATTTTGAAAGGAGACTGTATTTATGACTTTACCAAAAGATTTCCTCTGGGGTGGCGCAACGGCTGCTAATCAGTTAGAAGGTGCCTATACAGAAGATGGACGCGGACTCTCCAATGTGGACGTGATTCCGCACGGGGAATACCGTTTGGACATTGCGATCGGCAAACGCCACTACAGCGATGTTCCTGAAGGGCAATATTATCCTTCCCACGAGGCCATCGATTTCTACCATCACTACAAGGAAGACATTGCCCTCTTTGCGGAAATGGGATTCAAATGTTACCGCTTCTCAATTTCATGGTCGCGCATCTTCCCAACCGGCATGGAAGATGAACCGAATGAAGCAGGCCTCAAATTCTATGAACAAGTGATTGACGAATTACTAAAATATAATATTGAACCAGTCATCACCTTGAACCACTTCGACATGCCAAAAGCCCTCATTGACGAACTCGGCTCTTGGCGCAGTCGCAAGGTCGTGGATTACTTCGAAAAATACGTGCGGACAGTCTTTGAACGTTTCCAAGGCAAAGTGAAATATTGGATTACGTTCAACGAGATCAATATGCTGCTTCATTTCTCCTTCATGGGTGCGGGTATTTATATCGCCCCAGATGAAGACCGCGAAAAAGTGCTCTACACCGCCGCTCACCACGAATTAATCGCGAGTTCTGTCGCCGTGAAGTTACTCAAAGAGATCGATTCAGATGCACATATCGGCTGCATGATTGCGGCTGGGGACTACTATCCATACAGTAGCCGTCCAGAAGATGTATGGGCGGCTCACAAAGAAGATCAAGAGAACTTCTTCTTCATCGATGTGCAATCACGCGGAGAATATCCTCGCTGGACGAAACAACGCTTTGAAAAATTGGGTCTCTCCTTCTCTGATGAGGACCTCCAATTCTTGAGGGAGAACACCGTCGACTACATTTCCTTCAGTTATTATTCTTCCCGCACGGCTGCATCTGACGAAACGAAAGCCGAAAAAGCAATGGGGAATGCCTTCTTCGGCGTGAAGAATCCATACCTCAAAGATAGCGAATGGGGCTGGGCGATCGATCCACTGGGGCTTAGAATTACGATGAATACCTTGTGGGAACGTTACCAAAAACCACTCTTCATTATTGAGAATGGGTTAGGTGCCAGGGATACCGTCGAAGCAGATGGTTCCGTTCACGACACCTACCGCATGGAATATCTCAAAGCCCACATTGAAGCCTTCAAGGACGCTGTGGAACAGGACAATATTCCGTTGATCGGTTACACGCCATGGGGTTGTATCGACCTCGTGAGTGCCTCCTCTGGTGAAATGAGCAAACGTTACGGCTTCATCTATGTGGATCGAGACGACCAAGGCAATGGCACCCTCAAACGTTCCAAGAAGGATTCCTTCGCTTGGTACCAAAAAGTCATTCAATCTAATGGGGAAGATTTAACCATCCCGGGTGAGTAATCCTCGTTATCAATCACTCCAAAGACCGCTAGTAGTATTAAAGACTGCTGGCGGTTTTTGTTGCGATTTCTGATAACTCATTAATCATTTTTTTGCTTTTATCAGGATTCGACCTGCCTCTCCCTCTTTTTAAACGTATTTAACCAATAAGGAGGGATAGCGATGTTTCGATTAAATGAGGGGATCATACTAATGTCACAGCCACACACCAGCCTCGCACTCATCTGGCAAGGTAGCTACTGGGTGACACTAGTCTTTTTATTCAGCTGTTTGAGTTCGTTTCTGACGGTAGTGGGTGGACGTTTGGTGTCGGGGAGGTCATGGATGAGGGGGCGCTCCACCTGTGATCACTGCCAATCCACTATTCCTTGGTATGCCCTCATTCCTGTCTTTGGTTATTTCATGACCCACTGCCACTGCCCTTATTGTCAGCACAAAATCAGTTTTTATTATCCATTCAGTGAAGGACTCGTCACCATTAGTAGCCTATTACTATGGCGAGAAGACCCCTCTTTCCCGCTTTCCTTAGCGATTTTTGCAGTTCTCGTCACAATGGCGGGAGCGGATCATACGGCGCAGTGGATCCCTGATCGCCTGCAGCTCGTGTTGTTCCTGTTTATATTCCTAAATAGCTGTCAACACCCTCACTTTCCGTGGATGGAGCGGCTGAGTGCGACCCTCTTCATCGGGGGACTGCTGCTATTATTGGTCTATTGTATGAAGAGCGGGATTGGGGGTGCTGATATCAAGGTCCTACTCCTCCTCACCTGGGGATACGGACTACAGGGTGTCAGTCTCCTCCTCTTGCTGGCGACGAGCGCAACATTAGTAGTGATATTAATTCAATCACTCACACGCCACCCCTCCATCGATCAGGGCGTGCCCTTTATTCCCTTTCTCGCGTTCAGTTATCCAATGATGGTCCTCCTGCTCAGATAAAAACGGTCGTCCCAAATAAGAACGACCGTCTAAATAAGAGATAGATTAAAGTGAGGATGATTTGATTTTAACCAACCGTTTGCGGCGCTGTGCCCAGACACGTGGCAGCATCAAGGCAATCATTGGATAGATCTCCAAACGTCCAATTAGCATATCGAGGATCAAGATCCACTTGGAGAAGGTCCCCGCATCGAGGAAGTTTGCGATCGGTCCATATGCCCCAATCCCTGGCCCTACATTATTGAATAAAGCCAAGACCGCGCTGGTACTGGACATCAGATCAGGAAATTGAAGATTGATCAACAGAATACTGATCCCCACAATCACGAGATACAACAGTCCGTAACTGGCGATCGCATTTTCCACAGAGGGTTCAATGGCTTTGCCTTCAAACCGAATGACCGAGACATGTTTACTATCGATCACATGGAGGATTTCATTTTTCAATTTTTTAATGGTGATAATCATCCGCGAGATTTTAAATCCACCAGCCGTTGAACCCGCACAGCCACCGAGGAACATCAGGATTAACAGGATCGTCTTGGAGAAGAGGGGCCACTGCCCGAAATCTGCCGACACAAATCCCCCGGTACTGATGATCGATGTGACTGTGAAGAAGGCGGACACCGGCGTATAGACGGCTGAATCATAGAGAGACCAGATATTCCAGATGATCGCAATCGTCGCCAACGTCACAATCGCAAAATACACCTTGAGTTCTTCTGATTTAAAGAAGTCCTTGATACTGTTAATGATCGCGTAGTAGTACAAGTTAAAATTAATCCCGAAGAAAAACATCGCGATCCCTAACACGACCTCAATGTAACGTGAATGAAAGTGTCCCACAGATGCATTGTAGTTGGAGAATCCACCGGTACCAGCTGCTCCCATGGCGTGCGTCACCGCATCGAAGAGATTCATCCCCCCGAACAAGAGGAAAATCGTCAATACCACCGTCATTCCGATGTAAATCCCGTAGAGAATGCGGGCGGTATCACTGAGACGTGGCACGAGTTTCCCAAACGTCGGCCCTGTCACTTCTGCTTTCATAATGAGTGAGGCACGCGGATTACTCTTAGGGAAGAGGGCCAAGGCAAAGACTAAGACCCCCATCCCACCGATGAAATGTGAGAGCGAGCGCCACAGAAGAATTGAATGTGGCAGGACCTCCAAATCATTAGCGACACTCGCTCCAGTAGTCGTAAACCCAGACACCATCTCAAACAGTGCATCTGTATAGGTGTGATAATTCGTCGGCGTCAACCACAATGGGATCGCCCCGATCGCAGACACCGTCACCCAAACGAGCGCCACAGCGAGAAGTGCTTCTCGATAATAGAAGTTATCAATCTTTTGGCGATCGATATCTAAAATTTTTCCTAGCACTAAACAGAGCATGAGTGGAATCACAAAATGAAATAAGTCCGCGCCCGTTTCATGGTAGATTACTCCAATCAATAAAGGAAAGGCAAGTAGAGCCGCCTCGAGATAGAG
This sequence comes from Aerococcus sp., assembly GCA_030528285.1. Taxonomy (GTDB): domain Bacteria; phylum Bacillota; class Bacilli; order Lactobacillales; family Aerococcaceae; genus Aerococcus. Next base: position 73,712 of record JAUMZE010000004.1, on the reverse strand, counting down.
AATTCGTGACAAAATGAAACGGATAATGTGTGTATTCATTGTCTATCCCTCCAAAATATCGTCGACAGTAATCATGCGTTCCTGGGCGGTAATGATGATCAAGCGGTCGCCCTCCTGGAGCTGATCATCCCCATGTGGCACTCGAACCTGATCATCGCGCAGAATGTAGGCGATCAATACCCCGTTCTTCAATGCGAGCTGGCTGAGCGATTGGCCCAAGAGTCGGCTGTGTTTTGCCACGGTGAAATCAATGGCTTCCACCTGATTATCCGCCAAACGATAAATATGATTGATCGAGGAGGCGTGGGCTTCGCGGAGATTCGCCATACTGCGGACAATCCTAAGAATCACATTGGCCACAGAGCGTTTTGGCGTCATCGTCATATCTAGATTCAACACTTTCGTCATCCGCACCAATTCCATACGGTTTACTTTGGCGAGGCGTTTCTTGATGCCAAATTTGTCCGCCACGAGGGAGAGGACAATATTCTCCTCATCGATGTTCGTTAACGCGATAAAGGCATCGAATTCCTCCGCATGTTCCTCCTCGAGAATGCTTGGGGCAGTCCCATCACCGTGCACAACCTCTGTGCCTGGATTTAGCATGAGGAATTGCCGCGCCTTATCATAATTCTTCTCAATCAATTTGACCCGCATCCCCCGCTTCAACATCATGCGCGTGAGGGAATAGCTGATGCGGTCCGCCCCCACAATGAGGGTACTCTGGATATCATGTTTCACGCCGAATAATTGATGCATGAACTGGCGCAGATCTTCCTTCGTTCCCACGACATGAATCGCATCGCCCGATTTGATCACAAATCCGCCATGGGGTACCATCAATTCTCCATTGCGTTCAACAATCGTAATCAATGCGCCCTGTAGAATCCCACTCTGATTGAGCGCTTGGAGGCTTTGTCCATCTAACACGCTATGCTTGGGCACGAGTACCTGCACCATCGCCACCCGCCCGTGGAAGAACATCTCGACACTGAGGGCATCTGGGTAGTCCAAGGTCCGCATCACTGCACGACTCGTTTCAAACTCCGGATTAATGAGGAGATCGATCCCCATATTAGACTGCATAAATTCGCGCTGTACGAGATAATTGGGCTTTCTGACCCGGGCAATCGTATATTTCGCCCCGAGATTCTTCGCGATAATGGAGGCGACAATATTGGCATCATCCTCATAAGTCACCGCAATGAAGAGGTCGCACTGCCCCACATTTGCGTTCATCAGTGTGTCGTAATCGGTAGCGTCTCCCACAATTCCGTTCACTGCCTCGTTCGTGATAACAGCTTCTAATACTTTCTCATTGTAATCAATGGCGATGACATGATGGCCTTCCTTCGTCAACTGTTGGGTTAGATAGTGCCCCACCTTTCCCACACCGACAATGACGATATTCATGGCGTTCCTCCCTTTACTTTTTGATAATCTTTTGTGATGGCAGCGTGCTCTATCAGTAACTAGAAGCGCGATCATCACAGATAATTTCTTTCATTTTAAAAAGTTCCCACGCCATTATACATCAACAGGGAACCCTCCCTTGCCAACGATTGGCAAAGGAGTATTTCACATTAATATTTAGCTGGCTTAAGTAACTTGTGCGTGCGGCGTTTCTTATACCACACACTCGGCGCAAAGAGGATCAGGATTGGGTAAATCTCCAACCGCCCGAGGAGCATGTCAATAATAATGATCCATTTAGAAAGCATACTGATGTCCTTGAAGTTCTCCAGCGGTCCATACGCCCCCAGCCCTGGTCCAATGTTGTTGAAGGCTGTCATGACAGTCCCAGTCGTTGAGAGCAGATCCGGTGCATCCAAACTGATCAAAATACAGCTTACGATCACAATCAACCCGTAGATGAGGGTGTAATTCCCGATCGACTCTTCCACAGAACGAGAGACGGGTTTGTGCTCGAAATTCACCACAGAGACATGTTTGGGATCGATCGCGCGACGTACTTCATTAACGATCTTCTTGAAGGAAATAATGACACGAGAGACCTTGAACCCACCGGCTGTCGAACCCGCACAGGCTCCGGTGAACATGAGGACAATCAGAAGCATTCGTGAGAACATCGGCCATTGCCCGAAGTCTGACGTCACAAATCCCGTCGTACTGATGATCGAGGTCACCGTAAAGAGCGAACTCACCGCCGAATAAACACCCGATTGATACATATGCCAGATATTAATTGCAATCAGGATCGTCGTGGCAGCCACAATCGCAAAGTAAATTTTCAACTCCTCAGAACTGAAGAGGTCTTTGATACTGCGCACCAACGCGTAGTAGTAGAGGTTGAAGTTCACCCCAAAGGCAAACATCCCAATACTGAGAACGATCTCGACGTAGCGTGAATGGAACTGCCCCACTGATGCATTGTAGTTGGAGAAGCCCCCTGTCCCCGCCGTTCCGAATGCATGAATCAAAGCGTCAAACCAATTCAACCCACCGAGCATCAACAGTCCGACGAGTACAATCGTCATCACGACATAGATAATGTATAGGATCCGCGCAGTTTCACTGATCCGAGGCACGAGTTTCCCAAATGTCGGTCCTGGTACCTCCGCCTTCATGAATAGGGATGAGCGCGGATTATTCTTCGGGAAGAGCGCCAAGGCAAACACCAAGACCCCCATCCCCCCGATAAAGTGCGAGAACGAGCGCCAGAAGAGAATCGAATGCGGTAATACCTCGACGTTATTGGCCACACTCGCCCCTGTCGTTGTGAAGCCGGATACCATCTCAAAGAACGCATCCGTATAGGTAGGATAGTTCGTCGGTGTCAAATAGAGCGGGATCGCCCCAATCGCTGAAATCACGACCCAGACTAACCCCACCGTTAAGAGCGCCTCCTTGTAGTAGAAGGAGCCCAGTTTTTTATCACTAATATCGAGAACTTTCCCAATGATCAAACATACCACTAAGGGCAGAATGAAATTAAAAAGATCACTGAAAGATTCGCGGTAAATAATCCCAATCAGAAGTGGGACGGCGAGTAAAGCCGATTCGACGAGCAGAATTTTGGAGAGGATGAAACGAATGATTTTTGCATTCATTCTACCCCTCCAAAATCTCGTCAGCCGTTGTGATATGTGGACGTTCCGAAATCACGATAATTCGGTCGCCCGCCTCGAGCACATCATCCCCACGTGGCACATAAATGTCATCGCCACGGAGAATATAAGCCACCAGCATTCCGGATTTAATCGCCAAATCACGGAGCGGCGTCCCTACTAATTGGCTTGTTTCCGTCACAGTGAAATCAATCGCTTCTACCTTGTTGTCTTCGAGACGGTAGATATGGTTAATGTAGGAAGAGGTATTCTTCTGCATGTTGGCCTTGACCCGGACAATGCGGAGAATCACGTTCGCAACAGATCGTTTCGGTGTCACTGTAGTATCTAGGTCCAACACACGCGTCATCCGCACGAGTTCCATACGGTTCACTTTAGCCATACGTTTCTCGATCCCGAATTCTGCTGCCACGAGCGAAAGAACAATATTTTCCTCATCGATATTTGTCAGCCCGATGAAGGCATCAAATTCCTCCGCATGCTCCTCCGTCAACGTGCTCGGAGCAGTCCCATCGCCATTCACAACTTCTGCTTTAGGATGCATGATCAGGAACTGACGCGCTTTTTCAAAATTCTTCTCAATGAGTTTCACCCGCATGCCGCGATCGAGCAGTAATCCCGCCAGCGAGAAACTGATACGGTCCGCACCGACAATGAGCACACTCTCAATATCATGGAGCCGTCCGAACAGATGCCTCATGAAGGTTGCAATCGTCTCCTTGGACCCAGCCACGTGAATATAGTCGCCCTCTGCAATTACGAAATCCCCATTAGGAATATGGGCTTGACCATCGCGGTATACGATGGTAATTAAGTTCCCATCCAAAGCCCCGGTCTGGTCTAATTCCTGGAGGGTGTGCCCCCCTAAATGGCTATCCTTAGGTACCTTGACTTGGACCATCTTCACCTTGCGCTTGAAGAAGAGTTCCACATTCAGTGCTTCTGGATAATCGAGCGCACGAATGATTTCACGACTGGTTTCAAACTCAGGGTTAATCAGAAGATCGATCCCCATGGTTTTCTGCATGAATTCACGGTGATGAATGTAGGTTGGTTTACGTACCCGCGCAATCGTATATTTTGCGCCTAATTTCTTGGCCATGATGGATGCAACGATATTGGCATCATCCTCATAAGTAACGGCGATAAACATATCACAATCGCCCACCGACGCCTCTATCAAGGTAGCGTAGTCGGTCGCGTCGCCTACAACCCCAGCAATGTCATTGGCAGAGAGCACTTCATCGAGCATTTCCGCATTATAATCAATCACTAGAATGTTATGTCCTTCATTACTGAGTTCGCTGGCCAGATATTGTCCCACCTTGCCAACACCGACAATAACGATATTCATGGTCATCCTCCCATCAGTTTTTTGCCTTGATTTTTTCATAGTTAGTGGTTGACTGGATCAAATAGAGCCACTACCCCAATGATAGATCCTAGTCAATCTCTGGTGATATTAGTCTTTTTTGCCTCGAATTGCAACCCCAGATCCCTGATTTGTGGATATATCCGCTTCCAAAAAACAAAAAAGGAAGCCCCCTTTCCTTAGAAAAGAACTTCCTTACTTATAATGCTACCTGTTATCTACTAGGAATTAAGGCATTCCGTGGTATTCAGGCATTGGTTTTTGTTTAGCTTCATTTTCTGCTTGGGCTTGTTCAATCGCCTCTTCCACGGTCACCGGATTTTCAGGATCGACTTCCATTAGTTCTTCTGCTTCAGGAATGATCCCTAATTTCTTCGGTTCCATGTTGCGGTAACGACGCATCCCGGTTCCGGCTGGGATGATCTTACCGATGATGACATTCTCTTTCAAACCGAGCAATTCATCACGTTTACCTTCAATAGAGGCATCGGTCAATACCTTCGTCGTTTCTTGGAAGGAGGCAGCAGAGAGGAAGCTGTTGGTTTCCAATGCGGCCTTGGTGATTCCCAAGAGTTCTGGACGAGCGGTTGCAGGAATTTGGCCAGTCTTCACCATTTCGCGGTTAGCGTCTGTGAAGTCGCCGATATCCATCAATTTACCTGGCAACAAGCCGGAGTCCCCTGGGTCGAGGATACGGACTTTGCGTACCATCTGACGCAGCATAACTTCCACGTGCTTGTCGTTGATATCTACCCCTTGCAAACGGTAAACACGTTGGATTTCAGAGAGCATGTAGGTTTCAGCCGTCAAAGCATCCGTAATCCTCAGTAATTCTTTTGGATCCACGGACCCTTCTGTTAATTGATCCCCACGTTTCACGAAATCGCCCTCTGCCACCTTCATACGGGAGGTATAAGGTACTTTGTATTCGCGTTCGTCGGTTTGGCCTTTCACGGTAACGGTCTTCTTACGGTTATCTTCTTCAATCGTAATGTCGACCACTTCCCCGGTCACTTCGGTAATGACCGCTTGCCCTTTAGGATGACGTGCTTCCACAATTTCTTGAACACGTGGGAGCCCCTGAGTAATGTCGTCCCCGGCAACCCCACCGGTATGGAAGGTACGCATCGTTAACTGGGTACCAGGTTCACCGATTGATTGAGCGGCCACGATCCCAACTGCTTCGCCAACTTCCACTTCGCCGTTCGTTGCTAAGTCGGAGCCGTAGCAGTACTTGCAGACACCATGACGCGTCTTGCAGGTGAAAGCAGAACGAATCGTTACAGTTTCAATGCCTGCGTCTTCAATCTTATGAGCCACTTCGGCACTGATCAATTGATTATGTTTAGCGAGTACTTCGCCGGTATTTGGATCGCGAACTTCCTTCATGCAATAGCGACCGGTCAAGCGTTCCGAGAGGGTTTCAACCATTTCATTGCCGTTCTTGATGGCAGAGATTTCCAACCCACGATCGGTGCCACAGTCCGTTTCACGAATGATGACGTCCTGAGCCACATCTACCAGACGACGGGTGAGGTAACCGGAGTCAGCGGTCTTCAGCGCCGTATCAGTCATTCCTTTACGTGCCCCGTGCGTTGAGATAAACATTTCCTGAACGGAGAGCCCTTCACGGAAGTTCGAGGTAACTGGCAATTCGATGATCTTACCATTCGGACCAGCCATCAATCCACGCATCCCCGCTAACTGGGTAAAGTTGGAGATGTTACCACGAGCCCCAGAATTCATCATGATGAAAAATGGGTTATCCGATGCCAAGGAAGTCTTCAAGGCGTCCTCGATTTGGTCCTTCACACCATTCCAGGTAGTAATCACCTGTTCATAACGTTCATCTTCGGTAATTAACCCGCGACGGTATTGCTTTGTGATGTTGTCCACGCGTTTGTGGCCTTGTTCAACGAAATCATCTTTCGCATCCAAAACGGTGATATCCGCAATACCTACTGTGATCCCGGACTTGGTGGAATATTGGTACCCCAATGCTTTCAGGCGGTCGAGGAACACGGAGGTATCGGTGACGCGGTATTTCTTGAAGACCGCTGCAATGATATCTTCCAAGTAACCTTTCTTGAATGGTGCGGTGGTTTCCAACTGGCTGATGAATGCATTCACGTCGCCACCTGGTTCCATGAAGAAACAATCAGGGGTTTGTTCATTCAAGTTGTAATCGGTGGGTTCATTAATGAATGGGAAATTATCCGGCATAATCTCGTTGAAGAAAAGTTTCCCAATCGAGGTCACCATCAATTTTCCGCGTTGGTCTTTGGTCCAAGCGTAACGTGGCATGTCGTCGGTATTGATCACGACACGCGTATGCAGTTGAACAGCGTGGTTTGCGTAGGCAATGTGCGCTTCATTCACAGAGCTGATGGCCATGCCTTCGCCGTTCATGCCCGCTTGTTCCATGGTGAGGTAGTAGTTCCCGAGTACCATGTCCTGGGATGGAGTAACAACTGGTTGCCCATCTTTAGGGTTCAAGATGTGGCTCGCTGCCAGCATCAAAATCCGTGCTTCCGCTTGGGCTTCTTCACTCAATGGCAAGTGAACCGCCATCTGGTCCCCATCGAAGTCGGCGTTGTACGCTTCACAGGCGAGTGGGTGGAGACGGATCGCTTTACCTTCAACGAGGATTGGTTCGAACGCCTGAATCCCTAACCGGTGCAAAGTTGGTGCTCGGTTCAACAGGACAGGATGTTCACGCATGATGTCTCCGAGTGGTTCCCAAACTTCATCATCGGCGCGTTCAATCATCCGTTTAGCGTGTTTGGCGTTCGTCGCAATTTCACGGTCCACCAATTCACGAATGAGGAACGGTTTGAAGAGTTCGAGCGCCATGCCTTTTGGTAACCCACATTGATAGAACTTCAAGTATGGTCCAATGGCAATAACCGAACGTCCTGAGTAGTCGACACGTTTTCCGAGCAAGTTCTGACGGAAGCGCCCTTGTTTCCCTTTCAACATGAGAGAGAGAGATTTCAATGGGCGGTTCCCAGAGCCTGCTACCGGACGACCACGACGACCATTATCGATCAAGGCGTCAACGGCTTCTTGGAGCATGCGTTTTTCATTTTGAACGATGATATTTGGTGCATTCAAATCGAGCAAACGTTTCAAGCGGTTGTTACGGTTAATGACACGACGGTAGAGGTCGTTCAAGTCACTCGTCGCAAACCGACCCCCATCGAGCTGTACCATTGGGCGCAACTCTGGTGGGATGACAGGAATCACGTCCATCACGAGCCATTCTGGTTGGTTTCCGGATTTACGGAAAGCATCCAAAATGTCCAAGCGACGAATCGCACGCGTCCGTTTTTGACCTTTTGCCGTCTTCAATTCTTCCTTGAGTTCAACCACTTCGCTCTCCAAATCCACTTGGCTGAGGAGCGTTTTAATGGCTTCAGCACCGATTCCTGCTTCAAAGCGGTTCCCTAACTCTGCCTTGTATTCGCGGTATTCACGTTCAGACAGCAATTGTTTGTATTCTAATTCCGTGTCCCCAGCATTCGTTACCACATAAGAAGCAAAGTAGATAACTTCTTCTAAGGCTCGTGGGCTCATGTCCAAAATCAAGCCCATTCGACTTGGAATGCCTTTGAAGTACCAAATATGGGTCACTGGGCTCGCTAATTCGATGTGGCCCATCCGTTCACGGCGCACTTTTGCTTTCGTTACTTCTACCCCGCAGCGGTCACAAATGACACCGGCATAACGAATCCGTTTGTACTTACCGCAGGCACATTCCCAATCCTTCGTAGGTCCAAAGATCCGTTCGTCGAATAATCCATCTTTTTCTGGTTTCAGAGTACGATAATTAATCGTTTCAGGTTTTTTGACTTCACCATAGGACCAAGAACGAATTTTATCAGGTGAAGCAATCCCAATTTTTATACTTTCAAATTTATTTACGTCGACCAAGGGGTCAACCTCCCTTTTCTATAAAACATGATCAGAGCGATTCAATACAATAGTTAGCTTCCACCGCCACATCACTAAGGACGTGGCTAGAAAGAAGCGTGATCGACCGACTTTATTATTGATTAGCTTTCTCAGTTTCACTCAAAGCTTCAGTACTGTGGACTTCGTCTGTGTTTGCTTGCTGGTTAGTCACTGATTGAGCCACATTTTGGTAGTTACTCATGATTTCATCATCATCGCGCAGGTCAATTTCTTGATCGTCTGCGTCCAGCACTTGAATGTCTAAACCGAGGGACTGTAATTCTTTCACTAATACGCGGAAGGATTCTGGTACCCCTGGTTTGGTGATTGGATCGCCCTTCACGATGGATTCATAGGTTTGAACACGCCCTTGAACGTCATCGGATTTGTACGTCAAGATTTCTTGCAGGGTATAAGCAGCCCCGTAAGCTTCCAAAGCCCATACTTCCATTTCCCCGAAGCGCTGACCACCGAACTGAGCTTTCCCTCCGAGTGGTTGTTGAGTAACCAAGGAGTAAGGTCCAATCGAACGTGCATGCAACTTGTCGTCAACCATGTGGGAGAGTTTGAGGTAGTACATGACACCGACTGATACACGGTTATCGAATGGTTCACCAGTCCGACCATCATAGAGAATAGTTTTCGCATCAGAGGCCATTCCTGCCTCTTCAACAGTTTCCCAGATGTCGGAGTCGATCGCGCCATCAAATACTGGCGTTGCAACGTGGATACCGAGATTCCGTGCCGCCATCCCTAAGTGGAGTTCCAACACCTGCCCGATGTTCATACGGGAAGGCACCCCTAATGGATTCAAGCAGATATCCACTGGCGTTCCATCAGGGAGGAATGGCATATCTTCTTCAGGTAACACAATGGAGACAACCCCTTTGTTACCGTGACGACCAGCCATCTTGTCCCCTACTTGGATCTTACGTTTTTGGATGATGTAGACGCGAACCATCATGGAGACACCTGGTTTTAATTCGTCGCCGTTTTCGCGGTAGAAGACTTTCACGTCATTGACGATCCCGCCACCACCATGCGGTACACGTAGGGAGGTGTCACGGACTTCACGCGCTTTTTCACCGAAGATCGCATGTAAGAGATGTTCTTCCGGGCTGAGTTCGGTCACTCCCTTAGGTGTGACTTTACCAACGAGAATATCGCCGTCTTGAACTTCCGCACCGATACGGATAATCCCGCGTTCATCTAAGTTCTTCAGTGCATCTTCCCCGACATTCGGAATTTCACGGGTGATTTCTTCCGGTCCTAATTTGGTGTCACGTGCTTCGGATTCTAATTCGTCAATATGGATTGAGGTATATACATCGTCTTTCACTAAACGTTCAGAGATAACAACCGCGTCTTCGTAGTTGTAACCATCCCACGTCATGAAGGCAACAATTGGGTTTTGACCAAGTGCCAATTCCCCGTCTTCCATGGATGGACCATTGGCGAGGATTTCGCCTTTATCAACCACGTCCCCTTTACGTACGAGTGGGGTTTGGTTGTAGCAGGTCGATGCATTGGAACGATGATATTTGACTAATTGATATTTGTCTAATGCTCCATCTTCACGGCGCACGCGGACTTCACGTGCATCGGAGAATTCAACGGTCCCAGCATGTTCAGCCACCACTGCTGCCCCGGAGTCGTGAGCGGACACATATTCCATCCCGGTCCCAACAAGTGGGGCATGTGGATGTAACAATGGTACGGCCTGACGTTGCATGTTCGCACCCATCAACGCCCGGTTAGAGTCGTCGTTTTCCAAGAATGGAATACATGCGGTTGCGACGGAAACCACCTGTTTTGGCGAAACGTCCATGTAGTCGACACGTTCTGGTGCGACTTCGATATTTTCTTCGACGTAACGAGCCATGATCTTGTCTTCTGCAAAGGATCCATCTTCATTCAAAGGTGTGTTCCCTTGAGCGATGACGAAGCGATCTTCTTCGTCAGCGGTGAGGTAATCGATACGGTCGGTTACCTTGTGGGTCTTCCAATCCACACGACGATATGGTGTTTCTACAAAGCCAAATGGATTAATCTTCGCATAGGTTGCGAGTGAGTTGATCAACCCGATGTTTGGTCCTTCAGGTGTTTCGATCGGACACATACGGCCGTAATGCGTGTAGTGAACGTCACGGACTTCATATCCGGCACGGTCACGCGTCAATCCGCCTGGCCCCAACGCAGACAAGCGTCGTTTATGGGTCAACTCAGACAATGGGTTATTTTGGTCCATGAATTGGGAGAGCTGCGAACTACCGAAGAATTCGCGAATGGCTGCTACCACTGGACGGATATTGATCAATTGTTGTGGCGTAACGGTTTCCATATCTTGAATGGACATCCGTTCGCGCACCACCCGTTCCATCCGGCTAAGACCGATCCGTAACTGATTCTGGAGCAATTCTCCAACAGAACGAATACGACGGTTCCCCAAGTGGTCGATGTCGTCGGTCGTACCTAAACCTTCGTACAGGTTCAAGAAGTAGCTGAAGGACGCCAATATATCGGCCACCGTCAATGCCTTCACTTCTTCACTAGGGTTTCCGTTCCCAATCACATTAATCACGCGATCAGGATCTTTTGGTGCGCAGACTTTGATTAATTGAATATCAACAGGATCGGTGAGCACCCCATCTTCATTCGGATAGACGGTGATCATCCCGGCACCGTCATCGAGTACTTTGCCGTATTGTTCCAAGCCTTCGCGGTCAAAGACAGTCCCCGCAGGAATCAAGATTTCACCGGTTTCACCATCAATGATATTCTCCGCTAATTTCAAGTTGCGGAGACGAATCTTCAAATCAAGTTTCTTGTTGATCTTGTAACGTCCCACAGGTGCTAAATCATAACGGCGTGGGTCAAAGAAACGAGTAATCAACAGGTTACGGGAGGATTCAGCGGTCTTTGGTTCACCTGGGCGAAGGCGTTCATAGATATCTTTCAACGCTTCTTCGGTCCGTGAGTCAGAAGGATTCTTGTGAACATCCTTCTCTAAGGTGAGTTCCAAAGTCTCAGAGTCTCCGAACAGTTCGCGAATCTGATCGTCAAACCCGAACCCTAATGCCCGCATTAAAACGGTCATCGCAATTTTACGTGTGCGGTCAATCCGAACGTAGGATACATCTTTGGCGTCGGTTTCCATTTCGAGCCATGCCCCGCGGTTAGGAATCACGGTTGAACCAAATGATTGTTTCCCGTTCTTGTCGAGTTTGTCGTGGAAGTAAACCCCAGGCGAACGCACTAACTGAGAAACAATGACACGTTCGGATCCATTAATAATGAAAGTTCCGCTTGCCGTCATAATTGGGAAGTCCCCGAAGAAGACGGTTTGGTCCTTGATTTCACCGGTTTCGCTATTGATCAAGCGTAATTTCGCATACATCGGTGCAGAGTAATTAGCATCGTGTTCGCGCGCTTCATCCACGTTGTATTTCGCATCATCAAATTGATAATCCACAAATTCCAATTGCATCTTGCCGGAGTGGTCTTCAATCGGTGAAATGTCGTGGAACATTTCACGAATACCTTCCTCCAATAGCCATTTATAGGAATCCGTTTGAATTTCAATCAAGTTAGGGAGGTCGAGTACTTCGTTAATGCGCGAGTAAGAACGACGCACACGATGTTTCCCAAAATTAACATTATGTCCTGTCATTAATCAGTGGCCACCTCTCATTAATTTTCCATACACTGATAACACTGTGAATGAAAGCAAACAAATTGTTAAGAAATCATTAAGATTTGTCCTAAAAACCGGTTTAAAGGCAAAAAAAAGACAAAAGAGCATGACTTCCTGTCAATTCTTTTGTTTTCGTTCGATTCGCTAGCCGGACAATAGATCGACTCCGCGAAAAAATTTCACTTCAAGAAATATTCTACTCTTTGTATCAGTCAAAGTCAACCTCGAATACTCATAAACCGCCACAAAATGAGGTGATTAGTGAGTATAACTTATATATAACCTCTTCTAATAAAAAGAGCCGGCATAACGCCAACCCTTTCTTTGATTTATCATTACCACTATTATAAGCCACCACTGAGCGTGCTCTTCCTATGCGCGTTTGATTACCTTTAGTAGGAGGTTCTCAATCACGAACATCAAAATGAAAATCACAATAATGGTCGCTCCAGGTGGCGTATCCCATTGGTAGGACCCGAGCAAACCACCTAACATCCCGAGAATCCCGATGACACCAGCCGAAATGATCACGCCATTGAAATTCTTGAACAGGCGCAGCGCAATTGCAGCTGGCATAATGATGATCGCAGACACCAATAGAGATCCCGCAATCGGCATCATGATTGCAATCGCAGCACCCGTAATAATCGAGATTGCCATCGAAATCCAATCCGTCCGAAGCCCCGCAGTATAAGCCGTCGCCTCATCAAACGCAATCATATAGAGCACTCGGCGGAAAATCACGTAGAGAGCAATGATTAATACCGCCAACCCAATCAGTAACTTCACTTGGAGCGGGGTGATCGTGACAATCGACCCAAATAGGAAGGATTCAACCTTATTTGGCGTTTCAACGCGGGTCAGAAGCATCAACGCCACCGCCATCCCGCCAGACATCAACAGCGCGATCGACACATCCGAGTAGTTGGCGTAGATCTTCCTGAGATATTCGAGGAGGACAGCTGCCAAAATCACCGTCACCATCGTCGTAATGGTGGGCTCCACACCGATCAGATACCCGAGCGCCACCCCCGCAAGCGACACGTGTGAGAGCGTATCTGCCATGAGGGACTGCCGCCGCAAAATGAGGAACAGCCCCAAAATCGGTGTGAAGAATGCGATCGCTATGCACGCGATGAGGGCGCGCTGCATGAACTCATACTGAAACATCGCCATGGGGAGTCCTCCTTTCTCACGAGATGAATCTGTTTATCAAAGAATTGCTCCAGCTGAATATCCTCATGGGTCACCATGAAAATTGCCTTGCCATGTTTTCTGGCACTGTGCTTCAGGAGCTCGTAAAATTTCTTCCTGGACTGTTTATCCATTCCGGTCGTTGGTTCATCGAGAATGAAGAGATCTGGATCGGTACAGAAAACACGAGCCAAGCCGACGCGTTGTTTCTGGCCCCCGGAGAGCTCACCAATCCGCTTGTTGCGTTGTTCCCACATACCGACTGAATCCAGCGCCCGTTTCACATGCTCATGGTCCGTCTGATCCAAGCGTTTGAACCACCGCCCCTGTTGGTAACGGCCGGACTGCACAAATTCATAGACGGAGCTCGGAAACCCTGGATTGAAATGCGTGATATCCTGTGGCAAATAGCCCACCTGCATACGGTCTCCTTGCACGTTCTGTTTATTAATCGTAGCAGTCCCTTCAGTGGGTTTTAAGAGTCCTAAGATATTTCTGATTAACGTCGACTTGGCTGCCCCATTCTCTCCAGTAAGAATCACAAATTCCCCCGGATCCACGGTGAAGGTAATATCCGTTAATACCGGTTCTTCATCATACGCATAGCCGACTGCTTGGCATTCAATATAATGCATGTCACCCTCCTTTGTCTCACCTGCCACCTCTTAAATAAGAGGCGGGCGGTGAGTATTTATGAAAAACGAAATAATTACGATTTGAATTTTACCCCACTTTATTTTTCATGACAAGCATTTAGCGCAGACCCTCATTGAAAATCCCGATGTCAGGCACAAAAAAAGAGCGGTACAAACCACTCCTCTTGTTCATTCTAATTGATTATTGATATTTATTCGCTGACGGGATCGGCCCCAGGAAATTCGATTTCAACCGCTTCTGTCAATACATCCGTGTAGCTGTAGCAGATGCGTTCGAACTTGTTCTCTTCTGGATCTAATTCAATCACGAACACCGCAGGATAGGTATCACTCAAGATGCCTCTCCTCTTCGTAATACGTTTACGCCCTGTTTGTTGTGTCACCTGAACCGTGCTTCCGATCTTTTGTTCAAGATCTTGTTTAATTGCCGCAATACTCTGCGCCATGGCAATCACTCCTTATAGAGTAATTTTATCATAAACCGTAACTTTTTACAATAGCATTAACTCGACCAATAGTCAAATCCCCAGTCAGAAATAATTTATTGTTTTTTCTGCGGGAAGACTCCTTTTTCCCTTATTCCGATAAATGAATCCGCTCATCCGCCGTTAATACATTCGCCAATGCCGCAAATTCCTCTAACGTCAAGGTCTCTGCACGCCGTTTGGGATCGATCGCTACCTGCATCAAGGCATCCTCCAATGACGCTGTGGTATCTGCTTCTTTTCCGAACAAGTTACGCAGGTTGTTCCATAAGGTTTTACGCCGATGTTGGAAACTCCCGCGCATCATCGTAAAGAAGAAATCCTCATCATCCACCTCTACACGCGGATGATCAAGCCGTTTCAACAGTAGAATTGCGGAGTCCACGTTTGGGCGCGGTTTGAAGACGGTACGAGGTACATGCTGAGCAATCGTTGCATCGCAGTAATATTGGATAGCGACACTGAGGGAACCGTATGTTTTACTGCCCGGTTCGGCAATCAATCGTTGCGCCACCTCGAGTTGCATCATTAAGGCGTAGGTCGAAATCATACTACTTGCACTCAATAAGTGGAAGAGAATCGGGGTCGTAATATAATAGGGGAGGTTCGCCACGACCGCCAACCGTTCGCTCTCAGGAAAATAGGCTTGAATGTCCGCTGACACATCCGCTTTTAAGATGTCCTGGTGCTTCACCGTGAGATTTTCATATTGGCCCAGTTCCTCTACTAATACCGCTAGCAGGCGATCATCCAATTCGTAAGCTAACACACGCCGCCCGTATTCAACGAGAAACTCTGTGAGTGCGCCAATTCCCGGTCCAATCTCGATCACGTCAGTTTGTTGATCCACCTCTGCTGCACTCAACATATCCTGGAGAATCTGGGGCTCCATGAGAAAGTTTTGGCCTAGACTTTTCTTTGCATCGATCTGATATTTTTTTAGAATCGCATTCGTTCGAGACGGTGTGGCAATCCATTTATGTGTCATGATTGTTGATCCTCCGCTTCATAGGTGGACATAATTTGAGCCACCTGTTCTTCATCAATTTGAAAGAGATACAGTCGTTTGGCGAGCTGTTTACCGTTCGTGTGACCCATCCGGAGTACTTCTGTCAGATAGTTACGCCGCTTTTGCGCATCCACTGTTCCTAGTAATCCCAATTTACGGAGCGTTCCTAACGACAACCGGGGAACGAGAGGAATATCTGGACTGTTGGGGTCAATCACCGAATACACTTGGCTCAAGGCCCGTTCAATCGCATCGTCTGAGGCATGTTCCACCCCGAGGCTCCCTTTATGATCGGGTTTCGCCTCCCATCGCTCGAGAAAGGCATGTTTGACCCCTGGCACCGCCTCTTGGACGATCTGGCGAATTTTATTGCCGGAAACATCAGGATCTGTGAATACAATCACACCAAATTGATCCTCCGCACGTTGAATCTCACAAAGCGTCTCTTCATCAATGGCAGATCCTCGTGTTTCAATCGTTAACACGTCATAGAGTTCTTCTAAACGTCTCGTATCATCGCGCCCCTCGACCACAATCACTTCTTTAATCGTTGATTTTTGTGTTGTATCCATCTGCTAGTTCTTCACGAATCCCTTCTCCTCATCCCAGTGAATGTTGAACAAGCGGCAGGCATTCTGATAGGTCAATGCTGCAATCTCCTCATAGCTCGTATCCCGCACATCGGCTAGGCGTGTGGCCACATAGCGGATATTTGCTGATTCATTTCGTTTCCCACGATGAGGTTCCGGCGAGAGGTACGGGGAATCCGTCTCAATCAATAAGCGCTCATTAGGAATCATTGCTGCTGCTTTGCGGACTGCTTTTGATTTCTTGAATGTCACAACCCCGCTAAAGGAAATATGCATCCCCAAATCCAAGAATTTCTGTGCCCACTCTGGATCATCTCCAAATGTATGCATGATGCCACCGATCTCTTCCACATGTTCGTCCTTCAAAATTCGATAAGTATCCTCATTGGCGTCCCGAGTATGGATAATAATTGGCAAATGCCGTTCGCGCGCAATCGCAATCTGGCGGCGCATCACCCGTTCTTGGACGTCGTGAGTCGCCCCCTCCCAGTGGTAATCGAGCCCAAATTCGCCGACTGCCACCACTTTTTCACTGTCTAGGGCTTGCTGGAGCTCTTCCTCCACAGCTGCATCATAATCGCCAGCGAGTTCCGGATGCCACCCATACGCCGCTACCATATCTGGATTATGATGGACCAGCGTTTGAGCAGTAGTGATCGTTTCATGGTCGAAACCAATGATACTCATCCCGCTGACGCCCGCGTGACGGGCCCGCGTGATCGCTTCTTCGCGATCTGTTTGAAAATCCTCCGCATTAAAATGAGTATGCGTATCAAAAAGCATAACTATCTCCTTACTTCATCTCTTCATTATAAACAGTGGCTGGGCAACTCCTACCCAGCCACTGACCATGCTTCATTTTATAAACTCGAAACACCTTCACTATCACAACCAGCGTTTCGTTTTAACATTATCTACTACGCTAAAATGCTGCCGTTTGGTAAAGCATCTGGCACAGTCACCACGACAACATCCTCGCCATCTTCAACGGAGAGAATCATACCTTGTGAAATCTGACCACGCATTTTCATCGGTTTCAGGTTGGCCACAATGACTACTTTCTTCCCTACCAAGACTTCTGGATCTGGATACCATTTGCGGATGCTGGAGAGAATTTGACGGTCCTGGTTATCCCCAGCGTCCAAGCGGAATTGTAGTAAGCGATCGGCCCCCTCCACTGGTTTGGCTGCTTTGACTTCTGCTACCTTTAATTGCACCTTATCGAAATCATCAATCTTGATGGATTCAGTCCCTTCGCTCAGTAAGGTAGTCTCTTCCGGATTCCATGGTTCCATTGTTTGGTCCTCCTCGTCCTTTGTCTCTGGTTCATTGTTCGCCGTTAATTCCATCTGTTCAGTGATATAGGTGACTTCCTCTTCGGTATCGAGCCGTGGGAAGATCGGCTGTCCCTTCTTGATCACGGTCGCATCAGCCGGATACTTGCCGTTGACCGCTTCAGACAGAGCGAGTGTTTCATCATTCGCCTCGAGCCCCAGCTGTTCAAAGATGGACGCTGGCGTTTCAACCATGACAGGCTGAATTAGAATGGCGATCGTCCGTAACGTATCAGCCAAATGGTACATCACTGAGCGGAGGGTTTCCAGCTTCGTTTCATCCTTGGCGAGTACCCATGGCTCCGTCTCATCGATGTATTTATTCGCACGGCTGATAATCGTCCAAACCACGTCGAGGGCATCACTGAACTGCAGGTGATCCATGGCGTCATAGTAATTGTTTACGCCATCTGTCACTGTTTGTTCGAGATCTTGATCGACCGCACTGATAATCCCCGGATTTTCCCCAATCGTCCCAGCGAAGTATTTGTTGATCATGGAGATCGTCCGATTCAACAAGTTTCCTAAGTCGTTTGCGAGGTCGTAGTTGATTCGGTTGATGAAATTCTCCGGTGTAAAGACACCATCACTCCCAAAACGAACTTCGCGCATGAGATAATAGCGCACTGCATCGAGACCGTAGCGATCCACCAGCGTTTCTGGATAAACGACATTCCCCTTGGACTTGGACATCTTGCCATCCTTCATCAAGAGCCACCCATGCCCAAAAATCTGTTTTGGCAGAGGCAGGTCGAGTGCCATGAGGAGAATTGGCCAATAAATTGTATGGAAACGTACAATTTCTTTACCGACAATATGAAGGTCAGCCGGCCAGAATTTCTGGAAGTTGTGGTCATCCGCCATATTATAATCGAGTGCGGTGATGTAGTTTGGCAGAGCGTCAATCCACACATAGATCACGTGTTTTGGATTGGAACGGACAGGCACGCCCCATTTGAAACTGGTCCGCGTTACGGCGAGATCTTCCAAGCCTGGTTTCAGGAAGTTATTCAGCATTTCGGTCTTGCGTGATTCTGGCTGAATGAAATCGGGATGGTCCTCATAATATTGCATGAGGCGATCCGCATATTTACTCATCTTGAAGAAATAGGATTCTTCCTTCACACGTTCCACTTCATGACCAGAAGGCGCGACTCCACCGATCACATTGCCCTCTTCATCGCGATGCACTTCTTGGAGCTGGGACTCAGTAAAGTACTCCTCATCAGACACGGAATACCAACCTTCATATTCCCCTAGGTAGATATCGCCTTTTTTGAGTAAATACTCGAAAATATCCTGGATCACTTTCTCATGGTCTTCATCCGTCGTGCGGATAAATTTATCATAAGAGATATCCATGGTTTCCCACAGTTGTTTGAAGCCGGCTGCCATTTTATCAACGTAGGCTTTGGGTTCAACCCCTTGCTCTTCTGCTTTTTGTTCGATTTTCAAGCCGTGTTCATCGGATCCTGTGAGGAAGAAGACGTCATAGCCCTTCAACCGTTTATAGCGTGCAACGGTATCAGCGACCACCGTCGTATAAGTATTTCCGATATGTAATTTGCCACTAGGATAATAGATCGGTGTCGTGACATAATAGGTTTTCTTTGCTTGTTCAGCCACAAATGAGTGCCCCTTTCAAAATCGTACGTTGCCCGTACTAGTATGTGCGTAGTATAGCACATCGAAATTGCCCAATGCCATGGATTTCATTCATTAGGAGAGGGTTCTTCCCAATAAAAAACACCCGTCCGTACCCTTTCACTGCTTAGGTGAAGGCACGAGCGGGTGTTCCTCTCATTATTCATTTTTCAACTAAAAGACGATCACTGGGGTGCCAACTTCAATCAACGAAAAGACTTGGCCCATGACGTCAGGACTGACATTCACGCAGCCATTAGAGCCGTGTTCATGGTACCAGTCACCCCCGAATTTTGGCTGCCAGCTCGCATCATGAATTCCCTGTCCACGATCATCGAAAGCAAGCCAGTAACTCACGGGCGTCCGGTATGCTTCGCCGGTGTAGCCGTTCGTTCCTACGAGCACGCTCGGGGATTCCTTGTTCCACACTTGATAGGCACCGGGCACCGTCTTCGTCACATCTGCTCCCGTCGCAACATCGGTACTAAACACTTGATTGCCATTTTGATAGATTAACATTTTCTGTTTGGAGATATCTACTTCCACATAGGTATGGCCGAAGAAGTTATCTTGGTCGCTCCCCTTTCCTACCACAGTGGCAGTGACTTGATGTTCGTTATTATTGAGGGCTTGGACCATCGCTTCACTGGTTTTTGGTTCGGAGAGATACCAACCATATGTCCCCGGCTGAACCGTCACCTGACCAGAGAGTGTACTATTGAAGGAGTGAGAAGTCCATAACCCCGCATTCTCTTGATTCCATTGGGCGAGATACTTATCTACAGCATTCTGATCAACAGTGATCTTGTCTTGATCATTTACCGTTAACCACTGCCGGACTCTTTCAGTGGGAATTTCAACCTTCTGTGTGCCGACCGTCATCGTTAACGGATCCTTCGCCAACTGATCCAAACGCGTCACCATCGTTTTGAACGAGGTATCATTGGCCTTTACCCTAGGCTGAATGTAAGCATCCTTGAGATCAATGGCGTCTTTGCTCTTGTTGATAGCGGTGTTGAGGAGCGAGATAAATTGCGATTGGTCCACTTGGTTGCCGACTTTTTCTGCTTTAATTTCGTAGTCCTTTTTATCGGCAGTGGCTTGGATTTCAGCATCTTGGCTCTTCTCACGTTGGTCATTATCGATCTTCAACGCTTTAAACGCCTGGTTAGATGCGTCCTCTCCTACGTCGCCCTTCAACGCAACGGACTGTAATTTCAGCTTGGACTGATCGAACAACTCAACCGGCCATGCCCAGCTATTCTGTGCTGCCTTGGCGATTTTCACAACCTCACTTCCACTCGGCAAGCTCACATAATCCGCTAATTTCAAAGAGCCAACCGCTTGTCCATTCTCCTTCACATTTACCTGGCGTTCTTTAAGATTATGATCAATTTTATCCGCTGCTTCATTCAATGACACTTGATCTACCCGTTCACCACTCACTTCTGTTCCAAAGAGAAAATGGTTATTGAAATAGAACACGCCCCCCAGATAAATAACCCCGGCGAGCAGGACAATGCCACCTAGAATACTCATGATCCATTTTTTAGCCTTCATCCTCATACTCCTCTAACTTACTTGGCTTTTTCTTGTTTAAATGATTGATAGCTATCCCGTGCTCTAGTTGTTAGTGATAGAGATCCTCCGCTACTTTGTGAGGATCTCCATGCAACTGTATTTTCGTCGTTCCATTAAGCAATGTTTAACTGCTAATTAATGTAAAGCACGTTCTTTAGTGAGCATAACAGAATCGACATTATTTGTGAATCATTTTTACTTACAACACCTATCTGCCATCTATACGGATCCTGCTATTTTAGTCTTCTACTGTCATCAAGAAATATTTCTTCTTACCACGACGGACGACAATGTAGCGCCCATCGATCGCATCCTTAGCGCCCACTTGGTAATCCAGATCCGTCACACGTTCTCCATTCAAGTAGATTGCTCCATTATTAACGTCTTCACGGGCTTGGCGTTTCGATTTATCCACACCGTATTCCACCAGCCAGCTCACAATATCTTTTTGTTCTTGACTGATCGTTTCACCTGGCATCTTCCCAAAGCCCTGTTCAATCTGTTTGGCGTTCAGGGCTTTAATCTCCCCAGAGAAGAGGGCGTCCGTAATCGTCTGTGCGTCCTTGAGTCCTTCCTCGCCGTGAACAAAGAGTGTCATTTCCGTTGCGAGTGCTTTTTGTGCGGTGCGTTTTTCTGGTTCTGTTTCAACCTTTTTTGCAAGTGCTTCAATCTCTTCTTTGGAGAAGAAGGTGAAGTATTTTAGATAACGAATCACGTCACTGTCCTGTTGGTTAATCCAGAACTGGTAGAACTCATAAGGAGAGGTCTTTTCTGGATCTAACCAAACCGCACCACCTGCTGTTTTACCAAATTTGGTGCCGTCCGATTTCAACAGTAATGGAATGGTCATCCCAAAAGCTTTAGCGTCCGGGCCTTCAACTTTACGGATGAGTTCCAATCCACCAGTGATATTTCCCCATTGATCGGCCCCACCAATCTGCAGGCGGACATTCTTTTCTTGGTAGAGATGTAGAAAGTCCATGGCTTGAAGGATCTGGTACGTGAATTCGGTGTAGGAAATTCCCACCTCTAAACGCGATGCCACGATATCCTTGTTGAGCATGGTGTTCACATTGAAGAGTTTCCCGTAGTCACGCAGGAAATCAATCAAGGTCAACTGATGCGTCCAGTCATAGTTATTAACGATCTGGAAATCACCCGTCTGATCGCGATCGATGAAGAGTTTATTCATCATAGCGGTCAATTTCTCTGCATTATGCTGTACCTGTTCCATCGATTGGAGTTGGCGTTCCTCCGATTTACCGGATGGGTCCCCGATTGAACCGGTCAACCCTCCAATGACAATCACTGGATGATGTCCCGCCAATTGGAATCGTTTAAGCACCATGAACGGAATCAAATGTCCAATATGGAGCGAATCCCCCGTCGGATCTACCCCGCAGTATAGGGTAATGTCGTGATTCTCCACGTAATCATAGAGCCCCTGTTCGTCTGTTTGTTGGTTCACTGCCCCACGCCAAGCTAATTCATCCATTATATTCATGATAACCACTCGCTTTCTTTTAGTCTTGATATAATCATTACCTATTTAATAAACAAAATCTTTCATGACGAATCCATAAAAAAGTCCCTACACGTTACCTTGTGTAGGGACGATGATTTTCGTGGTACCACCCAACTTGCAGTAGGTCTTCCCACTGCCACTCATCGGCTATAACGCACCGAACCGAAAATCCTCTGCTAGTCGCTTCGTCGCTTCTAGGCGTGTGTAATTCACATCAACAGCTTGGTCAGTTTTCAGCAACCACTCACTCTCTTATTGCCACTGCCTCTGTTACTCTCACGCAGATCGTCAACTGTATCACTAAGTATAGCCAAGCGCCTCACCGCTGTCAATCTCACCACTCTTCATGATTCCACATTATTCCGTCCAATCGCCCCTCTGCTTGGGTTTGGCGTTTTTGGAGTTCCAGAATGGATGTCGCGCACGCTTCAATTAGGGCACGGGTTTCATAGTCTTTTACGTTAGATAGGGCTTGTTGGAGCAGTTGCTGCTGCCACTGGAACGTTTCATTCATTTTTATTCCTGCCTCCTTACTGCCACGGATTTTTCGGTAATTCCATCCTGAGTGCTTCCCATTGGTCGAGTGCGTCTTCCCAACTCATGAGGAATGGCTCTAGCTGTTCCTTCAGTACATCTGGGAGTGTTCTTTCATGCTCCTTGAGGGACGCCATCAGCCACCGTGTACGTTCACTGAAATGCGCACCTTTTGGAAGGGTCAGTGCCATTTGGTATTGAATGAGGTGGCAACGCTGTTCTTCAGGCGTGGCGTAGTGATGTTGGGCGAGTACGAATGGCGGTAGATACGTCATCCCCAGATTCGTTGCCAGTGCTTCAAACGGTTTGAGGAGGTCACTGATCGTAAAATTTTCCTCACCTCCTGATTGAAAGGCACTCACCGGTCGCCCAGTCGATAGGATAATTCCCATCTCTTTGTCTTGCCAGTGAGTTCCCATCGATTCCATAAAATCATCCGTTAACACCGCTTCAAGCCAACCGGAAATAGACCCCGGTGCCTGATACCAGTAGAGCGGGAACTGGATGAAGAAACGATCACACGTCATTATCAAAGATTGGTGGTGCTCGATGGTTTCCGTTGTTAATGGTAGTTCAATCTGTTCAAAAGGAATGCTTTTAGGGGTTGCTGCCTTCAAAAATTGATGGCTCCCTGATGCTTCCAAGTGTGGATGCCCACAAAAAATCACCGTCTGCATACGTGCTTCATCCCTTTTCGTTGATCTCATTGGCGTCATTCTAACAAGTCCTCCTGCCACTCACAAACAAAAAGAGCTGTCTCCATAAAAGAAACAGCTCCTCCATCTATCATGTCATCGATAAGCGGTGAATGCCTATCTCGTTTCAATGCCACCCTAATTATCGAAGACTGGCACTTGATTGCCGTCTGTGGCTTTCTTAATAACATCCGCAGTGTCCTTACTTTGGAAGGCATCGACAATTTTACGATAGGTTTCGTTATTCTTGTCTTCTCCACGTGCAGCAATAATGTTCCAGAATGGTTCTGTGCCTTCTTCTGGTTCACGATACAGCGCATCTTCAATTGATAATCCCGCTTCTACCGCGTAATTATTGTTGATGACAGCCAGTGCCACTTTGGGGTCGCTCTTCGCCTGTGGTAATTGTTCTGCGCTCATCGTTTTAATGTTCAATTTATGTGGGTTGTCCGTCACATCGGAAACGGTCGGGAAGTCCACTTTTCCCTTTAACTTGATGAGGCCCGCTTTTTCTAAGGTTCGTAATCCACGCGCTTCATTGGTCTTGTCATCAGGAATGGTCACCTGGCCACCCTCTGGAACATTATCCAAGGATTTCACTTGGTCGGAATAGATGCCCATTGGTTCTACATAGGTAAAACCGATATTCACGAGATCCGTTTTACGCTCCTTGTTCCATTGTTCGAGATATTGTACGGTCTGGAAGGCATTGAGATCGATGCTGCCATCTGCGAGCGCGGTGTTTGGCGTCACATAGTCACTCATCTTCACGAGCTCCAGGTTAATGCCTTCTTTTTTGATTTTATCCTTCACATGTTCCCACGCATCCTGCTGATCGCCCACGACGCCAACTTTGACCGTCTGCATCGAGCTATCACCGCCACCTAGACCACATGCTGACATGAGGATAACCACCAATCCTAATAAGAGGCTAATCCAGTGTTTCTTCTTCATCAATCCCAACTCCTTTACTGTGAATTTTTTAAGACTTAGTAAAGTCTTTGCTAATGACTATACCATATTTTTCTCAACGTGGTACGCCTATTTTGATTATTTTATCCACTTACTTCTCCAAAGATAAAATGTAACATTTATTGACATGCATACACAGGCCACCCATAATCACCGTCACAATCGTATTTCAACCCCTTCTATTGATCTTAATCTTCTCCTATTTCCTCTTCATCCCTCCCTAAAATATTAAAAAAATCTTGTGTAAATAATTTTATCGTGCACTCATCGTAGTTTTGTGTTACATTTTATTACAACAAGCGATGAGTGACGACTTATTGATTGTTTTATATCGTTAATAACTGATAAAAAGACTGTATCAATGATGGGAGATTAAATTATGAAGCATTTTACTGCTGATGATATTCGCCATGAAGCCGAAGATAAAAATGTCCATTTTCTGCGCTTAGCCTTTAGCGATGTGAATGGAACGCTCAAGAACGTGGAAGTGCCGATCAGCCAACTAGACAAGGTACTCAGCAACAAAATGATGTTCGATGGCTCCTCTATTGAAGGATTCGTCCGCATCGAAGAATCCGATATGTATCTGGTTCCGGATCTCGATACTTGGACGATCTTCCCATGGACGGCGAGCGATAACCGTTCCATTGCGATGTTGATCTGTGACATCTACATGCCAGATGGTCAACCATTCGAAGGGGATCCACGCGGTAACTTGAAACGCATGGTGAGAAAATTGGGCGATCTCAACTTCTCCAATTTCAACCTCGGTGCCGAAGCGGAGTTCTTCCTCCTCAAACTCGATGAAAATGGTGAACCAACCACAAAATTGAACGATCACGGTGGTTACTTCGACCTCGCACCGATCGATTTGAGCGAGAATGTGCGTCGTGAAGCGGTGATTACCTTGGAAGAGATGGGCTTTGAAATTGAAGCGTCTCACCATGAAGTGGCAGATGGTCAGCAGGAAATTGACTTCAAATATGCCTCTGTTGTGGAAGCCTGCGACAAAATCCAATTGTTCAAGTTAGTGGTGAAGACCATTGCGCGCCGTTACAACTTGCACGCAACCTTCATGCCAAAACCGATCTACGGTATCTCCGGTTCTGGGATGCACTGCAACATGTCTCTCTTCAACGACAAAGGGAATGCGATGTACGATCCAGAAGCGAAAGATGGCCTCTCCGCTCTCACCTACCAATTTATCGCAGGGATTATGAAGCACGCCAAAGCAATTACCGCAGTTGGGAACCCACTCGTGAACTCCTACAAGCGTTTGGTGCCAGGTTATGAAGCGCCAGTTTATATCGCATGGTCCTCTCATAACCGTTCTCCACTCGTACGTATTCCATCCTCACGTGGGAACTCCACCCGCATTGAGTTGCGCTCCGTGGATCCATCCGCGAACCCATATCTCGTGATGGCTGCCTGCATCGGTGCCGCGATTGATGGGATTACCAATGAATTAGATGCCCCATCAGCTGTGGATGAGAATATCTACGGAATGTCCTCCGAAGCCATCAATAACTCCAACATTGATCAATTGCCACGCAGCCTCGGTGAAGCCGTGCATGAACTCAAACATGACCAGGTAATCATGGATGCCTTAGGAAAACACATCTCCACGAACTTCATCACGGCCAAAGCCATCGAGTTCAAAGATTACAAAATGCAAGTGACCAAGTGGGAAATTGACCACTACCTCAAAACTTACTAATCCTCCTTAACAAAACAAAATTCCTCCCAACTCTCTTCTAAAGGCGAGAGTCGGGAGGAATTTTTTAACCATTATTTTTATAATGACTCATTTAATTGTCGTGGCGATTGCCACCGAAGAGGAGTACCACCCGCAGCAGAGACAACAGACTCGCAAAAACAGCAGCCACATAGGTCATCGCAGCAGCTTTGAGGACGGTTTTCGCATACGGCAGTTCGTCTGCAGTGAGCAACTGTTCCTCATCTAGAATGTGAATCGCACGGCGCGATGCATTGATCTCAACAGGCAGCGTTAACACCTGGAAGATGAATCCAAGTGAAAATAGGATAATTCCCAAATCGATCAAGGTCTGGTCGTGTCCCATAATGACACCGAGAATCAAGATCATCCACGACGCATTGGTGCCTAGATTCACGACCGGCACAATGCTGTTTCGGAATTTCAAGAAGAAGTAGTTCTGTTGATCCTGAATCGCGTGCCCGCATTCGTGCGCCGCTACCCCAAGTGCTGCAATTGACGAGGAGTTCGCTGTTGCATCAGATAAACGCAGTACCTTGTTGGTGGGATCGTAGTAATCGCTCAAATCGCCGCTCACACGTTCCACACGCACATTGTAAATGCCCGCTGCGTGGAGTAAGCGTTCAGCGACATCCGTTCCCGTCAGTCCGCGTTGGTTTTCATAACGATCATACGTCTCGAATGTACGCTTCACATTCCAAGACGCAATCCCAGAAATGACCACACCGATTAAGATTAAAATATAAGTTCGATCAAAGAAAAGAAATGGATACATCATGGTTTGTTCACCTCTATGATTTACTGTTTAGAGCCATTATAGCAATTCTCCCGTCTAACAGCTATGAACAGACCTCTCACTTTCGACCTTCTTAAGGAAGTAGCAACCTTTTCCTTCTTTTTTCATTATCCTGAAATTTCACGAGGGAATTAGTGGGCCCGCCTTTACTAATGGTTCTGCATTCGTTATAGTTAACGAGGATGATAAGAAGAGAGGAGTTTTATCATGAAGAAACGCCAACTGCTGCTGATGGGAGTGAGTGTTTTGTTCCTCGCTGCCTGTTCAGCCAACGATCAGAGTATGACCCATCAAATGAAGGACATGACTCAACAAATTAATTATATCCAAGTGAATGAAGCGAGTCTCCAGAAAGATTTCGAAGCCGATCTGAAAGACACCGAAGATCTCAGTAATATGACCGATCAGAAATCGCGCGTTCAAAAGAATCTCAAGAAGCGGCAAGACGCCCACGCCAAAGCGAAAGAAGATCTCAGCCAACTCCACGACGAAACCGAGCAGAAGAAAACCAAGGATTCCACTTTCCACTCCACCTCTCGTGACACGCTAAAAACGATTGAGGGCTATTTAACCGAGTATGAACAGGTATTAAAACAAGAAACTGCCTACTATCAGCTGATTGCCGGCGACAAAGCATCCACAGCGGATTTTGAGGACCAGATGGCCGAAATTAACCAGACCCATCAAAAAGCCCAAGACCAATTGAAAAAAGTAGAGGGTAAGTTGCAGAATCTCAGTGAAGCCATCATGAAAGAGGAGGGTAAGGATGCCTAAATTTAAAGCTCAAAAATCTCGCCACCAGAAAGCCCCGCGCCCACTCTGGATGGTCATTGTGGGGAGCGTGATTGTCTTTGCACTAGTGACTGTCTTCCTCGCTTGGAAAGTCCCGAGTCTCTTTGGTTCATTGGGGGTGGGCGGCCCCACTGCCAACCAGCAAGCCCTACGCGACATGCCTAATGACGCCATCAAGGTGAATAACGATGGCTTCCTCACGCTCCCAACCGACAAACCCAAGAAATATTACCGCCAAAGTGACGTCAATATCCCCTATCCAAGTGATGGTGTGAAGGGCATCTACCTCTCCGCTTATGGCATGGGTCAGAAGAATCTCCTCGAGAAAAATCTCAAGCTGGTAGAGGATACCGGCCTCAATAGTGTCGCGATCGATGTGAAAAGTGACTGGGGATCCATTGCGACCCCGCTTGAAATCAATAATGACCTCATCCAGAAGAATGTCGATCAGACCTTCGACGGGAAAAACTTGATCCAGCGTCTAGCGAAGAGCAACATTTATCCGATTGCCCGGATTACGACATTCAAGGACAATACCATCACAGAAGAACATCCGGAATGGAGTTTCCGCGACAGCAACAACCAAGTATGGAAAGATGCAGGGGGACAGAGCTTCCTCAATCCATTCAACAAAGATGCCTGGAAGTATCTCGTGGATATCGCAAAGGGTGCTGCGCAATTGGGGTTCAAGGATATTCAATTCGACTATGTGCGTTTCCCAGAAGGCTTCGAGACCTTTGCAGACTCTCTGAATTATGATATGGGAGATTACGCCAAATATGGAAAGGATAGCGTGGAGGCACGGCAACATGCGATCGCAGACTTCCTCAGCTATGCGAACAAGGAACTCCGCGAATATGGCGTAGATGTCTCCGCGGATCTCTTCGGCTATGTCACGACAACCAAGAGCGCTCCAGGGATTGGCCAGAACTATGAAATGATGGCTAAACAAGTCGACCATATCTCCGGGATGATCTATCCATCGCACTGGCAATCTGGTGACTTCGGTTATCCAGCCCCGGACAAAGAACCATATGGCGTCGTCAATAACTACATCCAAGTGGAGAAGGCCAATTTGAAAGAAATCGGCGAGGACGAAACGAAGAAATCTCGTCCGTGGCTGCAATCCTTCACTGCCGAATATCTCGGAAGCGGGATGTACATGAACTATGATGCCGAGGCGATTCAAGCACAGATTAACGCCTTATCTGATAATGGCGTCCACGAATATCTCTTGTGGAATGCCGCAAATGACTACAACGCAGACGTCGATTACAAATAGACGTGAGTGACAGTGAACGGGCAGGCTGGCGAGTTCCAGACTGTCCGTTTTTTGTAGATAGAGGACTTTATCAGCATCCTTAAGTCTATCTTTAGTGGATATTAATCGTTTCATAATCTCTCGTACGTGGGAACATGGTATACTAGAAGCACATGAAACGGATTCATTTAGGAGGAAAAACTATGAAAAATCAAAGACTGCACCGTTACCCAAAATGGATCTGGGGGGTCGCGGCGCTATTATTTGTCGTCAGCTTTTTCGCACCAGAAGCGAAGGCGGATAGCATTCAGCCGATGTTCACGTATGGTGAGAGTTTAACGACGGATCAATTCAATCAAACGAAGCAGTTACTCGGTGTCAAGAATGGCACGACCGAAATTCCGGTGGCCATTAATGAGATGAATGATCTGCTTCACGACAATTACAATTACTATCAGGTCTATTCATCGACCTACATCACACCTGTTAATAACAACGGTGGTGTAACCGTCGAAATCAAAACACCTAACACCATTACCGCCATCACACAGCTACAGTATGAAAATGCAGCGATCACAGCAGGTGCTACGAACGTCGATATCAAGGTAGCCTCTGCCGTTGCCGTGGACGGATCTGGCGCGCTCGCTGGGGTCTACAAGGCTTTCCAGAAATCCGGCAAGACGTTGAACTCAGAAGCAGTCAGTGTCGCTCAGGATGAATTGGATACAGCCGCTCAAATCACTAAGGACAACAAGGACAAAGACGGTTATTCCGATGAGTCGCTCAATGCAGCAATTGCAGATATCAAGGAACAAATCCAGGACTACAAGGACAATAATGGCGGCAGCATCGATCATAATCAGATCCAAGTCATTATCAACAATGTCATCAATAACTATGACTTGAATGGGATTCTCTCCCAGGACAACCTGAATCAATTAAACCAGCTCATGCAGCGCTTCAGTAAGCTCGAATTAACGAACGATCAGAAACAAGCGCTGAACAATCTCGGTGACAAGATTCGCGAAACCGGTAAAGACATCGCCGACAAAGCCAAAGAAACGTGGGACAACCTCGATGAAGATAAGAAATCAGAAATCATGAGTCTGTGGGACCGCATTGTCCAATTTGTGAAAGACACGGTACAGTCCATCATCAACATCTTCAAATAACGGTTTGCTAAAGACCTCTCGCTGTAAATGATAGCTCTCAAAAAAGACTGATCTTAAAAGCATCCCCTACCATGCATCAACGCGTGGCTTGGGGGCTCTGCTTTCGACCAGTCTTTTGTTTTGGCTATTTATGGTACGGTTCGTGGTTCATAATGCGAAAGGCGCGGTAGATTTGTTCACTCATAATGAGGCGCATTAATTGGTGGGGAAAGGTCATATGTCCGAAACTCACCAACTGATCGGCACGCTGATCCACTGCAGGGCTGGTCCCAAGCGACCCACCAATCACAAAATCAATCGTACTCTTGCCATGGATGGTTGCCTGTTCAATCGTATGCGCGAACGTCTCTGAGGTCATCAGGTCACCGTTAATCGCCAGTACAAAGACGAAATCATCCGGTTTAATATGGCTCAGGATCCGCTTACCTTCGATGACTTTAATCTGGGCTTCTTCTTTTTCACTCGCTTGCTCAGGTGTCGGTTCATCCGCCACTTCGATCATTTCCCATTTTGTATAGCGTTGGAGTCGCTTTTTATATTCGGCAATCCCCTGCTTCAAGTATTTCTCTTTCAGTTTGCCAACTGTAATCAATCTAACTTTCATGTTCAACCTCCTCGGCTGTTATTTAGTTTAACGTATTTCACAAACTTTATCCACAGGTATATGCACAGTTGTGGATGATCAATGGGATAATAACAAGCTTTTGCCCATTACAATCTGTTTATGGGAAGTTATCCGCAGTTTTTAACAGGTTATCAACAATACTGTCCACAACTGTGAATAGCATACGCCTCGACCTTTCAGCGCTTACATTGATTCTATCCCCAATTTCACAATCTCTTACGCACAGGGAATGATCCACAGCTGTGAACAACTCTCCCTCTTTACAGCAAAAAACGCCGAGCCACACTGCGACTCAGCGTTCGATTTACAGGGAGTGTCCCTTAGTTATTTTTCGTCGTTTTGTTGTCCACTGTATTATCCATTGCTTTCAGTTGAACATCGACCGTTGCTTTCTTGCCGTCACGGTAGTAAGTAATCTTCACTTTCGCATCGCTCTTCTGGCTGTAGAGGACTTGACGCAGTTGAACGGCATCCTTAATATCGGTGTCATTCACCTTGGTAATCACGTCATATTCCTTCAAGCCGGCGTCGGATGCTGGAGTGTTCGATTTCACGTCCGTTATGATGACCCCTTCTTCCACACTGGATGGTAATTTCAAGACACTCTCTTGTTGATCGAGTGGTAATTGATAGAGGCTCATCATGGAGATTCCGAGTTCCGGACGAATCACACGACCATTTTCTTCCAGCTGGGTCACAATTCCTTTGACCTCATTCACAGGAATAGCAAAGCCCATCCCTTCGACTTGGGAATTAGAGATCTTCATGGAGTTGATCCCAATTAATTGGCCCCCTGAATTCACGAGCGCCCCCCCAGAGTTTCCTGGGTTGATGGCGGCATCGGTTTGAATCGCATTGGCGGTCCAGTCTGATTGCCCATCTCCATCAATATCGGTTGGCACTTGGCGGTTCAACCCAGAGATAATCCCGGTTGTGACAGTCGAGGCAAAGTCCGATCCGAGTGGCGACCCAATCGCAATCGCTGGCTCCCCTACCTTGAGGGAATCGCTGTTGCCTAATTCAATAACCCCTTCTGCATCTTTTTCAGGGATGGTCATTACAGCGAGGTCGGTCCATGGGTCACTCCCCACTAAGGTTGCCCGTACTTGTTTCCCACTCGGTGTAATAATCTCTAATGCATCACTGCCGCTAACCACGTGATTGTTCGTGACGATATAGGCCTTGCCATTCGCTTTCTTGTAGACCACCCCGCTACCTTCTGAAGAGGTTTCGTAGTCCGAGTCACTGTTACTGCTGTTAGAGGAGCTGCTCCCACTGTTGTTCTTCGGGCTCGCAAAGCCAAAGAGGTCATATTTATCATTATTTTGGGAGAGATTTTCCACCGAGACAACAGCCCCACTGACCTTGTTGACGATGGTCGATACATCTGTTGTCACATCCAAGGACGCTTGTTGCTCGTTAGTCGAACTCTGTGAGCTTGCTTTTTGGCTGTTGCTTTCGGCTGTTTTGTTCTGGAGCAAACTC
Organism: Aerococcus sp.; assembly: GCA_030528285.1. Lineage (GTDB taxonomy): Bacteria > Bacillota > Bacilli > Lactobacillales > Aerococcaceae > Aerococcus. The sequence goes on along the minus strand of JAUMZE010000004.1, from coordinate 41,518 downwards.
TCCACCTCAGAACGAGACACCGTCCCTCCGCCCTGGTGCTGGATGCCATATCCCACGCCTCCAACGAGCAATGCTCCGACTAGCCCACCGATCACAGCGGAGGCCCACGCTGGCTTTGTTGACTTCTTGTTTGGCGTCATTTTTGGATCATGGGTCGATTCATTCGCATTCTTTGGCTGTTCGTTCGTCTGGTCTTGGTCATTAGACTGAGAATCTTTAGGATCATTCGGTTGATTGGTATTCATATTATCTGCCATGGTTTTTCCTCCTAAGACATTCCTGCCTGATATACTTCTTTATTCTAGCCTAAAGTCGGCAAAAGACGAGCGATATCGGCGATTTCCACGCATTTTTAACAGAAAATTTAGACCTTATTTCCTCAAAAGATAAAAAGCGCCTACCAGTAAAAGTCCTCTGGCTCTCTGCGGGTAGGCACGCGCCCCTCAGACTATAACGTAAACAGGGGGGTGGCTTTGTCAGGATCGGTATCATAGATCATAAAATCGTGATTGACACCTAATCCCTGCTCCTCCAAACTCGTGGTCACTGTCTGGCGAGCGATTTCTTTCATATTATTTTCTTTGGACAGATGACCGAGATAAACCCTGGACGTCTTGTCCCCGATCATCGCTCCCAAGGCTTCTGCAGCCGCTTCATTGGAGAGGTGGCCCGTATCACTGAAAATCCGCTGTTTGAGATGCCACGGATATTTTCCCATTCGAAGCATGTCCGGGTCATGGTTGGCCTCCATCAGATAGGCATTACAATTCTTCAGAAAGCCCTCCATGCGTTCGCTCACATAACCGAGGTCTGTCATCATCGCAAACTGCTTGTTGTCTTTTTGGAAACCATAGAATTGGGCATTGGCAGCGTCATGACTCACACCAAAACTCGTAATATCCAAGTCGCCCAATGTGATCATTTCACCTGGCTCCATGATACGCTTCTGGTCTGGTGCGATCTTGCCGCATTTCTCACCGATCGCATCCCACGTATCCTCATTGGCGTAGAGACTCATCCCGTAACGACGCGCCATTACGCCAAGTCCCTTGATATGGTCGGTATGTTCGTGCGTCACAAAAATGGCGTCGATGTCCTTGGCTTCGCGATCGACCTGGCCGAGGAGTTGTTCAATTTTTTTACCGGTCAACCCGGCATCAATCAATATTTTCTTTTTCGGCGTTTCAATGTAAGTCACATTTCCCGAGCTCCCGCTAGCGAGTAATGAAATACGCATGGAAAAGTCGTTCTCCGTTGTCATTTCCATGAACACAAATCTTCCTTCCGTTATTTAAAGTTTTTCAGTTGAACCAATCTCACCGGTTTCATCTGACGGACAAAGGCATTCTGTTCTGCCTGCCCGTGCTGTTTGATATTTTGATACTGATGCTGGTTTTTGTTCATCAACCAACTGTAGAGATAATCCATATTCCAATTCCATACGGGTGCATCCTGTTTTGTTCCACTCGGTAATTGGTTGAGGTACTGCCGCCAATATTGACTCGTACTCAACCCCACGCCACTATAAATTGGGAGAGAGAGGTGTTTTAGTACTAAGAGCCAAATGAGGTAGAGCGCCATGATCAAAAATAACCAGTAGGATTGATGCACCATCGTCATCAACAGGAACAAACCGAGTGTGCCCACGCTTAACACGATAACACAGAACCACCAGCCAATGCCAAAGATCAACGTTGGGCGTTTCTCAATCAGCTGGCGCTTGGTCATCATCTGATCCGCACTCTGCCGCATCTGGCGCAGAAGTTGGCGATACAAACGGCTGGCACGTTTCGCTGTTTTATTTTGATACTTAAATGCTTGATAGGACACCTCGACACCGTCTTTCTGACTCACGAATGCGTCGAGGACTAATTGTGCAATCGGATCATCCGCTTGTCTTTCACGAACGGTCAGCCACGCATCCACGAGTTGCTCGTCCTTATCCAGTTGCCAGCGCACCAAGAGTTGTCCCTTCGCCACCAACTGAAAGATCGTAAGCCACAATCCCTGTTCCCGGGTTAAACGAATCTTGAGTAATCGCGCTAACAGGATGGGGGAATGCAGCGGATAATCCAATCGTCCATCTGTATAGGCTGGCTGGTTATCTTTGTAGGATTGTTTCTTTCGAAGTAATAGGAAGGAATAGCCCACGATCACTACGCCCACCACAACCACAATCGCCCACATGAAGACGCGTTTCCACTGGTCACGCTGAGCTTCTGCTGCCTGTTCCTCATTCATACGCTGAATGATCTGCTGACCTTTTGATTGAGGACCCTCATTCTTATTATTGGCGAGTAAGGTACTCGAAACACTCATAGTAAGATTGACTGATTCTGTTGCCGCAGCTTTTGGAATTTCAAAGACTAAGGTGCGTTTGTCCTGCCACCACGAATCGATCTCGCTAATTCCAGTCGTCATTAATTGCACATCTGTTGGATTGACGTCCGCGGGCAGTTGGATCTTCACATGTGCTTGTTGTAGGGCATGTGGGAGGCGTAGCAAGGGAAACTCGAGGATGTTCTTTGTGTCATATTTCACCCAAGCATTCTTGATTTTTGCTTCGGTCGTAATGATTTCATTATCCTTAGACATCTGATTATAGAGAGTAAGATTAATATCGTTCCCCTGTTTTACTAAGTGATAAGTACCGACATCCTTGGCATCTCCCTCCACAAAGGGAAAGGCCTGGGACTGATTCGAGGCGCGCATATTCACGTTGAGTTGCTCTAACTGACTCGAATCATTCACCCCAATGCGGTGATCGATATGGTCAATTAGATCGTGCACTGGATAGGTGAATTGTTCCTTCAATGTCATACTGCCATCATCATTCACCACATAGGTTGCTTGATAATCGCGAATGGTTTCCTCCGCACGGCTCGTCTGTATGAACAATCCGCTCCCGACGAGGATAGCAAATAGCACACTCAAAAGTAGTTGATATCGTTTCTTGATCATTCTCTCCTCCCCCTTTCAGTGAGTGAATGGACTCCCGCGCGCTGGTTATCGCTCCAACGCACAGCGGTTTTCGTTGTGGATGTTTGTTTTTGGCTCTGATCCGTCGTACTCGTGGCATTCTGGCTTGTGTCGGTACTCATGCTACTTGATTGAATGACATTCCCATTGATCCCGTCCACAAATTCCACCATGAGTGCATGTTCATTCCCGCCGATTGAGACCTGCCAGATTGGACGATAGACAATGATATTATCTACCACCAGGGTACTCTGGTAATTCGGTTCCGCCTGGTAGAGCGTACTATCCTTAGCAATTTGGTTACTGAGGTAGAGACTCTCAATCGCTTCCTGCTGGCTGATCACCGTACGTTCATCCCCCTGAGGTTTGATATCACTCACATGGGTCTGCTCAAAGGAAATAATTTGCTGGTTCTTATTCACATGTAAGAGGAGCTGAGCACTGCTATCCTGAATACCGAGCGACTGTTGGTTGGGTATTTTTTGGTTGCAGTAAATAATACCTTGCGATGAATCGTAGTAGGCGAGTTGATAGTCTGCCCCATGAATGATGGCACCACTGCTCAATAACTGATTGATTTGCTTTTTGTCGTTGTCACTAAAGGCTTTGGGGTCCTTCTGATTGTTCAAATCGCTCAAGGTCACTGGTTCCTCAAATTGAGCGAACAGACGCGTATCATTGTCCTCCAGCTGAGGCCGTTCAATCAAACTTTGATCTGCCTCATTCACGTTAATAGTATCCACCTTGGCAGCCATCATCGCCAGGTGCTTCGTTTCATTGTTCACTTGGAAATTCAGCGTCATATTTTTATTACGCATTTCCTCCATGACATTAATATTTGTTTGTGTCTGTGAAGCAGTGAGTAAGGTCGTATTCTTTCCTACGAACACATAGAGTAAGAAGAGATCCAGCATCAAAAAAGCGGCAATCAGGAAATATTCAATTTTCCTAAAATCCATAATGCACGCTCCCCTCTTTTGTTGTCCCTTTCAGTAACAACGGTCCGACCGCTGTCATATCACCGGAGACACTCTCGTCTTTGCTGTCGATATTTGCTCGCGTGAGGTCCTTATCATCCTGTTCCAGTGGTGTATTCTTCATCACATTCAATTCGATCGTTTCATTGTCTTCATTCTTGGTCTGAAGCGCTGGATACTGATTGAGATCGATCAAGGCACTCAGCGCATAATACTCACCCTTTAACTTCACCAGCCAACATGGTTTTAGATCAATGAGGCGGTTCGATTTATCGCTCGCCTGCCAATAATAACCGAGTTTCAGATCTTCAATATCGTTATTCGTATAGCCCTGCTCATTCAGTGCAGCCAGGACACTTTTCCCAGCAGGTAGATACATCGGAACTTCCAGATCAGTCACCGGCGTTTGAATCGACAAGGCTGAGAATTGGATTTCCATCATATTATCTTTTGGTTTAGTGAGGGTAATTCGAGAAACAAAATGATCCCCGAACACCGGCAGTCCATTCACGTAACGACGGAAGGTACAGCTCTTTTGATCATAATTATATGCGCTCAATAGCCACATCTCATTTTCCGGTTGCACACGCTGGAGATATTTATAGCCAGCGTCGAGATCGGGCATTTGTTCACTGTCCCCGAACTCCTCGCGATATTCACTCTGGAAATCATTATTATTCACCAAGAGACTGTATCCCCCTGCGAAATACCGGGACATCTGCGTATCACTGTAGTCGTGGATTTCCTCTGACTCAGGGAAGAGGGCATTCAACAATTTACTATTGGATTGGCGTTCCATCATATAGCGTAACGTCGGAACCATTCGATCTTCTGTAGACACATAGGCCACCTGATTGTGCAGTAGGACCTGTTCCACCGCATAAAAGTCCTCCTTGTATTTATCCAGTGTGGATTTCATTTGATCAAGAGCCTGATTCAATGGCAATGTATAGACCTCATTTTTTTCGTCATTAATGAGGTAGAGCATTTTATCTCCCAAGGCATATCCTAAACGATTAAAGTGGTGATTCTCCTGATCCTCACTCTGCTTGAAGATCGCTAAATCAATCTGATCTGGAAAAATCAACTCCACATAAGGGGCCTGACTCAAGATGTTCGTTTGATAGGTAGAGACATTTTGCTTCTCTGCTTTGACCTCTTTGTCGGAGGTCAAAAGGGGCCTAATCGTTTCTATGACGACATTGAGGAGGGCTTTGGTGCCGGATTCTCGGAACTGTCCACCACTGTAGTAGACCAAACCCTCTGGCCGTGTGGATTCTGTCAGGGTCGGCGTATTCGTCTCGTTATTCTCCTGCTGGGTCACACGTGGCCCATTATTCACCTCATCCTCTCCATGCATGAAGCGATCCATCAGCGGTAAGGAGGGATGAAGAATCATCAAGGAGAAGAGTAAACTCACAATGACCACTGTGACGAGGATTAAATGGATGAATCGATTCCAAAATGCTTTCATATTTCCCAATCATCCTCCCACAATGATGCATCGTACGGCAACGAAATAAAGAAGGTCGAGCCTTTGTTTTCAATACTGTTGACCCACATACTGCCGCCGTGTAATTCGACTACTTCCTTGGCAATCGAGAGTCCCAATCCCGTTCCGCCTTGTGCCCGAGAACGTGCTTTGTCGACGCGATAGAAACGATCAAACACATTCGGGATATCCTTTTGAGACATCCCAAGTCCCTGGTCCTGAACGCTCAGGATTAACTGATTATGCGTGGACATCAAGCGAACCGTGATTGTGCCTCCATCTGGCGAATATTTCAGGGCGTTGTTCAGGATATTATCGATCACCTGCGTCATGCGGTCCTGATCCACCTCGACCCAGTACGACTCCTCATTCAATTCGCGTTTCAATGCAAAGGATACGTTGCGATAGGCGTCCGAATCAATAATCATATCAAAGCGATCTAAAATATGATTCACGAGCTGATTGAAATCCAACAGCTCGAGATTGATTTTTTCACGATGATCATCCATGCGTGACAAACTCAACAGGTCATTAATCATGCGAATCATGCGGTGCGTTTCAGTCTGAATCACATCGAGAAATTCGTGAGACACCTTAGGATCATCCAACGCCCCATCCAATAGTGCTTCGGTATAGCTGCTCACGCTCGTCAATGGGGTCCTCAGTTCATGAGACACGTTAGACACGAACTCGCGCTGTTCTGCTTCGATCTTCTCGCGCTCGGTGACGTCGGTGAGGACCCACACCACCCCGCTCACAAAACCAGAATCGCGTTGAATCACGGAGAATTCCCCTTTGATCACGGAATAATTGCCGTCATCGGTATCGAAATCCATCAATACCTCCCCGTCACTGCTCATTAAATCGCGGAAGGTATATTTTTCCTTGAGATTTAACACGTCCAAAATCGAACGGCCCATGACTTCTTCTTCGGATTTATTGATTAATTCCAGTGCACGATCATTCATCAACATGACGCGGTTTCTGCGATTGGTGGCGATCACACCGTCACTCATATGCCGAAGCACCGAATCGAGACGCTGGCGTTCAGACTCAGTAGAATCCTGGGCTTCCTTGACACGCCGAGATAGATAATTAATCGAACGCGCGAGATGCCCAATTTCATCTTCACTGTAAACTGGTACCTGCCCGGAATAATTTCCCTCTGCGATCTGTTCAATCTGATCGGCTTCTTCCTGGAGGGGCCGAGTAATGCCTCGTGCGACAAAGAATATCAACGTCAATGTCAATACCATCGCTAGCAAGGAGCTAGTAATAAAGATCACCACGATACTTTGCACCTGATCATAGACGGATTCAATGTTCACCGTGAGCACAATCAAGCCATTCACAATCCCGGAATTCAGCTCCGAAAACATCGGCACCGCATATTTCTTCAACCGGATATTTTGATTGGGGTCATAAATTTCCCGCTTCACCTGCGTGCCGGAGTAGAGTGCCTGCTCAATCACAGTATCCGTCGCATGTTGCCCGATATTGCCCTGATTGGTCGGACTGCTGGTAGCGAGGAGGCTCCCCGATTCATCCAGCACCTGTGCTTCAATGACATTATTCATATCAAAACGACGCAACGTGCCATTCAGTTGCGTCATGCGTTCATCATTGGTCTCTTTGTTGTCAGATTGGAGGAGTGGGCGCACACTATCCTCGAGAAAAACGAGCTGATCCGACACCTGGCGATCGAAACTCTCCAACATTTCGCTTTCCAGCTGCCGGATGAAATAAGCCCCCACAAACTCCAACGTCAATAGCATCATCAAAATGAAGACGAGCGGTAATTTGAAATGCACCGAGTTAAAGAAGCCAATCTGGGTTTTCTGTCGCTTCTGCCTCATCACTCATTCCCCTGGCTATCGTCTTGGAGGAAGTATCCAACTCCTCGCCGCGTCATCAATAGCGTCGGGTGGCTCGGGTTCGCTTCGATTTTTTCACGGAGACGACGTACTGTTACGTCCACCGTGCGGACATCACCGTAGTAGTCATACCCCCAAACTGTCTGCAACAGATCTTCACGCGTCATAACGTGGCCGAGATGCTGAGCGAGATAATGTAGAAGTTCATATTCACGATGCGTGAGGTCCACTTCTTCACCGTTCTTCGTGACATAGTAGGCATCTTCATGAATAACCAAATCCCCTACATTAATCTTGTGTTCCACATTCTGCTGCTCTTGTGCCATGGTCAACTGGGAATCGTAGCGTCTGAGGTTTGCTTTCACCCGCGCGGATAATTCGCGGTTAGAAAACGGCTTCGTCATATAATCGTCCGCCCCCATCTCGAGTCCCAGCACTTTATCGATTTCTTCACCCTTGGCTGTCAGCATAATGATCGGCACTTGGCTGGTCTTTCTGATTTCCCGACAAACTTCTAAGCCATCGCGTTTCGGAAGCATCACGTCGAGGAGAACCAGATCCGGTTGATACTCAGCGAACACACTCAACGCCTCGTCGCCATCAAATGCGGTTGCTGTCTCATAATCTTCCTTCTCTAAACTAAAAATAATGATATCCGAAATTGGTTTATCATCATCAACAACTAAAATCTTTCTCATCTTCTAGCGCTCCTATTTGTTATTTTACTTTTGCTCTTTTCGTTACAGATTCATCACAAGGATAACGACAACCCCTCATTGCCGTTATATTTTCGTTATGAATCGTTCATCATGCCTATTCTACATTAAATGAGCCTGCTTGTGTATTCATCCACGTTAACAACGGTAGGAACGTACGCGCAACCATTCATTAGACGAAAAAAGGATCAGAGCCATAATCTCTGATCCCGTTTGATATCTAAAAAATGAATAATAACTACATGCTGACTGCGAATGATGGCATGAAGTATTGACTGATCGTCCCGTAAGAAACACTCTCACCTGGTTGTGGTGCATGAATGTATTGGCCGTTTCCGACATAGATGGCTACGTGGTAAGCATTGCCGTAGCTACCCCAGAAGAGTAAGTCCCCTGGTTTTGCGTTTGAAACGGAAATTTGGGTACCTTCATATTCTTGGGTTTGAGTAGTGCGGCTCAATTGACGGCCTGCTTGAGCGTAAACATATTGAACGAAACCAGAGCAGTCAAATCCATTTGGTGTGGATCCACCCCATACATAAGGAGTTCCCAAATAAGAAGCTGCAATGTCTAAGACGCTACCAGATACTTGAGTTTGATTGTTGTTGACCACTGGTGTTGCTGGTTTTTGCGCTTGTTGTTGCTGAGCCTGTTGTTGAGCTTGTTCAATAGCTTGTTGTTTAGCTGCTTGTTCTTGAGCTTCCCTTTCAGCCTGCGCTTTGGCTGCTGCTTCTGCTTGAGCTGCTTGTTCTTGTGCCTCTTTTTCAGCCTGCGCTTTGGCGGCTGCTTCCGCTTGAGCCTTCGCTTGTTCTTTGGCTGCTAATTGATCAGCGTCAACGCTTAAGGATTGACCACTGTAAATGAAGTCACTCGTTAAATCGTTGAGCGTTTGTAATTGGTCAACGGTGAGACCAAATTGAGCAGCAATCCCACTCAAGGTATCGCCTGGTTGAACGGTGTAGTCCGTTACTTTTGCTTGAACAGGAGCGGTTTGTTCTGCTTCTACCTGTTCTGTTTCTACTTTTTCTACTTTGGCAGGTGCTTCTGCTTCGACGTTGACATTGTTGGCAACTGGTTCAGCTTGAGCGTCCGCTGCCACTTTCAATTGTTGGCCAACGAGGATTAAATCACCGGAAAGGTTGTTCCAGTTACGTAATTGGTTAACTGTGGTTTGGAAGGCTTGAGCAATCTTACTGAGCGTATCGCCGGCAACCACCGTGTACATGTTGTTCTCATCCGCCGTTTTTGTTTCTTCTACTTGAGCTGGTTTAGCGGCGTTGATTTCTAAGGTGTCACCAGCGTAGATCAAATCAATGTTTTCGATTTGATTATCGTCGCGTAATTGGGCAATGGTAGTATCAAATTGTTCGGCTAACTCTGATAAGGTATCGCCAAATTTAATTGTATAGGTCTCGGCTTTAGCCATTCCTTCACTCTGGAATGCTGCAATGGCTGCTGTCGCTGCTAGAGACGCCCCGACCATTGTTTTCACTGATCGCTTCATGATAATTACTTTACCCCCCGAAAATTTGTCTAGGACTATTATATAAGGATTTCTAAAGGTTTGGGTAACGATTAGATTACAAATTATTTCAGATCCGTGCTCTTTCAAGCATCGATGGTGATCTTTTTTCATTCCTAAAAAGCAATAACCAGCAAAAATAACAGGAAGAGGCGCAATCACGGCCTTTAAGCGAAGCTAAATAAATGTTAAATAATCTTTTAAGGTACAATCATGTAAAAATAACGATGATATTTTGTAACATAAATGTAATCTTTCACGACCTTTTTCCTGCTTTTCCCCGTTGAAATCAAGAAAATCTCGCTCCTTTGCCATCTTACTGTCATATTTCCAAGAAAAATGACATCTATTTTGATGTAACCGTTTGCCCTTCTCCGAAGAATCGCGTGGCTGTGCTATAATCGGGATGATTAAGGGGGCTTTTGAAAATGTTTAGACCAGCAACTGGTCGTATCAGGCGTTTATTAGTGAATGTCGGATTGAGTTTGGTGATCGGCGCTCTGGTCGGTGGACTCGAGGTTATTTTTGCTAAGGGATTACTCTATGTCACAGCTATTCGTTTACATTATTATCATTGGCTGTTCTTCTTATTACCGGTTGTGACCGGTCTTTTTACGATTGTCTTCCAAAAGTATGGAAAGGAAGCCACACAAGGCATGGGGTTGATCTTTGACGTTGAAATTGAGGATAAGAGTCATATTCCTAAGCGCATGGTTCCGTTTATGATGGTGGGAACTTGGATCACGCATCTGTTTGGCGGAAGTGCCGGTCGTGAAGGGGTGGCTGTTCAGATTGGGGCGGCGGTGTCATACCAATTTGGGCACCTGCTCCCCTCCCTCAAAGCACACCGGATTTTCCTCTTAACGGGGATTGCAGCTGGATTCGGGGGCTTATTTGGAACACCGATTGCAGCAACCTTCTTTGCATTGGAATTAATCGTGGTCAGTCATCTCCCATATGAGGCGCTGTTAAACAGCTTCATTGCCGCTTATACAGCAAACCAGGTGGCAACAGTGTTTGGTGTCTTCAAACAGGCATTTCCGCTCCACTTATCGATCACACTCACACATCGTCTCTTTTGGGAGTTGGTGCTATTGGGATTGATCTTTGGTTTCGTCGGTTTCCTGTTCAGCCAGCTTCTCGCTTATTGCCATCACTACACAGAGGAACATTTTCCTGATCCAGTGAAACGGATTGTAGTAGTCTCATGCTTGATGATGGTGGTGATCTTCCTCCTGCACGATGGGCGATACGCAGGCACAGGCGGTAATCTCATTGTGGCAGCACTCACAGGGGGACATATCTATCCTTATGATTGGTTATTGAAGTTGGTTATTACCGCAATCTGTGTGGGCGCCGGTTTCATCGGAGGCGAGGTAACCCCGCTCTTTGCGATTGGGGCATCATTAGGCGCATGGATCGCTCCCATTCTCCAGCTCCCGCTTCCCTTTGTGGCGAGTCTTGGTTACTGCGCGGTCTTTGCGAGTGGGACCAACACCTTACTCGCACCGATTATGATTGGTGGCGAACTCTTCGGCTATGATTATCTACCTTATTATTTCTTGGTGGTGATGGTGAGTTTTATCGCCAACGCCAACCGGTCCATTTATTCCAAACAGCGGATTGCTACCATCTAATTAATACCACACAAAAACCCCCTCTCCATGAATCATTCGTGGAAAGGGGTTTTTCGTTGGCGTCAAGCACCTCAATTATTTGTTTTCTTCGTCTTTGTCCTTAGAGAGGCTTTCTTTAACCCCTTCAATGGCACCTTCTGCGGAATCCTTCAAGTCGTTTACTGCTTCCTTGATTTTTCCACCTAAGTTTTCTGCTTTACCTTCCGTTTCGGTCTTCTTGTCGCCAGTGACTTTACCTGCTGCTTCTTTGGCTTTACCTTTTAGTTGATCAAATTTTTCTGCCATGATGGTTTCCTCCTTTAGCTTGAAACTACTTCTATTATACCTGACTTTCATTCCAAGTAACAGAAAGAGCTCACTAACAATTAGTTAAGTTTTGGTTAGACAGTGCTTAAGCCTCCACTTCTGAATGGATCCATTCCCCTCCTGCACACAAAAAAGACACCCGAAGAAACGCTCGATCAGATACAATGAAAGTAGCATCATTCATTGTTAAAGGAGTTCACTATGTCCACAGCAAAAATTACGCGTCTCGCGCTATCCCTCACCCTGCTGATCATCGCCAGCCAGTTGGTGATCCCCATTCAACCAGTCCCAATCACCCTCCAGACATTGGCAGTGGTGGTGATTGGAGGGATCCTCTCCCCAATCGAAACCTTTATTATCATGCTCAGCTATCTTTTGATTGGCTTGATCGGGTTGCCGGTCTTTGCGGGATTTAGTGGCGGAATGAATGCCCTGTTAACCCCTAGCTTTGGTTTTGCCCTGTCCTTTTTGGTGTCTGCTCCGATCTTTAGCACTCTCCTCCATAAACGTACACCCTGGCAGTGGGGACGATTTGTACTCGCTGCTGCGGTACATTATCTCATCACCTACAGTCTCGGCCTCCTGTATCTAGCTGGTTACCTCTACTATACAACCGGCAGTTTTCCCGGTATGATACCACTCCTATTGATGGGGTTGGTGCCCTTCTGCTTCGGTGATCTAATAAAATATATCCTGAGTGGGATCATCATCAAACGGCTGCAGAGTGCCATCCATTCCACCTGGTTCACTCAACCATAATTCATTTCTATAGGAAATGGGGAATCCATTCACTTTACTGTTATTCTTTATGATTCCCTGTATAATGAACTCAACGACAAAGGAGGTAGTCATTATGACTGAAGTATACACGCTCGCAAATGGCCACACGATCCCGAAACTTGGCTTCGGGACGTGGGAACTCAAAGATGGCGACGAAGCTTACAATGCGGTTCGTTACGCACTGGACGCAGGATTACGCCACATTGATACGGCTCAAGCCTACAAGAATGAAGCCAGTGTTGGGAAAGCCATAGCGGAATCTGGAATTGAACGCGAAGAGATTTTCTTAACGACGAAGATTTGGAATGATAAGGGAACCTATGAAGACGCCCTGCAATCGATTGAGGACTCACTGAACCGTCTGCAAACTGATTATGTTGATTTACTGTTGATCCACTGGCCAAATCCAGCAAAATTCCGCGAAAATCCCGGATTTGAGGAACGGAATGCGGCTGTATGGCGTGCGATGGAAGAGACCTATCACAAGGGGCAAGCACGTTCGATCGGGATTTCTAATTTCAGAAAGAATCACATTGACGCCCTATTAAAGACCGCGACAGTGATGCCGGTTGTGAACCAGATTAAATTGACCCCTGGACTCACTCAGGACGATATTGTAGCAGCCTCCCGTGCCCATGACATGATTCTAGAAGCCTACAGTCCTCTCGGTTCCGGTGAAATCTTCAAGAATCCAGTAGTCATTGACATGGCTGAGAAATATGGAAAGACAGTTGCTCAAGTGGCCTTGCGCTGGTCAATTGAACACGGCTTTGTGCCACTCGGTCGTTCGCGCTCCCGTGAACATATCGAATCCAACGCTCAAATCTTTGACTTCTCCTTAGCAGCCGAAGATATTGAGACACTTGATCAATTGGAAGGCATGAGCCGCGACCACAATCCAGACGAAGCAAACTTCTAATTTTAATTCAGCATTCATTGATATAAAGAAAGCAGTTCTTGATCGGAACTGCTTTTTCAGTGTACGCTTATCATGAAGCTAAAAAATGTATCAGTTCAAAAGGAGGCTGTCATGCCATTACCACCTGCTTTTATTGAAAAATATCAAACCCTCCTCGGCAGTGAGAGCGAGGCATTCTTTCACGCTCTCGAACAGGACTCAACCAGTGGCTTTCGGCTTAATCCACTGAAGCCAAATGCCGAAACCGTCCGTGATGAATGGATCACGGATCACTTCCCAAACAGCCCTTACGCTACAAATGGCTACTTGGGCTCCATCCACGGACATACCCCTCTCCACCAAGCAGGCTACGTCTACAGTCAGGAACCGTCCGCGTCCCTCGTAGCTACGGTTGCACAAGTACAGCCAGGGGAACGGGTGCTCGATCTCTGTGCAGCTCCCGGAGGAAAGACGACGCAACTGGCAACTGCCATGCGTGATCAGGGACTCCTCGTAGCGAATGAAATTGTCCCGAAACGCGCGCGCATTCTCAGTGAAAATGTGGAACGCTGGGGACTCACCCACACCGTTGTCACGAACCATGCCCCTGAGGAATTAGCAAGAATCTTCCCTGCCTTTTTCGACTGTATTGTGGTCGACGCGCCCTGTTCTGGAGAGGGCATGTTTAGGAAGAATCCAACCGCTCAAGATGAGTGGACGATTGAGACGCCTGAGATGTGTGCAACCCGCCAACGTGAGATCCTCCAAGAAGCCGTCAAAATGCTGAACCCGGGCGGACGACTGGTCTATTCCACCTGCACCTTTGCGCCGGAAGAGGACGAAATGATCGTGTCCTATCTGGTTCAAGAAAACGATTTTCAGATTGATAGAATCGATCTAGCTAAGATTCCTCACAGCCATGGACGCAGTGAATGGGGAACGGTGGATCATTTAGAGGAGACGATCCGCTTGTGGCCTCATCGCAGTCCCGGTGAAGGGCACTTTATGGCACGCCTGATCGCGCCAACCGTTGCCCAGTATTCCACAAAAAGACGGCCGTTCCGTGCGACAAAACCAACGTCTGAACAACTTGCACTACTCAAACCCTTCCCAGCGCTCCTCGCTATGGATCCAACCCTTCAATATCACGTCATCAAGCAAGAACTCTGGGCAATCCCTACTGATCTCCCCGAAACAGCTCAAAAATTGCGCGTCAAACGTTGGGGGCTGGACCTTGGAACATTCAAGAAAGGACGCTTTGAACCAAATTTTGCCTGGGCAATGTCGATTAAGGACACTGCGGAGTGGCCGACTGTTGCCCTCAGCGACGAGGAGTGGATCCAATATGTGCATGGGGACGCCATTGCTCACCCTGGAAATGCGGGGTGGCTTCTCCTCACCTATCACGCCATGCCCGTGGGTTTTGGTAAGCAAACACAGAATCTCATTAAAAATTTCTATCCAAAAGGGCTACGTTTCATGGCCAGTCCTGATCATCTCAACCCTTAGTTATCAAAAAGCGACATGGATCTTCCCTGCTATTTTCCTGCACGAGTTGATTCGTGTCGCTTTTTCTTGTTACTGATCTTTTTGAAACGGCAGCTGCAACAAAATCCACTCAGCCCCGGCGCCGATCACTTGATTCTGTTCAGCCATGGTCTGTAACTGTGATACTGTCACCCAGCGATAATCAATGGTTTCATGTGCCTGGAGTTTGACAGCATCAAAGGGCGCATTCGTCACGGCATAGTAGAGATAATAGAGGGTTTGCCCCTCTAATACCACAAAATGCGTCAGTAACTGCCACTGCGTTGGAGTGAGCCCGGTCTCTTCCTCGAGTTCACGGCGTATCCCTTCTTCTTCTGTTTCGCCCGCTTGAACGGCTCCACTCGCTGTTACTTCAAAATAGCCCCCTGTGACGCCCTTTTCATAGGAACGCTGCATGGCTAAGAATAACCCACTCTCATGCTGCACGAGGACACTCACAACCTTGTGATAGAGCCCTTGTGGAATCGGTGCATACCGCGGATGATCACTTTGCTTCCAATTGCCCTTTTCATCATATAAATCCACGAATTCCATGGTGGCACTCCCCTTTAACGTGTCTAAGATCCGTTTATGCTACCTCTAGCATACACCCCGATGACTCTTGGGCAACAAAAAACTGGACGCCCACTGAGGAGGCATCCAGTTCAATGATTGATTATTCTTCTGAGTCGTCATCCGCCGTGTCATCAGATGTAGATGACCCGTGACTATCGGTGGTATTTGTTCCCATGGTACCCACCGTGTCATCAGTAGTTGCAGTATTATCTGCGGTGGATTCGTCCTTATTCGCCTGTGCTTCTTCCTGACGTTTGCGGGTTTGTTCCTGCATCCGTTGCTTGGATTCTTCATAGGTCATTGGTTCATCTTCAGAAGCGGAACGTTCCTCCTCACCCTCTGGCAGATGACCGGTTGTATACAGACTTTGAATTTCCTTCGCATTCAGGGTTTCGTGTTCTAACAAGGCTTCCGCAATCGCAATCACCTGGTCTTTGTGATCACGCACAATCTGGCGGGCTTCTTCCAGGGATGCTTCCATATCATGCCGCAAGACTTCATCAATTTTACCAGCTGTTTGTGCAGAGTAACTCTTCTGCTCATATGGATTGGCCCCACGCATGCCGTGACTGCCCTCATAACTGATCGGTCCGAGCTCTTCACTCATCCCGTATTCCGTAATCATGCTGCGGGCAATGGCGGTCGCTTGTTCGAAGTCATTCGAAGCACCCGTCGTTGGTGTATCGAAGAAAACTTCTTCAGCAGCACGTCCACCCAAGAGACCCACAATTTGTTCGTGGAGTTCTTGCTTGGAGTACATGTTTTGATCTTCTTTTGGCAACATGATGTTGTAACCACCTGCTTTACCACGTGGCACAATTGTTACCTTGTGAACGACCCGTGCTTCACTGAGGACCAATCCGCAGATCGAGTGGCCTGCTTCGTGGAAGGCAGTCACGCGGCGTTCATGCTCACTGACCTGTTTATCCGGTTTCGCTGGGCCGGCAATCACACGATCTTGGGCTTCGTCAACATCGACCATTTCAATCAATTTCTTGTCTAACCGTGCAGCTACTAATGCCGCTTCATTGAGGACATTCTCTAATTCTGCCCCCGTAAATCCTGGCGTCTGTTGTGCGACCACTTTCAGATCCACGCTGTCCGCCAAATGTTTGTTGCGGGCATGAACTTTCAGGATCGCTTCACGGCCCTTCACATCCGGACGACCTACCAAAATCTGACGGTCAAAACGCCCAGGACGTAGCAATGCTTCATCGAGGACATCCGAACGGTTCGTAGCGGCAATGACAATGACATTATCCTTGTCATTAAACCCGTCCAATTCCACCAACAACTGGTTCAAGGTCTGTTCACGTTCGTCATGGCCACCACCCATTGCAGCGCCACGTTTACGTCCGACCGCATCAATTTCATCAATAAAGATAATCGCTGGTGCTTGTTTCTTCGCCGTATCGAACAAATCACGCACACGGCTCGCCCCAACACCGACGAACATTTCCACGAACTCAGACCCACTCATGGAGAAGAATGGCACGCCCGCTTCACCGGCAACGGCTTTGGCGAGCAAGGTCTTACCAGTTCCTGGAGGTCCCTCTAAGAGAATCCCCTTTGGAATGCGGGCACCGAGATCGTGATATTTGGATGGGTTTTTCAAGAAGTCCACCACTTCCACGAGTTCCTGTTTCTCCTCGTCAGCCCCAGCCACATCCGAGAAACGAACCTTAGATTCTTTGGAGCTGTCTTTGACCCGTGACTTTCCAATCTGCATTGGGTTGTTGCCACCGCGTCCCTGCATCTGACTGTACATCATATACATCAGGAACACGAACATCAACAATGGCACTGCACTGAAAAGAAGACTCACCCAGACACCGGTTTGATCCTCTTCTAGGGCATCCAGTTTCGTATCCGATTGTTGGGCTGCCTCAGACAATTTAGTAAGCGTCCCATCATTAGGCAGGATGTGCGTCCGGAAGTTGGTGCTTTGGCCGGAGCGAGAATTATCGAAAATCGTAAATCCTTTGTTCTGCGTACTATTTTGGTTTTCCTTCGCATCACTGCGGTAGGTTCCTGTAACTTCATACGCACCTGATTTTGGTTGGACTTTAAGTTCTTCAATCTTTCCATTTTCGAGTTGCTGGATTAATTCCGATTGTGTAAGTACTTGTCCTTGATCTTGCTTATTCCCACTGAAGAAGTTAACAATCCCTAGTAAGGAAAGGAAGACCAGAACCCAAAGCAGGAAACTGCGTAAGAAATTGCTCGAACCATTTGGCCTATTTCTTCTCTGCATTCGCTTGCTCCATTCTATAGTTAATTTCAGTCTCAACATGAGGGTGATCCGTCTCAAACGAGCGCTTCACATTGTCGTGCGTCTGGAAAAACTCATGTTGTCTGATTGCTGCCCTTCTCATTAAAGAAACCCTTGCTTCACTCATCATCTCACCACAGCAGATGATCATACTATTAATATACTCTCAGTCCCATCATCTATTCACAGTCTACGGGACGCTGAATATGTTTCTGCTACGCTTCGATCATTGGTGAAGTGTATGTTTGATCGCTCTTGAACGCATTTTGTGTTCATAAGAGGAATTATAACATAGTTGGGGGCAGGGTCACGAGGGAAGGCTTGCCCTTTTTTGACTTTTATTTTTTCTTAAGCTTATAAAAAAGCGATAGACCCGCTCATCGCCTCCTCAAAGGACATCACGCGTAGATCTATCGCTCTGTTTGGTCATTGATACAATTAAATGGTTGAAGGTTTAAGAATTCCCAGGTAAGGAAGCCCGCGATATTGTTCTTTGTAGTCCATTCCGTAGCCGACCACGAATTCATTTGGAATCTCGATACCAATCCAGTCTGGTTTGAAGTCAGTCACGCGGCGTTCTGGTTTATCCAAGAGGGTCACCACATGAACGGAGGCAGCTTCACGATACTCGAATAATTCGGTTAAACGAGTCATCGTGCGTCCCGTATCTACAATGTCTTCCACGAATAATACGTGACGTCCCTTCACACTTGTATCTAAGTCTTTCAAGATTTTCACCGTTCCGGATGACACCATTTCGTCCCCATAACTCGAAACATCCATGAAATCCAATTCTAATGGGCAATGCATTTCACGTACGAGGTCAGCCATGAAGAGGAGGGAGCCCTTCAACACACCAACAACGAGTGGATTTTTGTCTTGGTAGAAGTCAGTAAGTTCCGCTCCTAAACGTTCGATCGCTTCCCGAATTTCTTCGCGACTCGTCAAGATTTTTTCGATGTCTGGATTATCTGGTACTAAGTCATTCTGTGGCTTCATATCTTCCTCAGCTTTCTTTTTTATGATGAAGATGCTCGGTTCTTCAGATAGTGGCAAATGCCTGGTAGCGTGCGATAGAAATCATTCATGTGAGAATCCAAATAACATTGCACTCCTCACTACGCTACTATCATAATACATTTCTCCCGTTCTGGGCAAAAAACTTCACGATTGCTCCGATATTTTTTGTTTTCGCTCGTTTCAACAGTAAAAGCCGACCTAACAAAGCATAATCATCCGTTTTCATGCGTGATTTGCCAATAAGCCCCCTCATATTGTGGCAGTGGATAGTAGTAATAAACAGCATAAGTTTCTGGATCGATCACGGCTAATACCCACTCCCCTGCCGCCAACAGGAGAGCACGTTCTCGTAAGTCAGCGGGAAATTTCTCATTAATGAAATACCGCCTGAGTTTCTGGTGGTCGCCCGTTTGTAACTGGAGATAATCTCCGGGCTGACGCCTCCTAATAGAGAGCACTTGGTTCTGAATCGAAGCGGGGAGCCAGTAACTATTGGGGGCTGGGGTGAGTGCCACCCTGCGCTCTAATCTCCCACCTCCTGGAAGTAGCGTCGTTCCTAGTACCGGTAGTTCATTCTCCTCATGTGATGGAAGAATAGGTTCGCCTACTTGAATCAATGCACGTTCATACAGCTTCACCACCTGATAGCCGTGAGGGAGCTGCCAACTGCCCTGCGCGGTTTCTCCCGCCAAAAATGTACTGAGCGCCTGGATTCCCCGTGTGCCAAATGACTCAAAGGACGTAGCATCAATCTTACGCAATAGATGGCGCAACAATAACGGACGCTCCTGTGGGGAATGGACCTTCCACTGTTCTAAATCAATCGTCCAGCTCGCCTCCCCCTCGTCCAGGATCGTTTCTACTGCTCGATTCAGCCCCGCTTCTGCAAAAGATAAAAGTC
This sequence comes from Aerococcus sp., assembly GCA_030528285.1. Lineage (GTDB taxonomy): Bacteria > Bacillota > Bacilli > Lactobacillales > Aerococcaceae > Aerococcus. The sequence continues at coordinate 22,041 of JAUMZE010000004.1, read as the reverse complement.
CATTCAATTCCCCAGCAAACTGAGCGAAATGTTGGATGACATTGGGATTCTCCCCCGCTAGTTTGGGAAACCAGTAATGGCGCATACGATTTCTCGTGTAGTCTAAGGACTGGTTCGTCTCATCCTCACGGTACGGAATTCGGGAATGCTCTGCACAATCATAGAGGTCTTCCTTGGAGAAATTAAGAAGTGGTCGTAAAACTGTTTTCTTGGGGGCTAAATAGAGAGGAGAGACAGGTTTGATGCCTGCTGTTGCGGATACACTCGCCCCCTGAATCAGACGCATCAGGGTTGTTTCAGCGACGTCCTGCTGGTGGTGGGCAATCACGACATAGGAGAGGTCCTGTTCCTTCAAGTAGGCTGCAAAATTGCCGTAACGAAAATCACGCGCCCGGGCCTCTACATTATCCAGCTCGCTCTCGTGGCGCCAAATCCGCACAGTGAGGTCAAGATCATGCGCCTCGCAATAATCCATCACCAGTTGTTGATCCTTGGCTGCATCTGGACGCAATTGGTGGTTGATATGCATCACTTGAAGCTTGAGGCGACCTCTCTCCTGTAACGTCATACAACTAGCGAGGAGGACCATTGAATCCACCCCACCTGATACTGCCAGTAGGAGCGGTTTGGTGCGATCAATCTGCCAATCCGTGAGCCACTGATCGATATAATCACTCAGCTGGTTTAATTCCATATCATCCTCCTGTATATGGTTCCCCATTGTTAAACCAAAAAAGAGGCACAAGTATCACTCGGCCTCTCCTGATTTAGCAAATAAAAGTCGTTACCGACCGCGACGGCCTCCACGACCTCCACGTTTGGCTTCGGTATTTCGTTTCAATGAGCTCAAGCGGTCTTCACTATCCTTGAGGAAATTGGACATCATCGCATCGAAATCGTCCGTGCCCCCACCATGTTTTGGATGGTTGTTACGTGGTGGTTTTGGTTGGAAACGCGGAGCTGGACGTGACGGCTTTTCAGATTTTGGCTGGGCTTTCTTCATCGAGAGCGCAATCTTTCCGTCATCCCCGACGTTAGTGACGACCACAGTGACTTCATCGCCCACAGAGACATAATCATGCACATCTTTAACATAATCGTTAGCAACCTCTGAAATATGCACCAAGCCGTTTTCTGATTCGTTGATGTCCACAAAGGCACCAAACTTCGTAATTCCTGTGACTTTACCGGTCACTTTATCTCCCACTTGAATACTCATGTATATTATTGATCCTCCTGATTGGTTTTATGCGATGATTCCTCACTCGCATTTTTATAGGCTTTATTTAATTCCTTGGCTTGCTTGGAATCATTATCCTCGGGAATGCTGAAAATAATTTCGCCGTCCTTGCTGAGATAATACCGTCCGCGTGCCAACTTCATGATATAATCGTTATCTTTCAAACGCTCGGCTTGCTGCTGTAGATTTTTCAATAGCTGCTGTTCATTCTCAAGTTCGCTCGCCGCTAATTGCTTCTCATTAGCTACCTGTTGTGTCTCAAAATGCGTATAGATAGCAATCCCTAAGAAAGCCACTGCACTGAAAATAAACGCCCCACTGAGCACCACCAACAGTAAATCATGCAATTTCTGTTGTGCGGATGAGGTGGCTTTTTTGCGCTTCCGGTGCTGGTGCTCTCCGGGCAGATAATGATGAATTTTAGGTGGTTGTGACTGGCGGGCGTCTTTTTTCATCATGATTCTCCATTCTGAAATGTTACTGCCTTCATTGTACGGAAAACGCCCCCGCTTTTCAATATGTACTCCCCATCATTTATTGGTTTACTTACGCGAAAAACTCAGGACCTTGATCATCTTTAGGTTTTAATTCTTCATGGACGAGTTTAAACATCTGCTCCGCGTCCTGTTTTTTTGTAGATTCCTTGATGTCTGTGACTTTAAAGGTCGAGATTTTGTTACCAAATTCAATCATAATCTCATCGCCAACAGACACTTGGGCGCCTGATTTGGCCACGTGCCCATTGATTTGAACCCGTCCTTGATCTGCCACTTCTTTAGCGACTTGGCGCCGTTTAATAATCCGTGCGACTTTCAAAAATTTATCTAAACGCATCTTATCGTCTCCTTCTGCTTGTGACGTCTATTCTTCAACTATTCGTTAATGTGAGGGCGCCGGTTTGGTGTCTGGATCTATTCTATTGTGTTTGGGTGGTAATTCTTGGCGAGAGCGGTCATAAATTGCAGGAGATGATCGAGCCAGACATCTACCTTCACTTGCTGTTCAGTGAGGAGGGCTACGAGTTCATCATGATCCACCTTCATCTGTAAGCGGAACGGCAATGTACCCAAGGCATCAAAAATCGCCGGTGTCAGTTGTTGTTGATCGCTATCTGCGTGGAAACGAATCTCGATACCCTGGCCTTTCCTGGAAATACGTTTGACGTTGGCTGTCATGGCAACCGATTTCAAAACACCAATGTTGAGGAGCCATTGTACTTCAACAGGTGGTTCCCCAAAGCGGTCCAAGAGTTCATCGTCCAGATCCCACATCGCATCGGTATCGGGCAATTGATTGATCCGCTTGTAGATTTCTACTTTCTGGTTTTCATCCGTAATGTAACTGGACGGTAAGTAAGCATCAATCCCCAACTCAATTTCGGCAGGTGCATTCGTTTTCTCCGGTGCCTTGCCTTGTTTCTTCATGACAGCTTCATTGAGCATCTGCGTGTAGAGATCGAACCCCACCGAATTCACGAAACCGTGCTGTTCAGATCCGAGCAGATTCCCTGCCCCGCGAATGGAGAGGTCGCGCATCGCAATCTTGAACCCACTCCCCAATTCGGTGAAATCTCGGAGTGCGAGTAACCGTTTCTCGCTGGTTTCATTCAACATGCGCTCCGGACGATACATGAAGTAGGCGTAGGCCACACGATTACTGCGCCCAACGCGTCCCCGCAGCTGATAGAGGGTGGAGAGACCCATACGATTGGCATTCTCCACGATCAGGGTGTTGACGTTCGGCATGTCGACTCCGGTTTCAATAATGGTCGTTGTGACTAAGAGATCGTATTCGCCATCCAGAAAGTCCTGCATGACGTCCTCCAACTGAATAGCCGTCATCTGTCCATGTGCAATCCCCACACTGCAATGAGGAATCAAAGCCTCTAATTCGGCTGCTTTCTCTTGGATCTGCTGTACATTATTAAACAGATAGAACGTCTGACCTCCACGCGCCATCTCCCGTTCTACTGCATCCTTGATTGCCCCGTAATTCTGCTCCATAACGTAGGTCTGAACAGGATAGCGGTTGGCAGGGGGCGTTTCAATCACACTGAGGTCACGCACCCCGAGCATGGACATATTCAAGGTTCTAGGAATCGGTGTCGCAGTGAGTGTGAGGACATCGACAGTTTTCTTCAGTTCTTTCAATCGTTCCTTGGCTTTCACCCCAAAGCGCTGTTCCTCATCAACAATCACGAGCCCTAAATCGAGGAAAGATACGTCCGCTGAGAGTAGGCGGTGTGTTCCAATGACGAGTTGGATACTGCCATCTTTTAATCCGGCGATCGTTTCCTGCTGCTGTTTGTTCGTTCTGAACCGGTTCAGTAACGAAATTTCAAATGGATAATTCGAAAATCGCGCCATTAACGTCTCATAGTGCTGTTCGGCGAGAATGGTTGTTGGTACGAGAAAAGCCACTTGTTTGCCGTCCATCATTGCTTTGAAGGCAGCACGCATAGCGACTTCGGTTTTCCCAAAGCCAACATCTCCCACCAACAAACGATCCATGGGTTTGGACTGCTCCATGTCCTGTTTAATTTCCTTGATGGAGCGCAATTGGTCGTCCGTTTCCACATATGGAAAATCATTCTCAAAGGTGGTTTGTTCCTCTGTGTCCTGGCTAAAGGCATATCCTTCCTCCGCCTCGCGCTCTGCATAGAGATCAATCAAATCATCCGCGATATCCTCAATTTTGTTCTGAACACGCTGTTTGGTTTTCGCCCATTCTGTACCACCCATTTTATTCAGGCGTGGGGCTTTCCCTTCTGCGGAAACATATTTCTGTACGAGATCGATCTGGTCAATCGGCACATGAATCGAGGCATCATCCGCAAACACAATAGTTAAATAGTCTTTGTGATTGCCATTGACTGCGATGGTTTCAACACCAATAAATTTCCCAATTCCGTGGTTCACATGGACAACATAATCCCCCGGCTGCAATTCCTGGTAACTCATCAGCCGTTCCGCATTGGACAGATTGAGCTGCGAGTGACGCCGACGTGGTCTCTGTTTATGGAAAATCTCCTGTTCCGAAATAAAGACGAGATGGGCACGCACCCATTCCACCCCGCTCGCGATAGTCCCTTCGACGAGATTCACTTGCCCTTCAATTAAGTGATCCAAGGTCGTTGCTTGGCTCCCAATATCAATCGCACTGAGAATTTCCTGCATTTTCCTGATCTGATCGCGCGACGAGAGAAAGACGACCAACTGACGGCCAATCCGCTGCCAGGCGTCAAATTCGACTTTGAGGGCTTCCTGCTGGTCATAGAAGGGGGTAATTGTCCGCGTCTGGAACTGATGCAGATGATCAAACGAGAGATTCCCATACCCACGTTGCCACTTCGCCAAATAGAATTTACGTCCCTCATAGTGAGAGAGAGCCGTATTAAAATTGGTATAGAGCGCATCCGTTTGCGGTAACTTGCCCTGTTCCACCTGGCTCTGCATGTAGAGAGAGGCACTCTCTTCAATATTTGTTTCCATCTCGAGAAGGCGCGGTAAATCATCAATCACTACCACACTCGAGTCGCCTAGATAATCAAAGAGCGTCGTTGTTTTGGGATAGAGATATTGACTGAAGTAATACGTCCGCTCCGTTGTTTCTCCTGCCTCCCAATGACTGATTTCATCGGACAGGACAGTTTGAAGCGCGATTTTTACCTCTTGATCTTGAACGGCCTCTAGCCACGGCGTCACTGCTTGCTCCAACACCTGTGATTGGCGCTGGAGTTGCCCTCTTGGCGCTAATAGGTCACGGGCCGGTAGATAACAGAATGATTCCAGATCGGTGGTACTCTTCTGCGTGGCGGGATCATATTCGCTGATCCGATCCACCTCATCAAAGGCAAGAGAGACACGAATCGGTTGAGGATGATTCAACGGATAAACATCGATAATGTCCCCACGCACACTCATTTCACCGGGACGGAGCGTCATATCTACCCGCTCATACCCCAGAGCAACAAGCGTCTTGGTAAGCGTATCAGGCGCCAATTCCTGCCCCATCTCAATTGGAAAGGCCAGCGCTTCCCAGAGTGCGACTGGGGTCAGACGATGTTTCAGTCCAAAGACGGGGGCTACGACAATCCCACTCTCCTCATCATCTAGGAGCCAGGCGAGGGTTTCAATCCGTTCCGCCAATGATTCGGGACTGGAAATCGCCAAATCTGCGGCCACACTTTCCGCTGTCGCAAATAATTTCACCGGCGTCTCAGGCAAGAAGGTCTCTAAATCCGTAACGTAGCGCTCCGCTTGCAGCAGATTATTTGTAATGACAAGTACCTTTTTTTCCTGGGATAGTGAGAATAATTGCTCGGCCATTTTTGCCTTGGCCACACTCTCCAATCCGAGAAAGAGCACCTGTTTTCCATTGACAATGGCGTCTTTCACATCGCCATCGCTATCTGCTTTTGTAAAAAAATCATCGACTTGCACGTGCGCTGCCCCCTCCATTCATCGTAAAATTGGCATCATTAAACTTAGCCATTGTATTTATTCATCACATTTTCGAAAGTCGTCTCCATGAGCCACTCATCTACGGCAGCAACTGCCCGTTCTGTAGCCTCCAACATGGTAGGATGCAGTTCTTTCGGGAAACGTGAGAGCACGTGACTCACAACAGAATGCTTGTCGGGATGGCCAACCCCCACTTTGAGCCGTTGAATATCTGTGGTGCCGACCCGTTTGATAATATCTTTCATGCCATTATGGCCACCCGCACTGCCTTTGGGACGCAACCGCAGCTTACCAGGGACGAGATCCATGTCATCATAAATAATGAGGACATCTTTAATATCTAATTTATAATAACGGATGAAGCTATCTACGCAGTCACCGGACAGATTCATGAAAGTCGTTGGTTTCACTACAATCACTTTCTCATTGTTGACACGGGTTTCCAGGTAGTCACCCTTCATTGCTTGGCGATTGAATAGCTCGTGATGTTGGTGCGCCCACTCATCCACGACGATAAATCCCATGTTGTGGCGCGTGCCTTCATATTGTTTTCCTGGATTTCCTAATCCGACAACTAACTTCATCGTTATGACTCCTTTAGGTTTAAAATTCATTGTCACCATGCGAAAAAACTGTACAGAGATGCCTGTACAGATCCTCCGTGAGGTCATGCCCCCTCACTCTGGGCAATGCCACTTAAGTGTTTCCATTGTAGCGAAAGGGGGTGTAGGGTGCAAGTTTTTGAGTTTTCCCTTCGCACCAATCTCCCTACGCAGACAAAAAGCCAGCGCCCCACCTGATCCAATCAATCTCACGTCAGGTGGACACTGGCTCTCTCTATCATTTTAGATCAAGACTCGATTAGTCCTCTGTGTGCATACCATCAAAGCGTTCTCTGAATAATGGACTCACAGAACGGTTGGCTTGGATACGAACGATGGCTTCACCGATTAATTCCGAAACGGAGAGGATCTTAATTTTATCGATCTTCTTCTCTTCTGGTAATTCGATGGAGTCTGTGACAACCACTTCACGGATGGTCGATGCATCCAAACGATCAATCGCTGGCCCTGAGAGAACAGGGTGGGTACAGCAAGCCGTAACAGAGGCAGCCCCTGCTTCGGTGAGGGCATCTGCTGCGGCACAGATCGTCCCTGCCGTATCGATCATATCATCGATAATCACAGCATGTTTGTCTTTAACGTCCCCAATGATGTTCATGACTTCGGCCACGTTTGCTTTCGGGCGTCGTTTATCAATAATTGCGATTGGCGCATGCAGGAATTCTGCGAGTTTACGTGCGCGCGTCACACCGCCGTGGTCTGGGGAAACAACCACGATATCTTTATCCTCAAAATCAGGATTGTTCAAGTAATGGGTAGCTAAGAGAGGTGCACCTAACAAGTGGTCCACAGGAATATCGAAGAAGCCTTGAATCTGTGCTGCGTGGAGGTCGAGCCCTAATACGCGGGTTGCACCGGCTTTTTCGATCATGGATGCTACTAATTTAGCAGAAATTGGTTCACGTGGTTTGGCTTTACGATCTTGACGTGCATAACCGAAATATGGAATCACAACATTGATCTGATGTGCGCTCGCCCGACGACAAGCATCGATCATGATCAATAACTCCATCAAGTTGTCATTGACTGGCGACGAGGTGGATTGAATGATGAAAACATTATATCCACGGATACTTTCTTCAATGTTAATGCTGATTTCCCCATCACTGAAATGGGAGACATTAATCTTTCCTAGTGGTTTGCCGATACAGTCTGCAATCTTCTGTGCTAAGCCCTCGTTAGAATTTAACGAAAAAATCTTATAGTCGTGTGCAGTCATTCCGATAGATCCTCCTATGAACTCTTACTACCTGCCATGATCAAGCATGGCGATCACCCTACGTCATCTGCTCATCCATACTAACATAAATCACCCCGACAACCTAGCTATCAGGCACCAAAACAGCAATTTGTTGGTTATTTATATCTTTTTATGTGAAGCCTCATTATTCATTCTCGGGATTATCGGAAACCGCGAGTTTGTTCCAATAATCTTCTTTGTTTACTTGGCGAGCACGCGCAATCCCCATTGCCCGCGTCGGTACGTCATTCGTAATGGTGGAACCTGCTGCCAAGAAACTATGGTCTGCTACTTCGACAGGGGAGATGATATTGACATTCGCCCCGATAAAGGAGTGATCACCAATCGTAGAACGATGCTTCTTGTAGCCGTCGTAATTGGAGAAGATTACCCCGCAGCTCACATTGATCCCACTTCCGAGATCAGCATCCCCAATATAGGTGAGGTGCCCCACCTTAGTGTTATTGCCGATCGTTGCATTCTTTACTTCAACGAAATTACCGATATGTACATGCTCCTTGATGATAGCTTTTGGTCTGAGATGAGACATCGGACCAACATCGCTCCCAAAGCCAACTGTTGCGGATTCGAGTACGGAGGATTTAATCGTCACCTTATCCGCCAACGTGGTGTCCACAAGGGTCGATTGACTACCGATAAAGCAATCCTTGCCAATGATGGTTTTCCCCTCGAGATGGACATTGCCCTCAATCACAGTGTCGGCGCCAATCACCACGTCACCATCAATGTAGGTGGTCTCTGGATCTAGCAGGGTGACTCCCTGCGTCATCCAGTAGTCGGCTTGGCGTTTGTAGAAAGTTTTATTAGCTAATGCGAGATCTTTGCGGTCATTCACACCCATCGCTTCTGAGAAATCATCCATTTGATAAGCAGAAATTTTCTCCCCAGCACTCTGGAGGATTCCCATCACGTCGGGCAGGTAATATTCGCCCTGGTCATTGTCATTTCCTACTTGTTTGAGGGATTCAAATAAGGCTTCATTATCAAACACATAAATACCGGTGTTGACTTCATGGATTTGGCGTTGCTCTGGGGTGGCATCGCGTTCCTCTACGATCGCTTCCACAAAGCCCTCCGCATTCCGGATAATGCGTCCATATGCAAATGGATTCTCAGCATAAGCGGTGAGTACCGTGGCTTTGGCGTGGGATGCTTCATGATCTGCTAGTAGGGATGTGAGGGTATCAACCGTAATCAGAGGTCCATCTCCGTACAATACGAGGGTCGTTCCCGGTTTGCCTTCCAGATGAGAGGCTGCTTGTTGCACTGCATGCGCCGTTCCTAATTGCTCTTCTTGAATGCAGACGGTGGACTGGCTATTAACTACTTCCTTCACGCTCTCTGCTTTAGGACTGATGACACTGTAAACTTCATCAAATCCTGCTTTAGCGACAGTACGGATCACACGCGTAATCATCGGCACGTGCCCCACTTCATGTAATATTTTATATTCCTTTGACTTCATGCGGGTACCCTTGCCCGCAGCCAAAACGACCGCAAAACGCTGACTCATAATTGTTCCTTTCCTTGTTTCCATTTCCTTATCCTGATTCGTCGTACCTGTTCAAGCACGTTATTCCTCATCCAGGATCCAACCACCATTCGCACGCGTTTCGTCCTCAATAGCTTGAACCATTGAATCCGAAGTTGAACGCACGGAAGCCGTCAAATGCACTGCCACGACTTCGGGACGATTGTTGATCCGAACATAACTCGCTGGACGGCCGATCCCGCGCGAAACCACCATGGTGCGGTATGGATCAGATGGCAACCCAAAGACCCCATCCGTATAATCCGGTTGGTATCCCTGTTGATCGGCGTAGAGTGGCCCAACAAATGGCAGACGAATCCCGCCACCCATCGCATGTCCCGCCAGTACGAGATCAGGGGATTTTACTGGATCATAATGATATTTGCGGAAAGCTTCTGGATGATGTGCCAAGAGGATTTTCGGTTGCTCTTGTTGTTCTTTGGTGAGGGTGATCATCTCCAGTGGGGCATTCATCAAGAAACGCTTATTCTGTTTTTCCATCAACCCCATGACAGTGATCGGTGTTCCATGGAATTCATAGGTGATCGCCTCATCATTCAAGAAATGAACGCCCGCATCCGTCATGACCTGTTCTGCGCGACGCCCCAGTGGACTATGGATATCATTTGTTCCATAAATCGCAAAGGTCGGAGCAATATTTACTAGCTGATTAATCATATGCACGAGTTCTTGATGATCAAAGACACCATCGGGTGCAATCGTATTCCCCGTTAAAGCAATCAAGGCAGGATTAGCCTCCGCCGTCGCACTCACGATTTTATCGAGGGGTACTTTTTGATTTGGGAAATTCAAATCCGCCAATTGCACAATGGTCATACCTTCTAACCCATCCGCATATTTCGGGCTCTCTACCCAATAGTCGGTCGTTCCTAATGTGTAATTCTGGTAGTAATAATACCCGCCGACCGCCATAGCCATTGTCGCTAAGCGCGTAAAATGGGATAGAAAAGACGGCGAATGTGTCTCTTTACTCATGTGAATCCTCCTTACGATCGCAACAACGATCATATTCATGGTTATTTTAGCATATCGAACCCCTAACGCCCAACTTCAACCCACAATTTATCTTGACTTTACCATTGGCTTCTTTCACCTTAAAAATATCGATTATTTTCGATGGTTTTTAGTTGCAAGTTTATTTTTTAGCGCTTAAGCTTGACCTAGGAATGTGATTGATAGCGCCTTCATCCAAGATAACTGATCACTTGGATGCTTCAACCCACAGGAGTCATCAATTACCTTTATTCCTGAAAAGATCATACCCTCCCTCCTGACACATTGTCATCGTTTGATCTTTTCCTCATCATCGACTCTTCTAGGTAACGCCTCATACCTGGAAGAGTTTTTTGTATAGTTAGTAGTATCCATCAACGGGAGGCAGCAGCGCAATAAAGCAGAACATGTGCGTTCTCAATTTAGAGTGGTTATAATGGAACAATGTGAAAATAAGAAAGGAGGCATTCCATTCGTGGCGAATACCCTCATTGAAAACAAACTCACCCTGCTCCCGGATCTGCCGGGCTGTTACATCATGAAGGACAAGAATGGGCACACCATCTATATTGGTAAAGCCAAAAATCTCAAAAACCGTGTCCGCTCTTACTTCAAGAGCTCGCACACCGGAAAAACGGCGCAGTTGGTCGCTGAAATTGCCGACTTTGAATTTATTGTCACGCGCACCAACAAAGAATGCCTATTACTCGAAATTAATCTCATCAAAAAGTACAAGCCTCGTTTCAATATCTTATTGAAATATGGCACGATGTATCCATATTTGAAGATCACGCACGAACGCGATCCGCAGCTGATTATTACCTCCGAAGTCAAACATGACGGGGGAAAATATTTTGGGCCATACCCAAACATCAATGCGGCCACTGCCACGCGCGACCTCCTGCAGAAAACCTACCCGTTGCGCAAATGTGCGAAGAATGAAACGCGCGCCTGCTTCTATTACCATTTGGGGCAGTGCATTGGCTGCTGCGATCATGAAGTATCCGTTGAAGAATACCAAAAGCAGATCGCAAATATCACCCGCTTTTTGAACGGAGATGTTGCAACGATCAAGGCCGATCTCAAGCAGAAAATGCAACAAGCCGCAGAGAATCTGCAGTATGAGCGAGCCGCACAATATCGCGATCATATCCACTACATCGAACAGACCGTGGAACCGCAGAACATCATGAGTAAACAATACAACAACCGCGATGTCTTTGCATTCTACGTTGATCAGGGGTGGATCAGTATCCAAGTCTTTATGCTGCGCCAGTTCACTATCATTAAGCGTGATTCGGCTCTCTTCCCGATTTACGATGAACCAGAAGAAGAATTAACTAGCTTCATCATGCAGTTTTATCAGGAACAGAACCACACCAAACCGAAAGAACTGCTCGTGCCAGCGGGTCTCGATAATCAAACCATCTCCCAGGCGCTCGACATCTCTGTCAAAACACCGAAGCGCGGTGACAAGCATCATATGCTCCAGATGGCCCAGAAAAATGCGCAGATTGCTCATGATCAACGCTTCCGTCTGCTGGAAATGAATGAGAAGAAAACGCATGGGGCCGTCGTCGAACTTTCAGATGCACTAAAACTCCCATATCTCGGTACAATCGAGAGTTTTGACCACTCCAACATTCAAGGGACGGACCCGGTTTCAGGGATGGTTGTTTATGAAGACGGCAAACCAAACAAGAAGAAATATCGCAAATACAAGATTAAAACCGTCACTGGCGCGAATGAATATGCCACCACGCAAGAAGTCATCAGGCGTCGCTACAGTCGACTCCTGCGTGAAAAGGCTGCCTTTCCAGATGCGATCTTCATGGATGGGGGCGCGATTGAGGTCGATGCGGCCCGCGATGTCCTAGAGAATGAACTAGGCATCGATTGGCTGCCCGTGATTGGGATGGTCAAGGACGACAAACACCGCACGAGTCATCTCGTCGCCGGTGACCCTCTAGAGGAAGTCCCTCTCGATCCTGCGAGTCAGGCCTTTCACTTAGTTCAACGCATCCAGATTGAAGTCGATCGTTGGGCGAATACCTTCCATCGTCAGGTCAGAAGTAAAAATTCCTTTGTCTCAAGGCTCGATCAGATTGATGGTGTCGGGAAGAAAACCCGCCAAAAGGTTATGCGCCATTTCAAATCGTTAAAGCGGATCCGTGAAGCTGAGGTCAGTGAAATCCAGTCCCTCGGGATTCCACGTAAAGTCGCCCTCGCCATCCATCAAACGGCTTGGGAAGGACAGAAGGATAATCCCTATCTCTATGATGAAAAACTAGATTCATCAGCTAAAGAAAAATAACTAACTTTTTTACCACTGCTGAAGCTGAGCATTATCTATCATCCATCCCTCTCTATCACAAAAATCTCCTCGCTGGTGTCGCTCAGGACGAGTGCTTGCTCATTCGTTCTGAATCCATCCGAGGAGATTTTTTATTGATTATTTATCTTTTGTTTCATTCGTATCATGTCCATTGAAGATATCCGCTGCTGCGATCGGTTCTTCGAGATTGTCTTCATCTAAACGATAACCTGGATCCGATTCTTTCGGGCGATGATCGCCATCTGGTAAAACAACAGGGGCAGACGCTTTTTTGATCACTTGGTAATGTTTCACACTCGAGGCTTTAGGTGCTTGTCCTGCCTTGATGCGATATTTTTTCTTGGTCGAATCTGAGTCACTTGGCACCGATCCGGTAGACACGGGCGCTTCGCCTCGTTTAGGTGCGTCAAACTGCGGCAGTTCAATGGCGAGCGTATCATCTGTGAAGCGCGGATGCTGCTCCGTATGGAAACGGGTGGTGAGGCCTGCTTTCGGCGTGGCGTTGAAGTTCGGATATTGCTCATTCAACCGACGCGCATATTGCTGGGTTTGATCCCGATAGAATACCGCTCTTGCCACGGACCAGCGCACCAACATCATGATGAACCAAATCGTTAAAACAACAGGAATCGCGATATTCACATAAAGCGCCCATTCCATAGGCACCATTAATCCGAATAGGAGATAGAGGAGACCTAGAATGCCTGCCCCCACAAATGGCCAGATGAGATAACTCAATCCCAAGCGGAAAAGCTGCCACTTGTTGCCACGCATGAGTCGCCAACTGATCGAGAAGGAACGAAACATCCCCGTCTTCTTCGCATCGTAACTCGGGTACATGAACAACTGGAACCCATAGCCAATCCAATTCAAGAGTAAAATTAACAATAGTAGTAGTAGGACAGCGAGAATGATATAGAGGAGCACAACCGCCATCCCGAGCCACGGAGCAATTGTCGGACTCTGAACGGTGAGAATCGTAATGTAGAAGAATACCCCGATCGCAGTCATTGCCATCAGATAGATACTCGATAAGATTGCACTAATCACCATCACGATCAAGGCTGCTATAAAATGCCGGATTGGGCGCTGAGTAAAGGAACGCCAGACTGTCCGATAGCGGAATTTACCAGTATCAACCATCTCCAAAAAACTGTGATTCAGTCCGTAAATCCACCAGTGCGTCCACATAAAGTAGAGAACAAAGAGCATTCCAAAGACACCGAGCGCCATGGGACCACTGAGGCGGGCACTGACTGCTTGAATCAACATCGGCATCATGACTCTAAAATTCAACATAAAAGCAAGTGGACTTGGTAAGGTCGCCAATAACTCCACTGGCAATAAATGCAGGCGAGTGATAACGAAGATAACAGCACCGGATAATCCTGCTGTTAAAATCAGCTGTAACGCCAAACCAAAAAATAACCGCCAACGATTTCCTTTAATGGCGCTCATGGTTTGTTTCTTTAATTCTTGATTCGATAGGACACTACGATAGGGCATAAAGAAGCCTCCTTTTACAATGATTCATTATTCTTCTCCGTCGTTGTCTCTCAGTCAACTAAAACCGCCTCTTCACGCAACAGTTGCCACACGATAGCTGCGCTGAGATTCCGTTCTCTAGCAAATTTCCCTGCTGTAAAATGATAGCCGATATTCTGGTGCGTCGTTTGGGTCATCTCCGCAAGCACAGTGGCATACCCTTTTTTGAAAAAATGATCAATGAATAATCCTTCATTAGAAACCACGCTCAATAGATCTGCCCACTTGGACGGTTTATGGATCAGATGGTTCAATGTGGGATAGGACAATGACGGGTTGGCCGCCACCACGGTTTGTTTGAGCTGTTCGATTTTATTCAAATCCCGGTCTGGCCACGTGATTTCTGTCATTTGATCTGCTAGATAGAGTGGAAGGTGTCGTTCGAACGGGAAACTGAGAGCACGTTGCATCGGGGACTGGGCCATTTTGAGATCTTGCCAGAGATTCAACCACATATTGATTAAGGCGTCCTCCTGCCAGCCTCCATTATAAACAATCCCCTGTCGATGTTTGCGGGTTTGTTCCAATGCTTCCTGGGCGTGCATTTTGCCTGAGGGGATAGCGGATTGATCCTCCCCCATCTCACCATAGCCAATCCCTGCCGTCAAATGGAAGGGTGTAGCCACCATCTGAAACAGGCGAAACAACAAAAAAGCGGGGGCTGAGGATTGGAAGATGAATTGCATTCGCTGTCGGTCGCGCTCAAACGTACCTAATTGGAGCAGTCCCGGACGAAAAATCGCATTCATCAAATTCAATGTCGCCCGTAACACCAACACCTCTTCTTCACTTCCTTGATCAACCAGGTCATAATGGATGATTAGATAATGCGCATTCGCCATACTTATTCCTCCCTCCATTCATATTGAAAGGCGGGATTTTTTTGTTGGGCATCCTTCAGTACGCGCTGGAATCCATAAGCATAGTTATCTAAATGAGTGGTTAGAGCGGCTGCATGAACGACCCTTAATGTCACAGGCTCCAGTGTCGTCAATACATCATAGAGGGCGTCTAGATTCTTGCCATAGTAAGCAGGTAGCGAGAGAACAGCCACCAGCGCCTCATGCAGCTCTCTCTTCGTATGGATTTGTTCTCCATTGATGACTCTGATTGATGCATTCATGACTCTGCCTCCTTTTCCTCTGTTCCATCATTCACGTTCAATACAATTTCTTGAAAGTATCATAGTGATCCTCTGTGTAATAGATATCGCCATTCTTGGTGTAAACCAAGCGATCATCCCCCCGTTTTCCCCCATAGTAATTAACATCTGCTTCATAATAATCTCCTGGCGGTAAGGTGGCTTCATAATTACCAAAATGATCGCCACCAATCGTCTTCTTATCTGTCACAGACCACAGATCACCGCCGTGCCACCCTGCTTCTTTGGCCTTGGCTTTTGTAATGTAATTAGGGGGCAGCTCGTGATAGCGATGCAGATAAGCGGCGACATCTGTGACAGAGCGATAAATCTGTCCTTCCTCAACCGCAGAACTCGCCTTATTCAGTGACGACTGCGCGCTCGTCGACAAATGCGATCCCTTATCCTTATCTGCCATGATGCCACTATCCGGAGACGGGGTGATCGGTTTGACCAAATTATCATTACCCAATAACACCACCGCGCCAGCAATCGCAATTCCAATGACCACCTGAATAATTTTCTTCAACCTGGCCTCTGACTCTTTTTTGTGGCGTGCCACATCCGTCACTCCTTCAATCTGTTCCATTCCTACGTATCCATTTTTTGCGTTGGCTTCATTATACCAACAATTACTTGGGGATGGAGCATGGAATCATCGCCTCCATTATATCTGGATTTATGGCTTGAATCTTTCATTTAAACTTGTTATGATGAATTTAACATTTTTAGGCTAGCCTAAAACAGGCAAGCGGTCACGGTCATTATCCAGAATGAATCGCTTCCCAAATCATAGATATTTCATTATTTAAAGAAAGCGAGGTTTTTGAGATGACAATGGGGATCCAACTCTCTTCAGTGAGTGCTAGTTACCAGGGCAAAACCGCTCTCAAAGACATTACTACCCTCCTTCCAAAAGGCCAAATCATCGGCGTCATTGGTCCCAATGGCGCAGGTAAATCGACCCTCATCAAAAGCATCATTGATCTGAAGAAACATACGGGGACAGTCAACTTTATGGGTCAAGCGCTCACTGCCGTTCAAAAAGAGATTGCTTATGTCGAACAGCGCTCCTCTCTCGATTTAGATTTCCCGGTGAGTGTGTTTGAGACCGTATTGATGGGGACGTACCCAAAACTCGGTCTGATCAAACGCCCCGGTGCTAAAGAAAAACAAGCCACTCATGATGCCTTAGTGCGCGTGGGGATGGAGGAGTACGCTGATAAACAGATTGGTGAACTCTCCGGCGGCCAATTGCAGCGTGTCTTCATCGCTCGTGTGGTTGCCCAAGATGCTGACTGGATTTTCCTCGATGAACCATTTGTAGGGATCGATATGGTCAGTGAACAAATCATCGTGGATCTTCTCAAAGCCATGCGTAATCAAGGAAAAACCATCGTGATTGTGCACCATGACTTGAGTAAGGTGATCAATTACTTCGATTATCTCGTCGTTCTCAGAAAATCACTCGTCGCATCTGGGGCAGTGGAACAAGTTTTCACCAAGCACACCCTCAAAGCGGCATATGACACGAATTTTTCCGATCTTGATTGATTTTCCTTGTATCTGTTATTTCGACTATCGTTAGGAGGGTTTTACCTTGTTACTCGCTATCCAAGAATTTATACAAGGCATCAGTCAGTACCAATTTCTAAAAATAGCCCTGATCACCTCCGTTTTGATTGGGAGCATTGCTGGCGTGATTGGCCCCTTCATTATTTTGCGGGGAATTTCACTATTGGGGGATGCGATTTCCCATGCGGTACTGCCAGGTGTTGTTATTTCTTATTTACTTGGGATTAATTATGTCATCGGCGCGACCTTGTTCGGCTTGCTGGCAGCCTTTTCGATCGGTTTCATCCAGGACCATAGTCGCCTGAAACATGATTCCACGATCGGCATTGTCTTTAGTGGCTTCTTCGCCTTAGGGGTGATTTTGATTGCCTTTGCGAAGAGCAGTACGGACCTCAATCATATTCTTTTTGGTAATTTATTAGCGGTCAGAAACAGCGATACTCTGCTGACGGCCATTATCGGTGGCGCAGTGATTCTGTTTATTGTGCTCTTCTTTAAGGAATTAACGTTGAGCCTGTTCGATCCAACCATGGCGCGCGCGGCGGGATTGAACGTTCGCTTCTTTGATTATGCCTTGATCGTGATGTTGACACTGGTATCAGTCGTCTCCCTCACCACTGTGGGCACGGTGCTCGTCATTGCGATGCTGATCACGCCCGCTGCGACTGCCTTTCTCTGGACGAATCGCCTTGTCAACATGATTGGACTGGCCATCCTCATTGGGGTTGTCGCATCCATCATTGGGATTTTCTTCAGCTACACTTATAATTTGGCATCGGGGGCCGCGATTGTCTTGACACTGGGAGCGATTTTCTTCCTGAGCTTTGTCTTTTCACCAAAGAAAGGACTCCTCTTTTATAATCGGCAACACTCTTAGTTTGATAGAAAGAAGGTCAACAAATGAAACACTCACACAAGAAATTCTGGTTACTCTTTTTTGCATGCTTACTGATGATGACGGGGTGCGCCAAAAGTAATCAAGAGAAAACGGCCCAAACGTCCTCCAGTGACACCCAACAACAAAATGCGAAAGATAAAATGAATATTGTTGTGACGAACACCATTTTGAAGGATATGGTAGAAAATGTGGTGGGTGATCATGGCGCTGTCTACAGCATCGTTCCAGCTGGACAGGATCCGCATGAATGGCAGGTCGTTCCCGAAGATGTGAAACATGCCACGGATGCAGACGTGATTTTCTACAACGCGCTCAATCTGGAAACCGCCAACAGTTGGTTCGAGAAGATGATGGAACAAGCCCAGAAGAAGGAGAATCAGGACTTCTATGCGGTCTCTAAAAATGTCACTCCGATTTATCTGGAGAGCGAAGGACAACAGGGGCAGCAGGACCCGCATGCCTGGCTCAATATCCAAAACGGGATTAAATATGTGGAAGAAATGACCACTGTCTTGAAAGAAAAAGACCCTGATCACGCCAATGACTACGAGAAGAACGCTAAGAGTTATATTGAAAAACTCACCACCCTGCATAATAAATATCAGGATGCCTTCCAAGATATTCCGGAATCGAAACGCCTCCTGATTGCGAGTGAAGGAGCCTTTAAATACTTCAGTCGTGCATATGGATTAGAGAATGCCTATATCTGGGAAATCAATACTGAGAAGCAAGGAACCCCAGATCAAATGAAAGCCATCACAGATAAAATCAAATCCTCAGAGGTACCGGTACTCTTCGTGGAGAGTTCCGTTGACCACCGCACCATGGAGAAGGTCAGCCAGGAAGTCAACCGCCCAATCTATGCCGAAATCTACACAGACTCGGTGGGCATTATCAATGACGATGATAAGGATAAGGACGAAAAAACCGACTTCCAAGTAGATACCTATTACGGCATGATGCATTGGAATCTCGAAAAAATCCACGCAGGACTCAGCCAATCATTGTAGGATTGTCCAGATTAAGATAGTACTCAGAGTAGGGGGGCAGTTCGAGACAGTCACTCAGAATCGTACTGATTTAGATCGATACAACCAATCATTGTAAGGTTGATCTAGACCAACATAGCCATCCAAAAGCAAGCGACCTTTAATGACCGCTTGTTTTTTTATAAAATGAAAGCGTTCAAGGGGTTATCCCTGCTTTTTATGGGAAACATCCGTATAATGATTCTATAACCATTATTACCCTAGTTAGGAGCGAATGCGATGCGTCTCGGTGCAATTGCTGATCTGCATATTGATTTGAACCGTCACTACACCCCAAAGGACTACCTCACAGCCCTCACCCAGCAGATCCAACATGCCCACTATGACCATTTCGTGATTGCGGGAGATATCAGTAATCAACAAACAGTGACGCTTGCTTTTATCCGTGAACTAGAACAGCAGAGTGTCTGCCCCATCTATTATGTTCCTGGAAATCACGATCTATGGGAGGAGGCCCATGCCACACCAAAGCATACTTGGGCGATTTTTGAACGCTACCTTGAGGATCCACACTGTCTGATTCACCACCCCGCTATTATTAGTGATCATTACGCATTGGTTGGGCACATGGGCTGGTACAACTATGCCTACGCGAGTTCTCAGTTCACACCGGAGCGTTTAGCAACCGGGCGATATAAATTAGCGCTGTGGCAGGATAAACGCCACCTCGACTTTGGAGAGAGTGATCCGGCTATTTCTAAACAGTTCGCTGATGAGTTACGAATGGACCTTGAATCCGTCGCTTCGAGTCAGATCATTCTCGTGACGCATATTCCCTCTCATCCTGCTATGGTGCCACCACTGCCCGATCGCCGGTTTGATTTTTACAATGCCTACCTCGCCACGAGCGATCTCTATCCGCTCTACCAAACCTATGATATCCACGCGAGCATCATGGGCCATCTTCATCACCGAATGAAAAAATACGTAGATAATACGACGCTCTATTGCTCTAGTCTGGGATATTACCAACAGTGGGCCACCCATTCACTACGCCAGGAAATCGCCACTGCCACGGTAGAATGCCAACTCTAAGTGGGAATACCTGACTTTACAACTTTTTAATAGCAACTTCTACTTCTATCATTTCATTTTCACTACCCCATCACTTTCATATTTAAAGGAGGATATTATGACGCAACAACCAAACCAAACATTACTACTCGACCAAGACATGGTTAAACAGCTACTGACGGTGAGTGATATCAATCAAGCCGTCGACGAAACCTTTAAGGGATACGGTAACGATCAGATCAAGAATCCAACCAAAGTCACTCTTGACATCGGACAACATGACGAGTGGCCTGCATATGACGGATTCGTGAATGCCATGCCTGCTTACTTGGGAACTGAAGATGTCGCCGGACTCAAATGGGTTGCTGGGATCGCTGGTGAACGTAAAGCTGCTGGACTCCCTTATATTACGGGGTTAATTATTCTCCTCGATCCACATCTTGGACACTATTTAGCAGTGATGGATGGCACCTATATCACGGATATGCGCACGGGCTCTCAAACCGCAAATACCATCCACTATCTCGCCTGTGATCGTTCCCATATTTCCCTGGGATTGTATGGGGCAGGCCGCCAAGCAGAAACAACTCTCATTACCCTGAGCGATTATTTTAAGATTGATGACCTTTATCTCTGGAATAGAAATCTCGAGAATGCCAAGAAACTCATGCAGAAAATAGAAGATAGAGTGACTGGCACGATTCATCTTGTAGATCCTGATCATCCAAAAGACGCTAGCCACGAGGAATTTACGGTCACGGCAACAGCTGCCACATCCCCTATCCTCAAAGCGGAGTGGTTCCAGCCCGGACAAACGATTATTACAATGGGTTCTGGACCGGAAGCTGAGGATGACCTATTACTTAAGGCAGATGCCATTTTTACCGATCATGTGGAGCAGGCGTTACATCGCGGTGCCCTCAGTCAACTCCACGAACAGGGCCAATTCACTGCGGATGATCTGACGGCTACTATCGGAGAACTCGCCCTCACTCCTGCTCAATATGTGCAATCCGATCAGCTTACCATCATTCCGATAGTCGGCACGGGTGCAATGGATATTTCAGTCGCCAAACGCGCATACGATAAAGCCCTCACGCAACAGGTCGGCCAGCCCTTCGATTTCAAAGCCTAAGATAAAAGCGTCTCAAATGATCATCTTCCCATCTACCATAGCGGGAGAGCTCAATCATTTGTGACGCTTTTTCAATAAATCAGTTATTGATCGTATGGAAATAGATCATCACTTATAATTAATTATGGTCGATCCAACTATTTCCCATAGCTGATAGAAATTGACTATTACTCATAATTAATTCATTCAACTGTTTTCCATGGCGAGGGCTGCCCATTTAGAAATTTCCCGATGCATTTGATCACGCTGCCTTTTAGAGAGTCCCCACTGCATTCATTGTACTTTTATTTTCCTTGTGATCGCACTTTTCTTCACGCTCGCTCCTTTTAGCCGACATTTTATTGGATTTGCGATTGGCAAGCAGGTGATTATCTGCTATTATGCAAAGAAAACTAAAGGAGGCATTTCGATGAATATCGAATTAGAACAATGGAAGTCGAACGATAGAGCCCGCCTCGCTCAAATCTGCAACCAAATCGATCGCACCTATTTATCCAACCGTGTCCCGAATCCGTATACCCTAGCAGATGCTGATTGGTGGCTCAACCAGGTTCTGGAGCGGGAGGGAAAAACTGCTATTTATCGGAAAATCATCGTGGATAATGCAATCGTCGGCAACATTTCTGTTGAACAGAAGGGGGATGTGCGCCACCACGATGCCGAAATTGGCTACTATCTCATACCAGATGTCAGTTCCAGAGGCATTATGACAGAAGCTACACGACAGATCTGTGCTATCGCCTTTGAGAAATTAGCGATTATTCGTATCACAGGACTGGTTTATGAACCTAATATGCCTTCCCGTCGTGTCCTAGAGAAGAATGATTTTACCCTTGAAGGACTGATGAAGAATGCAATTACAAAGGATAAGCATACTTACAATCTCTGTCTCTACGGTAAGTTGAAGTAAAGGAATCAATCATAATTGATCCTCCCCAAAAAACTCTAAGCTTTTTGGGTTAACACAAATTTCAAATATCTCTTTGGGTGAGAAAATCGGTAAGGTGTAAAACGCCATGCATAAAGAAATACAGGCAAAGACCAGTGAAGGTCTATACTGATACAATGCCCATTTAATGTCCTATTATTTCAGGGACGTCTGATTATCCAGAAAGCAAACATACAAAAAGAGCCGAGCATTTCTACTCGACTCTTTTTCAGTTTGCACGGCAACGTCCTAGTCTCGCAGAGGGAAACCCTCAACTACATTCGGCGCT
>JAUMZE010000003.1:162809-228030 GCA_030528285.1 Aerococcus sp. | reverse complement strand
GCGCCGAATGTAGTTGAGGGTTTCCCTCTGCGAGACTAGGACGTTGCCGTGCAATACTATGGAGGATTAGCTCAGCTGGGAGAGCGTCTGCCTTACAAGCAGGATGTCGGGGGTTCGAGCCCCTCATCCTCCATTTCTTATGACTCGCTAGCTCAGTCGGTAGAGCATCTGACTTTTAATCAGAGGGTCGGGAGTTCGAGCCTCCCGCGAGTCATTGCTTGCGGGTGTGGCGGAATCGGCAGACGCACCAGATTTAGGATCTGGCGCCGCAAGGCGTGGGGGTTCAAGTCCCTTCACCCGCATCGATTGCCGCCAGACATACAGCCGCCGGCTTAGCTCAGTTGGTAGAGCATCTGATTTGTAATCAGAGGGTCGAGGGTTCAAGTCCTTTAGCCGGCATATATGCGGAAGTAGTTCAGTGGTAGAACATCACCTTGCCAAGGTGGGGGTCGCGGGTTCGAATCCCGTCTTCCGCTTAACCATCTTATGATTAGATGGTGTAATTTATCATAATGCCGGGGTGGCGGAATTGGCAGACGCACGGGACTTAAAATCCCGCGGTGGTTAAACACCGTACCGGTTCGACTCCGGTCCTCGGCATTATTTTATGCTTTGCGCCTATGGCTCAACTGGATAGAGTACCTGACTACGAATCAGGCGGTTGCAGGTTCGAATCCTGCTAGGCGCATCGGACGGGAAATAGCTCAGCTTGGTAGAGCACTTGGTTTGGGACCAAGGGGTCGCAGGTTCGAATCCTGTTTTCCCGATTTAATGATGCTAATAATAGGTGTTATTACCAGATGGCGGTGTAGCTCAGCTGGCTAGAGCGTCCGGTTCATACCCGGGAGGTCATGGGTTCGATCCCCTTCGCCGCTATATTGATTTGGACCTTTAGCTCAGTTGGTTAGAGCAGACGGCTCATAACCGTCCGGTCGTAGGTTCGAGTCCTACAAGGTCCATTTCGGACAACCTGGAGGATTACCCAAGTCCGGCTGAAGGGAACGGTCTTGAAAACCGTCAGGCGGGTCAAACCGCGCAAGGGTTCGAATCCCTTATCCTCCTTTGCCTAAGTTTTTCATTAAATACTTGTTATCGATGAAGAATATGTGGTATATTAATTGTATTATCGCGGAGTAGAGCAGTTGGCAGCTCGTCGGGCTCATAACCCGGAGGTCGTAGGTTCGAATCCTACCTCCGCAATAGATGGTCCCGTGGTGTAGGGGTTAACATGCCTCCCTGTCACGGAGGAGATCGCGAGTTCAAATCTCGTCGGGACCGTTATTTTTGCGGGTGTAGTTTAGTGGTAAAACCACAGCCTTCCAAGCTGTTGTCGCGAGTTCGATTCTCGTCACCCGCTTTTGTTATATTTTGGGCCTGTAGCTCAGTTGGTTAGAGCGTCCGCCTGATAAGCGGGAGGTCGGTGGTTCGAGTCCACTCAGGCCCATTTGGAGAATTACTCAAGAGGCTGAAGAGGACGGTTTGCTAAATCGTTAGACGGTATTTCACCGTGCGAGGGTTCGAATCCCTCATTCTCCGTTCCCATTTAGACCCGTTGGTCAAGTGGTTAAGACACCGCCCTTTCACGGCGGTAACACGGGTTCAAATCCCGTACGGGTCATATGAGAACGTTCTTGATAAAGGGCGTTCTTTTTACTATTATCGCGGAGTAGAGCAGTTGGCAGCTCGTCGGGCTCATAACCCGGAGGTCGTAGGTTCGAATCCTACCTCCGCAATATTTTATTTATCAATTAGCATCATAACGGTCTGGTAGCTCAGTTGGTAGAGCACGTGATTGAAGCTCACGGTGTCGGCAGTTCAATTCTGTCCCGGACCATTTATATAGAAGAAAGCAGAGCGAGTAGATACCATGTGGTTCGCCAACATAATGTGAAGGTGCGTATCTACTTGCTCTGTTTTTTATTGTCTGGGATAGCAGTGATCGATGCTGAGTTATCTGGGATAGTAGCGATATATGCTGAATGGTAAATTTTGATGTACCACTGATGTACCAAGAGGAGGAGCCTTTCTCTATGATGCTGTTAAAGGTGGTGTGCTTCTCCTTACAGGTGCACTTCTCCCCATGAGCGCATTTATTAAGGGGGGCACTTTTCTCCCTATAAACAAGCTTATAGACGATGCTAAATAACACTGAAGGTAGCAAAACGCTTCTCTCACCACTAATCATATGTGGAGAGAGGCGTTTTTGTTTTATCGTATTTAGTTAAAAAGGGGAAAGTACCTCTCATTGAAATGTCTCAGCGGTGTGCTATGCCTCAAATACACATCAAAATGTCTCAGCTATGAGCACTGTGCCAACACATATCAAATGTCTCAACAATGCACAATGCCCCAACACATATCAAAGGGAGCTATTCATCAAAATGTGCATGAGGATGCAGGGGCTTGACATTTTCATGGAGAATGCCAGCGATCTCCGCTGAAGACAGGTTAGTATCTGTGATGTAGCTAGCGGCGCGTGTGTATTTCTCGTCCTGGAAGTACGGAAAATCGCTCCCCATCATTAAGCGCTCGGCTCCAAAGATCTGGGCGCTGTCTCCAAGGCAAAAGTAGAGAAGTTTGCGGCATCGAACCAGAATTTTTCCTTGAGGGTATCGATTGGACTCGTGTTGAAGGCGTCCCAGTCCTCATAGTTGTCCTGGATTCGCTGCATCTGGAAGCTAATGCCACCTCCGAGATGGGCAATATGGAATTTGAGATGAGGGAAGCGCTATGGAATTTCCATTTTGAGGAGTTGGAAGGTAATCAGCATATCCTAAATCGGTGCACCCACCACCCACTCCAGGTCATAGTCATTCACTAATGCGCTCTGGGTTCCTTGACCAATGGGGTGGATATAAATGGCTGCACCTAGGTGATCCATTGCTTCAAAGAATGGGAAGAATCGCTCACTCGCAATGGAGTATTTGTTTTAAATGAGGGTATTGACAGCGATACCGAGAAAGCCTAGCTCTTGAATGGTGTGTTTACCTTCTTGGATCGCCTCATCGATATACCGTAATAGGACTGCTCCGTACGCGAGGAAGCGATCAGTATATTGTTTGATGAGTTTGGTATAGTCATCGTTTATTTCTTATGCTAAGGTATGGGCTTCTTTTGCACTTCCCAATTGTGGCGCTTGTGGGGTTGCAGAAAGTAGCTGGTATTGAACACCGGCATCATCTTGAGGCGCTTCTTGAGTTCCGTTTCGCTATTGCCAGCTCCCATCTTCTTTGCAATATTGGTGTCCGCGCTCCCGCTTGTCTTGAGATGGTCGACGTAGTTATCCGGCCAATAATGCGCATGAGCATCAATTGTTGTCTTCTCCATATTGAATTGACCGCTCACAAGACATGAAAAGCTTTCACATTCCAGCGGTCTCATTACTAGCGTAGCGGGCAGGATTTAATATAACGAATGATATACTTGTGAAGTTATCAGGAAAAGCAGAGTGTGCTAATATCGCTTCAATAAAAAAAATAGCCATAATGACCAAACAAGCAGGTTCTATCAAAAGAGGTCATTATTATCTTTTAAGAGATAAGCTCAATGAAAAGCCAATGAAAGCAGTTCCCGAATGAAATGATGCCAGCAGATCCAATCATAAACAGTCATATATACGAATAAAAATGAATGGAAATGGCGTAGTATGCTTGAATTCTGTCATAGAACCACGTATAATCCTCATAGGAGGGGATCGTTATGTTAACGGAAGAGCGTCAAGAACGCATAAAACAACAAGTCGATCGAGAAAGCATTGTTCAAATACGCGATTTAGTGCGTGACTTCAACGTTTCTGAATCGACCATCCGCCGCGATCTGGCTGACCTGGAACGGGCCGGCCGTTTGAAACGATTGCATGGTGGTGCGAAGAGTTTACGCTCTTTGGTTGATGAACCTTCTCTCAAGGAAAAACGCATTATCAATCAAACGAGCAAGGCAATGATTGCTGAACGGGCAACCCAAGAAATTGAAAAAGGGGATGTGATTTTCCTCGATGCAGGGACCACGACCTTGGCAATGATTCCCTTCATGGCACATCAAGCTGTTACAATGGTGACGAATAGTGTTGAAGCGGCGTCGATGGCTTTCGAGTATGAAATCCATACGATTCTACTAGGGGGACGTTTGAAGCAGGGGACTGGCGCCGTGATTGGTAGTGTGGCACAGGCACAATTGTCGAATTACCGTTTCCAAAAGGCGTTCATGGGGATGAATGCGATTGATCTTCATGATGGCTATATGACGCCGGACATTGAAGAAGCAGAAATTAAGCGCCAAGTGATGCATAGTAGCCAGTCCAATTACATATTGGTGGATGCCAGCAAGTTCAATCAGCAGAGTTTCTGTCAAGTGGAGGCATTGCCGACAGCGACGATTATTACGGAGTCCCTGTCAGAGCCACTGAAAGCATCCGTACAAGCAGTAACAACAATAATTGAGGTGACAAAATGATTTATACCATTACATTTAATCCAGCGATCGATCTCGTAGTGAAATCAGATAAGATAATACTCGGCGAATTGAATCGGTCAGACGCTGAAGAATTTGTCGCAGGAGGCAAGGGCATCAATGCTTCGGTGATCTTTAAACACCTAGATCAGCCGACCACCGCAACGGGCTTCTTGGGTGGCTTTACCGGCCGTTTCATTGAGGAAGCGTTGGAAGACGAAGCGATTAACCATCATTTCATTCCGGTTGATGGTACAACGCGTGTCAATGTGAAGTTGCATGCGGATGTGGAGACCGAAATCAATAGTAAAGGTCCACACATTACCGCCGAAAACATGCAGGCCCTCTTAGACTACTTGAATGATCAAGTGAAAGCAGAAGACGTCATTTTCTTAGCGGGGAATGCAGCAACGGGCTTGGGTGCAGCGGATTATGTAGCGATTGCGGATCTTGCAGCCAAAGCAGGTGCACGGTTCGTCTTAGACACGAACAAGGATCTCCTGAAAGAATGCCTCAGTCATCATCCGTTCATCATCAAACCGAACCGCGATGAATTGGGCGAACTGTTTGGGGTTGTGATTGAGTCTCAATCAGACACCATCAAATACGCGAAGAAACTGCAGGAAGCGGGTGCCATTAACGTACTGGTGTCTCTCGGTGGCGAGGGATCCTTGTTATTGAGTGAAACGGGCGATATCTACACCGCCAATGCCCCAAAAGGCGACGTGAAGAACTCGGTGGGTGCAGGGGACTCCATGTTAGCAGGCTTCATCAGTGAATACTTGAACACCAAGGATTACAAAGCCAGCCTCAAACGGGGAGCAGCAACAGGGAGTGCGACTGCCTTCTCAGTAGGTATTGCGACCCGTGAAAAAATCGATGAAGTCTATGCCCAAATCAACGTGACCCCATTAGTGAATGAGTAATTAATATTTAGGAGGAAGTAGTATGCAATTATCCGATTTATTTGTGAAATCGGCCATGGTTCTCGATCTCGAGACCCAAACAAAGGACGAGACCTTGCGCTTATTAGCAGAACGTTTTGCTAATAGTGGCGGTGTCAGTGATGTGGATGCCTTTGTTGGTAAACTGAAGAAACGGGAAGAAGAATCCACGACCGGTGTAGGGGACGAAATTGCGATCCCACACGCTCAACATGAATCGATCAAGGAAGCAGCCATTATCTTTGCACGGAGTCAAGCAGGGATTGACTGGGCCTCATTTGACGGTCAACCAGTAAAGTATATTTTCATGATTGCGGCTCCAGCTGGTGCATCCAACGACCACTTGAAGGCGTTAGCGAAGTTGTCTCAAGTGCTCATGAAACCAGAAGTCAAAGGCGAACTCGCTGCAGCTAACACGCCAGATGATATTGTAGCGATCTTCAAGAAGTACGCGGAAGAAGATGAAGAGAAAATCACCTCTGGAGTGACTCCTGATGAAACCGAAGATAAAGCCACTAACTATAAAGGCACGGTGGATGACGATGCGTACCTATTAGGGGTCACCGCATGTCCAACCGGGATTGCGCATACCTACATGGCCGAGGAACGTTTGAAACAAGCGGCTAAAGTAGCAGGTGTGCCGATTAAAGTCGAAACGAACGGTCAAGGTGGGATTGAACACCGCCTCACCGCTGCGGATATCGAAAAAGCATCTGCCATTATCGTAGCAGCTGATAAACAAGTAGAAATGGCGCGCTTCAACGGCAAGCCAACCATTATCGTACCTGTCAGTGATGGAGTCAATAAAGCCGATCAGTTGGTGGACCAAGCTCTCCACGGCGATGTGCCGATCTACCACGCAAAAGGACAAGATGACTCGATGGCACAGCTTGGCAGTAATGACACAAGTAGTGAAGAATCAGCAGGACGTCGGATCTACAAGCACTTGATGAATGGAGTTTCTCACATGTTGCCATTCGTCGTTGCCGGTGGGATTCTGATTGCACTCTCCTTCTTCTGGGGAATTTATTCTGCTGATCCAAAGAGTGACCAGTTCAATCCAATCGCTCAATCGATCAATACTATCGGGAACCTGTCCTTTGCGATGATGCTTCCAATCTTGGCTGGTTACATCGGGGAATCGATGGCTGACCGTACTGGGCTCGTGATCGGGTTCATGGGTGGGGTATTCGCAAATGCTGCGAACTTTTCTGCCTACTCACAAACCGGGGTCTTCGAAAATGCGATTGCTTCTGGATTCCTGGGTGCATTAGTGGCTGGGTTCCTCAGTGGCTGGATCGTGAAATTCCTCCAGTGGGCTTTCCAATGGTTACCAAAATCATTGAACGGGATGAAATCAATCTTCCTCTACCCAGTCTTTGGGGTATTGATCATGGGTGTCATCATGCTCTTCGTGGTCAATGGTCCAATGGGTGCCGTGATGAATGCATTAATCAGCTTCATCAACAGTATTCCATCTGAAGCTACGGTATTGCTCGGGTTCGTAGTTGCCGGAATGATGTCCATCGATATGGGTGGTCCGATCAACAAAGCCGCTTATGTTACCGGGACCGCACTTGTCACCGCATCTGGTGCTGCTGGTTCCAACGTGATGGCGAGTGTCATGGTTGGTGGGATGGTGCCACCACTTGCGATCGCGATTGCTGCAACGATCCGCAAAAACCTCTGGATGGAAGAAGAACGTCAGAGTGCGTACGTGAACTATGCAATGGGAGCTGCCTTCATTACAGAAGGGGCGATTCCATTCGCTGCTAAAGACCCACTGCATGTGATTCCACCACTGTTCGTTGGTGCTGGGGTTGCGGGTGCAATGAGTGCCTTCTTTGATGTTCACAGTCTCGTTCCTCACGGTGGGGTGTTCGCGGCTGCTGTTGGTGGGGTAACCCATCCATGGCAATTCCTCCTCAGTTGGATCGTCGGTGGGATCATCGGGGCATTGCTCTTGAACTCCTTGCGTCGTCGTTCACAGCTCAACCCAACTAAATAATTAATTACAGATGAGTAAAATAAAAGGCTAATCACTGACCTCTGCTAGCTTCGGGCAAGCAGAAGGATGGTGATTAGCCTTTTTTGTTATGTCCTCATACCACCCACTGCTGATATTGCTCGTGGAAATGAGGATCGTTTCGAAATAGGCGAGTGGCGGAGAGATGAGCAATGAGGAAGTTCCCAATCACCCCAATCGCAAATCCTGCCGCAATCCCAGCCAAGGTCAGAACAGGCAAGTAATTGAGGATCGCCGGGGACCCAGCAATCGCAGCCGCTACCGTGAGCTGGCCGAGATTATGCATGAATCCGCCCACTGTGGAGATCCCGATCAAACTAACCCGATTTGGACCTAATTGTTTGATCGCCCACATCGCAATCAGACTGAACAGGGCACCCGTCATACTATAGAGGAAGGTCGAAAAGGTGCCAAAGAGGAGCGAGGTCGCAAATACCCTTAGGAAAATAATCACAAAGCTGTAGGAGGTTGGTAGTGAGAATAACGCCACCACCGTCATCAGGTTAGAGAGCCCCAACTTTGCTCCTGGGGCAATTGCCGCCGGTGAGGGGAGGAAGGCTTCAAAATACCCAATGACAATGGCTTGAGCAGCTAGAATCGCTGCGTAGACGAGGCGTTCCGTGTGTTGTTTTTGCATGAATAACTCCTTTGATAAGCCGGTGATTTTACCGGACAAAATACAATTAACAGTGTAGCATGCATTGTCAATTTCACGAAGTAATAATTAATTACAAAGTAAACCTTGAAGTGATTGTGAAAACGTTATATAATGCTCTCAGCTATATTAATATAATGTTTTGGTAGGGAAAAGTAAGTAAAAATAGAAAGGAAACGCCTATGAATACCAATATTGTGGTTGTAGGTGCTGGCTTTGCGGGCGTGAGTGCCACAAGACGTTTGAGTAATCGGTTCAAGAAAGATAAAAATGTCACAATCACGTTGATCGATCGGCATCCGTACCAGACCTATATGACGGAACTCCATGAGGTGGCAGCTGGGCGTGTGGAACCTGAAGCGATTCAGTATGACCTTCAGCGCATCTTTGCTCGGGCGAAGAACGTCGATCTCATGACGGACAATGTGACGCAGATTGATTACGAGAAAAAACAGGTGATTGCAGAACACGGAACGCATGCCTTTGATTATGTACTCATTGCGATGGGCTCTCAACCGAATGATTTCGGCGTACCAGGAGTCAAGGACAATGCCTATACGCTCTGGTCGATGGAGGACGCTGAACGGATCCGTGAACAGGTAATTGATATGGTGTATCGTGCAGCGCGTGAGCACGACGAAGCAAAACGGCGGGAATTGTTGACATTCGTTGTGGCCGGTGGTGGATTTACCGGCGTCGAGATGGTCGGTGAACTCGCGGAGTGGCTCCCGATTCTAGCCAAAAAACATCACTTGAATCCTGAGGAAATCTCGTGTCATTTGGTAGAAGCAGCACCGCATATATTAAACACAGTGACAGAGGTTGAAGCCAAACGTGCCATTCGTTACATGGAGAAGGTCGGCATTGAAATTTCACTCGGTGACGGCATTCAAGCAATTGGACCGAATGCTGTGCAGCTCACTTCTGGAAAATCCATCCCGACTCAAACCTGCATCTGGACAGCCGGGGTACAGGCGAATCGCGATGTCGATGCGTTTGAGATGGAGCAGGGACGCGCTGGACGCCTCATTGCGGACCAATACATGCAGGCGAAGGGGTTAGAACATGTCTTCGTTGCAGGGGATGTGGTTTACTATGAGGAACCGGACAAAGACAATAAGCCAACGCCGCAGATTGTACAAGCAGCCGAACAAACGGGAATTACAGCTGGTGAAAATATCTACCGCACCATCAAAGGGAAGACCCTCACCCCATTCAAGGGTAAGTACGACGGCAATATGGTGTCGATCGGGTCCCATTATGGGGTCGCACGCTTGTTTGATAAATACTCTCTCCAAGGCTTCTGGGCGATGCTGATTAAACATATTGTGAACATCCGCTATTTCTTATTCAGCTTGTTTAATCCATATTATACCTGGCAATATATTGCGGATGAGTTCTTTTATATCAAGCATCATCGAAATATCTTCGGCGGGGCGCTTTCCTTCCATGGCAATTTATTATGGCTTTTGCCGCTTAGGTTATTCTATGGAGGCATGTGGTTTGTGGAAGGACTGAAGAAGTGTTTCGGGCTGTTTGGCGGTGAGTCGTGGTTCGGACATACCCTTGCTTTCCCATTCCCATGGCTACAAGAAGCAGTGTCCGGTGCCAGTCAAGCGGCGACGCCTGGGGCTTCCGACGCGGTGTCTGCCGCGAGTGGCGCAGGCGGTGGAGAGGCCGTACAACAGATTTTCAGTTTGAACTATGTCTATGGCGAACAACCAATGCTGGTGTTCCAAGACATGCCACATTGGTTTGAATCAATCATGAAAATTTTGCTGCCAAACCGCGACGTTGCCTTCTTCATGCAACATTTCATGGCGATCTTTGAACTGGTGATTGGGGCCTGCCTCATTATCGGTTTATTCACCTGGCTGTTCAGCGGGATTACGGTCGTTCTGGTCAGCATGTTCTGCCTCTCTGGGATGTTCGTTTGGGTCAACATGTGGTTCATTCCGGCCGCAATTGCACTGATGTCTGGGGCTGGGCGCGTGTTTGGGCTCGACTATTATGTGATTCCATGGATCGCACGCCACCTCGATCGCTGGTGGTTTGGTCAGCCGAAACATCTCTATACGCCAAATCATTCCTGATAGATGAGCAGTAGAGAGAGCGAGTCTTATGCATAAAATTTGGCAGGCGCATCCCACCATTCAAGTGGGACTAGCGGATGTATTAGCATTGATGCACTCATCCGTTCAGATCACGCATCCTGACGTTAAACAAAAAATTATGGATTACATGGATGCTCCGGGAAAATATTTGCGGTCAGGATTGTTGTTATTGATGGCAGAACTAAAGAATGAGGGAGAGATGCCCGAGAATAAATATTATCTGGCTGCAGCAGTGGAGGTGCTCCACCTCGCCACATTGATTCACGATGATGTGATCGACCTGGCAGATGAGCGGCGTGGGACTGAAGCAATGCAACACACCTATAGTAACCGTATTGCGATCTATGCCGGCGATTATCTTCTCACCCTGGCAGCACAGCTTCTGAAAGATGGCCATGTTCCTGAACAGATTGGGGAACGCTACCATCAACTGGTGGCGGCGATTCTCAATGGGGAAATCAGTCAGCTCATGCACCAACATGACCCAACGATGACCTTTAACCAGTATCTGAAACAGGTACGCAGGAAAACAGCGCTGTTATTTGCGCTTAGTACCTATGCAGGTTATTACCAAGCAGGAGATAGTGAACGTCATTATCGCCAAGCACTCGCAGTCGGAGAGCATTTGGGGATGGCATTCCAGTTAGCGGATGACCTGCTCGATTATCAGAGTGAGCGTCAGCAATCCGGAAAACCCCATCTCCAAGATATCCAAAATGGCATCTATACGGCCCCACTCCATTTTCTGAAACAGGCGGATCCTGAACATTTCATGGCTTTTGCCAAAAGGGAGCAGTGGGGCCCTCATTCTGAAGGAGAGCTACTCACTGCCATTGAGGAAGCACAGGGATTTGAACAGACAGAGGCACTCATGTATCGATTTACCCATCAGTCCCTCAAACATCTCAGTCATTTACCTGGGGAGGAGCAAGTGAAGCAAGAGATCAAGCAGTTATTCCAGGAGCTCCACCTACTTCCCACTATCGATTAATTAATGGATGTTAGTAATTAATAGTTTTAGTCTAAGGAGGACGTTGTAATGAAGAGTAAGTTATTGAAGGCAACGGTTTTATTTGGAACAGTGTTCGCATTGGCAGCTTGTGGGAACCAAAATAATGATCAAGCCTCCAGCAGCTCCAGCGAAGCTAAGAGTGAATCTGTTTCAGAAAGCTCAACTGCAGCGAATGATAATGCCGAAATGAAAGACGGCACCTACACTTTGGAAACGCCAATGTCCGAGAACGGCTGGAAGACAGAAGTATCGATGGTCGTTAAAGATGGCAAGATCGACTCAGTAGACTACGAAGGCTACGATAAAGACGGTAACAAGAAGAGTGAAAATGAGGAGTACCAAACCTCTATGAAGGACAAATCTGGTACCTCCTCAAACGAAGCCGTGAAGCAGCTCGTGGATCAATTCTTGAAGGAACAAAATCCAGATAAAGTGGATGTAGTTTCTGGGGCAACGCATACGTCTCAAGCATTCAAAGAACAAATGCAACAGCTGATGGATGCGGCGAAGAAGGGTGACACCCAAAAAATAATGACGAAAGAATAATGACGTCATTGAAATGAATGTGAGGGGGAAGGTGTGAGGCCAACCCCCTTTTACTTTAGAAAGGCGTGTATAGATGAAGAAACGATCATTGGGGTGGATCGCCGGTTTATTGATTCTGCTATTATTCTTCAGTGGCTGTCAATCCCAACAAAAAGTAAACGAGGAAAATAAAGCACAAACCTCCGG
Source organism: Aerococcus sp. (assembly GCA_030528285.1). Taxonomy (GTDB): domain Bacteria; phylum Bacillota; class Bacilli; order Lactobacillales; family Aerococcaceae; genus Aerococcus. The sequence goes on along the minus strand of JAUMZE010000003.1, from coordinate 216,098 downwards.
GGATGTGACGACCAAACCGGATTCCAGGACAGAAGAAGTCCTCTATACGAGTGTTCAGCTCCAGATCTTCGACAAGAATAAAACCCAAGCAATGGATAAAGCATTCGATTACATGGAGAGCATCCAGGACGTATTCACCACCAATAAAAAAGGATCGGATGTGGAGAAGATCAACGCAGCGGCGGGTAGTCATCCTGTGAAGGTCACCCAGGATACGATTAATCTAGTGAAACGCGGAATTGAGATTGCCAAAGAGAGCGGTGGCCTATTTGATATTACGATTGGAGCAGTCACGAATCTCTGGCAGATCGGATCAGACAATGCACGCGTACCTTCAGAGGATGAGATCAAACAAGCTCTCCCACTCGTGAACTACAAGGATATTGAACTGGACGAAGCCAATCAGACCGTCTATCTGAAGAAGAAAGGCATGCGGCTCGAACTCGGCGGTATCTCCAAGGGGTACATCGGCAGTCAAGTGGCAACCCTCCTCAAAAAAGAAGGCGTCACCAGTGCGATTGCGAACCTCGGAGGCAATGTAGCGCTCGTCGGGAATCACCCCACCAATAAAGATGGTTGGACGGTCGGTATTCAAGACCCAGATAAGAAACGCAATCAAGTGGTCGGATCAAAACTCGTCAAGGGGGATACCGCCGTTGTCACGTCGGGAATCTATGAACAATATCTCGAAAAGGACGGCAAGACCTATCACCACATTATTGATCCACGCACCGGTTATCCACTCGATAATAACGTCGCTAGCGTTACCGTCTTTGCGCCGAGCTCGTTCGATGGCGATTCCTATTCCACTGCATTATTTATGATGGGGATTAACCAAGGGCTGAAATTCATCAACCAAAAACCGGGATATGAGGTCGCATACATCGATAAATCGCATCATATCTATCTCTCAGATGGCTTGAAGAAGAGTTTTAAATTAACGAATGAGGAGTACAAAATCGCAAATGAAAACAACTGATATTCACTGGCCCACGAAACATGACGTGGCCGTGTTCTTAGAGTTTATTGAGTTACGTACGAAAATTGCCAGTTTCTTCCCGATGATGCTGGGGTTCTTCTGGACGATTTATCACTACCATGAATTGAATCTAGGCAATGCTATTCTGTTCTTTGTGGCAGGGACGATTTTTGATATGTGTGTGACGGCCATCAACAACACGATGGACTACCACAAAGCCCTCGATGACACTTATCGTAGCGATGAGAATGTGATAGGACGGGAAAATCTCAATTTCAAGCAGATGGTAAAAATTGTGTTGGGGTTGTTTATGACGGCCTTTATCCTATCTCTGATCCTCGTATGGCGGACGGATCTGATGCTACTGGTGCTCGGCGGGATCATGTATGTGATCGGGATTAGTTACACGTTCGGGCCGTTTCCGATTTCTCGAACGCCATTTGGGGAATTCTTCTCGAGTATGACGATGGGATTTGGGATTTTCTATACGGCGGTGTTCGTGACGCGCTACCCGACGCTCCTCTCCAGCCAGTTGAGTATGGAACGCCTCGTGATTCAGTTTGACTGGTTGGAGACGCTGAAGCTGTTTATAATGGCACTCCCGGAAGTGATCCTCATAGCGAATATTATGCTCGCCAATAATACCCGCGACCTCGACACGGATATCAAGAACGAACGCTACACCCTCGTTTATTACATCGGTCGAAGTAATGCGCTCTTGATGTACCAGGCTTTCAGTATCCTGCCATGGCTGTTCTGGATCGGTTTCGGGATTACGGGCATCCTGCCACGCTGGTCACTGGTGATGCTGCTAGCTGCGATCCCGCATTACTTCCTAGTTAGGCGCTACACCCAATATGTCGGACAGAAACGTGCCTTCCCAGAAGCTACTAAAGCCTATACCCTGTTTTGCAGTGTCTACCTCTTAACTTTGATCTTAGCGGTCATCTTCCGTTAAAAAAATAGCTCTCTGTGCCAAAATTTTGGTTAAACAGAGAGCTATTTTTCTCGCCTTTAGTTATGAGAGCGGGAGGATGAGGTCGTTTTCACTGTAGTCCCCAGTGACTTCCAAGACGACATGGTGGGGGAGACAGACCGCGGTTTGACCGGGACGTGAAATCCAGCCCGTCCGTACCCCAATCTGATCCGGGGAATTGTCCTCCTTAATGCGAATGCGGTCATTATCGACTTCGATGATATTGTATTGACCTTTATTTGGATAGTAGGTTTTAATCTCATGCTGGCCGTTCTTCTCGAGGGTGTAATGGGCGACCACCTCCCCGTTCACCTTCACGAGGGCAGTGGGCGGGGAGGTCTGATCGCCTTGTGAGTAGGTCCAATATGTATAGAGGTTCGGGGCGAATGAGAGAATGACCACGAGCCCAATCAGAATAAAATCGAACAGCTTCATTTTATGGAGAATGTGACGCATGCCTTTTGAACCTCCCTTACTAATAAACAATAAGCCTATTCTAACAGACCGAACCGAAAAAGACGACAGCAATGACTCCTACAACTCCCACAAAAAAATAGCGCTGACTCCTAGGAATCAACGCTATTTATGAATGATCGAACGGAGACGGTGGGATTCGAACCCACGTGCCGGTCTCCCGACAACTTGATTTCGAGTCAAGCGCGTTACGGCCTCTTCGCTACGTCTCCACGTCTCAAACGACATGATTTATGATACTTGAGATACGCGGGAAATGCAACTATTTCTCATGGGTTCGTGGAAGAATGGTGAATGTCCGTTCGCTGGCGCATAAAAAAGAAGTGTCAAACAAGAGGAGCATAAAAGTAAACAAAGCCCCCTCTCAGTCAGCGTATAGAGATCCAAAAAGCAATCGTAAATTAAGAGTCACCTATGTGATAGATAATTATTATATGAAGTAATTATCTATTATTTTCCGATATTTCATTTACAAAAAAACGACTTCCTGTATAATTGAGAACAATTAATAAGACAGGAGGGACGCTTATGAGTGTGTTTAGTCATTATCCCCAAAATTTCAAGAACTTGATTCTCGGACGGTCCACCTTGAATATCGCTGATAGTTTCTACGCCATTGCGATCATGATCGGATTTGTGAGTGTGTATCATATTGATGCAAGTGAGCTGTCGGGATTTGCATTAGTTGGGATGCTCCCTCAAATGATGGCATTTGTATATGGACACTGGTTTGAAAAAATCACTGACACAAAAAAATGGTTGATTATTTTCCAGTTGTTACACGTCGTTATGGTGGGACTCATCATTGCTTGTTTACCGTTCAAACTGCCGATTATTTATATCTATATCTATAACTTTCTATTTAATCTGCTGAATGCGATCCTGAGCGCGATGCATATGAAGGTCGTCCCGCAATCCCTCAATCATGATCCTGGTTTAATCAATAAGTCCGTGGATATTCAATATCTCGCTAGCATTGCCCTCGACATTCTCAGCAATTTCTTAGCATCATTATTATTAGGGGTCATTTCTTACTTATTGGTATTGAAGATCAGCATTCCAATGTTCCTTTCAGGGATCTTTTTCCTCTATCAGTTGCACTTGAAACCGGAGAAAACGACTGAACCGACCGAAGAAGAAGCGGTGGACTCCATGAGTGGGGTCCAACATATCCAAAAGAATATGGGTGATTTCTTTCAAGCGCGGACAGCCTCGCATATTGTGTTGATTGAGTCCTTCCTGAGTGGAGCGACGGATTTATTAACGTCACTCTTACCGCTGTATCTCGTCAGTCTACATGTGGATTTGAAGTGGTTGGGGCTCGTCGTCGCCACTCAGCGGGGAGCGGACTTTTTCGGGGCCTTCTTAGCACCGAAAATTAAAATTCCACCGCGTGCGTTCTTCTTCGTGGATTACTTGATTTCAGGAACAACCTTTTTACTTGTGTTCATCGTGCCAAATCTGTTCGTGAAACTCCTATGTTTCTTTATCTGCTTCATGGTGATCGGAGTGTCTGGCAACTTCTTCGAGAAGATGATTTACCGTGATTATGAGGGACAAGATATGGGTGCTGTGTTTAGTATCGTCATGAGTTCCTACTCGCTTTTTGGGATTCTCTTTATGTTGATTCCATTCGTTTATGATAATATCCAGGTCTTAGGTGTGACACTGAATGCCTTAACGATCGGTTTTGGGATCCTATTAGCGAGACGCTATTTCAAGGAAAAAACAACGCACCCGGTGAGTGAAGCATAATACAGATGAATCCATGCAGTCTCAAAGTGGAGGCTGTTTTTTTGTAGCTTGGGGGAGGGGGCCTCTTCCAGCTGACAGAAGGACGCATCTTCTCTATAATAAATAGAGATTAAGAGAGGAGGGCTCATATGAAGTTAATGATTGTGGAGGATGATACCACTATCCGCCAACAGCTCAAACAATCCCTCGAGAAGGAACAATATGAGGTTATAGGGGTGGATGATTTCTCCGCGGTGGATCAGACGTTTGACGCTGAATCCCCACAGTTGGTGCTCCTGGATGTGAATTTGCCAGTGTACAACGGTTATTATTGGTGCACGTCCCTGCGCGCGCGTTCCAACGTGCCAATTATCTTCATCTCATCACGCACCGAAACCATGGATAAGGTGATGGCGATGCAGATGGGGGGAGACGACTACATCGAGAAACCAATTGACCTCGCGATTCTCACCGCCAAGATCCAAGCCCTCCTCAGACGCACGTATGATTATCATGAGGATCAACAGGAATGGGTAGCCGGATCAGCCCAACTCTCACTGACCCAAGCAACATTGAGTTACCAGGGTCAGAGTATGCCACTGACGAGTACAGAACTGAAAATTTTAGAGCCGTTATTCCGACAGGCGGGGCAGTTTGTCCGCCGGGAAGCAATCATGGAGAACTGCTGGCTCAATGATGATTATATTGATGATAATACGCTCTCCGTGAATGTCTCGCGCCTCCGAAAGAAAGCCCAGCAATTAGGACTCTCCGATTGGATTGAAACGAAACGGAATGTCGGTTATCGTCTGAAGGAGCAGTAGACATGCATAAACAGTATTGGTCTTTGATGTGGCCGTTTGTCGTTTTTAGTTTAGTGACATTGGGGATTTTTGCCTTGGTTTTTAGCTTGTTTGACTTGGATTTCCAGGCGTACCGATTGGGAGCGGGATTGCTGCTTTTTATCTTAGGGATCATATTGGTGGTGCGCCTATCGCTGTTTCGCCAGACAGTCACAGTTGCCGAACAACTCGCCCAGACCAAACGCCAATTCCAGGAACAGATCGAGCGTCAGCACCAGCAGGATCAGGAGTTGCATGATTATTTTCTGTTGTGGGTACATCAGATGAAAACACCGATTACCGCCAGTGCGCTGTTACTAGCGGACATTGATACAGAGGTTGGGGATTCACTCCGGCTAGAACTGACGCAGATTGAACGTTACACCAACATGGCGCTCACCTATCTCAAGGTGAAATCGACCGCAAGCGACCTCCATATCCAATCCCACACCTTAGACGAAATGATTAAGCCACTCATCAATCGTTATCGTCTTGCCTTTATCCGCCAACATATCCAGCTCCATTACACCCCGATTACGGAGAGTGTGGTAACGGACGCGAATTGGAGCCAGCTAATGATTGAACAGATCCTCAACAATGCGATCAAATACGCCCCGCATGGTGAGGTGTGGATCACGTATGATGCCACGACACAGCGACTGACGATTAGAGATAGCGGGATGGGCATTCGTTCCAGCGATCTGCCCAAGATTTTCGATAAAGGGTATTCCGGATTCAACGGCGAACTCACACAAAAGGCGAGTGGGATCGGGCTATTTCTCGTCCAACAGATAGCCAAACGCCTTCATCAACCCGTCACCGTCCAATCGACGTGGGGAGCGGGAAGCGCATTTCAGATTCAATTCTCCAAGGTGGATCCATTATTGCTGGAGGAATAACTCATTAGAGTGGAACTACTATCACTATAAGGATAAGATATAATCAGATAAACGATCGGCAGGGGATAGCGCCCTGCTTTTTTATTGGGAAGGTGACAAAGTGGTAAGATACAAATGCCTAATTGTTAGGTTCAATAAAGGCACGAAAGGATGCGCCCCCTTATACACTAAGAGTGTACTAATCAAGGATGGAAAGAAGGTAGTACAATGTTTCTAGAAGTTAATCACGTAAGAAAAATTTATGGTAAAGGTGGGGCGCAGACGATCGCTTTACAAGATATTGATTTTGGCGTTCAACAAGGGGAATTCGTCTCAATCATGGGGGAATCCGGTTCTGGTAAATCTACTTTGTTGAATCTCATAGCGACCTTTGATACCCCGTCCAGTGGGGAGATTATCCTCAATGATAAGAACTTGAGCAGTGTAAAGGAAGCAGATCAGGCCCGGTTTCGTCGGGAACGTCTCGGGTTTGTGTTCCAGTCGTTCAATGTGCTGAACACGTTCAATAATAAGGATAATATTCTCCTCCCGCTCGTTCTCTCTAACGTTCCAGTCAAGGAGATGGAACAGCGCTTGGATCAGTTAGCACCACTCTTGGGGATTCAGGATTATCTATTGAAATATCCATATGAAATCTCTGGTGGGCAACGGCAGCGGATTGCGATTGCGCGTGCGATGATCACGCAGCCAGAACTGCTCTTAGCGGATGAACCCACTGGCGCCTTGGATTCTCGGACGTCTGATCAAACGATGGCGTTGTTTAACCGCTTGAATCAGGCGGGCAATACGATTTTGATGGTGACCCACTCCATCCGTTCGGCTAGTGCGAGTGAACGTGTCCTATTTATCCGCGACGGTAAGATCTATAACGAACTCTACCGCGGTGATGATTCGCAAGCAGTCTTTCAAGAGCGGATCGCCAATAGCTTATCCTTATTGAACCAAGGAGGGGAATAAGATGAATGGGAAATTATCCTGGAAGATGGCCCTCCGTCAGCTCAAGGCCCAGCGTCATTTGAATATCCCATTCATTCTGGCGTCGGCGTTGATGTTCATGATGGAGTATATCATCCTCTCACTATTAATGAATAAATACGTCATTGAGCGTTCAACGACGCTGATTACGATCGTTCAAATGGGAGCCATCATCTGCACCCTCTTGGCAGCGTTGTTCGTGCTTTATGCGAATAACTTTTATCAAAAACAGCGCTACGAGGAGATGGGGCTCTACAGTATCCTCGGTTTGGAGAAGCGGCATATCCGTTCCATCCTGAGAAAGGAAAAAATCATCCAGACACTTGCTATGATTGCCCTGGCGATTCCAGGCGGGCATTTGTTTGGATCGGTGGTTTTCCTCGGGTTGAACAAACTCATGCATGAAACAGGGACGACCCTGATGGAATATCCGTTACGCTGGCCAATTGTGTTAGGAACGATCATTATTATTGTTGCGATTATGGGGCTCTGTACGTTCGTTAATGCGCGCAAGGTTACGCGCCTCAACCCCATTGAACTCATACATCAACAGTCAGCCGGTGAGAAAGAACCCAAAAGTAAGTGGATCATTACGTTATTGGGGATTGGGTTAGTAGGCTATGGTTATTATATCGCACTTACCAATACCCAAAACGTGCTCGGGTCACTCTCACAGATTTTATTAGCCATTTTATTGGTCGTTTTAGGGACGTACGCGCTCTACATGGGACTCTCGATTATGATTCTGAAGTTCATGAAGCGGCGCCAAAACTTCTATTACAAACCGACACATTTCTTCACTGTGTCGGGAATGCTCTACCGGATGAAGGCGAACGCGGTCAGCCTCGCCAGCATTGCGGTGTTATCTACGGGGATTCTCGTGACGTCCGGGCTCACCGTGAGTCTGTTTAGAGGCATGGAGGAGCAGGTCAACAGCACCATGGCGAGTGACTATACCGTGACGGATGATGGGACGGAACCGGCAACGAAGGATCAACTCCAGCAGGTCCTCACCAAAATCAAGCAACAGGTAAAAACGACGGATGAAACCATTACTGAGGACTTATTGGTGGCTGCTGAGTTAAAGAATCAGAGCCAATTAGCACCCCTGGATCCGCCAGCGGACAATAAAGATGCCAATATTAATGCGATGTACTACATGGATATACATTCGCTCAGTGATTTTAACCAGTTACATAAACAGAATCAGGCACTTAAAGATAATGAAGTCCTGATGACCGCGACGACGCCGGTGCTGCGTCAACATAAAACGCTCACGATTGCCGGTAAGGAATATCACGTCAAAACGCTCGATCAGTCCTACCTATCCAGTAAACTGGCGGTCGATTATTTCCTCCTCGTGTTGCCGGACAATGTCTCGCTCACTGATATTGGGAATTACTACTACATGTTTAACCGAGAGATGGAAAAGCTCCCAGCAACACCAGCCTATAGCTTGCAGTTCAATGTCTCTGGCAACAAGGATGTATTCGAAAAGAACAGAGCAACGATTGAGAAGGACTATCAAGTATCCATCGATAGTCGCCAAGAAGCACAGAAATTGATCTATGAATTAAATGGTGGTTTCCTTTTCCTTGGGATTGTTGTCGGGATTGTATTGAGTATTGGGGTGGGCCTCATGCTCTACTACAAACAAGTGTCTGAGGGAATGGAGGACCGTGAGAACTTCCGGATCATGGCCCAAGTTGGTCTGCCAGATTCTCTCATTCATAAAACCATCCACCAACAGATCCTCACTGTCTTTCTCCTGCCACTCGTAACGGCTGTGATTCATATTGGTGTGGCGTTCGGGATCTTGCGGACACTACTCCGATTATTGGCGGTGCGCGATATGACGAGTGTGCTGATGAATTTTGGATTTGTGACATTAGCGTTTGTGATTGTATACGGGATCTTCTTCATTCTGACACAGCGCACGTACTACCAGATCATCAAACCGAAATCCTTGGCTGCACGTGAGGAATAATAGATAACAGATCATTTGTATCGAACGAAAAGTGCTCAGTCAGATTGGCTGGGCGCTTTTTTGATGAAGGGATTTGTTACTTTTAAAAGGATTGTAGTGAAAAAGATGATATACTGAAGAAAGAAAGAACGCTTTCAGATGGATGATACGGGAAATAGTTGTAGGAGAGGGCGATGGCAGTGCGTGGCAAGAGTATTAATCTATTTTTGATGGATGGGACAGCGAGTGGGCGAGTGAAATGCACCCTAGCGAATTGGACGGGTCTCGCCTACAAGATTCCACGCACAGATCTGGAGAAATGCCGCAATCGAGCGGATCTCAAGCAGAGTGGCGTCTACTTCTTGTTTGGCGTGTCAGATGTAACCGGCGATAAGATGGTTTATGTAGGACAGGCGGGGACGAGAAAGAACGGTGAGGGGGTCTTGTACCGTCTGCAGGAACATAAACGTGCCATGGCGGAGGATTACTGGACCGAAGCAGTGGTATTTACGACCTCGAATCATTCGTTTGGGCCGACTGAAATTAGTTATCTTGAAAATCGCTTCTTTAATTTGGCGGTGGAAGCGAATCGCTATCAGGTGAGGAATAACCTCGATCCAACGTCAGGACATACCACCGAAGAAAAAGAAAGTGAGCTCGAGGAATTTATCGACTACGCCAAAATCGTGATGGGGACACTCGGCTATCCGGTCTTTATGCCACTGGAGGAGACCGTTTCGATTCAGGAAGAAAAGAAAACAGTTGTCGAACCGCTTCTTTATCTCAAGGGACGGCAAGTAGATGCAACTGGGCGGCGTGTGCCTGAGGGATTTATCGTTTATAAGGATTCCATCGTGCGCGAACTAGCTACGAAGAGTTGCCCGCGCCACATCCAAAATCTGAGAAAACAGTACCAAGATCGCCTAGAAAACCAGCGCTTAACTGCCGATACGCTGTTCACAAGCCCTTCTGCAGCAGCGGGATTCGTGCGTTATGCCAGCATGAACGGCCTCACAGAATGGAAGGATGACAAAGGACGGTCCTTGAAAGAAATTGAAAATGAGGAGTAGTTAATGCATGATAACTATATAGGAATAATCGCTATAAGATAGTGATGGAGATGTCTTAACCATCAGACGCGCAACACTCAGGAACAAGCAGAAATCACTCAGAATATATTATCTGGGTGATTTTTTGTGGTGGTGTAATTGAAAGGAGGAGGAATGTATCATCAGTCATCGTAGCATCCACATATATTATTCCTCCTAATGCCTGAGGGATTGAAGCTGATTTTACCCCGAGCGAATTCATTGGGCAAGGTGGGAAGTGTGTTAGAATGGGTCATGAACGAAAATCAACACAGGAGATATGACAAAAAGAGTGCTCCTGATTAAAACAAAAATGAGAGAGGGTGATCCTTTGGCGAAAAAGGCGACACCGATGATGGAACAATATGAAGCAATGAAAGAAAAGTATCCGGATGCTTTTCTCTTTTTCCGTCTGGGGGATTTTTACGAGTTATTCAATGAGGACGCAAAGAAGGCGGCGCAGATTTTAGAGATTACCCTAACCAGCCGTAACAAGAACTCTGAAGATCCGATTCCTATGTGCGGGGTGCCACATCATGCGGTGGATGAATATGTCAAAGTCCTCATTAATCAAGGTTATAAGGTAGCAATCGCTGAACAGATGGAGGATCCAAAGCTCACTAAGGGCATGGTGGACCGCCAAGTGATTCGGGTGATTACGCCGGGGACCTACATGGCATCGGGTAGTAGCGACCACAGCAATAACTACCTCACTGCACTCCTAGCATTGGGCAGTGACCGTTATGCTCTGGGGTATGCGGATATTTCAACCGGTGAATTGAAGGCAACGGAGCTTTCGAGTTTTGGGGCACTGGAGAGTGAGTTTGCCCAGCTCCAAACCAAGGAAGTCGTGATGAGTGAACCGCTCAGTGATGAACAGCTGGATCGCCTCCAGAGTCTCCAGCCATTCACATTATCGCTGTATCAATTGGCCAATGAGAATCAGGAGCAGGCCCAGCAGACAGAGACCTTGTTATCCCAGATTGAGGATGAGAAGGAGCGAGAAGTTCTCCATTTATTGCTCGGGTACATCTACCATACGCAATTCCAGACTGTGGGGCATTGGCAGCAGGCAGAGCATTATGAAGTAGATCATTATCTGCATATGGATTATTTCGCCAAGAAGAATCTGGAGTTAACAGCCTCCATCAGAACGGAGCGGCGCACGGGGAGTCTACTGCATTTCATCGATCAAACCAAAACAGCGATGGGCGGACGCCTCCTCAAACAGTGGCTCGATCGTCCTCTCATTATTCAATCAGATATTGAAAAACGTCAGGATCAATTGGCCTCTCTGATCGATCATTTCTTCGAGCGGATGAGCATTCAGGAGCAGTTGAGCGGAGTGTACGACCTGGAACGACTGGTCGCACGGATTTCCATGAGTCAGGTGAATGCCCGCGAACTCCTCCAATTGAAACATTCCCTCGAGCAGGTGCCAGCGATTTTTAGCCACCTGGAAACTATCGACCAGGGTAGCGATAACCAACCGTGGCAGTCGTTACTGGAGCGAATGGAGACCCTGCCTGAAGTGGTCGATCTCATCAAACGAGCGATTAATCCCGAAGCCGGTGCCGTGGTCACGGAGGGGAATATCATTAATGACGGCTTTGACGAGACGCTCGATTCCTACCGTGAAGCAATGAAGAATGGGCACGAGTGGCTCGCCAATCTCCAGACCAAGGAGCGAGAAGTGACAGGTATTAAATCCCTCAAGATTGGCTACAACAAAGTATTCGGTTACTACATTGAGGTCACGCGTGCCAACCTCTCGATGTTGCCTGAGGGGCGCTATGAACGTAAACAAACTCTCGCCAATGCGGAGCGCTTCATTACGCCTGAATTAAAGGAGATGGAACAGCGGATCTTAGAGGCAGAGGAGAAATCAACCGAGCTGGAATATCAATTGTTCGTCAAGGTCAGAGATACCATCAAACAGTATCAGCATCCACTCCAGATGTTGGCACAAGCGATCGCCAGTGTCGATGTGATTCAAGCATTGGCAGACGTAAGCGAAACCCATCAGTTTGTACGCCCCACCTTTGCGACGGACTATCAGACGCTTCAAGTGATCGACAGTCGCCATCCCGTAGTCGAAGAAACGATTGGTCGCGATCAATTTGTACCGAACAATATTGAGATGGACAACCAGACGCATATTCTCCTGATTACGGGTCCGAATATGTCTGGTAAATCCACCTACATGCGCCAACTCGGCTTGATCGTCATTCTGGCGCAGATTGGGTGCTTTGTGCCGGCTAAATCAGCAACGCTCCCGATATTCGACCAGATTTTCACGCGGATTGGGGCAACGGATGACCTCCAAGCGGGTCAGAGTACGTTCATGGTGGAGATGATGGAGACGAACCAAGCGATCCAGAATGCGACTGATCGGAGTTTGTTATTATTTGACGAGATTGGGCGCGGGACCTCCACCTATGATGGGATTGCGCTGGCCCAGGCGATTCTGGAGTATCTCGATCAGCATTTCAAAGCCAAGGTCCTCTTCTCTACGCACTATCACGAACTCACCCAGCTCGAGGAGGCATTACCGGGGCTGCAGAATGTCCATGTTGGTGCACGCGAAGAAAATGGTGAGGTGATTTTCCTCCATAAGGTGTTTGCGGGACCGGCTGACAAGAGTTACGGAATCCATGTCGCTAAACTAGCGGGGATGCCACACAGCCTATTGACGAATGCGACTCATATCCTCGAACGACTAGAGAGGGAGGCAGTGTCCAATGATCCATATCAACAGATGTCTCTGTTTGTGGGGGAGGACACCTCAGCAGATACTCTCAATGAGAAGACGGCCACAGAAACAGCTATCCTCGATGATTTGATCGGTCTGGATGTGAATCAATTAACCCCGTACCAAGCTTTTGAACATATTCATCAGTGGCAAGAACAATTAAAGGAGGATGACTAATGCATGTGCACGAACTGCCTGCCCAAGTGGCAAACCAAATCGCGGCAGGGGAGGTCGTGGAACGTCCGGCCTCTGTGGTAAAGGAGCTCCTCGAGAATGCGATCGATGCTGAGGCCAAAACGATCACCATTACCGTGAGTGAAGCCGGCATGAAGCAGATTCAAGTAGTGGATGATGGGATTGGGATGAGTCATGACGATGCAGTACTCGCATTCAAACGGCATGCGACCAGTAAAATCCTGACGAGTCGTGATCTGTTCAAAATTAAAACACTCGGTTTCCGCGGGGAGGCACTCCCGAGTATTGCGTCTGTGTCCGAGATGATCTTAGAGACGAGTGACGGAGAGGAGGGGACGTTTCTTTCCCTCTCAGATGGGGCGATTGTGGATGATCATCCGACGATTCTCAGGCAGGGAACGCGGGTACTGGTAGAAAATCTGTTCTACAATACGCCAGCTCGCCTCAAATACGTGAAGAGCTTAAACACGGAACTCGCGCATATTACAGATATTGTCACTAGAGAAGCATTGGGACACCCAGAGATCGCTTTTCATTACGAACATGAAGGGCGGCTCCTCCTCCAAACGAATGGCAAGAACCAGCAACAGGAAGTATTAGCGTCGGTGTACGGGGTGAAAACGGCACGTGATATGACGCATATCCACCATGAAACCCTCGATTTTACGATTGACGGCTACATTGCGCCCCCGGATACCACGCGCGCTTCGAAAAATTATATTTCGATCTTCCTCAATGGACGCTACATCAAGAATTACACCCTCAATCAGGCTGTGATTAAGGGGTACCAGTCCAAACTGATGGTAGGGCGGTATCCGATTGCGGTGATCGATATCGAACTGGATGCTCAGCTCCTCGACGTGAATGTGCATCCGACCAAACAGGAAGTCCGCATCAGTAAGGAACCGGAATTGTACGAGGCGATCCAGTCCGCTATTAGAGAGGTCTTGCAGCCAATGCAGCGGATCCCGAAAGCTCTGGACAAGACACCTTTTGCCTGGAAAGAGGAGGAAGCCGTCGAACAGGGAGCCCTCGATTTCAAACAGGCACGCAGCGAGGCAGAAAATACCGCCACCGGTTTTGAAGTGGCAGAGGACGCACCCAAAGTGAGTGAGGAAGAGCGGGGAGTATATCCAAAGAAGAAAATAGATGGACTCAATCCAACCCCTGAATCGACTATTGAAGATAAACAGATTGCAATGGGTGAAGACGCTCCAATGAACGAGGACTCATTAACGGCAGCAAACCAACCAACGCAGGAAGACGCGCCACCAGCGACCTCAGCCAGTGAAAGGACTACAACTTCAACGTCCGGTGATCACTCCATGTTCAATCCAAAACAAACCACGCGTAATCCCTCGTTCCCTGAATTGGACTACGTGGGACAGCTCCAGGCGACGTATTTGATTACCTCGGACGGAGAGAATATGTACATGGTGGACCAGCATGCGGCTCAGGAGCGGATCAAATATGAGTATTTCCGGGAGATCATTGGGGATTATGGTCTTGAGCGTCAGTCCCTCCTCGTCCCGATCGTGCTCGATTATCCGCCTGCCGAATACGAAAAGATTAGCCAGGCACAGGACAAGATTAAGGACATGGGGATCGAGCTGGAATCGTTTGGACCGACCAGTTTTGCGATTCATGAACACCCGGCATGGATGGCAAGTGGGCATGTAGAGCGAGATATTCAAGACCTCATTGAACTCGCTATTACAGATCCAGAAGCGTCAGTGGCGTCGTACCTCGAATCCACAGCGATTATGATGAGCTGCCGTCTCTCAATCAAGGCGAATCACTACCTCGATGATCGGCAGGCGAAGCAGTTACTGCACGACTTGGCATTTTGCGAGAATCCGTATAATTGCCCGCATGGAAGGCCCGTTCTGATCCGTTTCACCAATTACGAGATCGAGCGGATGTTCAAACGCATTCAGGATCCACATGTGTCCAAGTTTAATCAGCATCTGCATTAGTCATTGCCTCTTACTGCGAGCGGCCCCACAGTAAAAATAGTTTACGAATCAGAGTGGCCGTGCTAAGCTTTTGATTATGACAATCATTGTGGGAAAGGAAGAGGACAGGATGGCATTCAATGACCAAGACAAAGCAAAACGTTTAGAGGAGCTCTCAGAACTAGAATACAATGTCACCCAAAATGGCGCGACGGAGCGTCCATTTACGAATAAATATGATGAGCATTTTGAGAAGGGCATTTACGTCGATATTGTGGACGGCAAACCGCTCTTCAGTTCCAGTGCGAAATACAACTCCGGCTGTGGGTGGCCAGCCTTCAGTAAACCGATCGAAACCGAAGCCCTGAACGAAAATACCGATACCTCATTCGGGATGGTGAGAACTGAGGTTAGAAGTGAAGGAGCAGATTCTCATCTCGGTCATGTGTTCAATGATGGTCCCGAAGAAATGGGCGGATTGCGTTACTGCATCAATTCCGCTGCGCTCGACTTTATTCCTTATGAAGAAATGGACGAACGCGGTTACGGCGACTACAAGAAATATGTAGAGTAGGGATTCACATGTACGAATTCTTTAAGGGGCAGTTGGTCGATATCGAGAGTGACGCCCTCGCAATCGAAGTCGGAGGCGTTGGGTACCATGTGATTACGGCGAATCCGTATCGTTTCACCCCACTGATCAAGCAAGCGATCACCATTTGGCTGTATCTCGCCGTGTCGCAGGATAATCTGCGTCTCTACGGGTTCAAAACCAAAGAAGAAAAAGAGCTCTTCCTTGAATTAATCAGTGTGAGTGGGATTGGACCGCGCAGTGCGTTGTCTATTCTCTCGCTGGATGATCACGCAGGGCTGATCCAGGCCATTACGAGTGGAGATATTAAATTCCTCACCAAGTTTCCTGGTGTCGGCAAGAAAACTGCTCAGCAGATGATTTTGGACCTCGCTGACCGCCTTGTGAATGAAGAGACGGAAACAGCGAAGGGCATATCGATTGAAGCAGCCCCAGCGACGACTGAGGAACCAACCTTTATGAGTGAACTCACGGACGCTTTAACGAGCCTCGGCTACACCGCTCGTCAGATTGATAGGGTCAAAGAAAAAGCCGATTTCACCGGGGTGGAAACGACCGCGGAGGCGATTCGTGTAGCCCTCCATTTTATGACTGTTAATTAGTAATGAAGCGATCAACCACTAATCGAATGTAGAGGAGGCGAAAAGATGAGCGAAGAACCACGGGAACAGTCCCCAGAAATAATGCCGGATGAAGAGGTCTATGAAGCGACTCTGCGCCCGCAGCAGTTAGTGGATTACATCGGACAAGCAGAAATGAAAGAAGAGCTGTCTGTTTATATCCAGGCAGCTAAAAAGCGGGAGGAGTCCTTGGATCACGTGCTCCTCTACGGCCCACCTGGTTTGGGAAAGACCACCCTCGCCAATGTGATTGCACATGAGATGGGCGTATCAATCCGGATTACCAGTGGCCCCGCTATCGAGAAAAATGGTGATTTGTTGGTGCTCCTCAATGAATTAGAGCCCGGCGATGTCCTATTTATCGATGAAATTCACCGCCTCCCGCGCACTGTGGAGGAGATGCTGTACAGTGCGATGGAGGATTTCCGGGTGGATATTATCGTTGGACAGGAGAATGGGGCTCATGCAGTTCAGTTCGATTTGCCACCATTCACTCTGATTGGTGCAACGACTAGAGCCGGCGCCCTCTCTGCCCCGCTCCGTGATCGGTTTGGGATTGTGGAACATATGCGCTACTACACCGCAGATGAATTAGTGTCCATCGTGAATCGCTCCAGTCAGGTCCTCCATTCGCCAATCACCCAAACGGCGGCCCAGGAGATTGGACGTCGGTCGCGGGGGACGCCGCGGATTGCGAACCGGATTTTGAAACGGGTGCGCGACTTCCAGGAGGTCCTCTCACCCGATCAGCCGATTAGCACTGCCGTTACGATGCATGCGCTGGAGATTCTACAAATCGATTCAGAGGGGTTAGATGCCTTGGATCGTCGGTTACTCCGGACGATCATCGAGAATTATGCGGGTGGTCCGGTCGGTATCCAAACGCTTGCGGCCAACGTGAGCGAGGATCGAGAAACAATTGAAGATATGTATGAACCCTATTTATTGCAGAATGGTTTTTTGACGCGGACTCCCAGAGGGCGGATGGTAACGGCGAAGGCCTACCAGCATTTAGGATTCGAGTTTCAGGGGGAATTGGATGACTTTAAAAACGAGTGATTTTAACTATGATTTGCCACAAGAATTGATTGCCCAGCATCCACCCAAAGACCGTCTCGATACGAAATTGTTGCGTTTAGACGCGCAGACAGGGGAATACAAGGACGAGATGTTTGTGGATCTGAAACAGGAGTTGAATCCTGGCGATGTGCTCGTATTGAACAACACGCGGGTCCTCCCAGCGCGTTTGCTCGGGACCAAGGAGGATACCGGCGCCCATATGGAAGTGCTCCTGTTGAATAATACCGAGGGCGATCGATGGGAAACCCTGACTCAACCTGCGCGCCGAGCAAAAGTAGGCACGACCATTGCGTTTGGGGACGGCCAACTCAAAGCCCACGTTATCGAGGATCTCGATTATGCGGGTGGGAAACTCGTGGAATTCGAGTATGATGGGATCTTCATTGAAACATTGGAAGCGTTAGGAGAAATGCCACTACCTCCTTACATCAAAGAAAAATTAGATGATCCAGAGCGCTACCAGACGGTTTATGCCAAGGAGAATGGATCCGCCGCGGCACCGACTGCGGGCCTCCATTTCACGAAAGCCTTTCTTGAAGAAATCCAAGACATGGATGTCGATATTGCCTATTTGACACTTCATGTGGGGTTGGGGACTTTCCGCCCGGTACATGAGGAGAATGTGACGGACCATGAGATGCATTCAGAGTTCTACCGTTTGGATGAAATGAACGCTGAGAAGATCCGCCAAGCACGAGCGAATGGGCACCGAGTCGTTGCGGTGGGAACGACGGTGATTCGGACCTTGGAAACGATTGCGGAACGCTTCGACGGTGAGATTCAGGCGGCGAACGGCTGGACGACGATCTTCATTTACCCAGGATTCACCTACCGCGCAACAGATGCTTTTGTGACGAACTTCCACCTACCGGAATCCACCCTCGTGATGATGGTGAGTGCCTTTGCGGGGCGTGAGCACGTCTTGAACGCCTATCGCCATGCTGTTGAGGAGGGGTATTACTTCTTCAGCTTTGGAGACGCGATGTTCTTCAACGGTCCGCAGTATTTCGATCCTGAAGTTACTGGGGAAGCCGAATAGCGAATACCTCCAGTCACAACGAAATCACTAAAAATAAGAGAGCTGAGGATAGGCATATGCTCAGCTTTTTTGGTAGGCTAATAGTAATGAATCACGGTTAGAGAGGAGGTTAATAAATGATTCCCTTGTACGTGCATTCCGCCTATTCGCTGTTGACGAGTCCAATGTCCATTGATTCCTACGTCCAGAGCGCTAAGGAGAAAGGGTACACCCATATCGGTTTGGCCGATCAAAATGTATTATATGGTGCTTTGATATTCTATCGAGCGGTGAAAAAGGCAGGTCTCACCCCATTGATTGGGATGACGGTGGCACTCCAGAGTGATTTGGTCGGCCAGAGCAAGGAAGAATGGCTGATCTATGCCACCTCTTACGTGGGTTATCAATCACTCATGTCCCTCAGCACCTACCTCAAAACCACGGACAAGATTAATCACGAGGAGGTGCGGCAGTTTATTTTAGATGCCATGCATCACAGAGACTGGGTCGTGATTCTCCCGACGCCAAATAGTACGGTCATGAATTATTTGAAACAGGGCAGTTTTATCGGTGCAGAAAAGGAAGCACAGACACTCAGGAATGCCTTTTCAACGGGGCAATTATATCTGGGGGTGAATCCTCATCCTGAAATGCAGAGTCATGTGGACCAGTTGAAACAGCTCAGTGAAACCACGGATATTCCGCTCTTGATGACGCCATATGTGGAGTATGCGGACGTTACGGATAGTTTCACAGACCAGGTGATGCATTCAATCAATACGGGAGAAACGATGGATTCCCCGAAAGTTCTCTACCAGCAGTCCCAAGCAGAGGCCTATGCGGCGCTCTATCCGCCTGCCACCTACCAAAAGTGGAGTGAAGCAGCGGGACTCACGGATTCCTTCACCTCGATGGATTTGCTAGCGACTATGCTCACCTTCGAAATGCCAGGGAAACGACGCCTCCTCCCGCGTTTTCCACTGCCAGAGGGGGAGGATGCTGACCACGCACTCAAAATCCAAGCTGAACACGGGTTAATGGCACGTTTAGCGGTGAATGAGGCGATGGCACTGCCCACCGACTACACGGAGCGGTTGCATCATGAACTCACGATTATTCACGAGATGGGGTTTGATGATTACTTCCTGATTGTCTGGGACGTGATGCGCTATGCCCGCCAAGCCAAAATTAGGACCGGTCCCGGGCGTGGGTCGGCCGCGGGATCTTTGGTATCTTATGCATTGGGGATTACAGACGTCGATCCCATCCAAAACCAGCTGCTATTTGAACGGTTCTTGAATCCGGAACGCCAGAACATGCCTGATATCGATCTGGATTTTCCCGACAATAAACGTAACCAGGTCGTAGAATATGTTTACCACAAATATGGGGAGGATCATGTTGCCCAGATCAGCACATTTGGGACGTTCCAGGCCCGCCAAGCTCTGCGCGATGTGGGGAGCGTGTTTGGGGCGGATCAGGCGCTTCTCCGTCAGTGGAGTCAGTCCATTACGCACTACAACCAGTCCATTAGAGAGGCCTACGCCGCATCAGATCGCTTGAAAACATTAGCATCTGAGGTTCCATACGGCGAGTTGTGGCTAGAGACGGCCCAGAAGATTGAGGGCTTGCCACGGCATGTCTCGACCCATGCGGCGGGGGTGATCATCAGTGACGCACCACTCACAGAATATGTCCCCCTCCAGAGTAGCCAGCATTTCAATATTCATCAGTCCCAAATGGCGAAGGATGACGTGGAGGGGCTGGGGCTCCTCAAGATGGACTTCCTCAGTTTGATCAACCTCACGATCCTCGATGACAGTGTCCATGCTGCTGAAAAAATTGCTCACCACCCGCTCGATCCGCTCCAGTTCGATCAGGAAGACGCAGCGGTGTACGAGCTGTTTTCTCGAGCGGAGACACTGGGCATTTTCCAGTTTGAATCAGCGGGTATCCGCAATGTCCTCAGGCGTCTGAAACCGACCGCAATGAAGGATGTCGCGGCCGTGAATGCTCTGTATCGTCCAGGTCCGATGAAGCAGATTGAACACTTCATTCGCCGAAAACACGGCCAAGAACCCATTACCTATCCTGATGAGAGTGTAAAACCGATTCTTGAGGAAACATACGGCATTATGGTCTATCAAGAGCAGGTCATGCAGGTGGCGCAGGTCGTCGCAGGTTTTTCACTGGGCGAGGCGGATATTTTGCGTCGTTCCATGAGTAAGAAGGATCAAGCGGAAATGTCCCACATGCATACGCGTTTTCGGAAGGGAGCGCTATCCCGGGGCTATACGGGAGAAACGATTGAATTAATCTTTAATTATATTGCGGAGTTTGCGGATTATGGATTCAATAAATCCCACGCCTACGCCTATTCCTACCTGGCGTATCAGCTCGCCTGGCTCAAAGTCCACTACCCGAGCGCGTTCTACTATGGCAACGTCAAGAGTGTCCAGAGTTTCGAGAAGAAAGGGGTCCAACTCCTCAAAGAAGCAGAGATGCATCATATCCAAATTGAAGCCCCCGACGTGAATACGAGTTTCAATCATCTCGTGGTAAAAGATCGTACCACGCTCCAACTTGGCATCGGCAATATCAGAGGAATTCCTAATAAATTGAGCTACGAGATTGTCACCAATCGATTGCAGGATGGGCCTTACGCCAATATTATTGATTTCGTGCATCGCCTGTCCCCACAGTACGCGAATACCGATCTATTGATGCCACTGGCGAAAGCGGGTGCGCTGGATAGTTTTGGTTATACGCGGCACGCTTTGGTGGAGGGAGGACTCGCGAATGTCTGTCGGCACGTGGATTTCTTGCCGGATCTGAATACCGAGCAGATGACGTTGGAAGGCATGGATGCGCCCAAGAAAAATGGCTATGTCCCGAATATCAACCGCAAGTTAGCGGAATATCCGAAGTCCACACTGGCGGCAGGAGAGATCGAAACACTCGGACTCGCAGTGAAAACGAAATTGTATCAGGATTTCTATCCCTACTATCAGACGGGGCAGCTCACCTATATCGAAAATATCACGCCCACTCGCCAGCGTTATCGGGTGATTGGGGAGATTGTGTCACTGAAACGGATCACGACGAAGAAGAATGATCCCATGGCCTTCCTCACCTTGCGCGATGAGAGTGGGGAGATTGAGGTGACGCTCTTCCCAAGTGATTATATTCGCTTTGCGGGGGTCGTTCATGAGGGCGAAACCGTCTATCTCGTCGGTCGGGCTCAGGAACGCCAACAACGCGTGCAGCTCGTGGCGAGTCAGGTGAAACGTTTGGAGGATCTCTCACTGAAATTGTCTGAGTCGAAACAACGCGTTCATGTGTTGAGGTCATTGAATATAGAGGCACTCAAGCAATCTCATCCGCACGGTTACTGTATTCAAGTAGCCTCTAGAAAACGGGCCTCTGAGAAGAAACAGGCACTATTACAATTGATACAGGCGGAAGCGGGCGATTATCCCGTGTATTTCTGGATGGAAGAGGAACAGATTGGCGAGTGGTTGGCGCCACGCTTCCACTTATCGGGGGCAAATGAGACCCTGACACACTTGGAATCGCTTTACGGAAATGAAAACGTTTCTAAGTGGTGAAAGTTTTCTCAAACTCCAGACAAACCAACAAGGACATGGTATAATGTCGCTGTTACAAAATTGAAAGGTTTGGTGAAACGAATGTCAAAACGAATTGCCATTCTCACTAGTGGTGGGGATGCGCCTGGTATGAACGCGGCTATCCGCGCAGTCGTTCGTAAAGTCATTCACGACGGCAACGAGGCGTGGGGCGTTTGGTATGGCTTCCGTGGATTAGCGCATGGCAATATGCGGCCATTGAAAGCTAGCGAAGTGTCCAATATTTCATCGCGTGGTGGGACGATGCTCTATACGGCACGTTATCCTGAATTTGCTCATAAAGAAGGGCAACAAAAGGCCATCGAACAATTGGAGAAGAACAAGATTGATGGTCTGGTTGTGATTGGTGGGGATGGTTCTTACCATGGCGCTTTAGCCTTAACGAAATTAGGCTTCCCAACAGTTGGTTTACCAGGGACGATTGATAACGACATTTCAGGAACGGACTACACGATCGGATTCGATACCGCCTGCAACACGGCCTTGGAATCCCTCGATAAATTGCGCGATACCGCTCGTAGCCACGCCCGTACCTTCGTTGTAGAGGTGATGGGACGTAACGCCGGTGACATCGCACTCTGGTCTGGGATGGGGATTGGCGCTGACCAAATTATTGTGCCAGAATCTGATTTTGACATGGATGAAGTTACCTCGCTCATCGATCAAGGTTACGCAAATGGCAAGAAACACCATATGATCGTGTTGGCTGAAGGGGCCATGAGTGCTGCTGAGTTCGAGGAAAAACTCAACGCCTATCCAAAGAACTACCACGTACGTACGGTGGTTTTGGGTCACGTTCAACGTGGGGGCGCTCCAAGTGCCAAAGACCGTGTATTAGCGAGTGTCTTGGGTTACAGTGCTGCTGAATATGTTCAAGAAGGCAAGGGTGGCGTTTGCTTCGGTATCCGGAACAACCAACCTACCTATACCCCAATTGAAGAAGCGCTCAAAGAATCCTCAACGAACGCTCAAGCCAATGCCTGGTTAGATCACATCAACAACGAAATCTCCTTCTGGGCCGGCACCGGTGCGGAAGAAGGCGAAGGAAATATGGAATAATATTTTCATTTTGCACGAGAAAAGTGTAGAATATCAGTGGATCAAATCATTGTGTGGCTTGCTTTCTTAACTGTTTTCATTTCGTGAAAGCACCACATAGGTAAAGAAAAGGAGTCCTAATCAATATGGAAAAGAAAACGAAGATTGTTTGTACCATTGGACCAGCTTCCGAAAGCATTGAAACCTTAACAGCGCTCAAAAAAGCTGGGATGAATGTTGCACGTTTGAACTTCTCTCATGGTAGCCATGAAGAACATCTCCAACGCTTCAAAAACATTCGTGAAGTGGAAAAACAATTGGGTGAACGTATTGGTGTGATGTTGGATACGAAAGGCCCAGAAATCCGTACACACAATATGAAGAATCACCAACCAGTCCTCCTCGAAAAAGGTTCAACCGTTCGTGTATACATGCATGAAGTGGAAGGGGACGCTACTCAATTCTCTATTACCTATCCTGAATTGATCAATGACGTCACAGTTGGTAGCCACATTTTGGTTGACGACGGTTTGATCGACTTACTTGTTACCGAAATCGACAGCAAAGACAACTGCATCGTAACGGAAGTAGAAAACAGTGGTTTGATCAAAGACAAGAAAGGTGTGAACGTACCAAACGTTTCCATCAACTTGCCAGGGATCACCGAAAAAGACGAAGACGACATTCGCTTCGGTTTGGAAAACGGGATCGACTTCATCGCAGCATCCTTCATCCGTAAACCAGAAGACGTGATGGAAATTCGTGAAATCTTGGAAGAAACCGGTAACCTCGATGTTATGATCATTCCTAAGATCGAAAGCCAAGAAGGAGTCGACAACCTCGACGCAATCCTCGCTGCTGCTGATGGGTTAATGGTTGCGCGTGGGGACTTAGGGGTAGAAGTGCCTGCAGAAATGGTTCCTATCTACCAAAAAGAAATGATCCGCAAATGTAACGAACAAGGTAAACCAGTCATTACTGCTACCCAAATGTTAGATTCCATGGAACGTAACCCACGTCCTACCCGTGCGGAAGCTTCTGACGTTGCGAACGCGATCTTTGACGGAACGGACGCCATCATGTTGTCTGGTGAAACAGCAGCCGGGAATTACCCAGTCAATGCCGTTCAAACTATGACCAACATCTCCTTAGCTGTTGAAAATGAAGCAGAAGCTCATGGTTTAGACACCAAGACCTTGAAAGAATACCGTCAAACAGATGTATCCGAAGCGGTTGCTCAATCTGTTGGCCACACCGCACGTAACTTGAATATCAAGACGATCGTAGCTGCTACAGAATCAGGTTACACCGCACGTTTGATCTCTAAATATCGTCCAAATGCTGATATCTTAGCATTGACCTTCTCTGAGAGTGCTGCTCATAAACTCGTTCTCTCCCGTGGCGTTCGTCCATATGTGGTATCACGCCCAGAAGACACCGACGAAATGATGGCTCTCGCAACTCAAGTAGCTAAAGAAGAAGGCTACGCAAAAGACGGCGACCACATTGTTGTGACAGCCGGTGTGCCTGTTGGTGAAACGGGTACCACGAACATCATGAAGATCCAACTTGTTGGTGAAGAAATTCTCCGTGGTTCTGGTGTTGGTAACAGTACCGTTGTTGGCCGCATCATCACTGCTAAATCCGCAGAAGATGCTTTAAGCCGCATGAGCGACAAAGCCATCGTTGTAACGGACGAAACTGACCAAAGCTGGAATGATGTCTTCGCTAAAGCAGCTGCTGTCATCACCGAACGTGGTGGACTCACGAGCCATGCTGCTGTATTGAGCGTCAACACTGGTGTTCCTGTCATTGTAGGTGCTGACAAAGCGATGACTGTTCTCCATGATGGTCAATTAGTCACCTTGGACACCAACCGTGGTTTCGTTTACAACGGAGCCTCTCTCTAATCCAATTAATCGAATCATAAATGCGTTTCACAGCGGTTGAGACGCCAAGAGCACTCAAAAGGCGAACTTTTGGGTGTTCTTTTTTGATATAATGAGAGGAGTATGAACAAGAAATAAAGGAGGCAGCGCTATGAATATCTTAGTTACGGGAGGCGCAGGTTTTATCGGGAGCCATTTTATTCGGTTGTTATTGAAGCAGTCCGACACTGACGCTGTGGTGAATCTCGACGCCTTAACCTATGCGGGAAATTTGAAGAACCTCCAGTCAGTAGAAAATCATCCGCGCTACACCTTCGTTCATGGCGATGTCTGTGATCCAGAATGTGTATCAAGAGTATTTGGGGAATATCAGATTGATCAGGTAGTGCATTTTGCGGCGGAATCGCATGTGGACCGAAGCATTGCCCGTCCAGAGCGATTCATGACGACCAACGTGCTCGGTACTGAAAATCTCCTCAATGTCGCCCGCCACTATTGGGAGACGACTCCCGAGCACTATCATCCAGAAAATCGGTTTGTCCAGATTTCAACGGATGAGGTGTACGGAGACGCAGTGGGACAACTAGAACCGTTCGATGAAACAAGCGTGCTCCACCCGAGTTCTCCCTATGCGGCGTCCAAGGCGAGCGCGGATCTGATGGTGGGCGCGTATCAGCGGACCTATCAATTTCCCGCCCTGATTACCCGCTCTAGCAACAACTACGGCCCCAACCAGTATCCGGAGAAATGGATTCCTGTGGTGATTAAACATGCCTTATACAACGAATCCATTCCGCTCTATGGGTCAGGGTTACAGGAGCGCGATTGGATTCATGTGACGGATCACTGCCGAGGTGTCCTCACTGTCTTGAAACAGGGAAAGTTAGGCGAGATCTATAATATCGCGGGGCATACGACGATCACGAATCGAGCGTTGGCACAGGAAATCCTCCAATATCTCGGTCAACCTGAAAGCCTCCTGACCCATGTGAGTGATCGCTTGGGCCACGACCAGCGTTATGCGATCAGTGATACGAAACTGCGCCAGATTGGATGGAAACAACAAATCGAGTTTATAGACGGCCTGCACGAAACCATTGACTGGTACCAAAGCCACCCAGACTGGCTCAAGTAAGAGATCTTCTGAAATAAAGGCACACAAAAAGACAGGTAGAAACGATTGCCCCAGTGAGGAGGGCGTCGGTTTCCGCCTGTCTTTTTTTATTGTTTATGATTCCTGGCGTTCGTCTGTGTGTTTCTGTTCTACAGAGGGCTGTTTGGCAACACGATAGACGCTCCCCTCAGGAATTGGGATTCCAGATTGCTGGAGGGCATCGGTAAACTGGCGGTAGTATTTACTTCTCACAGCGACATCCTGCATATTGTCCGCCCACATACGAATCCGATAGATAAATTGGCCGTCGTCACTGCGCAGAGGGCCAAGATATTGCGTTTTACGGACCAGTAAAGGATCGTCTTTCCCGACCTTTGCCATACGGGCCTTGAGTACGTAGGTGAATTTCTCAATGTCCGTGTCCGCATAATATGGAATATCGATATCGACGCGCATTGGTTCGCGGGAGTGGTTGATGACGATATTGATGCTTCGGTTCGGGATGTAGTTAACCGAACCGTCCCAGCCCTGAATGACAGTGGTTTTCAGTCCGATCTGTTTTACCCGGCCGTTGATATTGCCAATCGTGACATTATCCCCAACGTCATACTGGTGTTCCAGTAGAATGAAGAAGCCGTTCACTGTATCATTGACGAGCCCTTGCGCCCCAATACCAAGCGCTAAACTGGCAACCCCCGCTCCAGCAATCAGAGTCGCAACCGGTACTCCCAGAATCGCCAACAAGCTGTAGGCTAACATGAAGTAATAAATATAGGTGGCGATATTCTTGATCAACTCGCGCATAGTATGTTGGCGTCCCGGATCGTTGGAGCGCTGAATCATCTGATCGAAATATAAATGAGTAAAATGCACGATTAACCGGTAAATCACCGTCAACAGAACGATTGACGCCACGATTTGGAACCCACGATCGATCAGGTTCATCATAATATCTTCCCATTTGATAGATTCAAAATAACGTATTAGCCAACTCAGAAGGCATCCCTACTTTCTATGATTGAGAGAAACCACTGCTTGGCCTCTCCTCTAGCTACTTCTAGCCTACCAAAAGAAGCGACATGGTGACAATTAGATTGATCACTCAACGTACGAATGCTGAAAAAAACTTAAAGGATGAGGAGGATAGGAGAGATAAATGGGACTCCCTGGACTACAGGAAATAATGAGAAACAGCTAGAAAACCAATGAGTTGTGGGAAACAGCGCCTGCTACTATCACGAAATAGATCGTTGAACTGAGTATTTCAAGTAAAACCAATCGTTTGTTAGGTATTAAATATGATATACTAACTTATGAAAACGTTACCGATGCTTTTGGATGATGCGGGAAAAGATTGCCATTATGGGATTACAGGTAATTTTTTCTGGTAATCATTCATCAAATAATGTTAATATAGCAGTATGAAAATAAAAGGAGTGATAAAATCATGACATGGGGTGAGATTGCCGGAATCATTGCTGCGGTGGCCTTTGCTGCTTTGGTAGTGGCCTTGATCCTCTTGATTCGTCAAGTGACCAAAACCATCAAAGAAGTCACAAAAACCGTTGATGAGGCAAATCAAACCATTGCAATCCTGAGACGTGATGTCGATGGGCTGTCCGTGGAAACACAGGGCCTATTGAATAAAACGAATCAATTAATGGATGATGTCAATGGCAAACTCAGTCATCTCGATCCATTATTCAATGCAGTTGGCGAAGTCGGGACCTCCGTTTCAGACGTGAACGAGGGAGCACGTGACTTAGTTGGCAACATTAAAGACCGGGTGACGAATAAAGAAGCCGATCAAAGCGATGAACCTATTACTACGAGTGATGAAGGGGGCGTCGTGATCGATAGCGAAGCAGGGGCAAAACCGTCAATGAAGACCCGCCTCGCTCAAGCCGCATCAACCGCAGATGGCATGTTTAAAAAATGGAAAGTTCGTCAAACAGAGGAACATTCGAAGGTAAAGACGTTTAAATAGGAAAGGTAGGAAACAACCATGGCTAACAAAGGAAATAATTTCGGAGCATTTTTATTAGGCGCAACAATCGGGGCAGCAGCTGCTTCTGTTACTGCACTCCTCCTCGCACCAAAATCTGGTGAAGAATTACGTAAAGACCTCAGCAAGAAAGCGGACGAAATGAAGGATACCGCTCTGGACTACGCAGACCTCGCTGTTGAAAAAGGAAGCGCATTGTACGACCAAGCAGTGGACTCTGCTAACGACATCCGCGTGAACCTCCAAGAAAGCGCAGAAGACTTGCGCAAGGAATTGGAAGCAAAGGGCGACGAAGCCAACAAGAAATTCCAAGAAGTAAAAGCAAACGTTCAAGAAGCATATGAAGGCACCAAAGAAGCTGCCAAAGACAAAGTAGAAGACGCTAAAGAAGCCGTTGATACCGCTAAAAAAGAAGTGAAAGATGGCGCAGAAAAAGCAGCAGATAAAGCTGAAGACGTCAAAGAAGATGTGAAAGATACCGCTAAAACGGCTAAGAAAGAAGCAAGAGACAGCGCAGAAAAAGTAAGCAAGAAAGCTGAAAAAACCGCTGAAGATGCCAAAGAAGCAGCAAAAGACACCGCTAAAGAAGCCAAAAAATAAGGCCAAAAAGCGAAGAAATAAACGCCAAGACGCTGTTAATTGAATAATGCATAAAAGATGATAGTTTGTTTCTGTCTAGGGGCAGTGCAGGCTATCATTTTTGTTTGTGAAGATAACCACGATTGTTTTTCCCATCTTGGAGAGCTGAAACTACTCAACAGGGCGCAAATGACTGTTAATTAACGGTTTTCAAAGCACGCGATCTATGGTAGAGTAATAATTGCGTTTTGAAAACAGATGAAAACAGAGATCATCAAGGGAGTAAACGCTTGCAAATTTATTTCCTTGATGTTATATTTTGCTTAAATATAGAGCAGAGAGGGGCACATGAATGAAAAAACAAAATGTCACCATTTACGATGTCGCCAGAGAAGCAGGCGTATCTATGGCGACGGTTTCACGTGTAGTTAATGGAAATATGAATGTTAAACCAGCCACACGTGAGAAGGTCATGGAAGTCATTAAACGATTGGATTACCATCCGAATGCAGTGGCGCGTGGTCTCGCCAGCAAGCGTACGCGTTCAGTCGGGGTGTTGATTCCTGACATCATGAATGCATACTATGCCGGGTTGGCGCAGGGGATCAATGACATTGCGGCAATGTACAAATACAACATTGTTCTCTCAACGTCCGAAGCCAATGAGGACAGTACTCGCGGCGTTGTCTCCAGCATTCTGTCACGCCAAGTGGATGGGTTGATCTTCGTTGGCCATGTCTTACCAGAACGTGTGGCTGAAGAAGTGAAACGTTCCCGCACGCCAATGGTTTTGGCGGATGATTCCGATCCGAGCGGGGCTTTCCCAATTGTCGCGATCGATAACGAAGTCGCATTCACTGAGGCAGTGGAACATCTCATTGGTGAAGGGCGCAAACGGATTGCCTTTGTGGGGATGAAGGAGCAGATGGCAGACGATTCCAATCCACGTTACGCTGGCTATCTCAAAGCCTTAGCGAACCATCAAATGAGTGCAGACGACGCCCTCACTTATGTCGCAGAACGTTTGAACTACGACAACGGCTACGAAATCGGCCATACCTTATTAGAGAACAAGATCGATGCAGCGGTGGTAGTGGATGATGAACTGGCGATCGGCATTCTCAATGCGCTCAAAGACCACGATGTCAAGGTTCCGGATGACTTCTCACTGATTACAGCGAACAACACCAAATTAGTGAATATGTCCCGTCCAGAAATCTCCTCCATCGAACCCCCAATCTATGATATTGGGGCAGTAGCGATGCGTGTCTTGACGAAACTCATGGATAACGACGAGGGACAGACTGAAACAGTGACCTTGCCTTACCGCATGATTTATCGTGAAACCACCAAAGACTAATGAGATCTGATTATAAAAAAATCCGGCACTGCTTAGCTTTAAGCGGTGCCGGATTTTTTAGTCTTCGTCTTCGTATGCGTCCTTATCCTCACTCGAACTAAATTGAGTTTCTTGAGAGGAGGAGCGTGATTGTGAGGATCCTGATGAGTGTATCCTTGTTTTAGGCTTAATCTGTTGGAGCTGTTTTAGTTTCTGTTCGACGGTCGCTTGGATCGCAAAGTCGAAGCTGGCTTTTGGTGGTTGGAAGTGCGCGGTGAACAATTCCTTGGTGGTGGCGTTGGCTCCTGGCAGTATGACTGTTCCTTTTGGCGTATGGATCGTGCCGGGGAGAGTGCCCGTTTCTGGTACAATCTTGTATTCAGAGACCCCGCTCGGACGCACAAATTGTTGGTTCTGGCCCACCACGTACGGATCAGCGGCATTCAGAGCATTCATCAGCCGTACCCAGTAACGATTATGCCGCTCCCCCGGTTCCCCGTAGCGCGCAATCTGATTCCCGTCCGAAAAGGTGTGTTTAGACGCAATATTGTCGTATCCCACCCAGCTGACGAGGGTAATCGTAGGAGTACTCCCGGCGACCCAAAGATCGTTGAAGTCTTCAGAGGTTCCGGTTTTCAGGTAGAGATCAGTATTGATATTGAGGGATTTCTTCGCCGAGGCAAAGGTCCCACTCCGCCAGACCTCACGCAATACATCTCCCACCACATAACTCGTATCCTCCGAGAAGACGCGGTTTGCGGTGTGCGGGGCTTCATAGATGACATTGCCTTCTGACGTGGTGATTTTCTGGATGAGATGGGGTGGGTGGTACGTCCCACCATTCGCAAATACCGCAAAGGCACCGGCCACTTCAGCAACGGTCGGACCTGTGCTGACCCCACCGATTGGGAGCGCCATATTCTTGTATTCGTTCGCATGAATCGCAGTCCCCAACCCGAGTGATTCTGTATAGTGCTGAATATCCACGCCCTGATCCAACAATTCCCGGTAGAGATAGATCGTCGGGTTGTTGAGGGAGTGGGCGAGTGCGTAACGATAGGTCAATAGGCGGTTCGAGATCGTATTGCCAAAGTTCTTCGGTTCATAGTAGGAGCCGTCCTCCTGTTTCCAGCGAATGGCTGTATCAGGGAGGATGGAACTTGGCCCCGCAATCCCATTCTCAAGCGCCGGGGCATAGGCGAGGATCGGTTTCAATGTGGACCCCGGTGAACGACGGCTGGTAAAGGCGTGATCCACTTGGTTATTTTTGAAATCGCGTCCTGAGACAAAGGCGAGGACTTCCCCGGAGGCATTATCCATCAAGACGGCACCGTTTTGAACGGATTCGGTGATGGTGCGTGTCTGCTTGGTTTGTCCATCTGTCATTTCTTCTTGGTAGCTGTCCCCGAGTGTATCGATGTTTTGTTGTATCTGTTGATTCAGGAGCTGGTAAATTTTGGGGTCGACACTGCTCTGAACCCGTAGCCCACCATTCGCCAATTGATCTTTGGCATGCTGATAGAGGGTTTCTTTGGTTTTCTCTGGCGCGTTAGAGAGATCCACCTGTTCTCGATCTGCTAACTGATGATAGACGATTTGGGTAGCTTCCTGATCCAGTGCCTGGTAGAGGTAAGGGTCAATGTCTGAAGCAGATGCCCCCGTTTCTTCGTTGGTATTGGCTTTTGGTTTTCTAAACTGAGCGGTGATATCCTCCTGAGTGGCTTTTTGGTAATCGTCTTTAGAGATATCGCCTTCGATGTAGAGCCGTTCCAGGACGTAATGTTGGCGGTTGATACCTGCCTTTAGATCGTCCGTGGATTTCAGTTGACCGTCTGTGGTATAAGGGGTGTAGTTGTATGGATTTTGTGGCATGCCCACGAGATAACTCGCCTGGGCTAACGTGAGATCCTTGGTGCTGACACCGAACACCCCTTGTGCAGCAGTCTCGATCCCCGCAATATTATGGCCCTCGTAGTCCCGACCAAACGGCGACACATTCAGATAGGCCTTCAACAGTTCGTCCTTAGAGAGGCATTGTTCGGCATACAGCGCCAGTAACATTTCTTTGGCCTTCCGCGTGATGGAACGCTCATTGGTGAGAAGCTGTTGTTTGACTAATTGCTGGGTGAGGGTGGATCCGCCAGAAGTACTCCCGCGTTTGAAGACCTGAGTGAGGGCGGCACGAAGCATTGCACTTGGAACGACTCCTTTGTGCGTCGTAAAATTCTCGTCCTCCGTGTCAATCAGGGCTTGTGTCACATAATGGTTGAGTGGCTGACTCGGCAAGGTATGCCGGGTGAGGTCGCTATGAATATCGGTGAGCACCTGCTGATTGCGGTCCACAAATTGCGATGTCTCGTTGACCTCCATCAAGGTATGTCTCATCTCAGTAGGTGTCGGTTTAGGAAGATGTTCCACCAATCCCACGAAATATCCACCGGCAGCCCCCAACATGAAGCCCCCGCTCAGTCCAATAAAGAGCACGAGTCCCCATACTAGCCGGCGCAGTCTGGTACCAAAATACGCACTCCAAGTGGTAAAGGTTTGATAGTCGTTTCGCCATGAGTGGCGACGCTCTGTATTTTTTTCAGGTGGTTGTGAAGTGGACGGGCGTTCGTTAGCCATCGATCGTTCACCCCTTCTTTCTTAATCACTGACTGGGTTTGGATTAGTGTCATTATAACAAAAAAGACGAGGTGTTGCCGATTTGATTATTTAGCATCGAGAGGGGAAAAGTAGCTTTTCTTCCTTAATGGGTATACGAGCGTGAATAGTGGACCCTGCTTTCTTTATCCATCGCTTCCCGTCAAAAGACGAGGATACAAGAGCCTCCTCAAACGGCAGCTGTATGCATGTGAGATCCAAAATTGTTTTTACCTCTTATCCATATTTTTCTCGCGTAAGACAGCCATCTCCTTCATTATCTCTCCACTTCCTCATAACAGGCAAGCTTTCATCCCCTTCTCGTTGATTTCACAAAGTAAGCCAATAAAACCATTCCATCGTGGTAAAGGCGATAGATCGCCCCTCGTGAAAAAATATCGATAAAAGTAAGCCAAAACACTTTACTTTCTTTTTGTATGTGGTTATAATTCACTTGTGAATTATCCGTTGAGATCAATAGATGGGATTTAAACGAGCAATCAACGGAAATGAAGGAGAGGGTGATCCACTTGGAAGAATTCTATTCCTTGAGTTGCTACATTGCGGGCATCTACCGCTTGTCGAAGAGTGCCTTCAATCGCGAAATTCAAGATAAGCAGTTAGATATTCGTGCCACCCAGAGTGATGTGCTCCTGTTTGTGAGTGAACACTGTGGGATTGATCAGGCCTCGATTGCGAAACATATGGCGACCTCACCCGGGCTCATCACCAAGGATTTGCGGATCTTGGAAGAACAAGGATTGATCCGACGTGAGGTGAACCCGAACGATTCCAGGGGACGCCTCGTTTATTTGACATCTGGGGGCGAAGAGGTCGTCAATAAACTGTGCGCCATTATGGATGCGTGGTGGCATGAACAACTTGCTCAGTGTCAAACCCAGTGGAACGACAGTGCGAGTTTCGGCGATCAATTAGAGATGCTATATCGCCATCTCGTCACCCTCAACGATGAGGGCAATTAAACAATCACAAATTAATATTTAAGAGAGGAAGTTTTCGGAGATGGAAGTTAAGAGTTTTGTTGAATTAGAGAAAGCCTTACTCAATCAGAGTGACACCATTGAAATCACACGCAGCTTCATGGCAACGCACGCGCTGATTCTTCCGCCACACACCACACTCAAAGGGATTCCTCAAGAAAATGGTGTGATCCCTACGTTGATGTTTGAACATACGGATGGGGTGGGTTTGACGAGTGATAACACCATTACCGATTTAAATATCCAAACGCCAGAAGCACAGAAAGCCATTTTTACCACGGGCTTAGACGAAGATCTCGGACATTTTGAGTTCCGTCACCTGAAGGTAAGTGGCCAACTCTTATTCATTATGCGAAAGGGCTCCCTCAAAGCGGATGTGGTGATGGATGATATTCATGTCCTGACGAGTGATACACGTGGTTATCTCGAACAACCGCAGAAATACGGTGTGAATGTCCTCCAAGGGGCGTTGACCATCTACAACTTCAACCCTAATCCGGACAGTCTGATTACGATGCATGCGGAACATATTTCAATCGGGACCATGGATCATCCAGTCACCGGTTCGGGTGTGTTTGTCGGTGGATTTGGTGACAACGGTGGCCGTGTTGAACTGGATTATCTCCAAACTGACAATGTTTACAGTACCGGACGCATTCCATTCGGCGTGGCAGACATCATTACGGCGGCGATCTTCATCGTCAACAGTGTTCACGCCAAAACCGTGCAGCATGACGGCGAGACGATCACATTCGGCGTGAACGACATGGTGCTGGATGCATGGGGCGTGGTGGATGAATGGCTCATTAACGGCCCGGTGATTTCATACGGCCCATCCGGTGTTGGGTTCGTTAACTTCGGAACGGTGAAGAACTTTATCGCGACTGCTCCAATCGAAACATACGGACTCGGCGCACGGGGCTACAACCAGTATGATGGAACCTTGGAACACGGTGAATTCGCGGATATCCGCACATATGGGGATGGATCTGTCGGCGTTCAGGTTTCCAAGAAAATCGGAAATATCACCATCCACGGCAATATCGAAACCCAGGGCGGTCTCGGGAACTCCCTCGTCAAAGGAGTAAACGTCGAACTCCCTGCTTACGCCCTCAGTATCAAGGATGGTGGCTACGTCGACAAGATCGAAGTCTCCGGCGACATTAAAACGAACGGTGATGAGGTCACGACCTTTGTCATGGAAGATGGTGGCGAGATCAATCAAATGACCGTCCAAGGTGCTATTACCGCAGCCGGCTCTGACAGCAAAGCCTACGATCTAGATGACGGTGCGAAACTCGGCGACCATGACTTTGAAATTGAAGAATAATCGGTTAAACGAACAATAATCAATCTAGGAGGAACGCTCATTATGTCAAAAATTAATGCATCCGATGCCATGCTCAAGGTGATTGAAGCCTGGGGTGTCAAAAATATCTACGGCCTGCCTGGCGGGTCCTTCGATTCTACGATGAATGCGATCTACAACCGCCGCGATACGCTTAACTATGTCCAAGTGCGTCACGAAGAAGTAGGGGCACTGGCAGCAGTCGGTGAAGCAAAAGTCACCGGCAAAATCGGGGTCACATTTGGGTCTGCCGGTCCTGGCGCGGTTCACTTGTTGAATGGTCTCTATGATGCACAATACGACCATGTGCCAGTGCTCGCTCTGATTGGACAGGTACCAACGTTCAACATGAACACGCATTTCTTCCAGGAATTGAACGAGAATCCAATGTTTGAGGATGTGAGTGTCTACAACCGCACCGCAATGACGGCGGAACAACTCCCAGCCATGGTGGACGAGGCCATTCGTGAAGCTTATGCGAAGAAGGGCGTGGCAGTTATCACCATTCCTAAAGACCTCGGCTGGACAGAAATTGAGGATAATTATGTCTCTACTGCCAAATGGTTCCAGACCCCAATGCCGATTCAACCAAACCCTGAATCCATCGAAAAAGCTTGGGACATCCTGAAAAATGCTAAACATCCATTGATCTACATCGGCCAGGGTTCACGTGGGGCACGGGAAGAACTCCTCACCCTCGCACACATGATCAAAGCACCGATTATGAGTTCGGCACTCGGAAAGGGAATCGTCCCTGACAATGCACCTGAATATATGGGTGCATCCGGACGTGTGGCTACGAAACCAGGTGTGGAAGCCGCACAGAATACCGATGCCGTTCTCTTCTTGGGCTCTGATATGCCATTCCAGGGCTTCTTCATTCCAAAAGACGCGAAGTACATTCAAGTCGATATTGATGGGGCGAAGTTTGGTCGCCGTCATTCCGTTGATTTAGCGATCCAAGCCGACGCCAAAGCAACGGTAGAGGCTTTGATTGAAATTGGTGAGGACTTACCAGAAACACCATGGTACAGAGCCAACCTCAAGAACAAAGCCAACTGGATGGAATGGCTCAACAAACGTGCGGATATTGATTCTAGTCCATTAGCGGTTGAAGCCGTCTTCAAGGAAATCAATGCGATGGCCACGGATGATGCGATTTTCCAAACAGATGTCGGAAATGTGACGATCGATGCATTCTGTCTGTTGGATATGTCCAAGAACCAACAATTCTCCACGAGTGGTTGGTATGCGACGATGGGGTATGGTCTCCCTGCATCGATTGGGGCCAAAGCCTACTATCCGGATCGCCAAGTATGGTCGATCTCTGGTGACGGCGGCTGGGCCATGGTCTTCCCAGATGTATTGACCCAAGTGAAATATAACCAACACGTCATCAATGTCGTGTTGACGAATAAATCACTCGGGTTCATCGAGGCAGAACAGGACGATACCAAGCAACCGCATTCTGGTGTGGATTTGATCGGGGCTGATTTCGGTGCGGCAGCGAGTGCGCTCGGGGCCACCGGATTTGACGTGGACAATGTCAAAGACCTCAAGGAAGCCTTCCAAAAAGCACAGGAAGTGGACGGTCCGGTTGTAATTAACGCCAATATCGCCAATGATCGTCCATTGCCAGTGGAACAGTTGAAACTCGATCCAGCTGTTGCGGGCGAAGAAGCAGTCAAGGCATTCACAGAGACCTATCAAACAGACGGTCTCATTCCATTGACTCATTTCTTGAAAGACGAAGAAAACTAAAATTGGAGCGAAAACACTCAGCATCCAATGAGTGCATGAGGGGGGCTTATCAATCAACAGTGATCTCCCCTATGCAACTTATTTGTGAGTGAGTGGGAAAGCAACCAGAATTTACTTATCAATGAAACACGGACAAAAATAATAGGAGGATACGCGATGACAACAGTAAATGGCTATCAACAGAGTGATCGTGAGGGCGAATTACATTTCTTCGACATTGAAGATTTGCGCCGTCAAACCGAGGAGATTTTACCTCAGGGCGGATTTGCCTACATCGAATCTGGTGCGGAGGAAGAATGGACTCTCAATGAAAATACCCGTGCATTCTATGACTACGGAATTATTTCCCACGTCTTGACGGGCAAGAGCGATCCAGATCTTCACACCACGTTCTTCGGTAAAAAAGTGAACACCCCAGTCATCCTGTCACCCCTCGCAGCGCATGGACTCGCGCATTCAGGTGCTGAAGTGACCACCGCACGCGGGGCGGCCGAGGCAGGGGCTGTCATGGGATTCAGTACTTATGGAAATAGTGATTTCAGCGAAGTGGCGAAGGAAAGTCAAGGTTTCCCACAAGTGTTTGGTCTCTACCTCAACAAGGACTGGGATTTGAACAAACGTATGTTGGAAGAAGCCCACGAAAATGGCGTGAGTGCGATCATGTTGACGGCCGATGCAACGGTTGGTGGTTATCGTGAACGTGACATGCGCGCAGGATTCTCCTATCCTGTCCCAATGAAGATCCTCGAGAAATACTCCGAAGATGGCTCTGGTAAGACCGTGTTCGATCTCTACAACGAGGCAGCACAGGTCATCAAGCCCGAAGACATCCAACGTCTGAGTGAAATGGCGGACCTCCCAATTATCGTGAAGGGGGTTATGTCCGCTGAAGACGCTGAAATCGCCATCCAAGCAGGTGCGAAAGGTATTTACGTTTCGAACCACGGCGGTCGTCAGGTCGATGGCGCCCCAGCCCCTATCACCGTCCTCCCTGAAATTGCCAAAGCGGTAGATCATCGTGTACCAGTCATCATGGACTCCGGTGTGCGTCGCGGATCTCACGTCTTCAAAGCCCTCGCATTGGGTGCTGATTTCGTTGGGATCGGTCGCCCATTTATGTATGGTTTAGCGAATGGTGGGGCAGAAGGTGTCCGTGAAGTCATCGAATACTTCAACAAGGAATTGAGTATCGACATGCAGCTGACGGGTCATACCACAATTGAAGACGTCAAGAAAGCAACCTTGCGCAAACTAAACTAGTAAGATCGCTAGCCAAGCTCAATCAGAGAACGTAGCTTACTTAAAGGGAGTTTGTGTTTAATCGGCTCTGTTAAGTAAGAATCATCGTTTACTAACCAAGGCATCAACAACACCAAAAGATGCATGAAAGCTAGGTCAAATGTGGCCTAGCTTTTTTGTTGATATCTACCAGGAATACACATAAAATGGCTTTCAATGCCCAGATTTGAGGGCTTCAGAAATGGAAAATCTATGGGTGATAGTTGTTTAGAGGGCATTTCTTTGTTAAAATGATACCGTGAATTATATAGCGAAAGAGGGTATATGTCGTGTCAGGACATAATAAATGGAGCAAAATCAAAAATACTAAAGGCGCAGAAGACGCTAAACGTGCCAAGACATTCCAGAAGATTTCCCGTGAGATCTATATGGCAGTAAAGAATGGTGGTCCTGACCCTGATGCGAACCCAGCATTGCGAATGGCCATGGACAAAGCTAAATCTGCAAATATGCCAAAATCCAACGTTGAACGTGCCATCGCAAAGGGTGGCAACAACGGCGATACCGAAAACTACGATGAAGTGACCTACGAAGGCTACGGTCCGAATGGGATTGCTGTCTATGTTGAAACCTTAACGGATAACACCAACCGGACCTTGAGCAATGTACGTACCATCTTCAACAAGAATGGTGGAAGCCTCGGAGAATCCGGATCTGTTTCTTACATGTTCGACCGCAAAGGCTACCTCGCCATTGACCGCGAACAATATGAAATCGATGAGGACAGCATGTTGATGGCCGCTCTGGAAGCAGGTGCCGAAGATATGGAAACCTCTGATGAAGTCTATGAGGTCTACACTGCTGCGAGCGACTTCGGGATGGTGCGCGATGCTTTGGAGGAACAAGGCTTCAAATTCGCCAGTGCTGAATTGACCATGGTGCCAAAAACCATGATCGACGTTCCCGATGACAAGAAGACCACTTTCCAGAATCTGATTGATCACTTAGAAGATGACGATGACGTACAAAACGTCTACTACACCGCAAATATCGATTAATAATAGTGAGAGCCTCCCCCTTTCTCCTAGGAATGAAGGGGGTTCCCTTGTCGTGATGACGATAGGGGAAGGAGACTCTTTTTTTCAAAATGGAAATGTAAGCAGTTAAAAAATGCCAGATGAGGCAAGAAGAAAGGTGATGGAATGATTAAGGATGCATTGTTAACGCAATTTGAAGAGCGTTACGAGAAAGAACCCGCGAATGCTGCGGTGGAACATGCCATTCAAACAGTCGGCTTCAAGAAGGCGAGTTTGAATTTAGAGGCAAAACGGCGCCATTCCTTTGTATTCTCGGATGAAACCAAGCAAGGGGAAATCACCAATCAGAAACACAGCGGGCGTTGCTGGATGTTTGCGACCTTGAATTCCTCCCGGGTACAAACCATGGCGAAGTTAAAGGACAAGAAGTTTGATTTCTCCAAGACCTACACCTTGTTCTACGATAAATTAGAGAAGAGTAATACTTTCCTCGAAAATATCCTAAAGACGGCCGATAAACCGACTGATGACCGCGAAGTGATGGAGATTCTCCGTCAAGGCGCGGGCGACGGCGGTTACTGGGATTTCGCAGCCGGGCTCCTCAAGAAATATGGGAATGTCCCAGCAAGTGTGATGCCAGAAACCTACAACTCGGAGGACACCACCGAGTTCAACAAGATCCTCGATGCCTTCCTGCGCCAATTCGCCTTTGAACTGCGGAGCCTCGTGGAACAGGGCGCAAGCGACGAAGAGATCGAAGCTAAGAAGGACGATCAACTCTACTTCATCTACAGCTTGCTCGTGAAAGCATTCGGTCAAGTGCCAAAAACCTTCACCTACAGCTACAGAGACGATGACGATGAGTTCCACAAGATCGAAAATATCACGCCTCAAGCCTTCTTCAATGAGTATGTGGGGGTTGAGTTCGATGAGATGACGACCCTGTTGAATGCCCCAATGGAAGGTCGTCCATACGACAAGACCTATACATTGAAGAATCTCTACTCTGTTTATGAAGCAGGCGGATTGAAATTCCTGCATAAACCGATCGACGTCCTGAAAGAAGCCGCTATCAAAGCAATCAAGGACAACACGCCACTCTGGTTTGGGTGCGATGTAACGACTCTGGCAGCCCGGGAATTAGGGATCCTCGATAATGATATCTACGCCTATGAGGATACTCTTGGACGCAAAGTCACCCTCGATAAGGGCCAGATGTTAGAGTATCACGTCACGTCCATTACCCACGCGATGAACTTGGTCGGTGTGGACCTCGACAAAGACGGCAAACCGCTCACTTGGAAGATTGAAAACTCCTGGGGTGAAAAGAACGGGAAGAAGGGCGTCTTCTCCATGAGTGATCAATGGTTTGATGATTTCGTGTATGAACTCGTGGTGCCAAACCGCTATCTCGACGAACAGATCATTGAAGAAGCGAAACAAGAACCGATCGAACTCGAAATGTGGGACCCATTCATGTAGCGTGTCTCTGTGCGTAGAGATCACCTATCAACGATTCACTGATTGCTATCAAAATTTAAAGGAGGTCTTCTTTAATGTTGACACAAGAATTATTAAAGAAGTATAAGGACCAATTTGATGCGAACCCGGCGAATGCTGCCGCGGCGCATGCCATTGCGGAAAATGGGATCAACAAATCCAGCATTGACCGCGAAGTAAAACGTCGCCATACCTTCGCATTCTCAGATGAAACCAAACACGGCGAAATCACCAACCAGAAACGCAGTGGGCGCTGCTGGATGTTCTCCGCATTGAACACCGCACGCGTACATGCGATGAATGAAATGAATGTGGAGACCTTCGAATTCTCTCAAAACTACCCCCTCTTCTGGGACAAATTGGAGAAATCGAATTACTTCCTCACGAGCATTATTGAAACGGTGGATGAACCCCAAGATTCCCGTTTGATCTGGCACTTGCTCCAGGCGCCTATCCAAGATGGGGGCCAATGGGAAATGTTCGCCGGTCTGCTCCACAAATATGGTGCCGTTCCTAAGAGCATCATGCCAGAGACCTTCCACTCCTCCAACACGATCTCCGAAATGAACAATATCTTGACCGATAAATTGCGCGAGTTCGCGAGTGTACTGCGTAAAATGGCCAAAGATGGCGCTTCAACGGAAGAGTTGGAAGCAAAACGCGACGACCAATTGTACTTTGTTTACCAATACTTAGTGAAGACATTGGGACCTGTTCCTGAAACCTTCGACTATGCTTACCGCGACAAAGACGATAACTTCCACAAGATTGAAGACATTACCCCACAGGAATTCTTCAAACAATATGGCGGGATTGATGTGGAACATATGGTGAGTCTGATCAATGCGCCAACTGAGGATAAACCATACCACAAGACCTACACCGTGCAATATCTCGGGTCCGTTGCCGAAGAACGTCCAATCAAATACTTGAACGTGGAAATCGACGACATCAAACAAGCAGCCATCCGCTCCATTCAAGACGGTAAGCCCGTTTGGTTCGGTTGTGACGTGACGAAACTGACCGAACGGGACTCCGGAATTATGGATATGAACATCTTCGCATACAAGGACACGCTCGGTGAAACATTCGAAATGACGAAAGCCGAACGCCTCGACTACTCTGTCAGCATGTTGACGCATGCGATGGTTCTCTCCGGTGTCGATCTCGATTCTGACGGCAAACCAATTAATTGGAAAGTCGAAAACTCTTGGGGTGATAAAGTCGGCCAGAAAGGATTCTACTCCATGTCCGACGAATGGTTCGATGAATATACCTACCAAATCACCGTTCCAGAGAAATATGTCACTGAAACCGAACGCAAGGAATACGACCAAGAACCAATTGAATTAAAACCATGGGATCCAATGGGCGCATTGGCTTGGAACAAATAGGTAGATAAGTCCGATTACGAGCGTCAATCAATTGTGATTGGCGCTTTTTTTACAGGAAAGGAAGGTCTTGTGATGACAGCAACTGTTGCAGAAAAACTGATTGATTTTATTGACCACAGCCCGAGTGCATTCCACGCGATTGATAACCTCTCTAATCGCCTCAAAGAAGCCGGCTACACTGAACTCTTTGAAGGGGAGGAGTGGCAGTTAACGAAGGGCGGCAAGTATTTCGTTACCCGGAACTCCTCCAGTATTGCGGCCTTCCGCGTGGGAAATCAGATCTCGGACTATAATTTCCAGATTGTATCCAGCCACTCTGATTCACCAACCTTCCGCCTCAAAGAAAAAGCAGAAATGGTGATGGACCACCACTATCTCAAATTGAACACCGAGGGATACGGTGGTATGATCCTCACAAGTTGGTTCGACCGTCCGCTCTCACTCGCTGGGCGTGTCCTCGTAAAAGACGGCAACAAATTGAAAACCCGTCTCTTGAACATTGATCGCGATTTGATCCAGATTCCAAATGTCGCGATCCATCTCGTGCGTGACATCAACGAAGGCAAGGCCCTTAACAAACAAATCGATCTCCTGCCGTTATTAGGTGGAGAGGGTGCAGAGTCCGGTCAGCTATATCAACTGATTGCGGATGAATTAGGCGTTCAACCAGATACGATTTACGGTATGGATGTTCAGCTCTACAACCGTACGAAACCAGGTGTTTGGGGTTTGAACAATGAATTCTTCTCCAGCCGTCAGTTGGATAACTTGATGTCTGCGTACACCACGTTCGAAGGATTCCTCGCCGGCAATAACGATGAAAATATTGAGCTTTACTTCTGCTTCGATAATGAAGAGGTAGGGTCCGGGACGAAACAGGGAGCACTTTCCACGTTCTCCGCGGATGTCATGCATCGGATTGTCTACGCGCTCGGCGGCAACGAGAGTCAATACTACCAGGCACTTGCGAAGGGATTCATGGTGAGTGCGGATAATGCGCATGCCGTTCATCCAAACCATCCAGAATTGATGGATGACACGAACCACACCTACATGAACCAGGGTGTCGTGATCAAGGCGCATGCCGAACAGCGCTACACGTCCGATGCGCAGAGTGTAGCGGTCTTCAAGGCCCTCGCCGAAGAAGCCAATGTCCCACTCCAATTCTTCTCCAACCGTTCCGACAAACGCGGCGGCTCTACCCTCGGGAATCTCATGATGGTTCAAGCCTCCATGAATACCGTCGATGTTGGTTGCCCGCAGTTGGCGATGCATTCCGCGTATGAAACCGCTGGGGTAAAAGATCCAGGTTACATGGTGGATGTCATCAAGACCTTCTTCGATCACCATCTCACCAAAGAAGGCAACGGCACCTACATTATTCAATAGTTGATTAGACATTAAGGTCACCGCAAGTGCTCATTACTTGCGGTGATTTTTGTATGAGCAAGCGATTGTGTACGCATCTTATATGTAGTACAATGTCATACAGAAGGAGGCGTGAGTCATGAGTGTGATTTCACTACGACTGAACAAGGAAGAAGAAGCGCTGTTCAAGAAATATGCGCAGTTTGAGGATAAAACCCTCTCTGAGCTGTTCAAAGAAGCCCTGTTAGAACAAATTGAAGATCGCTATGACCTAGAAGATGCCTACACAGCCCTCGCTGCCTACGAACAAGACCCCAAAACTTATTCAATGGAGGAAGTGGCTCAGGAGTTAGGATTCTGATGTATCAATTGCGGTTTTCGAAACAAGCGCTGAAGACAATGGAGAAGCTTGATCGCTATGACAGTAAGCTCATTTATCAGTGGCTGTTGAAGCATATTGAGGAAACAGATAATCCCAGAGCACGCGGCAAAGCATTAGTCGGTAATAAAAAGGGCTTGTGGCGCTATCGAGTAGGGAATTACCGTATTCTGTGTGAGATTCAAGAAGCGCAGTTGGTGGTTTTAGCTTTGAAGGTGGGCCGCCGCCGAGATATTTAGAGGGTCGTTTGTGGCCTTCTTTTTGTATGCAGACAAGAAAACACTATCCTTGTAGGGACAATGATTTTAACTTTCTTCAATGAAAAATAAGAGGTAAGATAGAAACCATTGAACACATGGGGGTGCAATGGCCTCACTGTGAGTAACGGAGGGGAAGTATGACTGTTCGAGGCGTATTTAAGAAAAATTGGCACCGGGCGATTCTCGCATTGGGAGCCAAGGGGATTGAGTCGATCTTGGAATTATTAGTGCCGCTCGTGATGGCGAATATCATTGACACCGGGATTAACCAGGGTGACTGGCATTATGTATTCTGGCATGGTCTGTGGCTGATTATCCTGCCATTGATGGGATATCTGTGTGCGGTGTTCTGTCAGTGGAACGCCTCGGTGATCTCCCAAACGGTCGGGACGGAACTGAGGAATGGCATGTATGAACAGATGG
Source organism: Aerococcus sp. (assembly GCA_030528285.1). GTDB lineage: Bacteria > Bacillota > Bacilli > Lactobacillales > Aerococcaceae > Aerococcus. The sequence continues at coordinate 171,989 of JAUMZE010000003.1, read as the reverse complement.
TCAGACTCGACCTCAAACAGATCGATACACTCACCCCGTCGTCGCTTGTGACGCGCATGACGAATGATACCGTCAATATCCAGGACGCGGTGGCACGGTTACTGCGGTTTGGGAGCCGGGCACCGATTCTCCTCGGCGGGTCGATTGTAATGGCGACTCTCGTTAGTCGAGAACTCGCCCCAATTTTCATCATCGGGGGACTGTTGATCGGGGGAATTCTCGCCTGGATTACGGTGGTTGCGAATCGCCGTTACCTCTGGATCCAAAAACGCCTCGACGGATTGGGGCGGTTGGTCCGAGAGAATCTGCACGGGATTCGAGACATCCGCGCGTTCGCTAACCAGGACAACGAAATCGAACGCTTCGACCAGGCCAACCATGAATTAATCACTCGGCAAACTCAGGTCGGACGCATTCAGGCGTTCGCAATGCCGTCCAGCTTGATGATCGTCAATATTGCGATCGCTTTGATTCTCTATTTCGGGGCATGGTTGGTGAATAACGGCCTCTTCATGCAGGGAGAGATTGTGGCACTTGTGAATTACATGAACACCATCCTACAGGCACTCCAGGTCCTCGTGAATATCATTATCATCTTCAGCCGTGGGGTCGTGGGGATGCGCCGGGTCGATGAATTTCTCGCGCTCAAACCGACGATTGAGGATCAGACGCCCGCGACTGTGCCCGCCACGCCCGCTGAAGGCATGGCTGTGACGCTCCAGGATGTCGATTTCCACTACGGCAAGAAAAATGTTATTCAGGATGTGACGATCCCAATTGAACCGGGACAGTTCGTTGGAATTATCGGGGGGACCGGTGCTGGGAAAACCACCCTCATTAACCTCCTGCCAAGATTTTACGAGCACAGTACAGGAGCATTACTATTGAACGGACAACCGATTGAAAAGTGGCCACTCCATACGCTCAGAGATCGGATTGCCCTCGTCCCGCAGAAAGCGACCTTGATTACCGGCACCCTCAAAACGAATTTATTAATGGCGAACCCCACCGCCACAGAGCGTGAGATGTGGGAGGCATTAGAAATTGCCCAGGCGGCTGATTTCGTCCGGGAAAAAGGGGACGGGCTCGATCTCACTGTCGAACAGGGCGGAATGAATTTCTCAGGCGGTCAGCGCCAACGCCTCACAATTGCCCGGGCAATTGTGAAACACGCGCCACTCATTATTCTCGATGATGCGGTGAGTGCGCTCGATTTCCAGACGGAGCGCAAATTAAGAGATGCACTGAAGGCCCTCCACAGCACGGTCATTCTTGTCTCTCAGCGGGTATCGTCCCTCAGGAGTGCTGATCAGATTCTCGTACTCGATCATGGACAGGTTGCCGGACTCGGAACACACGAGGAATTGATTGAAACCAGTCAGACCTACCAGGAAATCTATTACTCACAATATCCAGATGAGGAGGTGGAGACATGAAAACCAGCACATTCAAGCAGCTCGCGACCTATATCCGTCCGCACAAAGGTTTATTCATCGGCATTGTGGTCTTTTCATTCTTAACGGTATTGTGCCAAATCTTGATTCCAATTCAAGTCGGGCGGGCCGTCAATGCGATTCATGGGATCCAGAAGGTCGATTTCTCCGCAGTGTTGACACAGATTGCGATATTGATTGGGTTCGCAGTGGGGGCGTCTATCACCCAGTTCATCCAGAATGAACTCACCAACCGCCTCACCTATCAGATTACCGAACATTTGCGCTCGGATTTCTTCCACAAGATTCAATCCCTCCCTCTCAGTGCGATCGATGGACACTCGTACGGAGATATTGTCAGTCGTGCCGTGAATGACGTTGAACTCACAGGGAATGGACTACTTCAGGCCTTCCTCAGTTTCTTCACTGGGATCGGGATGATTATCGGGATTCTCGTGATTATGTTAATGCTCAATATCAAAATCGGGCTCCTCGTCATTGTCCTGACCCCACTCTCTGTCATTGTGTCAGGGATCATCGCACGTCGGACGTACCATTACTTCCAGGAACAGATGCGGCTGCGTGGAATCCTCGGGGCTCAGGTGGATGAATTCGCCGCTAACCAATATCTCGTCAAAGCATTCAACTATGAAACAGCGAGTCTGGAACAGTTCAAATCCATTAATCAGGAGGTTCATGAGAGTGGGGTGCGTTCCCAATTTGCAGGGGCGTTGATCAATCCCACCATGCGTGTCCTCAACAGTATCGTCTACGCAGCGGTCGGGATCTTCGGCGGCTGGTCAGTGCTCGCAGGAACGTTGAGTGTAGGATTGTTTACGAGCTTCCTCACTTATGCGAACCAATATATGAAACCGTTCAATGAGATCTCCAATGTCATTAACGAGATGCAGACAGCGATGGCATCAGCGGGACGATTGTTTAATTTCCTCGCCCAGCCGAGTGAAAAACCGTCCCAAGCACAAGGCACACTATCGAACGTTCATGGGCAGGTCACGATTCAGGACTTGTATTTCTCCTATCAACCGAGCCGTCCACTGATTGAGGATCTCAATGTCCAGGTGCACGCGGGGGAAACGGTCGCGATCGTCGGGCCAACAGGTGCCGGTAAAACGACGCTGATTAATCTATTGATGCGTTTCTATGAGCCAGATAGCGGGGAGATCCAGATTGATGGCGTCAATACCCAACGACTTTCCAGGAACAACCTGCGCCAACAGTTCGGGATGGTGCTCCAGGATGCCTGGATTTTCAAGGGGACGGTGCTGGAAAATATCTGTTATGGGTCTCCCAACGCCACCCGGGAGGAAGCCATCGCCGCCGCGAAGAAAGCGAGCGTGCATCGGTTGATTGAACAGATGGATGACGGCTATGACGCCATGCTCGAGGAGAACGGCAGCAACATCTCTCAAGGGCAGAAGCAGTTAATCTGTATCACCCGCATTATGCTAAGTGATCCGGAGATGTTGATTCTAGACGAGGCGACGAGTTCGATCGATACCCTCACCGAGCAGATCGTCCAGCGCTCGTTCGATACATTGATGGAGGGACGGACAACCTTCGTAGTAGCACACCGCCTCTCCACCATCCAGAATGCCGAGATGATTCTCGTGATGAATCACGGACATGTCGTTGAACAGGGGAACCACCGAGCACTCCTCGATCAGCACGGATTCTACTACCATCTCTACAACAGCCAATTCGATACCCAAACCGCATAAGAACAGACCACCCCATAGACGTAGGAGAAAGCACCTAAGTCTGTGGGGTGTTTATTTCTCTTTACTTTTTTGTACAAAAAACCGCCATCCTAAACAGATGACGGCAGGAATGAAAGAAACTAAGCTTTCTTTAATACTTCTTTGCTTACAACGTTGAGGTTTTCGTCAATGTCGTAAACAATTGGTTCCCCAGTTGCCAATTCATGGTTTGGAATATCTTCATCAGAGATTTTTTCCAAGTATTTGGTGAGGGAACGTAAACTGTTACCGTGAGCCACAACGAGCACATTCTTACCCGCTTTGAGGTCTGGGGCAATGTGGTCTTCCCAGTATGGCAAGGTACGTCCTAAGGTGTCTTTTAAGGATTCACCTGGTAAGAGACGGTCGGTATCCAATAATTGGTAACGACGGTCGAAATCATTCTCGCCACGTGGAGGACGAACATCATAGCTACGACGCCAAATGTGAACTTGTTCATCACCATGCTTTTCAGCGGTTTCTTTCTTGTTCAAACCTTGGAGTCCGCCGTAGTGACGTTCATTCAAACGCCAGCTCTTGTTGATTGGCAGGTACAATTCACCGAGCTCATCCATTACGTAGAAGGCAGTTTCAATTGCACGGGTCAATACTGAGGTGTGTACTTGGTCGAATTCAAGGCCTGCTTCTTTGAGGGCACGGCCGGCATTTTTCGCTTCTTCGATCCCTTGTTCACTCAGTTTTGGATCCATCCAACCAGTAAATACGTTGGCGAGGTTCAATTCGCTTTGTCCATGACGAACAAATACTAATTTCATTCAAATTCCTCCTTAAATTCAACTATCCATTGACAGATCTATTTTACTTGAATCGGGCGGGTTCGGCAACTCATAAAAGCAGTTAAAACCACTGTAAGCGCTATAATGTGAAAGAAAAGACAAACTCAGTGCCGATTGTGCCTAGTAGGGGGCCTCCTTTAAATCTCCACCTTATTTATGAGAGGGTCCCTTACCCTCAGATCCCTCGCTCTCATGATTTCGCTCATGGAAATCGGTTCATTCGAGTTTCTCACAAAAATGATTTATAATTATTTACAAGTGAACGATAACAGAGAAAGGAAGTGCCACTGTGGAAATAGTAGTCATTGGTGGGATTGCTGCGGGACCGTCATTTGCGACGCGCCTCCGCCGTTTGAATGAGAAACATCAGATCACCATCTATGAACGCAGTAAGGAAATATCGATTGCGACTTGTGCGATGCCGTACGTGATCGGGGGACTCGTGGAGGATCGCCAAAGTATTGTCGAGCGTACTCCCGAGCAACTGAAGGCCAAGAACAATATCGACGTCAAAGTGCGCCATGAGGTCGAAGCGATTGACCCCAAAACGAAAACACTCACGGTGAAGGATCTAACAACGGGAGAGACATTCAAGAAGCACTATGACCGCCTGATCCTCGCAACCGGCGCTCGTCCTGCACTCCCGAATATTCCGGGGGCACGGGACGCGGATATCGCGCTCCAACTGCGAAACACCATGCATCTAGATGAGATCCTGGACTATATGAAGGAGAATGATCCAAAATCTGCCGTCATTATCGGGGCCGGACTCCAGGGCATTGAGGTCGGGGAGAACCTGATTCATCGAGGGATCGACCTCACGATGATCGATAGTGCTGGAACCGTTGCGGCGCCCTACGATGAGGAAGTCGCTGAACTGATGGCAGACACCATGACGGAACATGGCGCACATCTCAAATTAAACACCACCGTCACCGAAATCAAAGACCACGGCCATACCATCGTCCTGGATAATGGCGAAACAATCCAGACTGATATGTTGCTATTTATGACAGGGGTCACACCAAATAATGAAGTCCTCAAAGCAGCCGGCGTCGAAGTCACTGAAGACGGCCATGTACCTGTTGATGACCAGCTTAGAACGAATATCCCGGATATCTTCGCAATTGGGGACATTATCCAGACCAAGAGCCTGATTACAGGACGTCCGATTAACAGCGTCCTTTCCAGTGCTGCCAATCGTCAGGGGCACCTGTTGGCAGACATCGTGGAAGGAGAGGATCTCCACTATCCAGGTTTCATCTGGTCGAGCGTGGCGAAGGTGTTCGATCATACCGCGAGTTTTGTGGGCTATACTGAATCGATGCTCCAACAGGCTGGGATTACCGACTATGATACCGTCCTGATTACGCCATTCGACCATGCGTATTTCTATCCTGGAGCTAGTCGGATCACTTTCAAATTATTGTTCGATCCAAAAACCGGGAGACTCTACGGTGGCCAGGCGTACGGCAAGGAAGGCGTCGACAAGCGCATTGCCGAACTGTCGGTTGCCATCAGCGGAAATTTGACGGTTTGGGATCTCCCACAGCTGGAACTTCCATACTCTCCACCATATTCCGCGACCCGTGACGTCCTCAATGTGGTGGGCTATGTGGCGATTAATCACATCCAGAACCGTGTCGAGAATGTCCCAGTGGCTAAACTCACTAAGGAGGATCTAGATACGGGATATTTCCTCGATATCAGAGAGAGTGACCGTCCAGAGCAGGGGACAATTGCAGCCACCCAAAACATCCCATTCTCGGAGTTGCGCGACCGCATCGATGAAATTCCGACCGACAAACCGGTCTACATCACGTTCAGAAAAGGAATCGCCCCGTACAATGCGGCGCGGATTCTCTCTGGGAACGGGATTGACGCCAAATTAATCAAAGAATAGGAGATTCTGTGTGATTCAATATCAAGTACTCAAAACAACGGACAATGATTGGTTCACCGCTGCCAAGAAGATTGGAGCGGTTGAGTGGCCAGCAGGGAGCGCTCTCCAGAAACTGATGGAACAGAGCAACTGGGAGGAGTGGGAACGGGTTGTTTATGTGACGGATACCGAAACGTCTGATCATACCCTCGTCGCATTCGGAGCCTTCCTCAAGCAGGACCCGCTGGCAGAAACAGCCTACACCCCGTTCGTCAGCAGTATTTACGTCAATCCGGATTACAGGAAACGTGGCATCAGCCTCAAAGTCGTCGATCACCTCGAACAGGCGGCTAAGAATCAGGGATTTAACACGACTTACATCTTGACGCGTCACGTAGGACTCTATGAGAAACGCGGGTACGCCCAAATCGGAGAAATCATGGACCGATTCGACCGTAAGAATCGGATCTTGAAACATAAATTGGATTAAAGAATGATAGCTATAGAGGTAACGAGCGAAATCTTGAGTCAGTGAGGCTTGAGATTTCGCTTTTTTGCGTGGAGGGATTGTCAAAGTACAAGACTGTCTACTTGAGAAAAAGAAAGGATGATTTATGAATTTATAAAGAACCAATGTGAATAATCTTCAAAGGGACTAAAAAATAGTATTACGAATAAAAAGGTTAAATAGTGCCTTCAAGGAAAGAGGAACGATTACTTATACTTATATAAAGTACTATTTAAATTTAATATGGCCATTAGAAACAAGAATGTACACAGATAACCACTAATAAGAGATAAAGTTTATTTTTAAGTGATTTTTTTTTGCGGGTATTGCTATTTATAATGACAATTAATTCACGATTGGCTATGATGTGATCAAGCTAAATCGATTAGCAGAAAAATAGGGTTATTGATGTTTGGATCATTAATAAGCTAAGGAGTGAAGGATATGGTTGGTAAAAACAATAAGCGCTTGCTTGATCAAAAAGCAAGCCAACACTTTACGAAGTGGTCGCTACGTCGATTAAATGTCGGCGTGGTTTCGGTAGCGATTGCTTCGGGATTCTTCTTGATGGGAGGTGTTGAATCAACACCAATCGCCCATGCTGCAACGGTGGATGTGCCAGCGACAGAGGTTGTGAAGGACGATGCTGAGGATGAGGGCGCAGAAGTCGTACAGCCCGTCCTAGCAACCACACCAGAAGACAAGGCAACAGCTGCACCTGTTCAAGATGAAACGCCAGAAGCAGTTGAAGCACCTGCTGAGGAAGAAGCGGACGTAGCTGACACCACTACGGAAGTCCCAGAAGCAGATGCTGAAGGGGAAGTTGAGGATAAAAACTCAGCTGATGACGTCGACAAAGCCGAAGACAAAGCGGACGCAGACAACAAGGAAAATGCCGAGAAAGATCAGGCGGAAGCAGATAAAGTCGACAAGAAGCAGGATGACAAGAAAACGGAATCCAAAGCAACGACGGGTGATAAAGTAGCGTCTGGAAATACTCATTTTGAACGTCCTGGATATACATCTAATAAGAACTTCTCTGATTTACAGTTTGATCCCGCTGAAATTAAAGGTGAAGATGTTCTTAAAGGAAACACGATTAATTTCCAAATCTATGGGAAGCATAATATTGCAGCGGCTACCTCAAACTGGGAAATTCGCCTTCAGATTGATGAACGCTTAGCGAAATACATCACCAATATCGAGATCGATCCTAAAAGCGGACCTTTCTCTAGTCGTCGGACCTTAGTACGTATTAGTGATAAGATGGGCCGCCCAACCAATATCTGGAAGGTTAACTACATTCGTGCTTCCAGTGGCTTATTTGCTGGTGCGGAAACTACCGATACGCAAACTGCACCAAACGGAACGATTACCTTTGAAAAATCAGTAAGTGAAATTTTAGATGAAATTGGTAAGGATAAACTGATTTCTGATCGCTTATTGTATCGTATCTATCTTGTTTCTCATGAAGATGGCGATAAGATTGTGCCAGGAATTGAAAGTACAGGTTACTTCAATACAGGCGACGATCCTGTTCGCGACAAATTAGAGGAATCAGATAATAACCCAGATCAGTTTAAACATGGTTCTATTAATGCTAATTATGAGAAGCCAAATACAGCAACTTCTGATAATACCGGAAATACAGGGGCTAACGGAGCAATTGTTATAGACCATAAGCTTACAAAAGAAAAGAATTTTTCTTATGGCGCTACTGCTACAGGAACACCATGGCGTCTTAACTTTAAGGTGGATGATCGTTTAGTACCTTACATTGACGGTATTGAACTCCATATGGTAAATGGTGGTAAAGTAACTTACGATATTGGATATACTACCGGCTCTAAAGTAGGTAATTTATCCGTTGAGCGTCGTAAAGACCATGAAAACTATGGTTATGGTTGGATTACGGACAATGATCTCGCTAATAACTTAGTTGACTTTAACCAAGGAAGCCCACGTCCAGTCGTTATCCGCTATGTTCTTCAATTAAACAAACCATTAGATCAAATTCTAGCCGAGATGAAAGAAGCGGCTAATTTGGAAGGTAATGCTCCATTCGGTAATGATTTTATTTTCGATGCGTGGCTGTCAGATACAAATCAAAAATTGATTAAGGGGACGTACGGCACAGGTTATTACTATCTTCAAGATATCGATGGTGATGGTAACACCGATGATAACGAGAATAATGACAAGACCAACCCATACGTCGGCCAACCAGAAGTCGATGAGGTGTACGACTCCGATACCACCGTTCACGGCAAAGTACATATGAATGAACTCGCAGGCAAGGGTCACACTGCTCAATTAGTGACCCAGGATGGCACCGTCATCGCAGAACAGAAGATCGACGTGAATGAGGAGGACGGCGTGGCAGTTTCTGGCGACGTGGATATTACGTTCGACAATGTGGATGCGTCGAAACTGGTCGCAGGTGAACAATTAGTGATCCGCATTGTGTCACCAGGATACGATGTCCCAGAAGAAGGCACCACCGTTATCAAGGAAGCGCCAGTACCACAAGATAAGCAAACCGTTGACGTCAACAGCACCCCAGCTGCCAAGGACGCTATCAAGAATGCGGATAACCTGCCGAAGGATGCGACCTACGAATGGAAACAAGCACCAGATACCTCCAAGGTAGCTGAAACTGTTACAGGTGTGGTGACTGTTAAGATTGGGGAGCGCACATTTGACGTCAATGTCGAATACAAAGTCGTCGACAACCGTACCGACGCTGAGAAATACGATCCAGCAGTGGAAGACGAAACGGTTGAACTCGGTGGCAAGGTGGACC
>JAUMZE010000003.1:162333-162709 GCA_030528285.1 Aerococcus sp. | reverse complement strand
ATCCAGACGGCACCAAAGAAACCGTGGATGTGCCGGTGCATGTGGTCGACAACCGTACCGACGCTGAAAAATACGATCCAGCAGTGGAAGACGAAACGGTTGAACTCGGTGGCAAGGTGGACCTCACGGATAACGTGACAAACCTGGACGACCTCCCAGAAGGGACGAAGGTGACCGATGTGACCCCAGAAGGCACCATCGACACCAACAAACCAGGCAACTACACGGGTAAGATTGAAATCGAATATCCAGACGGCACCAAAGAAACCGTGGATGTGCCGGTGCATGTGGTCGACAACCGCACCGACGCTGAGAAATATGATCCGGAAGGTCAAGACGTCACCGTTAAACCAGGTGAGAAACCAGACGCAAACGA
>JAUMZE010000003.1:0-162233 GCA_030528285.1 Aerococcus sp. | reverse complement strand
TTCCAGACGGTACGGACATTCACTGGAAAGACCCAATCGATACCACCAAACCAGGTGATCACAAAGGAACGATCGAAGTGGTCTACCCAGACGGTTCTAAGGATGAAGTAGATATCACAATCCATGTCGTGAAACCAGAAACCGACGCCGACAAGTACAATCCGGAAGGTCAAGACGTCACCGTTAAACCAGGTGAGAAACCAGACGCAAACGACGGGATTGCCAATAAGGATGAGCTTCCAGACGGTACGGACATTCACTGGAAAGACCCAATCGATACCACCAAACCAGGCGATCACAAGGGGACAATCGAAATTGTCTACCCAGATGGTTCCAAGGATTACGTGGAAGTCGTGGTCCATGTCGTGAAACCAGAGGAAAAACCAGATAACCAAGGCATGGGCCAAGGAGATAAATCCGATAAAGACCTCACTGGTTATGATGGCACGCCAATGACCGATAAGAACACCGACCAATCCGGCATGGGACGTCTGCCACAAACCGGTGCAACCACAAGCCAAGCAGGTCTCTTGGGTGCAGTCGTCGCAACGCTCGGTGGACTCTTCACATTCGGTAAGAAACGTCGCAAAGAAGATGAATAAATCTAGAACACATAGCCATTAGGTTTGGTCGATAAGACAGTGTTCCTACACGAACAGGGGCTGCAGTGATGCAGTCCCTGCTTTTTTTTTTGTGCAATCATTGATGATAGCAAAATCTAACCGGTTATAGATACCTCATAATACATAAACTCGCCCGTTTTCACTCCTTTACTTAAGTTCACTTGCGAAGTGAATTTATTCATATAATAGATTAATAGACAATGTTCTATACTTTTAAATGAATAAAGTGAGCAAGATTGTATAACTATAAACACAAGAACGAGGATAGTATGAAGAATTAGTTAATAAAAATGACTGCCTCTTCACATAATAAATGACAAATAACGGGTGATTTGCTAATCTTAAGCTTGTACAAATCTGAGGGTGATTACTATGACTCAATATGTATAGATTATAAATAAGGAGTGAAGAATATGGTTGGTAAGAATAACAAACGCGTACTTGACCAGAAAGCAAGTCAGCATTTCACGCGCTGGTCATTGCGTCGTTTGAATGTAGGCGTCGTGTCGATTGCGATCGCCTCAGGATTCTTCATGATGGGAGGTTTGAGCGCCCCAGTTGCCCATGCGGAGACGATTAGTCCTGCAACAGCTGTGATTGCGTCTGACAAACAGAGTGTAGCCACGGATGAATCGGCAATTGAGGATGAGGACGCAGCGAGTGACACCCAGATGGACACCACCCCGTCATTGGACTCTACTCAAGCAACTGAATCTACTGCGGACGACCAAACCACATCAACAGAATCCGACCAACAAGCGGATACAGAGCAAGCAGAGGATCAAAAATCCAATGCTCAGTCTGAACAATCAACAGACAAATCTGATCAAGACAAGGCAGAAGACGCCAAAGATCAGGAATCCCAATCTGATAAGGATGATCAATCCGAAGACACCACCAAGGATGATCAAACCACCGATGATCAGAAGAAGGACGACTCTGTGACCGTGAGCGATGACGCGGACAAAGCGATCGACAAAGCAGTGGCAGAAAACCGCGCAGCAGATGTGAATGTCGATACCAAGGAAATGGATACCGAAACGCACTATACTGCAACGGGTATGGAAGATTCCACGTTGCGCTATGCGAATACAGTATTCGATGGAGTAAATGATGATGGCACTATTAAACTCACTTTGACTAAGTGGGCAGAAGGAGCCACTGGTTGGGGAACGGACAAGAACAATCCTTACGCTGGAAAAGTACTTATCAGTTTCAAGCGGAAAGAGTTCTATGAACAAATTGGTTCTATTGTTATCAAGAGCAATTTGAATAAAACTGAGTTTACTCCTGAGGCCAATGGAGGTTTGTGGACTGTTCCAATTAGAACAACAACTGTGCAGTCTGGGTTGCTTGGTGTTGTAACAAACCATGAAATTACTATTACACTCAAAGATGGAAAAACCTTAGCAGATCTAGGCCTTGACGGACAGGATATTGCTTTTTCAACGGTTTGGGTGAAGGGCGATGGCGCTATCGCCAAGGAAAGTATCAGCAATGGGGTTATTAATACCAATAATTCTCATTTAGCTAAGCCTAACAGTGAAAAAGCAGATACATCCTTTGTAGGCTCAAACACTGGTAAGATGAGTGATAAGATACTCTTCGATACTAAGACGAATGCCATCAATAGTGTGCATAACTTTAAACCGAATGAGAACTTCTTACAAAGTAACTATAAGAACGTTATTTATATTCTTGAACAGATACCGAAAGAATTGTTGCCGTACATTGATACTAACAACATCGAACTTGGGGTATCTGATATTTCAGGAAACTTCACTAAACAGACATATAAATTAGTGATGGATGAGAATGGCTTAGTGGATAGCAGTAAGACCCCAGAAATCAGTATCGTTAATAACGACACAATGAAACAATTGAACACTGCTCGTCAAAACTTGGATGCGAATGTTTTCTATGGGGCACTTGGTCAGAGCCGAAACTACACAATCAAATACCATCTCAAGAGTTCTGTTACGATGGCCGAATTTGCGAAGGCCTTGAATGACTATATCACGAAGAACAACAAGCAATTAGTCTTCGAATCATGGATGGAACAAGACTTCTTGAATAGCTCCAAAACCCCAAATATAGATAAGGTAGATAACGGAGCGCCAGCCAAGGAAATCATTAACTCTTATGCTAACGGCTTTATTGAAGCAAACGATACCGATAAAGATGGATTGTTCGACTTTATTGAGTTTCAAGAAGGCTCTGATATCCATAAGGTAGATACTGATGGTGATGGGGTGCCAGATGGTCAGGAATTCTTAGATGATAATACTAAGATGACAGATGCGACCTCATACAAGGTGACTGCACCAACCACTACGGCGACGACCATTGATGTCGACAAGAATGTGACTATCAGTGGGACGGCTGCAAAACCAACCTACAAAGATCCAAGTGACAGCTCCAAGACATTGGATGTGACGAGCGAAAACGCAGGAAACATGACTGTCAAAGCGATTAAAGCAGATGGGACTGTGGTTGCGGAAGCTAAGATCGCTACTAAAGACTTAACAACGGGTAACTACACTCTCACTATTCCTAAGGGCACGCTCAAGGAAGGTGAAACAGTTCAATTAATCACCTACAGCCCAGATGGTCAACAAACAGCAACGGGGCCAACGCTTACTGCCGTTGAATCATTAGCGGACAAGAACGTTCCAGAAGCTGTTGAACAAACCGCTAAACAACATGACAAGGTGCCAAGTGTTGAGAGTTTCATTAATAAGGATGGCCTCCCACAAGGAACAACTTATGCTTGGAAGGGTGACACGCCTTCAACGACTAATGCAGGCGCACAAACTGGCACTGTTGTTGTGACCTACCCAGACACCTCAACGGATGAAGTGACGGTAACCCTCAATGTCACACCAGTTACTCCAACTGTTAATAGTGAAACAGTAGACTACAACGGAACCTTTGATTTAACGGATAACATTAACAATAAGGACACCTTGCCAGCTGGAACCACCTACAAAGACGTATCGAAAAACATCGATACCAAAGTACCTGGTTCTTACACCGGTCAGGTTGAAGTGACCTATCCAAATGGGGATACAGAAACTGTTGATGTCCCTGTGACCGTTAAGAAAGCGTCAGAAACCTACAATCCACAAGGTCAAACGGTCAATGTTGACAAGAACAAAACCCCTGACGCAAATCAAGCGATCAAAGATTTCAATAACTTGCCACAAGGGACCACGATTACTTGGAAGGATCCAGACAGCATTGATACCTCTAAATCAGGTGATCAAAAAGCAGATGTCATTGTAACCTATCCGGACAAATCAACGGATACCGTGACAGTAACGGTGACGGTGAACAAGGATCAAGCAGAATTAACAGATCCACAAGCCGTAGAACAAACCGTGAAACAGCATGATGTAACGGTACCAGCTGCGGATAAATTCATCGATACCACCCAATTACCTGAAGGCGCAATAGTTGCGTGGAAGGACGGCCAAGTACCAGGCACCACTACAGCTGGGAAACAAACGGCTACGGTCGTTGTTTCCTACAAAGATGGCTCCAACGAAGAAGTCTCTGTGACTCTCAACGTAACAGCCGTTAAACCAACTGTTGATCCTGAAACTGTTGAATATGGTGGAACTGTTGATCTCACAAACAATGTGACGAACAAGGATCAATTGCCAGCAGGAACGATCTTTGAGGATGTTTCTAAGATTGATACCTCGCAATCGGGCAAACAGACTGGTCAATTGAAAGTCACCTATCCAAATGGGGACATCGAAACAATTGATGTTGATGTGACCGTTCAAACGGCTGCAGAGAAATTCAACCCACAAGGCCAAACCGTGACGGTCGACAAGGGTCAAACACCAGATGCTAACCAGGCAATCAAGGATGCGGACAAGTTACCTCAAGGCACCAAGATTGAATGGACCGACCCAGACAAGATCGACACCTCGAAGTCTGGCGATCAAGAAGCAGAAGTCACTGTGACTTACCCAGACAAGTCCACCGATACCGTGAAAGTACCAGTAACGGTTAATAAGGACCAAGCGGAATTGAACAACCCACAAGCCGTTGAACAAACCGTGAAGCAACATGATGTGACGCCAAGTGCTGACAAGTTCATTGACACCACGCAACTCCCACAAGGAACGAAATATGCGTGGAAGGACGACAAAGCACCTTCAACGACAACAGACGGCAAACAAATCGGCACAGTCACCGTGACCTACACAGATGGTTCTCATGAAGATGTAACGGTTACTATGAGTGTCACCGCTGTTACTCCACAAGTAAGCAATGAAACGGTTGAATACGGTGGAACGGTTGATTTGACGGATAACGTAACGAACAAGGCCGACTTACCAACCGGAACGATCTTCGAGGATGTTTCAAACATCGACACCACACAATCTGGTCAAAAAGAAGGACAGCTGAAGGTTACCTATCCAAATGGTGATATGGAAACCATCAAAGTACCTGTCACTGTTCAAACGGCAGCTGATAAATTTGACCCGCAAACTACTCCAGTAAGTGTGGACAAGAACAAACAACCAGATCCAGAAAAGGTTGTCACAAACAGCAAAGACTTCCCACAAGGAACGACCATTACCTGGAAGGATCCAGTCGACACCTCTAAACCAGGAGATGCGAAGGGTCAAATTGTTGTTAAATACCCTGATGGCTCCCAAGACATTGTTGATGCAACCGTACATGTGAACCCAGACGAGTCTGATTTGAACAACCCAACCGCTGTTCCACAAACCGTGAAACAACATGATGTGGTTCCAGCTGCTGAGAAATTCATTAACGCAACGACCTTGCCAGAGGGCGCAACTGTTTCCTGGAAGGGTGCAGCACCGACGACTGCCACTGCCGGTGAACAAAAAGCCGTTGTCACTGTGAACTACAAGGATGGTTCCAGCGAAGACGTGGATGTTGTTCTTAACGTCACCGCTGTTACCCCACAACTGAACAAGGAAATCGTTGAGTACGGTGGAACGGTGAACTTAGAGGATAATGTGACGAACAAGGATCAATTGCCAGCAGGTACCACGATCAAAGACGTGACCCCAGCAGATACGATTGATACAACACAACCTGGTGATTACAAGGGTAAATTAGAAATCAGTTACCCAGATGGCACCAAACAAATCTTTGATGTTGATGTGACCGTTACGACTGCTGCAGACAAATACACCCCAGAAGGGCAAACTGTCACAGTCGACAAGAACCAAACCCCTGACGCCAACAACGCGATCAAGGATAAGGATCAATTACCAACTGGCACCAAGGTGGAATGGGCACATCCAGACCAAATCGATACGTCCAAATCTGGTGACCAAGAAGCAGAAGTCATCGTGACGTACCCAGACAAATCGACGGACACCGTTAAAGTCACCGTTTCTGTGAACAAAGACTTAGCAGAACAAAACGATCCTAAAGGGCAAACAGTGACCGTCAACAAGGGTCAACAACCGAAAGCAGAAGACGCGATTGTAGACGCGGACAAGTTGCCAGAGAACACAAAGGTTGAATGGGTCGATACCGTTGACACCTCCAAAGCAGGTGACGAGAACGCGCAAGTACAAGTGACCTACTCAGATGGTTCGACGGATATTGTGGATATTACGGTTCATGTCAACGAAGACATGTCCGACCAAAACACTCCACAAGCCGTTCCTCAAGAAGTGAAACAACATGACGTGACGCCAGCTGTTGAGAACTTCGTGGACGTTGCTAAGTTGCCAGAAGGAACCAAGGTGGCTTGGAAGGATGATGCCCCTACAACTGCCAACGCTGGTGAACAAAAGGCGACCGTCACGGTGACCTACAAAGACGGCTCCAGCGAAGACGTGGAAGTTTCCATAAATGTCACGGAAGCAAAACCACAAGTGAACGCAGAAGTCGTTGAATATGGCGCCACCGTGAACTTGACCGATAATGTTCAAAACATGGCCGATCTCCCTGCGAACACCACCGTGAAGGATGTAACGCAGGATACGATTGATACCACGAAACCGGGCGCTTACACGGGTCAACTGGAAATCAGTTACCCAGACGGCACCAAAGAAACGATTGAAGTGCCAATCACTGTCAACACCGCAGCAGATAAATACGACCCACAAGGCCAAACTGTCACCGTTGATAAGAACCAAACTCCTGACGCAAACCAAGCGATCAAGGACAAGGATAAATTACCAGCTGGCACGACCGTTGAATGGAAGGACAAGGTAGATACCTCTAAATCCGGCGACCAAGAAGCCGAAGTCGTGGTGACTTACCCAGACAATTCCAAGGACACAGTGAAGGTCACCGTCACCGTCAACAAAGACCAAGCCGAATTGAATACGCCAGAAGGTCAAGACCTCAACGTGAACAAGAACGATCAGGTCAATGCGGCGGACGCGATCAAGAATAAAGACAAGTTGCCACAAGACGCCACCTATGAATGGGCAAAACCAGTCGACACCTCCAAGGCAGGGACTGCGGCTGCTCAAGTGGTTGTGACCTACAAAGACGGTTCCAAAGATACTGTTGACGTGAACGTGGTCGTAGCCAAGGACAACTCCGATGACTACACCCCACAAGGTCAAGACATCGAAGCCATCAAGGGTCAACCAGCCAACGCGGGCGATGCGATTGCCAACAAGGATGCTTTGCCAGAAAACACCAAGTATGAATGGCAGACCCCAATCAACACCGACACACCGGGTGAACAACAAGGGACGATCGTTGTTGAATATCCTGATGGCTCCAAAGATACCGTTACTGTGAAAGTGACCGTCAAAGAAACGGACGCTCAGAAGAACGACCCACAAGCGGTTGAACAAACGGTGAAACAATATGACGTAACGCCAAGTGCAGACAGCTTCATCGACGCACAAACCTTGCCACAAGGAGCAACCGTTGAATGGAAGGGTGATGCACCTAAGACTGATACGGCTGACGAACAAAAAGCTACCGTTACTGTGACCTACAAAGATGGCTCTAGCGAAGAAGTGGAAGTTTCGATGACTGTCACAGAAACCAAGCCTGAAATCGCACAGGAAACCGTTGAATACGGCGGGACCGTGGACTTGACTGATAACGTCACGAACAAGGCGGACCTCCCACAAGGCACCACCGTGAAGGACGTTACAACCGACAAGATCGATACCACCAAACCAGGCACTTACAAGGGTCAATTGGAAATCACGTACCCAGACGGCACCACAGAAACCGTTGAAGTCCCAGTGATGATCACGAGCGCAGCGGACAAATATGATCCAACAGTTGGACCAATCACTGTTGACAAGAACGTGGCACCGAATGCGGAAGACGCGATCACGAACAAAGGAGATCTCCCAGAAGGAACGAAGATTGACTGGAAAGACCCAGTTGATACCTCTCAACCGGGTGATAAACAAGCCCAAATCGAAATCACCTACCCAGATGGCACTAAGGACACGGTGGATGTAACGGTTCACGTCAACAAAGACTTGGCAGACCAAAACGATCCACGAGGAAAATCCATCATCGCGAAGAAACATTCCATGCCGAATGCCGCAGATACGATTGCCAACAAGGATCAATTGCCAGCAGACACCAAGTACGAATGGGAAAACTCAGTCGACACTTCTAATGCGGGTGCGGTGGATGCTAAGGTAGTAGTGACATACTCTGACGGTTCTAAGGATGTCGTGGATGTTCAAGTGATCATCCCAACTGATGACTCCGATTATTTTTCGCCAATGCCTCAGGATGTGACGGTTAAATCGAATGAAACGCCAAATGCTTCGGACGGTATTGCCAACAAGGATCAATTACCAACGAACACCACGTACGAATGGATGACTCCTGTTGATACCTCTACAGAAGGAGACAAGGCTGGAACGATTGTGGTAACCTACCCAGACGGCTCCAAAGATGAAGTCATCGTGAAAGTCACGGTAAAACAATCTGACGCTGACAAGGTAACGCCACAACCACAGAAGATCACCGTAGACAAGGGCGACCAACCAAACGCTGCAGACGGGATCGAAAACAAAGCGGACCTGCCAGGCGGATCGAAGGTAACCTGGAAGACCCCAGTGGATACTTCTAAAGCAGGTGACACGCAAGGGACGATCGTTGTGACTTACCCAGACGGCTCTATCGATGAACTCACCGTTGACATTCATGTATCCGACATGGCCGAGAAATTCACGCCACAAGGACAAACTGTCACGGTAGATAAGGGCAATGAACCAGACGCGAATGCTGCGATTGCCAACAAAGACGAGTTGCCACAAGGGACGACCATTGATTGGGAGACCCCAGTAGACACCTCTACTTCCGGCGATCATCAAGCACAAGTCGAAGTGACCTACCCAGACGGTTCGAAAGACGTGGTAGATGTCACTGTCACCGTCAACAAAGACTTAGTGGAACAAATCGACCCACAAGGCCAGACCGTCAACGTCAATGAAGGCGATGAACCAAATGCCCAAGACGGGATTGCCAACAAGGATGACCTCCCAGATGGCACGAAGATCGAATGGGAACCCCCAGTCGATACGTCCACGCCAGGAGATACCCAAGGCACGATCGTTGTAACTTACCCAGACGGCTCCAAAGACAAGGTAACGGTACCTGTTCATGTAGCAAATATGGCAGAATCCACCACGCCACAAGCGCAAGATATCACCGTTGATAAAGGTCAAAAACCAAATGCAGCGGACGGAATTGCGAACAAGGCAGACTTACCAGGCGGCACGAAGCTGAGCTGGAAGATCCCAGTGGACACCTCCACACCGGGCGACAAACAAGGTCAAATCGAAGTCTTCTACCCAGACGGTTCGAAAGACGTGGTAGATGTCACGGTTCACGTCAATGAAGATATGTCGGATCAATATGACCCACAAGACCAGACCGTCAATGTCAACAAAGACGAAAAACCAAATGCAATAGACGCGATTGTAGACCCAGACAAGCTGCCAGAAGGAACCCAAATTGAATGGAAGGACGATGTGGATACCTCCACATTCGGCGATCATGACGCACAAGTCGAAGTCACCTACCCAGATGGCTCCAAAGATGTGGTTGATGTGACCGTTCACGTAGCAGGCGACGCTGAAAAGATCACGCCACAATCACAAGATATCACCGTTAAACCAGGTCAAAAACCAATCGCGGGCGACGGGATTGCAAACAAGGCAGATCTCCCAGGCGGCACGAAGCTTGAGTGGAAGACTCCAGTAGATACCACAGAAGAAGGCACGCAAACCGGAACGATTGTGGTAACCTACCCAGATGGCTCGACCGATGCAGTGGACGTAACCATTCATGTTGTGAAACCTGACGCTGACAAGTACACGCCAGAAACCCAAGATATCACGGTTAAACCAGGTGAAACCCCAGACGCGAATGACGCCATCACCAACAAGGACAAACTCCCTGAAGGTACGGATATTCACTGGAAAGAACCGGTAGACACGACCAAACCAGGCGACCAAACCGGTAAGATCGAAATTACTTACCCAGATGGCTCCAAGGATGAAGTCGACGTGCCAGTTCATGTGGTAAATCCAGAAACGGATGCGGACAAGTACACGCCAGAAACCCAGGACATTACCGTTAAACCGGGTGAAATCCCAGACGCGAATGACGCCATCACCAACAAGGATAAACTCCCTGAAGGTACAGACATTCACTGGAAAGAACCGGTAGACACGACCAAACCAGGCGACCAAACCGGTAAGATCGAAATTACTTACCCAGATGGCTCCAAGGATGAAGTCGACGTGCCAGTTCATGTGGTAAATCCAGAAACGGATGCGGACAAGTACACGCCAGAAACCCAGGACATTACCGTTAAACCGGGTGAAACCCCAGACGCGAATGACGCCATCACCAACAAGGATAAACTCCCTGAAGGCACCACGATTGAATGGCAAACGCCAGTGGATACGTCAACGGTGGTTGGTGACATCACAGGCACGATCGTTGTGACCTACCCAGATGGTTCTAAGGATGAAGTCGACGTGCCAGTTCATGTGGTAAATCCAGAAACGGATGCGGACAAGTACACGCCAGAAACGCAGGATATTACCGTTAAACCGGGTGAACGACCGAATGCGAGTGATGCGGTCACGAACAAGGATAAACTCCCTGAAGGTACGGATATTCACTGGAAAGAACCGGTAGACACGACCAAACCAGGCGACCAAACCGGTAAGATCGAAATTACTTACCCAGATGGCTCCAAGGATGAAGTCGACGTGCCAGTTCATGTGGTAAATCCAGAAACGGATGCGGACAAGTACACGCCAGAAACCCAGGACATTACCGTTAAACCGGGTGAAACCCCAGACGCGAATGACGCGATCACCAACAAGGATAAACTCCCTGAAGGCACGGATATTCACTGGAAAGAACCGGTAGATACGACGAAACCAGGCGACCAAACCGGTAAGATCGAAATTACTTACCCAGATGGCTCCAAGGATGAAGTCGACGTGCCAGTTCATGTGGTAAATCCAGAAACGGATGCGGACAAGTACACGCCAGAAACGCAGGACATTACCGTTAAACCGGGTGAACGACCGAATGCGAGTGATGCGGTCACCAACAAGGATAAACTCCCTGAAGGCACCACGATTGAATGGCAAACGCCAGTGGATACGTCAACGGTGGTTGGTGACATCACAGGCACGATCGTTGTGACCTACCCAGATGGTTCTAAGGACACAGCGGACGTCATCATTCACGTTCACAACCCTGAAACGGACGCTGACAAGTACACGCCAGAAACGCAGGATATTACCATTAAACCGGGTGAACGACCGAATGCGAGTGATGCGGTCACCAACAAGGATAAACTCCCTGAAGGCACCACGATTGAATGGCAAACGCCAGTGGATACGTCAACGGTGGTTGGTGACATCACAGGCACGATCGTTGTGACCTACCCAGATGGTTCTAAGGACACAGCGGACGTCATCATTCACGTTCATAACCCTGAAACGGATGCGGACAAGTACACGCCAGAAATCCAGGATATTACCGTTAAACCGGGTGAACAACTGAATGCGAGTGATGCGGTCACCAACAAGGGCGACTTACCAGGTGGCACGACGATCGAATGGGAGACCCCAGTAGACACCACCATCCCAGGTAAACACACCGGAACGATTGTAGTGACCTACCCAGACGGCTCCAAAGATATGGTTGATGTGACCATTGTCGTTGAAAAACAAGCAGACAACAATGTTCCAGGTACCGACGACCAAGGCAATAACGGCCAAGGGAACAACGGGATGAACAGCAATGCATCTGGTAAACAAGCGGGTCAAAATAACCAGATGAAACCAAATGCGGACGCTGAGCCAATGACAACCGAAGAACGTGTGGAAGCAATGTCTCACTTGCCACAAACCGGCGCAACCTCCCAGAGTGCTGCAGCAGGTTGGATTGCAGTGATCGCAGGCCTCTTCGTTCTCGGTGGTGTCAAACGCCGCAAAGAAGATGACTAATTCAAGTAGCTATTAGCGAGTGGTTTGATTGATCAGACAAGAAAATCAGGGGCCAGTCTGTTGGGGCTGTCCCCTGATTAATTTTTAATATATAAAAAGGATCGGACGTCAATATCCGATCCTTTTTTGTTATGTATTTTACTTAAATGGTAGGATACGGGAGAGGAGTGATCATTATTTCTCCCGGTGATAGGTAGTCTTATCGGTAATTTGAAGATCTTGGCTGATCTCATAGACAATTGGTTCGGCCGTTGCGATTTCGGTCTGATTGATCTTGTCTGGGGCGATATCTTCTAGGAACATGGTGAACGCACGCAAGAGATTGCCGTGACTCACCACCAGGACGTTTTTCCCGCTCTTGATTTCCGGGGCAATATGATCCGTCCAATACGGGATCAAACGCGCTCTGGTGTCCTTGAGGCTCTCTGTCTGTGGGAGGATATGATCATCCAACAAACGGTAACGGCGGTCGATAATCGGCATTTCACTGACAGGGGGACGCACATCGAAACTGCGTCGCCACGCCTGAACGAGGTCTTCACCGTATTTTTCCCGCATGGCGTCCTTGTTTTGCCCCTCGAGCGCACCGTAATGCCGCCCATTCAGTCGCCAACTCTGATGAACAGGCAGATACAGTTGCTCCATTTCATCGAGCAGGTAGAAGGTGGTTTCGTTGGTGCGGGTGAGGAGTGACGTATGCACACTCTTAATATCTAAATCGAGTTGTTTGAGCATTTGACCAGCCGTTCGCGCTTGCTTGATACCACATTCGGTGAGGCGTGGATCCGCCCAGCCGGTGAAGAGATTCTTCAAATTGGATTCGCTCTGTCCGTGACGTACCAGTACTAGTTTCATTCAAAAGCCTCCCAGTTTCTGTTAACAAGGCAAGAGGGCAGTTTGGTTTCTATGGATCCACCACCGCACAAGAGGAGAACGTTATCATCACACCACCTCTCAGTTCTTGCTTGTTAAATTTATCACGTTATCAGTGTAGATCAATCCCCGTCAGATTGAAAGCGAAAAATCAGAGGAGAGCGCTTGAAGTAAGAATAAAAAGGCCAGTAAAGAGAAGGGAGTTGTAAAAAAGAGAAAATCAATGGATAGGTAACAAATAACCTCGATACTGACTTCATTCTTAGTCCTTTTATCCTTTCACACAGACTCAGCAAACGGCCACCAGCCTTTCAGTTATCTGGCGTCGCCCAACTCTCAGCGCACAACAAAACCCCAGCAAATCGGCTCTGCTGGGGTTTTGTTGACGTCTTATGCGTTGGCTTGGAGTTCGTTTTGGATTTCAGCAGCTTTGGCTTTCACCTTGTTGCCGAGGATCCGTTTCACGACTTTCAAGCGGATAAATTCTTCACGTTCCTTCTCCTCGAGGGCGGAGTTGATTTCCTTCTCAACCGCTTCAAGTTCTGGAATGGTGATATTCTGCAAGGCGTTGACACGTTTTTGGGTCTTCTGGATGTTATTAGCGAGACGGTAGGCGGCATTTTCCACCTGCGCGAGTTGGATCTGCAACTCCTTGACCTTTTCGAAGGCGATCCGCGCTTCATCCAGGTTGGCACTCGTCGAACTGAACGCATAGGCTGGTTTCAGGGAGTGCGCTTCATGTTTAATGTTCGGTACTTCGGATCCCATAATACTGCGAACTTGAATGGTGACATCATCGTCTTCTTCAATGTCTAACGCGGCATTATACGCATCCAATATTCCAAGATCGACGCTCGCGCGCTGCAGGGCGGCATAGGCGTCTTTCATTGCTTCATCCAGATCGGATTGCACCTTGTTGGCTTCTTTGATGAGGGAGGTGATCTCGTTCATCAGAATCAGCCGTTTTCTATCCATCAGATCATACCCATTCCGCGAGAGGCGCAATGTCTTTTGGATCTGTTGGAGGTTCCCCTTGGTTGGGGCATTATTGACGTCCATTAACCCTCACCGCCTGCATTGATTGCGGTAGCTTCATCCGGATGGTTGTCACCATCTTCTGGGTGGGTTTCGGAGTAGGCCGGACCCGCATCGTAGTATTTATCGAGCATATTGGTGTCCATCCGCGTGAGTTCTTCACGTGGGAAGTCACGCAAGAGTTCCCAACCGAGATCGAGCGTTTCTTGAACGGTCCGTGGATGATCTGAGGCTTGGCCGACGAACACTTTTTCGAAGCGTTCCCCGAAGTCGAGATATTGACGGTCGAGGTCCGAGAGTTCTTCTTCCCCGATAACACTCGCCAAACTCCGCGCTTCCTGAGCACTGGAGTAGGCTGCAAACAGCTGGTTGGAGACGTCATCGTGGTCTTCACGGGTGTAGCCTTCCCCGATACCGTCTTTCATCAGACGAGACAGTGATGGGAGTACGCCGATTGGAGGGTAGGTGTTCTTACCTTCCAGGGAGCGGTCCAATACGATCTGACCCTCTGTAATATAACCGGTCAAGTCCGGAATTGGGTGGGTGATATCGTCGTTTGGCATGGTCAGGATTGGAATCTGGGTCACAGAACCTGGACGCCCCTTCACGATACCAGCACGTTCATAGATGGTTGCCAGTTCAGAGTAGAGGTAACCTGGATAACCTTTACGGGATGGAATTTCCTGCTTGGCGTTGGATACTTCACGCAGCGCCTCACAGAAACTCGTCATGTCAGTCAGGATTACCAAGACATGATACCCGAGATCGTAGGCGAGATATTCCGCGGTGGTCAATGCCACACGTGGGGTGATCAGACGTTCCATTACCGGGTCATCGGCGGTATTCACGAACATGGACACATGATCCATTGCACCGGATTCTTCAAACTGACGACGGAAGAAATCGGCCACGTCATTCTTAACCCCCATGGCTGCGAAGACAACCGCAAATTCGCCATCCACCCCGTCACCGAGTTTGGCCTGTTTTACGATTTCGGCTGCGAGTTGGTCATGAGGCATCCCATCACCGGAGAAAATCGGCAACTTCTGACCACGAATCAACGTCATCAATCCGTCAATCGCACTGAAACCTGTTTCGATGTAGTCACGTGGGTAGATCCGTGAGACTGGGTTCAATGGTGCACCGTTCACATCGCGCTTGATGTCGGAGTGGATGGCCCCTAATCCATCAATTGGACGTCCAATCCCATCGAAAATCCGGCCCAGAATTTGTTCATTGAGTTCAATTTCCATGCCGTGACCGGTAAAGATGGAGTGGGTGTTGTTCAAAGACATAGACGTGGTTTGGTCAAACACCTGAACCATTGCCCGTTCGCCTTCAATCGAGATAATTTGGCCGATCTTTTCTTCGGTTCGATTCACGCGGAAACGAACGATATCGGAGTAGGCCGCACCACGAACGCCATCCACCGCAACAAGAGGGCCTTCAATTGAGCTTAAATCGAGATATTCAATCATGCTTTATTTTTCCCCCTTACTAACCATTTTCTTGAATGGCTTGATCATAGAAATCATCAATATCGCTGAAGTAATGATCGAACGCACTCAAGTCATCATTTGGCGTATCGTATTTCATATTAATCACTTGGCTAAAGATCTTGAACTTATTGAGGTAGCTCATTGGCATGCCCCATTGGATGAGCTGACGACTCTTTTGTTCCAAATAGAGGATGACTTCGAGCATTTTCGCTTGTTTCTTGATCGGAACAGCCCCGTCGACATCATGGAAGGTGTTCTGTTGGAGGAACCCTAACCGAATGACACGGGCAATCGCAAGCGTTAATTTCTGGCCTTCTGGTAGGACATCTGAACCGATCAATTTAACGACTTCATTTAACTCATCTTCTTCGTGGAGGAGGGCCATCATGGTGGCCCGTTGACGCACGAAGGAGTCAGAGACGTGTTTGTTGTACCACGTGGAGAGGTCGCCAGTGTACTGACTGTAACTATTCATCCAGTTAATGGCTGGATAGTGACGAGCATGGGCGAGGTTAGCATCCAATCCCCAGAAACAACGTACGAAACGTTTGGTGTTTTGGGTCACTGGTTCTGAGAAGTCCCCACCTTGAGGAGAGACAGCTCCAATGATCGAAACAGATCCGGTGCCGTGGTTCAATGTTTGCATATCCCCGGCACGTTCATAGAAGGACGCAATCCGGCTTGCGAGGTAGGCTGGATAACCTTCTTCGGCTGGCATTTCTTCCAGACGTCCGGATAATTCACGCAACGCCTCAGCCCAGCGAGAGGTCGAGTCCGCCATGATTGCGACGTTGTAACCCATATCGCGGTAGTATTCCGCAATTGTAATCCCGGTGTAAACAGACGCTTCACGTGCGGCAACCGGCATGTTAGAGGTGTTCGCAATCAACACGGTCCGTTGCATCAGTGGCGCACCAGAGCGAGGGTCGATCAACTTACTGAAGTCTTCCAGAACTTCTGTCATTTCGTTCCCACGTTCGCCACAACCGATGTAGACAATCACGTCTGCTTCGGCATAACGCGCGATTTGGTGCTGCATGGTGGTTTTACCGGTACCGAACCCACCAGGAATGGCAGCCGTCCCACCTTTTGCGATTGGAAAGACCGTATCGATAATCCGCTGACCCGTCAGGAGGGGAGTGGTACTCTCCAACCGTTTTGCGACGGGGCGTGGATTACGGATTGGCCATTTTTGGTAAGCTTTGATGTCGTAGATCGAACCGTCAAATTGGCGAACCTTTGCGAGTGGCGTTTCCACATCATAGTCACCCGGTTCAACAACCTCAACGACTTCACCGACAACTTTTGGTGGGACCATGACTTTGTGTTTGATGGCGCTGGTTTCAGGAATTTCTGCAACCACATGGCCACCCGATACTTGGTCGCCCACTTTAACGGTTGGGGTGACAGGCCATTTCTTCTCACGATCCAACGATGCGACCTGTGCACCACGTTGAATCATGAAGCCCATCTGTTCCGCAATCTCTTCCAGTGGGCGTTCAATCCCATCATAGATATTGTTCAACAGACCTGGACCTAATTCAACGGTCATTGGGTTACCAGACCCAACAACCGGTTCACCCGGTTTGAGGCCGGCTGTTTCTTCGTAGACCTGGATCGTGGTGAGGGTGTCGTCGATTTTGATGACTTCACCGATGAGCTTTTCATTACCAACATGGACCAATTCCTGCATGGAGAAATCGGTCTTACCTTTGATTTGGACGATCGGGCCGTTGATGGCATAAATTTGTTCTGCTTGATTCATCATTTCGTCCCCCCTGTTAACGCCCAGTTTGCTTCTAATTGTTCTAGATACGTAGCGAAGGAGAAGTCGAGTAAGACGTCGCGTTCACGCAGAACACCACGCATCCCACCGTAGAAACGGCGGTCAGACACGGTCACAGGATGATCGAGTGCCTTTTCGAGCGTTGGAACGAGTGCTTCGTCTTGTGGATCGATGTAGAGATCATAGACTTCATTCTTGGCAAACTGTTGGACGGTCTGGCCCATGTGTTCGAGCTGTTTCACGTATTCTTCTGTTTGCTTGTAGTCTTCGAGCGCTTGTTTAAAACGGTTCAGCATGATTTCCTTCAACTTAGTTTGTTGGAGGTAGAGATCACGTTGACGTTCAATCTGCACTTCTGAGTATTTCTTATTGGCTTCTTTACGCAGTGCTTCACTTTCTTCTTGGAAACGTTCCTTCATCGTCGCATCCGTGTTGTGAACGAACTGATCATAGTCCTGTTTCAAGGTGTCTTCATATTGATCGAGTTGGTTCTGGAGTGCTTCTTCAGTTTTCTTTTTCGTTTCCGTTTCGAAGTGCACCATTTTTTCTTCTAATTCCACATGCTAACCCCCATTACAATGAAATTCCAATGGCATGTTGGATGGTCTCAGCAATTGACGTTTTTTGGTCTGGATCTTCCAATGGCCCTTCAATCTCAACAATTAGTGGGGTGGAGCGGTTGAATCGAATCAGATCCACCTCTTGTTGATGAGCTTTGATGAGGGATGGGGAGATCATGATAATACCGATTTCATTGTCACTCACTGCTTGGTTGAGTGTACTGGAGAAATCGTCCGCTTCACCGATTAACGTCCCATCCACGCCCGCAAGACGCATTCCGGTGACGGTTTGGATATTATCGGCAATCACGTATTGTTTCATGATTATAAACGCCCCAAGATGGAGAAGGAAATGATCAAACCGTAGAGGGCGATCCCTTCAGCCAAACCAACGAAAATCAATGAACGCCCGAAGATAGAGTTATCTTCGCTGATCGCACCTAATGCAGCACTTGCGGAGGAAGCAACGGCAATCCCACCACCGATGCAGGAGAGACCGGTTGACAATGCGGCAGCGATGAAGCCCAGGCCGCTTGCAGTTGCTGCAGTGTTTTCAGCAGCCATTGCTGGTTGGTATGCAAAGATCAATGCGAACACGATCCCAGCAGCCACAGCGAGCAAGTTACCAGTGAGGGCATTTTTGTAACGGTTGCGGGTTTTCTTCCCAGAGAAGAAGTAACCGAATGGCAAGATAAAACCTAAAACAGCGGTAGCACCCATCGTAATCTTAATAGCAAGTTCGTAATTCATTTGTATTCTCCTTTTTTTGTATTGATATTAATCGGACCAGATACTCTTAAATGCAATGCCGTCTCCCTTGAAGAAGTGGGAGAAGAGCTCATAAAACTCAAGACGTAATACTTGGATGAAGACGACTAACCCTTCAAATCCAACGACGAACAGGTTCCCCAAAACGAGGACCAACCAGTTCATGTTACCGGATTCTGCGCCTGCGAACATCAACACCACGCTCATCATAATCCCGTGGCTGATCGCAAACGCCCCGACCCGGACGAATGAAATTGTGTTGGAGAAGTAGGTCAGTAAGGTCTCGAAGGTTTCAAAGAAAATCGTAACCAAGCTCATCACTAAGCCGTCTTCTTCATCTGATTTTTCTTGGTGTTCAATATGCTTCACAATTGGTTCCTTGAAGGCAATCAACAGCAAACTGATGAGAACGATCGCACCGAACAGGCCGGCTGCAGGGATCGCATGTCCTGACATGTAGAGCACCATGATAAATACTAATAAACCATAGAAGACAAAACCCATGACTCCGTTTTTATCGAACACAGCGTCCCAGGTTTCACCATTCTTGAGGCGTTCCCACACATTGATCACCATAGTGGCGAGAATGAGGAACATCCCGAATGCGACCGATACAACGAAGACCGTATTTAACGTCCCAAAGAAAGGCACGGTGGTCATCGCTTCAGACGGTTTCACCCACAATGTTGGAATGAGATCCTCGAAACCGAAGAAACTCCCGTACAGAACCCCAAAAATCATCGAGCAGACACCGACCGGCACAAACATCTTGGCCATCTGCGCTTTTTTGAAGAAATAACCGAGCAAACCGATCGCGGTAAGGAGAATTCCATGGCCGAGGTCACCAAACATTGCACCAAACAACAAGGAATACGTAATTGCTACAAGTCCAGTTGGGTCCCATTCATTATAATTAGGTGTGCCGTACATGTTCGTAATCATCTCGAATGGACGGACGAAGAAATTATTACGTAGTTTCGTTGGTGGCTTGAGTTGTTGGTTATCTTTATCGTCTTCAATGATCACGGTCACATCATCATCGTGTTCAACATCTTTGGCGAGCGACTCAGCATCATTGGTGGCCATCCAGCCAATGATTAGGTAACGCGTTTCTTTTTGAGCGAACTCATCACGCGTAATGGCTGCATATTTCCGTAACCCCCAGGCATGGGAGAGTTGTTGGAGACGTGCCTTGGCATTGATCAATTCCGAGGCGATTGGGAGGATGAGGGAGCGCATATGCGACTCAATCTCTGCCTTCTTTTTTGCAGTGGCTTCCAGATGTGCCTTCGCTTCTTGAACGATGGCTGCAAGTTGGCCTTCTGCTTCAGGCAGGTAGATCCGTTCCCACGCGAGGGAATAGTACAGGGCATCGACACGTTGGCGGGCATCCACGGGCGTGAAATAGACCCCGTAAACATAGCCGTCTTCTTCTTTGGATTTGACGAAGATGGACGGCACATTGTCATCAATATACTTGATAAATTTGCGGTAGTTATCGCTCGTGAAGCGACCAAAGCGGAACTTGATCATCTGCATCTCGAGGATTTCATCAAGGCTGTAATCGATGCCGGAGAATGGTTCATAGAGTTTGTAGCGTTTCTCGGCGTCATCGTAGGCCTCATTAATATCCTGCAAGCTTTGACGTTCTTCGCTGAGGTCTGATTCAACGGTTTCAACGAGCTCCTTTACAGCAGCAAAGGAAATGCGTTGCTGCACGTGCAAGTTTTTGCCTTCGTGAACATCCGTGAGATCCAACAGTTCATCAATGCGCGCTTCGTACTTTTCGTAGGGATTCGCACTGGTGTAGGGACGCAGCGTTTCGATCCCTGATAATTCTTTTAATGTATTGATGGGGTGAAAATCATACTTGGATAAGTATTGGTCTGACATGCGATCGATATCGTCACGCGGACCGGTGATATTCACAACACTCATCTGTGTAATCATCGACTATACTCCTTTCCAATTTGAGCGAGGGAGGAAAACCCAACTTGTTCAACAATATGAATCAAACGCTCACTTTCTTCATTTTTCTTGTTGAGGTAATGAAGTGCCGTCAGCAAGGAATTCGGCATGAGGCGAACGAGTTTAGCTTCCATTTGACTGAGCGTTTCTTGCTGCTGGCGCTCAGATGCGAGGCGGTAGCTCATATCATCAACGAGTGATGGATAGCCAAAGATCGCTAACTGATTCTGGAAGCGTTGGCGGTCACTCGTTTGAATGAGTGTGTCCAAGTCTTCCTTCTTCAAGCGACGGCCACCACTGAGCAGTTGTTCGCTAATGTAGTTCTCATCCGCTTCATAATAGAATTTCAAGCGATAAATGATACTGATATTGCTGAAATCGATCTCGCTCCCCACCAACTCGTGGAAAGTCGCTAATTCGCGCTTCGAGAGGATTTGGCGGGCTTTCTTGAAGGCGAGCGACCAGGTATATTGCTCGAACGTCTCCTCAAAAGCATAGTGCTCATAATGCTCTTCACCAAACAAATGATCAAATTGCTCAAAGTAAGGAGCAAAGGCCGTATGACTAAAGGTGGCAATGACTTTGCGGATGGACTCCGCAGAAACCGTCTCAGCTGTACTGAAGCCCCGGTGATCATCTAGATAATCCGCGAACGGTGGATAGAGGATCGGCAGGACCTCTTTAGCTTCGGTTGTTTTGAGGGAACGACGAATGAAATTGTACTCGAAGCGAAGACCATATAACTTCAAAATCTCGCGCTGCTCTAAACTCGCAAATAAAAATAACTTATGAAAATCATAGAACACGGCGGTATGAAGCGCCTGTGTCAATGTTTGGGTGGTGATATGATCCGACTTCAAACTGTTGATCACATCATGATATCCCGAGTTATTGAGCAGAAACTGATAGATGTCATTGAGTGAGTGCGAGCTATTCGCATTCTCCCAGTCTTCTTCCTTGAGTAGATGACGCGTCATCCCTCTTACTTTGGTATTAAGGGCTGTGAACTCATTCATCTGCGTTCACTCCCAAGGTTTTGACGCCTTGGAAAAACCGTTGAATAAACTGCTTTTGATCTTCATCAACGAGCCGTTTAATTGCTTCAACGTTCTCATTGTACTTATCTTCAGTGGCGTGGATTTTTTGGTCGCGCTCCTGATCGTACTTTTCACGCATCTTGGCAATTTCCTGTTGGTATTTTGCCTGCGCTGAGGTTTCGTAATCGGTCTTCTTCTGATCATATTGCTTTTTGAGCTGGCGTTTCTGGTCTTGAACCGTTGCGAGCTCTTTATTAGCATTCGATTCGATCTGATACAACCGATTAATCGTTTGATCCATAGCTCTTCCCTCCATTTTCTTATTGGATAAAGATCCAACTGCAATTATAGCCTCTATAAGAGTGATTACAAACCAATCGCAAAGCTAATCATGCAAAAATCGTCATAAAAAGTTTGATATCTTTTTTTTGCATGATTATTTTTTGACGAACGTTCGCGATTCACTGATGGAAGCGAATACGCTGTTATGATAAGTTTTCACAAGCTTTCATTTATGATTCTTTCTCCAATAAATTTATTTTCGGCAGATGAATTTTTCTTCATCCGCCGTATCTATAGAGTAGCAAGGAAAGGAAGTGAATGAAAGTGAAAGCCTGGGTGGAAACGTTGATTCAAGCAGCCATGAAGGAAAAAGCAGAGGATATCCACCTGTTTCCTAGACTTGAGAGCTATGTGATCTATTTCCGCGTGAATGGGGTGCTCCGTCGCTATCAAGAGTTGACATTGGATTTAGGAGAGCGTGTGATTCGCTACTTGAAGTATGTCTCGGACATGGATGTGGGGGAACGCCGCCTCCCGCAAGATGGTAGTTTGGTGCTGAAAGTTTCAGAAGGGGAGATTGAGCTACGACTATCCACGATGACCAATTACCGTTTTCAGGAGTCCCTCGTGATCCGCCTCCTTTATAGTCACGTAGAGGGGAGGCAGGAGATCCACTCCATTGACACGGCTTCCTGGCAGGTTCTATTTGATTACTGCCACAAGAAGTGTGGGCTATTGATCTTTTCTGGGCCGGTGAGTTCGGGCAAAACGACTACGATTTATCGGCTATTATCAGCGCTTTATAAGGAGAAACCCTACAGCATTCTCACCATGGAGGATCCTGTTGAAATTAAGGATCCCCGTTTCTTACAAGCGGAGGTGAATGAGGCAGGGGGCGTGACCTATGAACGATTGATCCGCTCGAGCCTGCGACACCATCCCGATATTTTGGTGATTGGGGAGATCAGAGACGAGGAGACTGCGCGAATGGTGATGCGGGCAGCGTTAACGGGGCATTTAGTGATTGCGACGATTCACGCCCGCGACTGTCTCGGCGTGATCGGACGTTTGGAGGAATTAGGAGTGAGTCGAGAGCAGTTACTGCAGACCTTATTATTGGTAGTGTCTCAGCGTCTCGTGCCATTAGCGGATGGGAGTGGACGAATGGCCCTCTTTGAACGGATGAATGGAGAGATGATCCAATCGCTTCTATTAAATCACACGCTCCCTGACACCTTTCAACCGTTAAATCAGATCATTGAGGAGGCGTACAACCATGGCCTTATCACCGCAGACGTGGCGCACAGCTACCAAGTGGAAACAACTTTTACATTATGAGGTGATCAGCAGCTGGACCACTAGTGAACAGTGCAAAGTCCTCCTCACCGTGAGCGAATTATTGAATGAAGGATTTTCCTTGCCAGATACGATGGATTTCTTAATGGCGATCTACCCGAAACACAAGACAACCTTTGAAGCGATGCAAGAAGAACTCGCGGCGGGAGAGGCGTTCTATCAGTGCGTCCGGCATCTGCGGGTGACACCTACCATCCAATATCAACTCAAGGTCGCAGAATTATGGGGGGATTTCGAGGCAGGACTCCGGCATGTGTCCATCTATCTCCAACAACAAGCTGAACATCGCCGTAAATTGAAACAGACGCTGACCTATCCACTGTTTCTCTGTGTCTTGGTGCTAGGGCTACTCTTTGGGTTGCGTTATTTCCTGCTTCCACAACTGCAGCGAATGAGTAGTAATACTGCGCCCTTTGTCTTTCTGTCGTTTTTGTTTTGGAGTTTGGAGCACCTCCCACTCTTATTACTAGGATTCGTAGCACTGATAGGGATTGGTATTTTACTCTTCCGTGAATACCAAACGCGCACTTCACCCCTATATTGGCGCCAACAATTGGTGAAAATCCCAGTGATAGGGAGCATGCTTCGACTCTATTACACCTATTATTTCGCGTATGAGTTTAGTCAGCTGTTTCATCTCGGCTATTCGGTTCAGCAGATCACCAGTGAGTTTAAGCAACAAACAGAGGTCGTATTTCTCCAGGAGTTTGGACACTACCTCTCTGAGCAATATGAACAAGGGCAGGCATTCACTGAGAGTTTAGGGGCGGTGGAGCTGTTTACACCGGAATTTCCCGCCATCGTCCTCCAGGGAGAGCACGTGAATGCCTTGGCTGTGAAAATGCGCCTCTATAGTGAGCGCTGTTACAGTGCTTTGACGGAGCGAATGTATCGGATGATTCATTGGATCGAAAATGGTCTATTTGTCTGCATCGCCCTGATTGTCGTCTTCGTCTATTTATTGTTGATGTTACCGATGTTTTCGATGATTGGAGGATTAGAATCATGAGTTGTTTTTTAGAAAAACTGCATCGTCAACTCCGTAACCGCCGTGGCTTCACATTGATTGAGATGGTGATTGTGCTCTTTATTATTGCGATTTTGCTACTGATTATTATCCCAAATGCCACCAAGACCCAGGAGAAAGCGCAAAGTAAAGCCGACGCCGCCATTGTAAAAACGGTGGAGACGGAACAGGCCCTCTACAAGATGGATCATAATGGAACGGAGGGATCGATGGAACAATTGAAAGGTGAGGGTTATTTGACGGCGGAACAGATAGAAGCCTATGAAAAAGCCAAAGAGTAATCGGAATCATGCACTAAAGATGGATGAGACAGGGGGGATGAGCGATGAAACGTGGCTTCACCTTGCTGCAAATGGTCCTTGTGTTATTGATCGTGAGTGCACTGTTGGTTGTGACCACGATTGAAGGAAGCCACCTCAACAGTCAACTTACCCTGAATACTGCGGTCAATACCGTTATGCAGGAATATGAAAATGTAAGAAAGCAAGCGATGGTGAGTGGAACGAGCTATCTGGTGTATTTCTATAAGGATCATGCAGTCTATTATCGGCGCAGTCTGGAGGATAAGAATATCATCTTTAACTATCAATTTCCTGCGGGCGTGACGGCTTTTCCGCATCAACGGCTTCACGTGCGCGGTGAGACGGGCTATGTGGAACCGATGATTGTCACCTTCACGGGGGCGAATCACCAGCAACGGCGCGTGTCATTTCAATTAGGAGGCGAATATCTTGTTCAGGAACAATAAACGTGGCTTTCTGCTGGTGGAGGTCGCGATCAGTTTGACACTCATTGCGGGTTTCTTATTGGCGTGGGTGGCGAACATGAACCATCAAGCTGATCAACTGGTGAAGGACCGCCAACAGTATGAAACCAATCAAGCCTTGTTGCAACAAGTAGTGAACACGAAGCAGCGCAATCAACGAGGAACGATTACGATTGAGGGGGATGGAGAGCATGCAACCATTCAATTGGAAGTCCAAGGTAAGGAATAGACGAGGCTTCACCTTGATCGAAGTGGTGATTGCATTAGGCATCTTTGTCCTCTTACAGCTGACACTCGCACAAGTTGTCTCAGCAGGGGGACGCTACTATCATGAACTCTCCACAGGACGCTTAGACGACTGGGGAGGATTCGTTCTACAACTGCAGCGTGAGACACGGATGGGCACGCTCAAGAAGAGTACGAACCGTTCCTTTGTCGTGGAACAACCGAATGGCGACTGGGTGACGTACGAATTCTATCAGAACAAGAAGGTCGGCATGATCCGGCGCCGCGTGAATCATGAGGGACATCAACCCGCTCTGATTGGGGTGGAGCGCTGCACAATCCAGCAAGAGTCCCCGCGTCTACTCACGGTGAACTGCCACTTTGATAATCAATTGGAGCAGTCTTTTACCTTTCAATTTCAAATGAATGAGCCAAGGGAGGAAGGCAAACATGAATAACCGGCGCGGGAGTATTCTGTTCTATACATTAATGATTCTATTGGTGATGAGCCTGGTGTTCACCGCCAATCTCCATATGTATAAGAGTAACCGCGAGAATCTCACCACCGTGTCTGAGGGCCTCCTCGCACAGGCGGTAGCGGAGCGCTCTCTACAGCTGGAGCAGGCGGATCAGGAAGAATTATTGGGAAGGCAGCAGAAACTCCAGGATGCATTGAAGGCCAAGGAAAATCAGCTGAAAGAAAAGCAGAATGAAAAGAAAAATCTGGAGGACGCGATCAAGGAGAAAGAAACTAAGCGCGAGGAGTTAAGGCAGGCAGAGGAAGAAATAAAGAAATCAGAAGAAGTCAGGAAGAAAGACACACAAGAAACAGTCAAAGAACAGGACAGTCAGCAGGAAACACGAACGGTTGCAAGAGATGAAGAGAAGAGAAACACCATCACAAAATCCGAAACGTCAGAAGTGATGCTGCTGCGGACAGACTCACAGGAAAAGAGCGAAGGGACCACTGAGGAAACAGAGGACGAGACAGCAACCAGTGAAGAAAGCAATGAAGCTCCGGATGCCACTGACGAACAAACCTCTGAGCAAGCGGACTGGGAAAAGCACTGGGCCGAGGAAGAAGAACGTTTGGAACATGAACGCGAACAACTAGAGGAAACACTATCCAAACAAGCGGAGCAACACCATCGTTTTGAGGAACGCCAACAACTCACAGAAGCCCTCCAGCAAGACAAGGAGGCTCTCGTGAAGTTAAACGAATTCATTGAAACACTTGAGAAGGACGTTTCCGACAAGAAAAAGCAGCTGAAACCATTATCAGAGCAGCCATCCGTCACCTGGAAGTTTAATCTCGGCACCTGCACCCTGAAAACAGATGAAAATACCATTCATGCGGAAGTTATTTTGGTTACAAATGGGGGGCATTATACCTATGATTATCCAAAGAGGAAGGATAACAAGGAAAAATCAGAGAGCGAAAAGAACTCTAAGCAAACTGAGATAGATAATGCAACAAATGAGGGTGCGTCAACGGAAAATAAAGTAGAGGAGACCGCTGTAGATCAGTCAACAAAATCGGACGCTTCCACTGGAAAGCAAGTGGAGAATTCCACGGACTAGCAAACAGGAGCAACATCCTCAGCAAAAGCAACGCACCAGTAAGCAAAAGGTTTGGTGACTCATTAACATTCCCCAAAAATCATATGAAGGGAAGAAAATAGATCTGAGGGTGAATGAGTCCAGAGCCATTGTGGAATGAAAATAAGTATCCAGATTAAGCATCAATAAAACGGAGCAGAAACGAGGAAACCCACCACAGAGTTAGTGATGGATAATCGCTTCTGCTCTGATTTTCGTTTATATAGATTAAGATCTATACATACTACTTTAGCTCACTCATCACTCTTCAAATCCTCAAATAGTTGATCCACGGTATCCGCTTTTTGGAAGTTTCCATCCGCAAACTCCTGTAATAAGAATGCTCTGTGCCAGCTCAGGACTGACTTCATCGTTATCCCATATATTTCCAGATAAGGCGTGGTCACTTACTACTTGTGTCAAAATTAAGCAGAGTGCGCTCGACCAATCTAAGCCATAATCATTAAAAATAGCCGTAGCTTGTTGAACGAGTGCTCCGGGTAGTTGAACATTGACCGTTGTATCCATCACGTCCTCTTTATTAATTTTTTCTTCATTACTAGAGAATAAATCGAGAGAGAAAGCGACAGGTTTGATTTCGTTACCGCTCGCTATTTCTTCGTCTCTAATAAAATAATGAAAAACGCTTTCTCTTCTTGTATAATTAGATTACAACTGAGTGTCTCATTAAGGAATGGGATGATCAACGAAGCGCTGAGTGGCGGACACGAGAGACCTCATCAGGGGCCATTCAGCAATTGAGAGTTTGGAGGATACTAATATGGAGAAGCGAGTAGAAGCGCTGCGCCGTGCCATGGAAGAAGAGGGAATTGGCGCCTATTATGTGACGAATCCCTATAATTGTCGTTACCTCAGTGGTTTTACAGGGAGTGAGGGCTGGTTAGTGGTGACACTGACGGCTGCTTATTTAATTACGGACTTCCGCTATCAGGAACAGGCGGGGATTGAGTCACCGGATTTCACGCTTATGTTGTACGGGCGCGACAAGGAATATCAAACGCGGATTGCGGTAGTGGACGCCATTGTCAAGGAACATCAAGTCCAACATCTAGGCTACGAGGAAGAGCAGATGACCGTGGCCGAGTACGATGATCTGGAGAATGCGACCGATGCCTTACTCATGCCAGAGTCTGGGATGATCGAACTTCTCAGAGAGACCAAGGATGAGAGCGAGATTCAGCTGATCAAAACTGCCTGTGACATTGCGGATAAAGCTTTCACTCACATTCTTGAATATATCGAACCAGGCATGAGCGAGATTCAGATTGCCAATGAGTTGGATTTCACCATGCGCGGGATGGGGGCCAGTGGGGTCTCCTTTGATACGATTGTGGCTTCTGGTTGGCGCT
This sequence comes from Aerococcus sp., assembly GCA_030528285.1. GTDB lineage: Bacteria > Bacillota > Bacilli > Lactobacillales > Aerococcaceae > Aerococcus. Next base: position 133,979 of record JAUMZE010000003.1, on the reverse strand, counting down.
CAGCCATGCCTCATGGGGTCGCTAGTGAGAAAACCGTCCAAAAAGGGGAACTTATTACTCTCGATTATGGCTGCTACTACAAGGGGTATGTCTCTGATATGACACGAACAATCGCTTTGGGTGTGGTGGACCACCAACTCGAGGAGATTTATCAGATTGTCTTAAAAGCCAATACCTTGGTACGCGAACAGGCACGTCCTGGGTTACTCGGGATGGATCTGGAACATATCGCCAGAGACTACATTGCATCAGCTGGCTACAACAAGGAGTTTGGACATTCCCTGGGGCACAGCATCGGGCTTGAAATTCACGAAGCACCAAACGCAAACCTGCGCAGTCACGACCAATTCCAAGTGAACCAATTGATTACCGATGAACCGGGCATCTACATTGAAGGCCTCGGTGGCGTGCGGATTGAGGATGATTTACTCTTCACGCCAGAGGGGAATGAGGTTTTGACGCACTCTACGCGAGAATTGCTGGTACTTTAACAGATTTCGCGGTAAGATAGCACAGTGAAGCCATCTGTCTAACCAAGCGCATTCTCTATGAGGAGTGGGGATGAGTATTTCATTCCGCGTGTTCCTTATGATAGAATGGGACAGATGAATCGGAATATCAGGAGGAACTAACAGTATGACAACAACAAATGATTTTAAAAACGGTTTAACCATCCAAGATAACGGCAACATTTACCGCGTGATCGAGTTCCAACACGTGAAACCGGGCAAAGGGAGCGCGTTCGTTCGTTCTAAATTGAAAAATCTCCGTTCTGGTGCCGTGACCGAAAAAACTTGGCGTGCCGGTGAAAAGGTTGAAACTGCGCGTATCGAAAGCAGCGAAATGCAATATCTCTACGCAGCAGGGGATACCCATGTCTTCATGAACACGGAGACCTACGAACAATTAGAAATCCCAGGAGACAAGATCAAAGACGAGTTGAACTATCTCTTGGAAAACATGATTGTGAACGTGGTAACCTTTGAAGGTGAAGTGATCGGGATTGATCTGCCAAATACTGTGGAATTAACCGTTCAAGAAACTGAACCAAGTATCAAAGGAAACACCGCTTCTGGTGGAACTAAACCAGCAACGTTGGAAACCGGCTTAGTCGTAAACGTACCATTCTTCGTAAATGAAGGCGACAAACTGGTGATTAATACGCAAGACGGCGCCTACATTTCACGGGCGTAATTAAAGCGAGGGATATGTGTGACAAGCCAAGAATCAAATCCATTAGTTCATAGAGAAGCCATTGGGGACGTCAATATTGCACCAAATGTGATTGAGACGATTGCAGAACAGGCACTCGAGAATTTCCCAGGCATTGCGCCAGTGGAATGGTACCAGGCAGGCTTTTCGGGCGTTTTCCGCTATGATCGTGGCATTATGTTGCATCATGAGGAAGGACGACTCATTCTCGATGTTGTTGTTCAAGCTTACTATCAGCGCGATATCCCCAAAACCATTTATGCCTTGCAAGCCTATCTCAATGAGCAAGTGATGAATATGACAGATATCAAGCTCGATGAAATCCGTATTTACGTCAATGATTTGATTGTGAATGCACCTGAAAACAATCAATAAAAGGGGGCTAATATGTCATTAGGTATTGCTCAAATCCGTGAATTAGCCGTGATCGCGCTCTATCAACGGTGGTTTAACCCCGAGATGAGTGTGGAGGATGTTTTTAACTATGTGAAAGTAGCCAAAACGGAATTTACGCAGAGTGTGGTTTATGAAGAAATTGATGAGGAGACGCTCACCATTTGGCAAGCAAGTGGACGGGTTTTAACATCGGTCACGGAGCAAAATATTCCTAAACAGTTGCAGAGTTTCCCTCATTTGAATAAGAATGAAGCCCTGCCTGAGTATCTGGTGGAGTTAGTGGAGAATGTGACAGCAAAACGGGAAGCACTCGATCAATTGCTCAATGAACATATCCAGGGGCAATGGTCCGTGCGACGTTTAGAGTTCATCAATCGCTTTATCTTAGAGGTCGCGGCCTACGAAATCACCGAGGTTCCTGAAGATAAGGTGCCAGCTGTGGTTGCGATTGATCAGGCACTGGATCTCGCCAAACGCTACAGTGATGATCGTTCACGGCGCTTCATTAATGGGGTCTTATCCCAATTGCTCCTAGCAGAATAGAATCAGTCAATAACAGAAAAGAGGATTGGAAGCAGGGACTTTCAATCCTCTTTCCAGCATTGGCACTTCAAAAAGCGACATGAAAAAATCAGTTTTAAACGTATGTATAAGGAAAAAGCAAGGATAGAGATAGGATGGCGGTATGGAATTACTGGAAGGAAAAACATTAGCGGCTAAACAGAAACAGTTATTAAAAGAACGGGTGGCCCATCTCAAGACTAAGGGAATTGTTCCCAAAGTGGCAGGCATCGTCATCCATGACGATGAAACGAGCCAACATTATTTTCAGGTGAATCGCCGGCTCGCGGGACGTCTGGGGATTGAATATGAAATTCACCAAGTCCCAGCCAGTGCACCCACTGAACATATGCTGGAATTGATCACAATGATTAACCAGGATCCACTCGTGCACGGGATTATGTTAGGGGTGCCGCTCCCACTACATATGGATCAGGCAAAAATCGTCCAGCAGATCGACCCCAAGAAGGATTCGGACGGGTTACATCCGGAAAATTTGGGATTACTCGTGCGGAGCGAACCGCGGATTGTGCCCAACACTGCCCGCGCTGTGATGCAGTTACTCGCCTATCACCACATCCCAATTGAGGGCAAACATGCACTGATTGTGGGGCGCAGTTCGATTGTAGGGAAACCTCTCAGTTTATTATTATTGAACAACAATGCGACCGTAACGATTGCGCATTCCCGGACAGCCCATCTGGAGGATTTAACGCGGACAGCAGACATTCTCTGTGTGGCGGTGGGGCGTCCTCATTTCATCACACGAGACATGGTGAAATCGGGTGCTGTTGTGATTGATGTCGGCACGAATTACGATGATGCGGGACACGTCACTGGGGATATTGATTTTTCGTCGGTCCAAACGGTGGCGAGTGCGTTATCGCCGGTTCCCGGGGGTGTGGGGCCGATTACCAACGTTATGTTATTTGATCAACTGATTAATCGCTTAGAGAGGGAGGATTAGATGGCTTCAGAGAATTATTTAACAGTTACCCAGTTAACCCATTATCTGAAAGCCAAATTTGATCACGATCCCTATCTCAATCGTGTCTATCTAACGGGGGAGGTTTCGGGATATCGTTCCCGAGGCAAAAATAACCACCAATATTTTAGTATCAAAGACGAGCACGCCCTGATTTCGGCGATTATGTACCGGCGTCAGTTCCATCAGTTAAATTTTGAGCTGGAAGAAGGCATGAAAGTCCTTGTAATTGGGCGCGTCAGTCTCTATGAACCGAGTGGGCGTTACCAAGTAATCATTGACAGTATTCAGCCGGATGGAGTCGGCGCATTCTATGTCGCATACGAACAACTGAAGGCCAAACTCGCAAAGGAAGGACTGTTCGATTTTCCGCACAAGCCGATCCCGCTGTTCCCTAAGAAGATTGCGGTGGTGACCTCACCATCCGGCGCCGTGATTCGAGACATCATGACGACGACGAGGCGGCGCTATCCGATCGTACAATTGGTCCTCTATCCAACCGTGGTGCAGGGGGACAAGGCAGCCGCCAGCATCATTCATAATCTCAAGCGCATCGAGGCGGATGGCTCCTACGATACAGTGATTGTTGGGCGCGGGGGCGGTTCGATCGAGGATTTGTGGTGCTTCAATGATGAACAGCTGGCTCGGACGGTGAGTGCCATGACGACGCCGGTGATTACGAGCGTGGGGCATGAGACGGACACCACGTTGATTGACTATGTGGCAGATCAGCGGGCAGCGACACCGACAGCAGCTGCCGAGATCGCAACACCGGTACTGCAGGAGGTCCTCCTCCAGGTGAAAGATTACCAGCAACGCCTCTATCACGGGGAACGCCAGCAACTCCTCGTGAAACAGCGTGCGTTAAAACAATTGAAACAGTCCTATGTCTTCACCCAACCGGAACGTTTGTATGACGGGTACCGGTTAAGACTGAGTGAGTGGGAGAATCGCTTGCAGCAGGTAGCCACGCGTCCGATGCATGAGAAACAGCGCCATTTGAACCAATTGATCCAGCAATTACGCGCCGAAAATCCCAAGAGCACCATCGTTCAGCGCCAAGGGGAGGTTAAACTTCTCTATCAGCGATTGAAACAGGAACAACAAACGTACATGACGCGTGAACATTATCAATTAGACCATCTCGTGAGTGCCCTAGATCTGTTGTCTCCATTGAAACGATTGAGTAAGGGCTATACCTATGCGACGGTGAACCAACAACCCCTGCGTTCGATCAAAGATGTCTCAGCAGGCGATAAGCTAGAGCTCACCTTGGCAGACGGGCAGATTGATACCACCGTTCAAGCGATCAATGCACAGACTTTAATGAAATCCAGCGATACATCCCAAGAAGGAGGATAAATGATGGCGAATGAAAATGATACGACTCAATCTCTCACCTTTGAACAGGCCATGTCTCAGTTAGAGGCGATCGTCAATCACCTGCAGAGTGGCGAAATCCCGCTCGAAGAATCGATTGAGCAGTTTCAAAAGGGAATTCAGCTCGCAAATTACTGCACGAAATCCCTTGAGCAGGCAGAACAGACGATGACGAAACTGATGAATGACCACGATGAACTGGAAGACTTCGAAGTGGAGGAAGGATAAGGACGTTAAGTGAAACTGAAGGAATTTCAACAACAGGTAACGCCCAAGCTGGAAGAAGCATTACGTGAGCCATTTCAAGCGAATGACAGTAGACTCAGAGAGAGTATGTATTACGCCCTGGAGAGTGGTGGCAAGCGGTTGCGGCCATTGTTAGTGCTCGCATTGAGTCAGGCGTTGGGTGAGATTACAGCGCTCAGTTGGCAGGCAGCGTGTGCGATTGAATATATGCATACCTATTCACTGATTCATGATGATCTGCCGGCGATGGACAATGATGATTACCGGCGCGGGCGCCTCAGCGTTCACAAGGCATATGACGAGGCGACGGCGATCCTGGCAGGGGACGCGCTCCAGACCATTGCCTTTGAAGCATTGTCTAAACCGACTGACCAACTAGATCGCCAATTGCAACTGGTCCAGCTCCTCGCAACGGCCAGTGGAGATAGTGGCATGGTAGAAGGTCAGATGAAGGATATTGCGGCTGAACATCAGACGCTCACGTTGGATGAACTAAAAATGCTCCACCGCCAAAAAACAGGCGAACTGATTCGTTTCAGCGTATTGGCGGGAGCAATCAGTGTCAAGGCAGACGAAGAAACCCTGGATCTCATTCAGCAGTTTGCAGAGCATTATGGCCTCGCCTATCAGATCCAAAATGACCTCCAAGAAGTACTCTGGGATGATGAACAGCGTGGGAAGAAGCAAACGAGTGATCAGAACCTCGAGAAGAACACATATCCAGCGCTCTTAAGGGTAAATGGGGCACTTGAAGCCCTCAAGCAGGAACGAATAGCTTGCCAGGACGTGCTCAGTCATCTCAAAGAACACGATCCCGCAGTAGACACAACGTTACTCAGTGGTTTTCTTGACTATTTAGCGATTTAGGAGGATCTTGTGAAGAAAGAACGTGTCGATGTCCTTGCCGTGCAACAGGGCATCAGTGATTCCAGAGAAAAAGCGAAGCGGTTGATCATGGCCGGCGAGATCTATGACCAGAATCAACAGCGCCTCGATAAACCGGGTGTGAAAATCAGCAGTGACAGTGTTCTCCATCAAAAAGGAAATCCACTGCCATATGTTTCGCGTGGAGGTCTCAAACTCGCCAAGGCTCTAGATGTATTTGAAATCGATTTGACAGATCAAAATGTCCTTGATATTGGCAGTTCCACAGGTGGTTTTACGGATGTGGCGCTCCAAAATGGGGCGAGCCACTGTTATGCGTTGGATGTTGGGACTAATCAGCTCGTCTGGAAACTCAGAAATGATGAACGGGTGACTGTGATGGAACAGACGAATTTCCGCTACAGTCAGCCAGACGATTTTACTCTGGGACAACCGGATGTTGCTGTGACAGATGTGTCCTTTATCAGTTTGCGATTAATTTTCCCACCGCTCCGTCCAATTTTGAAACAAGAAGGAGCAGTGGTGGCTCTGATTAAACCGCAATTTGAAGCAGGGCGCGAACTTGTCGGGAAGAAGGGGATTGTCCACGATCCTAAAATTCACTGCCACGTGATTGAACAGACTTTCCAGATGGCGATGGCGAACGGCTATGATGTCTGTGGACTCACCTATTCGCCGATTACCGGAGGCGAGGGGAATATCGAATTTCTGGGATATTTCCGTAATGAACAGCATGAAGTCGGTCAAATGGCGGCGGATATTTCCATTGAGGCCGTTGTTTCAGAGGCGCACGGTACATTTACTAACTAGAGGAGAAGAGGAGCGGGTAAGATGCTGCAAAACCTAACCATTGAAAACTTTGCGATTATCGATCAGTTAACGATTGATTTCGATGATGGGATGACCGTTCTGACGGGGGAGACCGGTGCTGGTAAATCGATTATTATTGATGCGGTCGGTTTACTCGTCGGTGGACGCGGATCAACCGAGTTTATCCGTTATGGCACCGATCGTTTTCATTTAGCGGGGTTATTTTTCATGCCGACATTGGATCCCCAAGCGAAGAAATTATTGGATGAGTGGCATGTACCTTTTTCAGATGGACAATTATTGATACGCCGTGATCTGGAGCAGAACGGACGCAACACGATCAAGGTGAACGGGGTGTCTTTGACGGTGAGTGCGCTGAAGAAACTCGGACGTTACATCGTGGATATTCATGGGCAGAATGAACATCAAACGCTTATGGATCCTAAATCGCATTTGCACTTTCTCGATCAATTTGGAGGAAGTGCCATCCAGGAAGCCCTCCAACAGTACCAGGAGGAATATCAAACCTATCGTCAGCTCCAACATCAGTACCAGGCGATTTCACTCGATGACCAAGCCTCGGCGCAACGGATTGATCTATTGACGTTTCAAATTGATGAGATTGATCAGAGTCAGGTTGTGGTTGGGGAGGAGGATGAACTCACGAACGAGCGTGAACAGCTACAGAATTACCAGCAGATTGTCGAAGCGCTCACCACTGCGATGGAAGGTCTCACGCAGGGCAGCAGTAACGCGTACGATCTAATCGGCGGGTTAGCCACCTCCCTCAGTCATATTGCGACCTTGGATAATCAGTACGATGAGTTCTATCAGACGGCAGAATCGATCTATTATACGATTGAGGGACTGTCCAGTGATGTTAATCAGGCACTGGATCAACTCTCCTATGATCCAAACCGCCTGAATGCGATTGAGGACCGTTTGGCAGTGATCCAGAATCTGAAGCGTAAATACGGCGAGGACGAGGCAGAAATTCTCGCCTACGCAGAGCAGGCACGCCAGGAATTGGACGAACTCACGCACCAGGAGAGTCGCCAAGAAGAACTGCGTCAGGCCATGGCAAAACAGGGCAAGCATCTCAAAGCAGCCGCTCGCACCCTCCATCAAATCCGTCTCGAACAAGCGGAGCAGTTGAATGAAGCCGTCGATCAGCAGCTGAATGAGCTCTCTATGCAGAAGGCACATTTCCAGGTCCATTTTGAGGAACGCCGCCATTTCCAAAGCGATGGGAAGGATGATGTGACCTTCTATCTCTCGACGAACCAGGGCGAGCCATTCAAACCCCTGCACAAAATTGCGAGTGGAGGCGAAATGTCTCGGATTATGCTGGCGATGAAGGCAATTTTCCAACAGACACAGGGCGTGACTGCGATTATATTCGATGAGGTGGATACCGGGGTGAGCGGACGAGTAGCCCAAGCCATCGCCAACAAGATGTACCGGATTTCTCTCTCAACGCAGGTGCTCTGTATCAGTCACCTCCCACAAGTGGCGGCCATGGCGAACCAGCAGCTCCTTATCCAGAAACAAGAAACGAATGGACGCACGAGAACCGACGTGAGCGTGCTGGATACGACGGGGCGGATTGACCAGATCGCCCGCATGAGTTCAGGGGAAACCATCACCTCTGCCACCAAAGCCGCCGCAGAGGAACAGCTCGCCATCGCAGCCACTGAGCGCCAACAACTCGCAGAAACCTATAAGAAGTAATCCATCATAACGAAAGGAAGAGGCGGATGCGTGCCAAAATCCCATTGATTGTGATTGCGGGTCCTACCGCTGTCGGAAAAACCAGTCTCAGTATCCATTTAGCGAAAGCGCTGAAGGGAGAGATCGTCAACAGTGACTCTATGCAGATTTACCGACATTTGAATATTGGAACAGCCACTCCGACGATTGCTGAACAAGACATGGCCCCGCATCATCTGTTGAATTTCCAACCGGTCGATGAACCCTATTCCGTCGCCGAATTCAAGCAGGATGCGACCAAAGTGATTGAAGATATCTACGCCCAACAGCATGTGCCGATTGTCGTTGGGGGAACGGGGTTGTATCTGCAGGCATTGCTCTATGATTTCTCACTGGGCGAGCGCGAGGAGCATCCGCATTTCCGCACCGCCATGAGTGAAATCGCAGAAACTCAAGGAAATGAGGTGCTTCATCACTGGTTGGAACTGGTGGACGCCACGTCGGCTGCCAATATTCATCATAATAATGTGCGCCGGGTGATTCGGGCATTAGAGGTCGCGACCTACACGGATCATCTGTTGTCTGATCAAACGGAGGATCAGACCAGACATTCCAGTTTATATGATCCATTTGTGATCATCCTCAATACGGAGCGGGCATTACTATATGAGCGGATCAATCAGCGCGTGGATCTCATGATGACAGAGGGGTTACTTGATGAGGCAGAGTGGTTGTATCATCAGGATTTACCAGAGCAAGCAGCTGCCAGTCAAGCGATCGGTTACAAGGAATTCTTTCCCTATTTCAGAGGCAAACAAACTTTGGATGAGTGCATTGAGCAATTGAAACAATCCTCCAGACGCTACGCCAAACGCCAACTGACTTGGCTCAGAAACCGCATGCCAGAGGGAGAGAGCTTTGATTTGGTGACGCATCCCGAACAGATTGAAACCATTGAAGAACGTGTTCGTTTATTTTTAAGGGAGAGGTGAGTTGTTGTTAGAGCAGGTCATTATCGTTAATATCCAATATCCCACCACGGCCGATGAACTTTTCGCGATGCAGCAGGAGGAATTGGGCGCTCTAGTAGAAACAGCCGGGGGTGAAATCGTCGGTCGAATCACCCAGAAGCGTGAACGCCCCGATGCGAAATGGCTGATCGGAAAGGGCAAGGTCACCGAGATCAAACAGCTAGCAGACGCCTATGAAGCGGATCTGGTGGTATTCTATGATTCTTTGAGCCCGTCGCAGAACCGTGAACTCCAGGATGCGATCGGAATATCTGTGATTGATCGTGTGCAACTGATTTTAGATATTTTTGCCTTGCGCGCGACGTCCAAGGAAGGGAAACTCCAGGTGGCGCTCGCCCAGAACCAATATCTCCTGCCACGACTCCAAGGATTAGGGAACGTCCTCTCCCGGCTCGGTGGGGGGATCGGTACGCGTGGCCCTGGGGAAACCAAACTCGAGCAGGATCGCCGCGTACTCCGAAAACAAATCCAGGACATCAAACGGGAACTCGCCACTGTCAGCCAGGAACGAGCATTGAACCGGAAGAAACGCCAGCAGAGTCATCTATTCCAGGTGGGGCTATTTGGTTACACCAATGCGGGGAAATCAACCATTATTAATGGCCTTGCGAATGCGGAGACCTATGAGGAGAATGAACTCTTTGCGACGCTGACCCCCTTAACTAGGACCTATACATTGCCGAATCAGTTCGAGATTGCGTTGACCGATACAGTCGGATTCATCCAGGATTTACCGCCCATGGTGATTGACGCCTTCCATTCGACCTTGGAGGAGAGTCAGGATGTGGATCTGTTGTTGATCGTGATTGATGCCTCGAGTCCGTACAAAGACCATCAGCGAGCGGTTGTTCAGTCCGTCATCGAGCAGCTCCAGATGAACGCCATTCCTACCCTCGTTGTCTACAACAAGAAGGACCAGATAGCAGGTGAACGCCTCGGTGTGTTTGAGGACGAGGATACCTTCATCATGTCCGCATATGACGAGGCGGATTTGAAGCGCCTCAATCAGCGTATCATCGCCAAATTGAAAACCAGCTATGTTCCGCTTCATTTGGAAGTATCTGGCCAAGACATTAACGACTGGTTAAAACATGCGGATCGCTGGTACATTGATCAACTCACATTCGATGAGGAGCAGGAGCACTATGAACTCACTGTCTTCCTCTCCCCAGCCGATTATGAACGCTACTATCAGCAACAAAAATCAGACGTGGAGGAGTAGCGACAAATTGAGCATACAAAAAAGGCCTTCTGAATCACTCAGAAGGTCTTTCAGTAAATAAAAGAAAGGGGAGAATACCCTTATCTTGCTTAGTCTCGAGAGCGGGATTCGAACCCGCGGCCGACGGTTTAGAAGACCGTTGCTCTATCCAGCTGAGCTACCTCGAGGAATTCAGCTTATTTATTATAGACCACGAATCATCCGTTGTCAATCCATTTTGGAAGTAAACAATGGCTCTAAATAGCGCTGTGATTGCATTTAAGGAACGTTAGAAAAGTTGAATGAGATGCCTTTGACGGTGCATGCTGGGAGCTTCCTAAACCTATCACAGGAGGAGATTGCACGGTGAACAAAGTATTATATTACCTAAGTGCTCTGTTCCTATCGATGGGGATTGCCATCATCATTACCCACAACAAGTTTAATCTGATGGCGATGGTGGGCGGGATCATCACCTATGTCGTCCTCTACTCATTGTACAAACAAAAGGGCGTTAAAAAGTTCCATGTTAATGCTTATAAGTTGATTATGATCATGTTGAGCGTGGGTGTACTAGCACTCCTTATCCCTCACCTGGAATTATTAACAGGCATGGTTGTGCTGTTGTCAGCGGTGATCTTTCTTGTGATTGTGTGGGGCCAGCGTTTCTTATTGAAACATTAGTCAGAGTGATGCGGACAGGCAGTAGAGGAGATAGGAGGCAGGTGCGTGGTGGTCATGTGTCTGTTTTTTATTATATATAGGCGATAACTGTTAACACATCATTTTATCATCAATGAACGAACTTACTTTTTTGCTACATCCCACAGAATCGTTGCAATCCGATTTGTTTTTCACTAGGATGGCCAAGAGAAAAAATGCACAATGACGATGAATCAGGAGGAACCAATGGGAAAGAGTTACACACAGACCTATCTACTCAACTATGAACGCGTGAATGCATTGAACGAGTGGCAGTTATCCGCCATGCTCAATGCATTCGTTAGTACGGCCATTCAGCAGGACCATATATTATCTGTCGCCAGTCACCAGCAGTTGCTCTGGGTGATTACGCAGCACGATATTCAGATTACCCGCCTCCCTCATAACGGGGAAACCCTCCAAGTGAAAACGACCGCCTGGGGACACAATGCTTTTTTCTGCTTTCGTTCGTACGAGGTGATGGATGAAGAGGGCGTTGAAATCATTCACGGCGAAACAACCTACATGCTGATTGATGCCGATACGCGCCAGGTAGCTAGAATTCCTGACACGGTGATTGAACAATATGATTCCCGCTATGAACGGCGCGGGCCCCGCCTTCCACGTTTGACAAAATCCCTCCCCGATGCCGACCAAACGCACGCGCATCAGGTCCAATTCATCGATCTCGATATGAATGGCCACATGAGTAACGCCATCTATCTGGATTGGCTGATGAATGATCTGGGGTTGGAATGGCAGCAGCAGTATCTCCCCAAACATGTCACCATCAAATATGAGAAAGAACTCCTCTACAAGGATTCACTTACCATTAAAACTGCTATCCGTGAAACAGAAGCTGGCGAGGTGGTCACGGATCATGTGATTGAAAGTACGAGTGATCGGAACGCTTTGATCCAATTGACTTGGGAGCAGCGTGACAAACAGTAAAGGGTCACGTTTTGTACGGACGATGAGAGGCGGGGGCTGCCCACTTTTTTGAAAAAGTGGGTTGACTTTCATCCAGAAGCGTCTATAATTCAATGCAGGTTAAAAATGAATAAAGAAGTCAAGTGAGGCTCCTACATAAATATAGGCTATTGCCCAAGAATGTCCAAAGACGCCAATGGGTAGGACAGGATCTGTCGAAAAGGCATTTCCCCAAATAGCTAACCCGCCATAGTGACGTTATGTAGTGCTAAAACGGAAACTTATCCAATCCCCACCAAACAGTTAATGGAGATTGGATCAGCAAAGCAGTCTCACCAAGGTGGGACTTTTTTATTTGTTTAAGTTTATGGCTAAGAAAGGAGTGACGAAGAATGGAAGACGGACATCGACAGTGGTTCTACATTTTAACAGCTGAGGGACAAATAGGACACATGCTGTCTGATGTCCCAGACGCCTAAAATGGGAACCCCAGACCAAATCAATGGAAAGGGGTCAGACAAATGACAAATAAAAACTACTTTGCTTTAGCAACCGCAACGACCAAAGAATTACTGCGTTGGTTAGACACCACTAGCCAAGGCCTTGACACAGAAACAGCGACGGAGCGTTTAGAACAGGTCGGTGAAAACCAAGTCCGGCAAGCTTCGCCTACTCCACTCTGGCGTTTAGCGTGGGACGCGTATATCACGCCATTTTCATTGGTATTGGTGATTTTAGCGGTGATTTCATTTATTACCGGTTATTATTTAGTGGCACCGGCTGATCGGGACTTCATGACGCCACTGATCATTCTCGTGTTGATTCTCATCAGTGGGACGATCGCGTTCATTCAGAGTGTGCAAACCCAGAAGACAACGCTCAATTTGGAGTCACTCGTGGAGGTCACGGCAGCGGTTTGTCGGGATCGCGCTTTCCAGGAGAGGCGGACCGAGGAGATTGTCCCGGGCGATCTCGTGGCATTATCGGCGGGCGACATGATTCCGGCAGATATGCGCCTGATCGAAACAACAGATTTGTTCGTGTCCCAGACGAGTTTGACGGGGGAGAGCTACCCAGTGGAGAAATCTGCCCAGGCTATCATCACGACTCAACACAATGCGGCAGATTATGAGACGCTCGCCTTGATGGGGTGCGAAGTGGTCAGCGGCAGTGCGAAGGGGATCGTGATTCAAACGGGGAAACAAACCATCTTCGGTCAGATCGCCAAACCACAAACAACAGAAACAGTTGAAACTAGTTTTGATAAGGGCATCAGAGAAACCTCATCGCTCCTCGTAACATTCATGTTAGTGATGGCACCGGTTGTGATACTGATCAACGGCCTCACGAAGGGTGATTGGCTTCAAGCATTGCTATTTGGAATTTCAGTGGCAGTGGGATTGACACCGGAAATGCTCCCAATGATTGTCACGACCAACCTCGTGAAGGGCGCCAAGGACATGGCAAAACAGGAGACGATCGTGCGTCATCTGCCAGCCATCCAAAATTTTGGGGCGATGGATGTGCTCTGTACGGATAAAACTGGGACGCTAACGGAGGACCAGATCACGCTGGAATATCACCTTGATCTCACGGGCAATGAGAGTCCGTATGTCTTACAGCAGGCGTATCTCAATAGCTATTATCAAACGGGACTCAAGAATTTGATGGATATCGCCATTATCACCGCTGCTAAGAAACATCTCAATTTCGATACGACGAATTGGACCAAGGTGGACGAGATTCCGTTTGATTTCAATCGTCGGCGCATGAGTGTCGTGATGCAATCGCCAACTGGTACCACACAGCTCATTACCAAGGGTGCCATGGAAGAAATGCTGGCGATTAGTGAGACTGCATGGATGGACGGACAAGAGATTCCACTGACGAAAGAATGCCAGACCAAAATTCTCAAACAAGTCGAGGCCCTCAATGAAAAAGGATTGCGCGTGATTGGTATCGCTCAGAAAGATCATCCGCGTGACCAGGAACATTTCTCCACGGCAGATGAAACGGCCCTCACCCTGATTGGCTACCTGGCGTTCCTCGATCCGCCTAAAGCCACTACTAAACAAGCCATCCAAGCGCTCAGCGATCATCAAGTGGCGATCAAAGTCCTCACCGGTGATAACGAGCGGGTGACGCGTGCGGTTTGCGAACAGGTCGGCATTTCGAGTGACGCGATCATTACTGGAGAATCCATTCTTGACTACGAGGATTCTGATCTTCGTGAACTCGTGGAAACACACCACGTTTTCGTCAAACTCAACCCCCAACAAAAAGCGCAGATTGTGCGAGTCCTCAGAGCAAACGGACATGTCGTGGGCTTCATGGGCGATGGGATTAATGATTCGCCAGCGATGCGTGCCAGTGACGTTGCGATTTCTGTGGATAATGCGGTCGATATCGCCAAGGAATCCGCGGATATCATTCTCCTCAAGAAGGATTTATTGGTACTGGAACAGGGGATTGTACTAGGACGTCAGGTGTTTGGGAACATTATGAAATATATCAAAGCGACCACCAGCTCTAACTTTGGCAATATCTTTTCTGTATTGATGGCGAGCTTGTTCTTACCATTCCTTCCGATGACACCGGTGCAACTGCTCTCCCTCAATTTGATTTATGACATTGCCTGCCTCGCGATTCCATGGGACAAGATGGATCGTGATTATCTCAGGACTCCGAAGAAATGGGAGGCGTCATCCTTGAAGCCATTCATGTTCTGGTTTGGTCCGACGAGCTCGATATTCGACTTAACAACCTTTGTAGCGTTGTTCTTCTTCATCATTCCAGAGACACTCGGCGTTCATTATGGAGAAACTACCGGAAACATGCCCGAACATTTTGTGGCGCTATTTCACGCCGGGTGGTTTGTGGAATCACTCTGGACGCAGACACTCGTTCTCTATGCACTCAGAACCCCATACTTGCCATTTATTGAGAGCACGCCGACCCATCCGCTCCTCTTAATCACGCTACTAGAAATGGGCGTTGGATCCCTCTTACCGTTCCTTCCGATCGGGGCCTGGCTTCACCTCTCACCGCTTCCACTCACATTCTGGGGACTCGTGGTGGTGACTGCAATGTGCTATTTCATCTTGGTAACGATTGTGAAGAAGCGCTATCTCATGCGTTATGATGCTTTACTCTAAGGAACAATAAAAGTTGTTTTGTTGATTCGAACAGGCAACCTAACAATTATTAAACCTTTGATAAAAGTCAAGTCGAAAAGGATAATACGATTACTAAATGTGGTACGATAAATGCAGTTAAAGAGACTGTTGATTTCAAAAAAGTACGGATCCTGTTAGTTATGACCTGTGCTCTAATCTCCGGCAGTAAATAAGAAAAGCGAGGCAGACAGCATGCGAAGAAAATGGTTATCGTACATCGGATTTCTCATCCCATTCCTAATGTTAGCTGGCTGTGATTCATTAAGTCCCAGTGCGGTCAATGATCAAACAACAAGTAATCAGTCGTCCGTAGTAGAAAATGTGGCGTCCTCCTTTGAGAGTAGCCTTGGGAGTGAGAGTGCAGAAACTGATTCAAAAACAGACGCCTCTACCTCCACGAGTGGTTCATCGTCCAGTACCTCTGAAGCGGAAGTCTCCAGCGATTCGATGGTGGAACAATCCAAAGAATCCAGTGCCACCAATGTTAAACCGGCTTTACCAGGCGATCATCTGGAGGAAATTCTACCGCTGATTCACCAGGTGACGAATAATATCTATAAATCAGAAGCGTATTTATTCATTCCAAGTAATGTTGATGATCATACCGTTCAAGTGGAGGTCAGACGTGATAATGGCTCAGACCCATCGCATGCAAATCTCGTGGCGATGTTCCGTTATGATACGCAGACCAAACGGCTTTCCCAGCAGGATATTATGAGTGGGGAATGGCAGACACTAAAAGGCCAATAACACAGATAGAGGTATCCAATGACCAGTAACGAATGGCTAGATGTTCCATTTAGCGATTGGTTGCTGGTCATTTTTTCAAATTGTGGCCTCTTTTTGGGCTGGATCTTGAATTCCAGGAGAAAGTTAGGCTAAGATGAATCGTGAAACCTATTAATGAAGAAATAAGAAATGAGACAGAAGGAGGCTCATCATGAATCAACGCAAGCGTGACTCGCTCATGCCGATTATCATGAAGACTGTCCAGAAAGCAGATATCGGTGGAAGCGCAGCAGAGTTGGCTTATTATTCCTTGTTGGCGCTGTTGCCAGTACTATTATTAGTAGCGAATGTGATTCCATTATTGCCATTCGATCGCGGAAGCATCCTCAATATCGTGGAGCAATTTATTCCGGATCAGGTGGAGTCATTGATCTTACCGACATTAGCGGATTATCTCGAGACCGTGAATGCAGGGGCGATTTCCATTTCTTTGATTTTGGCGATTTGGACCGCTTCAGTCGCTTTTTCTTCCTTACAGAAAATCCTCAATTGCGTCTATGATCGACCACTCAAGGGGAATGTCATTATTACGCGGCTGTTTTCCTTCTTAATTACCTTTTTATTGGTTTTGGTCGTTGCGGCTTTAGGAGTGGCTTACGTCTTTGGAGAGAGTATCCTCGGCTATGTTCAATCACGGTTGGGTGTGGAGTTGGACCTCATTCGTACGCTCTTCTCCTTCCAACAACCGATTCTCTTTGTGGCGTTACTGCTCTTATTTACCTTTATTTATATGTTGGTGCCGAATGTGCGCCAGACGTTCAAGTACAGTTTCCCTGGGGCATTGACGGCAGGCATTCTGTCGCTACTCCTCAGCCAGCTGTTTGGTTATTACGTGACCTATTTCGGTGGCGCATCGGTTGGAAATGGGACACTCGGGGTGTTCATCATCTTGATGCTTTATCTTTTCTTGAATGCGGTCGTGATTATTCTTGGTGCGATGGTCAATATTATCTATTATCATGTTGAGCACGTGCACGAGTTTATCTATAATGAAACGGACAAATTGACCTATGCCGAAGCGGATGATTTCGATACGACGCGTCCTGATAGCTATGTGCTGCGTGGTAGAGTCGCGATGGATGCCGAGTTCACTCACCCCATTCAGCAGGCAAAGGAGAGACATTAATGGTTCAGCAACGCAGGGGGACGCTCCTCAGTCATTCAGAGAATAAACGTAAAACACATACGGTCAATACCGTAGATAAGACGATTGTGGTGGCCGTGATCGGTTTAATGCTGGTGAGCTTGGTGGCGATCTTCTCGACAACGTATCTCTACAATAATAACGGCTCGATTCGTTCCACCCTTTTTCAAGGCGTATGGTTTGTGATCGGGAGTATGGTGGCTTATCTGTTTATGTTGGTAGATAAGCGCACCTGGTATCAGTGGGCGCCGGTGGGTTATTTCATCGGGATTTTCTTATTGATTCTCGTCCTCTTATTCTACAGCCGAGACATGGCGACGTTGACCGGGGCACGCAGTTGGTTTGCGGTGGGGAGTTTCTCCTTCCAGCCGTCTGAGTTAATGAAATTCCTCTATCTCGTGATGATGGCGCGTTTGGTGAGTGACTACATGAGAACGAGCCAAGACGAACATTACAGCGAATGCCCGGTGTCTTGGCAATTGCGCTGGGATATTCGCTTTATCGGTCGGCTCCTCATGTGGACACTCCCGCCTATGGTCCTCATTATCTTGCAGCGGGACTTGGGGACGACGTTGGTATTCTTGATGATATTTGTGGGGATTGTGTTCGTCTCAGGCATCAACTGGCGCATCATTCTTCCCGTGGCGTTGATTCTCTCCGCTATTTTTCTGATCTTACTCTTCTTGGTGATTTATGACCGCGAAGTATTATATCATCTCGGATTCAAAGATTATCAGTTTGCTCGGATTGATTCGTGGCTCCGTCCGTTTGAGAATACACGCCAGGAGAGTTATCAATTGAGTCAGAGCCTCAAAGCAATTGGATCGGGCCAGTTCATCGGAAAGGGTCTCGGCAAATTTGAGGTTTATGTACCTGTGCGTGAGTCCGATATGATCTTTGCGACGATCGGGGAGAATTTCGGTTTCCTCGGAGCGAGCGTGGTATTGCTGCTATTATTCATTTTGCTGTTTCAAATGATTGCGATCGCGTATGAATCCTACAGTAGCTTCTTCGTGACGGGGGTGAGCGCGATTGTGGCGATGATGACCTTCCATATTGTGGAGAATGTCGGGATGTCGATGGGATTACTGCCATTGACGGGAATCCCACTCCCATTCATCTCACAGGGGGGGTCGGCCATCGTGATGAACATGATGTGTATCGGCTTTGTCCTCTCGATTCGCTACAACGAGGAGCGCAGTGAGAGCGAGGTAAGCCAGCGTTGGATTGTCCGGATCTTACGCAGACTGAGCCACCTACCTGGGATGGAACGGTTCCAGAAAAAAACGAGCCGTGCGATTTAATCAGGGAAGTGGGCGTTGATTTTTAAATTATAATGTTCAACACAAAAAAAGGGGTTGCTGGATCTTCAGCAGCCCCTTTTCGTTGTTCTTAATCAAATCAATTAGAATACGACTTGCAGTGCTAACATGATGACACAGAGTACGCCAATGATTCCCATCAGTGGGAGGACCCATTTCAGCCATTTGTCGTAACCTACGTCGACCATCTCTAATGTAGCGAGAATCAATCCAGTTGGCGTAATGAAAGACATCCAGCCTTGCCCGTAGTTGTAGGCAGAAACCACAATGTCACGTCCCAAATGAACCGCATCTGCTAATGGCGCGATGATTGGCATGGAGAGGGTCGCTAACCCGGAGGAAGATGGAATGAAGATCCCCAAGAAGGAGAATAGGACCATCTGTACCGTGGAGAAGATCACACCGTTCATGCCTGCAATCGCTCCACTCGCATAGTAGAGGAGGGTGTCTGAGATCATCCCATCATCCATGATCATGTTGATCCCACGGGCCACCCCAACAATCAGGGCAACGGATGCGAGATCTGCAGCACCGCCGACGAAGGCACCGACTGCTTTCTTTTCACCGAGACCGGAGACAATCATACAGAGGATCGACACAGTGAGGAAGAGGGTGGATAATTCTTCAAACCACCATTCTTGCGAGGAGACTCCCCAGATCATAATTGGGAACGCCGACGCAAACAGAATCAAAATCGTAATACGCTGCCACGTGAAGGCCGGTGCTTCTTTTGGATTGTAGTCCTTCAAGAATTTCTCTTTGATCGCTGGCATCTCTTCATAGACGAGCGAGTTCTTTGGATCTTTCTTGACTTTGCGCGCGTACCAGTAGATGTAGAGGAGGGAGATAATCTGTCCAATTACCAGGGACATAATCCGCCAGTTGATCCCATCTGTAAAGGAAATCCCAGCCGCATTCGACGCCGTAACGACGGAGAATGGGTTCGTAGTGGAAAACATGGTCCCAATTGAAGACCCCATGTAGATCGCAGCAATCGGCACCAGCACGTCATAGCCTGCTGCCAAGAAGATCGGCACCAGAATCGGGTAGAAAGCAATGGTTTCCTCTGCCATCCCGAATGTTGTTCCACCGAGCGCAATCAGGGAACTGATAATCGTAACGAGTAAGAACTCACGACCCTTTGTGACCCGGGAGAGAACGGCCACCCCGGCATCAAAGGCACCGGTCGCATTCACTACCCCGATGAGTCCCCCCATAATCAGAATGAAGATCACAATCCCCACACTGTCAGCTGTCCCAGAGACAGATGCTTTCATTAGGGCAACAAATCCTTGAGGGCGCTGTTCAATTTTTTGGTAGGTATTCGGTACTGCAATCGGTTTGCGCATAGAGCCATTCTTGAAGTTATTGAGTGGCACAGAAATCTCGAGTTTATCGAGAGTCGCTTGGTTTGCCGGTAATTCCTTCACATCGCCTTTGATATTTTCGATGTTGAATTGGTCGGTCTCGTCATTGTAGGTGAGACGATCATATGACCCTGCCGGCACGATCCATGTCAATGCCGCAGCGAAAATCAACACAATAAATAACACGGTAAAAGCGGATGGGAACGACCGCTTCTTTTTCTTAGGGGGCGTTGATCCCATTGGTGCCTCAGCTGACACATTCGTTTCATCTGTGGTAGCCATCATTTTTCCTCCTTTGATACAAAACTTATCAATCACAGACTAAACAAGCCGCCACTGTTGGCGACACGCTGAGACTGGGATAATCACGAGCCGTTGCGGACTCTTGAGTGGGTGCTAATTGTGGGGGAGCACGTTCACTCTAACGGATTATTGATCAGTCTCTAGTCGCATGCGCACAAGCAATGATGACTTCTAGTTACTATCCATTTTACTAAAATTTTAAGGTTTCGGCTATAGGCGAAAAAAATAAGGCGTGTCGAATAGAAGCAACTCCTCATAAGAAGAATGCCTTCCCACACCTAATGGCATGAGAAGGCCTCAATCAGTAATAAATAATCACTTATTTTTCGTCGTGGAATTGGTTAAACCACTCAAACACTGGAAGCATCTGGTCATTTTTAAATAACATGACTTCGGGGTGCCACTGAACGCCGAGAATTGGGGAAGAGGTTGCGCCTTCCTTTGATTCGACGGCCTCAATCACGCCATCACTCGCCCAGGCGGTGGCTGTTAGAGTCGGTGCGAGTTCAGCGATCACCTGATGATGATAGGAATTCACCGCCAACGTCTCGTTGCCACCGAGGAGTTGCCCAATCATAGCGTCCGGTTTTAGGGTGACTTGGTGATGAGGATCGGTCATGTGGCTGTGTTCCTGGACATGCTGCACCGCTTTTTTGCCGTTTGGAATCGGATAATATTTATAATCCTGATAGACCGTCCCGCCGAGAATCCAATTAATTAGCTGCAGGCCCCGGCATACAGCGAGAATCGGCAGTTGGCGTTTCTGTGCCGCTTGGAAGAGGGCCATTTCCCACTGATCTCGTTTGAGGAAGAGGTCCTGAAGTTCCGGGAGTGGATCCTGACCGAACAGGAGCGGGGAGACGTCCTGCCCACCGGTAAAAATCAATCCATCCAGTTGACTCACATATTGATCCGCCATCAACAAGTCCGATTGAATAGGAATAATCACCGGGAGATGGCCTGCTTTCACGACACCTTGAGGGAAACCACTCGGCGTATAGTCTTCTTGGAATTCCTCCCATTGATGTTGATTCGTTGTATTATTACCGGTAATCCCAATCACTAAGTGCTTCATCCTCATCACACTTTCTAATTTAATAGTAGTCTCTAATATGGCGAAAGGAGGGTCGATTGTCAACTATATTGCTATCTAAAAGTATGTAGTTGAAGGGCTGATAAACTATTATCTAAATATTAAGGAATAACTAGGAGGAAGGATAGGGGCATTTATTTGTCTGGAGGTGTGCTATACTAGCTCCTAATAATAACTATGCTTAGGATAAGGGAGGCCGTACAATGGCACAATTAGATGAACAGGCAGCACGCCAAGATCTCTATCAAGCAGTCAATGGGGATTGGATTGAACAAGCCACCATTCCCGATGATAAACCAGCAACCGGGGGATTTAACATCCTCAACGAAGACATTGAAAAATTATTAATGGCCGATTTGGAGAAATTCGCGAATGGGGAAATCACCTCAGCAAATGCTGAAGAAAAGGAAATGACCAAGTACTATCAGCTGGCGAAGAATTTTGAACGTCGGAATGCCGAGGGAGCGGATGATGTCAAACCGCTCCTCGACAAGATTCACTCGCTCACGGCCTTCGAGGATCTCCAGATGTTAGCAGAGAAAGAGGCGGATTTAGCCTTACCATTTACGTGGAGTATTGATCCGGATATGAAGAATACCGATCAGTACGAGCTCTATCTCGATCAACCGTCTCTGATCCTGCCCGATAAAACGTACTACAATGAAAATCGCGCACAGGGGGAACAACTCCTCGCTATCTATAAGGAGAGTGCCAAGGAAGTCTTGACGCTTTCTGGTTATGGGGAAGAGGAGGCAGAGCAATTAGTCAGTGACACGATCGCATTTGATGAACTCCTCTGGCCAGCTAGCTGGAGCAGTGAACAGCGCGCGGACTACACCAAGATCTATAATCCACGTAAACGAGCAGACGTCGCAGGTTACAGTGAACACTTTGATTTCATCAGTTGGCTCGATTCATTAGTGGGACAAGAAGTGGACTGGCTGATTGTGACGGTGCCCACCTATTTCCATGCGTTGGATGATATTTTGAGTCCGAAATACTTCAATCAGTTGAAGAGCTGGATGACGGTGCGCACTCTTTATGCTACGACGCCTTACTTATCAGAGGAGATTCGCCAGGCCGGTGCGAAATACAGCCTCGCTCTCTCCGGTAGTCCCAAAACCGCTTCTCCAATCAAGAACGCGTACCAATTAACGCGCCAACAATACAGCCAGGTGATTGGGTGCTACTATGGCCGTACGTATTTTGGCCCGAAAGCCCGCACCGACGTTGAAGAAATGGTGAAAGCCATGATCGACGTTTATAAATTACGCCTCAGCCAAAATGACTGGCTCTCTGAACAAACCATTGAAAAAGCCATCGTGAAGTTAGAGCACATGGATTTGATGATCGGTTATCCTGATCATTCGCCGGCTTACTTTAACCAATTTGTCGTACAGCCGGATAAATCCCTGTTTTGGAACAGTTATCGCTTCATGCGGGTCTACAATGATGTACAGTTGAAACGCTGGCGTCAACCGGTCGACCGTCATGAGTGGGGCATGAGTGCAGAATGGGTCAACGCCTATTACAGCCCATCCGGTAATCTGATTTGCTTCCCAGCTGGTATTCTCCAAGCACCATTCTACAGCCTCGAACAATCAGCGAGCGCGAACTTCGGTGGGATCGGTGCCGTGATCGGACACGAAATCTCCCATGCCTTCGATAACAACGGCTCGCAATTTGACGAACGCGGGAATCTCAACAACTGGTGGACGGATGAGGACTATACCCTCTTCAAGGAAAAAGCCCAGGCGATGATCGATCAGTTCAACGGTCTTCCGCTTGGCGATGGCACCGTAAATGGTAAATTGACCGTCTCGGAAAATATCGCAGACGCCGGTGGATTGAATGCGGCGATTGGTGCGATCGATGAGGATGACCGTGATGATGTGGCCTTCTTCAGCAATTGGGCGCGGATCTGGTGTATGAAGGCGCGTCCGGAGTATCAACAAATGCTTCTGGCCGTGGATGTGCACGCACCGAACTACTGGCGCGCGAATAAACAGGTCCAGAATCTCTATCAATTCCACGATGCTTTCCACACTAAACCGGGGGACGACATGTATCTCGCACCTGAGGATTGCGTTGTGATTTGGTAGTCGAACCACTAATCGATGTAAATTAAGAGAGTTGGCGTCACGGCCAGCTCTTTTTTTGTGGGGGGGGGGAGAGGGAGGTGAAATCAGTCTTTTTAGCACCTCCAAAAGCCTGATACGATCCGGTTTATCGCGACTGGTGAAATTCATCGTGATTGACGAGCCCACAAAAACCGTCAATAATAAAGATACCGACTCCAATTGATGTTGGAAGTATCAAGTAGACAGGAAGAACGATTAAAGAATGAAATCAATGGAAAGTGACATCATTAAAGTGGCCTCGATGTACTATGAAGAAGGCCTCACCCAAGCCGAGATCGCACGCCAACGAGGGGTGTCGCGCTCGCTCATCGCCAAATATCTCAAGGAAGCTAAAGACCTCGGCATCGTGGAGGTTGTAATCAAAAGTGAGAGTATCTATACAGCACGGCTAGAACGCGCATTGGAACGCCAATACCACTTGAAGAATGCGATTGTGGTTGATACCCAGGATCTCCAAGCAGCGGAGGTCGGGAAACGCGTCAGTCAGCGGGCCGCTCTTTATTTACATGATATTATTGATAGTTACACACGCATCGGTATTTCGTGGGGGAACTCACTGCGGCGGATGGTCGATTCATTTCCTTATATGAATCACAGCGAGGCGGAGTTGATTCCGTTGATCGGCGGGTTGAGCGACGATTATTTCGATATTCAATCCAACCAGCTCTGTTATGAACTCGCTCGGAAAATGCGTGCCACGGCGAAATATCTCTATGCGCCCGCGCTCGTATCAAACGGAGTGATTCGTCGCGAACTAGCGAATAACCGCGCCATACAGAGTGTCCTATCAGAGGGCAGTGAGGTGGAATTAGCACTGGTAGGAATTTCCTCACTCGATCAGGAAACGAACATGCGGAATATCGGTTATGTCGATAATCAGCAGTTCCAAGAGCTCCAGCAGCAAGGAGCAGTCGGCGTCATTAACTCCCGTTTCTACGATGAGGCGGGGCAGGAATTGAATAATGAGATCAACCAGTCCGTTTTAGGAATTACGCTCAATGATTTGCGCGCCATTCCTCAGGTCATGACGGTAGTGGTGGGGGACCAGAAACTCCATGCGATTGAGGTGGCCCTAAGAACTGGCATGATCAATATGATTGTGACCACCAATACCATTGCCGAGCAGCTCACACAGAAAGATTAAGAAATAAGAAAGAGTTTTCTTGAACACGTCACTCTCAATCTCCATTGGGCGAAAAGCCTTGGTAGATAAGAGCTTGTGGGATGAGAGGACTTTCTTTTTTACGGTGTGGTGTCAAATGACAATCCTTTTGACAAATGTCACAGAAACTCGTATAATGAACCTAACGAAATAAATGTTAACCTGAAAATCACAAAAAAGGAGATTATGATGATGGTTGATTTCGATTCAAAAGACTACCTAAAAAAAGTCGATGCTTGGTGGCGTGCTGCTAACTTCCTCGGCGTTACTGAAATGTATCTTAAGGACAATGCTCTCTTGCATCGTCCACTCCAACCAACCGATGTGAAACGCAATCCCATCGGTCACTGGGGAACACTCGCAAACCAGAACATGATCTATGCGCATTTGAATCGCATTATCAATAAATATGATTTGAACCTATCATTCTTTGAAGGGCCTGGACACGGTGGCCAAGTGATGGTTGCCAACTCTTACTTGGATGGTTCTTACACTGAAATTTATCCGGAATACACCCAAGACGAAGCAGGCCTCAACAAGTTCAATAAACACTTCTCCTTCCCAGGGGGGATTGGGTCTCACGCAACGGCTCAAACACCAGGTTCTATCCATGAAGGTGGGGAATTAGGATATGTATTGAGTCATGCAGCTGGTGCGATTCTCGATAATCCAGATCAAATCGTGGCAGCGGTCATTGGGGACGGGGAATCTGAAACCGGTCCGCTCCAAGCAGGTTGGCTCATCAATACCTTTATCAACCCAGTGAACGATGGGGTAGTGCTTCCAATTTGGAACTTGAACGGGGCGAAAATCGCCAACCCAACCATCTTCACGCGTAAATCCGATGAAGACCTCCGTAAATATCTCGAAGGTTTGGGTTGGAAACCTTACTTCGTGGAAGGGTCAGACCCAATGGACGTTCACGAACAAATGGCCAAAACCCTCGACAGTATCGTAGAAGAAATCAAAGCGATCAAGGAAGAAGCTAACAAGAAACCGGCTGATCAACAAACCATGCCACATTGGCCAGTGCTCGTCTTGCGTACTCCTAAAGGCTGGACCGGTCCTAAAGGCTCTGAACATGCGAAAATCGAAGGGGGCTACCGTGCTCACCAAGTTCCAATCGCTGTTTCAGAAGGTAACTTCGACAAAGCCGATGAACTGGTTGCTTGGCTTAAATCCTATCGTCCAGAAGAATTATTCGATAAAAACGGCAAGCTTGTGGAAGAGTTACAAGAGATTGCTCCAAAAGGCAATAAGCGAATGGCAATGAATCCGCTCGTGAATGGTGGGGTCAACACCAAAGACTTGTCTGTACCAGATTGGAAAGACAATGCGCTTGACTTTAATACACCAGGCGAACGCATGGAGCAGGATATGATCCAATTAGGGAAATATATTGCCCGCGTGGTAGAAGCCAACCCAGACAATTTCCGTCTCTTCTCACCAGATGAGAACGACTCGAACCGTTTGAATGCCGTGCTTGATGTCACAAATCGTCAATGGCTCGAACCAATCAAACCGGACTACGACTCCAATATGAGTTCAGAAGGTCGCGTGATCGATTCCCAACTCTCCGAACACCAAGCAGAAGGGATGTTGGAAACCTACACCATGACCGGACGGTACGGGTTTTTTGACTCTTATGAAGCCTTCCTGCGCGTGGTTGATTCTATGATTACGCAGCATTTCAAATTCATGCGTCAATCCGATGAACTCGACTGGCGGAAACCTTACAATGCATTAAACTTGATCTCTACCAGTTATGCTTTCCAACAAGACCATAACGGCTACACCCACCAAGACCCAGGTATCTTGACTCACTTGGCAGAGAAGAAAGCGGACTACATCCGTGAATATCTCCCAGCAGATACCAACACACTCTTGGCAGTGATGGCGAAGAACGTCTTGCCAGCAAAACAATTGATCAATCTCGTGGTGACCTCCAAACATCCACGTCCACAATTCTTCAGTGTCCAAGAAGCCGAAGAATTAGCAGATAAAGGTTACAAGGCGATTGACTGGGCTTCCACAGATAAAGGGGGCGAACCAGATATCGTCTTCGCAGCCAGCGGGGTTGAATCTAACATGGAAATCTTGGCAGCCATTACGAGCTTGAACAAGGCCTTCCCAGAAATGAAGATTCGCTTCATCAACATTGTAGATATCCTGAAATTACGTCACCCAAGCGTAGATCCACGCGGGTTGTCTGATGAAGAATTCGATAAGCTCTTCACTACCGACAAACCAGTGATCTTCGGGTTCCACGGTTACACCGATCTCGTGAAGTTGATCTTCTTCGATCGTCATAACCACAACCTTTACGAACACGGTTACATTGAAGAAGGGGACATCACAACGCCATTCGACATGCGTGTTTGGAACGAACTCGACCGCTTCCATCTCGCGAAACAAGCCGCAGAACTCGTTTACGGCGACGATGCGAAGGACTACATCAAAGAACAAGAAGACCTCTTGGCAAAACACAACGCCTACATTCGTGAATATGGGGCAGATATGGAAGAAGTAAACGACTGGCAATGGCAACCACTCAAAGGCGCCAACGCATAGTCACTGATTACTAAAATAGAATATAAAAAGACCGTTGATGTTCAAAAGACGTCAGCGGTTTTTGTATGGTTTTATTAATGGGAAAACGATTTCACTTCAAGAACAGAAAAGATCCTAACTCAGGAACGTATCAAACCGTCCATGGGTTAGGATCTTCTATTCTTATTTATTTTTCTTCTTTATGATCGAGATAATCGAGTGAGAGCAGCATAGCACTCGCGGTCGCAGATTCAATCTCTGCTTTCTTGAGGGTATTCGGTGCAGTGAGGAAGACGAAGAGGAAGAGTCCGGCCGTCTGTACCCACATAATCGGCACATCCGTCAATCCGTGTACGAGGATACAGGTAATCAGGCTGCAGTAGAGCGCGAGTTTCAGGCGGATTTCTGGATACTGGCGCATATTATTCATTAGTTGCCCGATACGATACAACGGAAGAATGAGGAGGGAACAGCCGATCACCCCGAAATTGAGGAGAACGTCGAGCAGGAGGTTATGTGCGTGCGTTTTGAACGGATACCCATAGAATGAGGACAGATGCCCGTACGACATGAATCCCTGTCCGAACCAGAAGTGATCCCGAATCCCGCGCATCGCATTCTCCCAAATTTCAATCCGGTCCTCTAACCCCCATGGAATGCTGTCCAGACGCGGGAAATGTCCCGTCACCATCGCGATTAGGATCAATCCCACGACCGTTATGACCGAACCGGCTGCTTGCTTCTTGTAACCGATAATATAGAAGAACACGAACAATACAGTCAGAATCACGAGGAAACTGGTGCGGCTCCCCGTATAGATCAGCGCAACGAAATTACAGAGCGCCAGGAAGACGCATGTAATCCGCGTGCTCCATTGCTTCGTTTGGCAGAACTTGTACAGACTGAAGGTAATAAAGAACTCCAGCATCATCGCGTAGTAATTTGGGTTGAAGAAGGTGGCCTCCACGCGCTCGGGATGTTCCTCCGCCATCATCTTGGAAATAAAGGTATAATCCCACTCCGCAATAATATTGAAGTGCTCCATAATCGCAAAAATAAAGACGATGAAACTCGCCACCAACGAAATATTTATGATGTCATCGAGAAACTCCGGACGCACATTCTTCACGTAATAGGAAAAGACGATCATCGTAAAAAAGAGCCCAATCGCTGCAATCGTCCCGAGAAAATTAATCGAAACCACCGCAATCACGAAACTGTAGAATAATGCCAGCCACAGTACTGTCTGCAGGCTATTCCGGGGCAGAAATGTCGCGGTTAAGGTATTAGAAAAGGCCAAAATAATAAAAATAACCGCAAAGACCGTTAACGTAATATAAAAAGGAAAAAATAAACTAATCAATAAAATCGTTAATAAGAGCGACTGTACCGACCAAGGTAAAGTGCTTTCTCCAAAAGGCATATTTCACCTTCTTCACTAAGTATGACGTTTTTCGTCTACTCTAGCGGATCAAGAAACATAGAGCAAGCCCCCCTCGCTAGATTTCAGTAAAAATTAACAAATCCCACCGATCCATTTGTATCAATGGAGGAGCTGTTCTTTGTGAAAAGCAGGCAAACGAATGATTGTGATTCCAGGAGGGGCTTTGCTAGAATGGGAGATGGAAATAATTCAATTAAAATGATCGTTGGCGATTGGATGACCGCCCGATCGTACCTGACGACTCAGGTTAGAAAGGATTATGTATGAAGAAATACGATTACATTGCGATTGGTGGCGGTAGTGCCGGGATTGCGAGTGCTAACCGTGCCGCTGAATATGGCGCAAAAGCCCTGATTATTGAAGAAAAAGCAGTCGGGGGGACCTGTGTCAATGTCGGCTGTGTGCCAAAAAAAATCTCTTGGTTTGGGGCCACAATGAAACACGATATCAGCACCTATAGCGCTGATTTTGGGCTGGATGTATCACTTAAAAATATGGACTACCAAACCCTCAAAGCCAATCGTGAAGCATACATTGACCGCGTACACCATTCCTACTTCAATGGGTTCAAACAGCGCGGAACGGATTATGTCGAGGGACATGCGACCTTTGTAGATAATCACACGATCGAAGTGAACGGTGAACAATATAGCGCTCCGCATATTGCGATTGTAGCAGGTGGACGTCCATTCCTGCCTAGTGATATTGAGGGAATTGAACTCGGCGAAACCTCGAATGATTTCTTCCAGTGGGAGACGTTACCTGAGCGTGTGATGGTCGTAGGTGCTGGTTACGTTGGCACCGAATTAGCGGGCCTGTTGAATGCGTTAGGTGTTCAAGTCACGATGGTTGTTCGCGAAGAAGAAGTGCTCTATGGATTCGACCAAGATTTCCGTGAAACCATGGGGGATGCGATGCGTGACGCCGGTATCCAAATTGAAACCGAACACAATGTCAAATCCTTAACTAAAAATACCGATCAAACCCTCCACGTGACCTATCGTGAGGGTGGTGAGGTTGACGTTGAACGTGTGATTTTTGCGATTGGACGGACACCGAATACGGATCAAATTGGCATTGAACAAACCGATGTTGAACTGGATGAACGCGGCTATGTGAAGGTGGACGAATATCACCATACGAATGTGCCGGGCGTCTATGCATTCGGGGACATTATCGGTAAAGTCCAGCTCACACCCGTTGCGATCAAGGCGGGGCGTACATTGAGTGATACGCTCTTCAACAATCAGAAACCGTATGCACTTAATTATGACATTGTCCCGACTGTGATGTTTACCGAACCGCCACTGGGTAAAATTGGCCTCAGTGAAGCCCAAGCGATCGAACGCTATGGCAAGGATCAGATCAAAGTCTACCGCAATCAATTTAGTGCGATGCAGACGGCACTCGGTGATCATCGCGAGTCCGTCAAGATGAAACTCATCACAACCGGTTCCGAGGAAAAAATCGTCGGTCTCTGGGCAATGGGTAAGGGCGTGGATGAGATGATCCAAGGCTTTGGGGTTGCCATCCAGATGGGCGCTACCAAGGCAGATTTCGATCGGACTGTTGCCATTCATCCAACTGGTAGTGAAGAACTCGTGACCATGCGCTAAACCTGGGGCCATCATTAATCTATAAAATTAATCGACAACAGAAAACCCCTGCAGCTTTTTCCTCATTCATCTGAGGAGAGGGCCTGCAGGGGATTTTTAGTTGGATTCATAAATTTAGTCGTTATGAATCATTATTATTCGGTTGGATTAGAGGCTTTCTCTGCATAACCAGTGAGACGCATGATCCATTTCGCAACCTCTACGTACAGGATCACAGATAGAGAAGCGAGAATCACCACACCCCACATTTCGAGTGCCATTGGATCGCCAATGAGATGAACGGTTCCAAAGACACCATTCAAACCAGGAACGAAGACCGTAATCAACAAGAGGACAGTGGATGACAGGATTCCTGCGTTGAATGCTCCGTTGTTGAACGGGTTCGTGCTAAAGAGGGATTTGAAGACGGATTTACAGTTGAAGGCATGCGCCAACTGGATGAAGGAGAGCGTCAAGAAGGCCATTGCTTCTGCATCCGGTGCCACGCCGTTGATCTGTTCTACCTGCATCACGTGAATCGCAAACCAGTAAACGAAGAGCGTCATGCCCCCCTCGAAGATCCCCTGGTAGATAATGCTGGTAAGGACCCCATTGGACAACAGGTTTGACGTCCGTCCCCGTGGTGTGTGGTTCATGACATCACTCTCAGCACGTTCCAACCCCAATGCAATTGCTGGGAAGGTGTCAGTCACCAGGTTGATCCAAAGAATGTGGATGGGTTCTAAGATTTCCCAGCCCATCAAGGTCGCAAAACCAATCGTCAAGACTTCCCCTAAGTTCGCAGAGAGGAGGTATTGAACCGCTTTTTGGATGTTGGAGAAGACTTTCCGGCCTTCTTCGACAGCGGTGACGATGGTTGCAAAGTTGTCGTCAGCTAAGACCATATCGGACGCACCCTTGGATACCTCGGTTCCGGTGATTCCCATACCGATGCCGATATCTGCTTGTTTGAGGGATGGCGCATCATTCACACCGTCACCGGTCATGGCAACGACTTTATGATGTTGATCGGACTGCCATGCTTTCACGATGCGGACCTTGTGTTCAGGAGCCACACGCGCATAGACCTTGTATTGCTCGACGTGATTTGCGAGTTCATCATCAGACATGTTGTCCAGTTGTGCCCCAGTCATTACGACATCCTCGAATGCATCACCTTCTGCGATAATGCCCAAACGACGCGCAATCGCAGCTGCTGTCACAGGATGGTCTCCCGTAATCATGACCACGCGAATGCCAGCGTTGTTGGCTTCAATGATCGCTTGTTTGGCTTCTGGACGTTCTGGGTCAATTTCTCCAACCATCCCTGCAAAGATCAGATCGCGTTCTTCTGCTTCAGAGGTGTACTCGTCCTTTTCTTCTGGAAGATATTTGTACGCCATCGCGAGTACACGGAAGGCTTCGTTGGCCATAGCTTCATTTTCTTTGAGCAATTGGTCTTTGACTTCAGGGGTCAACGGACGGATTTCGCCGTGATCGTAGTATTTTGTACAGTTGTCGATCAATACATCCGGCGCACCCTTTGTCATCACCACGAAATTGCCGTGTTCCTTTTCGTCATTGGTGACAGGGTGGATGGTGGTGGACATTTTCCGGGTGGAATCAAACGCAATTTCTCCGACACGTGGCTGTTCTTTGAGCAGGTCACGGACGTCGAAATGATGATCGAACCCGAATTGAATCATCGCGGTTTCGGTTGGGTCCCCGGCGAGCGATCCATCATTGGAGATTGTAGAGTCGTTGTCCATCGTCATAATTTTAAAGATCGGTTCACTGAAGTCTAATTCATCGTCCGTCGTATGGTTCTTGCCGTTGTAGAAGACGCGTTCGATCGTCATCTTATTTTGGGTCAAAGTCCCCGTTTTATCGGAACAGATGACCTGGGTCCCGCCGAGCGTTTCCACGGCCGGTAATTTACGGACGAGAGCGTTACGGTCGGCCATTTTTTGCGTTCCAAGCGCCAAGATGATGGTTGAAATGGCAGGGAGCCCTTCAGGAAGAGCAGCCACCGCTACAGAGATCGCCGTCAGTAACATCACAATCCAGTTGCGCTGTTGGAACATCCCGATGACGAAGATTACGACCGAAATCACCACAATCGCCCAGGTGAGGAACTGAGTGAGTTTCGCCATATCGCGTTGGAGTGGGGTTTCTTTTTTCTCGGAGTTTTGGATCATTTGGGCGATGTTCCCAACCTCAGTCGACATCCCGATTGAGGTGACAACCCCCATCCCGCGGCCGTATGTGACGTTCGTTGAGGAGAAGGCCATATTGGTACGATCCCCAATCTGTGCGTCCATTTCCACCGCATCTACTTGTTTATTGACAGGAACAGATTCTCCTGTCAATGCCGCTTCTTCAATCTGAAGAGAATTGGATTCAATCAAACGCATATCTGCAGGCACCACATCGCCGGCTTCGAGCAGGACGATATCCCCTGGGACAATGTCAGTGGAGCTGATTAATTCCACATCCTGATTGCGCCGTACCCGGGCTTGTGGGGAGGACATCTCTCTCAAAGAATTAATCGCGTCCTCCGCCCGGTTTTCTTGGATGACACCAAGCACTGCGTTGATAATCACCACCGCGAGAATCACGATCGCATCAACCATCCCGTCCATGCCTTCGAGGACTACTGAGAGGGCCGCTGCCGCTAACAGAATAAGAATCATAGCATCCTTGAATTGGTCGATGAATTTCTGGAGAGTCGTGCGCTGTTCGCCCTCCTGGATTTCATTGGCCCCATATTGCTCACGGCGCTCGTTGACAGCTTGTTTCGTTAAGCCATTGGTCGATGAACCCAACGCGTCGATCACGTCCTCAGCAGTTGAGGCAAAGTAGGGCGTATGGTTGTTTTTTTGTGACATCTTGCATTCGCTCCTTCGCTAATAAATTATACTCAAGCGTATCACCCGGCCATTTCATTTCATATTTAATGAAGGAAACAGTCGCAAGTGGGAAAGTAGCCTCCTGAATCCAAAAAAAAGACCTATGCCGCTCACTGATGCAGCATAGGTCTCACCTTTTCAGATAGTACCAGCAGTGATGAAGACTTCAACATTCTGCACGTTATTGTTGATACTATCGCAGCTGTACTGCTGGTTACTCCCCTATCCTAAAGGCTCTCGCTCTTAGTATGCCCTCATTATACCAGAAATCTGGCGCGAAACACTACTGAAATTCATGGGTCCAGTAACTTTTCACTTAGAAAGCGCTTTTTTATGCGGAATGAGAAGTTGAACATCAAACAGAGAGGATGAACGTATAAATGAAAAAAACGAATTCTCTGTTTAATATATATTTCTTTCCGTATGGGCGCTGATGGACAAATGGTGCGATCTAGTTTATAGTTAGCGACTGTAGAAAGAGAGGCGTATAACGTGAATCAAGATTATTTCTCATTGGTAGGAGAGGCACTCCCTGCGTTCAAACAGGATCAGATTAACCAGGTGCTGCGATTACTCGATGACGGGAATACGGTGCCCTTCATTGCCCGCTATCGGAAGGAACAAACACACTCCCTCGATGAAGTGGCGATTCGTGACATCCAATCCACCTATGAGCGGGTAGAGGCGAGAGAAGAGCGGCGCCAATCCGTCTTGAAGCTGATTGGGGATCAAGGCAAGTTGACGATGGAACTAGAAACCAAGATCAATAGAGCCAAGGACCTCCAAACCATTGAGGATCTCTATGCGCCTTACAAAAAGAAACGTCAAACCAAAGCGGAAAAGGCCCGCCAAAAAGGATTACAACCGCTCGCCGATTGGTTATTGAGTAATCCAACCATTGGAAACGTCCACGAACAGGCTGAGCAGTATCTGTCTGATGAAGTAGCAAGTGTTCAAGATGCTTTAGCCGAGGCTCATGAAATTGTGGCGGAATGGATTGGCGAACAAGCAGATTACAAGGAATGGATTCGCCGTCACATGAAGCAGAAGGGGGAACTTGTCAGTACGAAGCATCCAAAAGGGGAAGATGAGGAGCACCTCTATGAAATTTACTATGATTTTCATGCCAAACTCGATCAGCTGAAGCCATACCAAATATTGGCGATGAATCGTGCTGAGAAGGAGGGGATCCTCTCGATCACGGCAGAGGATGACGAGTTTACCTTCATTCAATATTTGGTCGGACAGGTGATTCAGGGGCATCCTGTGTCCACTTCACAACTTCAGGCAGCCATTCAGGACGGGCTTGAGCGTTTCATTTTGCCGTCGATCGAGCGTGAAATTCGTCGCGAGCTCACGGACCGAGCAGAGGACCACGCCATCGATACTTTCAGTGAAAACTTGTACCATCTCTTAATGCAGCAGCCACTCAAGGGGAAAACGGTGCTTGGCTGGGACCCGGCTTATCGGACAGGTTCGAAATTAGCGGTCATGGATCCAACTGGGCGCGTTCTTGCTAAAACCATCGTCTACCCAACGCCTCCTCACAACAAAACGGAAGAAGCAGAAAAGACCTTTCTCGAGCTCGTTGACAACTACCAGATTGATATTGTCGCGATCGGAAACGGCACCGCCAGTCGTGAGTCTGAAGCATTTGTTTCCGATGTAATCAAGAAGAATCATTTATCTCTGCAATATGTGATTGTCAATGAAGCCGGTGCCTCCGTATATTCGGCGTCGAAAATTGCACGTGAAGAGTTTCCCGATTACCAAGTGGAAGAGCGCTCCGCTGTCAGCATCGGTCGGAGGCTGCAGGACCCACTCGCCGAACTGGTGAAGGTGGAACCACAAGCAATCGGCGTCGGTCAGTACCAACATGATGTTTCTCAAACCAAATTGCGCGATCAGCTGGACTTCACGGTGGAAATGGTCGTTAACCGCGTGGGTGTGAATGTAAATACCGCGAGTGTGTCATTGCTCGAACATGTGGCAGGCATTACGCCCTCAGTTGCGAAGAATATCGTGACTCGCCGCAATGACGAGGGGATTTTCCAGTCACGTGAGGAATTAAAGGATGTGAAACGCCTCGGCCCGAAAGCGTATGAACAGGCGGCGGGGTTCCTTAGAGTACCTGCGAGCGACAACATCCTTGATAATACGGGAATTCATCCAGAGAGTTACCAACTGACGCAGCAGATTTTAACGGCACAGGGCATTGACATTCAATCACTAAACGAAGACAGTGTGAAGACACAGATTCGCCAGTGGAACATTGCTAAACTCACCGAGGACTTCAAGGTAGGACGAGAAACCCTCCAAGACATCCAAAAAGCCTTGTTAGAACCGGGGATTGACCCACGTGACCACGTACAGGGACCGACCCTGCGCCAGGACGTCTTGACTCTGGACGATCTTGAAGTGGGGATGCCCCTGGAAGGTACCGTGCGCAATGTCGTGGACTTTGGGGCGTTCGTGGATGTCGGTGTGAAACAGGATGGGCTCGTGCATATTTCCCGCCTCAGCAAGAAATTTGTGAAGAATGCGAGTGATGTCGTGTCGGTCGGGGATATCGTGAACGTCTGGGTTGTTGGGATCGATAAAAAGCGGAAACGGATCGATCTCTCCATGGTGGAACCCAAAAGCTAATAGAAGTTAAAAATGGCATTATTTGAAACAGAGGATTTAACCAAGTGGGTAAAGGAGCAGTCAGAAACCTATTTCCACCGTCCGTTTACCCATCATGCTTATTGGAATCGCAGGCTGCGTTCCACAGGGGGACGCTACAATCCACGCACCCATCATTTAGAGTTTAACCCTAAATATTTAAAGGATTATTCGCTTGAGGTGATGTACGGACTCATTCGCCATGAACTCTGCCACTATCATCTCCATCTGATGAATAAGGGGTATCATCATGGAGACGCTGATTTCAAACATCTCTTAAAACAAGTGGGGGGATTGCGTTACGCACCCCCGCTTCCAGAGAATAAACCGAAATACCATTATCGCTGTCTATGGTCCCATAATGATTTCTATAGACAACGACGAGTGGATACCATTAAAAGCGTTTGCGGTATCTGTTTGGGGAGACTCGAATTAATTGAAGACGAATAAAAAACACGTCCTGACTGGATCGAATGTGACCGGTTAGGACGTGTTTTGGATTGGTTATTTTTTCTTGAGGTCCTGCATGATCGAACGCAGACTCTTGTAGAGCGTAAATAGGGTGAAGGCCGCGCTGATCAATTGGGATAGACTCATGTTCTTCAAACTTAATCCGGATTGCTTTTTCTTTTGATTCATTTTAATTCCTCATTTCTGATTTCTATTGTAGCGTATGGCGCTTATAAAACACAACTAAACAGCAGATACAAGCGATAGGAAGATACCTCTTCTCAGAAATTATCTCTCTTTGAAAGATATCAGATGACAGCCATTCATCAATTATTTCTGTTAGCGAAAAATGCTTTAGTGACGGCCTTTTCGACGCTTGCAAGCCAAAATATCGACCTGGATGAATAAAAAGTTGTAAAAAAGGAGTAGACAAGGCCACTCTAACCATGCTATACTACTTTTGTTGTCGCGAGAGAGGCAACAGCAATCAAATAAGCGGTCATGGCGGAATCGGCAGACGCGCTAGCTTGAGGGGCTAGTGGGAGATACTCCCGTGGAGGTTCAAGTCCTCTTGGCCGCACTACAAAAGTTCTGGGAAATATCCCAGAACTTTTTTCGTTTTTTCAGGTCATTAGTGGAATGAGTATTGACTTCTCCTAATATCAGATTACAATAAGTAAGTAGAGACAACTTTTGAAAAGGTTTGCAAGCTTTCTGACGGAAGGCTTGGGAAAAGGAGTGTATATCATGGCAATGTTTCCATCTTTTAAGCGTGCGGATATCATTACCGCCCTGCAGGAACAGGTAAAAACAGGTGAAGTGCATACAGAGGATTCAGTGACGGAAGAAAAATCCACCAGCTCACGTTTGTCTGACCCTAAGACGAATGAAGAAGCGATCGCCCTCGTTGAAGCGAAGACGACTGCAGACGTCCAGGCGGTGCTCAAAGTGGCTCGTGAATTCCATTTGACGGTAGTGCCTCAAAGTGGTGGGACTAGCCTTGTTGCTGGATCGGAGGGGCTCCACAACTCCATCATTCTCTCCACCGATAAAATGGACAAGATTATCGAAATCAACAAGGAAGATGCGATTGCAGTCGTTGAACCGGGTGTCGTCAACGGGGATCTCGATCAGCTTGCTCGTAAAGAAGGCCTCTTCTATGCGCCAGATCCAGGGTCCAAACCCATTTCACGGATCGGCGGGAATGTGGCAACCAACGCTGGGGGCATGAGCGGTGTGAAATATGGAGCAACCCGCGATAACGTGCTTGGATTGAAGGTGGTGCTCGCAGATGGCCGTGAAGTCAGTGTCGGTGGGCGTACCTACAAACAGTCATACGGCTATGATTTGACGCATCTCTTCATCGGATCAGAAGGAACGCTTGGGATCGTCACAGAAATTACCGTTAAATTGATGCCAATTCCAATTGGTGAATCGCTCGTGGGAGTAGCCTTCTTTGAAGAAATGAGTGACCTCGCTAAAGCAGTACATGGTATTCGCATGTCCGGTGTCTATCCAACGCGTCTCGAAGCAGAAGACAAGAAAACGATCGCGGCGACCGATAAATATGAAGGCACGAATTTCGGGGGTGCTAATGGGGGTGCGATGTTGCTGTTCGAAATCGATATGGTGACGGAACAAACCGAAAAAATTGTGAATGAGGTGCTCGATAAACACCACGCTTTCAATGTCTCGATTGAAACGGATCCAGACAAACAAAATGATCTGCGTAAACTGAGAAATGACATGTATGCCGCAGTAGGTCAGGGTAAATCACTCTTAACGGAAGATATGGTGGTGCCACTCTCCAAACTCGGTGAAATGATTGATTACGTTGGCCAGCTCGGTGAAGAACTGAATCTGGATATTTATGTGGCGGGCCATGCAGGCGATGGCAATGTCCACCCAATTATCGGATGGCCAGCTGGAGAAGAAATGCCAGAAGCAGCCACTGAAGCGGTGACACGTATGTTTGAGAAGACGATCGAACTCGGCGGGATGATCTCCGGCGAACACGGGGTTGGCATGTCCAAGAGCGGTTGGAACCACGCTCAATTAGGGAGTGACACTGATCTCTTGCAGCACCAAATTAAATCTCTGCTCGACCCAATGAATCTCCTCAATCCAAAACGTAAGATCGATTAGTGCGATTGAGACGGTTACTTGGTTGAATGAAGTGGGCATTAAATAGCCGCTTCATTTCCTCTTCTGATCATCTTAGGGCACATCTCCTCTGCTCGATAAAATTCCGCAGTTTTTTATCGCTTTCTACGGATAGAGAATTGACGCGACCTAGAAATATCGGTATAATGGCAACCGTACATTTTCCATGATATGCGAAAATGATTGTAATGACGAGGGGAGGTAACAGTTATGGCTAAGACCGTTGTTCGTAAAAACGAATCCCTAGATGACGCTATCAGCCGTTTCAGACGCCAAGTCTCTAAATCAGGTACCTTGCAAGAAGCACGTAAACGCGAATACTACGAAAAACCTTCAGTTCGTCGTAAGAAGAAATCTGAGGCAGCACGTAAACGCAAGAAATACTAGTTCCTAAGCAAGGACTATGATGAGGGGGCAGTATCATGGCCATTTTAGAGCGTATCAATGTTGATATGAAGCAAGCCATGAAAGCAAAAGATAAGAAACGCTTATCCGTCATCCGGATGTTAAAGGGAGCACTTCAAAAAGAAGCTATTGATCACAATGGGGAACTTACTGAAGAACAGGAACTCCAAGTGATTGCTCGCGAATTGAAGCAACGGAAAGATTCTGTTCAGGAATTCCAAGCAGCAGGTCGTGAGGATCTCGCAACGGATACCGAAGCAGAAATCGCCATTGTTGAAGAATACCTTCCGGAACAGTTGAGCGAAGCCGACATTGAGAAAAAGGTAAAAGCGGTCATTGAACAAGTGGGTGCTACCTCAATGAAGGACTTCGGTAAGGTCATGGGACAAGCTGTAAGTGCCATGAAAGGCCAAGCGGACGGTAATCAGATTCAACAGATTGCCAAGAAACTGTTAAACCAGTAGCTTGAAGCTAAATACAGGAAATGGATGACGCTATTTCCATGAAGGCCAGGGCGAGATGCTCTGGCTTTTTTTGTGCGCAGTAATACAGTAGATTTTCGTTCAGGTTTTCGCCAAATTTTAAAACCAAGCAGGGGGCACTATGTTAGAATGAAGAGAAGAAAGGACGGGTGAAGAGAGCGGATGCGGATTGGGATTTTTACAGACACGTATTTTCCTCAGGTGAGTGGTGTCGCAACGTCAATTAAGACGCTCAAACAAGAGTTAGAACACCAAGGTCATGAGGTTTATATATTCACCACAACGGATCCAGATGCAACACCAGAAGAGCATGTTTATCGTTTTGAATCGATTCCTTTTATCTTTTTCAAGGAACGGCGTGTCGCAGTAGCTACCTTCAGTGCAGTGATGCGGGGGGTGCGCACGCTCGATTTGGATGTGATTCATACGCAAACGGAATTCAGTATGGGGATTGCGGGATTACATGTGGCACGTGAATTGCAGATTCCGGTGGTGCATACCTACCACACCTGGTACGAGAAATACCTACATTATGTATTGAATGGCCATGTGATTACCAAGGGCATGGTGCAATATCTCTCCCGGATGTTCTGCAATCGCTGTGACCGGGTCATTTCGCCGAGTGAGATGATCGCAGAGGTTCTCTCAGAATATGGCGTGGCGAAACCTATCAGCGTCATTCCAACCGGCGTGATGCTCCCTGAAACGCTCTCAGATGAGGAGAAACTCGCACTGCGTCAGTCTCTCAACCTCAGTGCGGATGATTTCGTGGAGATCTCGGTGAACCGCATTGCCGAAGAGAAGAATCTGGACACCTTGATCAAGTCCCACGAAGCCCTGCAGCAGGAAATGCCAAATGCCAAACTCGTGCTGGTGGGTGACGGTCCAGAGCGTGAGGCATTAGAGGCATTGGTTCGTGATCATCACTTAGAGGAGACTGTCCAATTTACCGGGATGATCGATCATGAACAGGTCTTCAAATATTATCAGATGGCGGATGTCTACGTGAATCTCTCTCTCACTGAAACCCAGGGACTGACCTTTATTGAGGCATTGGCGAATGATTTGCCAGTGGTGGCGATTGAAAACGACTATCTGAACACGCTTGAGGAGATGGGACATTTCGGTGAACTGATTGATAGTACCGCGGAGTATCTAGAAGCGATTAAACAAGTCTATCAGTATCCCGATCACTACCAAGCTGCTGTTTCAGAACTGAAACAGGCGATCAGTGCTGAGACCTTTGCCAAAAATGTGCTCGCTCTCTATCAAGAGGCACAGGCGGATCACACCCCCGTCAAACGCTATCATCTGCCGTATTTCTAACGGGGACACATGAGTTCTAACGTAAAGATAAAGATGCGCGTCAGACATTGAAGTTTATAATTTTGTTGTGTTAGAATATCAAAGAATATCAAGTCGAAAGGGGTTTTTCGGTGGAAGCATCACAATTAAAGGCGATCATTTCACGTTTAGAGGCCATGACCGCAGAGGATTCAACAATTGAAGTGCGTCGCTTTGAAAAAGATGGCGATGAACGCTGTATCGTCAAATATGACAAGGAAACCGATACATTTGAATTAGATGATCATAGTGAAAATGAGAATTTCCAGTTTGATGACATCGATCTTGTTGCGATGGAAATTTATGATCTCATTCAATAACGAATGGGGATGACTGACGCTTTCGATTGAGGACAGCAGGCACAATACCTGCTCAAAAAAGAGGCCCATGAATCATGGGGCACACCGATTGTGGAAGAGTCAGGTAGAGAAAGTCGTGGTCAGCACGGCTTTTTTTATCGAAGGGATAATGTGAAAGGATGAGAGAGGCATGGATCTAAAAACATTGGTGACATATCTGGCCGATCAGCATTTATTAGTCGATAACGTGGGAGATTTAGATGGGCAAGAGGTACAAGCACTCGCGATGGATTCGCGTGCGGTGGGTGCTGGCACACTCTTCTTTTGTAAGGGGGCACAGTTCAAAGCAGACTATCTCAAACAGGCAGTGAAACAAGGGGCGATTGCCTATGTGAGTGAGACGCACTATGACGTTCCTATTCCTGGTCTCATTGTGTCCGACATTCGCCGCGTGATGCCGACTGTCGCCAACCACTTCTATGACCGCCCGTGGCAAGCCTACCCACTGATCGGTGTGACAGGCACCAAGGGCAAAACGACCACCGTCTATTATATTCGTCAAATCCTCGATGCTTGGAGTAAGCAGCAACAAAAGCATCGCTCGGGCTTGATTTCTTCAGCGACGGTGTATGTTGGGGAAGAAGAGGTTGACTCACAATTAACAACGCCGGAATCCTTACCGCTGTATCAGTTGCTACAAACGGCAGCTAACCACCAATTGCCCTATGTGACGATGGAAGTATCCAGCCAAGCATTGAAATACCACCGTACAGACGGAATTCTCTATGATACCGTGGCATTCTTAAATATCTCCAAGGACCACATCAGCCCGGTAGAACATCCGACATTTGAGGATTATTTCTCAAGTAAACTGAAACTCTTCCAACAGGGGAAACGAGCGGTGATTAATGCAGATATGGATCATGTGGAACGCGTGTTAGCAACAGCTGAGCAGAGCCCAACCGTTGAAGCGATCCATACCTTCTCCACCAAGAATCCACGCGCAAATTATTATGCAAAGGCGATTGTTTCACAACCAACTGGAGAATCCTTCACGCTGGTTCACCAAAGCCAGGAATATCCAATGACGCTTGCGATGAGTGGGGCGTTCAATGTGGAGAATGCACTGGCAGCCATTGCGATCACGCACGGCTACGGGGTTCCTGTTGAAACGATCCAGCATGCCCTCTCACAGGCAACGGTTCCAGGGCGGATGGAGAGTTTTCACACCAAGGATGAAAAGATTGTGGCGATGGTGGATTACGCCCATAACCAGGTGAGTTTCGAAGCGATGTTTGACACCTCCGATCAGATTTATCCGGATCATGCGGTAGGGGTGGTTTTCGGATCGCCCGGAAAAAAAGCCTATAATCGGCGCCAGGATCTCACAGCAGTGGCAGGCAAACGAGCCGATCGCATTGTCCTTACCACGGAAGACCCCGGCAAGGAAGATCCCGCGTCTATCTGCCAGGAAATGCTGCAATATGTGGAGAATCAAACTCCAAGAGCGCGTGCCAAGGCCACGGTGGAGGTGGACCGCGGGAAAGCGATCCAGACGCTCTTTGATTGGGCAGAACAACTGGACACGCCCGCTGTGTTATGGATTGCCGGGAAGGGCGACGAGTTAGAGATGAAATACCAAAATGGACTAGAACCCTATTTTGGCGACCATAATTACGTGAAACAAGCGATTGCAGCGTACAACCAGCGCCATTAAGAGATTAGGCAAGCATGTCTTTGGCTAGGGATGCTATAATAAATGGAATTAAGTAGAGAAGGGTGCCGAACAATGTTACAGCGTTATTTTCGACCGACATGGCTAGTAAAATCGATCTATCATATTAAACCAAAAGATCTCCATCGTTTGGGGATCGAAGGGATTGTTACGGATTTGGATAATACGTTGTTGCCTTGGCACACCCTCGATGCGACGCCAGAACTGTTAGCGTGGGTCAAAACGCTCAATGAAGGGGGCATCAAGGTCATGATTCTCTCCAACAATCATACTGAGCGGGTGCAGCGTGTGGCGGATCAGATGAATGTGCCATTTCATGCGTCGGCGTTGAAACCGCTCCGTCGCGGGCTCCGATCCCTATTGAAAGAGACCAATCTCAATTTAGATCAGGTGGTGCTCGTGGGGGATCAGTTATTGACGGATATTCTGTCGGCCAATCGCATGGGGATTAAGAGTATCCTCGTGCAACCCGTAACGAATACTGATAATATCTTCTCGAAGGTCAATCGCTGTATCGAACGGCGCTTGATCAAACGATTCCAAAAGAGTGATGAAGAATGGGAGTGGAAACAGCGAATTGAATGAAACAGAAGCCATTTACTGTATGGGGTGTGGGGCAGAGATTCAAACAAATAATCCCGATGAACGCGGCTATACCCCAAAAACTGCCTATGAAAAAGGCCTAGCGAACGGCGCACTCTATTGCCAGCGTTGTTTTAAACTGAGACATTATAATCAACTAGAGAAAGTCCAAACCAACAAAGAAGAGTTCATGGCGATCTTGAATGGCATTAGTGATGAAGATGCATTAGTGATTAATGTGGTGGATGTTTTTGATATTGCGGGCTCGATTATCCCTGGCATTCAGCGTTTGACGGGGCACAATGATCTCGTGCTCGTGACGAATAAGATCGATCTATTGCCAAAAGCACTCAACCCTAATCGCATCAAGAACTGGTTGAAGAAATTTGTTCGCCAACAAGGCATCCAAGTCAAGGATATTCTTCTGGTCAGTGGCGTGAAGAATCGCGCGGTAGATGAACTATTCGAGGAGATTGAACGCCTGAGAAATGGTCGCGATGTCTATGTGGTCGGTGTCACCAACGTCGGAAAATCGACGTTGATTAATGCATTGATCAAGAGTCGAGGCATTCAAGGTGAGTGGATTACGACCAGTCAATATCCTGGAACGACGCTGGATATTATCCAGATTCCATTAACAGAAGACCAGCATTTAATTGATACACCGGGTATCATTGCGGACGGCCAGCTCACGGCGCAGTTGGACTTTGCTTCACTCAAGCAGGTTCTCCCAAAACATGAAGTGAA
Organism: Aerococcus sp.; assembly: GCA_030528285.1. Taxonomy (GTDB): domain Bacteria; phylum Bacillota; class Bacilli; order Lactobacillales; family Aerococcaceae; genus Aerococcus. The sequence goes on along the minus strand of JAUMZE010000003.1, from coordinate 90,064 downwards.
ACCGCGCGTCTACCAATTGAATCCCGAACAGACGCTCTTTGTGGGAGGCGTGGCGCGCTTTGATTATTTATCAGGGCCAAAACAAGGCATCACGCTCTATATGAGTGATGCCCTCTCGATCCACCGCCGCAAATTGGAGGGGAGCGACGCCTTCTACCAGAAACATGTAGGAGAACTCCTTACGCCTCCACAAGCGGGGGAGGAACAGAACGGTTTCCCTGAATTAGTGGCTCATTCCTTCAAAGTGGGCCAGCCAAGTGATATTGCGGTTTCAGGTCTTGGGTGGATCAACCTCAAACAGCCGGGTCATGTGCGTTTGTGGGCACCTAAGGGGACCGACGTCTTGATGCGCGAACCATTGATTTAGGAGGTAGTTATGAATAATAAACAAAAAAAATTACTCAAACGGACTGCCCAAGAGGAAAAACCGATCTTTCAACTGGGAAAGGCCAATCTGACAGAGGCCTTTATGACGCAGGTGGACGAAGCATTGACAAAACGGGAAATCGTGAAACTCTCGATCCTGCAAAATGCCACCATGGCGGATGAAGCGGTCGAAGAAGCACTCGTTGACGCCTTGAACATTCAGTGGAGCTGGCATATCGGGCACACCTTAACGCTCTACCGTCCCTCCCAAATAGAGAAGAATCAATCGCTCTCCCTCGAAGTGAAGAAACAGGCGATGAAATAATGATAGACTGGGCCAAAAAACGTCTTCATGGGGTCATGATTGAACCCGAATTGGAAACAACAGGGGACGGACACCGACATCGCGTGGGGATTCTGGGTGGAACATTTAACCCGGTACATAATGGACATTTGATCATTGCGGAACAGGTGCGGGATAAATTGGGGCTTGAAACCATTTATTTCATGCCTGATTATGAACCGCCGCATGTGGATGAAAAACAAGCGATCGATTACCGCTATCGTGTGGCAATGCTCTGTCTGGCGCTGAACCAGAATATGCAATTTGATATTGAAATGGCCGAGATCAATCGCAAGGGCAAGAGCTACACCTACGATACGATGAAAATGCTCACAGACACTCATCCTGATACGGACTACTATTTCATTATCGGGGCGGACATGGTGGAATATCTTCCTACGTGGCATCGAATTGACGAATTGATGCAGCTGGTTCATTTCGTTGGGGTGAAACGGGAAGGCTATTCGCTGGAAACGGATTATCCGGTGATTACGGTGGATGTGCCGGAGATTGCGATTAGTTCCACCCAGATTCGAACGAGCATCCAGCACGGCAACAGTATTCGCTATCTCGTACCGGAAGAAGTCTATTATTTTATCGAGAAAGAAGGCCTGTATCGTGAATGAACGTCACTATCACAAAGGATTGATCGCATTGGATCGTCCTGAACTCGTGGCGGAAGTCAAATCAGCGCTCTCAACGAAACGCTTTGAGCATTGTCTGCGTGTGGAGGAAACGGCTGTGAAATTAGCTGAGCAGTACGGAGAAGATATGGAACGTGCTAGCATTGCAGCCCTCCTCCATGATTATGCCAAGGAGGCCACAGTAGAGGAACTCAAGCAATATACAAACCATCCGGACTATGACGCGGATTGGCTTCGTTATGGCAATGCAATCTGGCATGGGCCCCTCGCTGCGATGAAAGCTCAGCGCACCCTGGGACTTGTGGACGATGAGATTTATTGGGCCGTTTATTGGCATACAGTTGGGAGCCTCAATTGGACACCGACTGCTAAACTTGTTTCGATCAGTGATTTCATTGAGCCCAATCGCCAATTTCCAGAAGTGATTGAGGCGAGACAACGCGCTAACCAGTCACTAGATGAAGCAATCACTTATAAGATGCAACAAGAGTTACAATTTCTGATTCAAAAAGGTCAGGTTGTTTATCCTAAGGCCATTACGGTTTATAATCATTGGATGAACACACATCAAGGAGAGCTGTAATTAATGAATGAAAACAACGCAAAAGATTTAATGGAGTTGATCGTTAAAGTCGGGGATGACCGTCTGGGTGAGGACATTGTTGCTTTAGATGTGCGTGGGCTGACGACGATCGCGGATTATTTCGTACTGATGAATGGACGCAACCAACGCCAAGTCAAAGCACTCGTTGAATCGATTGACGAAGCGATCACCAAAGCAAACTACAATGTGAAGGGGATCGAAGGCAAATCCGGAAACGACTGGATTTTGATCGACGCAGAAGACGTGATTGTCCACATCTTTACCAAAGATGCGCGCGAAACTTTTAATTTGGAGAAGTTATGGAATGACGCGCCTCTCGTGAACGTATCCGCGCTCCTCGACAAAGAATAATGTACTCAATCGGCGTCATCAGTGAATGGAATCCGTTCCACAATGGACACCGTTATTTGCTGCAGGAAATCCACCACAAGCATCCCGAAGCCGTGGTAATCGGGATTATGAGCGGGAATTACGTTCAGCGCGGTCAGCCCGCCGTCCTCACGAAATGGCAGCGCGCACGGACCGCTTTGTTGAATGGGTGCGATCTCGTGGTGGAACTGCCTGTTTGGTATGCGACTGCTCCCGCGGATCTATTCGGAGATGGGGGTGTCGGTATGGCTACTGCTTTAGGATGCGACGGCTTAGCATTCGGGGTGGAGAACACGAATTTTCGTGATTATGAAACTCTCGCTGACTGGGTGGTCGCGCATCCAGATTGGGAAGAAGAAATCTCAAAACCCGCGACACTCAACCGTGGACAGGCCACATTGGAAGCGCTCGGTCAGTTGCCATATTCCGTGCCAGCTCTCTCACATTTAACGATTGATTTCACGGCCGCGAGTAATATGCTTTTGGCCTTCAGTTATGCGAAAGCCAATGCAAAACGGCATCATCCGCTCCAGCTCTTACCTATTCAGCGATCAGGCGCTCACCATCGAACAGAGCAGGTGGACACCGCTTCGCCCTATACGAGTAGTACGGCGATTCGTCAAGCACTGACACGTCCAATCACGCCGGATGCTGAAGAATCGCTCAAGTCATTTATTCCCGAAGCAACCTGGCAGGATTTGATTGCTAGTGATGTATTCCCGACGCTTTCACAATGGTATCCGTATTTGCGCTACCAACTGCTGTCACAATCCCAAGAAACACTCAGGAACTACTATCAGATGTATGAGGGGATCGAAGTCGTCTTTCAACGGGCTGCGAAAACGAATAGGACACTGGATGACTTCATGTTACAAGTGACGAATCGACAGTGGACACCAGGGCGCGTGCGGCGTGCACTGGTGATGATGGGACTCGGTGTCAGGGAGTCCGAAATGCTGGACGTACTCAATGGATTGCAACCGCTGTTTTTACTGGGAGCAAGCATTCAGGGACGCCGTTATCTGAAATCTGGGCAGCTGCCTGTTGATTCCAAGTATCACTTGATTAGTCGTGTGGATCGCACCGTTTCAAAAAAATGGCCGTTGTGGCTGAGAGCAGATCGGATTTATCAATGCTTCCTCAATCCAACTGTTGAAGAACAAAATTTTGGACATCCCCCAGTATTTGTGCAGTAATCGTCGTTGACAAATGATATTGAACTCGGTATAATTTTTTTGTTGCTCAGAGGTGGTTAATCTTGCAATGGACAATTGAAGAATTACAGATAGAAGCACGCGATCCGTTAATGATCGATGAAACCATAGATCTTGAAACGACGCTTGAGGCACGGGATGATGAAATCCTCGCCGCCTCGCCAGCTCATGTGCGCGGGATGGTTTTATATGAACGTGGCACAGTTCTCTTCCAAGGAGAGGTACAGTTGGTAGTAACGCTTCCCTCTAGTCGGTCGTTGGAACCGGTGGATGTTCCCTTAGTATTTACGATTAATGAACGTTACGTATTGCCAGGGGAGAGTACGGATATTGTCGATGAGGAGACTTTGCTCATTGAACTAACGAGTCGAACGATTGATTTGCGGCATGCAGTGGTTGATAATGTATTAACCCAGTTGCCAATCGTTCGGTTAACGGATGAGGAGCAGCAGACAGATCAATTGCCAGCCGGCGAGGATTGGCAGGTCGTGACTGAAGAAGGCCTACACCAGAAACAGCATGATCAAGTTGATCCGCGTATGCTAGCACTCAAGGATCTGTTTGAACCATCGGATAATCAAGCTGATGACCATTAATTCACACATTCAGGAGGTGTAAATCAAATGGCAGTACCAAAACGTAAAACATCTAAACAAAGAAAACGTCTACGTCGCACGCATGTTAAATTGACGGTTCCAGGTATGAACCCATGCCCAAACTGTGGTGAATTGCGTAAATCCCATCACGTATGCTCAAACTGTGGCTACTATGACGGACGCAATGTCATGGAAGAGGTTGAAGAAACCGAAGAAGCTTAGTGTGATATCACGCCAAGCACCGGAACAACTGCTGTTCCGGCTTTTTTTTGCCTATTTTTAGCGAATTAGAGTAAAAAATCTGTGTTTCCGTTCTTCCTATGCTACACTGATGAAGAATCAATGAAGGATGCTCTTTGCTCAGGTGTTGAGCGAGGGATGCATCCACTAAATAGTTATGAGAGTAAAGGAGCAACCGTTTTGCCTTTTCGTTGGATGGAAATCATATTATATCTTTTGCCAGTCGCGATGCTGGGGATCGCACTCCAGTTGCGCCCGATGTTAAATCGGATTCCACGCTGGCATTTGGCACCGGTCGATATCGTTCATCCAACGCTTTGGATGTGCATTCACGTCTTATCTGTGAGGTTTTTTTACTTTTCCTTGTTTCCTGTGGTGTTGATGCTGATTGGCGTGCTCGGTCTCTGGCGGGTGATTTATTACTACCGCCATGGCATCGTTCGTTTTTCAGGGAATAAGCTGTTTCGTTCCATCTCAAATCCCTTATTTATGCTTGAATTCATTGGGAACTATGCGTTAGTGATTTACCGCTTGTACAGTTTATTTTTCGCCTAGTGTGAGCAGATATTTATCACCTCACCCACCAACATGAGAATTCACTTATTCCATCATGGCATCGTTTCGGCGGTGCCATTTTTTTATGCTTAAAATTTCTTAAATATCTCCACTCACACATTCTCCTCTCCATCATCCTCCCACCCTCACTCCACCCATAGAAAGCTTATTATGACAGGGGTTCCGACCTCTAAAATAGAAAGATAAAATTTCATCGGATTAATTCTCGGGGAAATGTGGAGAGAAGTGGTGGGTTATGGTAGACTAAACGTAATGAGGAAAGTTGGTGAATAGTCGGTGTTGATGGGGGAGTATCAACATAACTTAGATGGTAAGGGCCGTCTGATTATCCCAGCCAAATGGCGCACAGAACTCGGCGATTCGTTCGTCGTGACTCGTGGGCTGGATGGCTGTATTTTTGGGTATCCACTATCTGCTTGGGAAGACGTTCAAAAACAAATGAAAGCTCTCCCACTGGCTAAGAAGAATGCACGGGCGTTTAGCCGTTTCTTCTATTCTGCAGCAGCCGAGGTCACCATCGACAAACAAGGACGCATTAATCTCCCACAGTCCCTGCTTGAGTTCGCTCATTTAGAGAAGGCGTGTCACATTATTGGCGTCAATGAGCGACTTGAGATCTGGGATGAAGAAACGTGGCAACAGACAGCCACTGACATTCAGGAGAGCTACGAGGATATTGCGGAAGATTTATTTGACTTTGGGTTGTAGAAGTAAAGGGTGACGAAGGATGACGAAAGCATTCAAGCATGTCACAGTTTTGTTGAATGAGGCTGTGGACCAATTAGCCATTAAATCAGATGGCATCTATGTGGATATGACACTCGGGGGTGGGGGACATACCGCCCATTTGTTGGAGCAATTATCTGCTGAGGGCCGTGTCATTGCATTTGATCAGGATGAAACAGCGATTAAACACGCCAAGGAACGGTTCGCTAACGAAATCGAACAAGGACATCTCCAACTCATCCACAAAAACTTCCGCTATCTCAAAGAAACCTTAGCAGCATTGAATATCGCTGGGGTGGACGGCATTTTGTACGATTTAGGCGTCTCCTCTCCACAGTTTGATGATGTGAAACGAGGCTTTACTTATCGCTATGATGCACCCCTCGATATGCGCATGGACCAAACGCAACCACTCACTGCCAAAACCGTCGTGAATGAGTGGTCCTTCAATGATTTAGTGCGCATTTTTAAACGTTACGGAGAAGAACGGTTCGCCAAACCGATTGCTAGAGCAATTGAGAAACGTAGAAGTGAACACCCTATCACCCATACCTTGGAGTTGGTCGAACTCATCAAAGAGGGCATTCCTGCTGCCGCTAGACGTACGGGGGGACATCCAGCAAAACGCGTCTTTCAAGCGATCCGGATTGCTGTGAATGACGAACTCGGAGCGATTGAGGACTCACTCGAACAAGCACTCGAGGTCCTGAATCCCTCTGGACGTGTGGCGGTGATCACTTTCCAATCATTGGAAGACCGCATTGTCAAAGTCATGTTTAAGGAAGCCAGCACGGTAGAGGAGATTCCTTCCAATATCCCGATCTTACCGGAGGACTTACCGACGCCTGACTTTGAATTGGTCACGAAAAAACCAATTTATCCATCCACTGCTGAACAAGAGCAGAATCCTCGTTCACATAGCGCAAAGTTGCGCGTACTAAAAAGAATTTAACCTTGACAATCATGAGAAATGGGAGAGAACGATGAGCATCTTTGTATTAAATCCAAAGCATCAACATCTAAAACAACACGCGATGCCCGTTGAAAAGGCCGTACCTCAAGCAAAGCCACTGCATGCTGTGACAAAAAAAGCACAAGAGCGGAGACGTTTCTTCTCACAAAAGGAATGGATCATCCTCGGCAGCAGTTTTCTATTCTTCATTCTGGCGCTCATGTTGCTCATCTCTATGAAAGCCAGTTTGGCACAAGAGGAATATGACATGCGCCAAATTGAACAGCAAACCTTGGAAGTGAAGAGTGATAAAACCCATGCGGAACAAGAGATCAATGAGCTCAGTAATTATGATCGGGTAATGAAAATCGCTGAAGAGAATGGGTTAACGATGAATGAAGATAACATAAGGAATGTGAAGAAATGAAATTGAAAAAGCGAATCCGTCATAACCGCAATCAAGTGATTCGACTTTTCACGCTGTTAACAGTGGTAACCTTTATCATTGTGGTGAGCCGGTTCACCTACATTATGGTCGGTGGGAAGGTCGGCAATGTGAATATCGTTGAAAAAGCAGAAAAGCAATATGAAGAAAGTAGCGTCTTGCCAGCAAAAAGGGGAACGATTTACGATGTTGGTGGTAATCCCTTGGCAATCGATGCTACTTCTTATACGTTAAGAGCCATTTTAACGACGGAATGGGTCGATAAGGGCGCCCAACCGAACTATGTACCGAGCGATCAGCATGAACATTATGCGGAAGTACTCAGTAAACATCTCTCCATGAGTAAAGAAGATATTAAACGCCAGCTCGATACCCCGGACGTCAAACAGATCTATTTTGGGGATGCAGGAAGCAATTTGAGTTATGCGGAAATGGACGCCATCAAGAAAGAAAATCTGAAGGGGATTGAGTTTGATGAGCAACCCTCACGCCTCTATCCGAATGGCAAATTTGCCTCGCATCTGATCGGTTATGCCAAGTTCCAGGAGGCGCAATCCTCCATTGATAATCGATTGCAGGGGATGATGGGGATCGAAAAAGCCGAGGATAATATCTTAGCCGGCGAAAATGGTTACGGCACCACCACCAAGTCCCTCACTGGTAGCAATGAGAAGACCAAAGAACCGGTAGCCGGCCGTGACATCTATACAACGATTGATAGTCGCTTAGAGACCTATCTTGAAACTCTCGTTGAAAAAATGGATGATACCTATCATCCTGAAAAGTTAGTCGCGATGTTGGTGGAACCATCCACCGGTAAAATTGTGGCAGCGACTCAGCGCCCGACCTTTAATGCACAGACGCTGGAGGGGGTCAATGATATGTGGAAGAACCTCTTGATTGAAGAGTCCTATGAACCAGGCTCTACCATGAAGGTCCTCACGGTGGCTGCGGCGATTCAAGAGGGTATTTTTGATCCAAACAAGACCTACCAATCCGGTTCCATTACTGTGGATGGGACTAAGATCAGCGACTGGAATGAGGTTGGCTGGGGGACGATTACGGAATTGAACGGGCTCGCTCACTCCAGTAACGTCTTAGCCGTTAAACTCGTCCAGGCGATTGGGTACGATAAATGGAAACAGTACATGTTAGAATTTGGCTTGGGGCAAACGGTGGATTCCGGGCTTGGGAATGAGGATACAGGTTATATCAGTTACGATAGCGAACTTGGGAAAGCCAATACCAGTTTTGGGCAGGGGATCCGTGTGACGCCATGGCAACTGGTCCAAGCCTTCACTGCGATTGCAAACGGCGGGAAAATGATGCGCCTGCAGACGATTGACCGCGTGGAGGACAAGAACGGCAATCTTCAATTTGTCGAACCTAAAGAAGTCGATGCGCCGATCTCTGCACAAACTGCGAAGAAGACGCTCCAGTATCTGACCTCTGTCGTCAATCAAACAGACGGGAGTGGGCATATTTACCAGATTGAAGGCACCCAGATCTCAGCTAAAACCGGGACAGGGGAAATTTATGATGAGAAGCAGGGTAAATATTTACCACATACCTTTTATCATTCTGTTGTTGGTTTTGCGCCTACTGATAATCCGCAGTACATTTTCTATCTAGCGGCCCGTGGACTGAAAACCCAAAAAGGAAAAGGGCCAGAAGCACAGCTAGCGGAAATTTTTGTTCCGTTCGTCACGCGCAGTTTGGAGTATAGTAAGTTGAGTGCAAGTGACAATACCCAGACCGCTACGTTACCAGACGTGACGAATCAGAGCGTCCCAGATGCAGAGCAAACCATGACAGAGAAAGGTTTTGTCCGCTATCAAACAATCGGGAGTGGCCAGACAGTGACCGCGCAATATCCGAGTGCCAACGAGACGGTCGCAACCGATAGCCATATCTTCCTTCTGACAGATGGTGAGAAGAAGATGCCGGACTTCAGCGGATTGAAGCGCACCGAAGCAGAAGCCTTAGCGCACCTACTCAACCTCACACCGAAATTCAATGGTGAAGGGAATGTGATTGGCCAGAGTCTCAGTTCCGGCAGCAGTATCACGGACGGCCAGACGATCACCTTTGAACTTTCACAGAATTAATTACACCGAGAACGGATGTTATATCCACCCACCATTTATCAAATGAAGGAGGACACTATGTTTAGCACCATCACGTTATTTATGATTCTTGTCGTCAGTCTCGTACTGACGCTCGTGATCATGCCATTCTACATTCGCTACATGCACAGTAAACAATTTGGTCAGGAAATTCTCCAAGATGGTCCCAAATGGCATCAAGCAAAAAGTGGCACACCAACGATGGGAGGCGTCGTGTTCATTTTGAGTGGCATTGTGACGTTGATCATTCATGCGATCATCATGCAACAATGGAGCCACGCAATTTTCGTGGGCGTTCTCAGCTTACTAGGTTTTGGGTTGATTGGTTTTATCGATGATGCACTGAAAATTTTTCATCATAAAAATCAAGGCCTGACGTCTAAACAGAAATTTATCACCCAGATCGGGGTGGGAGTGCTCGTTGGAATCTGTCTATACGTGATGGACCTCCAAGGTAGTGTGCCACTGTTTGGGTGGACGATTACGAACGGTTTCTTAGTGGGGGCCTTCCTCATTTTGTGGATGGTCGGTTTCTCCAATGCCTATAATCTGACGGACGGACTCGACGGTTTGGCTGCTGGGAACGGGATTATCAGTTTGTTCGGGTACTTCATCATGGCATTGTTACAAAGCAATGCGGATGTGGCTGCACTCTGTATCGCATTAATTGGTGGGTTACTCGGCTTTCTTTTCTTCAACAAGAAACCGGCGAAGATCTTCATGGGGGACGCTGGATCACTCGCAATTGGAGGCACGCTCGCTGTGATCAGTGTGTTGCTGAATCAACCATGGTCCTTGTTAGGGATAGGGATTATTTACGTCATTGAAACCGCCAGCGTCATAATTCAGGTGGCTGTGTTCCAGAAAACAGGGCACCGCGTCTTCCGTATGACACCGATTCACCATCATTTTGAAATGGGAGGTTGGTCCGAGTGGAAGGTGGATATTGTCTTTTGGAGTATTACTGCCGTCTTCACCGCGTTGAGTGTATTATTGTTAAGATAAGAGGGATAGAGAATCATGCGTGAGGCACAAGTACAAGAAAAAATGGCAGGGAAAAAGATTTTTGTGTTAGGGATCGGAAAAACGGGGATGAGTGTTGCCAATCATTTGAGTCAGTTAGGCGTTCATCTCACTGTATTTGATGATAAGAAGCAATCAGTGACGCCAGAGATGCAAAAACTGATCGATAAAGCTGGGGTTCAATTCATTCTGGGAGAACCAACGACCGAAGAGCTTGATTCATCCTTTGATTTAATGATCAAGAATCCAGGTATTCCCTACACGCATCCATTGGTGAAGAAAGCGATGGATCTCAATATTTCAGTAGTGACGGATGTGGAAGTGAGTGGCTGGCTCAGTGAAGCGATGATCATCGGCATTACCGGATCGAACGGCAAGACCTCGACGACTTCCTTGATCGCAAAAATCCTCTCAGAATCGGCGTTAACAGGTAAAACCTACCTCGGTGGGAATATCGGCATTCCTACCTTGGATATTTCCCTCCAAGCAAAAAAAGCGGATCGTTTGGTTTTGGAATTATCGAGTTTTCAATTACAAGGAACGAGTGATTTCCATCCGCACATTGCGAGTTTGTTAAATCTCTACCCGACGCATTTGGATTACCACGGCAGTATGGAGAACTACCTCGAGGCGAAATGGCATATCACCAAGAATCAAATGGCAGAGGATTATCTCCTACTTAATGCGGATCAGCCTCTGCTCTGGGAGAAACGCCACGACACCGAGGCCACGGTGGTTCCTATCTCCATGACCATGCCCGAGCTTGATCCAGTGGGGGCATGGTACGATGAACAGCGGGAGACTTTGAACTGGGGAAATGAAACAGTGGCAAAGCGCTCCTCACTCGTATTGCCAGGCAACCATAATGTGCAAAATGCCCTCAATGCTTTGGCAGTAGCGAAACTCCTGCAGGTGGAGAATGAGACGATCCAACATGTCTTTGAGCACTTTAGAGGCGTGAAACACCGCATTCAGTGGGTGGGGGACATCAGAGGTCGTAGTTTCTACAACGACTCCAAAGCCACCAATAATGAAGCGGCATTAACGGCCTTGAATAGTTTCACCCGCCCAGTTGTGTGGATCGCGGGCGGACTTGATCGCCATATTCCGCTCGATGAATTGAAACCGGCGCTGAAACATGTGAAGGCAGTTGTCGTGATCGGTGAAACTGCTGCGAAGTTTAAAAAGCTGGCTCAGTCAGTCGGGATTGAAACGATTGAGGAGGCTGAGTGGATTGAGGATGCGGTTGATAAAGCCTATCAGTTGAGTGCACCTGAAGATGTCATTCTCCTCTCACCTGCCAGTGCGAGTTGGGATCAATATCCGTCCTTTGAAGTGCGTGGCGACCGTTTCATTCAAGAAGTTGAACAGCTCATGTCTAAAGAATCAAAGACAGCGAAGGGGGCATTATAAGATGCGCATTATTTTTTCCGGAGGCGGTACAGGGGGACATATTTATCCATCCCTGGCACTCATTCGTGAAATCAAACGCCAATATCCTGAGAGCGAAATTCTTTACATCGGGACGACACGTGGCCTCGAATCTAAAATCGTACCCAAAGCAGGGATTCCATTCCAAGCAGTCGATATTCAGGGCTTGAGACGTTCCTTATCATTGGAAAATTTCCGAACGATGTGGCTGTTTTGGACGAGCATTCGCCGTTCCCGCCAGATCATTCGTTCATTTCAGCCGGACGTGGTGATTGGAACGGGTGGTTATGTCTGCGCACCAGTCCTCTATGCGGCAGCGAAATTAGGTATTCCAACCATCATTCACGAGCAGAACAGCATTGCCGGGTTGACGAACAAATTTCTGGCCCGCTACGTGAATAAGATCGCCATCAGTTTTGCGACTGTGAAGAAAGACTTCCAGAAGTTCACTGACAAGGTGGTCTATACTGGTAATCCACGTGCCCAGGAAGTTGCCACCATCGATCAAAAAGCGGACCTCGAACAGTACGGCTTACAAAATAACCAACCTACTGTCTTAGTGTTTGGCGGTTCGCGTGGGGCAGAGAAGATTAACCAGACCATTTTTTCAGTGAGGGAGCAACTGGAACAAGAAGATTTCCAGACGTTGATTGTGACGGGGGATATCTATTACGATGAAATGACCCAGGCACATCCAGAAATTGCAAACTACCAACGTGTCAAATTAACGCCCTACATTGATCACATGCCCGAAGTCTTGAATGCCGTCTCCCTCGTGGTGTCTCGAAGTGGGGCGACGACTTTAACCGAACTCACGGCTCTCGGGAAACCGAGCATTTTGATTCCAAGCCCGAACGTGACCCATAACCACCAGCAGTTTAACGCTGAAACCTTGGCACATGAGGATGCAGCCGTGATGATTTTGGAGCGTGATTTGTCACCGGAGAACTTACTCCAGACATTGGAATTATTGATGCAGGACGCAGAGCAACGTCAACAGATGAGTAAACGCGCCCAGAAAATGGGAGTACCGGATGCGGGGGATCGTATGATTCAATTGATCCAATCCCTTGTCAAGTAATGAGAGGAGAGGTGTGCGATGATTAATTGGGAAAAAGAATCCAAGCGCTATCAAAGGCGCCAACATGCCTCTTTTTCATCTGAGACCAAAAAACCAAAAACAGCAGAGCCAAATGAAACAGTTGAACCTGCGACTACGCACACAGAACAAGAACAGGTGGAGCCAAATGCCCAGCCTCAAGTAGCATCGACACATCACTACACCAGTCGCCGCCAACGCGAACGCCACAAGAAGCAGCAGGTGCAAAAGCAAACAAGTGGCAAAGGGACGTCAGAAGAAAAGCCACAAAAAAAGCAGGGCTCTTTCTTCTCGCGTTGGAAAAAAACGGATCATACCACTAGACGCACCCCCAATACCCCGCACCTTACCAAAAAATTAGGCTTTTGGGGAACAGGATTTAGTTTATTACTCGTGGGGAGTGCTCTGTGGCTCTCTCCATTAACGCATGTGTCGGCGTATCAAGTAGTCGGCAACCAAAATCTCAGTAAGGAAACGATCCTGGCTGATTCGGGACTGCACCCACAGATGACCTGGTTTTGGGCCATGACACAGGGGGCGGAGGTCAATCATCGTCTTCAAACTGCCCACCTCAATGTCCAAAATGCCACCCTCGAACGAAAGGGGAGAGTCGTGACCATTAAGGTGCAGGAGTATCCAGCCGTTGCGAAAGTCTTCGAGAAGGATACCCTCTATCCGGTGATGGAGAATCAGACCATTTTACCGAAAGATAGTGGGGGCAACTTATCATCCTTGCCACTGCTAGAGTCCTTTAATCCAACTGAGGTGAAAGCAGTCGCAGAACAACTGGGGACTCTCTCTATGGATGTGGTGAAGCAGATTAAGCGAATCACCAATATCCAAACCAATGAGCACTCTGCCGGGAAAATTGCCCTCGAGATGCGAGACGGCAATATTCTCGTGAGCTACGTGAATGTGCTCGGGGAACGCCTCGCTTACTATCCGGACGTGAAGAAGCAACTCGGCGATAAAAAAGGACTCATCAATATGGAAGCGGGGATTTTCTATGCACCATTGACGCCTGCCAATAATCCGTACGCCTCGAAAGCCGATAAAGAAAGTTACGAGAAGGAACATCCAGAGTCGAGCGCTAAGACGTCACTATCAGGTACTGCGGATAGTTCTTCTGGTGGTAGCGAGACACCGGATGTGGAAACACAGCGTTCAACAGCTTCATCCACGAGTGATAACGATTCCGAGGTTATCACCAGTAGCGAGGAAGAGAGCATTGCGGTCGCTGTCGACAAAGAAAGTTCTTTACTTCAGTAATAGAGCGGTTTCAATGCGACAAGCAGTGATTGAATGACCGTTTTATTTATAAGCAAGGGTTAAATTCGGCAATTTGCCGTTTCGCGTTTCTTTATAAATCCGATTTATGTTAGAATAATGACGATACACGCATATCCTAATGTAATTGAAAAATATTGGAGGTTTCAATTTTATGAGTCAACCAAAAACTTTTGTAGGGTTAGACATTGGAACCACTTCTGTTAAAGTTGTTGTAGCCGAATATGCCAATCGCCGACTAAATGTTATTGGCATGGGGATTGAACGCTCAAAAGGCTTGAGCCGCGGGGTCATCACTGACATCGATCAAACAGTCGAGTCTATTAAGAGTGCCGTTCAACAGGCTGAACAAAAGGCAAATGTCAAGATTGACAATGTAGTGGTTGGAGTGCCAAGTAACCAAATCAGTATCGAGCCGTGTTATGGCATGGTTGCCGTCTCGAGTGATAATCGTGAAGTCACCGATAAAGACGTCCATAATGTCCTATCTGCTGCCAAGGTACGCGCCATTCCTCCTGAGCGGGAGATTATTTCCGTCATTCCTGAAGAGTTCGTGGTTGATGGCTTCGATGGCATTCGCGATCCACGTGGAATGGTCGGGGTACGCTTGGAATTATATGCAAGCATGATTACCGGACCTACGACAGTCGTTCACAATATCCAACTCTGTGTGAAACGAGCTGGTCTCAAAGTCCAAGACATGGTCGTACAGCCGTTAGCCAACGCATACGCCGCCATGTCCAATGATGAACGTGAAGTTGGCACGATTTTGATTGATATGGGTGGGGGTCAAACCACAGCCAGTGTGATGCATGATCACCAGCTGAAATTCTCCTACGTGGACCAAGAGGGTGGCGAATATGTCACGAAAGATATTTCTACCGTCTTGAACACCAGCGTGGAGAATGCAGAGCGCTTGAAACGTGAATATGGTTATGCCCAAGCAGAATCTGCGAGCCCAACGGAATACTTCCCTGTTGAAACCATTGGTAAGAAAGAAGCCGGACGCAGTAATGAACACTATCTCTCGGAAATCATCGAGGCTCGTTTACAGCAGACCTTTGAGACGCTGAAAACGCCACTCGACCAAGTGGAAGCCTTCGATTTACCAGGGGGTGTGATCATTACGGGTGGCGGTAGCGCATTACCGGGTGTTCTCGGTTTAGCAGAGGATATCTTTGGTCATGAAGCCACGCTTTACATGTCGGATCAGGTGGGGTTACGCAATCCCGCCTTTACGACTGCTTATGGATTGGTGCTCTATGCTTACCAACTGCCGGATATTTACCATGTGAGTCAAGTCACTGGTAATAACGAGCCCGCCAAACCAAAATCAACCACGACAAATTCTTCATTATTTATGAACCAGGCAACGAGTGAAAATGACACACCTCGCCCTGCTTCAACCGTATCCACGCCAGAAACGAACGATCGTGGATTTAATGATGAAGCTATGGAAAGCCATGACGATTATCATTATAATGAGGATAATGACTATGAAATGGATGACGAGCTGGACGGAGAATCAGAAAGCATTATCGATCGAATCAAAGATATGTTCAGCGACATGTTTAGTTAATCAGAGCACACGGGAGGATATCAAATGGATTTAGAATTCGAAAACACGGAAGATTACAACAACAATGCTGTAATTAAAGTTATCGGTGTTGGTGGTGGTGGTGGTAATGCCGTTAACCGCATGATCGCTGATAACGTACGCGGCGTTGAATTTATCGTAGCCAATACCGATACCCAAGCATTAGCCAATTCCCAAGCAGAAACCAAGATTCACTTGGGACCAAAAGTAACCAAGGGACTCGGTGCCGGTGCGAAACCTGAAGTAGGGGCTAAAGCAGCTGAAGAGAGCGAAGAAGACATTCGCTCTGCATTAGAAGGAGCTGACCTCGTCTTCGTTACTGCCGGAATGGGTGGTGGAACAGGGACAGGGGCTGCTCCGATTGTTGCAAACATCGCGAAGAATGAATTAAATGCCCTGACAGTGGGGGTTGTTACCCGTCCATTCACCTTCGAAGGACCAAGACGTGGACACTCCGCTGCAGAAGGAATTGAAAAATTGAAACAAAATGTGGATACCTTGGTAACGATCTCCAATAATCGCTTATTAGAAATCGTTGACAAGAAGACCTCTATGCGTGAAGCGTTCGGGGAAGCTGACAATGTGTTACGCCAAGGGGTTCAAGGTATTTCTGATTTGATTACGGCACCTGGATTCATCAACCTCGACTTTGCGGATGTGCGCACAGTGATGGCTGATCAAGGAACCGCATTGATGGGGATTGGTTCTGCAAGTGGTGAAAATCGTACCGCTGAAGCTACCAAGAAGGCTATCTCTTCCCCATTATTAGAAGTATCCATCGATGGGGCGGAACAAATCCTGTTGAACGTTGCAGGTGGCGAAGACTTGACCTTGTTCGAAGCGCAAGATGCAGCAGATATCGTTGCCGCTGCTTCCTCATCCGAAGTCAATATCATCTTCGGTACCACGATCAATGAAGATCTCAACGATGATGTAGTTGTGACCGTGATTGCGACCGGAATCGATGAAGACAAACGTCGCGATCGTGAGAAAGCTCAACGGAACTCCCATAAGTCTGCTTTCAGTTCTTCTCAAGCAAGTCGCCCACAAACAACGCCTCGTCAAGACATTGGGAACCGCCCAGAACAATTTGAAGAAAAACAAGTACCAAGTCGTCACTATGACAATCGCCCAGACACGACTGCCAATGATAGCTACAACGATCGCTACCAAGATACGAGCTATGACAACAGCCGTTACGATAACGTCTCCAATGACGATAATGATGATGTGGATGTGCCACCATTCTTCAGAAAGCGTCGTCGTTAATCATGTCTTTCGCTAATAATGTGTCCCACATTAAGGCAACGATAAAACAAGCGCAAGAGTCAGCGTCAGCTTCCAAAGAGCTTACGCTGATTTGCGTTTCTAAGTACCATACCGTTGAAGAAGCACAGGCCATTTATGATTTAGGGATCCGCGACTTTGCGGAGAATTATGTGCAGGGATTATTGGAGAAGAAAGCCGCTCTACCTGATGACATTACGTGGCATTTGATTGGCCCGCTCCAATCTAGGAAGGTCAAGGACGTCATTAATCAGGTGGATTATTTCCATGCCCTGGACCGGGTGAAGATCGCCCGTGAAATTGATAAACGTGCGGATCATGAAGTGAAATGTTTCCTGGAAGTGAATGTGTCCGGTGAAGAGAGTAAGCACGGGATTAAACCTGAAGATGTCCTCGATGTCGTCCAAGCAGTGGCGGACTATCCTAAGGTAAAAATTATCGGATTAATGACGATGGCGCCAAGCACTGCGACGAATCAAGAGAAGGCAAAACTCTTCCGTACATTACGGTCGTTGCAGCAGGAAGTAGCCAGCCGTCATTTCTCGCATGCGCCGTGTCAGGAATTGAGCATGGGCATGACGAGTGATTATCCAATTGCAGTTCGTGAAGGGGCGACCTTCGTCCGGATCGGCACTGCCTTCTTCCAAGCGGGCGACGAATAATAAGGAGTGAATGAATGATTACGATTATCTTATTATTACAACGGATAATTCACTTATACTCGATGTTGTTGGTGATTTATGCTTTATTGACCTGGTTCCCAGGAGCCTTGGACAGTACCTTTGGGCGTCTCATCAGCCGATTAGTGGAACCGTATTTATCTATTTTTGATGAATTAGTCCCATCCGTTTTTGGGATGAGTTTCAGTGTCGTATTGGGTGTTTTATTACTCGAATTAGCTTCTCAGGGACTGTATTATCTCATTTAATAAATAATTGTGGCCTTCCTTTTCATGCATGGCGGTAGAGGAGGGCCTTTTTCAGCAAGAACAGATTTGGAGGCAGTCGATGCAGCGAGATTTATTTCAACATTTTGATCAGAGCGAGTGGCCGTTTGTCGAGCAGGTATTGGACTGGGAAACACAGGCGCGTGAGTATTATCAAATGGTCCTCACCCCGTTCCTCAACCCGCGCGAGCAATTTATTGTTCAAAGCGTGATCGGGCAACCGGATGATCTCAAAATTGAGAGTGCCGGGGGATTTTTGGATGCTGAAAACAGTCGGCTCCGGATCTGTTCGAGCTATATCGAAACAGCGGTCGCGGATTTTCAGCTACAGCTCTTCCACATTGACTATCCGAAGAAGTTCGCAACGCTCACGCACGGTCAAATCATGGGGACTCTCCTCGGCACCGGTATTCAGCGCAACCGCCTGGGAGATATTGTGTCGGCATCGGATGCGAATGGACAGTTAGATTGGCAGGTAGTCGTCGATCGGGAACTGGATGATTTTTTGCGACAAACGGTGACACGAATGGGGCATACACGTGTGGAGTTAGTGCCCATTGATTTAGAGGAGGCATATCCGGCGAATACGGAATGGGAGGTTCATGAATCCTCTGTGTCATCATTTCGACTGGATACTCTGTTAGCGGAGGGATTTCATTTTTCTCGGACCAAGGTGAAAACATGGATTGAAAACGGCGCGGTGAAACGGAACTGGCTCGAGACCGCGAACCCTGCCCAACCCGTGAATGAATATGATATACTTTCATTGCGAGGCGCTGGACGCATGCGACTCGACGCGAAACTCTCAAAAACCAAAAAAGGAAACGAGTGGATACGCTACAGTATCATCAAGAGTAAATAAGGAGTTTGCCTATGGATGGAAAAAAAATTCAAAACAAAACCTTTAATAAACGTTTCAACGGCTATGATCGCCAAGAAGTAGAGGACTACCTCAAAGAAATCGCGCGCTATGTGGATCAGATGGAGGCAGCAAACCAATATACGCAGCAGGAACTCTATGCCGCTAATCAACAGCTCGATGAATTCCACAGCAAGGAAGCGAGTCTCAACCGTTCCATTGTGGTTGCCCAGCAAGCAGCAGATCGCTTGAAGACGGAAGCCCTGTCTGAAGCGGATCTAATTGTTGAACGTGCCCAAGAAGCTGCGCAGGCAATCCTCAATGAGTCGGCAGAGAAAGCCACCACTATTCGTCGCGAAACGGAACAGTTGAAGGAAGTTGCGCGTAGCTATGTTTTCCAGATGCAGGGATTCATCAACCAAGCCAAGGATACCTTGGAGGATGAACGCTGGGAGAAATTATACAGCGAACAACCTGTGGATCCTGTTGAAACACCGATCCTCGATAGCGTCTTACAAGGTGTGGATCTCCCGGTCGTCAATGGCGAAGCAGCAGGGGTGTACGATGAACAATACGCTGATGAAGATAAGAACCGGCGTCAAGAGGAATTCTTTGAACAAAAGGAAGCCTACCAAGTGCGTCTCTCCAAGTCGCCCATTAATGATGAACCGGTAGATACCGCAAATGAAACGGCGGATGCAACCCCGATGAAGAAGAAACACTACGCATTCGGGAATCGTCCCGCACTGTCTCCGGATGAGTCAACAAATGCAGTAGCTGGAGAAAATACAGTCGCTGAAGAGAATGCAGCAGATACAGAGGTTGCCTCATCTAAACCAATAGATGACGCGACGTCTACGCCTACAGATGAGAATACGACTCATCCAACGTCCACCAGTAAACCAGACACTGAGGAAAGCACAGAGACAGATGCCTCAGACACGGACGCTGAGTAATCGCTGTCGGTTAACGGATTTGCGTTGAAAATATCTATTGAAAAATTATTTTACTTGCAACGGCTGGTTATTTAGTCTATTCTAATGCATATCAAACCAAAAGCAGAACACGATCTAGTTGCCACGTCTAAACAGCGACTCTATCACTGGTGAGAGATGGAGAAGACAACAGCTGGATTATCCTCTGTAGGTCTCAACGCTGAAATCTCTTGGAGAGTAGGCCTTGACGTTGGTGGCGTTAACACACAAGAGAGACTGAAACAAGTTCCATTGTTTCAGTCTAAATTTGGGTGGTACCACGATTGACCTCGTCCCTTAGCGGATGAGGTCTTTTATTTTACACTCACTCATTCAATGGCTAATTACTGGTGATTCATTCACCACGCTCTAAACAGAAAGGAAGAAACATATGCGGATGAAAGACACCCTGAATCTAGGAAAAACCAAATTTCCAATGCGCGGGAAGCTCCCAACCAAAGAGCCAGAACGCCAAAAAGAATGGTTAGATCAAAAGGTTTACGAACAACGCTTAAAACTCAACGAAGGACATGATACCTTTATCTTGCATGATGGTCCTCCGTACGCAAATGGGAATATCCATATCGGACATGCCATGAACAAGATCACAAAGGACATCATCCTGCGTTCCAAAGCGATGGAAGGCTACTATGCTCCCTATGTTCCAGGTTGGGATACGCACGGACTGCCGATTGAACAGGCTGTGACGAATTCAGGGGTTGACCGCAAGAAGATGAGCTTGTCCGAGTTCCGGAAAATCTGTGAGGACTACGCAAAGAAACAAGTAGCGGGCCAACGAAAAGACTTCATGCGCCTCGGGGTTGAAGGGGACTGGGAACATCCATATGTGACTTTCGACCCAGAATTTGAAGAACAAGAAATTCGCGTCTTCGGTAAGATGGTGGAACAAGGCCTTATCTACCGCGGGGACAAACCGGTTTATTGGTCACCATCCAGTGAATCGACCTTGGCTGAAGCCGAAATCGAATATAAAGACGTTGAATCCTCCGCAATCTATGTCGCTTTCAAGGTGAAAGATAGCCACGGACTGTTGCCAGAGAACGCTGAAATGATCATCTGGACCACGACGCCATGGACAATCCCATCCAACCTCGGGATTTCAGTACATCCGGACTTTGACTACAGTGTCGTTGAAGTAAACGGACGGACCTTCGTAGTGGCGACGGATCTGTTGGAGAAGGTAGCAGAGAAATTAGGTTGGGACAATTACACCACCGTTGACCACATCAAGGGGAGCGATATGGATCGTATGGTCGCTAAACATCCATTCTATGACCGTGATTCGCTCGTCATGTGCGGACGTCACGTCACCTCTGAAGATGGGACCGGGCTTGTTCATACCGCACCGGGCCATGGGGATGACGACTACTGGATCGGGAAACAATATGAACTCGACATCCTCTCCCCCATTGATGATCAAGGTCGCTACACCGATGAAGCACCTGGATTCGAAGGCCTCTTCTACATGGACGGCAACAAGAAATCCCTCGAGTTATTGCGTGAGAATGATGCTTTACTCCATGAAGATAAGATTGTCCACAGCTATCCACATGACTGGCGGACGAAACAACCGGTGATCTTCCGGGCGACCCCACAATGGTTCTGCTCTGTCGATAAAATCCGTGAACGGACGCTTTCCATCATCAATGAAGAAGTTCATTGGTGGCATCCATCCGGGCAAGCGCGGATCTATGCCATGATCAAGGACCGTGGCGACTGGGTCATCTCCCGTCAGCGTGTCTGGGGTGTGCCACTGCCAATCTTCTATGCGGAAGATGGCACGCCAATCATGACCAAAGAAACCATCGATCATGTGGCAGAATTAGTGGGTCAATATGGCTCCAATGTTTGGTTTGAACGTGATGCCAAGGATCTTCTGCCAGAAGGATTCACTCATCCTGGTTCACCAAATGGCCAATTCACCAAGGAAATGGATATTATGGACGTTTGGTTCGACTCCGGTTCGTCTCACCAAGGCGTATTGCGGGTGCGTGATCAATTGAGTTTCCCAGCGGATCTCTATGTAGAAGGATCTGACCAATACCGTGGCTGGTTCAATTCGAGCCTCCTCACATCTGTGGCTGTGAACGACCAAGCGCCATATCGTGCCGTGCTCTCACAAGGGTTCGTGAACGACGGGGAAGGCCGCAAGATGAGTAAATCGATCGGCAATACCGTCTCTCCAAATACTGTGGCTTATCAACGCGGGGCAGATATCCTGCGTCTGTGGGTGGCATCCGTGGATTCCCGCTTTGACGTGCGGATTTCCGATGACATTTTGAGCCAGGTAGCCGAATCCTACCGCAAGATCAGAAATACGCTGCGCTTCTTGTTGGGGAATGTGGCTGATTTCGATCCGGCTGTTCACGTGGTTGACTACAACGATTTAGATCCAGTAGACCAATACATGTTGAATGAATTAAATCAGGTCAATGAGCGCGTGATTGAGGCATATGATCGTTATGACTTCAATACGGTCTTTCATGAAGTATTGAATTTCTTGACCGATCAAATGTCCAGTTTCTACCTCGATTACTCCAAAGACGTTACCTACATCGAGTTAGCAGATAGCCCAGCGCGTCGCAACATGCAGACGGTGATGTACGCGGTGGCACGTGATTTGACGATCCTCTTGACGCCAATTCTCGTTCATACCACCGAGGAAGTTTGGTCCTACCTCAAAGAACCAGAAGACTACGTACAGTTAGCGAACTTCCCAACGATCAAGCACTATGAGGACCATGATGCGCTCTACAGCTACTGGCCAAACTTCATGCACTTCCGGGATGCCGTGAACAAGTCCCTCGAAGAAGCACGAAATAATAAAGTGATCGGTAAATCCTTGGAAGCCAAACTGTTGATCTATCCAAATGACGACACAAAGGCCTTACTCGATCAGGTCGGCGAAAAATTAGCGACCTACCTCATCGTGTCTCAAGTCGTTGTCAAGGATACCGAGTCTCCCGCAGATGCTGATCAATATGAAGGGTTCAGCCTACAAGTGGAGCCTGCTGATGGGGAAGCATGTGAACGTTGCCGTGCGATCCGTCCATCTGTCGGCACCATCAAAGAAGCACCAACTCTCTGCCAGCGCTGTGCGGACATCGTGATCAACCATTTCCCAGAAGCTTTAGCGAACGAGGATGAGTCACATGATTAAAGGTGTCATTAAACAATATGATCCTGAACGTGGCTTCGGTTTCATTCGTTTTCAGGGGGCTCTGGGTGTTGAAGAGGTTTTCTTTCACCGAACAGCTTTAGCAATGGCGAATCTCACCACTGTTAAAGCGGGGGATGCTGTTCACTTCCAAATCGCAGAAGGGGAGAACGGGCCCCAAGCGATTCATCTGACCCTGCGCTAAAGAACGAAGCTAAGCTGTTCACAAGCCAGTAATCCCAATCAAAGTGGGGATTGCTGGCTTTTTTAGTGGGAAGGATTTCATAGAAATGATTTTTAGCGAAATGAATTGCCATTGATTCCTCTAAATTAATGGTATAATAGCCGTAAGCTTATCTTACTTATGGTTAAGTTGTAAAAAGACCGCTATACCAATCCAAGCAATAACATGGCTCAATAAGAAGATAATCCTTTCAGTGATGGGGTAAATCCATGAATGGATGACTCCAGGTACTCACTGAAATCATCAAAAATATTTCTCATGTGGAAAGGAAGTCAGCGATGAAGGCAGCCATTATTACCGATAGCTCGGCAACATTATCAGAGGATATTGCTTCGCTTCCGAATGTTTATCAAGTCTATTTAACCATCCGCTTTTCAGATGGGGAGGAGTTTGTTGATAGTTCCGATCCAGAACGTCTAAAGGCGTACTATCAAAAATTAGCCGCTGATTCAGGCATCCCGAAAACAGCACAACCAACTATGCAACAGTACTATGACTCCTATGAAGCGATCATTGAGGCAGGATACGATACTGTCTTTCTCTTTACAATTTCAGGAAAACTGAGTGGGACCAATCAGACGGCCAATGTCGTTGCGCGCGAGATGAGTGATCGCATTGAGTCATACGTGATTGATACGCACTCCACGTCCTTTGTGATGGAGCGCATGATCCGTGACACCCTGGACGCTATCAAGAATGGTGAATCAGTGGATGCGATTGTTGCGCAGATGGAATGGCTCTCTAAGCATTCCCCAATTTATTTCATTGTCGATGATCTCGACTACTTGCGGAAATCCGGGCGCTTGAACAGTGTGGCTGCACTCTTAGGGAAAACCCTCAGTATTATGCCAATCCTGAAGTTTTTGGATGACGGGCGCGTGGATGTCATTGAGAAGGTCCGCACCTCGAAGAAAGCCATTCGTCATCTAGCGGATTATGTAGAACAAGCACTCTCTGAGTATCCAGAGGGGATTCGCGTCATTGCCGCTCACGGAGATGCCATGGATAAAATGGAACTCCTGCTCAAAGAACTCGATCAGCGGTTTGGGATTGATCCAGTGAGAACGGGTTATGTTACACCGGTTGTCGGGGCATATGGAGGCCCAGGCTGCTTGGGGTTAGGGATTATCCCACGTCTGGAAAATTACCAGGGATAACAATGAGTTGAAATGAAACAGAAAGGGGTCATTCATGTGGCTCCTTTTTTAGTAGTAAGGAAAGTAGTTGAAAGAAGCATGAATCATCCGGACGACACGAGAGATAAAATCATCGCTGTAGCAGGTGAATTATTTTTAACGAAAGGATATGAGGATACTCGAATCTCAGATATTATTGAGGGCCTCGATGGTATGACAAAAGGTGCGATCTATCACTATTTCGATTCGAAAGAAGATATTTTTAATGCCTTCGTTGATCAATTAGGTAAGAGTAACATTGCCTTATATGATCATACCAAAGCAGATCCGCATCTGACTGGCACTGAAAAGTTAACAGAAATAGTACGATCTAGCTTTGATAATCAAACCATGTCAACCATTACTGAAATGTCACCGTGCTTGTTAGAGAGTCCTAGATTATTATCGGCTTACATGAAAGAAATGCTTGAAGTAGCGATTCCTGATTATCTTGTACCGATTATTGAAGAAGGAATCACAGACGGTAGCATAAAAGCTGAGTACCCTGAAGAATTAGCGGCACTCATTGCAGTAGCATTGAATGTATGGTTATCCCCATTGATTTTTAATAATGAAAGGGATAGCTCAGGAAACAAGATGCACCTGCTAAATCAGATATTAGAACCATTTGGGATTAAGCTGTTTGAGGAGGCACTGATTGATCAGTTAGAGCAGTAAGCATTTTAGTAAGGAAGTACTGCATAAGTGTATAACTTATTTAATAATGTAATTTCTCAGAGTGGATTCGTGATTGCCACAGTAAAGCATAGGGATAGATTAGATGAGATGTATCAGAGAGCATTTTATCTAATCTATTTTTATGGTCTGATGCCAATGTTCTTTAAAATAATATCATTAATAGTTGACAACATACCAACAGTATCTTACAGTTAAAGTGGACATACCGCTAGTATGTGAGTGTATCCCTGGCTTATACATTAGAGAATCGGATTTTTATGGGTAAGGAGGAGAGTGAACTGCTAAATCCTATCATCAGTGTACGCGATCTATCGAAGTGCTATCACCATACTGTCAAAGCAAACAACCATATCTCTTTAGATTTTTATTCAGGGGAGATTGTCGCACTGATAGGGCATAACGGGGCGGGTAAAACGACTTTATTGAATCAACTGATCGGATTAGTGAAGCCAACCAGTGGATCAATCAGAATCAATGAGATAGATGTTGTGAAGTGCCCCAAATCAGCCAGACAGTTAATTTCTTTAATGCCACAGTTTCAACTTCCACTAAAAGGAGTCACCATCTCACAAGCGATTAATAGTGCCTTACGTATCAAAGGATTTTCTAAACAAGAAGCAAAAGAAAAGACAGAGAATATGATGACCTATCTCAGAATTCAAAAATGGAGCAATACGCCTGGAGAAAATTTATCAGGTGGCTTGCAACGGCTGACGTCCTTTGCGATGAGTGTGAGCGATGATTCTCCGATTGTGATTCTGGACGAACCAACCAATGACGTGGATCCTGAAAGGCGAACATTGATGTGTGACTACCTGAGAAAACAAGCAAACGAAGGCAGACTCGTGATTGTAGTGACTCATAATCTGTTAGAAGTAGAAAAATATGCAGATCGATATATTTTGCTTGATGATGGTAAAGTGAAAAACGAAGAAGCAGTGGTGGCACAGTACTCGAGTAATAAACGGCATGTGCTCAATATCTATGGCATTAAAGCATCAAGTGTTACTTATTTTTCACAGACACTGGATACCCATTACTTAAATGATAAGCACCAGCTAGTTATCTCTTTAAAGGAAAGGGAAGTCCTAAAAACATTAGGCGTCGTTTTGAAGCTGTTGAGAGAAGGCAAAGCGAGCGGTTATGATATGAAAATAGCCAGTTTATTTGAGAGTTATGAGGATATGATCAATGAGACTCAAGAAAAGCAGGAAAAGTGCATTTAGCGGGTTACTATGGTGGAGTTTGCTCCGACATAAGTTTTATATTCCTGTGTTTGTGATTGTGCAGCTGATCCTATCGATGGCAATCATTTATGGTTTCTCATTTATTACCAATGCAAGTAATGAGTTAGAACGATCATTTTTGTGTACGGGTGCAACCACGATGAATATTGTTGCCGTCACCTGTGTTTTATCCCCCCAGATCGTCAGTGAATCCAAGCAAAGTGGTGTATTGGACTATCAACAGACATTACCGATCAATAGGGTAGGTATTTTACTATCAGACCTCATCATTTGGGGTGGTGTTGCCTTACCAGGAATATTGGTATGTCTAGTGATTGGGGCTATGAGCTTTCATTTAGATATATTTACTGGGATACTAGAAATTCTCAGTTTACTCTTTGTGATCACTTCACTCATCTTTTTAGGGTTTGCGATCGCCTATTTGTTTCCAGCAAACATGATGACCTTAATGACCCAATTGATCATGATGGGAGGACTGCTATTTTCTCCGATTATTTACCCAGCCGACCGATTGCCGAGATGGATGGGAGCTTTCTATAACTTTTTACCGTTTGTACCTGTCAGTGAGATTATCAGATCCAGCCTATTTCATTTAACCCCATTCAACCTAAGGAACTACTTTATTGTATTTATATGGGGGTGTATTGGATTCTTGGTTTCATTATATGTGATCACAAAGAGAAAATAGTGAGGAATCATATATATAATAAAATATCCCACGTCCGTAGCCTGATAACGCTATAGACGTGGGATATTATTATGGCTTCATCATAGGAAGCTATTATTCACTGGCACCTGCTTCACTGGAGGCACTCATTTGACTGGTCGCTTGATCGCTCGTCGTAGAGGTGACCGTATGATCCGTACTACTGGAGGAATCCGATTCAGTATCGTCTGTGGTGGTTCCTTTCGCTGTTGCTGATCCTGTGGCGGTTGGATCAATCTGTTTCATCAGATCGGCTTTTTGGTTGAAGTAAACGGTGAGTCCGTCCACCACGGCTTTGGCGACTTTCTGGTAGTAGCTATCCTGATTGAAGACCTTCACGTCACTCGGATTGGACATATAGCCTAATTCGATCAGGGTAGCGACCATCTTGGTATCACGGAGCACCTGGTAATTCGCATAATCGTAGCCGGTATTCGGCAGAGCGCCTTGTTCCAATAACTGCGCTTGGATGGCTTGGATCATCGGTATCGAATGATCATGGTAGTAATAGAGCGTGGTTCCTGAGGCTGTTTTTTCTTCGGCAGAATCATAGTGGAAACTGATAAAGGCATCCACATTATTCTTGTTGGCAAGCTCTCCGCGTTCGGCTAACCCGACATAGGTATCGTCTGTTCGTGTCATAATGACTTTGGCACCGGCTGCTTCGAGGGCTTTTTGTGTAGCTTTGGCAGTGTTCAGGGTCATATTCTTCTCGTAGGTTGTGTTATCCTGCGCAATCGCTCCTGGATCCTCGCCACCGTGGCCGGCATCGATCACAATCGTCTTCTGATTGAGCGTGGTCGTCGCTTTTGCGGTTTCAGCCAGTTTCTGCATTGCCTTGGAGTTGGAGGTGGCGAGCCAGTTTGCCAGATACCCCTCAGTACCGTCGCTCGCTTTCACATGATAGAAGGCACCGCTTTGTCCGAGGTAGGCAAAACTCTCCTTCATTTTTGCTTCCTTGACAATGTCGCTGTTGGAATCCGGCTCTTTGCGGATATGCGCGCCATCTGCTTCAGCAGTGACGGTGTAATCGTAATCTTTGAGGAAGGTCGTATCCTCCGTTGCGCTCGAGCTGTCACTTTGGTATGGAATATGTCCCGGTGTAATTTCAACGTCTTCTTGCTTGATCCAGCCGAGTTGTTGGTTGAGCTGCACTTGTAGCCAGCCTTTTTGTTGGAAGAGGATGTTGTACTTCCCATTCTTGGCAACGTCCGCCACTTTCTTACCGTCTTCTTTGGCGTCTTGGCGGGCATCGGTATCCTTGATGATCGTTGCGATAAAGCCTGTCCCTGATTCATCGGTTTGGTTCTGATCCCAGCTAGAACTGGAGAGCCATTTTGGCATCCAGCCGGCTTGTCCATTTTCGAGGAGAACCTTCTCCCAATCCTGCTGTTCTTCGATAAGCCGGTAGCGAGCCCCTGATTTGGCTTGGGTCTTAATGTCGTAGGTAATTCCCGGGCCGTTCCTCAAATTGACGGTATCCGTTTCCACCGTGTGATAACTATCCTTTTCATATTTCCAGATAATAAAAATGCCAATCAGAAATAACGTGGCGACGAGGGCGAGATAGAGCCCAACCAGCGTTCGCTTCTGCTTTTGTTTATTATCAGGATGATCGTCACGCGCCATCTCGTCACTTCCTTGTCCATGAATACTTGAATTATACCATGGAAAATAAAAGATTATTAGAGGCGAATGCGTGATTCTCTAGGAAAATCAAGGAAAGTCATAAGGTCGATGGGTGCGATGAAGGCCAATGAGACAGAGCATTGATCCATGTACTTGGTTTAGTGAGAAGAGGGGGAGATGAATCCTCCTAACCAAAGCCTGCATTTAAAGGGACGATTTGGGACATCAGCACACTTTTTTGATTGCAATCGCCCATGCAAGCGAATTTATTTGGAGGATGTATTGACATTATGCGGATTTTTCGGTAGTGTAGTGGCTGAACAATTTAGCGATGAAATCCGATGAAGGAGAGCAGTGGACGAACGACTTTGTTAGCGAGAGTGGATGGTGCAAGCACTCAAAGCAATCGTTACATTGGACACTCTGGAGGAGGATAGTACAAAGCTATCCCGTCCCACGCACGTTAGCCCAAAGTGTTAGTCTAACTAACAAAAGCTAGGTGGTACCACGAATACAATCGTCCTTGTCTCATTTTTGAGATGAGGACTTTTTTATTCTTATCAATGGGGTGATATGACGCTTTAATTGCGCATCATAGGAAAGAATGAGGAGGAGGAAGTCCAATGATTCAACGTCCAAAAGGCACAAGTGATATTTTACCAGAAACGGTGGCTAATTGGCATTTTGTGGAGGATACGGCACGTGAAATTCTTGATCGTTATCGCTTCTTCGAGATGCGCACCCCAATTTTTGAGAGCTATGATCTCTTCAGCCGCGGTGTTGGTGAAACAACGGACGTGGTAACGAAGGAAATGTATGTTTTCGAGGACAAAGGTGGACGGCGGATTGCCCTGAGACCAGAAGGCACCGCACCAATTGTCCGCGCGTACATTGAAAATAAATTATACGGCCCAGAGTTCGTGAAACCCTACAAAGTCTACTACATGGGGCCAATGTTCCGCTATGAACGTCCCCAAGGCGGTCGTCAGCGTCAGTTCCATCAATTAGGGGTGGAGGTCTTTGGCGGGAGTGACGCCTGGATTGACGTTGAGACGATCGCTATGGCACATGACATCTTCAAAGCAGTGGGCATTACCGATCTGAAACTGGTGATTAACTCATTAGGGGATACCGATTGCCGGCTCCGTTACCGTAAAGCGTTGATTGATTATCTCACCCCTTATGAGGAGGAGCTCAGTGAGGATTCTCGGCGTCGTCTCCACGAAAATCCGTTGCGTGTCCTAGACTCTAAGGAAGAAGCTGACAAACGGATTGTAGTCGATGCGCCATCAATTTTGGACTATCTCTCGGACGAATCCAAAGCGCGCTTTGAAAAGGTGAAGAAGTATCTGGAAGCGCTCAATATTGAATATGTGATCGATCCAAATATGGTTCGCGGGTTGGATTACTATCAAGAGACTATTTTTGAAATGATGACGGAAGATCCAGTTTTCGGTGCCAAAACCACCGTCTGCGGGGGTGGGAATTATACCGGCCTCGTGCAAGAACTCTCAGATGGTAAGGTGGATGTTTCTGGTTTTGGTTTCGCAGTTGGGATGGAACGCTTGTTGTTACTGATGGAAGCGAAAAACATCCAAGCACCACAAACGAATCCATTGAACGCCTTCATGGTGACGATTGGCGAAGAAGCAGAAGAAGTCGCAATGCCTCTGATGCAACAGCTACGCCAACAAGGTTTCAGCGTGGACCAGGATGTATTTGGCCGCAAACCGAAGAAGCAATACAAAGAAGCAGATAAACGGGAAGCTGAATTAGCAATTACGATCGGTGAGGAAGAACTCAAAAATAAAGTGGCAACTGTGAAGAACTTGAAGACCGCTCACCAAGAAACCTTCCCACTGAATGAACTGAGAGATAATTTTGCTGAGATCTATCGCACAATGTTAGTAGAAGGAGAATAAGATGAAACGAACAACTTATTGTGGATTAGTTGATGAAGCCCTCGTTGGCCAAGTCGTTACCTTAAAAGGGTGGGTTCAAAAACGCCGTGACCTCGGTGGTGTGATCTTCGTAGATATGCGCGACCGTGAAGGCTTAGTACAGGCCGTCTTCAACGTACAAAACATGGGTGACGAGTTCCATGTGGCTGAAGAGTTGCGTTCTGAATTCGTGATCGAAGTGACCGGTGAAGTCGTTCATCGCACCGAAGCTGAAATCAACCCGAAATTGAAGACCGGGCGTTATGAAATTATGGTGAAGGACTTAACCATCCTCAACCGTGCCAAAACGCCACCATTCCCAGTAGAAGATGAAATCGACGTCAACGAAGACAAACGCCTCGAATTCCGCTACATTGATTTGCGTCGGAAGAAAATGCAACGAAATCTCCGCTTGCGCTCCAACGTGACGCATGCAGTACGTCGTTACCTCGATGATGAAGGCTTCTTCGACATCGAAACGCCAAACTTGACGAAATCGACGCCAGAAGGGGCTCGTGACTTCCTCGTACCATCACGCCTTCACAAGACCGAATTCTACGCACTGCCACAATCTCCACAGCTCTTCAAACAGTTGTTGATGGCAAGTGGGTTTGACCGTTACTACCAAATCGTAAAATGCTACCGCGATGAAGATTTGCGTGGGGACCGTCAACCAGAATTTACTCAGATCGACTTGGAGACCACCTTCCTGGAAGAGGAAGAGATCCGTGACATCGTAGAAGGTATGTTGAAGGACCTCATGGCTAAAGTCATGGACATTCATTTCACCGCCCCATTCCCAGTGATGACCTATAATGAGGCGATGGATCGCTATGGGACGGATAAACCGGATACCCGTTTTGGGATGGAACTTACTGATATTTCTGATTTAGTACCAAACTATGCCTTCAAAGTATTTAACATGGCGATCGAAAATGGCGGGATCGTCAAAGGAATCAATGTTAAGGGTGCTGCTGGCAATTACTCCAGAAAAGACTTGGATGGGTTAGCGGACTTTGTTTCCCAGTTTGGCGGTAAAGGGGCCGCTTGGATCAAAGTGTCTAATGAAGGATTGACCGGTCCAATCGGTAAATTCTTCCGCGACAATCCAGAACCATTGATGACGCGTTTGGATGCCGAACCAGGGGACATCTTGATTTTTGCTGCTGACAAAGCCAAAGTGGTCAACCAATCGCTCTCCGAAATCCGTTTGAAATTTGGTCGTGAACTCAACCTCATGCCAAAAGACCAATTCAACTTTTTGTGGATTGTGGACTGGCCACTGCTCGAATGGGACGAAGACGAAAAACGTTTCAACGCAATGCATCACCCATTCACCATGCCTTATCGTAAAGACCTCGATCTCTTAGAAAGTGATCCTGGTAAAGTCCATGCACCGGCATACGATATTGTCTTGAACGGTTATGAAGTGGGTGGCGGATCCATTCGTATTCATGAACGTGATGTCCAAGAGCGCATGTTTAAGGCACTCGGATTCACCAAAGAACGTGCAGAAGAACAATTTGGTTTCTTATTGCGGGCATTGGATTACGGTTTCCCTCCACACGGCGGTTGTGCCCTCGGGTTGGACCGCTTAGTCATGCTACTCGCGGGTGAAGACAACATTCGTGAAGTCATGGCCTTCCCTAAGAATGGGCGTGCATTCGATCCGCTAACTGCTGCACCGGGACCTGTTTCCGACAACCAATTATCAGATTTGGGGTTACAGACAATCAACCTCGACGAAGACAAATAAAGAAATATAAGGATTTAGAAGCCTTTTAAGCGCTGAATCACAGAACGTGCAGGCAGAACAGACGATATCGTTCAGGGCCTGCATGTTTTATTTTATTGATCGGTAGCGTTTTTATTATTGAATCGTTATCATGTTTGATATACTCAAGAAAGAGTGTTCGATAACTAGGAAAGGGGTTTACATGATGAAGCAAAAGCGTTGGATATTGATTATTATTGGGTTACTCATCTTGATTGGGGGTGGCGTAACGGCAGTGAACAGAGAGAGCCGCCGAGCTGAACAGAAGGAAGATGCCTTAGCGCGGATCAAAATGTTCAAGAATGAGGTGGACGATAATATTATTCGTACCGGGGATACCAGTAAGAAGATCGTCGTTCTCCCAATCGAAGGAACAATTCAATCCAGTTCCTCAGCGAGCGGATTATTCACGAGTACGTCTGGTTACGATCAGGCAGCGTTACTTAGGACGATTGATAAAATCAAAGACGACAATACCGTGAAAGGCGTGATCCTGGACGTTGATTCTCCGGGTGGGGAAACTTATGCGAGTGTCGAGATGTACCAAGCCCTCAAGAATCTGAAGGAAGAAAAACAAATTCCTATCTACGTCAATATGAAATCAACGGCAGCAAGTGGGGCCTACATGATTTCCATGGCAGCGGATAAAGTCTACGCCCACTCCGAAACACTCACAGGTTCTATTGGAGTGATTATGGAATCGATGAATTACAAGAAATTCCTTGATGATCACGGCATTAAATATGACGTCTACAAGAGCGGAAAACAAAAAGATATGGGGGCGCCATTCAAAGATGCCTCTGACGAAGATAAGAAGATCTTCCAGTCGTTGATCGATGAATCCTACAACCGTTTCGTGGACATTGTGGCAGACGGACGCCATATGAAGGCGGATGACGTGAAGAAACTAGCAGATGGTCGGGTCTACAGTGCTAAACAAGCCAAAGAAAACGGCCTGATTGATGAGATTGGCGATCAAGATGCGGTGATTGATGCGATGATGAAGGACCACGAGTTAGAGGGTGCCCAAGTTGAAGAAACCTCATTAGACGAATACAACTGGCAATCATGTGTTGACTTTTTCACCCAGATGCCACTCGTGAAACGTTTGATGGGAACAGATAACACCCTCACCAGTGATGCACAAACGGCTCAATCCCTCTTAGATAAATCCTGTCATCCAGAATTCTGGTCGATCTATGGAGGTGCACAGTAATGGCGAACGACAAAGAACAGAAAAAAGACGAATTTGACCAACTGAATTTCGATCAGCCGCTTTACCAAGGCACACTCGAAGAACAAGAAAAGAAAGCAGCAACACCAGAGAATGACGCCGACCACACAGATGATAAAACAGGGGATGAACAATCCGTAGAACCGGATAAAACGATAACGCAGGATGAGACGACCGAGCGTCAGAAAAAGTCAGTAGTTCGCCCTGTACATACAACGGAAGAGGACACATTTCACAAGCCCTCCTTCTTCCGCAGCAGCCAATATGATGACGACCTCGACATGGATACCACTGAAGTGACCACCATCTGGCGTGACTATCCACGTGGGGCATTTGCGGGATTTTGGATTCGCGTAGTGGCTTACCTCGTTGATTTCCTGATGGTAAATGCCCTGACGCACACTCTCTTGAATCTCTTAGCAGTGATTGGGATCACAATATTTACAGGGAGTGCGGCAGAGACGGTTGCCAGTTATATTGTCGCGATCCTCTACTTTACCTTGTTTACCTATTTTACGAACGGTTACACCATTGGCAAAGCCCTCTTTGGTTTACGGACCGTGTCTTTGGATGGGGAGACATTATCCTTTATGACCTGTCTCGCACGGGAAGGCATTGGGAAGATGCTGTTGATCAAACTCAATCTGCTCGGACTGGTGGTTCTCTTTACCCGGCATCACGAGAACTTCATGGATTTCTTCACGGAGACGTCTGTTATCAATGCGAGGGTGATTAGAACGGCTGAACAGATGCCACATCATGCGCACTATGCCAAAGAATCACTGTAACGAGGAGGAAAAAAGATGCTGATTGGATCGCACGTTGGAATGAAGGGCAAGAAGATGCTCCTAGGATCGGTGGAAGAAGCTGCCTCCTACAAGAGTTCTGCCTTTATGATTTATACGGGCGCCCCACAAAATACCAAGCGCAAACCCATTGAGGAGCTCCGAATTTCGGAAGCCCATAAATTGATGGCAGAAACGGGCATTGAAACGATTGTGATTCATGCTCCATACATCGTGAATCTCGCCAATCCGAATAAAATGGATAATTTTGGTTTCTATGTGGAATTTCTAGCCGAGGAAATCAAACGCGCGGAAGCTATTGGAGCGAAGCAAATTACGTTCCATCCGGGTTCACACGTCGGAACCTCCGTTAAAGACGGTATCAAAACCCTTGTCAAAGGTCTCAATGAAGTCCTCACTGGGCAGGAACAAGCACAAATTGCGATTGAAACCATGGCAGGGAAGGGCTCTGAGATTGGCACATCCTTTGAACAGCTGGCAGAGATTATTTCTGGCGTGACCCATAATGAATCGCTCTCCGTGACGATGGATACCTGCCACATGAATGATGCGGGTTATGATGTCAAACAGGATTTCGATGGGGTGTTGAATGCGTTCGATCATATTGTCGGACTGGACCGCTTGAAAGTCGTGCACGTGAACGACTCGAAGAATGAACGTGGCAGTCACAAGGATCGCCACACCAATATTGGGCAGGGGACGATCGGCTTTGACGCATTGAATAAGGTGGTCCATCATCCGCAATTAGAAGGCATCCCCAAAATCCTAGAGACGCCGTGGGTACAATATGACGATAATAAACGCCATAAGAAGCCCCCGTATCGGTTTGAGATCGCAATGTTTAGAGAAGGGCAGTATAATGACCATCTCATGGACGACATCAAATCTCAAACCGATTGGATGAAATAACAAATTGGGGATGACCCCATAGATAGGCACCCCATGAAAAAGCGCGCGAAGCAGACAGCAGGCAATGGTAGCCACTGTTTGTTCGCGCGTTTTCTGTTTCATTAGAGTTTCATGCTGTCAAATTCCAACCCCATAAACATTGCAATGAGGGTTGCGGTTTCTTCAATACTGCGCTCAGCCACATTGATGACCGGGCATTTCAGTTCATCATAGATTTGATTGGCATAGTCGAGTTCTTTTTCGATGCGGTCATCATTATTGTATTTTCCGTCGAATTCAATGCCGTATGCCCGCAAGCGTTCTTTGCGGAATTTGTTGAGGACATTGACATCATTGGTGAGGCCGATAATCTTGCGGCGGTCGATCTGATAAATCTCGTCTGGGAGCGTGGATTCCGGAACGAGTGGGAGGTTTGCCACCTTGAATCCTTGGAAGGCGAGGTAGATACTGAGCGGGGTCTTACTTGTCCGTGAGATCCCCAGAAGGACAATATCTGCTTTCTTGAATTGGTTCGGATGACGACCATCGTCATTGGCAACGGAGAATTCAAGCGCTCGAATCCGGTTATAGTAGCGGTCATTGAGCGGTTCTTTGGAGCCTGGTTTTCTGAGGGCCTGAACGCCGGACTGTTCCTCGATCGAATGCACAATTGGTCCCATTAAACTTAGATAGCGCAGATTATTTTTAGTACAGAAAGTCTGGGCATACTCATCCAGTTCTGGTTTCACGAAACTCCCGATCACTGCAGCCTCTTGCTCCTTGGCTTGAGAGAGGATCGGACTCAGTTGTTCTGGGTGCTGTGCGAATGGATAGGCATCAATCTTGAAATGCACAGTCGGGAACTGCGCAATCGCACTGTTGAGATAGTTCTGGTTCAGTCGTCCCGCCGCATCGGAAATGAGTACATAATGGAGGGTGACTTCGCTTTTTTCGTCATTATTGGCTTCGAGCGAATGTTTCGTCGGTGGAACGAGAGTGGATTTTTCATTTTCTGGCATCGCTATCACTCCTTTTTAGCAATTATAGCATGAACCATTGAGCCGATGAAAACCTGTCAGTTGACCTGAGGCAGTCAGGTGCGTATGATAGAGCTAGTTGCTTTCCACTTACTAATAGTAACTATAAATAATTGGATTCTTATTAAGATCCTGTTGAGCCGTGCACACGGATACAGGATTTTAGGTTACAATAGGAGAGACAACAGGAGGAGGAACGAAGAACAATGAGTGATTTTGTTGAAACATCCATGGCACAACTGAATGAGGATGGGTACAAATATACCCAGCGTCGGGCGGACCTTCTCGCGATATTTGATCATGAGACTGAGCGCTATTTCTCAGCGAAGGAAGTCCAACATGAAATCAAAAAAGATTATCCCAAAATGAGTTTTGATACGATCTATCGGAACCTAAAACTATTCGTGGATAAGCATTTTCTAGAAGAGGGTGAAGTGAATGGAGAAATGGTATTTCGAAAACACTGCGATCCTAAAATGGGGCATCACCATCACTTCATCTGTACGTCCTGCGGGCAAGCAAAACCGATTCATATGTGTCCCATGGAATACTACCAGAAACAATTACCGGGTTATGCGATTGATGACCATCATTTTCAGCTGTTTGGCCTCTGTCCAGCGTGCCAAGCAAAAGCTACTAAAGAAGCATAGGGATCGCGTCAAAAAAGGCGGCGTTACCGAAAAAGTAACGTCGCCTTTTGAGTTGTTATCCACTAATGATTATTCTACTGTCACAGCTTTGGCTAAGTTTCTTGGCTTATCAACATCCAATCCGCGATCTAAGGAAGCGTAGTACGCCAATAATTGAGCGGGAACCACGGCGACGAGAGAAGCCAGCATTTCTTCCACATCTGGCAAAATGATCGTGTCATCTTTGTGGGCGAGGGCTTGGGTAGCGATTGTCATGACGTGAGAGCCACGTGAGCGCGTCTCTTCCAGGTTACTGCGGGTATGAGCGGCTGTGTTCGACTGGGTGAGAATCCCAATCACAGGGGTGCCGTCTTCAATCAGAGAGATCGTTCCATGTTTCAATTCCCCACCTGCGAACCCTTCCGCTTGAATGTAGGAGATTTCCTTGAGTTTGAGAGCTGCTTCACGACTCACCGCATAGTCCAATCCACGCCCGATATAGAAAGCAGAGTCATGGTGCATGAAGTAGTCTGTTGCCAGTTGATGAATCGTTTCTTTTTCATCAATCAGTGTCTGCATGGCATTCGCAACCAAACTGAGGGAGTGTTTCATATTAAACGTTGCTGGGAGATGGAGGCGTTGACGCATCGCATCTGCGAGTACTGCCATCACTGCAATTTGTCCTGTATATGCCTTGGTAGAAGCAACCGCAATTTCTGGACCTGC
This sequence comes from Aerococcus sp., assembly GCA_030528285.1. GTDB lineage: Bacteria > Bacillota > Bacilli > Lactobacillales > Aerococcaceae > Aerococcus. Next base: position 52,448 of record JAUMZE010000003.1, on the reverse strand, counting down.
ATGCAACAACAAGGTGTAGTCCGCTTCACGTGAGAGGGTGGATCCTGGCACGTTGGTAATGGTGAGCGCTGGATAACCGGCTTCATTCGTGTGAACCAATACCTGGCGTGAGTCGGCCGTCTCACCGGACTGTGAGAGATAGATAAAGAATGGTTTCTCACTCAATAATGGTTGGTTATAGGCAAACTCAGAGGATACATGCACCTCGACTGGAATGTGCGCGAGTTTCTCAATGAGAGTTGCTCCCACAAGTCCCGCATGCATTGAGGTCCCCGCGCCGATAATGTAGATGCGGTCACTTTGAGTAATCGCATCAATGATCGCATCGTCCACCGCAAGTTCGCCATCTTCATTTTCATAGGATTGGATAATGCGCCGAATTGCAGCTGGTTGTTCATCAATTTCCTTCAGCATGTAGAATGGATAAGTACCTTTGTCGAGTTCATCGGCATTGATTTGGGCTGTGAACGGTTGACGAGTGATTGGTTCACCAGCAATGGTTTTAATCGTTGCCTTATCAGCAGTCAAAATCACCATTTCACCGTCATGGATCTCCAAGTAACCATCCGTCAAACTGATAGAAGCCATCGCATCGGACACCACGGTATGGAAACCGTCCCCCACACCAATCAAGAGTGGTGATTTTTGTTTAGCAGCGTAGATGACACCTGGTTGTTCATTATCGATCATCGCAAGCGCGTAAGAACCTTCCAGGATGTTTAAGGTTTTCGCAAAAGCATCCTCAGTGGAGAGTGCGTCTGCTTTGAGGAAGTGTTCCACCAGGTTCACAATGACTTCGGTGTCGGTTTCAGATTGGAATGTCACCTCAGAGAGATAGTCTTCCTTGAGCTGGCGGTAATTATCAATCACCCCGTTATGAACGAGGGTGAGACGACCGCTATTAGATTGATGTGGGTGGGCATTTCTCACGCTTGGTTCCCCATGCGTTGCCCAACGCGTATGACCAATTCCCATGTGAGCAGGAATCGTCATATCCACTTCTTCTCTGAGGCGACTGATCCGGCCTTTTTCGCGGAACAGATGGCCTTGGTCGTCTTCGTCCACGACATAGATCCCTGCAGAATCATAACCGCGGTACTCCAAACGTTCCAACCCTTGTAACAAAATCTCTTGAGCAGCATCCTGCCCAATGTATCCAACAATACCACACATAAATAAATGCCTCCCAAAATTTGGGACCTTTCTCACTGCATGAGAAAAAAGCCCATTCTAAAAATGAGCTACTACATACATGGAATCGTTTTGTTAGCACATGTTGCTTTTATTGAGATCCCTCTGGACCGTACAGCCCCTGAATGACCCGCCGAATAATTCGATGCATTCAGTCCTCGTCACTAATGATGTGCCATTAGCCTGGCGCTATCTGTGTGTTTCCATTCACGACAGATTTTATTAAAAGTAGTAGCACGCAAATCATACTACAGAAAAACAAAAAAGGTCAATCCAAAATCCCTCATTATGAGAAACATGATAAAAAATTAACAAACTTTGAATGGAACAAAACCCGGTAGAAGGAGGCTGCTTGATCAAAACAAACGATGGATAAATGGCGGGAGTGCTGGTTGCTTGTGACATGTAACCCTTCTCAATGCTACAATAGAAATATTAATTGATAGGAGGAGTTCGATGACTTATGTATTCTTAGATATCGATGGGACTTTGGTAGATTACGATAATAGCTTGCCCCAGTCCGCCATTGATGCGATCAAACAGGCACAAGCAAATGGTCATTTTGTCTGCACGGTAACCGGGCGCAGCAAAGCGGAAATGTATGAGGAGATTGTGTCGATCGGGTTTGACGGCTATATTGGTGCCAATGGGAACTATGTCGAAGTGGGCGATACGGTGGTGCGTCACAAATCGATCGCGCCGGAAGATGAAAGAAAAATGGTAGATTGGCTTCATCAAGAGGGGTTGGAATTCTTCCTTGAGGCGAATAGTGGACTCTATGGCAGTGAACATTTTGAGGAGCGCGGCCAATCCACCATGCAAGCCTACGCCAAACAGAAAGGCAGTCAGTTTGGTGAACATGCTGTCCGTCAAGCCTTTCCGCTGATGAAGTTTGGGAAGGCTCTGTACCGCGATGACGTCAACAAGATTAGTTTTATCCTCGATGACTACGCAGATTATGAGCGAGCAGTCGATATTTTCTCTGATTTCTCAGTGAATACGTGGGGAGGTGTCGGTGAGACGGCTTTGTTCGGTGATATTGCGCTCCCTAATGTCGATAAGCGAACAGGCATTCAAGCACTCCTTGATTATACAGGCGCAGTGGATGCACAAACCATAGCATTTGGGGATGCAAAGGTAGATATCCCGATGCTCGAATTTGCGGATGTGGGAGTTGCGATGGGGAATGGCGGTCCTGAAATCAAAGCCATGGCCGATTATGTGACCGCTGACGTTTTGAATGATGGCCTGAAGAAAGCTTTCCAACACTTCTATTTAATTTAAAACAAATAAAACGAAAAAGAAGATCTTCTATTAAAGGAGCACACCCGAATGCTACAGGTGGGACGTTCCTTGATAGAAGATCTTCTTTTTTATGGATTCATTTTGTGAGGATTATTCGTCTTGCGTCAGTTGGATCGCAGCGGCTTTATCGAGAATCACAACTACCTGATCGTGAGTTTGGAGGACACTGGCAGGGGCTTCTTCTGTCACAGGGCCTTCAACCATGGCTTTCACTGCGGCCGCTTTGTCTTCACCGAATGCGAGGAGCAGGATCTGTTGACTTCTGAGGATGGACCCAATTCCCATGCTGTAGGCGGCACTTGGCACGTCGCGAGGAGAATCAAACAGGCGACTGTTGGCTTCGATCGTGGACGGGGTGAGTTCGATTTTCCGTGTGTGACTGTCGAAGGAGGATCCCGGTTCATTAAATCCGATGTGGGCATTGCAGCCAATTCCGAGTAATTGTAAATCGACCGGATGTTCCTTGAGCAATGCTTCATACTGGGAGCATTCCGCTTCTTCATCAAGGTTTGCTCCATTCAAGAGGTAATTGTGTTTGAACGGTTTATGGTTGAACAAATGTTGATCCATGAAATAGTGATAGCTTTGCGGATAAGAGGCCTCTAAACCAACGTATTCGTCCAGGTTAAAGGAGAGACTTTCCGTGAAATCTAAATCAGAGGCTACCATCTGTTCGTATAACTTTTCTGGGGTAGAACCGGTCGCCAAACCGAACACTTTTGGGCCGTCCTTGAGGGCTTCTTTGTAATAACCGAGAGCTGCTTCACTAGCGGTTTGGACATCATCATAAATATAAACTTCCACAGTTATCGATACCTCCTAAAACTGGCTATAAAACGTTTACACACAGTTTATCACAATTAATATAATGAATTTCCTGTTGGAACATGCCTTCACTCAATCAAATATTGAACTTAACTTACTTCTAGTGTTATACTAAGAGTGCGATGAGGCGACATAACATAGCATAACAATAAGGCTATGTGAGGTCACAGAGAGCACGACACTTTTTGAGTGGCTACAGGAAGTAGTGAGCATTGACTTTGAAGTGCTTGGTGCCTATTGATGTGAACGGTAGGCACCCTTGTCTGGGAAAGCGAGACAAAATTCGTCTCGCTTTTTTCACAAAAAGTAATGTAAGCGCTTTATATAATAGCTGATTGTTCGTGATTATAGAGATAATGACATCCCTTTATTTTAAATAGATCGCTATCTATAGATAAAGTAAACGCTTTTATAGATAAATGAAATCATTTTGACTAAATTTATCTATGATCTGATATAGATAATTTTTCACAAAATGGTTATACTTTAGGCAGTAATGATTGTGTAATGAGGTGAATGGGAGGGGCTCAAATGGGAGATAAACTCACATATGATAATATTGAGCACAACATGTATTTTTTCAATCACGGCACGAATTTTGCGGCTGAGAAATTCCTCGGCGCAAAGCCAGCAACCCTCAATGGGGAAGAGGGGTATCGCTTTACGGTTTGGGCACCCCATGCGAAATCAGTCGGATTAGCCGGTGAATTTAACGATTGGCAGCCAGAACCCATGGAGGCTGTGGGAGAGACAGGCGCTTGGACATTATTCTCCAAGGACGCCAAACAATGGGATATGTATAAATTTACTATTGAAGACCAATCTGGAAACATTCATTGGAAGCAGGATCCGTTCGCATTTGCGTTTGAGATTCCACCACTGACGGCTTCGGTGATTCAGGATTTCCCATATGACTATGAATGGGATGATCAGGACTGGATTAAACAACGCAAAGACAAAGGAAATTACGAACACGACGCCCTCTCGATCTACGAGGTACATCAATCCTCATGGCGGACACATGCAGATGGTAGTGCCTATTCATTTGATGAATTAGCGGATGAACTGATTCCTTATGTGAAGAAGATGGGCTACACCCATATTGAATTCATGCCGCTGACGGATCACCCGCTTGATGCATCGTGGGGGTATCAGACGAGTGGTTATTTCTCGATTGCGGGACGTTACAACCACGACTTTGAACCGTTGATGCGTTTCATTAATCGCGCGCACCACGAAGGCATTGGTGTGTTGGTGGACTGGGTGCCGAGCCATTTCGTTGTGAATGCGGATTCTTTGGCGCTATATGATGGGACGCCGACCTATGAATATGTGGATCCAGACCGGGCCCGTAATATCCGCTGGGGGACGATTAATTTCGACCTCGGAAAACCACAAGTGCGCAGTTTCCTCATTTCAAACGCGCTCTTCTGGTTAGAGTACTTCCATTTCGATGGGATGCGGATCGATGCCGTTTCTAACATGCTCTATCTCGACTATGATGATGGCCCATGGAAACCGAACCGCTATGGCACGAATAAGAATCTGGAAGGAATCGACTTCCTCCAGTGTCTCAACGAAGAGGTAAAAGGACGGGACCCTTCCCTCCTAATGATTGCGGAAGAGAGTTCAGTCTTTGAAGGGGTTACAAAACCTGTCAAAGAGGGTGGCTTAGGGTTCGATTATAAATGGAACATGGGTTGGATGAACGATACGCTGGAATTCTTCTCCTTGGATCCAATTTATCGCTCATACAACTATCGCCGGATTACTTTTACTTTCATGTACATGTTCAGTGAGCATTATGTCCTGCCATTCTCACACGATGAGGTGGTTCACGGCAAACACTCCATTCTCGGACGGATGCCGGGCGAATCACGATACAATCAATTTGCGAATCTCCGGGTGCTCTCCGGTTACAAGATGACCTATCCTGGGAAGAAATTGACCTTTATGGGGAATGAAATTGGGGTCTATCTGGAATGGCGGTTCTATGAAGGACTGGAATGGGATAGTTTGGAACGTGAATACAACAGTGAGTATCATCATTATATCCAAACAATTAATCATCTCTACCAAGAAAAATCAGCATTCTATTATCAAGATCTCTCGCAGGATGGGATTACCTTCCTTGAGGCGGATGATCCGGATCAGACGATTATCGGTTATATCCGGAACGGTGAGCACAAGACGGATAAAGCGATCTGCCTGTTCAACTTTACACCGGTTGAACGCGATCACTACCGCATTGGGGTGCCATATCCAGGGACTTATCGCGTCTTATTGAACAGCGAGATGAACGAGTTTGGTGGTAAGTGGGACCACCAAGTAGAAGAATTTCACACGGAAGATATCCCGCACCAACGTCAACCGTACAGCGTGGTTGTAACCTTGCCGGGTGAGAGCACGTTTATCTTGGAACCAAAAGACGTGGATACAACGGCCACCCCAAAAGCTAAAGCTGAGACAAAAACGACTGAAAGCACGTCAGCGAATGATGCCAGAAACACCAAGAAAAGAAAGCATAAAAAACAGCATCATCGTAAGAAAAAATAATGCGCAAATAATAAATTAGGAGGGTATGGAACCACTGATCTAATTTGATCCGTTACTGGTTATAGCGAAAGGGGGAAGCGAGAATTATTCTCGTCTATGATGAAAAATGAAATGATTGGCATGGTCCTGGCTGGAGGCAAAGGGACACGTTTAGGTAAATTAACCCAAGCCAATGCGAAACCGGCTGTTCCATTTGGTGGTAAATATCGCATTATCGACTTCGCACTCAGTAATTGCTCCAACTCTGGTGTCACCACAGTGGGTGTCATGACCCAGTATGAACCAATGATCCTCAATACCCATATCGGGACGGGGGCACCGTGGGATTTAGACGTGGGTAACGGCGGGGCATATATTTTACAACCGTACTCCAGTAATGAAGGCGAAAAATGGTTCAACGGGACCGCAAACGCGATTTATCAAAACATCAACTTCATCGATTCGGTGAACCCCGAATATGTCCTGATTCTTTCTGGAGACCATATTTACAAGATGAACTACGACAAGATGCTGGACTTCCACAAAGAAAATGATGCAGATTGTACCGTGGCCGTGAAACCGGTTGACATGGAGGAAGCGTCACGGTTTGGAATTATGAATACCGATGACGACAACAAGATTGTGGAGTTCGAAGAGAAACCCGAATATCCAAAGAGCAATCTCGCGTCGATGGGAATCTACATCTTCACCTGGAAGAAATTGCGTGCGTACCTGACGAGTGATCCGGATGGCATGGAAGACTTCGGTAAGAATGTGATTCCAGCCTATCTCGAAAATAAAGAACGTCTCTATGCGTATGCGTTTGAAGGTTACTGGAAAGACGTGGGAACTATCCAAAGCCTCTGGGAAGCCAATATGGAATTCTTAGATCAAGATCACCCACTCAACATTCGTGATGCAAGTTGGCCAGTGGTAACGAGAAATACCGCCACTCCGCCACAGTTCATTGCGCCAGAAGGGTATGTACAAGACACCCTCGTCAGTGATGGGGCGATTATTCGTGGGATCGTCACCCACTCTGTTCTCAGTGAGAGCGTATTGATAGGGAAGAATACGCGCGTCACATCGAGCGTCTTGATGTCCGGGGCGAAACTGGGACATAATGTGCGCGTCGAATATGCCATTATTGGTGAAAATGCCGAGATGAGTGATAATAGCGAAGTGATCGGAACGCCAGATGACATTAAAGTAGTGGGTTACGATGAAGTTATCGGAGGCGAATAATCATGAAAAAATCAAAAGTATGCGCGATCTTAAACTTAACCGAACCAGACCAACAACTCCAACCATTGACCGCTGAACGTCCACTCGCAATGATGCCATTCGCAAGTCGCTATCGGTTATTGGACTTCAACTTATCCAATATTGCTTATGCCGGTGCGCGCTCGGCTGCTCTATTCATCAGTCGTTCGGGGCGTAGTGTTTATGACCATATCCGGAGCGGAAAACCGTGGAATCTCGATACCTACAGTGGTGGGATTTTTACCTTCTCTCAGGTTGATCATAAACGAGCTCTCTATGAAGCGGGGAGCCGCATGGGAGCCTTCTATGATGATCACCGTGCGTTCGTGAAGAATTCCAATGCGAAATATGTCTTTGTGGCCGGATCCAAAGTCATTGCGATGGTCTCCCTCAAGGAAATCATTGAATCCTTAGAAGAGAGTGGCCTCAAAGCAGTGCGGATCTACAGCCGTGTGCCACGTTCCTTCATTGAATATCATCCAGATGAACGCATGGTGGTGCTCGATGATGAGGGGAATGTGTCCGATTTACTCTTAGAGGGTGTCACACCGATTCGCGGCAATGAGGTGCTCTATGATTTGAACATGACGGTGATTGAGAGCGATCTCCTGCTCGATATGTTGGACCGTGCCGAAGCAGAAGACATTAATGACGCCCTCGACGTTGTGGTGGATCATTATCTCGAGGATTACACCGTGAAAGGGTTCGAACACAAGGGCTATGTGGCCAATATTGACAGCATCCAGTCCTACTTCAACGCCAGCATGACCATGTTAGAGGCGGAGAATTTCGGGGAGTTGCTGCACGGAACCATCCCAGTCCTCACCAAGGGACAAAATGGTGTGCCTGTCTACTATGCGCGTGGATCCGAAGTGCGCAGTGCTAACATTGCGACGGGCTGCGAGATTTTCGGCCAGGTCGTACATTCACAACTCAGTCGGAAAGTTCGCGTAGAAGCCGGTGCCAGCATCGATCATTCCATCATCTGGCAAAACTGCCACATTGGAAAAGGTGCAACGATTCGTTATGCGATATTAGATAAGAATGTAACCGTTGAACCAGGCGCGACCTTAATTGGGGTCCCTGAAAATCCAATCATTGTCGGCAAAGGGGAAACCATTAAAGCCTAGATAAACTGCATAAAGACGATGAAGGGGAGTTAGTGACTCCGCTTTTCAAGAAAAAAGAAAGAGAGTACGTCTATGAAGACTCTATTCGTAACATCTGAATGCGCGCCCTTCTATAAAACAGGCGGACTCGGGGATGTCGCTGGTGCATTACCCAAGGAACTGAAAAAACAAGGCGTCGACGTGCGGGTGGTGATGCCATATTACACTTCTATGCCTGTTCAATACGCCGAACAAGTGGAAGAGATCACCCATTTTTATCTATTTATGGGGCAGCGTGAGGCCTATGTAGGTGTGAAGACGTTAAAGATGGATGGCGTGATCTATTACTTCATTGATAACCATGATTATTTCGACCGGCCAGACGGATTATACGGCTATGAGGACGATGGCGAGCGGTTTGGTTTCTTCGATTTAGCAGTGATTGAAATGATGCAGCAGATCGATTTCATCCCGGATCTGATCCATGTGAATGACTGGCAGACGGCTATGATTCCACTGCTGTTGGTGGATCGCTATTCGTGGATCGATGCCTATCGTGATATCCGGAAAGTCCTCACCATCCACAACATTCGTTTCCAAGGGTGGGCGAAAAAATCGATCCTCCCAGAAGTTTTCGGGACAGGATTCAGTACGTATCATCTGAACGGCGTCATGCACAACGACATGGTGAACTTCCTCAAGGGTGGCATGAATTTCAGTGATCTGATTACTACGGTGAGTCCGAGTTATGCCGGAGAAATCCAGACCCCAGCGTTTGGGGACGGGCTCGATGGGGTGTTGCGCGCCAACCACATGAAGATTCGTGGGATCATCAATGGGATTGACTATGAGAAGAATAACCCACGAACGGACTCACGCATTGCGGCGAACTACAACACCAAAACTTTCAAGAAGGGCAAAGCAAAGAATAAAGCGGCTCTTCAAAAACGGGTGGGACTCCAGGTCAATCCATTTGTGCCACTGTTAGGAGTGGTGTCCCGTCTGACGGATCAAAAAGGCATGCAACTGATCAGCGAGAAGGCAGAAGAAATCCTGAATACCACCGACGCTCAATTTGTGGTACTGGGGACAGGGGATCCGGTCTTTGAGAATGCGTTCCGCTACTTCGAACACCGCTATCCAGGTCGTTTCTGCGCGTACATCGATTTCGATACCGATTTGGCACAGCTGATCTATGCCGGGAGTGATCTCTTCCTGATGCCGAGTGCGTTTGAACCATGTGGACTCTCGCAAATGATCTCCATGCGGTATGGCACCTTGCCACTGGTGCATGAAATTGGGGGATTGCGCGATACGGTGCAGCCGTATAACCAATTCAGTGGCGACGGCAACGGGTTTAGCTTTGCGCATTTCGACGGTATTGATTTCGCCAATGTCCTGCGTTACGCAATGTGGCTCTACCATGAACGTCAAGATATCTGGGACGCATTGATTGAGCATGCGATGACGACAGACTTCAGCTGGCAACAACCGGCCCAAGACTACATCCAGATGTATCAGTCGCTATTAGGATAATAAACAACGATTTGTTAAGCCATCCGCCATTGCTTATTTTTGACGAGTGTTAGTGGATGGCTTTTACTAATGGAAAAGGGGGAAAGCAGATGGAGATCACACGCATCACGAATCTGAGTGAGAAAGAGCAGATTTCTCGCGCGATTTTGAAAGATCTCACGGATTGGTTTGCGCTGGATGAGAGTCGAGAGCACTATATCGTGGATGCCAAAATGCAATGATTTTATTGCGTCAGCGTAGAGGAGCAAGCGGTGGGATTTTTAACCCTCAAACGAATCACTTCTATCAACACATGGAATTCAGTGAGTTTGAGGTGATCCCAGCAATCTGGGGTGAATCAAATCCCTGCCAAATTTATGTGGGAGCACTTTCACTAGCGCAGGTTAACTTTTAGATCAAAAATTAGTTGTCATTTTTACGGGCGGGCACTACAATAGAGGACGTTGTTGAAAGATAAGAGTAAACAGGCTGCGTGAAGTGCTGAGGGATGGGATGTTGTCCTCAGACGAAGAAACACTGTGTTTTGCGGTAACCTGTTGCATCCGCTTAACTGGATCATTGCACCGTTAAGTGGAACTCTGAGTATTTGAAAGGAGTTCCTCAATGAATTTATCACGTCGAAAGTTTCCCCTGAGTGTCCAGCAGATGACCATGGTTGCCTTATTTATGGCACTCAATATCATTCTATCTCGGTTTTCCCTCCAACTAGGGCCGACCAATCGTATTTCGATCGCCTTCCTCCCTAACGTTTTATTAGGTTTCTTCTTTGGGCCGTGGATCGCTGGAATTGCGAGTGTGGGGACCGATCTATTGAAGAGCATGATGTTCGGGAATTACGGTGGTTTCTTTATCGGTTATACATTTACGGCCTTTCTAGGTGGTTTTATCTATGGGCTGTTTATGCATCGTCCCGTGGTCAAGTGGTACCACATTGCCTTAGCAATCTTCTTTAATACACTGATTTCTAATATTATTTTGGGAACGCTATGGATTCATATTATGTATCAGACGCCAATCCTTGCCCTATTAGCGACCCGCGTGCCGCAGAACTTGATCATGGCACCGGTGCGGTTTGTGATCGCCCACCTCGTCATCGGGCTTCCGCAATTACAGAGCCACTATAAGAAATACCGCCGCTTCTAACTGAATTTTAATATGTGAGATATACATTAGACAGTTTGCTTCAATCTCAGCAGGCTGTCTTTTTTAGCTCATTATAAGGAAGTGTATTGCTTTTGGTGGGGAATAAGTTTTACAATAAGAAGGGAATGAGACCGTTTTATTGTCACTAATGAAGGGAAGCAACTATGTTTTTAATTGATATCCATACTAATCGTCCCAAGTTCAGTCCGTACGATCCGATTGTGAATCAGTCATTGGATAACTATCTGATGAACGATCTCGCATTGGAAGGGCGCGGCTTCATTGTCTACATCAATGCGCCAAGTGTGATTATCGGGCGGAACCAGAATGCCTATGATGAGGTGAATCTGAAATATCTGGAAGACAACAATATTACCCTTGTTCGTCGTTCCAGTGGTGGGGGCGCCGTTTACCACGACTATGGCAACTTGATTTTTGAAAATATCCATGTCGGGGACCCGAGCCACGCGACTGATTTCAGCTACTATGCCGAACCAATCATCAAAGCGCTTCGTTCGATGGGATTGGACAATGTAGAAATGCAAGGGCGAAACGATATTACCGTCAATGGCCTCAAATGCTCCGGGATGGCGACCGCACGTATCGGCAACAATGTCATCTCTGGGGGGACGTTGATGTTCGACCTCGATACCGATCAAGCCGGCAAAGTCCTCACGCCAAACAAGGCCAAATTAGCGACAAAGGGCATTCAATCCGTGGCTAAACGTGTCACCAACTTGAAACCACTCTTGCCAGCACCATTCAATGAAATGACCTCCGAAGAATTCCGCCAAGAATTATTGAAACGGATCTTTGAAGTCGATGACCTCAACGACATCGAAACCTACGTTCTCACTGAAGACGATTGGAAGATTATCACCGAACGGGTCGAAAACCATTATGGGACGGACGCTTGGAACTTCGGGAAGAATCCTGGGTTTGACCATTATGAACGCGATTATTTCGTCGGTGTGGGGACTGTGGCTTTTAACTTCAGCGTGAAGGAAGGTAAGATATCTGCCTTTAAGACATACGGCGACATGAGTTTCGGCAATCCTGCAGTCGTTGATGAAGCAATGGTTGGACAATCTTTCGACCGTGACGGGATTACCAAAGGATTCGAGGTCGGTCATTATGAGGATAATATCGGGAAATTGCCGGTGGACGCCCTTGTTGAACTCGTCCTCAGAGCTGAGAACGAATAACAGTGTGACTGAAACGCATTAAGTTGTTATCGCCACTCTCACTCCATTAAATAAAAGAAAACGCAAAAACCACTCACCCTGATTACACCAATAAGAGGAAAAATCAAGCTGAGTGGTTTTATTGTGCCTTTGAATGATCGTTATTCAGAGCGATCGGACTGGCGCTTGTAGAAGTAGAAGACTCCATATGCTAAGGCAGCGAGAATTACGAGGATCAACACTACTTTCCAAAGCCATGCCCGGGTAAACCAGAGAATCACGAGAATGCCCAAGATAATCCGATACCAGCCAAACGGTTTGAAGTCGTTGGTTTGAACATAGCGCAGCAAGAACTTGATCACAACGAGGGATACGAGGAAGGCCACAACCATCCCTAATACGAGGAGGAAGAATTCATAGCCGGTAAAGCGGAATCCTTCTTTGAGTCCTTTGAGTAATTTATAGCCGCTCGCCCCAAACATAATTGGGATGCTCATGAAGAAACTGAAATCAGTTGCAACCGGACGTGAAGCACCCATCAAGATCCCACCGAGAATGGAGGATCCTGAGCGCGACGTCCCTGGCACTAACGAGAGCGCTTGGAAGAGCCCAATCTGGATTGCTTTTGGAAGAGAGAGGGAAGACATTGATTCCACAACCGGCGTCTGATGCGCGTTACGGTTCTCAATCCAGATGAATGCGACCCCATAAACAATTAATGCTAGGGAGACGACGAACCAGTTCATCAGATGTGCGTCCATCCAGTCATCGAGCAGGACCCCGAGAAGCCCTGCCGGAATACAGCCGATGATCACCTTAATCCAGGTTTCCCAGGTTTGCTTCTTCTGTTCACCATTCTTTCGGCCGCTGAATGGGTTCAATCGCTCGAAGTAGATCAAAACAACCGCTAAAATCGCACCGAGCTGAATGACCACGCGGAAGATCTCCAAGAATTCCGCCCGCAAAGACAGATGCATAAAGTCTTCAATTAAAATCAAATGCCCGGTACTACTGATCGGGAGCCACTCGGTAATCCCTTCAATAATGCCGTAAAAGATAATTTTTATAATTTCTAGCATAATAAATTCCTTTCCAAATTTGTTTCATGACTGAGTATACTTGATTTTAAAGGGATTGACAGTACCATTTGGGGATTTTTAAGGATTTAGTAGTTTTTCAGTGTGTATCTAAACTGGACAAATCAATCATGGACTTTCTATAACTTTTAATTTTTACTTATTGGCAATAATATTGATTCACTCCATAAAAAGGAGTATGATGTGCAAGGTCAAAATGACAACGACAATCGAGTAGTTGTTGTTGATTGACCGCTCAAATAGATAGTGAACGCGTCGCTATCTTAGCGTACGTGTGGCAATGAAATGGTGACAAAATAAAAAAGGAGTTTGATATGTTAGATTTCCTCAAGCGTCAAGGTGACACTCCCGAAGTATTACCGGTAGAATTATATGCACCTGTGGATGGTCAATTGATTCCAATGACAGCCGTTAATGATGAAGCGTTCAGCCATAAAATGATTGGAGACGGCTTTGCGGTGAATCCAACTGCCCAACAGGTACACAGTCCGGTTAGTGGAACCATCCTCTGCGTCTTTCCCAAGAAGCATGCGATCACACTGCGCACCAACTCAGGCTTAGAAGTAATGGTACATATGGGGTTACACACGGTTGAGTTGGACGGCGCACCGTTCACCATTCATGTCATGGAAGGCCAAGAAGTGCAACATGGTACCTTGCTTGCGGAAATGGATCTCGAACAGCTCAAACAAGCAGGCAAAGACCCGATTGTGATCGTCTGCATTACTTCAATGGATCGCGTGGAAGACTTAAGTACCGCTGATCCAGTTCGAGTACACGCGAATGAAATCGTCGGACACGCTGATGTTCAAGCAGAAAAACCAACAGGAGCATAAATAACCAAATATGGATACTAAAAAGCGACCACAACACTCAGCCAATCACTGGGTGTTGCGGCCGTTTTTTTGGGTTAATGATTAAACGGTTTGGACGCAAACAATCTCTGAGACAGAGGCGGTTTGTGGGAGTTTCTCCAACTGACCGGTTTTAGCGTCTCGTTTGAAGAAGGTAATCACATCATCTTTTTGGTGTCCAACGATCAGGAGTGATTCATCGTGATTGAAGTTGAAATCACGTGGGAAGTCACCACCAGAAGCGATGGTTTGAATCAAGGTTAAATGCTGTCCCTGATCTGAAATTTCGAGGACAGAGAGGGTGTTACTGCCACGGTTAGAGACATAGACAAATTTGCCATCACTGGATACGTGAATCGCAGAGGAACTGTTGAAGCTCTCGACTGATTCAAGCGTGGCGACGCGATCGACCGGTGATAAGGACCCATTTTGATATTTAAGGATATCCACCGTGTAGGATAATTCACTGATTAAATAAACAATCGGTAATGTTGGATGGAAGGCCAAATGACGTGCACCACTGCCAGGTTCCGTTTGGTAGTTATCGACTTTTTGCAAATTATAATCATCGGTCAAGGCATAGGTCGTCACTGCATCCGTTCCTAAATCACAGGAGAGGAGATATTTTCCATCGGGCGTTGGCGCTAAGAAATGGCAGTGCGGGCGGTCTTGATTTTCGTGCGGACCATGGCCCACGTGTGAGGTAATATTCATCAGTGTTAATGCACCATCTGCTTCGATCTTGATCACTGCGAGTTTGCCTTCGTGGTAGTTCGCTGTGAAGAGCAGTTGATCTTCTTCTGCGAGTGAGAGATAACAGCCATTCGCAGTGAGGAAGCTTACACGTCCCACTTCGACAAATTGATTATCTTCTTTTTGATAATGCGCCACCCCTGCGTGACCGTCTTTTTCTGTGAGGGTGTAGATGTGCTGCTCATCCGATGAAACGGCAAAATAGGTCGGATTCACTTCTTCAATGATAAGTTTTGTGTCAGCGACTGTCCCATTATCATCGAGGGTAAGGGTATGGAGACCTTGGTTGGTTTGACGGGTATAACCGCCGAGATAAATCGTTTCCAAAAAACAGGATCCTTTCTACATAGCAATGTGATTGACTGCCCCTATTGTAACAAAGTTTGGAGGTAGGAGGGGGGTGTGGGATCCTTCCTTTCCCACAAAAAATGAGGATTTCTAAAAAAGCGAGAAGGGCGCTTGCATTGCAGAGAGAACTAGTTGAGAATAGGAGGCATAGAGAGGTGAGGACCGTGTTAAATAAAAATGAACCAGCAAAGAAAGCCACCCGCCAACCGGAGAATCGACGTGACAAAGGAACTTTAACGAAGACCTTTGCCTCCTTCATGAACAGCCGCTACATCTTGGTGATTCTCGGAGCGATTCTTGTCTGCATTTTGATTCTTCTACTCCGGCAATTGGGGGCGTTTCTCAATCCCGTCTGGCAGTTTCTGCAGACGGTGATGTTACCGATTATCCTCGCTGGGGTGCTCTATTATTTGACGGTCCCGATCGTGAACCGCTTGGAGAAACATAATCTCTCGCGTAAATGGGGCGCTTGGATTGTCCTTTTGTTATTAGTGATCTTCATCGTTCTCTTCGTTTTGTGGATTCCAAGTGTCGTTCATGAAGCCAAACGTTTCTTCTCGAACTGGAATACGATCTGGTACCAGTATCAAGACCAAATTGCCTATTGGATTCCATCTAAGTGGATTACTGATTTACAATTTAATCTGGAACACTTCCTCGATTATCTCGAAAGCATCAACTGGAACTGGGGACAATTCTTCAATTCGACGGTCAACAGCCTCACCTCGATTATTGGGATCGTCGCGCGGGTCATGATTGCGATTGTGACGGCACCGATTCTTCTCTTCTACATGTTGAAGGATGGGCATAAGTTTAAAGAGAATCTCGCTGTGTTCATCCCGAGTGCCATCCGAGAAAAAACGCTCCAGATGCTGAGCGATATGAATGCGCAGATTGCCGCATACGTCAGAGGTCAAATTCTCGTTGCTGTTGCGGTGGCAATCATGTTTATTATCGGTTATGAAGTGATTGATCTGGATTACGGGTTAATTATCGGTTTTGCGGCGGGGATCCTCAATGTGATTCCTTACGTGGGGTCATTCTTGGCAATGATTCCAGCCCTGATCGTAGGGATTGTCCATAGCCCATGGAAATTTGTTCAAGTCCTGATGGTGTTTGCGGTGGAGCAGACCTTAGAGAGTCGGTTGGTATCGCCACTCGTATTGGGATCAAACTTGAACATCCACCCTGTGACGATCATGTTGTTGTTGATTGCGGCAGGAGATATGTGGGGTGTTGCAGGGATCGTGTTTGTGATTCCCATCTATGCTGTCGTCAAGGTGGTCTTCTTCTACATCTTCAATTGGTACCGGAGTGTGTCAGGATTATATGAGGCTGACGATTTGAGTGCCCCGCTCGATGTGAACAATTCACCGAGTGGGACCCCTCAAATGGATGACACGGATGCGGATCAATAATCATCACTTTTCTCATCTGGTAGTGGAATAAACGAGCGTGGAGGGCTTTTCTCTGCGCTCGTTTTTGCGTATAAAGGGGAGATGTTTATGGAAAGAAAGGCTTATTTTCATTCTGGTTTTGAAATGAAAGCGTAAACGTAAGGCGCTTAGCTTTTCATCTTTATTAATAGGGCTATAATAGTAGTAATGCCTTTTATAGAGGGCGTGTTCTTTTTGAAAATGAGAACGGAAATAATGAAGGAAAAATAGAAAGGAGGAGCGTTCAATGATACGAATGATTAAACGTATCCCACTGTGGAGCATTGTTCTCTGTATGGTGTTTGCTTTTATGCAGGGAGCTTTTGAATTATATTTACCGACATTGACGGCTCAAATTATCGATGTTGGGGTTAAACAAGGCGATGTGGCGTCGGCCTTATCCACGGGGGGACGCATGCTCATTGTGACCGTGTTAATCGTTATGAGCGCTATTTTTAATGTATTTATTGCCGCTCGCGCTTCACAAAATCTGGGGCGTCAAATCCGAAATGAATTATATAGCCAGGTCCTCCATTTCTCCAAAGATAGTTTCGAGGATTTCGGATCGGCGTCTCTGATTACGCGTGCTTCCAGCGACGTGCAGCAGATTGAAATGACCATGGTGGCAGTGCTTCGATTTATGTTACTGGCACCGGCGATGCTCGTGTCGGCGGTGGTGATGGCTTATCGCACCAGCCCGGAACTGAGCATGGTTTATCTATTTACGATCCCCATTCTAGTGGTGGCGATTGTCTTTGTGATGCGAGCAGCCAGTCCACTTTTTCGCTCCATGCAAGGGAAATTGGATCAGATTAACCTGATTTTCCGTGAAGGTTTAACAGGGGTGCGGGTTGTCCGTGCCTTCAATCGCGACGAATTTGAAGCCAATCGTTTTGAAGAAGCCAACGCCGACTTTCTACATACGGCGATTTCGGCACAAATCCGAGTAGCACTCTTGTTTCCTACCTTGGTTGGGATTCTCTCCCTCACCAATATGCTGATTGTATGGCGTGGGGGTCAATTAGTCAGCACCGAAACGATCCAAGTCGGTTCGATTGTGGCCTTTACAACTTTCACTGCGATTATTATGTTCTCCTTCATGGCGCTTGCTCAGATGTTCATCTTAGTACCGCGAGCGTCTGTGTCTTCTCAGCGGGTCTTTGAAGTATTAGACAAGGAAAATACGATTCATAATATCGAACATCCAGTGACGAAGCAATTAGAGGAGCCCACCACTGTCACATTCGATCATGTCGCCTACCAATATCCGGGCGCGGATGATCCGGTGATTTCAGATATTTCCTTTACAGTGAAGCCGGGTGAAACGCTCGGGATTATCGGAGGGACCGGTTCTGGGAAGACCACAATTGCGAATTTGATTTTGCGCTTTTATGACCGGACAGAGGGAGACATCACGATTAACGGGCAGGATATTAAGGACTACGAGCTGAAGAATCTGCGGGAAATCGTTGGCTATGTTCCTCAGAAAGCCAATCTCTTTAGCGGGACAATCAAGAGCAACCTCCAATATGGGAACGAGCATGCCACGGACGAAGAAATGTGGAAGGCATTAGATATTGCCCAAGCCACAGAATTTGTTGGTGAGTTGGAAGACGGCCTCGATGCCCGCGTGGAACAAGGCG
Organism: Aerococcus sp.; assembly: GCA_030528285.1. Lineage (GTDB taxonomy): Bacteria > Bacillota > Bacilli > Lactobacillales > Aerococcaceae > Aerococcus. The sequence continues at coordinate 34,226 of JAUMZE010000003.1, read as the reverse complement.
GGAGTAACTTCTCCGGGGGTCAGAAACAGCGCTTGAGCATTGCCCGGGCGTTAGTCAAACAGACAACCTTGTACATGTTCGATGACTCCTTCTCCGCGTTGGATGCGAATACGGACGCAAAATTGCGCCGAGCCCTGTCAGAGGAGATGGGCGAACATACGCAAATCTACATCAGTCAAAAAGCTAGTGCCGTGATGCATGCGGATAAGATTCTTGTTCTCGATAATGGCACGGTGGCAGGCTACGGCAATCACGAGACCTTGATGAAAGAAAGCACGGTTTATCGTGAAATTGTCGAATCTCAATTGAAAGGAATGAGCGATAATGAGTGAGCATCAAAATAACAAAAAAACACTAGAGACCGCTTCTTATCGCCGTAAACCGAAACAAGCATGGCCCACAGTCAAACGCTTGATCCGTTACATGGGCTACTACAAGTGGAGCTTTTTGTTGGTGTTTGTCTTTGCAATTATTGCGAGTGTCCTCCAAATTATCGGCCCACAAGTGTTAGGACGTGGGACGACGATTATCACAGATGGGGTGAGACAAGGCCTCAAGGGAAATGGATATGAGATCGACTTTGGTGCATTGAAGCATGTGGCGATTCTCTTTCTCTTATTGAGTGCGTTCAGTGCGCTCTTCCGTTACTTGCAGCAATATACAATGAGTAATGCAGCCCAGCGCGTGGTGTTTCGGTTGCGTCAAGATATGCGCGATAAATTAAACCGCGTCCCGATCAGTTTCGTCGACTCTACTCCCCACGGTGAAATCATGAGCCGTGCTGTCAACGATATCGAAAATATTGGACGGACCTTGCAGCAGATGATTGTTCAGATTATGATGTCTGTGATTGAGTTCGTCGGGGTGGTTGCGATCATGCTGTCGATCGATTGGCAGCTGAGTTTGGTCGCTTTCTTGGTGATTCCAATCAGTTTAATCATGGTTGGCTTCATCGCACCTCGTTCCCAGCGTTTATTTGGGGACCAGCAACGCGCGCAGGGGGAATTAAACAGTTTGATTGAGGAAAATTTCGCTGGTCAAATTGAAAACAAAACCTTCAACCAAGAAGACTATAAGATTGACGGTTTCAGCCAGAAGAGTCATGAATACTACCAGGCTGCCTGGAAAGCCCAATTCTTGTCCGGTATTTTGATGCCGACGATGAACTTGGCGAAGAACTTTGTGTACATCCTGGTCTCCTTGTTTGGGATTTTCCAAGTATCCCAAGGGCGACTTACGATCGGGAATACACAGGCGATGCTTCAATACGCCAATATGGTATCTGAGCCGTTGAAGCAGACCGCTAACATGGTAAATATGCTTCAGTCCACGATTGCCTCTGCTGAACGTGTCTTTGAGTTTTTGGACATTGAGGAAATGGAAGAAACGAAGAGCGATTTATCAATTGAAGAAACGGATCATTTGGTGAGTTTTGATCATGTGAAATTTGGCTATGAACCAGGTAAGGAAAACTTATTGATGACGGACTTTAACCTGGATGTCAATCCGGGCGAAACCGTGGCGATTGTCGGGCCAACTGGTGCTGGGAAGACAACCCTGATCAACTTGCTGGAACGCTTCTATGAGGTGAGTGGTGGCAGTATCAAGATCAATGGAAAGGATATTCGTGACTACTCCCGGCAAGATGTGCGGAATCATTTTGGCATGGTGCTCCAGGATACGTGGCTGTTTAATGGAACGATTGCCGATAATATCCGCTACGGGGCACGTCCCGGGCAGGAAGTTTCCGATGAACGGGTGCGTGAAGTTGCAGAGATTGCGAACGTCGATCAATTTGTCTCCAAACTGCCAGAGGGATACGATACGATCGCCAATGAAGATGCCTCAAACATCTCTCAAGGGCAACGTCAGCTGATTACGATTGCACGGGCGTTGATGGCGGATCCAGAAATTTTGATTTTGGATGAGGCCACTTCCAGCATTGATACCCGGACCGAAACTTTGATTCAACAAGCGATGGATGAACTCAAAGGTGGGCGTACATCCTTCGTGATTGCGCACCGGTTGAGTACGATTCATGATGCAGATAAGATTTTGGTATTGAATCATGGGGATGTCGTAGAAATCGGAAATCAAGATGAACTCATGGTCAAACAAGGGGCTTACTACAAACTCTACAACGCTCAATTTACCCAATAACATTTAAAGGAATGTATACGAAAAGCATCCGCGCCCTCCCATTTGTCGTTTCAAAGTCAAGTGGGGGGGAAAGCGGATGCTTTTTGGTTTATATATGAATGGGTTAACGTTTTCCTTGATGATTTTCCATGGCAAGATCAATGATTTTTGCACCGAGTTTTGGGTTTCTGACGAGGAGTGGCCCGTGGAAATAGGAACAGAAGGTATTATGATACATCGCACCTTCGCTCTGGTCCTGGCCATTGTTGCCGTAGCCAGCGAGGACTTTTCCGAGTGGTTCGACGCCACTGCCGAGGTAGGTCCGTCCGGCGTGATTCTCATACCCCTCTAAAGTGAGATTGAAGCGTTCGTTGTAGGTCGTTAAATCGCCCACTAAACGCTCCGATTGGCTATCGGAATAGTAATCGATCGCTTGAATCCCAGCGAAGGTTTCGCCTTTCGTTGTCGTATAATGGTCGCCAAGTAATTGATAGCCACCACAGATAGCCACCATCACGCCATCCTGTTCTATGTAGTCCCGGAGTGCGGATGCTTTTTGCTTGAGGTCTTTAGCGACGATTTTTTGTTCATAATCCTGTCCACCACCGAAGAATACGAGGTCATATTGATTGGGATCAAATGGCTCCTCTAAAGACACGAGGGTGGTTTCGATGTCGTTGCCTTTTTCCTTGGCGAGATATTGTAGCATCAAGAGGTTTCCATTATCTCCATAGGTATTCATCAAATTGCCATAGAGATGACAAATTTTTAATATCATGCGTGCATTCGCTCCTTTACTATGCCTTGTTCCTGGAGGGCTTTGCGCAGATCAAGCATGGCGGTGTAGGTGGTGAGGACATTCACGGTTGGTGTTTGGGCGTCTTTAATGGCTTGAATCACGCCTGAGAGGTCTGACTCCACCTGTAACTTGTCTGCTGAAAAACCGGCCACAATCATTCGCTGCCGTAATTCTTTCACACGGAGACCGCCGATAATCTGATACTCGTTATTTGTTATCTGGGCGAGCGCTTCGAAATTGCCATCCCAGATCCAACTGACATCCTGCCCATCTGCTGGCCGGTCGTTGAGGAGGGTCACGAGGGTAAAGGGTTTAGATTGGAGGGAGACAATATCCACGATCTGATTGAACCCCACCGGATTTTTGATGAGATTGATCCGTACCTGTTTACCTGCAATTTGGAGCACTTCCTGGCGCCCAAACACGCGCGCAGAGGTTTCAAACCCCTGTCTGATTTCAGGAACGGGTACATCGAAGAATCTGGCAATTGCATAGGCAGCGAGGGCATTATAGATGTTGTAGATACCCGCTACCGGAATGTCGAAAGGCTCATTGTCCAATGTGAATGAAGCGGAATCCGGTGTTAAGTGGTCGACACTCGTCACCGCATAGGCTAGGTCTGGACGATGGAACCCACAGTTAGGGCAGAAGTAATCTCCTAAGTTACTGTAGGTGATCATATGATAGTGGAGGAGATGATCACACACTGGGCAGAGCACATTATCGGTATTGTAATGGGCCATCTTATCCGTGGTTTGATCCTGATTACCAAAGCCAAAATAGAGACGGGGATTGGACGTTTCCTCCGATGAAAAGATTGGTGCATCGCCATTCATCAAGAGTGGCGTTTGTGGTGATTTCTCGGCCCCTTCACGGATAAAATCGTAAATGGTATAAATCTCGCCATAACGGTCCATCTGATCGCGGAAAATATTCGTGGCAACAATCAATTTTGGTTGGATGTACTCGGTCACGTGACGCACGGACGCTTCATCGACCTCTAGTACGGCGAGGGCGCGCTCATGTTTGGGCTTCTTGTCCCCGATGAAGGTGGAAAGAATCCCCTGTTCGAGGTTTGATCCGGTATCATTGGTGAGGACGTGTGGGTAATGTTGTCTGAGGATATTCACGGTCAAGGAAGTCGTCATCGTCTTTCCATTGGTACCGGTAATAATCACAACATCATAATCCTTCGCTAATTCCCCGAGAATGCGTGGATCTAGTTTTTTAGCGAGTTTGCCGGGAAAACTGGATCCGCCACTGGTTAATATTTTGAGTAAGGTTTGTGAGGTTTTCGCAATGCCTTTGACGAGACTTCCTCTAATACTCATGCGTAAACTCCTTCCGATCGCTCTCACAAAGCGGGTCGTATTATTTTTTTCATTATCAGACATAAAATTGCTATCGGTCATTTTAGCATATTTTTAGGCAGGTGGCATATATCGACGCTTTCTTTAGGATTCACTAACTTTTATGGATGAACGGATAGAGCACTTATCCTTCATAATCGCTAAATCCAAGGAAGCCTCAGCATTTATTCCCACTTTCAAGGCATGCAGCAGTTTTTTTAAGTCTTTCATTTTAGCAAGCATAGTGATTCTCTCTAAGTCCTGCGTGCTAGTAAATACAGCCGTTCTTTATAGCTTCTGCTTTCCAGTAAATAGAGTGGTTCTTTCGTCAGATAGGAGAGGCCGGTGTATTTCTGACGAGAAGCCAATTGACATGACTGTTTCTGACGTCTAAGATTAATAATTGTGGAAAACGAGGGAATGGAGAGGATGATGGGGTATGGCGCAACTGTTCTTTCGCTATGGCGCTATGAATAGTGGTAAGTCATTTGAGATTATCAAAGTCGCCCATAATTATGAAGAGCAACATAAACGCGTGCTGGTCATGACGAGTGCGATGGATACGAGAAGCGGTTATGGTCGGGTGGAGAGTCGTGTCGGTGAGAATCGAAAGGCGCTCGCAATTGATGAAGAAACAGACCTCTTCCAAGTGGTGAAAGAGGCCAATGAAGAGGAACGGGTTTATTGTGTGTTGATCGATGAGGCGCAGTTCCTGTTGAAATACCACATTGAAGCCTGTGCGCGGATTGTCGATGAACTCAATATTCCCGTGATGGCATTCGGCCTGAAGAATGATTTTCAAAATGAACTCTTTGAAGGATCCAAAGCGCTCCTGACGCTCGCTGAAAAGATTGAAGAAGTGAAGACGATCTGCTGGTTTTGTGGCAAGAAAGCGATCATGAATCTGCGTGTGAATGACGGCAAACCCGTCTATGAAGGAGAGCAGATTCAAATTGGCGGGAACGAATCGTATTATCCCGTTTGCCGCAAGCACTACTATCATCCCCCACTCCAAGACTTAGCCAATGAAACGGAGGAATCCTAGTCATGTTAGATATCGATCAACAAATTGATACCTTTATTGCACGGTATCGCGAATTAGCAGAACTACTGAGTGACCCTGATGTGATCAATGATACCAAGCGCTTCCGTCAGTTATCCAAGGAAGAGGCCGATCTACGTCCTAAAGTAGAAGCTTTTAACCATTACCGTGATGTGAAGGAACAGATCGCCGGTGCCAAGGAAATTATTGGTGAAACGTCCGACGCGGAAATGCTGGAAATGGCGAAAATGGAACTGTCGGAGCTTGAATTGGAAGAGGAAGAACTCGAAGAAAAGATTAAGCTATTGATGATCCCAACCGATCCAAACGATGACAAGAACATCATCATGGAAATCCGCGGTGCTGCAGGTGGAGATGAAGCCCAGATTTTTGCGGGCGATTTGTTTGAAATGTACACCCGTTATGCGGAACATCAAGGATGGAGGACGGAGGTTGTGTCCGCGAGCCCGAACGATATCGGTGGTTATAAGGAAATCATTGTTCAGATCACCGGCGATAAAGTCTTCTCCAAATTGAAATATGAGAGTGGGGCGCATCGGGTGCAACGCGTACCGAAGACGGAATCCCAAGGGCGAGTGCATACCTCTACAGCGACTGTTGCGGTCATGCCCGAGTTTGAAGCGATCGATTTCGAGTTGGATGAGAATGATATTCGGACTGATATTTTCCGTTCGAGTGGAGCAGGTGGGCAGCACATCAATAAAACCAGTTCAGCTGTCCGTTTGACCCACGAACCGACCGGGATTGTCGTTTCAATGCAGGATCAGCGCTCCCAGCAGCAAAACCGTGAAAAAGCGATGATGATTTTACGCGCGCGGGTGTATGATTACTATGAATCCCAGAACCAAGAAGAATACGACAGTGAACGTAAAAACTTGGTGGGGACAGGGGATCGTTCAGAACGGATTCGTACCTACAATTACCCACAAAACCGTGTGACGGATCACCGCATAGGGCTCACCATCCAGAAGTTGGACCGCATTATGGCCGGTGAACTCGATGAAATCATTGATGCCTTGATCCTCGCTGACCAAACGTCCAAATTAGAGGCCCTCAATGAAACCCAAATCTAAGAAACAACCACAGCGGAAGCCTGAAAATGTGACGTATCAAGCCGTCGTCAAGCAGGCTTCTGCTTTTTTAAAAGAGGCAGGACGCGAGGGAGAGATGGCTGAACGTTATTTGATGGACGTAAACGAGTGGACCTTGACTGATTGGATCGTAAAGAAAAACCAGTCTTTTCCTGAGGCGGAGCGCATGCAGTATTGGGATGCTATGCAAAAAATCGTCCAGGAAGAATGGCCCTATCAATATCTGACTGGACGCGCGTGGTTTTATCATTACCCATTCCATGTCACACCAGATACCCTCATCCCGCGACAAGAAACAGAATTACTGGTATCAGCTGTCTTGAAGCATATTCAAAAGGAAAATATCTCCAAAACAGCCAAGGTGCTCGATATCGGTACTGGGAGTGGGGCCATTGCGGTGACATTGAAATTAGAGTGTCCCACGTTAAACGTTACAGCTACTGATCTTTCACCAGCTGCCTTGGTGGTGGCCGAGGAGAATGCCCATCAACTCCAGAGTGGGGCGATTGATTTTCGGGTGGGCGATTTGTTTGAGCCGGTGTTGGGTGAAATGTTCGATGTGATTGTGAGCAACCCGCCCTACATCGCAGAAGACGAAATAGACGTGATGGGCAGTGATGTGTTACGCCATGAACCGCCCCAAGCGCTTTTTGCAAAGAATCATGGCTATGCGATCTATTGGCGGATCCTGCGTAAGCTGAAAATGTATATCAGGCCAGGTGGATATTTCCTCGCAGAATGTGGATATAAGCAAGGACCAACCTTAAAGGAAGCCTTTCAATCAGCATTCCCAAAAGAAGAGGTCACATTGATTTCTGATTATGCAGGGATTGAGCGCATACTGGTCGTTCATTTTGATTAAAAAGTGAAACCAAACAAGTAGAAAAGAAGGATGTTATGACTGAAGTATATCAAGGAAAAGATATTGAGCAGGCCGCACAAGTACTCAAACACGGTGGATTAGTGGCGTTCCCAACAGAAACTGTGTTCGGACTGGGGGCAATTGCGAATAACGAAACAGCCGTGAAGTCGGTATATCAGGTAAAGGGTCGTCCGAGCGATAATCCACTGATCGTCCATATCGCCAAGAAAACCGACTGGAAAAAATATACAGCATCTCTAACGCCAGAACGAGAACAGTTAGTTGAACAACTGACAGCGCTTTTTTGGCCGGGGCCGTTGACATTGGTGTTGCCAGTGAAAGCAGGTGTCTTTGGTCCCACGGTTACAGGCGGACTCGAGACAGTCGGGATTCGCATGCCCGATCATTCGGATACCTTGAAACTGATCGAAGCGACCGGCTTTCCATTGGTGGGGCCGTCTGCGAATCTGTCCGGTAAGCCGAGCCCAACTACCGTCCAACATGTACTCCACGATTTCGATGGGAAAATTGCGGGGGTGTTAGACAGTACACCGACGCGGATTGGGGTTGAATCAACCGTGCTCGATCTCAGTGACCCAGACGGCCTGTTTATTTTAAGACCAGGATATTACACAGCTAAGATGTTCGAAGCAAAAATCCCAACTTTAACCATCCGAACGCATAAGCCATTGCCATCTGGAACTATTCTCCATCCCAAAGCACCGGGCATGAAATATCGCCACTACAGCCCGGATCTGAATGTGATGGCCGTGAGTGGAGAACATTTCCTAGAACAATACCGAGCAGCGGATCCTGATACGACCGTCGCAGTGGCAACAGATGCGTTGTTGGAGCAATTGCCAACAACTGCCACGACTTATTCATTAGGTACGGACGCTATGAGTGCGACTCATCAGCTCTTCTCAGCCTTGCGCGCGTATGACGGGAATCCGGTTGAACAGACCTTGATTGTGGAGTTATTACCGGACGTCGAGGGCAATCAGGCATACCGTAATCGTTTGATGAAGGCCGCCAGCACCGTGATTGAATAGGGCAGGGGAATAAATATCCAGCCTTTTTGAGGGAATTCTACTGACGAGGACACAAGAATTTGTTACACTGTAAACGAGTGTAAACTAATAGGTGGACGAGGGTTCTTTTTACTTCCTTTCAGTTATTAAAAGTTGACAGTCCCTGTATGAATGCCTATGATAAATTTATAAAAGGAGCGACTACCATGGGAGAATTGCATGTTATCGATCATCCACTAGTTCAACATAAAATTGCGTTATTGCGGGATAAAACATTGGGAGCGAAGGGCTTCCGCGAATTAGTGAACGAAATTACGCTCTTCATCGGTTATGAAGCAACGCGTGATCTGCCACTGGAAGAAGTGGAAGTCGAAACACCAATGATGAAAACCAAACAACACATGATTGCTGGTAAGAAAATGGCGATTGCACCGATCCTGCGCGCAGGTCTCGGGATGGTTGATGGCATGTTGACATTGGTACCTGCTGCAAAAGTGGGCCACATCGGGATGTATCGTGATGAAGAGACCGCTGAACCACAGGAATACTTCTTCAAGATGCCTGGCGATATTGATGAGCGCCAAGTCTTCATTGTGGACCCAATGTTAGCAACTGGAGGCAGTGCGTTATTAGCAATTGATGCCCTGGTGAAACGCGATGTGAAACCAGAAAACATGAAATTCCTCTGCTTAGTGTCTGCTCCAGAAGGGGTTAAAACCATTCATGATAAATATCCAGAAATTGATATTTATACCGCAGCATTAGATGATCGTCTCAATGAGAACTGGTACATCTTACCAGGGTTGGGCGATGCTGGGGACCGCTTGTTTGGAACCCTCTAATAATAAAAGAAAAAACAAAGGATGGTTGTTGAATAAATGGAACAGATGATTGTTGAGGGCGGCAGAGCATTATCCGGCCGCGTACGTGTCGATGGTGCGAAGAATGCGGTCTTACCTATTCAAGCTGCCACACTGTTAGCAAGTTCAGGAAAGAATGTGCTGATCAATGCCCCCTTATTGTCTGATGTGTATCTGATGAATAATGTGCTCTCACATTTGGGTGCAGAGGTGGCCTTTGATGAAGACAAGCAAACGATCGTGGTCGATGCGAGTGGTGAACTGACCACAGATGCGCCGTTTGAGTTTGTCAGCAAGATGCGGGCGTCCGTGGTCGTGATGGGGCCATTGTTGGCACGTTACGGGCATGTTCGGGTCGCCATGCCAGGGGGATGTGCGATTGGGTCACGGCCGATTGATCTTCACACCAAGGGATTTGAAGCCTTGGGTGCAGAAGTGACCACTGAGTTTGGCTATGTCGAAGCGAAAGCCAACCGTCTTGTCGGTGCGAATATTTATTTAGACTTCCCGAGTGTGGGGGCAACGGAAAATATCATGATGGCTGCCACGCTTGCAGATGGCGAAACAACCATCGAAAATGTCGCGCGTGAACCGGAAATTGTTGATTTGGCGAACTTCTTGAACCAGATGGGCGCAAAAATTTCTGGGGCCGGGACTGATATTATCCGTATTGAAGGGGTCGAGTCACTCCATGGAACCGAGCATTCCGTCATTCCTGACCGCATTGAGGCCGGCACATTTATGTTGGCAGCAGCGGTCACAGGGGGCGATGTCTTTGTGGAGGATGCGATTGCTGAACATAATCTGCCATTGATCTCTAAATTGCGTGAAGCAGGGGTCACCGTGATTGATAAGAAGGACGGAATCCAAATCAAGGGTACGAAGGATTTAAAACCCGTTAATGCGAAAACCTTGCCGTATCCAGGTTTCCCAACCGATTTACAAGCCCCCTTCACGATTCTCCAGGCAATGGGGCAGGGAACGTCAATCATGGAGGAAACGGTCTTTGAAAACCGCTTCATGCATTTGGAGGAGCTCCGCCGCATGAATACCGAGTTCACGATTTCAGGCGATTTGGCGACGATTGAAGGCCCAGCTAAATTACAGGGGACGATTGTGTCAGCAACGGACCTAAGAGCGGCAGCTGCCCTTATTCTCGCAGGCCTCGTAGCGGATGGCGTGACCACCGTGACGCATCTGGAATATCTCGATCGTGGCTACTACAAGATTGAAGAGAAGTTACGCCGTCTTGGTGCCAAAATCGGTCGTGTACAGGTAGAACCAAACAATCAACCATTCTCAGCGCAGACCGTGAATCAGGAGGCTTAATATGGAGAACCACGCCCTAGGAAAACGACTATTACACTTGTTAGGACGACTCTTGCTCGTGATAGCAGTGTTCATCGTTATTTTTGCGATTGGCTTAATGGTCGGTTATGGGGTGAGTGGTGACGGACCGTTCTGGAGTATTTTCAGCCCAGATAAATGGCAACATCTATTCAGCTTCTTCCCGTGGTAATAGCAGATAATGAAATATGAGTAGGTCATTCGATGTTAATGAACCTACTCATTCTTATTTAGTGATTGTAGATGAATTGATGGGTGCATTTGAAAAAAATTATTTTTACTTAGTATCCTAATCTGTCTCCCCTATTAAATAGAAATGAAAATTGAACCTTGTCAGTGCTAAGGGTTTGAGCTATAATAATGTTGTTAATCATTAATACCTGCGCTCGTAGTGTAATGGATATCACATAGGATTCCGGTTCCTATAATTGGGGTTCGATTCCCCACGAGCGCATTTTTATAGCAAGAGAGGAGCGTTAGAGATTTTCTAGCGCCTTTTTATTTATCGATGAAAACAACCAGCAAAAGAAGGGGGTAGGATATGTGCGGACGCTATGAATTTAATGTAGAGGATCGCTTGTTGGCGCATTTCTACTCGCGGATCGACCCTACAGAGGCAATACAGACAGGCACCGTTTTCCCAGGGGAACAGGTACTCGTACTGGGATTAAATCGAAATGGACAGGTGCGTTCGACGGCTATGCGCTGGGGCTTTGATGGTGTAGGCAATGATTCGAGGCTACTAATCAACGCGCGCAGTGAAACAATCATGGAGAAGCCTACTTTTGCGGAGTCCTTCCACAATCGACGCTGTTTGTTTCCCATGAGTCAGTTTTACGAGTGGTCTCCAGCACCTAACAAGGAGAAATATCTATTTGGGGCGAATGATCCGCTGTTTGTCGCAGGGTGCTATCAAATGAAAGAGACGCCTTATGGTTTTCAGGCGCAGGCAGTTATTTTGACGCGATTCGCAAATGCAGTAGTGGGACCTGTTCACCACCGTATGCCTGTAATCATCCAACCAAATGACATCCGGCAGTGGCTCGATGATTTCCAGTTTGCTCGTGATTATTTGGTAGTGGATCACGCCCCGGAGTTGATGACTAGTAAAGTCCCTACGCAATAAACCCGCTTATTCTAATAGGAGAACCCCCATCCGCTTATTTTGAGGAGATATATTTGTGGTTGATAGTAATAGAAGGCGAAGTGAGCTGTTTATAGAGGAGGAATCGCGATGTATAAGTGTGAGGGATACGGATTAACGCAAGAAGAAGTTGAACAATATGTCCGGGATCGACGTGATTCCGAAAGTTGGCAGCCCAGAACACCGAAGGAAGAGAAAATAGCTATAGAGCGTGATTTACGTGTTGATAAGTTAGCAGTTGAGATGTTAAGAGAAGACGGCTATTTCGATTTAGCAAACGAAAAAGAAGAAAGATAAAAGGAAGGAAGTATCCCAAAGAATGGTTAAGAGTTTGATGTAATGGTTATAAGTATCACTTAACTCGTTTGATTCGGTGCTTTTGTAGATAGAAGAACTTGTCATTCTGATGTCCAACAATATTTCAATGATTTTTTTGAACAAAGGGGTTTACAAATAGTAAAAAGCCACGTATAATACTTCTTGTTGCTTCAAGTGATAGCGACAAAACGCCGGCTTAGCTCAGTTGGTAGAGCATCGCATTCGTAACGCGGAGGTCGTAGGTTCAAGTCCTATAGCCGGCATGTTTTTTAATATTAGTATTTGTGCCCGTTGGTCAAGGGGTTAAGACGCCGCGTTCTCATCGCGGAAACGCCGGTTCGAATCCGGTACGGGTGATTTGTTGAGTAGGTAATTGCTTTCTGTTCGTCAGGAAGCTTTTTTGTCTTTTAAGGGCAGTGAGTGCTGTTAGGCGTCATCCATAAGGAGGTCAGCCCCATGAAAAAACGCAAACTAAAACGGATCTGTTTGTTAGCTATTATGTGCTGGTTCATAACCAAACGGATGGAGCATAAAGCCTACTAGAGAAGGCCTGTTTTTGATTCAAGGAGTTATTGAATGAAACAGAGGAAGGATTGATGAACAAATAAGCGATCAGAAACTCCCCCTACTAATGAAGAAAAATAAAAAGAGGGCGTTTGGGTGGACTTGTTTGTTTTTTTTTGTCAAAATTGAGGCCGACTATTGATTCTGCACCTGACCCAAAATCACGAGGCAGGAGACAGAATGTACAATCGGATTGCTTGTATATCCATAGTAGAGCAATCCTCGTAAAGAACCAATAGTAACAAAGGGAGGCTATATTTAGTGTTCAATGAAGATGAAAATAACATTCGCTGCTCTTTTTGTGGGAAATCCCAAGACCAAGTAGAAAAAATTATCGCAGGGCCGGACGTTTATATCTGTAATGAATGTGTGGCACTGTGCCAACAGATTATCGATGAGGACCGAGCAGCTGAACAACGCAATGAAGAATTATATCTTGATCCTCCAACGCCAAAAGAAATCTTGGACATCCTCGATCAATATGTGGTGGGCCAAGAAGCGGCGAAGAAGACCTTGGCAGTGGCCGTTTATAACCACTACAAACGGATTCAAACGAAACAAACGACTACCAAGAAGGATGATGATCAGGTTGAATTACAGAAGAGTAATGTCCTCTTAGTAGGGCCCACTGGTTCTGGGAAAACCTATCTCGCTCAGACCTTGGCGCGCGTTCTGCAGGTACCATTTGCGATTGCGGATGCGACCACTCTCACTGAAGCCGGCTATGTAGGGGAAGACGTGGAAAATATCCTGCTCAAGCTCTTGCAGGCAGCGGACTATGACGTCGAACAAGCAGAGCACGGGATTATCTATGTCGATGAGATCGATAAAATCGCATCCAAAGCGGAAAATGTATCGATTACCCGTGATGTCAGTGGGGAAGGCGTGCAGCAAGCCCTATTGAAAATTTTGGAAGGGACTGTTGCGAGCGTACCACCACAGGGAGGACGTAAACATCCACAACAGGAATTGATCCAGATTGATACGACGAACATCCTTTTCATCGTCGGTGGGGCATTTGATGGGATTGCCTCGATTATCAAGGAGCGGATCGGCAAGAATGTGATTGGTTTCGGCCAACAAGCCACCGCTGATAAAGAACGCGCACTCGTTTCGCAGGTGATTCCAGAAGACTTGCAGAAATTTGGGCTGATCCCAGAATTTATCGGGCGTTTGCCAATCACGGCGACCCTGAAAGATTTGGATGAAGCGGATCTAGTGCGGATTCTCACTGAACCAAAGAATGCATTGGTTAAACAGTACCAGGAATTATTAGCGATGGATAATGTTGAATTAAGCTTTGACGAAGAGGCATTGATTGCGATCGCTAAAAAAGCGATGGACCGTAAAACTGGTGCACGTGGCTTGCGTTCCATCATTGAAGAAGCCATGTTAAATGTGATGTTTGATGTGCCGAGCCGTAAAGATGTCTCGAAAGTTCGCATCACAGAAGCCGTCATCCATGACGAGGGTGAACCGGAATTGTATGATGATGAAGGTAAAAAAATTGCGTAATTAATGGATGAGGAGTCATTCAGGTTATGGGAAGAAGGGGTGAAGTGAGACCAATCAGGAAAGCTCCCCCTTTTCTTCTTGTATAATGATATATTTTTATAGTGATAGAACAATGAGAAGAACCATGGATTCGAACCCATAGTGACCACTTATCACTGAAATAGGAATAAAGTGAGGTAAATGATGGCCAGGCAACCCCAAATTACATTCATGTTGAGTGCTGCAAGTGAGACACAATATCCCACGCCGGACCGACCAGAAATTTCACTGGTGGGGCGTTCAAACGTCGGCAAGAGCAGTTTCATTAATGCATTGTTCCAAAGAAAAAATATTGCACGTACCTCCAGTAAACCAGGCAAGACACAGCAGTTAAACTACTTCGATATCGATGAGACGTGGTATTTAGTCGATATGCCCGGCTATGGATATGCGAAAATCAGTAAGAGTGAGCGCGCCCGCTGGAAAAAACAGCTCGCCCATTATTTGTATGAACGCGAGAATTTGATGCTGACGCTGGTGTTGGTGGATTTCCGTCACGAACCGAGCGAACAGGACGTTCAAATGATCCAGCAGCTGAACGACGCTGAGGTGCCATATTTCATTATTGCGACCAAAGCCGATAAGGTAAAAAGTAATCAATGGGATGCTCATACCCGCGTGATCCAGCAGAAACTGGGATTAGTGACGAGTGATCAAATTTTGCCGGTGTCTGCCGTGAAGAAAGAGGGCCTTGATGAAGCGTGGGAAATCATTATGGCCGTGCTCGATGGAGAGTTCACCGAATAACGTTTGATTGCTGGTTGAAGGGATCATTACGCAACAGAAGGGAGGCGCTGTATGCCTTATATTCCTGAAGAAATCGTGACCGAAATACGTCAGAGCGTCGATATCGTTGACGTCGTAGGGCAATATGTCGATTTAAAGAAACGTGGAAAGAATTATTTCGGTTTATGTCCGTTTCACGATGAAAATACGCCCTCCTTTGCTGTGGAAGGCGAGGGGCAGTTCTTTAAATGCTTCAGTTGTGGACGTGGGGGCAATGTCTTTACGTTTTTGATGGAGTTAAAGGGCTACTCCTTTACCGAGGCTGTCCAGAAAGTCCAGGAGTTTGGGCATGTCGCTGTCGATTATGATTTCCAAGCAGCAACGTCCAATAATGACCATTACAGTGAGGAAGAACGTCAACTGCTTTCGATTCATCAAGCGGTGATGGATTTCTACCATTATCTATTGACGGGAACAGAAGCGGGTGTGCCTGCGATGGAATATTTGAATCGACGAGGATTATCCACGGAGACGATCGAACGCTTCCAGATTGGGCTATCTCCGGATGAGCGGGAGATGACATATCGCTATTTGATCAGCAAGAACTTTACGCCGGATGTCATCAATAAAGCCGGCATTTTTGTGGGTCAAAATCAGCAGATCGACCGCTTCCACGATCGCATCATGTTTCCACTTAGGGACGTAAACGGAAAAGCGATTGGTTTTTCGGGACGGATCTGGCGGGACAATGCGCCGAGTGATCAGCCTAAATACTTGAACAGCCCAGAGACAGCATTATTTGAGAAGAATCGCTTTCTCTTTAATTTGGATCTCGCCAAAACAGAAGCCAAAAAAGCCAAGCAGCTGATTCTCTTTGAAGGT
This sequence comes from Aerococcus sp., assembly GCA_030528285.1. Lineage (GTDB taxonomy): Bacteria > Bacillota > Bacilli > Lactobacillales > Aerococcaceae > Aerococcus. Next base: position 18,497 of record JAUMZE010000003.1, on the reverse strand, counting down.
TTCATGGATGTGATCAAAGCCAGTGAAGTAGGAATTCACTACGGGGTCGCATCACTCGGGACTAGTTTGACGGACCACCAAATTCAACGTCTCTACCGGCACACGAAGCATTTACTGATTGCATATGATGGGGACCGGCCAGGGTTTGAGGCCACGAAACGCGCTGTGGAACATATTCAGTCCCTCACTCCTCACCAAAATCTCCAAGTAGCACTGTTCCCAGAAGACTTGGATCCGGATGAATTTGTGGAGCGACACGGGGGTGAACGGTTCCAGCAGTTTTTACAGGAACAGCCATTATCCGTGATGCAGTTCTATCGCGCTTATTATCGCCAAACATATTCCTTGGAGTCTGATGATGGGAAGGTCCAGTACATCCAAGCCATGCTTTCCATCATTGCTAGAGAATCCGATCCTATTAAACGAGAGATTGACCTGCAGGATGTGAGCGAAGACACAGATGTTAACACCGAAATCCTAGCCAACCAGTTGTCTCTGGCCCAACCAAGTCAAAAAGAAAATCCAGCGCCCGCATGGGAAACGACAATGCCAGACGAACCCGCTCGCTCGCACAAAAAAAGAAGCTACACAACGATGCAACGGGCGGAGTTACAGCTGATGAATCGTCTGTTAAAAATTCCTGATACCTGGGCGATGGTGGCACTGGAACAGGAGGACTTTACCTTTCAGACAAGTATTGTGCAGACGCTGTACATCTTGCTTTCGGCCTATCGCGAGGAGCATCCTGACTTCAGTGCAGCGGATTTTTACAGCACATTGAGTGGGAAGGCGGAGCAAGAATGGTTCATGGCGGCCCAGCAACTCGAATTGCCTGCTGAATGCACGACACAGGAAATTCATGACCTCATGAGTGCCATCACGGTGAAAGCCCGCCTTAATGAAAAATTACAATCGTTGACGAATGCAATTAATACTGCTAAGCTAACGAACGATATCGCAAAAATGGGCGATTTAAATCAAAAACGTATTGAAATTTTACGTGAGTTAAAAGACAATAGATAAATACTGAACGGGGAGGTCAAAACTTTGGCAACGAGTTCAACCAATAAACAGCCAACGCTCAAACAAGCAACCCAGCAATTGATCAAATCCAAGAAATTGCTCGGGTCCATTCTCTATGATGAGTTGAGTGATAAGATTGCGCAACCGTATGCTTTATCCGACGAACAGATTGACCAGTTGATTGATCAATTTGAGGACAGTGGGGTAGCCGTCGTTGATGAAGATGGAGGGCCAACCAATCGTCAGCTGCAACGCGAGGAACAACATAATGAGGATGAAGATGTAGAGGACGTCAATGAGGCAGAAGTGGATTCAATCCTGACAAAAGAGGCAAAGGAGAAACCACAAACAAAGAAAAAAGCGTCCGCTAATACGATCACTACGCCAAAACCAGATTATGTGCCAGCAAAGTCCAATAAAGACAAAGAAGCTGAAGCAGACAGGAAAGAAACAACCAGTAAAAAGAAGAAAAATATCAATACGAGCGATCCCGTACGTATGTACCTCAAGGAAATCGGGCGTGTTGATTTATTGACTGCTGATGAAGAAGTCGCTTTGGCCAAACGCATCGAAGCAGGGGATCCGATCGCTAAACAGGAACTCGCCGAAGCCAATTTGCGGTTGGTGGTGTCGATCGCTAAACGCTATGTGGGGCGCGGCATGAGCTTCTTGGACTTGATTCAAGAAGGGAACATGGGCTTGATGAAAGCTGTTGAGAAATTTGACTATACCAAGGGATTCAAATTCTCGACCTATGCAACCTGGTGGATCAGACAGGCGATTACTCGTTCGATCGCGGACCAGGCGCGGACAATCCGGATTCCAGTTCATATGGTAGAAACTATCAACAAATTGGTCCGTGTTCAGCGCACCCTGCTGCAGGATTTGGGACGCGAACCGACGCCTGAAGAGATCGGGGCCGAGATGGACTTACCAACTGAAAAAGTCCGCAACATCATGAAGATCGCTCAAGAACCGGTCTCCTTGGAAACGCCGATTGGGGAAGAGGACGATTCACACTTGGGAGATTTCATTGAAGACCAAGATGCGATGCGCCCAGATGATTACACCAACCAAGAGTTATTAAAAGAACAGCTCGATGGAGTGCTAGAAACCCTGACGGATCGCGAAGAAAATGTGTTGCGTTTGCGCTTTGGTCTCCAAGACGGTCAGACTAAGACACTGGAACAGGTGGGTAAACAATTTGGCGTCACACGTGAACGGATTCGCCAAATCGAAGCCAAGGCACTCCGCAAATTACGTCATCCAAGTCGTTTGAAACAACTGAAAGACTTCCTAGAAGACACTTAATACAGTGGATAAATGAGAGAATGAAAGCTAGGTGACACGACCTAGCTTTTTTCGTCCATAACGGAGTGTTAATAGTTGACCATTACTGACCAACTCTCTATAATGAGGATAACGCTAAATAAGGAGGAATGACACGATGAATCTAGTTCCAACAGTCATTGAACAATCTTCACGTGGCGAACGTGCTTATGATATTTACTCACGCTTACTAAAAGATCGTATTATCATGTTGAGCGGTCCGGTGGATGACGACTTGGCCAATTCCATTATAGCCCAGTTGCTCTTCTTGGATGCGCAAGACCCTGAAAAGGATATCTATCTCTACATCAACTCTCCAGGTGGCTCTGTATCAGCCGGATTGGGGATTTATGACACTATGCAATTCGTGAATGCAGATGTGGTAACGATTGTGACCGGAATGGCTGCTTCTATGGGATCTATCTTCTTAATGGCAGGGGCGCCAGGAAAACGTTACGCCTTACCAAACTCGGAAGTCCTGATCCACCAACCACTCGGCGGGGCACAAGGTCAAGCAACTGAGATTGAAATTGCGGCAGAACATATCTTGAAGACCAAGAAGAATCTGCACCGTATCATTGCCCACCACACCGGTAAGAGCGTTGAACAAGTGGAGAAAGACACAGATCGTGATAATTGGATGACCGCCGAAGAAGCCAAAGAATATGGCATTATCGACGACATCATGGTGAATAATAGTGCCTTGAAGCAGGATAAATAATGATGTTTTAATGGCCATATAGTAGATAATGAAAAATGCGCTGGCAAATAAACGCCGGCGCATTTTTGTTGTGTTTGTGATTATTTATAAGTTGTCAGCAGACTGTTCATCATAGAGAAGGATGTCGCATTTTGGTTAGGCTTTACAGTTCTTCTGCTTGTTTTGGCAGGTAGTAATCAATATGATCAGGTAATAAGGTGAGGGTGATCGGTAATTTTTCTTCCACATTGCCGTCGAGATCAATTTCTGTTTCTTTCCCGTCAGCGGATTCAATCACTGCTTCTTTACAGGTGATAATCTCTACATCCTCATTATTTTCCAAGTTTCCAATCGCGAGGTCGAAGAGGGCGCTGAGCTTCGTGGATGGCATTTCATTTTTAACGATGACAAGATGCATTTGCCCATCGTTCAGCGATCCCTCATCTTTCCCAACAGAGAGATTGCCGACTTTATTTGTGAGCATCGCATAGACGAGACTGGCGTCCCCTTCGTAGTCACCATTATCGGTACGCACGACAATGGATTGGGTCTCGTCATGTGGGAGTGCTTGGATGATGCTGTGAATGTAAGCGAGCGGGCCCCATTTGGATTTTTCTTCAGAGGAGGTATCCGTCGTCGCTTCAATCAGCTTGCCGAAACTCGCATAGTAGAAGAAATAATGCTCATTACATTTGCCGATTTCTAGACGAGCAGTGTGGTCGAGATTGATCGACGCAATGGCTTCGTCGATATCCATGGGCATATTGAATAATTTGGCGAATGTGTTGTTAGTGCCCCCTGGTAGGAATCCAACAGTCGGGCGATAGGCTTCTTCCCCGAGGCCGTTAATGGCTTCATGGATGGTCCCGTCACCTCCCACCACAAACAGAGAATCAATCTGCTTCTTGGCGGCTTCTTGGGCGAATTTCTCGGCGTCATGGGCTCTTTCTGTGTAACGCACCGTAATCTCATCGAATGCGTCTTGGAGATTGGCCTTCAGTTCACTCGCAATGGCGTCTCCCTGATTATTACCAGAACCGGGATTTGCGATAATCCATGCTTCTTTCATTTTTATCACCTTCATTATTTGCTTTAGATTAATGAGTGGGCAGCGACTGATAAAATCAATCATTGCTTGTTGTATGTTCATTGTACCATGTCAGTGTATCCATGGCCGTGAAATCGGATAAGCTTTGGGAAAAAGAAAGAAAGTATAGAGGTATGGCTTTTGGGAGAGTTGAGTAGATCGAATGTGTGTTGAAACACGGGGGCAGCACTAAGGAGGATGGGATTTGTCATTTAATATGTAAGTGGCCTAAAAAGGGCCATACTGCATTTTATGTCCATCTAGCCGAAAAATTGAGGGCTCTGCCTTGAAACGCCCGTAGTGAATTGTTATACTTGAGGCGTGGAAATGAGAGATGCGATCTCAATATATTTTTTCACTCCACTGGTCATAAAACAACACTGTGGACATAAAAGATCCATAATGATAGAAAGTGATGCTATGAATGTAGATTACAATAAAATTATGGAAGTTGTCCCAGAGCTGGATAATTTCTACTGGCGGCGAATACAGATTTTGCGTGAAGTTTTGCGGCATGGGCCGATTGGACGCAAGATGCTGGCAGAAGCACTCGGAATGACAGAGCGGCCCTTGAGACACGAAATCGATATCTTAAAAGGGCAAGGTTTAATTACTGTAAACACGAGTGGCATGTCCATTAGTGAACAGGGACAAGTAGCACTCGCGGTGGCATTGAAATTAAGCCGGGATTCCAAGAGCAATCGTCAGCGTGAACGTCAACTCCAACAGTTACTGATGGCGAAGGACGTTTATATTGCGAGTGGGGATAGTAATGCCGATTCGGAGACATTGGTCGAAATGGGCGTTCTACTGACGAATTACCTAGAGAACCATCTTTCCAGTGATGTGCAGATTATCGCTATTACTGGAGGAACGACGATGAAGAATATCGTCCCGCATATCCAAGGCCATGAACTTCAGGATCACCATTCATTCACTGTTGTCTCTGCGCGCGGTGGTATGGAAGAGGCTGCGGAGGTTCAAGCCAACACGATCGCAGAGCAATTGGCCGTTCAATTAGGCGGGCGGGCATACATGCTCTACAGTCCGGAAACGATGACGGTCGCAACTTTTGAATCGCTGGTGGGAGAACCCATTATTCAGCGAACGTTGCGCGTCTTAGCCAAAGCTAACGTTGTCCTCTTCAGTGTGGGCGACGCGAAGAAAATGGCGTTGAGACGACGATTGGACGAGGAGGTCAAAGTATTACTCCGTGAAAAGAAGGCAGTCGGCGAAATTTTCGGTTGTTTTTTCGATCGGGAAGGGCAAATCGTTTATCGTATTCCACGGATTGGGTTAAAATTAGAGCAGCTGAAAGATATCCAGTTGCCAATCCTAATCGCAGGTGGCTCGGAAAAGGCAGAAGCCGTCCAAGCTTTTAGCAAAATGGCCCCGAAACAAACAGTGATCATCACTGACGAGGGGTGTAGTTTAAAGGTTTTAAATGGGGAAACCCAGATAAAATAATTGTTGATATTACATATAATTTTTCATAAGGAGGAAATTCATTCATGGTTAGAGTAGCAATTAATGGTTTTGGTCGTATTGGTCGTTTGGCATACCGTCGTATCTCTGAAATCTCAAATGACATCGAGGTTGTTGCAGTTAACGACTTAACCGATCCAGCTGACCTCGCTTACTTATTGAAATACGACACCCGTCAAGGTCGTTATGATCATGAAGTAGAAGCTAAAGATGACGCTTTAGTTATCGATGGCAAAGAAGTTAAAGTTTTCAGCGAAATGGACGCTTCTAACTGTCCATGGGGTGACTTGGACATCGACATCGTTCTCGAAAGTACCGGTCATTACACATCTGCAGAAAAATCCCAAGCTCACTTAAACGCTGGTGCAAAGAAAGTTTTAATTTCTGCTCCTGCTAAAGATGATGTAACGAAGATGATCGTTTATGGTGTTAACGACGACACCCTCGAAGCAAGCGACAAGATTATCTCTGCTGCTTCCTGCACGACCAACTGCTTAGCTCCAGTTGTAAACGTATTGGACAAAGAATTTGGCGTTAAAGTTGGTAACATGGCAACGATCCACGCCTTCACCGCTACCCAAGCATTACAAGATATGCCTGGTGGACGTAAGAGCCGTGCAGCTGCTGACAACATTATCCCAGCTTCAACAGGTGCTGCTAAAGCTACCGGTAAAGTTGTTCCTGAAGTTAACGGACTTGTTGACGGTGGTGCTTACCGTGTTCCAACCATCACTGGTTCTATCGTATTGTTCTTCGCTATCTTGAAGAAGAACACCACTGCAGAAGAAATCAATAGTGCTATGAAGAAATACACGACCGATTCCTTCAAATACACTGAAGATGAAATCGTTTCTTCTGACGTTATCGGATACCCAGCAGGTTCTGTCTTCGATGCTTCTCAAACCAAGATCTTGGAAGCTGAAGACGGTACTCAATTAGTACAAGTTGCTTCTTGGTATGACAACGAAGCTGGTTTCACCTCTAACATGGTTCGCTTGTTAGAAAAATTCGGTGGCCAAAACTAATTAGTAGAGATTCATAAATAGACGTGGACCTTAAGTAGGGTTCACTGCTTATGAATGGTTCATTCGATAAAAGCGGGAAGCTTCGCGCTTCTCGCTTTTTAAGAATGAAAAACTAATCGCTCATTCAGGAAGGAGACTGGCTAATATGGCTAAAAAAACAGTCGAAGATATCGCTGTCAAAGGCAAGAAAGTCTTGATGCGTGTTGACTTTAACGTCCCAATGAAAGATGGCAAGATTGCTGATGATAACCGCATGGTGCAAGCTCTGCCTACAATTAAATATGTCTTAGAACAAGGTGGCAAATTAATCCTCTTCTCTCACTTAGGTAAAGTGAAAAAAGAAGAAGATAAAGCCGACAAGACCATGAAACCTGTTGCTGAACACTTAGAAGAATTACTCGGTCAAAAGGTAACCTTCGTGCCAGCAACTCATGGTAAAGAATTAGAAGAAGCCATCGCTAACTTAGGCGAAGGTGAAGTCCTCCTCTTCGAAAATACTCGTTTCGAAGACTTAGACGGCAAGAAAGAATCCGGTAACGACCCAGAATTAGGTAAATACTGGGCATCTCTCGGGGATGTCTTCGTTAACGACGCATTCGGAACGGCTCACCGTGCGCATGCTTCTAACGTGGGTATTTCCAAGAACATCAGTGAAGCTGTTGCCGGCTACTTAATGGAAAAAGAATTGAAGTTCTTAGGGGACGCGATTAACGATCCTAAACGTCCATTTGTTGCCATTCTTGGTGGGGCGAAAGTCTCAGACAAGATCGATGTGATTGAATCCCTCCTCAAGAAAGCTGATAAAGTCTTGATCGGTGGTGGGATGGCTTACACTTTCCTCAAAGCACAAGGCTATGAAGTTGGGAAGTCCTTGCTTGAAGAAGACAAAGTGGACTTGGCTAAAGAACTCATCGAACGTGCAGGGGACAAACTCGTATTGCCTGTAGACGTTGTAGTTGCTGACGAATTCTCGAACGATGCCAACAGTAAAGTCGTACCAGTGGACCAAATCCCAGCTGATTGGGAAGGGTTAGACTGCGGACCTGAAACCGTGAAGAACTTCAAAGCGATTCTTGATGACGCGAAGACCGTTGTTTGGAACGGGCCAATGGGTGTCTTCGAAATGCCTAACTTCGCCAAAGCAACGAATGCTGTATGCAAAGCGATTGCTGATACCGATGCGATCTCAATCATCGGTGGTGGTGACTCCGCTTCTGCTGCGAAGAACTCAGGGTTTGCTGAGAAATTCTCCCACATCTCAACCGGTGGCGGTGCTTCCTTACAATTCTTAGAAGGAAAACCATTGCCAGGTGTTGAAGCATTAAGCGACAAATAAAGGAGGAAGATCCATGCGTCGGGTTTTAATTGCCGGAAACTGGAAAATGAACAAGATGCCTGATGAAGCAGCGGCTTTCGTTAGTGCATTAAAAGAAAAAATGACGCAAGAAAAAGCTGCAGAAGTGCTCGTTTGCCCTCCAGCGATTTACTTGCAAAAAATGATTGAAGAAGTTAAGGGAACGGACATCGAAGTCGGTGCTCAAAATGCTTTCTATGAAGAGAGTGGTGCCTTCACAGGTGAATTGAGCCCAGTTGCTTTAGCTCAATTAGGAACGGACTACATCATCATCGGCCACTCCGAACGTCGCCAAGGTTTTGGTGAAACGGACGAAGACATCGCTAAAAAAGCGAAGGCGATTTTCGATGCAGGTGTGACCCCAATCATCTGCTGCGGTGAAACTCTCGAACAACGTGAAGAGGGCATTGCTAAAGATTGGATTGCAGGCCAAATCCGTGCTGCATTAAAAGAATTAAGCAACGAACAAATTGCTAAAGCAGTCATTGCTTATGAACCAATTTGGGCGATCGGAACCGGTAAAACGGCTTCTCCACAAGATGCTGAAGAAATCTGTGCAGCTATCCGTGACGTGGTATTTGAAGTGGCTGGTAAAGAAGCCAGTGAAGCAACCCGTGTGCTCTACGGTGGTTCTGTAAAACCTGCCAATGTTGATGACATTCTTGCTCAAGAAAACATCGATGGGGCCCTTGTTGGTGGCGCTAGTCTTGAAGTAGACAGCTTCATGGCATTAGTGGACGCTGCAGAATAGATCATTTTCGTTATTGAATTTGACAGATTGTCAGAGGAGGAAATTTCATTATGTCTTTAATTACTGATGTATACGCTCGCGAAGTCTTGGATTCCCGCGGTAACCCAACCATCGAAACCGAAATTGTTACCGAAATGGGTGCGTTCGGCCGTGGTATGGTGCCATCTGGTGCTTCTACCGGTGAACATGAAGCTGTTGAATTACGTGACGGTGACAAAGACCGTTACCAAGGAAAAGGTGTTACCAAAGCCGTTGATAACGTGAACGAAATCATTGCTGACGCTGTGATCGGTTTAGACGTCTTTGACCAATTATTAATCGACAAGACCATGATTGAATTAGACGGTACCGAAAACAAAGGTAAATTAGGTGCTAACGCTATCCTTTCTGTTTCTTTAGCTGCTGCTCGTGCTGCTGCTGATGAATTAGGCGTTCCTTTGTACAACTACTTGGGCGGATTCGGAGCCAAAGTATTGCCAACCCCAATGATGAACATTGTTAATGGTGGTTCTCACTCTGACGCACCTATCTCCTTCCAAGAATTCATGATCGTTCCAGCTGGCGCAAGCTCATTCAAAGAAGCATTGCGTTGGGGTGCTGAAACTTTCCATGCATTGAAGAAGTTATTGAGTGACCGTGGTTTGGAAACGGCTGTTGGTGACGAAGGTGGATTCGCTCCTCGCTTCAAAGACACCGAAGATGCATTGTCAACGGTTGTTCAAGCCATCGAAACAGCTGGCTACAAACCAGGCAAAGACATCTTCTTAGGTTTGGACGTTGCTGCTTCCGAATTCTACATTGACGGTGTTTATGACTATACCAAATTCGAAGGTGAAGGCGCACCAAAACGTACTGCTGAAGAACAAGTAGACTTTATCGCAGGTTTGGTAGAGAAATTCCCACTCATCACCATTGAAGATGGTATGGACGAAAACGACTGGGATGGTTGGAAACTCTTGACCGATCGTTTAGGCGATAAGATCCAATTAGTGGGTGACGACCTCTATGTAACGAACACGGACTTCTTAGCACGTGGGATCAAAGAAGGCATCTCTAACTCTATCTTGATCAAAGTAAACCAAATCGGTACTTTGAGCGAAACCTTCAACGCCATTGAAATGGCTAAACGTGCAGGTTATACTGCTGTTGTTTCCCACCGTTCTGGTGAAACTGAAGACTCCACGATTGCTGACATCGCTGTTGCAACGAATGCAGGCCAAATCAAGACCGGTTCCTTATCACGTACTGACCGGATTGCGAAGTACAACCAATTACTCCGCATTGAAGATCAATTGGGCGAAGTTGCTCAATACGATGGCGTTAAATCCTTCTACAACCTGGACATTAGCCGTCAATAATTATTAGTGAGTTAAACTATAAAGAATCTCGAGGCTCCTCATGGTGGTGAGGGGCCTTTTTTAATGGCAAGAATTATATTTAATAAATAATAGTCAGGGTATCCTTTTACACAGCGTGAGCATGGATCATCATGTTTCTAGATCATGCGTTATGTACTTTTGTTATAAAAAGTTATATAGGCTTCTACGGATATTTCTGATCTGTAGAGCTCTGTAAACGCAACCGCTCCTAAGAAAGTATTAAAGAACGATTAAGATGTGATTAATGGCGAATCAATCCTGACATTAAAAGAACAAAAAATGAACAAAAAAGGCCTCCCTATTTATGTAATCGGTGTCATTGTTGAGATTTTTACTTATGAGTTGCGTTATTGGTAAACGCTTGTTACCATCGATATGACGATTGGCTTGTAATCGTGATATTAATTGAAGGAGGAAGTGAAATGAGCCAAAAATTTGAAGGACGTCAAAAAGAAGCGGGCTTCAATCTTTCTTGGGGGGCTATTTTCGCTGGGGTTGTGACCTTCATCGCCTTAGTATTGACCCTCTCATTGATTGGATCTGCTTTGGGCTTCGGTCAATTCAATCCAACCCAACCTAATCCATTTGCAGGTGTTGGTACCGGCCAATTGATCTGGTTGATTGTTGAATTAATCATTGCCTTTTTAGGTGCCGGATTTGTTGCTGGGGCAACCGCTCGTCGGATGGGTCATTTACATGGCTTCTTGACCTGGGCAACGAGTTTGATTGCTGTTGTTGTATTATTGACCTGGTTAGCAGGGGCTGCATTGAGTGCTGCAACGAATGCGGCTGGTAGCGTATTGAACGCAACTGGTCAAACAGTCGGGACTGTTGCTCAATCTGCGGGTGACGCTGTAACAAGTGGCGTTAAAGCATTAGCTGACAACATTAACGTTGACAACAGCGACCTCAACCAATTGAACAGCGATGTTAAAGATGTTCTTAAAGACACCGATGTGAAGGAATTACAACCTGAATATCTCTCTGATCAATTGAACGGCGCAACGGATGAAATCACCCAAGCTGCTAAAGATGTTGTGGTGAACCCTGACAACGCTGACAAGATATTCAGCGACTTACGCGACAAGTTAACCAAACGCGTGGACAGCATTTCTGAAAATGTTGACCGTCAAGCAGTAGCCAATGCGGTTGCTAAGAACAGCGACCTTTCACAATCAGAAGCTGAAAAAGCAACTGACAACATCGTGAATGGTTACGAAAAAGCTGCGAAGACTGCCCGTGACGAAATCACCAAGGCAGCTGACAGCATTGACCAAACACAAAAAGACTTAAGTCAAAAGATTGACCAAGTCACCAAAGAAGCAAAAGAAGGCACGGAAGACGCAGCAAATGCTGTTTCTAAAGGTTCTATCTGGGCATTTGTTGGTTTGGTTATCGGTGCGATTCTTTCTAGCGTTGGTGGCACGTTGGGTGTTAACTACGCAACCCGTACTGTCAATGAAGACCGTGCTTAATTAAGATCTCTCTTTAGAAACTAAGAGATGACGCGAAGCTCTCTGCGATTTTGCAGAGGGCTTTTTTATCGCAAATAAAAACTTAAAATTATTTGTGACGGGGGATTGATTAAATTAATGGTTATAGTACTATAAGGTGAAGGGCGACAAGTTGAAGATGAACACCTACAAGTTACTCGATGATAGGGGTGTTTAGCTTTATGAAAACGCTTCAGTACAAAAAGCCAAAACAAAAAGTAACCATGTTTAAACAACGAATGATTAAACGCATTCCCATTCCTCGGCAGGTAAAAAGTTTACTACTAAGACGGATGGTCCAACAGAAGAACTCTCAAGAAACGAAGAAATGATGAACGAGTTTCTGGGGATTATTTTGGGATCAAATGATAGTAAAAAGCGTATTGAAAGCGCATTTTGTGGAGGGACAAAACCTTTCTCTAACGTCAAGCAAGGCCGATTGAGTGTTTGAGTGGCTCGTGATTTGAAACTGATTTTAGTGCTTTGCCACCTGATGAGGCACTACGATACTCTTCTCAGTGATGGGGAGGGTATTTTTTGTTTTAGAAAAATCGACACTAAGATATCCCTATCATATCAAGCTTTCATTTTCTTACATTCCCTTTTTCCCCTAGTTTTCCCCTAAAATCCTGCATAGATCTTACAATGTGTTCACCGTTCGCTACTGTGGAATCCACATAGTAATCAGTCATGGACAGGTTCGCATGTCCGAGATACTTCTGCAGTGCGAGACTGTCCACACCATTTGCCAAGGCATAGGTGGCGAATGTGTGGCGGAACATATGAGGAGTCAGATGCAATCCCAGCGGTTTTGCTATTCGATGAATGCTTTTATTGATCATATTCAGCGAATAAGGATTCCCTGTTTTGGGATTGATGAAGATAAAATCATTAATCGTAAGGACCTTACCTAAGCGGGCTTTGATCTTTCTGGCTTCTTCTAGCTGTGTTTTCAGCATATCAGAAGCGACTTCATCCACCACCACATAACGATTAGACATCTTGGACTTAGGGGATTTCCCTTCTTTAGCATAATAGGTCCGCTGGCATTCAATGTGTAAGCTTGCCATGCCGTTCTCTAGAAACTTGATGGCTTTAGGTTTGAGTCCTAACAATTCCCCACGGCGAAGTCCAAACGTGATCAGATACAACGCTCGATATAGGTCGGGAGCCATGTCTGTTTTTGCTTTTGCCATGAAGCGTTGGAAATCGTCTGGAGAGATCGAACGCACGGGGTCTGTTTCTGGTTGAGGGTTCTTTGTAATGACTTTTCTGGTGGGATCCTCCTCGATCAAATGGTTGTCCATGGCGTCACGAAGTACAGAACGCAAAATGATAAAATACACCTTCACAGATTGTTCTCTGTAGTGCTCAACATTGTAAAGGGTCAGCACACGCTCTTGAATGGCATTCTTAGTGATTTGGTCGAGTAGGGTATCGCCGAAAGTGACTAACCAATGTTTCATATGTCCATCTTTAGCGACAATGGTGTTTGTCTGCCAAGAGCCTGTACGGATTTTCAAATCACGGTATTCTTCCCAGTACTCTTTGAGGGTCGGGATACGGATAGCTTCTTCTTCCTCGATTTCGTCTAGTAGTTCATGGTAAGCAGCTCTCGCTTCGACTAAGGTTTTCAATTTTGCCTTGGTTCGTTCACGCTGTCGGCCACGGACCGTCTTACGGACACGCACGCGGTAGAATTCGCCTTGAGTTGTGGTATACTTTTCAATACCAGGATATTTTGTTTTCATTATATATACTCCTTTGTAGTTCGATACTTGGCAGCAGTGAACACTCGGGGTATAATGAAAATGGATAAGTTGAAGGGCCGGGGGACCGGTCCTTTTTTTAATAGATGAGTTCTGTCATGAATTCCTTCAATGACTCTTTAGATCGCTCTCTCGTAGCTACTTCCACAACAATCGGCTCCATGGTGTGAATAAATTCATCAGATACATAGCTGTAGTAATTGATGTTCAAGAAGAAGAGTCCAGCCATGATTGCGGTTCGTTTGTTTCCATCGATAAAGATGTGAAATTGGATAATGGAGTAAATGAGGTGAGTCAGTTTGTCCACAAACTCCGGGTAGTAATCATCGTTCTGGATGTGATTTAGCACGCTATCCAATTGGCCTAAGTCACGGACACCACTTGCGCCTCCACTGATAGAGAGCACTTCATCATGCACTTGTAAGACGTCTTCAATTGTCAAATACTCCATGATTATTTGTCCCTCAATCGAATTAGTACATCTTTATTTCGTTCCATTTGTTGGCGTAGCAACCTGAACTGGCGCTCTCTAACAGATGGTTCTTTTTTGTCTTTTCGCTCTTTCTTGTTTTCCATGATCGTTCCCTCCTTATATCTTGTATCCCTTGAGGACGACCACCCCAAACACGATGAACTCATCATTCTCCCTTAAAACAATATCATCGTATTTTTGATTTAACGAAATCAGCTTCACTTCTTGGTCGTTCTTGTAAAGCTTCTTAACAAAGGCATCTCCGTTCAAGTCTGCAATGATGATCTGTCCGCTACGTGCGTCGGATGTTTTATGAACATAGATCAATTCACCATCCTGTAGCATCGGTTCCATCGAATCGCCGTTGACTTTTACTGCAAAGTCATGTTCTGGGACGTCGCCTGCCACCTGCACTTCCTCATACTCTTCATCCTGTAGAAAGACCCCAGTCCCTGCAGACACAGAGCCATAGCAACGCACCGTGGTGTAATGCACGGGAAACTCCTCCACATTGTCAGGTAGGTTCTGCTCCCTCAGCTGGTCCTTCGCGTAGTTGTAGACACGTTTCTGCCGTGGCTCGTGGAGTTGGGAGCTTACTTCATTTATTTTAGTGAGAATATCCTCTTCTAACAAAGAAAGGTCTTTATTCATTAAATCATCTAAATCTACGTTAAAAATAGCTGCGATGTCTGAAAGGGTCTTTATTTTGGGAGTATAGGACCCTTTTTCCCACTCGCTAACCGATGATCCACTTTTTCTTCCTAATCTTTCAGCGAGTTCAATCTGCTCCATATGGAATTTATTTCGTAGATATTTAAGGTTACTACTGAACATTTTAAGTCCCTCCTTTTCTTATATATTACCATGAGTTCAGATAAAATGAAATAAAATCCCTGAAATTCGTTTCAGAAAATCTGAAGAAAAGTATTGACTTCAGAAAAACTGAAGTGTATAATAACTATAGAAATTAAGAAAGGAGGAAAAAGGCATGATGGAAATACTAAAAAGCCTAGCACCCGAACAACTAACAATTGTTCTATTAGTACTAGGCTCGCTGAGAGAAACAAGGCTCATTCTTAAGTTGATACTCCAATATAAACTAAAGAAGAAAGAGCTTGAATCTCAAAAGTAAAATAAGGGAGTGGGTAAAACCACTTCTTTATTACCATACCATCATACCATAAAGCACTATGAAAATGTTGATTATCATTCTATGCTTCGTTTGGATAGCAGTGTACATCATTCGTAAAATATTAGAACACTATTTGAATTAATGGAAAGGAGAACAAAATGGAACGATACACTTTATCCCAATGGCGACGCCTTAGAGGATATAGCCAAGAAGAACTAGCACATAAAGTTGATTTGACAGCAAAAACCATTGCAAATTATGAAAAAAGTAATTTAAATTTTTGTAATGCTTCTTATAATACAGTGCAAAAGTTAGCCAATGTTTTAGGAATCACGTTGAGTCAATTTCTTTTAGACTCCACTTCAGAAAAACAGAAGTAGAAAGGAGGCCTCTATGCAGAAACTCACTTATGAAGACTTTTACAAACTAGCGGGAGTGTCTCAGCACAAGCAGTTCGAGAACTTTCTCATGGATATCGTATTTCAACCAGAACGTCGGGAGAAGTTCTACAGAGGGCTGATTGAACTCGGGATCAATTGGGAAGAGGACATCTTCCGGGATTACTTCGAACTGTACGGAGCAGAGCGGAAAACGTTCAAGCAGGACTTCACGCCACATGATGTGACTGAGCTGTTGTCACGGTTAACCCGAAGAGCTAAGGATCGCAATGGATATGCGTATTACGACCCCACAGCAGGCACGGGCGGACTCCTCATTGCGAAATGGGCACAGGATAGCCTGGAGATGCCACTAGGGGGGGCGTATCCCTCTCAATACTTATACCGAGCGGACGAGCTGGCAGATAACGTCATTCCGTACCTGATTCACAACATGGTGATCCGTGGAATGAATGCAGTAATTGTCCACGGCAACAGTCTCTCTGGGGTCGCTAAACAAGCTTATCTGATTTGTAACCCTGAAGATGATTTCCTGAAGTTCTCAGATGTGAATGTGATCGAGCACACGCCAGCAACGAGTGAAGAACTGGGGATTGTGCGCTGGGAAGAAGAGGCGATTGAGTACAAAGAGACAGGGAACATGATGCAAGCGCACTTCATAGAACGGACAAAAGAACCGCCTCCCAGAAGACACCCCTTCACCGGGGCCCACAATCAAACTGAAGGACGTGGCGTTCATCGAAAGAGCCATTCCGGGAAAGATGTATCCGGAGGGGAGCACCATTATTCAAGTGAGCGCTACGAGGGGGGCAGATCGGCCTGCTGACGTCCGATGGGGCAATTGAACCCAAGTATGTGGTGATTGTTCCTTACTACTGGACGGGGCTTGATCCTGTATTCTTCAACGCCTGGATGTTGCGGTACTTCCCAACCTATCAAGAGCAAGTGCAGCAGGGCTTGAATTTAAGTGTCCAGGATATTGAGGAGATGCCCATGAATTACTAACGAAGGAGGAGATGATCCATGAAAGCAGTGATCTATCTAGATAACGAACCACACATCATCATCCCGTTCAACCATATCCATGAGTTACAGGAATTGATGAATAACGACTTACTCAACAAGACGGAGGTAGCAGAACAGATCCTTCATGTGGATACGCGCACCGCCAATGACAACTGGTTGTATAAGCCGGGATTCCCGTACATCCAAGTCTATGATCGGCGTTACTATCCACGGCAATCAGTCAATCAGTATCTCGACCAACTCTCAAGAAAACACTAAATGGCAGCGGTGAACACGAGGGGGAGAGATGATGGCAGGTCTGAGAAATATGAATCGTAAAAAAACTCACTAAGCCGAAGATAGAAAAAAGCTAAGTAAATTGTCCCCAACAACTGTCTGTAAATTCTTCAATGGCGCTAATTCTAAAATCGCTGTTGCTATCAAAGTTATTTCAAAACTCAAGGAGGAAAAATCATGAAACGCAAGTATAAAAAACAGCTTCATAACCTAAAAAAACAGTTTCCTGGTCTTAAAAGTGAAAAGAAAGACTTGTATTTCAAGTATTTTGATGTTGCTTATGAAGATATGGATTTTGCTCTTGCTGAAAAATTTATCGATGAAGTTACCGCCGATCAAGAAAGTAAGCATAATTTAAAAATGTTATATGCCTATGTAATGCAAAACGAAATGGAACTACATAACTTCAAGCATTTCTTTGTTTTAGACTCTCCTGATTGGTTCAGTTCGGACGCTGTTGTTAAATCTCTTGAAGGAATTGCGAAAGTCAACTATATCGATTTTTACGACATGGGTACACCTACTGTCTGGTGGGGACAATTTTATAAAACGGATGTCATTTACTCAACAGATAAGAAAATGGATACCAACAAAGTCAATAAACTAAAAAAAGTAATTAACAGCGATGTAGTGACAGGGCGCTTAAGTGGTCGAGCTGATACTTTTGAATTTCCACTTAATAGTGTGTTGATTACTGAAAACACCGACATGCTTAACAAGGCAGATGGAGGTGTCTTGATCAAGTTGAAAACCATCTCAAGCGAATTCACTGATTTCATTAATGGGGAGATTGGTTCAGTATCTTTACTCGTCCACAGTTTTAATTACTTAAATCAAAATAACGGAAAAATTGATTTTAGATAAGAAACGTAGGAGGAAGCAAAATGGATCTTCATAAACAAATCAACAAAGAAATAAACAGATTAGGAACAAACAAAACTAAGTTATCAAAAAAGAGTGGTATTGATGATGGTGCTATCTCAAACATTATGTATGACAGTGGTGGGAACTTATCCAGTGCAATTAGACTAGCTAAATTTTTGGGTGTTGAAGTCGGAGTATATGAACCACAAGTGATGTATGAAAAATTAATAAACATCATTAAAGATAAACATTATAGCAACAAGTATATTGCTAAAAGAGTGGACTTACATGAACAAACATTTAGGTTATTACTTAAAAGAAAATGTGAAGGACTGCGCTACGACAGTGCTGCAAGAATCGTTGAGTTTATAGAAAACGAAATGAATGCAAAAAAAGAAGAGCTCCATAAAGAAGCTCCTAAAACCACCCTTAATGATACCACAACGACAGATAACGCGAACAGTCCCCACCTGGATCAATGCCTCAATCTGTTAAAGGCAACCAATACAGTCATTGATAAATATGTGGACAGTGGTGAAATCAGTGAACTTGCTGGGATGACTCTACAAGCGTTACTAGAAAAAGCGATGTTTGAAGCTGTACTGGGAGGGGGCCAATGATTATGGGAGAACAGAAAATAAGATACGCCACGATCCTTCTAGATATTTACAACGCCACTGATGATCTCAAAGTGTGCAAGCACACTATTGTCTTGGCGAAATATCTACTAGACAACCTTTTCTCAAAAATACCCAAAATCATGGAATTGGAATATGAAGACACAGAAGAGAGATTGGATCACGCTACTTGGGTGCTTGAACGCCTAGCAGAGATCATCCATGAAAACGAAGGTGATGATTATGGAAAATAAATTCATTTATTTAATCGACGTGTGGACAGGGGAGAAGAAAGCAAGTAAGAGCTTACGAGTGGC
>JAUMZE010000012.1 GCA_030528285.1 Aerococcus sp. | reverse complement strand
ATTCTTTTCTACCAGCCATTTCTCCACAGACTGAAATGCTCTTACCTGCTAGATGTACTTGTTTGATTGCTTGAGCAATCATACGTAAGACACTAGGGTGTCTTTCATCATAATAATTGGAAACGGTAGCGTTGTTACGATCGACCGCGAGCGTGTATTGCACTAGGTCATTGGTTCCCAGAGAGAAAAAGTCTAGAACGGGAATTAATTCTCGAATCATCATGAAGGCCGCAGGAACTTCAATCATCCCACCGAGAGGAACATTCTCAGCGAACTTAATATTTTCTTCTGTTAACCCAAAATCTCGAATTGGCTTGCTGTATAAGCAAGCCAATTCCTACTTGGTAATAACCCTAGCAAGGTGACGCCCTGATAGTAGCTCGGCCACCCTTTCAGCGGAATCGAATAGGCCAGGGAACCCAAGAGCCGCGACGACATCACGATCACGTTTAACGACGTTCAGTAGTCGAGGCGTTCCATTCTTACTATAGGCAATTTTGATACGACGAAGATCTTTCAAAAGCTCGTGAATCGTCCACAATTTAGAGATCACCGAGGTACCTGCGGAATTTTTGGCCAACTCATTAGGAATGGTGCTATCCATCTGAGTGCGCAGATAGGTCAAAATACTCAACCCCACGAAAGTTGTCATGAGAAGGCCGTCAAAAGAGGCTGAAGAATGAACGCGAGTCGTCGATAGCAGATGTTGAAACATCAGCTTGAACGTCACTTCAACTTCGTTACGCTGGCGATACTTCTTCAACGCGTCAAAGAGTGAGATGTCAACGTTGCCAATCAGGCCAAAATAGCCAAGGCCATAGCAGGCATAGCTAACTGCGTCTTCATTTACAACGAGTTCCCCTTTAGGGGTCACGTTGAAGTATTCGAAGGTTTTCTTGTCAGCAGCGCTCAATTGGGTATCGCGCTTTCTCGGCCATGCCTTTTGAAAGGCATTTAGACGATCCCACAAAGCATCCGTTTCCGTCATTTCCTTATTAGGACTTCTGAAAACGTACGAGTGAACTTCCATGGTTTGCCCGTCAGCTCGAATTTCCGTAGAACTCTTCACTCCGTAGCACCGCTGATTCAAAAGATAAGTTTTTTGATCGTAAAACTCGCTGTTGTGCTGGTCAATGACGTTCTTGACGATGTTCATTGAGGTTTTAGCGCCGATCAAAAACTTGTACCCATCTTTATGTAAACGAAGGAACTCCTGCTGACTGGGATAGCCACGATCCATAAGAATGAGCGGCGCTTTTTGATCGATACCGACGTCCGTCCACATTGTTCGAAGATCATCCAACGTACTGAGATCGGAAACGTTTCCTGCATGAGCGCGGTAGCAAATCAATCCCCCATTGTCAACGTTGATTAACAATGAGACGCTCACTTGGGGGCCATAAGTGCCGTCCTTTCGTTTGCCTACGGCAGCTAGGTCGATGTTGTTGGAGTTGCAATCGATGCGAGTACTATCGAGTGCGACAATCTCGCCTTCTTCCATTTGTGCTGCGCAACTTTTTGCCATCTTCTGAGATAAGGACTGATCAGCCCCAATCTGTTGGAAAAATTCTGACGCACGCGGGGAGGCGAGACAACCATATCCAATGAACTTCTGTTGCGTCGACTCTTGATCGGCGAGGTAGGTCTTGTCGGTAGTGATGGCGGCATGCATAGCCAAGTTCGTGCAATCCATGGTCAATTTTGGATCACGGTCGAGAGCTTCAGCAACGTGTTTTAGCATACCGTTCCTTAAGAGGATAGCGGCACAAAGCACTGTTGCACCTACCGACATTTGCTGATTGGGATCGATTGGTGGATCTAACTCCTCTATGTCGTCTTGAATGGGGCTCGAAACTTTCTTTTCGTTGAGTTTATCGAGTGCGCGTTGGCGCATGATCGGATTCTTCCAGCGATCGACAGGACGCTTCTCGAAAACAGGTTCGTTCTGCACGTAATAAAGATTGGGGCGGAACTCCGATCCGTCTGGCGACAGCGTTCCAATGTAATCGCGCTCCTGCTCACGCTTGCCGTTGGTACTGAAGCAGTACGGGAAATAGACATACCAGGTCTTTCCCTGTCTTTGGAACTGAGCATGCTCCGGCAACCCCTTGATATTTTCCCTCTGTGGGCGACTACTGGTTTTTTGGGCTTTTTCGACGGGACTTTTGGACATTTTTCCACCTTGTGAAACTGTATAAAATTATACTGTAATTCAACGTAAAAATCAACCCCGGGATTACCCGGGGTTGCTTGTACCGCAAGGAAAACAGAGATTTGCTAATCAGTTATACAGAACAGATTTCCGAGATTTTGGGTAACCTATCATCGTCCCAACAAAGGCCTGAAAACGTACGAAGTGAGTCCCTTGGGTCTCGTTCAACAAGACGTGCGTTTATATCTTGTCTGCGCCGTAGCGGGCAAAGAAAAGCTTCGACATTTTGCACT
>JAUMZE010000002.1:94849-240539 GCA_030528285.1 Aerococcus sp. | reverse complement strand
GCCACTCGTAAGCTCTTACTTGCTTTCTTCTCCCCTGTCCACACGTCGATTAAATGAACAAATTTATTTTCCATAGTCCTCCTCCTCAATTAAGGCCGTTTCCAACATGACACGTTCTAACAAAGCTTGAAGCGTCATCCCTGCTCGGTCGCTGACTTCACCTGTTTCTACATGGTCATCAATAATTTCATTAAGCACTCTCAACAAATTGAGGGATTGAGACAGATGCAGATTTTCTTCTTTTGTGGTACGATGAATAGTGGGTTGCGGAGCTTCTTCTTTATGAAGCTCTTTTTTTGCGTCCATTTTTTCAAAGTACTTCAAGAAGTCCAACGCAATGCGATAGTGCATGTTTTTATAATGACCCTGCAGGATGTAATCCAAGGTATATTCACTCACTCCGGACTCCTCAGCAATTTTGCTTGGAGAATAGCCTTTTTGATTCATGAGCGCCACCAACTGATCGTAAATATTTTTCGGATCGTAACGAGTCGTATCGATGCCTAGCGCCTTCGCTAATTTGATCACTGTTGGTGTCTTTGATTTGTTATTATCGAAAAAGTTGTAGCCCACACTTGCCTTCAATCCCGCTTTCTGAATGAGATCGAGTTTGTTTAAACCTCTATCGTCTACTGCTTTTATAATTTCTTCTCGTAAGTCCATCATGATTCATTCCTCCTTAATTCATTCACATCAATACCCAACACATCTGCTAATTTGAAGGCGGTACTTAATCGCATTGTTTTAGTCTCGCCTTTCAGTAGATGGCTGAGTCCTGCGGGAGTTAGTCCAACTTTCCTAGCCAAACTAGCTTGGCAATATCCTTTTTCATCCATCTTTTCTTTGATACGTTCTATAAACACAACATATGTCACCTCCCAATTTTTAAAATTCTATATATTGATATTTAATGAAATCACCTCTATAATTTAAGTAACTCTTAAGGAGGTGAATCAAATGAGAAAGAAGTTGTACAAACCAGGCCAGGACAATAAGCCTAAAGGAACATATACTGAAGTCGGTCCAAAAGGCGGAAAAGTTCCTAAGCCTCGTCAAGCAACAATTGATCAGGGCGACCGCTTACCACCAACTCAAAAGGCTGGGCACAAGTGGAAACCACTATAGTTTTAACCGTAGCCATAGCTTCCGCAAAAAGCTGTGGCTATTTATCTCTAAACTCGTTGACATCGATTCCTAATGCGTCCGCAATCTTAAAAGCGGTGTGCAGAGTGGGATTGGTCGCCTCCCTATTCACTAATTGATAGATCGTTCGTGGATAGAGGTTACTTTTCACTGCTAACTGATTAGCAGTCATCCCACGTTCTTTCAATTTCTCTTCTATGACTTGTCCAATGGTCATTTCTCTCCCCCCTCTCGTTCACTGCTGCCAAGCATCGTTAATATCCTTTAGAGAGTCGGTCGAGATAGTCATTCACGGTTTGACGTGGATAGTAGCGACGCCCGTGGATCTTTACATGTGGGAAGTCTGGACGGTACACCCAGTTATCATTAGCCGTTTGACGGTTCACATGCAGAATCTGTTCACAGAGTTCTGTGAGCGTCAGCAAATCATTATTCATTAATCCTCTTAGTTCATTGATATTCTTCAGTGGAATCACGACATGCGGTTCATTATCAATGATCGAAATTCCTTTCATCACTCATCCCCTCCTTAATTGGCGGGAATAAAGGGGAGTACGTTCTTATCCTCGATGTACTGCTTCTCCTTTTCTTCCCATCGTGTAATTTCTAGGTAGCGCATCACGTCTGTAGTATGTGGCATCACGTTGATACTGGAGAATTTCATGAAATCATCTTTTAAGTTTTGAATGAAGTACGCTTGCTTGGCCGTTCCCGTTAAGCTGTTTCCGTGCACCACAATCGCATTCATGCCTTTAATAGTGAGATTATGGATCAAGTACGGGATCGCATTATCTGCTACCTCGTCTGCACGATACAGGTAATTCCGTGGGCTGTACTGGAACATACTTGCCTCGTCTCGGTCCTTGCGCCAGACCCCAATCAGGAGCGCCCCTGATCCCGCTGTTGGGTCGTAATAGGTATATAGGCCACTACTCTTCACCCGCATTCGATGGATCAAGGACGCCAACAGATCCGTCACACTCGACGGCGTGAAATCCTGCTGTTTACTCTTGCGTTCTGCACTGTACAGCTCGAAATACTCTTGGAAAATATCCTCGTCCGAGTGAATCCCTAACTCAATCAGCCCTCTGTAGAACTTCTCCCGTCGTTCTGGTTGGAATACGATATCCATGAGAAAGTTCTCGAACTGCTTGTGCTGAGATACGCCCGCTAGTCTGTAAAAGTCTTCATATGTGAGTTTCTGCATAGAGGCCTCCTTTCTGTGGGGTTATTGGTTTACCGTTGATTTTTTCGCAACTTCTTGCTTAAATTTTTTTGTGATCTTGTATATATCAAGAAATGAAACTCCTGTTATTTTTGCTAAACTCTCCATTTCATCAATTCCAATCGTGTTTGGATATACTCTCCATTTGTAAAGTGTGGATGTATCAACGCCTAATCTATCAGCAATAGCAGTTAATTTTAATCCGGTCGAATTGATAAGTTGGTCTAAAGGTGGATACGTCTTACTCATATCTTCACCTCCTCCTTTACGTCAATAATTTAACTATCATAATAGCAATATTAATAATCTGTAATCCGATGATCACTTTTAAAAGCGTCATCACTATTTTTTCTTTGTCGTTCATGGTATAGTATGAGTAAGTAGGAAAGAGCCAGGGCTAGAACCCTAGCCCTTCCCTTATTGGATTTGTGTTACCTTATTTGGTAACTAGCCTGAGGATAATGTCAAGCAGTTTTTCGATGACCTCTAGCAGTCCCATTGCTATGAGAAACATCATTAGCTTGTCGTCTTCAGGCTTTTTCTTTTGCTTACTCATTTTGCTCACCTCCTCTCTACACTTATATAATACCACGACGTTGATTTTTTTGCAACATATAAATTGATTTTTTCGCAACTTTTTTGTTGTTATTTCCGCAATGGTACCTGTATAATAGAAGTAAATAAATAAATGGCAGGTGAATAACCATGGAAGACAGCAAGATAATATTTGGCGACATGCTGAATCACTTTAGAAAAGAAAAAGGCTGGACTATGGAAGAACTTGGCGAAAAGATGGGGAAAACCAAATCTGCCGTTTCTCGCTGGGTATCTGGAAACAACTATCCAAAAGTAGACGATATCGAAAAGCTAACCAAATTATTTGATACTGATGTGGAAACCTTAATTTTTGGAGGGAATATTGAACAAACTGATGACTCCCCTATTCTTTCCATCTATAACCAACTCCATGAGCCACGCCAAAAACGTGTCTACAACTACGCGAAGGACCAGCTGAGGGAGCAGAACCTACCTGACAATGTGGAGGAGTTCCCCGTGCATTACACCACGGTGCGTTGCTATGGCTCTGTGTCTGCAGGTACTGGGGTCTTTCTACAGGATGAGGAGTATGAGGAAGTGCAGGTGGCAGGCGATGTTCCAGAACATGACTTTGCAGTAAAAGTCAACGGTGATTCGATGGAACCGATGCTACAGGATGGAGAATTGATCTATGTTCATAAAACGTCCGAGGCACGCAGCGGACAGATCATCATTGCAGACTTGAATGGAGATGCCTTTGTTAAGAAGCTATACAAGAACGACCAAGAAGTGAAGCTGATTTCGTTAAATCAAAAATACGATGATATTGTTTTAAGGGAGAATGATGAGTTCATCGTGTTTGGTGTGGTCGTCCTCAAGGGATATAAGATTTAACAGTGGTTGTTTCCAAAATGGAAATACCCACGCTTAATAAAATTTATTGGAACAACAAAAAAAGGACCGGTCCCCCGGCCCTTCAACTTATCCATTTTCATTATACCCCGAGTGTTCACTGCTGCCAAGTATCGAACTACAAAGGAGTATATATAATGAAAACAAAATATCCTGGTATTGAAAAGTATACCACAACTCAAGGCGAATTCTACCGCGTACGTGTTCGTAAAGTGATCCGTGGCAGGCAGCGTGAACGGACGAGAGGCAAACTGAAAACCTTAGTCGAAGCGAAAGCCGCTTACCATGAACTACTGGACGAAATCGAAGCAGAAGAAACCTACCGAATCCCGACCTTCAAAGAGTACTGGGAAGAATACCGTGATTTGAAAATCCGCACAGGATCATGGCAAACAAACACCGTTGTATCTAGGGATGAATATATGAAACATTGGTTAGTCACTTTCGGCGATACCCTACTCGACCAAATCACTAAGAATGCCATTCAAGAGCGAGTGCTGACTCTTTACAATGTTGAGCACTGCAAAGAACGGTCTGTGAAATCGTACTTCATCCTTTTGCGTTCTGTGCTTCGTGATGCGATGGATAACCATTTGATAGAGGAGGACCCCACAAGAAAGGTCATTACTAAGAATCCACATCCGGAAACAGACCCCGTGCGTTCGATCTCTCCAGAAGACTTCCAACGATTCATGACTAAAGCAAAAACGGACATGGCTCCAGACTTATATCGAGCGCTGTATCTGATCACGTTTGGTCTTCGGCGTGGAGAACTGTTAGGACTCAAACCTAAAGCCATCAAGTTTCTAGAGAACGGCATGGCAAGCTTACACATTGAATGTCAGCGGACCTATTATGCTGAAGAAGGGAAATCTCCTAAGTCCAAGACGTCTAATCGTTATGTAGTAGTGGATGAAGTCGCTTCTGATATGTTGAAAACACAGCTAGAGGAAGCCAGAAAGATCAAAGCCCACTTAGGTCAGATCCTTACAAGTAATGATTTTATCTTCATCAATCCCAAAACAGGGAATCCTTATGCACTAGAGACCATCAATAATGTGATCAATCGAATAGCGAAATCGCTGGGATTACATCTGACCCCTCATATGTTCCGCCACACATTCGCCACCTATGCCTTGGCAAATGGCGTGGACAGTCTCGCACTGCAGAAATATCTCGGACATGCGAACCTATCCATGACCGATTACTATGTGGATTCCACAGTAGCAAATGGTGAACACATCGTACGATCCATGCAGGATTTTAGGGGAGATCTAGGGGAGAAAGGGAATGTAAGCAAATGAAAGCTTGCTATAATAGGAATTTAGGGTCTTTCCTTTTTTCATCAGAAGAAATAGTATCAATCACTCATTAAACTAAAGGAGGCTTTTTGATGTCCATTGAACTCGTGGCGACCTGTGCAGCGGGGGTAGAATCGCTCGTAAATCAAGAACTCAAAACACTCGGCTACAAAACCCAAAGTGAAAACGGCCGGGTGCGTTTTACGGGCGACACCTACGCCATTGCCGAAACTAATATCAACCTGCGCACGGCTGACCGCATTAAAATTGTCATGGGCGATTTCCCTGCGACAACCTTCAACGCCCTCTATGAACAAACCAAAGCGATTGAATGGGAAGCGTGGTTACCCATGGATGCCAATTTTCCAGTGAGTGGGAAAAGTATTAAGTCCAAACTCCACGCGACCCCAACCGTCCAAAAAATGGTGAAAAAAGCGATTGTGGACCGTTTGAACCGGTACTACCACCACAATGGCCACCTCCCTGAAACAGGCGCTGAATATGCAATTGACGTCCGCCTCTATAAGGATAAAGTCTTTATCACTTTGGATACGAGCGGTGAAAGTTTGTTCAAACGCGGATATCGCCAAGAAAAAGGGGGCGCTCCCCTCAAGGAAAATCTCGCAGCTGCCCTGGTGGATCTGACCACCTGGCACGCTGATCGCCCCTTCTATGATCCAACGACGGGGTCTGGGACGATTGCGATCGAAGCAGCGATGAAAGGCATGCATATAGCGCCGGGACTCAAACGCGCCTTTTCCGCAGAGAATTGGGACGTGATCACGAATGAATTCCAACTGGCAAGAGAGAAAGCCACCGACGCGATCGATCATGACGTCCAGCTGAACATCCTCGCCTGTGACATTGACCACCGCATGATCGCGATCGCCAAACAGAACTCAATCGCTGCCGGCGTCGACCATCAAATTACGTTCAAACAGATGCAGGTGGCGGATTTCACCACGACGGAGCAATTTGGGATCATCGTCTCTAACCCGCCATATGGGGAACGCTTGAAGGACCAAGATTACGCGCACACCCTTTATGAGCAGATGGGAGCGATTTACAATACCCTCCCGACCTGGAGTAAATACATCCTCTCCAGCGATCCAAATTTTGAGACCTATTACGGCGAAAAAGCCACCAAAAAACGTAAACTCTACAACGGAGCTTTGCGCACGGATTACTATCAATATTGGGGCAAACGCCATTAAGACACAAAAAAAGAGCCACCCGATGCAACGAAGGCTTCCCTGAAAGAGGAAACCTTCGCACCCTCGAGTGGCTTTTTAATTTAGTTGACTATCCATTTCTAGACAGGATCGCCGATGTTTTCTAAGGCATCATAGATCAGATTCCAGAATTTCTCATGGTCGAGTTTCACCGCCACCTGGGTGTGCATGTTCGCTGGGCGTGGTTCGCGGAAATCAGCCACGGTCATCCCCTCTGTTAATTTGCCGTGGATCTCGACGTCAACCGGTACACGCTCAGTCGTCATCACCGTTGGATCGATCACGTACGCCACTGCACATGGATCATGCACCGGTGGGAAATCGAAAGCTTGGTTCGCTTGGTATGCTTTCTTGAAGAAGGCCATCAAATCCACTACAAACTGAGCTGGTTTGGTGCCGATGCCTTTGATATGTTCTACCACTTCATCAGTGCAGAGAGCCTGGTGCGTGAGGTCCAACCCTACCATGGTTACTGGCCAGGATTCATTGAACACGATATGTGCGGCTTCAGGGTCCACCATGATGTTGAATTCAGCGACCGCACTCCAGTTACCAGTGTGGTAGCCACCACCCATCAACACCACTTCCTTCACGCGATCCACAATCCGTGGTTCTAAGCGCGCAGCCAAGGCGATATTGGTGAGGGATCCGGTGGGTACCAAGGTGACCGTCTTCGGTTCATTTTCCATAATCGTATCGATGATGAATTCAACCGCACGCTGCCCCGTCAATTGGATCGCTGGTTCTGGTAACTCAGCCCCCTCGAGCCCAGATTCACCGTGAATTTCTGCCGCTACTTGTGGTTCTTTCACGAGTGGTTTCAATACCCCTTTTGAGAATGGAATATCCTTCATCCCTGCGACCGTCCCAATTGCGAGCGCGTTACGGGTTACTTTCTCTAACGTTTGGTTTCCTCCAACTGTTGTTACCCCTAATAAATCAATCTCTTTACTTCCATACGCTAATAGCATTGCGACAGCATCGTCATGCCCAGGGTCACAGTCTAATATAATCTTCCTTGCCATATGACAAACCCCTCCCTAAAGTCAGATTGCTGACTTTACTTTATTCTTATTATATTTATCTTAGCCTGTAAAGCGGTTAATTTCAATGGCTTTCATCAGATCGTCTTTATTTTATGAAACCTCTCTCATGCGGATAAACCCGCACTCTATTCGTCTTTAAAAAGCGATTGATATCCTCTGTTTTCTTCGCTCTATTGACTTTGTTTTCATTTTGATCGTTTTCATCAGTGCAGATTTTCTTTACTGTTAATATTTTTTGCTGTTTACGGCCGATTATAATGATGATAGAATGCGTGAGGCTCTGTTTATCAGGTTAAAGCTGAGCCAAATTTTTGATTATTATTAGGAGGGATTTTATGTCTTCAATTGTGGATTCCACGCAGCGCAGTAAACAGATTTTTTGGATTATATTAGGTGTCTTTATCACCACATTTGGGCAGTATTATTTCCTACTTCCTGATAACATCTTGGGCGGTGGTGCGGCCGGGATGGCAATGATTTTTACCAGTTTCATACACCTCCCCTACTCCATCATTTTACTTATTTTGAATGCCATCCTGTTAGTTTTAGGAATTGTATTGATCGACCGCTCATTTGGGGGCATGACTCTCTTTGCGGTGGCTATCTCAACCGGACTCGTGGCTCTGTTTGATTTTGCCTTTCCTGTGACGCATGCGGTGACCCACGATATGATGCTTAATATGTTCTTTGGGAATCTCCTGATGGCAGTCGGGATCGGCTGGGTATTCAATGCCAGCGCGTCTACGGGAGGAACAGACATTATCGGTTATCTCCTCAAGAAATATCTCCATGTGACCTTTAGTACAGGGACGTTAATTGTGAATTTGGCGATCCTGCTCGGGACATTCCAAATTTTCGGGGTGGATCGTGGGCTCTACGCAACATTTGGCGTGATCTTCCAGGCAACCGTCTTGAACCGCGTCATTGCCGGGGGGGAGGGACGCTTCCAGATTACAATCATGACCTCCCACGTCGAAAAAATTAACCAATTTATTCTCCAAGAACTCAATCGCTCCACCACGCTCTACCATGCGGAAGGTGGCTACCAACGCAAACCCCGCCTTGTGATTATCTCGATTGTCGACGGACGCCAACTGTTAAAGATCAAGCAGTTTGTGCATCAAACCGATCCAAACGCATTCTTCTATGTGAACTCGATTACGGATATTTCGGGGCTTGGTTTCACCATTAATTATCCTGTCTACAGTAACGTGGATAATGCCAAGGACGACACCGATCAATTAGAGGATGCGAAACGTCTCGAGCGGGCAGAACATGTGAAGCCATACGCCAAATTTAAGGCGAACAAACAGGAAACAAAACAAGACTAATCATATCTCAAATTTTTATGGATGCCTCCCGCTTCGTCGGTGAAGGATTGACTACCTCCCTCGTACATCCGTGTGGGAGGTTTTCATTACCTTTTTATGGGTATCTCTCTGTGCAGGTAAAAATATTCCCTACGAATTGAAAAAAACAAGGTTGGATACTGGTTTTGAACTGCTCTCATGCTAATATAGAGATATCTAAAGTTTTTTCTAATGAATAGGCAGTGGCCCACACTGTGAAGGAGGTATTGTGATGTCTTCAGTTGTCGATTCAACACAACGCGGTAAACAAATTTTCTGGGTGACGGTGGGAGTCATTATCTCCTCCATTGGTCAGTATTATTTCCTGTTGCCCGATAATATTTTGGCGGGTGGTGCGTCGGGATTATCCATGGTATTAAATGAGTTCATCCCTTTGCCCTACTCTGTCATTTTATTTGTGCTGAATGCGCTGCTGTTGATCTTGGGGTACCTCTTCGTCGGCAGGAATTTCGGCGGGTTGACGCTCTATGCGACACTCCTCGGGTCCGCTCTGATTGGGGTATTTGATTTCCTCCTACCGATGCACGCACCGATCACCAGTGATATTATGCTGAACATGGTGTTTGGAACGCTCCTGATGGCGGTTGGGATCGGCTGGGTGTTCAATGCGAATGCGTCGACTGGGGGCACAGATATTCTCGCAGTGATGATCAAGAAATATCTCGGCTACTCCCTCAGCCAGGGCGTGATGGTAGTGGAATCCGTGATCATCGCGGCGACGTTCGGGACATTCGGAATGCGAAAGGGTCTTTATGCCCTCCTCAGTATTCTTCTCTTTATCATCTGCATGAACAAAGTCGTGGCAGGAGGCGAAGGACGCTTTGAGATTACGATCATGACCTCTAAAACCGAAGCGATCAACCGTTATATCATTGAAGAAATCAATCGTTCCACCACCCTCTACCATGCGGAAGGCGGTTATCAAAGGAAACCTCGCCTCGTTTTGATGTCGATTGTGGATGGTCGCCAGCTGATTAAGATTAAACAGTTCGTCCACAAGATCGATCCGAATGCCTTTTTCTATGTGAACTCAATTACCGATATTTCCGGTCTCGGCTTTACCTTTAACTATCATCCAATGAGTACGATTGATGAAGAGGAAAAAGACGTATTGGAAATGGAAGAAGCCAAGAAACTGGAAAAGGCCGAACACGTGAAGCCATATGGGGTTTACCGCGAACGGATGAAACAACAATCCGCAGAGAAAAAGGCTCAGATGAAACAAACAGCTACAGAAGCGACTAAAACCCCCTCTGATGTATCCTCTCACAATGAAGATCCAAATCCATAATGATTGATGGCTGGGGCATCATCCCCAGCTTTTTTATGTAAAGGGGACAATCATTTCCCATTTCAATAGTGAAACTTTTTGACGTTTACCCTGACCTAAAGTAGAATAGAAACCAAGAGAAATGAGGAGTGTGGGATGGAATTGGACCGATTAGAGCCATCATTAGCACAACAACTACATGAACGGTGGCTCGATCATCACATCGAAATCCACCCAACCATCGCTAGTACCAATAAATTAGGCATCGAACTCGCTGAAATGGGGCATGTGCCTGCCATCATTGTCGCCGACGAACAAACGGAGGGCATGGGACGCTATCATCGTTCGTTCTATTCGCCGGCTGGAACAGGACTCTATTTATCATTAGTGATTGAGGAGCCCTTTTATTCCGATAAGATCCTCTTGTTCACACCGCATGTCGCTGTTGCCTTGGTAGAGACGATAACCCAGTTTCTGCCGTATGAAACGCCTGAAATCAAATGGGTGAATGATGTCTATCTGCATCAGCGAAAAATTGCAGGGATTCTCGTTCAAGCGCAATCCAAAACGCCCCAAACAGATCGCATTCAATTGGTGATCGGCATTGGGGTGAATTTGTATGCCCCAAAGACGGGATTCCCTACTGAGATCGAACAAAAAGCAGGCGCCATCTTCAATGAAGGCAATGGTCCGACACGTGATCAGTTTGTAATCACCCTATTAGAGCAATTAGAGTATTGGTTACACGTTGGCAATAGTGATGTCTGTTCAGAAGCTCTCCGTTATTATCGCGCTCATCAGTTCTTGATGAATAAGGTTGTGACGTTTGACTACAAACACAGAGAGCTGAGTGGCTACGTGACGGGGATTACCGATCAATACGCCCTCGTGGTGCAAGACGAGAATGGGAATGAACACCATCTCAATTCCGGTGAAGTGCATATCAAACATTTCGATTAAAGCCTGCTTCCCCCCACTACCCTGCATCGTTTCCTAATATAAACAAAAAATAATCATTAAAGGAGTTAAATCAATGATCTATAAAGTTCTCTATCAAGAAAATGGTATCGAACCTGCTATTCGCGAAAACACTAAAGCCCTCTACATAGAAGCCGACAGTGTGAGAAGCGTCCGTTCCCAATTACGAGACAACACCTCCTATCTCGTAGAATACATTGAAGCGTTAGACGACGCGCATCTCGCTTACGAAAAAGAACACGCGGACTTCACGTTAACGGAGTTT
Source organism: Aerococcus sp. (assembly GCA_030528285.1). Lineage (GTDB taxonomy): Bacteria > Bacillota > Bacilli > Lactobacillales > Aerococcaceae > Aerococcus. Next base: position 229,260 of record JAUMZE010000002.1, on the reverse strand, counting down.
GATCATTAATGAGTTGGAACGTAAAAAATAACGAAACCGCCGTTTTTGCTATCGGAGGTTTAGGCGAAATCGGTAAAAATATGTATTGCGTCCAATTCCAAGATGAAATCATCGTCATGGATGCCGGCGTGAAATTCCCAGAAGACGATCTTTTGGGGATTGATTATGTGATTTCAGATTATCAATATCTGATCGAAAACAAAGACCGCATTAAGGGGGTCTTTATCACCCACGGTCACGAAGACCATATTGGCGGGATTCCGTTCTTATTAAAACAGGTGAATCTCCCTATCTATGCCGGCAAACTCTCGGCAGCCCTCATTCGTGGCAAATTAGAAGAACACGGACTACTGCGCCAAACGGAACTCCATGAAGTAGACGAAGATGACGTGATCAAGTTCAATAAAACCCAGGTCAGCTTCTTCCGCGTGACGCACAGTATTCCGGATCCAGTTGGAATTGTCGTCAAAACCCCGTCTGCACGAATTGCGTTCACCGGCGACTACAAATTCGACTTTACCCCGGTCGGTAAACCCGCCGATTTACACAAGATGGCCCGGCTCGGCGAAGAAGGCGTGACACTTCTCCTCGGTGACTCCACCAACTCTGAAATTCCGGGTTGGACGAAATCGGAGCATGTTGTTGGAGAAGCCCTCGATGAAATTATTTCTGGGATCGAAAAACGCGTGATCTTTGCCTCCTTCGCATCGAACATCTCTCGCCTTAGTGAAGCGGTCCAGATTGCGATTAGAAATGGGCGTAAGGTCGCTGTGTTTGGGCGATCGATGGAGAATGCTTTCCGTAATGCGCGTGAAATCGGCTATTTTGATGTACCAGACGACGCATTCATCGATCAAAATGAGGTCAATGAATATCCAGACGAAAAGGTATTGATCATGTGTACCGGCTCGCAAGGGGAACCGCTTGCGGCCCTGAGTCGGATTGCGAATGGGACGCACCGTCAAGTAACGCTACACCCTACCGATACCGTGGTGTTCTCCAGCTCCCCGATTCCAGGAAACTATCGCGCGGTGGACGATTTAATTAACCGTCTCTTAGAAGCCGGTGCGGAAGTCGTTCACGGGAAGATCAATAACGTTCATACGTCGGGTCACGGTTCGCAGGAAGAACAGAAGCTCATGTTGCGCCTGTTGAAACCGAAATACTTCATGCCGGTCCACGGAGAATATCGCATGCTCAGTGTTCAAGCGAATACCGCACAGATGGTTGGTATTCCACGTGAAAATATTTTCGTACGGGATAACGGCGATGTGCTCGCGGTCACAGAGGATTCCTGCCGCAGTGCTGGACACATTCCTGCCAGCGATATCTATGTCGACGGAAAAGGCATCGGGGATATCGGCAATATCGTCCTCAAAGATCGCCATCATCTCTCCAACGATGGGATTGTGATTGTGGTCGTTTCCGTTGATTTCAGTAATAACGAAATGGTGGCCGGTCCTGATATTGTCTCGCGTGGGTTCATCTACATGCGTGAGTCAGAAGGCCTCATTAAAGATGCCCAGAAAGTCATTCAAACGGCGGTCATTGGACATTTGAATTCAGGAAATGAAGTAAATGAACATATTTTGCGTGATGCCATGCAAAATGCGCTCAGCCCATTCCTCTACAAACGCACCAAACGTGATCCAATGATTTTACCGGTTGTGATGAGTATCTAATTAAATGCAAGATCAAAAGCGCTAGATATCGGCAACTGACATCTGTTCAGTTCTAATCGTCGTCTAGCGCTTTTTCTTGTGTTCTGTTGGAGGGTGGCTGTAATGATGATAACCAAAGTGATTCATTTTGTTAGGAGGTGATGACAGAATGGCTATGAACATGAATAACCTTAAAATCTTTACGACCGTCGCAGAAATGGGGAATCTCACGCAGGTAGCAGGATTTTTGTATGCTGATAATTAATATAGAGCGTATTGGCACCTCCTACTTTTAAATAGCGAGTTGGAGTGCCTGTCAGTAGCTGAATCACATGCAGCAATCCTTGATAATGAACAGCTTCATTCATTGGATCCCACGCTCCTACTGCGTCCACCTCCGCATCCATTCCGGAAATATCCGCTCTGGTGAGGTCCATCATATCCTTAAAGAGTATCTGCTTATAGTTAAGTCCGCGGTGCTTGCGGTGGGCTACCCCAGTCACCTAATGCTCGCGTTTGAGTGCTTGTTTCATAATGAGGCTACCAGCTTTTCCATGCGCACCAATTACCATAATCTGCATGATGATCTCCCCCTTTATATATGTAGCAGTGAAAGCCCGTCCCACTGATTTTTGATAGGAGCGATCTGTCACTGTTAGCTATACTTTCAAATGAAATAAGCGCACCTTCTATCAATCAGCAGATGCGCTTGAAATCTTTTTTATATAAAATCAGTGCAAGAGATCTTAGACTTCTACTTGTGCATCCACGCAACTAGTCATATCAAAGTACTGATCGCCCTCTTCACCGAGCTTGGTATGATATGGATCAGCTAACAAATTGTTCCAGGCGTCCTTATCCTTCAAATCAATCGTCATCACAATCGCCTGGTCCATTCCATAATAACCCAGTGCTTTGTTCACAGTAATGGCTTCAATGCCTTCTACATGATTCTTCAAGGTGAGTTGTGCTTGGATGCGTTATTGAATCATTTCCTCACTCACACCATCCTTGAGCGGCGCAATAAAAATCTACCTAATCATCCTTATCCCATTCTTTCTGTTTCCTTATTTATTGTAGGCACATGGAAAGATAAGGTGGAATACCAATTGGTGTATCTTGTCATAGCTGAATGGTTATGATGGAGGAGGTTCTGCCTCATCCAGTGATTCAATACGCACGCAGTCAAAAGTCTCAAACGTTATGACATACGAAAACGCGCTTAGGTTCTTTTGCCTAAGTGCGTTTTCACTATCTATGAGAAATGATTGGTTGGATGGATAAAAAATCATGCGTGCCGGTGTATTATGCTTTATCTGGAACGTAATCCTTATCGATAATAAGGACCGGTTTGATCGTTTTACCAGAGACAGAATCCTGATTGGCCTGGTTGATATCCTCAAAGTCATAGAATTGCTCCGTCTTGTCGAAGTCGAACCACCCTAATTTGTAGAACTCAATCAAACGTGGGATATCCACTTGTGGAATTGAGTCGCCCATATTAACACCGACGATCTTCTTGTCGTCTACGCAGAGATCGTTCCAGGTGGAGAGTTCAATCAAATGTGGCGTCACCGCAATCGCTGCACAGGTGCCCCCTTGCGCCAACGCTGCCACGCTATCCATAATGACAGACGATAGACCTGTCGTATCCACGGACCAGTCCACCCCGTAGCCATTTGTCAGTTCTTTGATTTTGGAGACGACATCTTCTTCCTTACTGTTGATGGTATGGGTCGCACCGAGTTCCTTCGCGAGTTCGAGCCGTTCTGGTACAATATCTATCGCAATCACCTTGATGCACCCGGAGATCCGCCCTGCCATCATGGACGCCAAGCCAACCGCGCCCGTCCCGAAGACCGCAATCGTGTCGCCTGGTTTTGGTTTCAAGGTGTTTAGAACCGTCCCAGATCCGGTCACATATCCGCAACCTAAAGGCCCAAACTTCCGTAAATCCAACTCTTTATCGATCTTGACTGCATTGCGCTGATCCACCACCGTGGTCGTGGTAAAGGACGACTGATTAAACATATCCGAAATATGCTTGCCTTCACATTGGAAATGATCGTCCCCATCTGCGCGTACGCCTGAGAGATTGTATTTCGCATAGCTGCGGCATTGGGTTGGAATCCCCTTCAAACAGTTATCACAGGTACCATCTGAATAGAAGGAGAGAATCACATGATCGCCCACTTCAAAGTTCTTGACTTCACTCCCGATTTTTTCAACGATCCCCGCGCCTTCATGTCCGAGAATGACCGGGTACCCCAATGACGCATCCCCTTTACGAATGGCTTCATCCGAGTGGCAGATCCCGGACGCGACCATATGAATCTGTAAATCCGTAGGGCCTACGTCATGCAGGTCAATATTATATTTAATCTCAAATGGTGCACCGACTTCTTCTACAACTGCTGCCTTAATTTTCATCACTGTTACCTCCTTATCGGTATCGCTTACATTGTTTATTGTACTCCTTCTTGTGAATTAGTTTCAATATCAAAAAGCAGTCGATGGGGTATCATTTTTTAACGACATAGAGAAAAAAGCGATTGCGAAATTCCCTGCAAGTGAATTGGCTATGTATCCCTTTCCATCAACCACTTGCTTGGATACAAAAACCTCTCCAACAACGGAGGATGGTTGTTGGAGAGGCACTGTTCTGGTCTAAATTAGAGTCCTGCTTCGGCTTCTTTCTTCAAAGCATCGGCGCTGATCTTGATGAACGGGAGGTAGAGTAGCACCCCAATCACAATAATCACCAGTTGCACCAATACGGCTCGGAAATCAGCCCCCGTTGCCAGATAGGCGTTCAGTAGTGGCGGTGTGGTCCATGGCACCATGACCGTGACTCGATTCATGAAGCCTGCCGCCGTCGCCATGTACGCAACAAAAATCCCAATCGCGGGCGTGAGGACAAACGGAATCATCATCGGCAAGTTGAAGACGATCGGAAACCCAAAGATGACCGGTTCATTGATATTGAATAATCCCGGCAATCCTGATAAACTCGCGATCTGACGGTACTGCTCATTTTTCCTGAAGAACAGAAAGACCGCAATCAGTAAACAGATGGTAGACCCGGTGCCTCCGATCATCCCAAACGTCGGAACAAAGGTACCATTGATGATATGAGGAATGGCCTTGCCTGCGCTGGCTGCTGCCATGTTTTCATTCATGTTCACTAACAAAAGTGGCTCTAAAATCGTCCCGTTGATCACGGTTTGGTGGATCCCAATCGTAAACAAGAAGTTCCCTGTACTGTAGATAATAATCGTCCCTAATAAGGATGTATTGATCTTACGCAGGGGTTCCTGGATGAGGGTCGCGATCAAGGTAATCAAATCCTGCTTGAATAACACAAATAACAAGAAGGAAATGATTGAGAACAGGAGTAAAGTTAGGATGGCTGGAATCAAGTTATTAAAGGAATCATTCACAGCAGGAGGCACATCCCCACCGATATTGATTTTGAGGCGTTTCACGTTAGATAAACGCATGAATAATTCTGTGGCAGCAAGCCCCATGATGATTCCGCCGAACATCCCGGTGGTCCCCAAATGCGTGTAGGATAAGACACCCGTTGCCATGACGGATTCCTCGTGTGCACCGAGCACTTCAACAGTCTGTGGCATCATAATTACCAAAGCCGAAATCGCGATCATCACAGCTGCGATCGTGTGCTCAAACCCTTTATTATTGGACAAGGTATAGGCCACGACCCCACAGACGAGTAAGCCTGCGAGATTCAGCGTCGCATTTTGAATGGATACCGCCCAATACTGCGCAACCTGTAACTGCGCCTCTGTCAAGATCTTCGGGAGGATCACCGCATTAATCAACACCGCAATCCCCGCGAGAATGAACAGCGGCATCATAATCGCAAAAGCATCACGTAAGGAACGTAAATGAATCTGCGAACCAAACTTCATCGTAATCTCTGTAAATTTATCGGTAAAACTTTTCTTCTTTGTATCTGTCATTTTATCTCAGTCTCCTTCCCATTGGATTCAAAGACCTGTTTCAAATAATAGAAGCTCTTCTTCTTGATTCTCCGGAGATCCTTCAAATCTTGGTTCGTCCGATTCACAAATACCGCACCGTACCGTTTCTCCATATCACCAGACGAAGAGAGAATGTCAATTAGTCCCCATCCGAGATAACCGAGGCATGGAACGCCTTGTCCCATTGCTTCTAACATCGCTTCAATGTGAGCTTTGTGGTAGTGGATCCGTTCATCATCCGCGATCCATTCATCCTCGGGTAAGGTCTCTCGAATCCCAATGCCGTTTTCGATAATGAAGACCGGGAGATTGGTGCGATTATAGATATCTAACATCGCAATTTTTAACCCCATTGGATCAATTTCCCAGTTCCATGCCGAGCGCTCCAGGTAAGGATTATCAACGAGATCGCTGTGGGTGAGCGGGTTGTACGGATCCTCCGTAGCTTCAACAGTTTGTGACTGATAATAACTAAAAGAGATGAAGTCACTCTGAATACCGTTAATCAGCGCCCACTCGTCCTCTGTCGTATCCAAAATGATCTCGTGGCGCTTGAGGTACTGCATAAAGGTTGGTAAATAACCTTTCCCATTAAAGACATCGAGATAGACCTTGTTATTGAAGTCATCATAAATATGGCTCAGATAATTATCTTCAGGTTTAGACGTCTTAGGATAATAGGTCGTATATGCCAACATGCCACCGATCTGAACATCTGGATAGTGCGCGTGGATGTAGTGTTCCACCTTGGCATGAGCGAGGAGGGTGTTGTATTGAATCTGGTAGAGACTTCTTAGATCCTTGGAGACATTATCCCCCGCAATTTTAAAGGCAAGATCCGTGGAATAGAGATTATGCTCATTAAAAGTAATCCAGTATTTCACCTTCTCGTGATAACGATCTATCACTAATTTAGCATAATTAAAGAAGTCATCTACTACCTGTTTCGATGAAAAGCCCTGGTATTGTTCACTCAGCACTAAAGGCATATCGAAATGATATAAGCAGATCATCGGCTCAATCCCATTCGATAAGAGGCAATCGATCAATTTATCATAGAATGCGAGTCCCTTCTCATTCACCTCACCGTCACCGTTTGGGAAGATGCGGGACCAGGAAATTTGAAAGCGATAGGCATTCATCCCCATTTCCTTCATTAGTTGAATATCTTCTTCATAGCGGTGATAATCGTCAATCGCGACCTGCCAATCACTCGTATTTTCTGTGGCTTCTACAACATCGTAAACAGACGGCCCCTTTCCATCACCTGCAAAGGTTCCCTCCGTCTGTATCGAGGAAGTGGAATTTCCCCACATGAATGGCTCTGTCATCTAAATCTTCCCCTCTATTTGATTCAAAATGATCGTTTCCATGTTCTTAATCCCCATGGGTGTCGGTGCATAGGCGTTAAACGGAATCTGGGCAATTTGTTTTCCCATCTTCTCGGCTTTTTGTTGGTACTCATCAAATAACATCCGGATCTGCGGACTCACGAGCACTAATTGATAGTCTGCATTTCGAAAGACCGCTTCACTATTTCCGATCGTCGTGGCATTTACTTTGATATCATAGCCATCCCGCTTTAATTGCTCACTGACTTTCTTTGCCATCAAAGATGAGGACATCCCTGCATTACAGATTAAGATTGCTTGCATTATTCTGCTTCCTCCAATGCTTTTAATTTCTTTTGTAATTTGATCCAACGTTTGGCCGTATCCATCGCCATGGTTGCCATCGTTAAATGGTCCTGCGCGTGAATGAGAATAATATTCAGCTCGGTTTTCCTCCCATTCGCCTCCTTCGTCAACATGTCGGTTTGGATGGTGTGGCACTCCAGAAATTCCTTATTTGCCTGTTCAAGCAAGGAGTGTGCCTCCTCGAACCGATACGCTTCCGCTTCGTTCATCGCTTGGTACGATAATGTGCGGCTCTCCCCTGCATGCACAATCACTTGAAATGCCAACTCGTAACTTTGATCATTCGTGTCCATCGTCTGCTCCTTTCAAAAATAATTTCATAAATGCTGAGGGACTATTAGCGTGCACTGCCTCTTCAATGAGTGGTGGGTTAGAAAGAAAGTCCCCGAGCTTTTCATAGTACAAATCCATCCGATCCACTTTCTTTCCGGTGACTAAGGAATAGATGATTTTCACTTGCTGATCATCCCACTGAATCGGTGTTTTTAATGTGATGATTACCGTGAAACTATCGCCCTGAGTGCTATCGAGGATGTGAGGGATCGCGATATTTTCATAAGCCGTGAGTCCCATCTGTTCGCGCTGATTCAATTGTGAGAGGATCTCGTCCTTCGTCATCGTCGTTTTGAGGGCAATCTTCTCAGCCAACAGTTGCAGTGCCTCCTGCTTATTTTTGATAGTGGCCTGCTTAATAAATAATGAGTGATAAAAGAGATGATAGATTTCATCGAGATTTTCTTTGTCTAAGGCGGTCTGGATATTATCTAAATCCGATTGCTTAAATAATACGTCCACATAGACAATTGGTGTTTCGGTTTGGACATTGAGATCCACCGACGACACGATGAAATCATAGCTATCCAGATCTTCCTGCTCGATACTGCCTATATCGGTCGTCGTGATAGTTTTGATGTTCCGCTTAAACTGACGCTCCAGCTGTGCCTTCATGATTTGAGCGGAGGCATTTCCAGAACCACAGACCAGAAGAATTTTAAACTGGCGGTACGAGGAGGATTCAATCGCCGCCATGATGTGCAATGAGAGATAAGCGATTTCATCTTCGGACAGGGTTGTTTTATATTTTTCGTTGATCACATTTGATCCAATTGTCGCCAAGAGAAAGGCAATCTTATTCTCCTTGATGTCGTCTAGGATCGGGTTCTTCATCGTGAATCCATATTTGATCCGGTGAATCAACGGTCCCAGATGCAGTGCCAAGGAAAAATAGAGATTGATATTATCTCTAAAATCATATTTACTGACACGGTAGATTTCCTCAATCATGGCTTGACTAAGATTTAAGATATCCGTTGAGATCTTTTCCTGATCGATCACAGTGTTTTTCGCGATCAGATGCATTGTGATATACAATAACTCCTCATGAGGAATCGTGATCGCGAGCTTTTCCTGCAGGTTCACGACGATCTTATTGGCGACCTTGAATTCGTCGTATGAGACAACTTTATTCGCGACTTTCTTCGATAACTGGATATATTGCTTTTGTTCGATACGTAAAATCGCAATGTAGATATGAATGACCAGATTTTTGAAGTTGATATAGGGCATGTAGAAATCCCCAAAATCAATCGTATCAATCACATCTTGGATCGCATTAAACAATCCCTTATCCTTGTCCTCATCAAATAGAGCAGGATCTTCCCCAATCTCCTGCTTAATGGCCATGCGAATATCTTTTTCCTTACCCATTACTTTCATACCGTAATACGGTTTAGAGACTAGCTCTAAATGATAGCGCTTTAAATTCTCTTTAATCACAGGCAGGTCCTTATTGATCTGGGAGGTGCTCACATGGAACATCTCCGCTAATTCCCGCTGCTTGATATAGGAATTGGAAAATAGAAAAATCCGCATGATATTTTCATAACGCACATTTTTCTCTCCTGATGCTTGCTGGAAGTAGGCGATTTTGTACCAGTCATTCTTCAAAAATGCCTTGAACTGATCATTGTTATCAATTACGAATCGATAACCCTTCCCTGCTTTGGCGTCAATATGAATGCCGTGTCCTTCTATCTTGGCATTTAAATGCGCGATCTCACTTCGAACCGTTTTTGCACTGAGTTTCATCACTTGACTGATTTCCGCCGCCGTGTGGTACGCGTAATCCGCCGTTAAATAGTCAAAGATCTGCTTTAATCGTGTTTCAATCATGTCATCACCCTATACAATGATTGTATCAAGATTAAACGAAACTTCCACTCAAGCTTTTTCCTTATCCCTCTGGAAATATTTTATTAGCTATCCAGATACGGACGTTACTTTTGCATTTTTTCTTCCATTCGTCCACTCACTACCACCACTTATCCCAAATTTCCTTTTATGAATGGATGCTCTGATATACTAATAGTGAAAGGAGGGCTTCCTATGCGAGTAACATCTACATTCGATCATCAAGTTTCACCGGACGAACTGCATCTACTCGCTCGTGAAAAAACGCCGAGTGTTGAACGCATTATTAACTTTGCTGAAAGAGAGATTTTCCGTTTAGTGGGGCAACACAATGAGGAGAATGTCTATATCGAACTCAGTCACATTCAACAGATCTATGCTGCAAACAAACATGTCTACTGTTATGCGGAGGGCAAGGAATATCTCCTCAATGAACGCCTCTATCAGTTGATCGCCCGTCTGCCACAGAGTTTCGTACAAATTTCGCGCTCTGAGCTGGTCCAGCTTGCTTTCATTGAGCGCTTCAAGTTCACTAAAAACGGGATCATTGAGATTCAGTTCAAAGACGGACAAAAAACGAGTGTCTCACGTCGCTATTTCCAACGAATCAAGGAGGTATTGAATCATGTTTAAAGCAATCATTCAACGCAGTGTCATAGGCATGTTGCTTGGAGAATGTATCGGTTTGTGGCTCTCCATTCTCTTTTCTGGGATCAACACGCACTGGACATATTATGCTAGCTTACCGACTCAATCGTTTACCTGGCAAATGATGCTGACGTCCAGTCTGTTATGGGCGCTATTGGGGATGTGGATGAGTGTTGCTAGCTTACTCTTTGACTATATCGAATCACTCCAAACGGCGACCTTCCTCCATGCTTTAGCTATTTATATCCCCCTGGTTTTAGTTGCCTTCCACGAACATTGGCTCACCCTTGAAACACTTCCTCTCTTCACACTGACTGCTATTGTCATCTACATCATCATTTGGTTTAGTTTTTACCATTATTACAAGCATCTCGCTGAACAACTGAATGCTAAACTTCCACTAAAATAGCGATGATGAGCTCTCAAATAATACTTGTATCTCTTCGTGAAAGCGCTATGATAGAGATATAGTATTGGTCATTACGACAGAAGGAGTTCTCATTATGAAAACGATTATGTTAGCCTGTGCAGCCGGCATGAGTACGAGTATGTTAGTGACTCGCATGAAGAAAGCGGCCGAAGAAGAGGGAAAAGATGTCAAGATTTTCGCCGTCTCAACTGCTGAAGCGAGCGATAAGGTAGCGGAACAGACGATTGATGCGATTCTCCTGGGGCCTCAAGTGCGCTACCAATTAGAGGAATTCAAGAAGACGTTCGAACCCAAAGGCATCAAAGTCGACGTGATCGATATGACCGATTATGGCATGATGAACGGGAAGAAAGTATTAGAAACTGCCCTCGCTCAATTAGAAAAATAAGCAACTGATAATGAAATAGCACCCCCATCAGAGGATGTCTCAACGATTGAGGCTTCTTCCCCTGATAGTGGGTGCTGTTATTTTATTATGGATTGAGATCGACAATCCGCGTGCCATGAACTTCATGAACCTGGAGCATTTTGGCGATTGTTTCCGCATTCTGGTAGGTAATCCCTGCTCCAGGGAGAATGCGAATGCGATCGCCCGCTGCTTGGACGAGTTCCTGGAGATGCGGAAGGGTCTGTTCAATCGGTTCGTCCCCACTGCCTCCATGTGTCAAGATGCGAGTAAAACCGTGCGCACTTAACCAAGGGATCGCCGCTAACTGCTGTTCGGGTATTAATTCATCAAACGCCATATGGAAAGTGAGTTCATACGAATGAGGAGCGGATAGAATCGGCTGAATGAGCGTTTTTAGGAGTTGTTCATCCAACCCATCATCCTGTAACGCTCCCAACACAAAGCCACTCACCGGTTCTGGTAACTGTAAGACTGCTTCAATGTCACGGATCATCATGTCTTGTTCCAGCGATGAATAATGGAAATTCCCTCCACGTGGCCGGACCATCACCATCACATCCACGTTACGAGTCTGTGCATAGTGATTAACTGTTTCGATCACACCAATCGAGGGCGTGGTGCCTCCTACTGCTAGATTATCGCAGAGTTCAATGCGACCTGCGCCCCGTTCAATCGCTAGCGGGATAAACGTGCCATTTTCCGCACAGAATTCGCGTAGGAGTGCTTTTTCGGTTCGACTCATCACAATGCCTCCTCTGGTAATGTCGCCAATTGATAGAGCGCCAACGCATAGATTTTCGCATTGAGCATGAGGTCCTCAATCGCCATCCATTCATCGGGATGATGCGCGATTCCCTTCTGCCCTGGGAATGACGGCCCAAATGGAAAGATATTCGGCATCACTTTCGCATAGGTGCCGCCCGTTGTGGTCACTGGTGTTGAATCAAGCCCAGTCATCCGTCCGTAAATCTCCGAGAGCACCTGAATCGCAGGACGCTCCCGATCGAAATAAACCGGATCCCAATTAGACAGTGCCGTCACGGTGTAATCTGGCAGCGTGTCTCGGAGTTTTTCCAATAATACGTCTGCAGTCAGTTTAGCTGGATAACTAATAGCCAGCTCCAATGCGTAGTGATCCACCACTGTTTTAATCTGGTCATTGCGCGTTTGGAGGTCACCAAATTCATCGTCATGGTAGCGCAATCCCAACGTCTCCCCAAATCCCTGTGTGTTGAGGATGTAGTGATTGAGCAAGTAAATCAACGCTGCTTCATCTTTACATTCAATTTGAACGAGAAGGCGTCCCCGTTCCGCGTAGACCACCGGATACTTACAATCTGGCGTGAACCCGATGATCGGTGGCTGTTCACGCTCCAAGTAATGAGGAATATCCTGAAATCCCGTTTCCTCTGATGTGCCGAAAACAATCCGGAGCTCTCGTTTGGGCGTGATTCCTAATTGTTTCAGGGCATAGAGAGCGTAAAGACAGGTTAAGATAGGTCCCTTGTTATCGAGAATCCCCCGTGCATAGAGTTTCCCATCCCGCTCCACGCAGGTAAAAGGATCACTTGTCCAACCCTCTCCGGGAGGTACCGTATCCAAATGTCCCATCACGCCAATATAATGATCGTCCTCACCATAAGATGCATAGCCAAAATAACCATCGCCATTGACGACTTTAAATCCTAGTGATTCTGCTTCTTTTAGAGTGGCTCCGAGTGCGCGCTTAATGCCCAGTCCATATGGCGCATCCGGCGTACTTGGCTGGTGGTCACTTTGAATACTTGTGATGTGTTTGATCGTTTGAAGCATCTGGGATCGATTCTGTTCCACTTGATCAATAATTGCCGATTCTATTGTGTTCCATTGTTGAGTCATGACATTCGCCTCCAACTGCTACTGACGTCTAGTGAGCGGGGCTTGGCGCTCTGCCATGTATCGTGCCATCCACGCTTCTGTTGCCGGTTCAATCTGCATCCTGTGCGTCTCGTGGTCGGCATTCACCAGATAAACAGTCGGGGCGTGCTGTTCAGTCGCAACCACACAGGAGAAGTCTGTGATATTCGTTGCTACTCCCCAGTCACCCTGATTGTTCACCGCTACAATCGATATATCGCGTAAGGTTTGGTCCCGCTTTTCGAACCGGTGCTTCAGATCACTGAGGGCGGTTTCTGCCGCTTGTTGTGATGACATAGACCTCATCCGCATGACCACGTCATAAGCGAGCGCTCCTTTCATGACGTCCTCCCCCATTCCGGTAATGGTTGCTGCCCCGTAATCACTGTCTGCGTAAAGCCCGCCCCCAAATATCGGCGAATCTCCCACGCGCCCGGGATGCTTCATAAATAGTCCGCTCGTGGATGTTCCACAAGCGACCTGTCCCTTGCGATTAACGCCTACGATTCCCACCGTGTCGTGACCCGCATATGGCGTGAGCGTCGGGGTTGCCTTTAACTCTGCTTGTTTATTTCTGTAGTAGATTTGTGCGCGCTCCGTTAACATATTTCGCCGTTCAAACTGGTGACGCTGGGCATATTGTTCCGCACCCCGCCCCACTAACAAATTATTAGCAGGTTCTTTTGAGAGTTGATAGGCGATCGCAATCGGATTCTTGAAGTCTTGGATGGCACCTACCCCACCGATTGCGAGCGTGTCCCCGTCCATGAAGCCCGCGTCTAATTCCACGGTCTGATCCTGATTGGGTAAGCCTCCGTATCCCACTGATTTGTAGTATGGATAGTCCTCCACTGCTTTAATCGCACTGACAATGGCTTTTGAGACATCGCCGGTTTGGTCGAGATCTGCCCTTGACTCACTGATGCCCTCTAGCGCCATTCGCCACGTTCCTACTAATGCCCACATGCTACTCGAACCTTTCTTTGACACTGCTCATATCATCCACTATCTATTCTGCGACGGGTGTTTCGGTTTCTTCCTTGTAATATTGGTTATCTAATACCTTCAAGAATGGCAGATAGATGAAGAAATCGATCACTAACAAGAGCGCCTGTAGTACCGCACCCGCCCAGTTCGTCGCCAAAAAACCAGAAATAATCGCCGGGGTTGGCCACGGAATATTAATCCCTGAAGTTACTGGCACCAGTCCAATCTTCATCGTGAAATAACTGATCACAATGTTCACGATCGGTGCGATCATAAATGGCACAATCATAATCGGGTTCAACACAATCGGCATCCCGAAAATAATCGGCTCATTGATGTTAAAAATCCCTGGCACCAAGGCGAGTTTTCCGAGTTCCTTCATCCGTTGTGAACGGCACATTACGACCATTGCGATTGCTAGGGAGAGAGTAGAACCTGCCCCACCAAATGTTGCGAAGAGGTCCTGGAACTGCTGATTAATGATGTGCGCACTCCCGACACCTGTTTGGAAGTACTTCACATTTTCTAAAGAGAGCGTTTGTAAGATCGGGTTAAAGACCGCTCCTACCACCGATCCTCCGTTGATTCCGAAGAACCAGAAGAAATGTAAGAAGATGTAAGCGACCACCATCGAACCCAGCGTGTCCCCGAGATTTAACAGTGGAATTTGGAGGAATTCATAAACGAAATCAAATGCATTCGTGCCAAAGAAGCCAAAGAAGAGGTTCATCACGAAGAATGCGCACATGACGATCAGAATCGGAATCAAAGAGGAAAAGGTCTCTACCACATTCTCTGGTACCTGTTCCGGCATGGTGATCTTCCAGCCTTTGTGGTTCACCCAGGCATAGATATGAATCGAGAGGAACGCACAGATGATCCCAATGAAGATCCCCTTGGCTCCCATCCAACTCAGATCGATCCCGGTGAGTGTGACTTCTGCGGCGCCCTCTGGAGATCCGACTGGCGCTCCTGTTAATTGAAACGGCATCAGGATGAACCAGGACATCAATCCCGTTACAGCCCCGAAGATTGGTTTAACGTCCATCCGTTTGGCGAACGAATAGGCAATCCCGGCGACCGCAAATATCGCCATGATCGTATATGTCGCATCAGCCGGCACTGCCAGGTAGTCCGCAAGTGTGGCCTGCGTCGTTTGGTTCACAATCACTGACTGGAAATAATCCGTTACGGCAGGAATTGGGAAATTCGCAATCAACAAGAAGATCGACCCGGTAATCAACAGTGGCGTTGCGACCAAGAAACCATCACGAATAGACATCAAATACTTATTGCGCCCAATCGCCGCCGCTAACGGTTGAAAGAGCCGATTTAACCGCTCAAACATACTATCCTTCCTTTCCAAAAACTCCTCTAATACCTATTCTAGCCACATTAAATACAATAAATCATGTAAGCGTTGTCACCTAAAGAATAGATGATTAGAGGAGGTTTGGCAATAGTCATTTATCTCCTTTGTTATGGGACCGTCTCCTGGTTTTGCTTTCATTTCCCACTTCACGGCACACAAAAAGCGGCTCCTCTCTGTTTATAGAGAAGAACCACTTTTGTGAGTATCAATCGGTCATTATACTAGACCGTTTCTACATTCAAGATGCGGACGGTGAAAGAGCCACCTGGTGTTTCGATCTCGACTTCTTCACCGATTTTGCGTCCAATCAAGGTTTTAGCGATTGGCGATTCGTTCGAGATTTTACCTTCCATTGGGTTGGCTTCGGCTTTACCGACAATCTCGTATTCTTCTTCGTCGCCATCTGGTACTTCCACAAAGCGCACGCGTTTACCTAAGCTGACAGTATCCTTTTCGATGGTTTCAGGATCCACAATCTGTGCGTAACGAATCATGCGTTCTAACTTCGCGATTTGCCCTTCCACAAAAGATTGTTCATCTTTCGCTGCTTCATATTCGGAGTTCTCGGATAAATCGCCATAGCTGCGGGCTTCTTTGATACGTGCCACGACTTCTGGACGTTTATTGAGTTTGAGATCTTCTAATTCTTGTTCCAGGCGTTCCTTGCCTTCAATCGTCATTGGATAGCTTTCTTCAGCCATAATCATTCTCCTCGTCATTATTAATTCTTCATTATGATAAATGAAGGTTCCTCATCCTATTCACTGATTCCTTAGATGCCTCTAGGTCAATGGGATCACTGATGGTAGCGATTCAGATGCATTGTCCCAATCAGTTTTAAAAAGATGAAGAACCTCGATTAAGCCCTACCCTACCACCAAATACAAAAAAGTGCAAGGCTTTCTTGTGGCTTATAATCGAAATTATACCTTCATTTTATAAGTGGTTATCCCTGTCTTGGATCCGCTTTTTTTATTTATCCATAAAAGCGTATGTGGCACTCCACTTATTAGCGTTTCCCGGGTTTCATCGGTTTGACATCGAGAATTTCTTCCAGACAGATCATATACAAGAGCTCCAAATCGTCACTGTGATCATCCTCACGTTCCGCATACTCGAGTGGCTTCAACACACTCCATTCAAATGCATCAGGTGCTTGGTTATAGGCCATTTGCATTTCTTTATTGGGCCACGATCCCAATTTAATTGAAATAAAGGATTATTATAGGTCGCCTTCGCATCCTGGGATTTTGTGATCCACATCAAGTCCCCACTTTGCCAGCAAACAATCCCCATCTCCGGTTTTCGCTGTTCATATTGTGCTCTTAACCTTTTCTTCTTTTTTACAACTTTTTGGGGGGGCACATCCACTCAATCCGTTAAGTGCTTATGTTTATTTTTAAATCATATTTTCTGATGGCTCTTCCATTAGTTCTCTTAATTTCTTTTCACGGTAAGCAACGCCTTCTTCGTCTCCCCATGCCTTATATCTCTGAATAGCACGTTCATATTTTTTTAAGTGTTGTTTAACTATTTTCGCGCTTTCTATCGTTTTAGGCCTTCTAGTTTCTGAGTCTCTCCTATCTTGCACAATCTTAGCCACTTCTTCTTCGGTTAAATGCCTTCTCTTTGACTTAGCCATCATGATTCTTCCACTCCAAATACATATTTTTGGTTCTATGAATCATTAAATCATACCCTCACTCGTTCTTAAGTGTGTCCTCACTTACAGTCTGCGTCAAGCTACTGGCGGTATTTACCAAAACAAAAATCGCGCCGTCACTGCCTCTGACTAGGAACAATGAGCGGGCGCGATTACGTTTATTAGTCATTGATGCTTATTCGCCACTGCTACTCTCCGATGAACTGCCGCTTTCCGCAAGTTTAGCGTCTTCTTCGGATACATATTGGTCGACTTTCTGCATGTGTTCATCGTAGGTATTGGAGTAGTAGACCTCACCTGACTTGAGATCTGCCACAAAGTAGAGGTAGTCGCTCTCAGTTGGATTCAGTGTAGCGACAATACTGTCCTCTCCTGGTGAAGCGAATGGGCCAGGTCCTAACCCCGTGTGCTGGTAGAGATTGTACGGTGAATCGATCTTGGTATCGTCGACCGTGACATAGGAGGCGTGCTTCTTATTCGCATAGTTGACCGTGATATCCGACTGCAGCGGCATATCCTGATTCAAGCGGTTATAAAAGACCCCCGAAATAAGCCGGCGATCCTTGGCACTGGAGGCTTCTGATTCGATCAAAGAAGCGAGCGTCAGGATCTGATGGAAGGAATACTTCGATTGCTTGATCTTGTCCTGATATTTCTCGCGGACAACATCCATCTGACTCACCATCTGCTCCACCGTGCTTTCGACATTGTCACTCGCCGTCAGCGTATAAGTCGATGGAAAGAGGTAACCTTCTAATTTATAGCGGACATCTTTATTCTCCATGGTATCCTTCAATAGTTCCGGATACTTCTTCTCCAGGCGTTTGAGGAAGTCTTCATCATTCATCGTCTTCAACACGTCTTTAGAGTCTTTCTTGAACTGTTTGGCGAGGATATCCGCAATCCCCTCGACATTGGTCCCCTCAGGAATGGTGACAGTTGCGGTCGCTTTGTCCCCACTGAAATTTTCCACCAGCTGTTCTTTAGCTTCAGGGAAACCAATTGAGGTGGTCATTTCATAATTCCCGCTCCGAACATTCAAGGGACTACCGGTTTTCAGATAAAGCTTAAAGAGTACCCCATTAAAGACGATCCCTTTCTTGTAGAGCAGATCCGCCACTTGCGACTGGGTGGTGCCTTCAGGAATTTCAATAGTGACTTCTTTCTTGTCACCCATGCCACCCGTTGCTCCCAAATAGAAGAAGGTCGCACCTAAGATTAAGGCTAAAACAAACACCACCGCCACAATCCGTCCCACGAGTCTCCCCCATCGTTTCTGGGATTTGGGTGGTTTTACGGATTGCTTTCGTTTGTTTGATTCTTTTGATTGCTTAGGTTTCTCGATGGGCTCTTTCGCCATATCTTTCGCCTACCTCCTTCGTCTTCGTTCTTCATAGATTTAACCAGCTTCTTCCGTTTTGCTTACTTATTAGAAGAACGTCTTGCCATTAAGAAAAAGAAAGGGACAATGAGTCTCTAATCGTCCCTTTTCTTTCTAACCATTCCTCGGTTAGTCGTTTAAGTTTTCGTCAGCAAGATAGGTGCCTAATACCTCTTCCACCATATCCCACTCTTCGTCGCTCTCGATCTCTTCTAATTCACCAAAATCGTCGCTGTCTTCTTGTTCAGTATAAGCATAAGCTTCCACGATCACTTCTTCATTATCGTTGGTTTCTGCTGGCACTAATAAAACATAAGAACGATTATAATCATCAGAGTGGAAGGTGAACAGAATTTCATAGAGGGTTTCGTTTCCTTCTTCATCAATGAGGGTGATTAAGTTTTCATCATTTACTTCGCTCATACTCGACTCCTTTACTGCACGGCTGAAGTCTCTACCAGCCATTTGTGATTCACTATTGACGATCCAAGTAATTCTGCAGGATCAATACCGCTGCCAACTTATCGATAACTTTCTTGCGTTTGTTGCGGCTGACATCGGCACGTTCAATCAACATGCGCTCCGCCTGAACCGTCGTCAAGCGTTCATCCTGGAAATCCACCATGATATCGAACTGCTCCGTCACTAATTCACCATAATGACGAGACGCTTCTGCCCGCGGACCTTCCGTGTTATTCATATTTTTGGGAAGACCAATCACGATCTTGTTGACCTGATATTCCTGGATCAATTCGCCTAAACGTTCGAGACCGAATACTTCCTTCGCCTCGTTAATTGGAATAATTTCAACACCCTGTGCTGTCCACCCCAACGGATCACTCACAGCCACACCGACTGTCTTGGATCCGACATCGAGCCCCATCGTTCGCATTAACGACCGGACCGTTCCATGTAGCTGCGGATCAATTCCTCTAAAATTTCGTCACGTTCATGGTAACGAATCAGATTCCGTGCGTGGTTATGACGAGGAATGTAGGCAGGATCCCCTGAAAGTAAGTATCCAACGATTTGGTTGATAGGATTGTAGCCTTTGTCGACCAACGCATCATAGACAATTTCTAACGTTTCTTTGACGTCTTTTTCATTGTTATCGTCAAAATGAAACAGAACGGTTTCGTCCTTAGCACTCATGCTAGCACCTCCGTGTTAAAAAGACATTAGTTTGAACGTATTATATCGAAAATAGAAAGCACTCACAACTCAGGGGGAATGGAATCACAGAAATTTAACCCTCCTGTAACAATTCTTCAACAAGTGCTAACGCGTCTGGAATGCCTGCTGGATTTTTCCCACCGGCTTGAGCCATATCTGGACGGCCTCCACCGCCACCGCCGACACGTTTCGCTAACGGTTTAATCAAGTCGCCCGCTTTGAGGCCAGATGTCACTGCAGATGGTTTCACCGCAACCAGCAGATTCGCTTTGTCATCATTCGCCGTTGCCAATACGAGGACATCCGATGCCTCCCGCTGTTTCCATTCGTCTGCCACGTGACGTAGATCATCCATTGTGCGGTTTGGTAAGGAGGCCGCAATGTATTGATAATGGCCCGCACGCTTCACGTCTTCCAGTAATTGGTTCGCTGCTTGATGGTTAGCTTTTTGGTGGAGGGACTCCACTTCACGTTCCAACGCCTTCAACTGCTGATCCTGTTGTTCTAAGCGTGGCAGGATGTCACTAACTTGAGACGCTTTGACCTCTGTGGCGATTTGTTGCAACAGCTGAGTGCGTTTCTGGTAGTAGTTGATGGCTGCTTTAGAGGTGAGCGCTTCGATCCGCCGTACTCCGGACCCGACACTGGTTTCCTGGGTAATCACAAAGAGGCCGATTTCTGCGGTATTCTTCACGTGCGTTCCTCCGCAGAGTTCGAGCGACCAATGATCGATATTCACGAGACGGACATTTTCACCGAGTTTATCGTATTTATTCCCGAACAACGCCATCGCATGTTTGGCTTTGGCTTCTTCCACTGTGGTGAGCGTCGTGGTTACTGGGCGTTCATTCAAAATCTGGGTATTCACGATGTCTTCCACTTTTTGGAGTTCTTCTGCACTCACCTGACCGAAATACGTAAAGTCAAAGCGCAGATAGTGATCATCTAACAAGGATCCTGCCTGGTTAACATTGTCGCCAAGCACTTCTTTCAAAGCTTGGTGGAGCATGTGGGTCGCAGTATGGTTCTTCTTGATCAAACGACGGCGCTCACTATCCACAACGAGGCGAACGGTTTGCCCGACTGTCAATGGCTGGAGAGTTTCGACCTCATGGAGTGGCTGATCATTTGGCGCATGTTGGGTATCGATCACGCGGCCCACGAGATCACCGTTGTCATTGTAGATCATACCGGTATCCCCCACTTGCCCCCCGCGTTCGCCGTAGAATGGGGTTTTGTCCGTCACGAGGTAAACCACCGTATCAGCTGGCACCTCTTGCACCAGTTGATCCTCATGAACGAGCGCGTTGATCGTTGCATCGGAAGTATCCTCTGTATAACCAACGAAGACACTCGGCACATCGATTTCTCCGAGCACGGTCGACTGTACCGCTAAACCGCCCATCTTCTTCCGAGCAGCCCGTGCGCGTTCTTTCTGCGCTTGCATCGCTTCATTAAAACCAGCTTGGTCCACACTGAAACCTTCATCGCGGAGCATTTCCTCGGTGAGTTCGAGTGGGAAACCATATGTATCGAACAACTGGAAGGCTTCACCCCCTGGGAGTTCGTTTTGACCTTCTGCTTTTAGACGATCCATTTTTTCCATCAAGATCTTCTCGCCATCTTCAATGGTTGCTTGGAAGCGTTCTTCTTCACGGGTGAGCACTTGGCGAATCACATCGCGGTGGGTCACAATTTCTGGATAAGCTTCCCCCATTGAATCAATGATGATCGGCAATAAATCCGCTAAGAAAGTGCGTTGAATACCCAATTTACGTCCATGCATCACTCCCCGACGCAACAGACGACGCAATACATATCCGCGTCCTTCATTGGATGGCAAGGCGTCGTCCCCAATCGCAAAGCTCACTGCCCGAGCGTGGTCCGCAATCACCTTGAAGGAGACATCGGTTTTTGGATCGTCACCATAATGTATATTGTCACTGAGGGCTTCAATCGCATGGATAATCGGCATAAAGAGGTCTGTTTCGAAGTTGGTTGGGGTTTCCTGCATGACACTCGCCATCCGTTCCAGCCCCATCCCAGTATCGATGTTTTTATGCTTGAGATCTTCATAGGTGTCATCCGGCATGTGGTTCCACTGAGAAAAAACGATATTCCAGATTTCTAGGTAACGTTCATTCTCGCCCCCTGGATACATTTCCGGATCGTCATCTGGGAGATTTTGGAATTTTTCCCCGCGATCGAAAAAAATCTCCGTGTCCGGACCACTTGGACCAGCGCCTAAATCCCAAATATTATCTTCGAGCGGAATGAAATGCTCCTCAGACAGACCGGTTGCTTCCTGCCAGTAGCGGTGCGTATCTACATCATCTGGGTAGTACGTCATGTAGAGACGACTCGGGTCTAGGTGCAGCCACTCTTCACCCGTCAGAAATTCCCACGCCCATGGAAGCATCTCTGCCTTGAAGTAGTCCCCAATTGACCAATTTCCGAGCATTTCAAAGAGCGTTTGGTGACGTGCAGTGTGCCCAACATTATCAATATCGTTGGTCCGGATACATTTCTGGACGTTGGCAATGCGCGGATTCTCTGGCACCTCCGACCCATCGAGATAGTGCTTGATGGCTGCCACCCCGGAGTTGATCCAGAGTAACGTTGGATCATTGTGTGGGACGAGCGAGGCACTTTTAACAATGTTGTGCCCCTTTGATTCCCAGAACTTTAACCATAATGTACGGATTTCTTGACTCGTTAATGCTTCCATAAATACCTCCAAATGAAAAACACGATCATCTTGCTTGTAAGGACGCATGGCGCGGTACCACCTTACTTGCAACATCATCGTGTTTGATATTACCTCTTAAGATTGTTCGATAACGGGAACACCGATCAGTTTTCACTCATCTGTCTAGAAGGGAGCAACATCGCCGAATGGGTGCTCACACCAACCACCCTCGCTGTTTGAGGCTTGTTATGTCCTTCTACAGTCTCTCAAATTATAATCAAGGAATCGGTATCCGTCAATCGTTCTCGCTAATATCCGGCTAAAAACGCCTATTCGAAGACATCTGTAATTGGCGTTTCCCCCGACACAAATTCATAAACCTGGCGATAGGTGCTCTTTTTAGGAAGTACGGTGAGGATGGTTTCACACACATCATCGCGCTGTGTCGTATAATCATCCGGTTCCCCTGTTTCTGAGGTCACCAGTTGAATTTTACCGGTGCCCTCGTCATCTCCGAGATGTCCTGGACGCAAGATGGTATAGTCGAGATCCGTCCGCATCAGTTCACGATCCGCATACATCTTAGTGGCGTAGTACGGAATGATCGATTTGGACCAACGCTCACGTTCACCTGCCCCATATGCACTCACCATGATGAAACGGTGGATCCCCAGTTGCTCAGCTGCTTCCATGGTTTTCACAGCACCGTCGAGATCGACCAGAATCGTATTCGCGTCACTCGATCCACCAGCGCCGGCACTGAACACCACAGCGTCCACCCCGTCCATGGTTTCCTTGATTTCATCCACTGTCCCGAACAGATTGCCAAGACGCCCATTCATCCCTAAGTCTTTGTATTCATCAACCTGCTCTTGTTTCCTGACAAATGCGACCGGTTCATAACGATTATCCGCCTGCATTGCCTTCATTACACGCTGACCGACTTTCCCGTGTGCCCCAATGACGAGTACTTTCATTATAATTCCTCCTTGTGCCGATTCCTTACTAATTACCAGTGTAGGGAGAAATCACTTCAAAAGCAAAGGAAACGGTTCAACAGAGAGACACTTCCAGCAACCTACAAATATAAAAGCCCCGCATAAAAGCAGGTCGAGATTTTACGCTAAGATGGCGGCTGGATTTAATGCGTCCATTCGTTCCTGAATCATCCCATAGACCGATTCCCAATCATTAGGGTTAAAGATGTCATATTGGTCAGCTGGGATTTTGAGAACTTCAGAGGCGTCATAGTGATTGATCCAGTCCTGATATTGATCATAGAGCTGTTTATAGTAGGTGAGGAGCGTGGTATCTGTTTCGATCTGCTCAAATTTACGCCCACGCTTCTTGATGTTGGCGAGCTCATGTTCAAATGACACATCGAGATAAATGAGGAGGTCCGGCGCTTTTTTCGGCGTGCCTTCGAGTTCTTCCATCATATTATCCAATAAATCAGTATAAATCTGCCATTCTTCCGGCGAGATATTCCCGTTCTTCATGTTCGCCCAAGCAAAAACCTGATCTTCATAAATGGAGCGATCCAGCACCGTATCATTCTCGTTGAACGCTTCCTTGATCAATTCAAAGCGTTTATTGAGGAAATGAATCTGCAGCGAAAAGGCATAGCGTTTGGCGTCTTCATAGTATTTGGTAAGGATGGGTGTATCATCCACCTCTTCAAGAAACACCCGACTTCCTAAGGTTTCGGCTAAACGTTTGGCATAGGTCGTTTTACCGGCACCAATGACACCTGCAAATATGATCACAATAATAATCCCCCCGCTTTGCTTGACGCACGTAGCTCAATCAATCCCTCTGTTGTGGGACCTTCGAGCTACCGGCTGTAAAATTCTACCGACCATTTTATCACCCCACTATATGGCGGTCAACGCTCATTCCACTGCGCCACATCTTGTAAGCACATCCTATTTTTATACAGTTGGCCGACATCCTGCTCAATAAGTTTTTGACCTTAGTATTTTAAAATAGTGAGTGATAGTCCCCTCTTCCCACACAAAAAAGCCAGGGGATTTTTACCCTGACTTTTGAATGCGAATCACTCGCTCTTAGAGTTCTTCGCCGTTTGTTTTAATGACATTTTGGTACCAGTAGAAAGAGTCTTTTGGTTTACGTTCCATCGTGCCGCTCCCGTCGTCGCGTTTGTCAACATAGATGTAACCATAACGTTTGCGATATTCACCGGTTCCAGCCGACACGAGGTCAATGCAGCCCCAGCTGGTGTATCCCATCACATCCACGCCGTCTTTTTCAATGGCCTCTTTCATGGCTTGGATGTGATCTCTCAAGTAAGCGATCCGGTAATCGTCATGAACAATCCCGTCGTCGCCCACTTCATCGTACGCACCGAGCCCATTCTCCACGATAAAGAGTGGCAAGTGGTAGTGATCCTGAAGCCAATTCAAGGAGTAACGCAAGCCTTCTGGGTCGATCTCCCAATCCCAATCGGACGCTTCCAGGAATTCGTTTTTCACAACATCCTTGGATTCGCGGTAATCGAATTCTGGGTTATCAGAAGCAGCCGCGATCGTGATGGATTTGTAGTAGGAGAAGCCGACGTAATCAACCCTCCCACGTTTCAAGATCTCGAAATCCTGATCTTCCGCTTTGATGTCAATGCCTTTGCGCTCGAAGTATTTCAGCATCGATGCTGGATATTCGCCATGCACGTGGACATCGCCCCAGTAGTAACGTTTTTGCATGCCTTTTTGTGCCATGAGAATGTCGTCTGGATGGCTGGTCTTCGGATAGATTGGTTCGAACGCCAACATACAGCCAATCTGCATGTCTGGATTAATTGCGTGCCCAATCTGAACTGCTTCGGCACTGGCTACCAGTTCGTTATGAGAGGCTTGGTACATTGCTTCTTCACGGTTTGGATCATCGGGGGCCAGATGCAGTCCGGAGTTCGTAAACAGCGTAAAATCGTTATCGTAGCGGGATTGATTGTTGATTTCGTTGAAGGTCATCCAGTATTTAACCTTGTTCTTGTAGCGTTCGAAACATACGGTTGCGAAGCGTACGAAGAATTCGATCATACGGCGATCTCTAAATCCACCGTATTCCTTCACCAAATGGAGAGGAATTTCAAAGTGAGAGAGGGTGACAACTGGTTCAATTCCATACTTCAAGCATTCATCAAATAGATCGTCATAGAATTGTAATCCTGCCTCGTTTGGCGCTGCTTCATCGCCATTCGGGAAGATCCGTGTCCATGCAATTGAGGTCCGGAATGCCTTGAATCCCATTTCGTGGAAGAGTTTGATGTCTTCCTTATAATGATGGTAGAAATCAATCCCTTCATGGTTTGGATAGTTTTTACCAGGAATCACGCCATCTGTAATCTCACGTTCTTTGCCGTGACGTGCTCCGGTCATGACGTCAGCGACACTGACACCTTTTCCGTCAACATCCCAGGCACCTTCTAATTGGTGAGCAGCCACTGCGCCGCCCCAGAGGAAATCTTTTCGCACAATAATCCACCTTTCTTTCTGCTGTTACCTGTCCTTAATCTCAGTTACTAACGACTTATTCTTCAGCCATTGCTTGTTCCTGCGCTACGAGTTTCTTATCGTATTTGCGGATGAATGGGTAGTAAATCAGGAAGGCTACCACGGCGCAGACAATCGCCAGGATGAACCCTTTCCAGTCGCCCCCGGTACTGATCAAACCACCGAGACCAATTGGCGTTGGCCATGCGATTTGAGCCACTACTGGACGAACAACACCCAATTTAATTGCCCAATAACCAATTGCGGAGGACGCCATTGGAGCGAGGAACCACGGAATCATCAAATCGACATTGTAGAGGAATGGCAACCCGAAGATTAATGGTTCATTAATATTGAAGAGTGCTGGCACGGCTTCAGCTTTACCGATCGCACTCAATTGTTCGGAACGCGCACGGTTAGCCATCCAGAATGACAACAGTAACGTCGCCCCGGACCCACCGATTGTAACGAAGGAGTTATTGAATTCACCGGCCCATGGAATCACCGTTTTATGAGCGGCATTCGTTGCCAAGTTTGCTAAAGTAATTGGTTGGATGATCGAAGTAATAATCGTTGCCCCATGCACCCCAACGAACCAAAGCGCTTGGATCAAGAATTCGATCACGAGAATCCCGATGAAGGAACTCGTCAAATTTGTTACGAACCCGAATGGTACAGCAACAATCGTGAACACGTCGTAACCAATTAATGAGAGTAACCCGTTCAAAATCAATACAACAAAGGCAATCACAAATGCTGGAATCAATGCGGTAAAGGAGTTTGCGACCCCTTCTGGTACGCTGTCTGGTAACTTAATCGTCCATTTGTTCTTCACACAAAGACGGTAGAGCATAACGGCTAAAACTGCCATAATAATCGCAGTGAAAATCCCACTCGTGCTGAGACGAACGACCCCACCGGACATTTGCCAACCATCCACGACTTTCATATCGTCGGTCATGGTGTTGAGGAGTTCGAGTTTCCCATCGTTAATGAATAATTGCGGAATGCACATGAAGTAAGCCATTAAACCGAGGAGTGCCCCGTTCAATGGTGACATGTCGAGTTTTTCTTCTTCATGATAAATCTTGGTGAATTCAAACCCTAAACTAATATTGAAGTACAGAGACAAAATCCCCATGGTTGCGGTGTTCGCAATCATATAGAGATTCTCGATCCGCCCTAATGTTGCGTCATACACTCCTTGTAAGGCTGGTACAACGGTTGGAATAACAGACAACACGAGAAACATCGATCCAACAATCGTAAATGGAATAACGGCCATCCCGGTGTTGGCAATTGCCCGCACAAACTTAAACTGCGAGAACTTTGCGAGTGGCTGCATGATGGCTTTATCCATCCACACCACAAATTTATTATTATTTTCCATTCCTATCCCCCCATTTGTTCTTCAAACTTCTTCACACTCTGATACCAACGATCTTGCTTCTTTTCCATGCGCTTCACCTTGAAAATCCCGAGCAAGGCATAGATCGAAAGCCCTAGTAAGAGGACAATCAACACGACCTTTACTGCTGGAATCATGAGAAAGATGGGAATCCACCCATCTGCCCACTGTGGGACGAAGAGTACAGTTGCCGTCCACACCAAGTCCACCACTGCCTGTAAGAGGAGGCTGTAACTGACCCAAGACAACCGGAGTTCTCTTTGGGCAGTGGGACGGCTTGCTTTACGTTGCATATCGATCAACGCTAACAAGTTAAAGCTAATCAAGATGATTGGGAGAAAAATCAACCCGTTTGACTGCGCCAACTGCATCAACAGCCAAGTGATATTAGCGAAGAAGAAGATCGCTAAACAGTAACGAAGCATCATAAAACGCCGATAACGCATATTCTGAAGCTGCATCTTTTGCCGATTCGTCAGCGCCGGTTGCGTTGGAGCCTCGGCGTTAGATGCTTTCTTTGCTTGACTATGATGGCGTTTCATGAGGCATCCTATCCTTTCTGTTCAAGCTGTTCGAGTTTCTGGTAGACACGTTTGAGTTCCGTTGCCATTTCCATGAGGGTCATGGTCGTCATCAAATGATCCTGTGCATGTACGAGGATGACTTCCATTTCGATCTTTTCCCCACTAGCATATTCCTGCAATAGCCCTGTTTGTGAGTTATGGGCTTGGTTCAGCGCGTCATTGGCTTCTTTTAGTTTCTCATCGGCTTCGGTGTAGTTTCCCTCTGCCATCGCATTGAAGGCTTCATGCGTGAGGGAACGCGCATTACCAGAATAGAGAATAATGTTAAAAGCAATTTCTTGGATTTTTTCTGATTCCATCCTTCATCCCTACTTTCTGTGGTGAGGCTTTAGAGGTTTTCTTTAACGAGTTTTGCGAGTTTTTCGATCCCCATTGGAATTGGAACATATGCTTGTGGTGGAATGTTGGTGATCGGTTTATTCAAGGCATCTGCCCGTTTTTTCATATTATCGAAGGTCATCTTTGCTTGTGGTGAGACCAAATAGAGATCGTATTTGTCTTCATCAATAATATCTGGTGCTTTGGAGATGGTGGTGGCATCAACATGGATCTCTTCATCATTCTTTTCAAAGTACTCGCTCGCTTTCTTTGCCACGAGTGAACTGGACATACCTGCTGCACAAATAATCAATGCATTCTTCATCATAAATCCTCCTAAAACTTATGTAAGCCTTTTCTTAATCTGTTTCTAGTTTAGCGCTTTCTTTTCTCTCAGCAAGATTTTTAACGTGATTAGAAAACTCCTTCACCAAATTATCATTTTGGAAACGAATTCTTGTGTACGTTCAACACACCCCACCCCTGATTTATGCTAAGATGGCGGTAACTAAGCGAAACAGCACCCCCTTTTGCTGTTTCTGCGTGACTCAGGGAGTGATTCCTCTCTATCCGTTCACGCCTATTCCAATGAAAAGGAGTCTCAGCACGTGTTAATCTATGAAAAAATGCAAACCGAGAAATTCTCTGAAGCGGAACAGCTCTTGGTAAATTATATGTTGGAGCATCCGGAGCATTTGAACGAAATGACTGTTAGCGAAATGGCCAAAGCCACGCACACTAATGCCACGAGTCTGATCCGTGTGGCTAAGAAGCTCGGTTTCGACGGGTGGCGCGATCTCAGACGCCAATATCTAGAAGAATGGGAGACGCTTTCAACCCATTTCAACGATATTGATGTGAACATCCCTTTTAGCGCGCACGACGACCCTGCCACCGTCGCCAAGAAACTCGCCACCGTTGAAATGGAAGCTATTCAAGAAACACGGCAAATGTTGAATTACGAGGACCTCGTGACGTGCCAACACCTGCTCCAACAGAAGAGCAACTTGTTGGTATTTGCGAATTTCGAGAACCGTTTTATCGGGCATTCGCTCGTGGAAAAAACACGGCGCATCGGATTGAACAGCGCACTCGCTAATAATTACGGGCTCGGGATGTATGAAGCTTATCTCGCAAATCCCACAGAGACACTTGCGGTGATGTTCTCCTATACTGGCGAGGGGGATGAAATCTTGCGTCCACTCCATATCCTCAAACAGCGCGGAATTCCGGTTATTGCAATCACCAGCATGGGCGATAACTCCTTGGAACAGGACAGTACCGTAGCACTTCGAATTTCAACACATGAACGCCTCTTCTCCAAGATTTCAACCTTCAGTACGAATCTCTCCATGAAATATCTGAGTGACCTCCTCTACTCGCTTTACTTCATGGCGGACTATAACCACAACTGGCACACCGTTCTCAGGAGTGGCGAGCGTTGGGATCACCGGCTTGCTTCGACCAGTATTATTGAGGGTCGCGGGGTCGATCACGTCGGCCCGTTTTAATCAATGGCTTCATTTACGCTGACTCTTATCAAGAACGGATACTCACATTAAGAAAGTAAGTTCTTCTTATGGCACAGTTACACGGCCAGATTGACATCAAAACGGCGACAAAAATGTACACCTATGAAAAAATATTATGAAGGAAACACATGTCCCCTCTCTCCTATTGATGGAAGGAGCTGCTCATGCGATCTATCGCCAACTCTTAGAAACCCTCCCAAAAGACGCCAAGATACTCGCCGTCAGTGGCCCTGGAAATAACGGAGCCGATGCGATTGCGGTCGCACGGTTGTTCCTCTTAGGGGGTGGTGAAGCAGACGTACTCCTGATTGGGGACCCGATCCACACCTCCATTGAAAACCAGCAACAACAGGCAATCTTTGAGGGCTACGGTGGAGTCGTCACCACTGATCCAGGGACCGTTGATTTCAACCAGTACGACGCTATTATCGAGGGGGCTGTTTGGGATTGGGTTGAACCGTCCTATTGAAGGTCCTGTGGCAACACTGATTGAAAGGATTAACCACACAAATGGCCCACGATTGTATGCGGTGGATGTGCCGAGTGGGATTTCTGCTGAACGGGGTGTGGCGTTCGAACCATGTATTTACGCAGATGAGGCGATCACATTCGGGTGTTACAAACACGGCATGGAAAATCCCGCACTCCAACAGTATTTTGGGGGACATCACAGTGGATGATATCGGCTTCTTCTTTTAGAGAGATCTTCTCATTCATACAAAAAAGACTTGTTTAACCTCCTCACAGCGAGAGGGAAAACAAGTCCTTTTTCATATTATTAATTGGGTTGCGAGATCATTGGCCGATCGTGGAGCTCGCCGATTCACTTACATTGTTAAAGAGTTGCTGGCTGCTAGAGGTGGCGTCTGGAATCGCCGTACTCCCGCTACCACCACCGAACCAGCTCTTCACCTGGTTAATGATGGTATCAATCAGTTCCTTCACGCTGACATCTGGCCAGTGGAATTGATTGAGCGCATAATTCATCGAGGTCCGCACACTCGTCGTGATGAACTGAATCACAAACATCACAGCTAGGAGCGCAATCATAATCACGAAAATCGTCCATTGCACTTTCCAGAGTGTACGATAGATCCGTTTATAGTCGCCGGTCAATTTTGTGTAGCGTTTCATCGCAAATTTTGACGCAAAGTGACTGATTAAGAAGACCGCAATCATAAAGATACTGAGGCGGTTCAACGCACCTAAAAGTAACGCAAACCACGCAAGTCCCATCCCGACGCGACCACCCCACAACCATTTCTCTGCTTGAGTGAGTCCAGCCGGTTCATTGATGTAGTCGTCCTCATCATCTGTGTAGTCATCGTGACGGTCAAACGATGCAGAGGAGGTTGCTTTATTGATACCGGACTGGGCTTTGTCCTTGGCCCCGGCCGCTTGACTAGTGACCGTATCAGCGACTCCTTTAGCGGCTTGTTTTAATTTATCCGCGTAACCGGAGATCGTCCCCCATGCATCCCCCATATCGTCCGCAGTGCTCCTCTCGAGAGGCTCAATATCCTCAGTAAAATCATCCGGATTGTCGTAGTCATCCGCATAATCATCGAGATCTTGATCCTCATTATAGTCATCCACCCAATCAGAGAAATCGTCCGCCGTCTCCCCACGTGTGAAGGTGCGCGTTTCGTCCGCAGGTGTCGACACTGCATCTGACTGAGTGGCGGTATAAGGCTTCCCCTCCGTCTGGTCTCTCTCTTCGATTGGTTCCGTTTGTTTGGCTTCCACGATTTTTGGTTCCACTGAGTCTGTGGATTGTCCCATCACATACCGATTGGTTTTCGGTGTGGTCGTTTGAATATCCTCAGTCTGATCAAACGCCGGTAGTGGATGCCCACATTGAATGCAGAACTTCTGAGGAGGAACAAAAGGCGACCCACAGTTAGGACAGTATTTAACATTTTGTTGATCCAATCTCGATCCCTCCAAGTTTTGTTAGATGAACGCTGCTCCTCAGTGAGCGTTCGTTTCCTTAATAGCTCAAAATGGTTTCTGAGCATTTTATGCGTTGTTTTATTGATTAAGCACAATTAGCAGTTTAGACATTTCATATAGATTCGTCAATCGTTCTAGATGAACTTAAATGGAATTTTAGTTTCTATTATAAAACCCGCTGCCAGAAGCAACGGGTTCAAAGTTTTGTGTTCGACTAATCGAGATAGACCTTTTCGTTCTTGTTTAACCAGTAGTAACCCCAACCGATGAGGAGTCCCCCACCGGCGAAATTACCCAAGAAGGTCATTACATAGTTCGTCAATACAGAGCCAACTGTCATTCCTGGAATCGCGCCACCGTTCGAGAAGAAGGCAAGCGGGAAGGAGCAGAAGTTGGCAATCACGTGCTCGTCACCAAGAAAGGCGAAGATGAAAATAATAAAGATAATAGAAATCACGCGTCCATCGCCATTCGTCATTCGGTTAGAGGAGAACACCGCCGTATTTACCGCCACGTTCGCAAAAATCCCTTCCATAAAAATGATCCATGGTGTTTTCGCAAACTTCGCGGAAACAGCTGTATAAAGGAAGTGGTCTGCTGGGAGATTTTGAAAAATCGATGTTTGAGACATCATCCACGCAAAAATAATTCCACCGATCATATTGAACAATACACAGGTCATCAAAATTTTCAGCCCGCGTCCGAATGTAATATATTTCTTCTGCGTACCGACTGTCATGAACATCATGTTAGAGGTGGCTAATTCTCCGTCCATGTAAACAATCATCACCAGTGACCAAGCAAATAAGAAGGCAAAAACAAATTTACCAAGTCCCGGTGCAATTCCGTTCGCAATCTGCCCTCCCTGCATCGCGACCGCCGTCCCCATCGTCAGGAACAATGTCGCAAACACGCTGCGCAAAGCATATTTCCAGAAGTTGTGAGAGAACAGGTCGTCTTTTTTACGAATGGAATCGTACACAACCGTCCCAAATGTCCCTCTGACTTCATCCAATTCTGCTTGTGAATGCATATCTTATTTCCACTTCCTCTTCTAAAAAATCAGTAGCTTTATCATACCCTATCTCTTTAGAAAAATCAGCTTAAAAGTTCGGGATTTCTCATTTATTTGTCCGCGGGAAAGTCGAACGGTGAGAGGCCCTCCATGCCTATCAGAGGATCGATTACACCTGTATTCACTAACTCTGGTGTGAGTATCGTAACGGCTGGTTCTGCGGTAGAAATGGCAGCTGTTGCTTCAGGATGATCGATTGACATTGGTTTGGATGATGATGTGGTTGTCTCTCCACTATTGATTTTTTTATTTTTATTTGTGCGATCTGTTTTTGTGGTTACTTCTTTGATACCGGATTTTTCTTTGGCTTTTTCACTCAATAATTGTTCACTAGCAATAGAAGCTGATGGTTTAATGCCCAATCGCTCTGTATCGTCGAGCAAGAGGTCATAGAGTTGAGTTTGGCGTTCAGCGCTCTTGTTCTGGATCGCACTCACAAAGGCGTCTCGCTCCCCACACATCACGAGGGACTGCCGCGTCCGGGTAATGGCGGTATAGAGGAGGTTTCGTTGCAGCATGCGGCGATGTTGATGAACGAGCGGAATAATCACGATCGGGAATTCGCTCCCCTGCGACTTGTGGATCGAACAACAATACGCCAGCGTCAACTGATTCCAATCAGAACGCAGATAGGTGACTTCAATCTCATCATCGAATTCAACGACAATCTCATCGCTCTTGGATTTCGTCTCATTCGCAAAATAAATCCCAACAATCGTCCCCATATCACCGTTGAACACATTCATCTCTGCATTATTCTTCAGCTGGAGAACCTTATCACCAACACGGAACGCTCGCTCAAAGGCCGTGACTTCACGTTTCTGTTTTTGCGTCGGATCAGCGGGATTGAGGGTCTGTTGGAGAACCGTATTAATATGATCGATCCCCGCCTCGCCTTTATACATCGGCGCGAGCACCTGGATATCTCGGATGTCATACCCGCGATCCATCGCTCGTTTCGCAACGGTCGCTATGAATTCCGGAATCTGGGGTGCTGACAATTGGAAGAACGAGCGGTCACGCTGGTTCTGTGTGAGATCAGCGGGCACGTCCCCATCCTTGATCGCGTGCGCCAATAGCGTCACCGTGGACCCATCATCCTGGCGAAAAATTTCATCGAGCTCACGAGACGGGATCAGTTGAGAACGCAATAAATCGGAGAGCACCTGCCCCGGCCCCACAGACGGCAACTGATGTTGGTCTCCCACGAGAATGACCTGCATCTCGGCGGGAATATTCGCCAGGAGCTGATGACAAAGCCACGTATCCACCATGGACATCTCATCAATAATGAGGAGTTTACCCTCTAACTCGCTCCCATAGATGGTTGATTCTTGCTCCATATCGTCGGTGGTTTCCTTCTCCTCACCGGTGAGTCCTAACAAGCGGTGAATCGTGCTCGCGGGAATGCCGGTGAGCTCCTGCATGCGTTTCGCTGCTCGACCCGTGGGAGCTGCCATCAGAATCGGGAAATCTTCGGCTTCTGGTTCTGTGAGGTCAATCTCATGCCAATCCGCATAAATCTGGACAATCGCATTAAGGACGGTGGTTTTCCCTGTGCCCGGACCTCCCGTGAGAATATAGAAATGGCTAGCAAGGGCTTCCTTAATGGCCGCTTTTTGGGCACGGCCATATTGAATGTGTTGGCGCTGTTCAATCTGTTGAATATCTCGATCGACGTCTCTATCCGCGAGATACGGCTGATAGGTACTCGTGAGCATCTGCTTCACATGATTAGCAATCCCTAATTCACTGAAATAGAGACTCGCCAAAGCCACGCGCTCCTCGTCCAAATAGATGTCTCCCATTTCCCGCATCTCACTGAGGGCTGCTGTCAGATCGTCCCCGCTCACCGTTGCTGCATCCACTGTTTGATGACTGGTTAGGAGGTCATACACTGCCCCCAAGAGCCACTCTGTTGGAACATAGGTATCCCCACTTCCATAACAATACTCCTCCAAACAAAACACAATGGCTCCCTTGATCCGAACGAGACTATTCGCTTCAAAGCCGAGTCTGAGTGCGAGTTGATCTGCCTTTTGAAAACCAAAGCCCTGGAAATCTTGAATCAAGGCATAAGGATTTTCTTCGATGATTGCGATGGCTTCTGCGTCATATTTCGCATAGATTTTCGCTGCGAAATTAGTGGAGAAGCCCATCTCTGCCAACTTGAAGAGGATTGCTTGGCTGCCCTCACTGGTTTCTAGTTTTTCAATTAATAGGGTTTGCTTGTTTTTGGTGAGGCCGGGAATTTTTTTGAGGACGTCCGGCTTTTGAAGAATGGTGTCGATGGCGTCCATGCCGAGGCGATCCACAATACGCTGAGCGAGAACCTTCCCAATGCCGGGAAATTCATCGCTGGAGAGATAACGCACGAGTCCTTCCTTACTGGTGGCTTTTTTCTGCTCATAATGGGACACCTTGAATTGAATACCGTAACGCGGATGATCGACAATCTCCCCGTAGAATTGGTAGGTAGTCCCCTCCTGTAGATCCACGAAATTCCCCGTCATCACAATGTTATCCTCCGAGTAGAGGGTATTGGTTTCGTCAATTCCAACCTTGATCACCCGATAATAATTATCTGGATTCGTGAAAAATGTCGCCTTGACCTCGCCGACGAAATAATCCTGAGTTTCCGCAGTCGTTTCAGTTGCCATCTCGTCCCCTCCTTCGTTCGTCGTCTCCCCATTCTAACACAACCCCTTGATTGCTCCGGTAAAAATTAGCAGAGACAGAAATCGCTGTCTCTCATCACTTTGACCACTCCGATTCTAACAGATCCTCCCTCTTCAGCCATGCCGTTTGTTTGAGGTCTGCCTTCACCCAATGCCCCTCAAACGGATTTTGGTGAACGGGGGTGTAGATCAATGTGCCATCTGACTTTCGCTCAATCGTATATTCTTGTCCCTCCAAAACAGATAGGTCATTAGGAATCGGTAACATCCACTCCTCTCCCATCTGTTGTACAGTCACTCTCTGCATCTTCCACACCTCCATCATTCTCCTATTATATGAAATGGCATGCATGATTCCCACCAAAAAAGCCACCGCACGTCTTCATTGAAGATGCGATGGCTGGAGGAAATCCGTTTATGATAGGAGATTGGTGAAGTCCGTGTACTGTCCAAGAATCAAGGACTGCTCTGTTTGATTCAGCTGGGGGATGATTGCTTGGGCACGCTCTCCCATAATCACTGTGGGAATCCCCGCACGCGTACAACTCAACACGCCCGACAAAGAATCCTCAAACCCAATCGCAGTCGCTGGGGTCTGGTGGAGTTTAGCGAGGGTTTGTTGATAAATCGCGGGATCCGGTTTTGAGGTTAGGACCTCATCCCCCGCCACAACAACGGTAAAGAACGATTTGATCTCAAGTACTGTTAACGTCTTGACCACCTTGGTGCGCTTGCTAGCAGAGGCGATTGCGAGTGTCACACCTTCATCAAACAGCTGCTGTAAGAACGCCTGAGCACCCGGCAATAGCTGAATCTCTCCCTGTTCCAATGCCTGATCATAATAATCCTCGCGCAACTGGCGGACTCTAGGGATTAATGCCTCATTCCCCACAATCTCACCAATCAGTGCGTTATTCGTCTGGATCGATTGCCCCGTCATCCGCTCCAACGTCTGATTGGAAATCGTATAGCCGTACTGTTTCAACGCGTAACGCCAACCCTTTGCATAGATCGGCTCCGAATTAATCAGCGTCCCATCGAGATCGAAAATTGCGCTCTGAAACGTTCGATTAGTGACTCCCTCCTGATTAGAAATCATCGTCGTCTTCGTCATCCTCATCGACTGCTTCCACAAATAACCCAATGCTTTCTTTGGCTTCCTGGACAATGGTTTGAGCGGCTGCCTTGAGATCTGCCCCTAAAATTTGCTGGTTCATCGCACTCAGTAACATCGGCAGGTTCACCCCGTGGAGGATGCACACATGACTCGCCAATTCCTCTGGTAGCTCGTGGATCGCTAGTAAGCTCTGATTGTAAGGGCTTGCCCCCGCAATATCCGTCAAAATCAGGATATCCTGTTCAATTCCCAATTTATTCATAGCTGCTGTAATATCATCCTTCACGCTGTCAACGGCTTGTCCTGGCACGAGATTGATCGTTTCAATACGCTGTGTTTCACCCATAATCACTTCGCCCGCATTCTTCAATCCGTCGCTCAATGCGCCATGGGTCGCAATAATAATACCTAACATAGATTCTCCTCACTCATTCATCTGCTATTTATGATCGGTTTACTCGATCATTCCTCTAACATTCATCATTTATTTCTATTGATCACCCAAAATAAATCCTCTTTGCCGAAGCGACCCAGCCGCTGATACCTTTTTGTATGCGTCGTATTGCTGTGGCAAAGAGGTGCATGGAGGCTGATTAGAGATCAAACTGCTTCAAGACATCTTCCAAAGACGTCTTTGGTGCAGATGGGGTTGCTTGGAAGTAGATATCCTCCACCCCATAGTTTTCATGGAGATCCTTGAGGAGTAATGCATCGTCACGGTTCAAGTAAACAGATTTCGTCACAAGCTTGTCTGCTTCAGAATCCTTCTGCGCGATCCCACCAATATTGAGCTCTGGCATTGGAATTCCGTGCGTCGCTAAATCATAAATGGCCTTAACCGTTTTCGTTAAGAGAATGCAGTCGTAATCCTTGAAGTCATATTCATCCCAGTAGTATTTAGCTTTCTTTTCTGAGATCACGATTGTTTTTTGTCCGGTCCGACTCCCTGCACTCTTGTAGAGGTCTTTCATAAATTTGTCCTTAGCCACGACATCATCCACCACGAAAATCGAGTTGACCCCGTTACGCTGTGAGAGGGTAATCATCACCTGACCGTGAATTAAACGTTCATCAACACGTGCTAAATTAACTTTTCCCATAATCTTTTTAACTCCTTTATTTAATTATTACAGAATACCGATACCCGCGAGAACGGAAAGAATTCCCGTCAACCATAAGAGGGCTTTCGTGACGTTCAATCCGAATTTGTTGTAGTACCAGTACACGCCCATGACCACCGCAAGCGGCAACAGACCTGGGACGATCTTATCGAGAATGTCCTGCAACACGAATTCGCGCCCGGACATGGAGAACTTCAACGTGGAGGTCACTTGGACGTAATTACCAGCGAGGATCCCCATCATGAAGAGCCCGAGAATGGAGAGAACTTCGATTGCGACTTTGACGGTATTATCGCTCATCAAACTTGTCGCATCCCGCCCCATCCTGAATGCAGAACGGGCAAAGAAGACCCCGATTAATGCCTGATACAACGCGAAGCACACGAATGGGAACAATGCCCCCATCGCACTCCCACCTTGCGCCCAAGGAACCGCAATCGCAATGAAGATGTATTGAATCGTCCCGGAATCAATCGCATCCCCAATCCCAGCGAGGGCCCCCATCAGACCGGCCTTGGTGTTATAGAGCAGGTCATCGGTCATTGTGATCGGTTCGTTATTCGCAACTTCTTCTGCGCGTTTAGCCTCCATCGATGCCATCAACCCGGTGATAATCCCACCACCCCAAGTCATCTGGGTGTTGAAGAACAAGAGCTGACGTTGATAGGCTTTCCGCAGTTCATCATCGTCTTTGTAGAGTTTACGTAGAATTGGCATCATCCCATATAGCAGGGACGGTGCGAGATAACGCTCGAAGGTATGCGGGATTTCATTCGCAAAGTGCCAGCGTAAGTATGAAACCGTGACATCTTTCGGCGTAATTTCTTCAGGTTGGTTCGTTGTTACTTTTTCCGACATCAGACTGCCTCCTTCGCGTTAAAAATCATCGTCGTCTTCGTCATCGAAATCACTCGGCGCACTCGTTCCATTCCCTGCACCGGATTGAGCTGCTTGTTGTTTGGTCATCACAAAGATAATCGATAATAAGGAACCGATAATGGCGTAGGTCACCATCGTAATGTTGAGTGATTTGAAGACAACACTCAGGAAGTAAGCGAGTAAGAAGAAGACGAGGAAATCTTTCCGTCCGATGACATAAATCGTCGTCGCAATCCCGATCGCTGCAAGTCCACCGCCGACAACTTCCAAAATATGAATAAAGACTGTTTCTTGCAAGGCACTGATGACATTTGAAATCACTGGCGCGCCCCAATAAAGAGCAATAAATACAAGGGGAACAAATAAAATAAAGGAAGCGATTGTCGGGTACCAAATGATCGAACGGGTAATTTGTCCGTCATTAAGATTTTCGACAGCTTGGTCGGTATATTTCCCAATAAAAGTATTAATAAAGAAACGTAGCTGATAGAGATAACTCCCGAGTAATCCAACTGGCACAGCAACGGCGACCGCAGACTGTGCTGGGAGGTTCCCGAGTAATGCGACTGGGACCGCAATCGCTGCCGCTATTGACGGTTCTGCTGGCATCGAGCCACCTGGTGAGAAGACTCCCATGTAGATCAACTGAAGGGCTGCTGTGACAACCATGGCGTCACTCACACGCCCCATGACAAGTCCCACGACGAGACCTGTCATCAATGGTGAGAAGCGTAACATTAATGTCGCCCCACCGAGGAGCCAACGTGACATAATGCCCGCGACCCATAATGCAATAATTAAACTTTGCCAAACCGATAATGTGGCCATATAAATCCTCCTTCT
The DNA here is from genome assembly GCA_030528285.1 of Aerococcus sp. Lineage (GTDB taxonomy): Bacteria > Bacillota > Bacilli > Lactobacillales > Aerococcaceae > Aerococcus. The sequence goes on along the minus strand of JAUMZE010000002.1, from coordinate 190,043 downwards.
TGGTGATTATTTGATTGTTTCTATGAGATAAGGGGTGTCTGGTTGAACCGCTCGCTCTGGTAATTGGTGCTTAGTGAATCGTTCGCAATCCGTCACACACTTATCACCCATCGCTTCTAAGCATTCTTTGGTATAAGCAGAGGTGTGCGGTGTGACAACCACATTATCAAACGAGAGATACGGGTGATCCATACGTCCTGGTTCTTCTTCCAACACATCCGTCGCAAATCCCGCCACATGGCCCGTTTTTAATGATTCAACCATGGCCGTTTCATCAACCAACGCGCCCCGTGCACTGTTCGATAGATAGACACCCGGTTTCATCTGTTTCAATGTCTCGTGATTGATCATGTGATAGTTCTCATCCGTCAGATTGGCACAGAGACAGATCACGTCACTGGTTTCGAGTAAGGTCTCAAAATCGACTTTCTTGACGCCAAACTGTGCCATATCGAGCGGTGACTTATTGGGATCATATGCGACCACCTGACAGCGGAATCCTTGTCTTAGAATCTCAGCGACTGCACTGCCGGTATTCCCAATCCCAATGATTCCCACACGTTTATTGAAGAGCGAATGCCCCACAAACTGGGCGCGTCCTTCCCACTGATCCTGTTTGACAGCGGTCGTGGCCGCTTGAGTGTGGCGCATCACGCTGAGGAGATTCGTCACATTGTTCTCAGCCACCGCGTCTCGTTCAACCAACGCAGGCACAATTGAAACCACCGTCCCATGCTCCTTGGCTGCAGAGAGGTCGACATTGTTATAGCCGATCCCGTGACGTGAGATCAGATAGAGCTCATCCTTCTGTTGGAAAAACTCCCGATCAAAATTAGGCGTCACGCTCGCAATAATCAGATTGAAACCGTGGAGGGCATGAGCGAGTTCACGTCCTGAAACGGTTGGTTCAAACTCAAAGCGTTTAACCTCCCCAATGGCTTCCAAACGCGTGAGATGTTCAGGGAAAATCCGTCCAAAACTGCTGGAGTTCACAATGGCAATGCGGTAATCACTCATGAGCATTATTCCCCTTTCTTGTAGAGGGCATGTCCTCCGAAACCATTGCGCAAGCTCGCAACCACGCGATTCGAGAAACTGTTCTCGATCTTGCTGGCATTTCTTACATAGAGAGAAGACGCAATCACAGGCAGCGGAATATCCAAATCAAGGGCTTCTTGGACGGTCCATTTAGCTTCTCCATTCGCGTCGATAATGCCTTCGATGTCATCGAGATTTGGATCCTGTTTGAAGGCATCCACCATCAGATCGATCAGCCAGGAACGAATTACAGAACCGTTCGCCCAGCATTTTGCGACGTCCGCCATCTCGAAGTCATAATCACTCTCTTCAAGAACTGCGAAACCTTCACCGATCGCTTCCATCATGCCGTATTCGATTCCATTATGAACCATCTTCAAATAGTGACCAGATCCTGGTTTGCCGGCGTAGAGATAACCATCTTCAATTGCTAAATCCGTGAAGAAGCCTTCCAACTGTTTCACGACTGCTTCCTCACCACCGACCATCAAGCAGGCACCATAACGAGCGCCACTCATACCACCGGACGTGCCGCAATCAACGAAATGGATCTCTTTTTCGGTAGCAACGCGGAAATTCTCCTGGCTATCCTTGTAGTAGCTATTACCGCTGTCGATGATGATATCGCCCGCGTGGAGCTTATCTGTCAACTCTTTCACCAGGCCATTGGTAGTTGGGCCAGCTGGGGTACTCAACAGCACGACTTTGGGTTCGTCTAATTGACTGAGCAACACATCTTCTGTGTCCGCTACTGTTAGACCTTTTGCCTTTGCTTTTTCGCGTGCCGATTCATTTGCGTCAAAACCGACGACAGACCAGCCTTTGTCCGTGACGTTGAGCGCCATGTTTAATCCCATCTTGCCTAAACCAATAAATCCAACTTTCACCATGATTCCTCTTTTCCTCTTAGGATGGACCCATAATATCATTAAAATTTATTTATGTAAAGGCTTACAAATTTATAAATTTTATTTTTCTTTCGTGAAAGAGTATACTTGTCTCTCTGCCGTGAAGCGGTTTATGCTATGATAAATAAGCAACATCTTAGTCCTGTTCCTCGTTTCTTCGAGGATGGCGGGGCCGCTTACGAGGAGGAAACCATGAAAAATGTTTATTTAGAGGCCTTACTCCGCCAAAACCAATTAAAATTTAGTCCGAAAGAAAAAAAGGTGGCACACTACTTCATGCGCCTCGGAAATGATATTATGAACAAAACCATCGCAGAACTTGCTTTGGAAATCGAAGTCTCAGAAACCACGATCTTTAATTTCGTTAAGAAGTTGGGATTCAAGGGCTTCCAACAATTTAAGATCGCGATCGCCACCCACTCGCAAGCTGTGATTAATGACGAAGAAAAAACCGATATTGAAAAAACGGAGGCCATTACCTCCGCTGATTCCCCTCAAACGATCAGTGAAAAAACATTTTCGATCTATCATGCCTACTTAAATCAGATGGTAAAGAAACTGGAGGACTTTTCGATTGAGCGGTTGCTTGGATGCCTCGCGTCCGTTCAACAGCTCTATTTCTTTGGATTCGATTCAATGGTTCCAATCGCAGACATGGCCGCCCGCAAGTTTATCCAAAATGGCGAACGGGCCTATGCGATCAACGAAACGAGCGCCCAACTTGCCCTCTCCTCCCATCTGGATGCGACCGATGCGGTATTTCTCCTGACCTCCGCACTTACACTCCCATCCATTAAAACGATCATCCAACAGCTCTACCAACGTCAAACGCCGATGATCCTCTTAACCCCGCAAACCAAAGATCCTTACCTCGCACGTATCGATTTTCCGCTGTTATTACCTATGGAGAATGAGAATGTGGATTTCAAACTGATCACGCATGAAACTCTGGCTTTGGTTTGGATTGATGCGATTTATACGAGTTTAATGGCTCAGCGTACCTAGAAACATCTGATAATGGCTTTCCCCATGATGTTTGCTTTAGAATTTATAGTAATGAATGAACCACTCCCTCTCTCAATGATCAGGAGTGGTTCTTTTTAGTCCTCCCACTGTTTCAATATCTGCAGATTAGCGGCATGAATAATAAATTTCCTGAAACGTTCCACCCAGTCCGCATAGTAGCTCTCCTTATTCGTCAGCATGTAGATCTTTCTCTCGTAGCAGGGAACGAGTGGAATCGAACAAACGGAGCACTTAGCCCCCGAATAGGTTTCAAACGACTCCTCCGCCAGAAAGCTAATCCCTATATTATTTTCTGCGATCTGCATGATGATATCGACCTGTGAACTCTGTAATATACAAAAAGCGAGTAATCCCCCTGACGCATTCTCCTATCAATGAAGAAAACATCATCATGAGATCACTCGCTTTTTAGTATTGAGTTAGGCTTCTACCGTAATCGTTAAATCGACCGTGTTCTTGCCGTTCTCGAGGATGCTCCCCACGCGGCAATAGCGTTTGATATAGTCATAAAGGCCTTGTTTTTGTTCTTCAGTCAACGTGGCTTTGACCGTTAACGTGACCTGGGTATCAACCTGCCACTCGCCTGCCACGTCATTGAAGGTTCCACGCACTTGAATGGATAATCCCTCATTATCCCACTGCTGTCGTTCGAAATAGGAGGCAGCCGTCATCAAATGGCAACCCGCTAATGCCACTAGGAGCATCGTTGTGGGAGACGCGCCCGCCGCTGCCTCTCCTGCTCGGTCTGGAAAATCGAGCGTGTAAGAAAAATCATCCGCCGTTGCCTCTACCACATATTGTTTCTGATTCGTTGCGTTGACTTCACTTGTGAACACGGTCATCACTCCTCTGTTGGTTGTTGCTTATGGATTAATAGTAGCATAGAACAACAAGAACCAGTTAGGAAGAAAAGTGATTAAGGATTACATTAAGGAAAAAGAAAGTCACTATACTTATTTTTCTTCCACAGACAGCCCATTAATTATTAACTCTTTCATAATAATTATTATCCATTGGCAAAGAATCTATTGCAATGATTTTATTTGTTTCTAGATCGATCGTTACTTGTTCAATTGCGGAATTGTTGCCTTCAGTGCCATCAATTCCGTAGTGATAGTAGTAATCAGTCTTAACAACCCCTGTCATCTTACCTTCCTTGACACTACCATAATAAAGGTTAATATCTATCACCTTATTGGTTAGTGTCATGGTGCCACCATCCCCGTACATCCTTTGATTCCAGTCATTGTATAATTCATCTGATAGATAAGGCATCATCCGTGCGACCATATCATGCCAGCCATCATCCATAGGTTTACCGGTATGTTCTTCTTTCATTGCTGGGATGACTAATTTCCGATATTGTTCTTCTGCAGCGATTTGGACTTCATTTTCACTCACAGTCGTCTGTTCGTTTTTCTCTTCTGACTCTGTTTGTTCTTTTTCAGATTGCTGCTGCGTCACTTCACTTGTTTTACTTTCTGTGGTATCAGTCCCCTGTTCTTCACGTGACTCTTTGTTTGAGCTGGATTTTGAAGCTGATTGACTGCTATCTCGTTTTTCTGATTGCTCTTCGTTTGTGGATTGGCTCTTGTCTCTCGCGACTTGTGATGATGCCGCTGTTTGTTCCTGAGAATCAGCAGCCTCCACTAGATATTTCACATTTAAGCCAATAGAAATCACCGTTGCGATACAGAGGATAACAAGTAGGCCTTTCAATTTTTTCATAATACCGATGCCCCTTCCTATTATGTATAATAGAACTTCCACTCAAGGAATATTAATCATAGTCTTCCTGATAACCTACTTGTTCTAACGTAGTGATTTTTTTGGTTCTTAAATCAACGCCTACCTGTTCAACATGAGTAACGTTGCTTTTGACGTCTTCTTGACCACTTATGAGCTTAATAACCACAAATCCCATGACTTGCTGATGCTTAGCTTCTCCACAATAAACTGTCATCGTTTTGGGTTCAGATTCCTGGAATAAAAGTCCTCCTCTAGTAGTAAAATGTCCAAATTCCTTCTGAAAAGCTTTATCTGAAAGGTAAGGCCGCATACGCGTGTCTAAGTTACCGTATGATTGAGGCGTGTCCGGATGATACGTAAAATACTCCTTCATTGCCGGCACAACGATCTCTCGATATTGCTGTTCAGCTGTAATCTGGCTGTCCGTTTGCTTCTTTTTTGATACTTCATTAGCTGAAGACGCCTTAACAGATGACCGTTGTGTATCCTCACTCTCAGAGCTATTACTCTCTTGTTTTTGATTCTCTACACCTGATGTTTCCGATTCAGAAGTGGTCTTATCCTTATCTGACTGCTTTTCTTGCTTATCTTGGCGAGTGATTTGGGTGGTTGTTTGTTTATTGGTAGCAGCCTCTGACATCCACTTCACATTTAAGCCAATAGAGATCACTAGGACAACGCTCACTAGTGCGATTAGACCTTTTATTCCTTTCATATAAGACACTCCTTCCCTTTTGGTGGACATATGTTTTCTCAATATATTTTGCAGTACTGGCCCTTCATATGTTCTATTCGTCTACCTTGACGCCTTCTGTATCTGGTGTATCTAATATAAATCCGCCTTGGTTTTTATCAACGGTAGTGACTAAGCCACTAAAACCGCCATAAACCGCATCATAGATTTCTTGATTATCTGAAAGTGTAAGGATTACTTTCGCGTTGGCTTGTTCTATGCTACTTTTTGGATGAAAAACACTTGAACTTCCTGACAATCCATTAATAAACACTTGCTCTGGATCTTGATTGCCACCTATGTAAATGAGCAATCTAGGATCATTTACGGGATAATTTCATTGCTTATTTGATTCTCTAGCAATTAATCGACTTCTACGCCCTCTGTTTTTGGTGTGTCCAATTCAAATCCGCCTTGTTTCACATCGACACTCGTCACTAACTGACTAAATCCCCCAAATATCGTATCGTAAATTTTTTGATGTTCCATAGGTAGTAATTCGAAATCTAATTCTTTTGTGTTCTCCTCAGCAGGGGTAAATGTTCCATCAACACCTGCTGTGATAATGTCCTCAGTACTTAGGTCTTTATCTACGGACGCTTGATAGAATGAGTAGTGCGGGATCGTTTTTATGAACTCTTCACTTTGAGTGCTATTGCCAGAGCTATCTGTAGTGATATGCAACTTATATGGTTCAGCTTTTGGCTCCTTATACTCTGCGGTTTTCGTTTTCTCCTGCTCTTTTTTCGCCTCGTTCAAATGCTTCTCTAAATCAGCAAATGCTTTCTCATAGTTTTCCTTTGCCATGTCCTCCCGCTGTTTTCTCATATGCTCATAAAACTCTTTATTGAGCTCTCTTACGCCTTTAACTGCTGCATCCATCTGGGGATCCCCACTCGGTTTTGGCTCCTCTTCTTCCTCGGTCTTATGCAGCGTGTCACTGGTATACGTCCGATCATTATATTCCTTTTTCAATTTATCATATGCACTCTGCAGCGTATTAATCGCTTGAGAGGTCGTATCTAGCGCTTTCTTACGCTTGGTGTCAAACAGTGCCTTATCCTTTTCTTTAGCTAATTTAATGATGTCTTCATCCGATAATCCATTCAGATCCGCGAATGTAGGGGCTTTTTGATCCGTATCGCTCTCATCTTTACATTGATAGATTGTGACGTTTCCCTTTCCATCGAATGATAATACCTCCGTCACTTCATCTTTTTTATCCATCAGGCTACTACTATAGGATTTCAACCAAAGACCTGACTGTTTAAATGCCTTAGATGCTGGTACTGGTTCATGTGATTTTTTAATATCACCATTCCCGCATCCTCCCAAAAGGAACGTAAACAAACATGTAATCACTAGAACAGTAATCGAAAATAATTTCTTCTTCATTTCCTGGTACCTCCTAACCGTTTAATTGAGAGTGGATCTACTCCCATTAGCCTCAACAAGAAAACAATAATATGTGTACTAACTACATAAAAAAGCATTTCTTATATCTATATATTATACGCATCAATCAGATCTGTTTCAATAACACATAAACCGCTACCAAGCATCAAAAAACTACCTGACGCATGTTCTTCTCCAGGTAGTTGAATGCCTTTCCTACTGATAATCATCAATATCGATTATTTCCATATGGGTGATTTTGTGAGTACTGGTATCTACTGTGAGAGATAAAATATTGACGGTATTCCGATCAACGGTGGTGTCCTGGGTATCCGTGAGATGAGTTTTGATCACCGCCATCCCAGAAATTTTATGATCCGTCCGTTCACTTACGTACGCCTGCACACTGGTTGGCGCTGAAATGAGCGTGGTCGCCTCACCATTGCCTCCATATCCCCGTTTGAAATACTCCTGATAGACGTCATATTGCTACATCTGCTCGTTCTGTGTGGTAACGGGATGATCCGCATTGGTGGTATAGAATTCCTTCATGACCTTGGTCGTTACATCACGGTAGGCCTTCTCTCTGTCATTTCCTTAGTTAGTGCATCCACCTTCTCTGTTTCCTGCTTCACCTGAGATTCGAGTGTATTTATCTGATCCGCTTGGTTTGTGGAATCCATCCATAGTTTCACGTTCAAACCGATTGCGATTACCAATAAAACGCCAAAAGCGGTGAGTAATCCTTTCAGCTTCTTCATGATGAGGCACTCTTTTCTATTGATAGGCAGAGTTTCTAAATATCACACCGACTCAGGATGAAACAGGAAAAAATAACAGCGCTTATATTTATTTATATAGGAGAAACCGATATGACCTCTATCTATTAGGCTCATACCGGTTCCTCATCCTACACTTATTATTTTACTTTATTCAAATGACCAATTCCAGACATTATAGAAGTCAAGAAAGGTATTTGGCGTGTAATTTTTCAGTTGTTTGGAGTATGCATTCATGATGTCCGGTGCATAGAGCGGTAACCACGGCAGATCATGATTAAACATCAAGATTGGCACCTCCTCTATTCATCATACAGAACGAATTCACGATATTTCCGGGCAAGAATGGTTAAGATCACATTGAGCGCAATCATCGAGGTTGCACCGTGGATGATGTGGCTCGGGAGCGGGGTGATCTCATAGTAGAGATGATAATTTGCGTGATCGCTCAGATAATTCTTCCCAAACTGGGTCACGCTTAGTAACGGTACTTGATTGATCTCCAGCAGTTTGAGCGTCTCTCTGATGCCGGGTGTTTCCCCAGTGAGGGAGGTCACAATCACAAAATCACGTGCTGTCAATGTCTCTGCGATCATCGCGAAATTGGTCTCTCCTGACAACAGATAGTTCGGACGCCCCGAGAGAAACAGATCGTTCGAGAAATCCTGCGAGTAGTTCGTCTGCGTGAACCCCGTCGCGTAGATAATCACCGTTTGCGCACGTTTCAATTGGTCCAGGATCGGTTGGAAATTCGTCTGCTCACTATACTGAAACGTCTGGTGGATCTCTTCTTTGAGATGACTCACCAAATCTTCCGGGGTAAATGTTTGTTGGTTGAGCGATTCCTTGATCACATATTTCATCTCAGAAAAACCGTGAAACCCTAACCTCTTTGCGAGTCTTAAAATCGAACTCTTCGACGACAGTAACGTCTCTCCTAATTCTACAATCGTCATGTCGACCACTTGCTCGGGATATTGATGCAGGTAACGCGCCATGTCCTTCTCCATCTCAGAGAGTTCATCATAGTGCAGGCGCAAATGCTGCTCAAAATTCATTTGTTATCACTTCCTTTTTATCATGCTGTTTTAGTTGTATAACTTATAAAAACTCACAATCATTCTTTGCTTCTTTCTTCTTTATCGTTCTCTGAGTATATCACTGTTAGAGAGGCTGTCCTTTAGTTATCTATCATAGTATCACTTAAGTAGCCAACTCTTACCTTCAAGCACCGAAAAACAGCGTAAGAACTTCTCACGCTGCTTTAAACTTTCCATTGTTACTCATCCAATAAATACACTCGTGCCTCATACGGCGCCAAGGTGATCTCTGGAGCTAGTTTTGCCTCACGCTCTGGATAATTGGTGCTCAGGAGGGTCGCCGTCTGATCCTGGTAAGTATCAGGAATCGTGAAATTAACCGGCTGCTCACTGAAGGAACAGATCACGAGGAGTGTTTGGTTTTGATACTCCCTAACGTACGCATAGACTACGGAATCCTCCGGGGCAATCAATCGGTACGTCCCATGCACAATAATCGAATAGTGTTTCCTAAGTTGGATGAGATGCTGGTAGTGGTAGAACACGGAATCGGGATCCTTGAGTGCGTCTTCCACATTAATCGTCTGGTTGTCCGGTGAATACGGTAACCATGGTTTGGCGGTGGAGAATCCGCTCATTTCACTCCCATCCCAAGGCATCGGAGTACGCGCATTATCGCGGGACTTGAGATAGATCATTTGGCGAATATCTCGTTCATCCTCGCCCGCTTCTTGCATCGTTTGGTAGAAGTATTTTGTTTCGATGTCTTGATAATCATCCAAATGCTCAAATGGGACATTCTTCATCCCAAGTTCTTCTCCCTCGAATATATACGGCGTCCCCTTCATCATGTGAAGGAGGGTCCCTAACATTTTCGCGGAGGCGATGCGATACTGGCCCTCATCCCCAAAACGGGTGACGGCGCGTGGTTGGTCGTGGTTACTCCAATAGAGCGAGTTCCAGCCCTGATCCAGTTGGTTCTGCCATTCAGTGAGAACGCGTTTGAGGTCACTCAGTTTGAACCGCACCGTAGAGAACTTCCCATACTTGCCGTAATCGAGATGCATGTGATCGAAATGGAACACCATATTTAATTCCTCGCGCTCAGGGAAGGTATAGAGCTGCGCCTGGGTACTGTTGGTATTCGGTGTTTCGCCCACAGTCATGACATCATAATCTTTGAGGACCTCCTCGTACATCTCGTGGAGGAACTCATGCACCCGCGGCCCATTTGACGCCCCCGCATAGTAGCGTTTCGTGTAGGCGTAGTCCTCGGATGCATCCGGGAAATCCGGTCGTTTACTGATGAGACTGATGACATCCATCCGAAAACCGTCCACACCCAGATCGAACCAGTAACGCATCATTTGATAGATCGATTGGCGCACCTCGGGATTCTCCCAGTTGAGATCTGGCTGTTCCGGCGCAAAGCAGTGCAGATAATACTGCTGGCGCTCCGGTACATACGTCCATGCTGGTCCGCCAAATGTCGATCCCCAGTTATTCGGCTGGGAGCCATCTGGTTTAGGATCCTTCCAGATATAGTAATCAGCATAGGGATTGGTTTGATTCTTTTTGGATTCTTGAAACCATGCATGTTGATCACTCGTATGATTCACCACGAGATCCAAAATGAGCCGCATTCCCGCGTCATGCACCGCTTTTAGTAAGGTCTTAAAATCTGCCAGTGTCCCATACTGCGGATTCAGCTGATAATAATCACTGATATCATAGCCATTATCAACCAAGGGCGATTGGAAAATAGGATTGAGCCAGAGCACGTCGACCCCTAATTTTTTGAGATAGGGCAGTTTTTCCTTGAGACCGTTGAGATCGCCCACGCCATCGCCGTTACTGTCTTTGAAGCTTTGGGGATAGACCTGATAAACGACGGCTTCTTGCCACCATTTCGTTGTCATCACTCATCCTCCTCATCCATTGCCTGTTCCTTGATGAAGTCATTCACATAGAGAAGCTGTGTCTGTGATTCTTCAATGGCTGTCTGGATCTGCGCAGGTTCAATCGGTGTGCCCCCCAGCGCTAGTAATAAGGTCATAATCACCGGGAGATTCATCCCTGTCACTACATGGATATTGCCTTTACTTAGATACGGCACAAAGGCTTGGTTGACCGATCCCCCGAGTAAATCCGTAAAGATGAGTGCTTCGTCGGTTGCACTGAGGTCATTGAGGGATTCCTTAATGGCGTCCTCCACGGGGGTATTATCCATGTAGGCGTCGATCGCCGTGATGTTTTGGATGTTAGGCATAATATAGTTTAACGTATCCACCATTCCCGAAGCGAGTTGATGGTGGCTTGCAATGATAATTTTTCGCATCATACACCCTCCATTACACCGTCAAAATACCAAAGTAAGACAGAACAAGCGCCAACAAAATAATTAAAAAGATAATCTGGATGACTGTGAGTTTCTTCGACGCAATCAATTTATACACGACAAAGGTTAAGATTGCGGGTAAGAGTGCCGGCATGATTTTATCGAGAATATCCGTTTGAATCGGTAATTTCACCTTGCCTGTGGTGAAGACGAGACCGACTTTCATTTTGACAACGGACGGAATTAGAGCGCCCACCACAGAGAGCCCCATGATCGACGCTGCCTCGGTGAAGACAGATAATTTGCTGCCGAGCGTGGTGACGAGTTTCAGCCCGGAATCATATCCGATCTGGAACAATTTGAACCGGAAGAACAAGAAAAAGATGTTCAATAATAACCAAATAATCGCACCGGTCGGATTCCCCTCTAATCCCATGTAAGCAGCAATCGAGCCCATAATGGTTGGATAGAGTACCCAAATCAACGTGTCCCCGACGCCAGCTAATGGTCCCATCATCCCCGTCTTGAAACTCTGCACCGCATCGAGGGACTTTTCGCCATCTTTTTCTTCCATGGCGAGACTGGCACCTAGGAGAATATTCGCCATCCAGGTCGTCGTGTTGAAGTACTTAAAGTGATTGTTCAGTGAGGCAATATACTGCTCATCTTTGGGATAGATCTTGCGGAGGGCTTTCTCTAATCCGTAAACCACAGCAGGCCCCTGTTGATTCTCGTAGTTGAAAATGTTGCAGGCCATGAACATGTAGCGGAGCGCCGCCTTGTTAATATCTTTCTTAGTTAATGTTTTCGCTGTTTCATTATTCATCGAAATCGTCCCCCTCATCCATCGTCATGCCCGTGGTGGTCTGTGCTTCTGCTTTACTCATTTGTGTGGTGAAGTAGTAGTATGCCAACGCAAAACCAACGATCGAAATCCCTAAAATTGGGATGTTCAAGTAGGCCGCTAACACAAAACCGATCAGTAACATGGTGAGATATTTCTTCACTGGCATTACCTGCAAGAGGAGCGCAATCCCGACGACTGGCAACATATTCCCGGCGATAGAGAGTCCGTTCGTGAACCATTCCGGTACGAAATTCAAGATGGCGATCACAATCTGATCCCCGAACAGAACGCAAAGAGCGGTGGGTACCCCGGTTGAGAGCGCAAAGATAACTGGGCCAATCCACATTATGCGATTCATCTTCTTGAACTGCCCTGCATTGGCTGCGCGTTGAGCGGCGTGGGTGACGTAGGTATTCAATAATTTGGCGAGCACATCCAGCTGAATCCCTAACATCCCAACCGGTACCCCCACAGCGAGGGCCACGGCTTTGGCTTGTTCAATGTCGTGGGTGGTGCGGATCGCCACATAAATCCCGACGACTGTAGCAAGCCCCCAGTTTGGGACGGAGGATCCTCCGATATTGGCGACCCCGAGTGCCATCAGTTGGAACGTTCCACCAATGACCATGGCTGTCTGCATATCACCCATGATGAGCCCTGAGAACAGTGCCACCATAATAGGAAACCACGTTGTTAATACGAGTCCTTGTTGATCAATGACCATCCACATGGAGAGGAGAATGATCAATAATCCTTGTATCATATCCATTATTTACATCCTCCTTAGTTAATGTAGGTGTCGAGACTTTCTTCTGGGTCATTTGGTACAAAATGGAAGGTCACCGGAATCCCCTTTGCTTCGATGGCTTTGAGGTCGTTGATTTCTTCTTCATCAACGGATACCATCTTCTTCACCGTCGTTTTACCTTCGCCATCGAACATAATCCCAATATTGACCTTAGGAATCTGAACCCCACCCTCAATAAGCTGAAGTAACGTTTTCGGCTCTCTCACAATCAAGAGAACGTTGTGGCTGTCATATTTGCCTTGGCTGAAATTATGGATGGCTTTTTGGGTATCGATAATAGACATCCCCGTGCCAGCAGGTTTACTCATCCGCATGGCCGTTTTCTGCGTTTCGTCCTGGCTGATCTCATCGTCCACTACCATCAGCCGTTTCGCCTTGGTGGCACCGGCCCACTGCGTCACAACAATCCCGTGAATTAAACGTTGATCAATCCGTGCTAATACTACTCCCATGATGTTTCCACTCCTTAAAATGTTTGATTGATTACTTACAAGGATCAGTATAGAGAGGAAGTGTAAGCGCTACAATAGGTTGAGGCGCTTCTGGGAAATGCTCGGACGGGTTGGACAAAGTATCAAGAAAGAGGGAAATTTCCCGGTGAGGCGCTAAAACAGCTTGATCCTGTGTCTTAAAGAATAGAGGAATCAGTGCCTAGAAAAGCATTCGAGAAATCCAAAAGGAGTGGTCTAACGATAAAATCAGTACTAAAAGCATCCCTTCCCTAAAATTGCCCATAAAAAATCTCTCTCACTTTCCCATGAGAGAGATTAAATCATTAATAATAGCTATTGCATTCGATTATTGATACTGGCATTTCTCGCCATCACGATAAGCCACATCAATCGTTCCACCACCGAGGCACTCCTCTCCTCGGTAGAACACAACAGCCTGTCCTGGCGTGATTGCGCGCACCGGATGATAGAAATCAACGCGTGCCGTGCCATCTGGATTAAGTGTGACATGGACGCCTTGATCTTTTTGACGATAGCGGAATTTGGCAGTACAGCTAAATTTCTGCTCGTTAAAATCTGGATTGGTGAAGGACAGATCACTCGCCATCAAATAATCGGCGTAGAGTTTTGGATGATGATACCCTTGGCCTACATAGAGCTCATTTTTGGCTTGATTCTTCCCGATCACAAACCATGGATCGTTGTTGTCGCCTTTGGTTCCACCGATCCCGAGGCCTTTACGCTGGCCGATCGTATAATACATCAACCCCGTATGCGTCCCCATCACAGTGCCGTCCTCAGCGATCATCTTCCCAGGTAGAGCAGGCAAGTAATTAGAGAGGAACTCATTGAAATTCCGCTCCCCAATAAAACAAACCCCCGTAGAGTCCTTCTTGTGCGCCGTTTTTAATCCGGCTTTCTCGGCGATTCGGCGCACTTCCGGTTTCTCTAGCTCCCCAATAGGAAACAGCGCCTGCTTTAGTTGGGACTGGCTCAATTGATTGAGGAAGTACGTCTGATCCTTGTTCTGGTCATTCCCGCGCAGGAGATGAACGGTTCCATCCTCATCTCGACGCACGCGCGCATAATGCCCCATCGCGATATAATCCGCACCGAGTTTCATTGCATAATCCAGGAAAGCTTTAAACTTAATTTCTTTGTTGCACATGACATCTGGGTTCGGGGTGCGATCCTTCTTGTACTCATCCAGGAAATATTGGAACACCCGATCCCAATACTCCTGCTCGAAATTCACTGAGTAGTAGGGAATTCCAATCTGTGTCGCGACCGCTTGAACATCCTTGTAGTCTTCGGTAGCGGTACACACTCCATTCTCATCGGTGTCATCCCAATTTTTCATGAATAATCCGATCACATCATAACCTTGCTCTTTGAGGAGGAACGCACTTACACTCGAGTCCACGCCCCCGCTCATGCCCACGACCACGCGTGGCTTCTTCTCAGTGACTACCACAACATCACCATCTTTCTATAACAAACTGATACGATTGAAGGTCGTATGTTTTGCTGGGTAGTTGACGTGTTTTACACGCGAGGCTAATTATAGGGGATTCTAAGGAAAAGTCAATGAAACAGCTTGGTAAATGGAAGTGTTTTGTGGTACAAACCAGATTGATACTTTCTAAATGGAAGTAATTTACTCTATGATCAAAATAGAAGTATTTTCCGCTTATCTCCACACACAAAAACGCCTCAGCTGAGTGGAAATCCGACTCCCCAGATCTCCCTGCAACCGAGGCGTTTCTCATCATTAATTATTCCTCTTCTTCCAAGCGGGTGAGGACATGTTCTTGAACCATATGATGCAAGATAAAATCGACTGGTTCAATAAATGATTCAAATTTCTCGTCGTGGTACAAATCCACCGTGCGCAGTCCATTCGCCTGGGTGACGTTCAGATCGAGGCCACTGAGATCCTTCTTCACCTTGATGATTAATTTCACTGTGCGCGGATCATTGAACGTTGGATGGACGAGCTGTTCGTAGTGGAAATTTCCGATTTTTGTTTCCACAAAGTTATTATCACGTAGCGTATATTTCTTACATTGC
This sequence comes from Aerococcus sp., assembly GCA_030528285.1. Classification (GTDB taxonomy): domain Bacteria; phylum Bacillota; class Bacilli; order Lactobacillales; family Aerococcaceae; genus Aerococcus. Next base: position 174,860 of record JAUMZE010000002.1, on the reverse strand, counting down.
TCACTGACTTGATATTCTGTTTCACTGCCCTTGAGTGAGGCGCTTTTTTGGAAAGCCATGTTAATCGCTCCTTTTTACCTATTCGTCACTCATTATACCACGCTTCACTATGAAAGCGCTGAAAAAGCATGGAAAGAATGAAGACCGCTCTCACTTTTTAGTTATCGAATCTCCGCCAAGGCATCCAAGACCTGATCTAATTCCTCAGTTGTGGTCGGTTCCCCAAAGGACAGACGCAAACTCTCCCTGACGCGTGGGGAGTCCTTGCCATACATCGAAACGAGGACGCGACTGGGCTCCAAACTCCCAGCGGTGCAGGCAGACCCCGCTGAGAGGTAGATGTTTTTCAGATCGAGCTGAATGAGCACCTGATCACTCGGATGATTGGGCCAATAGAGATTGAGGACGTGCGGCAGTTCTGGCGTCTTCGGTCCATTAATTTCAAAATGGAGGCCACGTTTCTTAGCCCCAGTTAGGAAGTACTCACGCAACTGTATGAGGTGGTTTCTGTGGGATGCTTGATGTTGCTCAAACCATTCAATCGCCTTTCCGAGCCCCATGATCAGTGGCACAGATTCCGTCCCGGCGCGGTGCTGATTCTCCTGGTTGCCCCCTGGTAAATAAGACGTAAAATTGGCCGCAGCGTCGCGATAATACATGAATCCAATTCCCTTAGGCCCGTAGAGTTTGTGTCCAGAGAGAGACAATGCGTCGATATGGTACTGTTCGACGTCGAGTGGGACATTCATGTAGGTCTGAACGGTATCCGTCTGGAAGAATAGGTCATGTTCCTGACAGAAATCCCCAATGGCTTGGAGATCCTGAAGCGACCCCACCTCATTATTGCCCGCCATAATCGCAACGAGCGTGGTTTCTTCATCCACCGCCTCCTGTAAATCATCCAGCGAGATGTGCCCTTCTGAATCAAAATTCAGATACGTCACGGTGAAGCCCAACGTTTCCAGTAATTTCATCGTCTGGTACACGCTCGAATGTTCTGCCGCGGTCGTGATGAGGTGCTTGCCCTTAGATTCCAGGCGTTTCGCGGTTTGGAGAATCGCACTATCATTGGCTTCTGTTCCCCCACTTGTAAAAATAATATCGAGTGGATTGGCATTCAGGGTTGCTGCAATTTGGTTCCGCACAGCTTCAATTTTTGCCCGGGAATCTCGCCCTAATGCATACAGACTCGACGCATTCCCAAAATCATGTAGGAGCGCATCACTCATCGTCTCAACCACGGCGTCACTCATCGGGGTGGTCGCCGCATAATCCAAATAAATACCGTCGTTATTACTCATTGGTCCTTATCGATCCTTTCTTATTTGATCGTTTTCTCCGGAAATAGAAATTGCAGCATGTCCTTCGTGAGGCGACGTCCCTTGCCCACCGCCGGATAGATATGCATCATCATCATTGGGTTAAAATTACTTTCGATAAAGGTATAGTTCGCGTGCCCATCGTGATTGTAAGCAGGCGTGTGGCGATCCTCAATCATGAGATCCAACCCTGTCACAGCGACGTCCAGGGCTTTTGCTATCTCGCTCGCAATCTCAAGGTAAGAATGATCCATATCCTTCGTCACATCAATCGAATCGCCTCCTGTTGAGACATTGGAGTTCTCCCGCAGCCACACCTGCTGATCCAATGCGGGGATGGAATCGACGGTGAAGCCCTGTTGTTTCAGTGTGAGCTGTTCGATCGCACCGAGCTGGATCTTCGTCAGGGGGGTGCGGTGATTGTCCCCACGCAGCGGATCCTGATTCTTCTTCATCACGAGCTCCTGAATCGTATGTTGACCGTCTCCAAGAACATTGGCAGGCACACGCAGCAGCACCGCCTTCACTTCACCGTCGAGTACGAAGAAACGATATTCTGTTCCCGGGGCGAAGGATTCAATCATCACCGTCTCATCCTCAATAAAGGCAATATCCAAGGCTTCGTTCAGTGCCTCTCGATCAGCCCCCTCCTTGAAGATTGAAATTCCAACACCCATATTCGTGGCTTTTGGTTTAACAACAACTGGCACCCCTTGGACTCGGTTGACGATAGCGGTTGAATCGGTGTCCTTGGTGAGGGTAACGCTGGTTGGGATCGGGAAACCGGCTGCTTGGACGATTTGTTTGGTGACCATCTTGTTGCCCTGTTTGAAGTACGAAATCAAACTGTCACGCGCCGTCATATTCCCATCTCTGACATATTCCTCGTGATCCAAATAACGAAGGCGCAGGAACTGGTCCGCCCGATCGAGAATATCGATTTCTATCCCCTGCTGGATCGCATCGAACAGTAAACACTGCGTTGAGAGTTCCATATCGGAGAAACCTTCCAAAATATACGGTGTTTGATTGGCTGTTTCATAATAACGATTCGCTTTCTCAATATTATCCTTGAGCCATGCTTCAACGGTCGGGGTGACTTGATATTTCTTAGCGGCCGGCGTTTGTGTGGGGTCCAATAACCGTTCTTTCATTTCACTCAGGACATCCATGATCTCATCTGAAACCTCGAGCTGTGTAAGGAAATCACTCATCTCATCCAAGAAAGAGAACCCCTCTGTTTGAAAGGCTGTATTCATGCGACAATCCTCTTCGGCAACTTGAACCGCTCGCTGAATGCCAGTTTGAATGAGCGCGTCATCCACCGTTTCATCCCGATATAGAAGATAGAGCGCAAAATATTTCAAGAATAGAACGTCTCTGGCACTGATTCCGGTGAACTGATCGCTTTGGATATCAAACAAACGAAACTCCAGATATTGAATGCCACATTCCAGGAGCGTCCGCGCATGTTCAGCCCCACGCAACCGCACCGTACTATATAATTCCTTCTCTGCAGCGAGGCGCCCGGCATTGACGTTCTCCTCCAGCGTGTCGACGTAATCATTGAGGGATTGGTAGGAAATCACAACGTCCGGCGCATTGTGGTAGCCAAAACGGGAATTGCGGATACTACGGACTGGATGGGTAAAATGATCCGCCCCCTCTGGATAGAACGACGCATCCGCAATGGGGGTCGCCCCGAAGAGATAGATAATCAGCCACTGCCAGCGCAAAAATTTGCGAGCAATCTCTAGGTATAATTCAGACTGAAAATCAACCTCAGACATTCCCGGTTGTAATTCCCCATACAGCGCCTGAATCAATGCAGGATCCAACCCCCAGTTGAAATGAATCCCACTGATCATCTGGAGTCGTTTACCATATGTTGTTACGAGATGCTTCCGATAACTGATTGCTTCTGGATTATCCTCGAATTGGGCCACCTGAATGGAATCATCACTCGCGATCTGTGGTGGCATACTGTCGGGCCACATCCGTTCAGCTGTTGGGAGTGAGCGTAGGGTCACCGTATGAATCGCCTCGAGCCATTGCATCAATTCCTCTATATTGTTACAAACCGGTGTAACCAGTTCCAACTGCGATTCCGCAAAATCCCGTTTGATGTATGGATTCGTTTTTGAGCCATCGACAGTTTTTGGATGTGGCGTAAGTGCGAGTGACCCTGTTTCGGTGATACGATGATCCTCCCGCTCAATCCCTAATGACGTCTGTTGAAACTGCGTGCGGTACGTAGAACTTACGAGTAGTGCTTGCAATCGATTCATGCGATTCCCTCCCTAATGTGTCATTCATTCTATCATTGTTCCTTAAAAAAGTGCTATTAATTGGTTTGTGAATGAGCTAAAACCAGGCGCCTCTGTTCGTCCTTCTTGGTTCCTATGCTATACTGGTAGCGATATTCTATGAGAAAGGAATGAGGAGATTGAACGACAATGCGCCACTCGCCTATCGCATGCGGCCCCAAACGATTGATGAAGTGATCGGGCAGGAACATCTCGTCGGCCCCAACAAAATTATCCGACGTATGGTAAATGCCAAAAAGCTCACCTCCATGATTCTCTATGGACCGCCTGGAACGGGAAAGGCCAGTATTGCGAGTGCGATCGCCGGTTCTACCCAACTCGCCTTTCGCCAGTTGAATGCAGCGACCGACACAAAAAAAGACCTCCAAGCCGTTGTTTCGGAAGGGCAATTTAGCGGGGGCGTGGTACTGCTATTGGACGAAATTCATCGCCTGGATAAGAGTAAACAGGACTTTCTCCTGCCACATCTGGAAAATGGCTCCCTCATTCTAATTGGGGCCACCACGGAAAATCCGTACATCAATATCAACCCTGCCATTCGCTCGCGAACGCAGATTTTCGAGGTGCATCCGCTCAGTGAGGAGAATCTCATGACGGGGATTGAGCGCGCCCTCACTGATAAAACGCACGGACTGGGGGATTACAATGTCCACCTCCACGATGATGCGAAACGGCATTTTGCGACGGCCTCAAATGGGGATCTCCGCAACGCCCTCAATGCGCTGGAATTAGCGGTCCTCTCCACCGAACCAAACGATAACGGTGTGATTGAAGTCACCCTGACCGTCGCCGAGGAATCGCTTCAACTCAAGGCATTCGACCATGATGCGAGTGGAGATCTCCACTATGATGTCATGTCAGCACTCCAGAAGAGTTTGCGCGGGAGTGATGTGGACGCGGCGCTCCTCTATGCGGCCCGTCTCATTGAAGCGGGCGACCTCAACAGTCTCTGCCGCCGTCTCATGGTCTGTGCCTATGAGGATGTCGGGTTGGCGAACCCCCAGGCGGTCAGTCGCACAGTGCTTGCGGTCCAGGCAGCGCAACAACTAGGGCTTCCCGAAGCACGCATTCCTCTCGCCAACGCTATTATCGATGTTGCCCTCAGTCCCAAATCCAACTCTGCAATTACTGCGATCGATGCAGCGCTCTCTGACGTTCGAAGTGGTAAGAGCGGTCAAATTCCTGCTTACCTCAGAGATGCTCATTACAGTGGCGCTAAAAAATTAGGACGTGGGATTGATTATCAATATCCGCATAACTTCCCAGGACACTGGGTCGATCAGGAGTATCTGCCCGAAACCTTGCGCGGAAAACACTACTATCAGGCAGTAGATACTGGTAACTATGAAAAAGCCCTCGAACAGCAGCGCCAGCGCCACGAAGCGATGAAGAAAACTCATCAAGGAGAATAATCGTCACTGTTGGGGATTTGTGCTATAATAAACGTGTAACGAAGAACTTGTGACGCAGCAAACGCCACAACGAACCATGCACACTGAAAGGAGCGTGAGGATTATGTCACAGCAATATCAACACATCCTCGTCCCTGTTGATGGGTCGGAGGAAGCATAATTCGCCTTCAAGAAAGCCATTCAAATTGCGGAAAACAACGCAGATGCGGAGTTAACTATTACACATGTGGTCGATACGCAAATCATTCAAACCGGTGATAATGGCGCCTATGAGGAACAGCTCAGAGAAGACGTCCGCTCACAAGGAAAATCCCTATTAAATAGTTATGAATCTCATGCGAAGAGTCACCACATTAAACATGTGAATGCGATTCTGGAGTACGGTTCCCCGCGTGTTCAAATCTGTGAGGAGCTCTCACAGAAGAATCCAACCGATCTGATTGTGATTGGTGCGACAGGACGGAGCGCAGTCGAACGTCTCTTCCTCGGTTCAGTCACAGAGTATGTCGTTCGCCATGCCCCATGCGATGTCCTCGTTGTGCGCTCAGATCCTGAAAAAGAGGAATAAATAATAAATAATAGACATTAAAACCCCGCTCTGCCGTGAAATTGGCAGAGCGGGATTTTACTTACCTATCAAAAAAGAGGCACCCGATTGTGAGTGTCTCTTTGATTATGGTCAGATAATCGATGCTTATTCCGTGATGTTTCCCAAACGAATGGTGTCTTCCACAATCATTTTTTCTTCATCGGTTGGGATGACGAAGACTTTGACTGGGGAATCATCGGTGGAGATCAAGCCGTCAGAAACAGTCTCGTTCCGTTCTGGGTCCAAGATAATACCCAAGTTATCCATATTTTCTACGGCTGCTTGACGGAAAGATGCGTCATGTTCGCCGACCCCTGCTGTGAAGACGAGGGCATCAATCCCATTCAATTCTGCGATGTAGGAGCCAATGTACCGTTTAACGGCGTGCGCATAGATCTCGAGCGCCAATTGTGAGCGGTGGGCGCCCTTTTCCGCTGCTGCTTCGACGTCACGCATATCGCTGGAGACACCGGAGAGGCCCTTCAAACCAGATTCATGGTTCAATACGCGCATCATTTCGTCATAATCAATGCCTTCCTTATCCATGACATATTGGAGGAGCGATGGATCCACGTCACCGGAGCGCGTCCCCATCACCACCCCAGCGAGTGGCGTGAAGCCCATGGAGGTGTCGATGGATTGACCATCTTTAATGGCAGTGAGGGAAGCCCCATTTCCGATGTGGGCGGTTACGATCTTCAAATCTTTGACGTCCTTACCCATCTTTTCAGCTGCTTGACCTGCAACATATTTGTGGGAAGTCCCATGTGCGCCGTAACGACGTGCTTTGTATTTTTCGTAGTATTCATAAGGAACCCCGTAGAGATAGGATTTCTCTGGCATGTTCGCATGAAAAGAAGTATCGAAAACACCGACTGTTGGTTTGCCTGGCAGTAATTTCTTGAAGGTGCGGATCACTTTCGCTTCAGCAGGATTGTGGAGTGGCGCAAATTCTGCGAGTGCTTCTACATTTTGTACGCCTTCTTCATCCAACAGCGCAGAATCCTTGAAGAATTCGCCCCCTGCCACGATACGGTGACCGGAACCAGAAATTTCATCGAAGTCGTTAATCACGTTGAGCGCCTTCAATTGGTCTAACAAGAGGACCGTCGCTTCTTCGTGGTTATCAATATCCTTCACATCGGTATATTTTTCCGTTTGGGTCTTGATGACAATGTTTGATTGCCCCACACCAATACGATCAATTAATCCTGAACTGATCACCTCTTCTTCCGGCAGTTGATAAATCGAGAATTTTAAACTGGATGAGCCAGCATTAATGGCAAAAACCTTTGACATAATCGATCTCCTTTTCCTTTTTAGTTGTGGTAGTTAACAAGCGACTCTGCCCTCTCTATTATAAAGCGTTTCCTCACAGTAGTCGCGTCACTATCACAATGAATACGCTTATTTTAGCACAAGGACTACTCAGATTCACCTCTCAAGGCATGTTTATTTGTGAAAAGTTTTGAGGGAATTTCACATTTTTAGGCCTTGAACTCCTCCACCCACGCATCGAATTGGGCAATAAACTGTTGCATATTGCGTTTATCCTTGAGGTCTGGGAGATTCCCCAACATCACATGTTCGCTCTGTTTGGCGTCGTCTCCTTTTTTCTGGACAATGAGAATCGCTTTTTGGAGGGATTCATTTCTAAACAGAGTCGAAGGGAGCGTCAAGAAGGCTTGCAAGTAACCCTCTTGTTGAATGGCTTTGAGGAGACGTTCAAACCCGGTCATCTGAAACAGGGAACTTGGCACGAGATACAGCCCCCACCCAGCTGGTTTCAAGTAATGGAAAGCTTGTTCAATTAATAGGAAGTGCGCATAACTCATGTGTTGCTTGGTGAGATCATGCGTATCAGAAAGGAAATGTTTGCTCTGGTCATTGAGCGGATAATATCCTACTGGTAAGTCGCTCACGATCACATCAGCGGGATGAACATAGAGCTGCTGCAGGGCGTCCCCCAAATAGAGCGTCGGGGTGAGTCCCTCCAATGCCATGGCCTGTTCCCCAATCGCCAACATCAAATCATCATTATCGACGCCCTCACCTGTCACGAGATAGCCCCCCTTGGAGAGTTCGTCACAGACAATGCTCCAGAGATTTCCCATTCCAAACATGAGATCCACTAAATGACGGGGACGATCCATCAAAACGCCGTGAGAGTGCGGTTCGTTCACCCCCGTCACCTTGGAAGCAAGATGCCCGATCAGTAGCGCAATCGCAGCCGGGGTCATCTGGTAATTCGGTGGGAGTTGGTCAATCCGATCCCCCTCCAGAATGAGCAACTGAATCAATTGGCGCATCTCGTCCCGTGAGAGTGCGCTCCAGTCCTCAGTTTGGTAGAGGGCTTCTAACTGAGCACTGGTTTCGTCATCCGGCTCGCCATCGATTTGTTGGACAGATCCGAGCTGAATGTTTTGGAGTGTTTCATGCAGTCCCTCCAAATAACTCATCTCGAGTGCTTGACTGATCTGTTGGTTTGCTTGGTTGAGCGTTTGAAAGCGTTCGTTCATATCTTCAATCACCATTGAACTTCTCCTTTGATACGTTCTATTCGTTATCAATAACTATCTGACACAAAAAAGAGGCCAGGTTTCCCCAGCCTCTCGAACAACGAAATGCCTAAGCTTCAGCAGCCACTGCTTCAGGATAAACAGATACTTGTTTTTGATTGCGACCTTTACGTTCAAAACGAACGATCCCATCACATTTTGCATATAACGTATCGTCGCCACCCTTGCCAACATTAGCACCTGGGTAGATCTTGGTTCCACGTTGACGGTAGAGAATAGATCCGCCGCTAACGAATTGACCATCACCGCGTTTAGCACCTAAACGTTTTGCTTGGGAATCACGACCATTAGCTGTCGATCCGCCCCCTTTTTTATGAGCGAAAAATTGTAAATCCAATTTTAACATGAAGATTTCCTCCTCTGCTTATGAAATGGTAATGGTGAGATAATCAGCATAGTTCAACGCCACATCCTCACTCAAGGCAAGGTAGGTACTCTCCATTAATAATTGGAAAGTCTCCAGCTGTGTCGGTGTTAATTCCTCAGGGCGCTCCAAATAGAGATAGCCGCCCGCTGGATCCATGTCCACAATGGGGGGCATCCCCGTTAAGCGTTCGATATTGTTCACTAAACTAATGGTCAGTGTTGATACCGCCGCACATACGAGGTCATGCCCATACTCACCAGATAAGGCATGTCCCGACGCTTCCATTGCGATCCATTGATGCTGCTGATTCGATTTAAAATGAACAGTAATCATTATTAACCGTTGATCTTGTCAATCATTACTCGTGTGTAAGGTTGACGGTGACCTTGTTTACGGTGAGTATCTTTTTTAGATTTGTATTTGAAAGTAGTCACTTTCTTTTCACGGCCTTGTTTTTCAACCGTGCCCTCAACCGTTGCACCTTCAACAACAGGCGTACCAACCTTCGCATTGTCGCCACCAACGAAAACGACTTGATCAAATGTCACTTTTTCGCCTTCAGCAACTTCTAATTTTTCAACGAAGATAGCTTTACCTTCTTCAACTTTGATTTGCTTTCCACCGGTCTTAATCATCGCGTACATTCTACGCACCTCCTCTATTGAGATTTACACCTTAGACTCGCCAAGATAAGTGGCTTAGAGCGCTTAAAACTTATCGATGTGCGGTTGCAGATCTGGTGCCAGAAATACAACATGAGTATCTTATCAGACCCCAATGCTTTGGTCAAGCGAAAATCATCTAGTCACTCTAGAAATTGTGGCGTGGCGGTGGTGATTGGGAGGATGAATACTACTCCTCTCCACATTCCCTCTATTTCTCGATCAACTTAGGAGTAGCTCATCATCAGCTAAACTGCTTCCAATTTCTTCACTGAAACGTTGAGTCAAACGTTCGACCGTAAGATGCTTCTTTTCCTCGTGGGAGAGATCGAGCACGATTCGCCCCTGATGCAGCATAATCAAGCGGTTGCCGTAACGGATCGCGTCCTGCATGTTGTGGGTAATCATGAGGGTGGTGATCTGATGGGTATCAACAAGCGTATCCGTCAATGTCATCACCCGCTCACTCATTGCCGGATCGAGCGCGGCGGTATGTTCATCGAGGAGGAGGACTTCTGGGGATTGGAGCGTAGCCATGAGGAGTGTGAGGGCTTGACGCTGCCCACCGGAGAGATTCCCGGCTGGTGTATGGAGCCGATCCTCCAATCCCAATTCTAACGTCTGGAGTGTCTCCTTAAAATGTTCACGTAGCTGATGATTCAGCCCCCAGCGCCAACTGCTGCTGTGTCCGCGACGCCACGCCACCGCCAAATTTTCCTCAATAGACAAATTGCTGGCGCTTCCTGCTTTGGGATCTTGGAATACGCGGCTGATCTGTTGGGCACGTTTGACAGCTGGCATTGTAGTGATGTCCGCCTCGTTCAGCGTAATCGTTCCACTCGTTGGAAAAATTGTTCCGGCAATGAGATTCATCAAAGTCGACTTGCCCGCCCCGTTACTGCCGATCACACTCACAAAATCACCAGTTTCAAGTGTGAGTGATAAATCTCTAGTAACATGATTTTCATTGGTCGTCCCGGGATTGAATACTTTATCAATGTGAGTGAGTTGTAATTTATGCATGAGAGGAACCTGCCTTTCTTAAACGACGGAGGGATGGTGACTGCATCACATGAGGTCCCCACAGAATCAATGCCAGTACAATAGCGGAGAGTAGCTTAATATCACCTGGCTGGATTTCGATCCATTCTTGGCGCATGATCAAATCAATCGTCACGCGGTAGAGAATCGACCCAATCACAATCGTACATAGTCGCTGTCCGAACGTGAGATTTCTAAATAAGACTTCCGCAATGAAAATCGCTGCGAGCCCGATCACCAATGCGCCGGTCCCCATCCCGATATCCGCGTATCCATTCGCTTGTGAGAGCAGTGCCCCCGCTAAACTTGTACATCCTGAAGACAGCATTAATCCGAGACGTTTCATACGGTTCACCGGGATACCATTCGCTTCCGCCATGATCGGATTATCCCCCGTTGCGCGCAGATCGAGCCCTCGTTCCGTATACATAAAGGCCACCATCCCGCTAATCACAATGATCACCGCAACCCCTCCAATCAGAAAGGCAATCCAGCTGTGCGATACCCCTAATTGTTCCAGTTGATTCGGAAGCGTATTTTCACCGAGCAAGGAGATATTCGCCTGACCCATGATTCGTAAATTGATCGAGTAGAGAGCTGTCATTGAGAGAATCCCCGCCAGTAATCCAGGAATATGCATTTTCGTATGAAGGAATCCCGTCAAGTAACCAGCCAGGAGTCCTGCCACAAAGCCCATGACGGTAGCGATCCACGCAGGCACATGATGAATGATCAATGTTGCACATACTGCTGCCCCGAGAGGATAAGCGCCCTCTGCCGTCATATCAGCAATATCCAAAATCCGGAATGCCAAATAAATCCCGATTCCTAAAATTGACCACATCAACCCTTGAGCGACACTAAATAAAATAAATTGACTCATCTCATTTCCTCCTTACTGAAAATCAGCCTTTGTCACATGGAGCGCTTGGGCAATATCTGGATTCAGCTCTAAGTGAAACTGTTTCGCCGTTTGAATCGGCAAGTCTTGGGCCTTTTTTTCTCCCTTGAGGATTTGACTCGCCATCTCACCCGCTTGTTGTCCAAGACTATAGTAATCAACCCCATACGTCGCCACGCAGGCCGCTAGTTGTGCCTCATCGCTCCCCATGACCGGAATGTTGGCCTCTTTCACAGCAGAGGCAATGACCGGAATGGCGGAGGTGATGTAGTTATCGGTTGGGAGGACAATGCCATCCACCTTAGCAATTAATGTCTGGATCGCGGATGCCACATCATTCGTTGTCGTGATCGTCTGCCCTACAATCATTATCCCCCGCTTCTTTCCCTCTTGTTGGAGGCGGGTAAATTGCTGCTTGGAGTTGACCTCGCTCGCGTTATAGATCATCCCCACCCGCTTCATCTGAGGAAAGGCTGCCTGGAAATGATCCAATAGTTGATCGAGCGGCACCTGATCACTCGTCCCCGTCGCATTCTTATCGGGATGCTGCCAATTCGTCGCGAGTTTGGCTTGAATCGGGTCCGTAATCGGCGAAAAAATCAAGGGCGTGTCTCGATCCGCCGCTAACATCGCTTGGGCTGAGACGGTTGTGATCGCAAAATTGAGGTCGTTTCGTCCAATAAACTGCTGTGCAATACTCGTCACATTCGACTGATCCGCGTTCGCATTGCGGTAGCGGATCTTCAAATTCTTGCCTTCTTCATAGCCATTCTGTTTCAACTGGTCAATAAAACCCGCGCGCACCTTGTCCAAAGGTTCCTGCTCTACCAATTGGACAATCCCCACCTGCACTTGATCATTGTGTTGTTTCGGCCACCTGCTGAACCCGATGATCATGAGTGCGATCAGGGTAATTACTAGCCCCAAACGCGTTCCTTTTCCTCTCATTTGTGTTTCCTCCCTACTCTGTCGCTACACCATTACTAATTGGATAATAAAAAGGCCTATCTAGCTGAATCACGCTAAATAGGCCTTCTGTTGGCGTTTGTCCTAGCCTATTAGGAATGACTCATTCACTGGCTAGGAAATCGATCGTTTGTTTTCCGTAGCCATCATGGATCGTGACGCGAAAGAGCGCTTATCCATGATGACTCTCATCATCACAGACAAACGCTATCCATAATAGTTACGATAATAACGACGCGAGGAGATACTGCTGGATATGAATATTGATCGTGTCATTTTAGCTCTCCTCCTTCTTTTAAGTGTCTACAGTTTACTGGACAATAACGGAGGTGTCAAGCACCAAATTCTTTGAGTTAGGAACAACTTAGCCCCGTATTCTGTCACCAGCTCCTTGAATAAGGGAGGATGAGACATCGACGTTTAGATCTCAGCTGGATGATCGTGGTCGAATGCTACCAATGCATCCACCAAACGATCAATATCTGCCGCTGTCGTTGGCCAACCAAACGAAATCCGCAGCGTCTCGCTCACCCGCGGGCTCTTTAATCCGTACATATCCACTAACACACGACTCGGCGATATACTGCAGGCGTTGCAAGCTGACCCTGCTGAGATATAAATGTTTTGTTGGTCCAGAAAATCCAATACCTCCTGACTCTCGTGTCCTGGCCAATATACACTCAGGATATGCGGGAGCTCTGGGGTTTGGGGACCGTTGATTTCAAAATGCAAGCCCTGTTTTTCTGCTTGGTCTAGGAACAAATTGCGCATCTGAATCAAATGATCATGGTGTGCCTGTTGATGGGTTTCAAGCCAACGAATTGCTTCATCCATCCCGAGAATCTGATGAATGGCTTCTGTCCCAGCGCGATGCCCATTCTCCTGGCCACCTCCTGGTAGGTACGGCGTGAAATCTCTGGTCGCATGGCGGTAGTAGAGGAATCCCACTCCCTTAGGTCCGTAAATTTTATGTGCTGAGAGGGACATCGCATCAATATGGTACTGCTCCACGTCCAGGGGCACCTTCATGTAGGTTTGAACGGTGTCAGTCTGAAAGAAAAGCTCATGTTCACGGCAGAAATCCCCAATGGCTTGGAGATCCTGGAGGGACCCTACCTCGTTATTTCCCGCCATAATCGACACAATCGTTGTTTTGGGAGTGAGTGCTTGTTTGAGGGCGTCTAGATCAATGTGTCCCGCCTGATCAAAGTCTAAGGTTGTCACCTCGAATCCTTCCTGTTTGAGGAGTTTTAGGGTTTGGTAGATCGATGAATGCTCGGCCGCAGTGGAAATGATGTGATTGCCTTTGTTCTTCAATCGACGTGCCGTTTGAATCAACGCACTGTCATTGGCTTCTGTCCCGCAACTGGTGAAGATAATATCAGTCGGATTGGCATGGATGGAGTGAGCGATATGTTTCCGTGCCTCCTCAATCTGTCGGTGAGTGTCCCGTCCAATACTGTAACTGCTGGAAGGATTCCCAAACGACGCCTTGAGCGCTTCACTCATCACGACAATGACATTCTCACTGACGGGGGTAGTCGCCGCATAATCGAGATAGGTTTCTACATTTGACATTTTAACAACAACCTTTCATGGATCCATTATTAAGCAAAAAGCGCCTCCACCCGATCATGAATGAGGTGCTCGTTTTCGTCAACTAATTAGCGGCTTCGACTTCAGGTTCACTGGTATCGTTGTATTTTGCGACATCCAATGTTTTATTGACCTTCGCCACGAGAACCCCGGTGCTCCCGCCAGCCGTTACATTCGTCGCTGTCCGCACCATATCCGCAATCGCAGCAATTGGCGTCATCAAGATGATCACCTCAACCGGCAGCCCGATCGCTGTAAAGAGGGAGACCGCATTGATCGTCCCCATGCCTGGTACGCCGACCGTTCCCGCAGACACGAGCAGGTTAACCACAATGATTAAGAGATAGTCAGTGAGACCATAATGTACACCCATCGCATTGGCAGTAAAGAGTGCTAAGATCGTTGGCCAAATCGCTCCGTAGCCTGGCACCCCGAACGAGGACCCAATCGATGCGAAGAAGGAAGCAACTTCTTCAGGCACTCCCATCCGGCGCTGTGCTGCCAGTAACGACAACCAGTTGTTCATAAGAAACATCCTTCATTTATTTTTATGTGATAGAGCATCACTCGTTCACACGTCAATATTACATGATACGTGATGCAACGTGACATCTATCACAATATAGAGTTTAACCTTTTTGAAGCGCTATAACAACTGTCATTTCGTACTTTTTAACGCTTAAAATCTTCAGAAGTTTACCTCCCATCACTTCAGATATCTCCCCTCTTCGTGAAGGTCCTCATTTAACTTTTTGATTTTATTTTGTTCGTGTTTTCTCCTGCTCCTCACTGAAAAAAAGTTAGGCAAGGCTAAAAAAATCTTTTACTCGATCGTTTTTCTGCCTTATACTGGACATGGTTTGAAATGGACTCGAGTGATCGAGGAATCCAACTGACATTTTATGAAATTTACGGTTGGGAGAAAGGAAGTCAATGATGAAAGAAAAACCTGAAGCAAACCACAAACATAAACTCATTGAATACGCGAATGGTCCCTCACTGGAAGAAATCAACAGTACCGTCAAAGTCCCAAAAGGTAAGAGTTTCTGGCGGACGCTCTTTGCTTATTCCGGACCGGGCGCCCTCGTGGCAGTCGGGTACATGGACCCAGGTAACTGGTCGACCAGTATCACCGGGGGGCAAAATTTTGGTTACCTCCTCATGTCGATCATCCTCATTTCCAGTTTGATCGCGATGCTCCTACAAAACATGGCGGCCAAACTCGGGATTGTCACACAGATGGACCTTGCCCAAGCGATCCGTGCCAGAACGAGTCGACGCTTAGGAATTGTACTTTGGATCATTACCGAGCTTGCGATTATGGCAACCGATATTGCAGAGGTCATCGGGGCTGCGATCGCGTTATATCTGCTGTTTCGGATCCCACTCGTCATCGCGGTATTCCTGACAGTGCTGGATGTGTTGGTCCTCCTATTACTCACGAAGATTGGTTTTCGGAAAATCGAAGCCGTTGTTGTTTGTTTAATTCTTGTGATTCTCCTCGTCTTCGTATACCAGGTCGCCCTCTCCAATCCAGATTGGGGTGCAGTGATTAAAGGGCTCGTCCCTTCTGCTACATCCGTTGCGAACCACCCGACTGTGAATGGGATGACGCCATTGAGCGGGGCTTTGGGGATTATCGGAGCCACCGTGATGCCCCACAATCTCTATCTCCATTCCGCCGTTTCACAGACGCGTAAAATCAATCACTACGATGAAGAGGAAGTAGCAACAGCCGTACGCTTCACACAATGGGATTCTAATATCCAATTGAGCTTTGCCTTTGTTGTGAACGCGTTGTTACTTATCATGGGAGTCGCTGTCTTCAAATCCGGCGCGGTGAAAGATCCATCTTTCTTCGGACTATATGAAGCGTTGTCGGACCCATCCACCTTGAGTAATAGCGTGTTGATCGCTGTCGCTAAATCAGGCATCTTATCCGTTCTGTTTGCGATAGCACTTCTGGCATCCGGTCAAAACTCTACCATTACTGGCACCCTCACCGGCCAAGTCATCATGGAAGGATTCGTTCATATGAAGATGCCGCTGTGGGCGCGTCGTCTCGTGACCCGACTTTTATCCGTGATCCCGGTCCTTATCTGTGTGGCATTAACGAGCCACTTGAACACGATTGATCAGCACGAGGCATTAAACAATCTGATGAATAACTCACAGGTCTTTCTTGCCTTTGCCCTGCCCTTCTCGATGTTGCCGCTGTTGATGCTAACCAATAGCCAAGCAGAAATGGGGAAACGGTTCAAGAACAGAACGTGGGTAGAGATCCTCGGCTGGGTTTCGGTGATTGGGCTCACCTTCCTGAATCTGCTCAACCTCCCCGACGCCTTTGTGGACTTTCTCGGAGACAATCCGAGTCAAGCATCCATTCAGCATGCGCATTGGGCGGCTTATCTGGTAATCGTCATTATCCTGTTACTGCTTGCTTGGTGCGTGGCAGACCTCAATCAAAGCAATCAACGTCTCCAGAAGCGCCAAGCTCTGAAAAACCATCAGGAGGAGGAATAACCGATGTTAGTACAGTTTCAAACGATTCTCGTCGGGGTGGATGATTCTCCCGATGCGTTGGTAGCATTTGAATCGGCCATTGATCTCGCCAAAACGAATCATGCTCAATTAGTCATCGCATCCATCCTCGAAAATGAGGATATGAACGTCTATCAAGCGCTCAATAAGGACTACATTCACGGTGAACGCCAAGCTCTTGAACAGCATCTTAATGAATATGTCAAAAAAGCTAAAGACGCCGGCGTTGAAAACGTCAGAGCCATTATCGGTGAAGGTGACCCTGGGAAAACCATTATCGAAGAGATCATCCCTATGACTCACCCTGATCTGCTCGTGATTGGTGCCAAAGCACAAAAAGGTATCGCTAAGCACTTTGGAAGTCAAGCGGCTTACATGGCCAAGTATGCAGGTATCTCCGTTTTGATTATCAGAGAAGATGCAGAGTAAACGGTGCATGGATGATCGCTGGGATTATCAAATGATCCCACGCCAACACACAAAAGAGCGCCCCACTGAACATAGAGGTTGTTCAGTGGGGCGCTCTTATTTTAGCGATTAATTGTTATCTGATTTATTCGCTCTCGATCCACTCCGACAGATGCCTCAAGAGCCAAATGAAGATGAAGGCGAGGAAGCCATTCAACAAGAGTGATGGGATAAAGATCGCAACTAGAAACGAGCCGTAACTGGAGAAGTTCACGCCCAACATCCGGAAAATAAAGTACATCAATTGATCATAGAGGGCCTCAATGAAGACCGTCCACAGCCACGATGCATAGAGGTTCGTTGGCAGTTGGTGCTTGAAGAGATGGGTCACATAAACCGCTAGTGGGAAGAGAAACAGATGAATTCCCAAGATCTCGGTATAGTACAGATCATACAAGAACCCCATCACAAATCCGGACATATAGAGTGGTAACAGATCTTCCAAATTTAAGGCGAAGAGGATGAACGCCATCATCAGACAGGCACTATCCATTCGAAATGCTCCATCGCCGACAAACCCTGGCATGATCGTCGCCATAATGCCGTCCAGGAAGAAGAAGATCAACAACAGCAGAGGCAATAACACGCGACTCTTGAAATATCTAGCCATTCGTGTTCCCACCTTCACTGGTTGTCGTATCCGTCGTGTTCGTGGTGTTCGTCGTGTTATCCGTATTATCGCTACTGTCGCTGGTCGAATCCGTATCGATCGTTTCACGAGCAGAACGACCAGTCGAATCATTCTCTTGGTTCTTATTGCCCGCCGTCATCACAACAAAGACGTGGCGAATACTGTTGAAGTCAGCGCCTGGTTTCACTCGCACTTGCTGTGACAACCCAAAGTTATCGACAGAGGTGCTGACCACTTTCCCGACGATCAAACCTTCTGGAGAGACACCTCCAAGTCCGTTGGTGGTCACAATGCTGTCTTTCTTGATTTTGGCATCTGGGGAAACCTGATCAATCACCAGTTCATCCGCATTCTTATCGTATGCGGAGACGACCCCATAAATGATATCGTCACCGCTCTGAATGCCGGCTGCTACTGCCAGATGTTCATCACTCTCAGACGTCAACAATCTGACCTTGCTGGAGGTCGCACCGACTTCATAGACACGGCCGATCAATCCGGTATCACTCATCACAGACATGTCCTTCTTGATGCCGTTGTTGGACCCCACATCAATCGTCAGAGTATCCAGCCATTCATTCGGTGAACGTGAAATCACGGTGGAGGAAATAATCGTCTTCCCTACTAATGTTGGTTCCAAATCTAATAGATGGTTTAGCTCTTCGTTTTCTACTTTGAGTTGTTGGTTCTGGGCTTTTAACTCCTGCAATGAGTTAATCTGTTTCTTGAGTGATTGATTTTCCTGGTAGGTATTCTTCAACTCAACGACCGATTCCCCAAAATCCATCAAGGTATTCGCAGGACTGGAAACCACCCGCCCAATCATCGCTGTCACATCGTTCACCCATGTGAGAGGTTCTGGCACCGTTTGATTACCAAAGATAGAAAAAGCCATCAGACTCAGGGAAGTGATCACACTCAACAACAACACTATTAATCGCTTATTCTCAAAAAATTGTCGCACTCTATTCCGATCCCTTCACACTGCTGTATTCCACTAGTCAGGCCACAGGTAAGTAGCGTTCGTTTCAATTCCCAACTAGCTCTCCCCCATATTATAAGCAAATTCCAAATGAATGAAAACCGAATTATCAAAAACTCACGAGAGAAAATCATTTCTTAAGGGTTATTCCTCACTCTCTCGCTCAATCCCGCTGCTCACATTTTCTTTGGCACTTTTATATTTTATTGTTGACAGCACTGCTATTTGTCCTTACACTAACAGGCGAAGTAAAACTTCAAATTTTAATTCTGTCCAGAGAGACATGAAAAATTTGATGACTCAACCGAATGAAATAGGATGCTTCAGTAATGGCCTACGCATAAACTGTCTACCTCAAAATAGGCAGTGGCTTTTATGAAGCGTTGAGGGCGCGAGCATTATGTTTTATGCATAGTGTGCCTGCCGTGTTCTGAGACACTGAGAGCACTCAGCGTTCTAAAAATCATTATCGGTTGGACCATAACAAATTTTCATAGCAACACTCGACCCCTGGACAATTTGTTTAGGGGTTTTCTTTCGGGCAAAGGAGGAAATTTTTTATGGAAAGTACAGCATTTGCACTGCAGAACATTGTGAGCGTGAAGGATCTGAGCAATGAACAGGTGATGGACCTGATTCATTCTGCTCAAGGATTTAAGCAAGGAAAAGCGGCGGATCTCCCGGACGTGCCACGCTTTGCAGCAAACATGTTCTTCGAGGATTCGACGCGGACCCATACGTCATTTGCGGTGGCTGAAGGACGCCTCGACATGCATGTCATGGAATTGAGTCCTGAACATAGCTCCATCAAGAAAGGGGAAACGCTCGCTGATACCTTCCTGACACTGGATGCGTTAGGATTCGATACGTTGGTCATCCGCCACAGTGCCGATGATTACTACTGCCCATTGATTGAGCTCCAAGAAGAACTCAATCTCCATCTGCACCTCCTCAACGGTGGTGACGGGCGCGGTCAACATCCAAGCCAATGCCTCCTCGATTTAATGACGATCTATGAAGAGTTCGATCACTTTGGTGGCCTCAAGGTAGCAATTGTTGGAGACATCAAGAACTCTCGCGTAGCAAGAAGTAACGCCCAACTCCTCACCCAATTAGGCGCAGAAGTCTTCTTCTCCGGCCCAGAATACTGGTACGATCCATCCTTCTCTGCATTCGGTGCCTTCGTGCCACTCGATGACCTCGTAGAAAAGGTCGATGTCATGATGTTGCTCCGGGTACAACATGAACGCCACAATGCGGATGCTGCTGAGGAACAAACCTTCAGTGCCCAAGATTACCACAATCAATATGGCATCAACCAAGCGCGTTATGACCGCTTGCCGAACCACGCGATTATCTGCCACCCTGGCCCAATCAACCGCGACGTCGAATTTGCCTCAGAACTCGTGACCGCACCGAAATCCCGCTATGTTCAACAGATGCATAATGGGGTCTTCATGCGGATGGCAATGCTTGAAGCAGTGATGCATGACTAATGATGAAAACACTGATTAAAAATGGCACCATCTATCTCGAGGGTGAGTTATGTCCCCTCGACCTTTTGATCAAAGACGACCAGATTCAAATGCTTGGTCAGGATTTAGCAGATGAGGTGTCCTACGATGAAGCAATCGATGCAACGGGGCAACTGGTGACACCTGGGTTGATCGACCCACACGTCCATTACCGCGAACCCGGCCAAACTGAGAAGGAAACTATCCACACTGGCACTAAAGCTGCTGCACACGGGGGTTTCACCACAGTGGGTGCCATGCCGAACGTGACGCCGGTACCAGATACCCCAGAGCGTCTGGACGCTATGCAATCCTTGAATGAAACAAATGGGATTGTCCACGTCAAACAGTTTGGGACGTTGACGCATGGCCTCCAGAGTGAAGCATTGGTTGATTTCCAATCACTCAAAGATCACGGGGCCTTTGCGTTTAGTAATGACGGATCTGGCGTTCAAACGGCAGGAACGATGTATGATGCAATGGAACAGATTGCGAAACTCAACCTTACCCTTGCTGCCCACGTTCAGGATGATTCGCTCAGTCGTAAGGGCGTGATGACGGCAGGCGAGCGCCAAATGGAACTGAATCTCCCCGGCCAATTACCGGAGAGTGAAACAAGCCAACTCGCACGTGACCTTCTCCTCGCTGAAGCTACCGGCTGTCATTATCATGTCTGCCACATCTCAACGGCAGCGTCTCTGGATCTCGTGCGCTGGGCGAAACAACGCGGGATTCCTGTCACTTGCGAAGTCACCCCGCACCATTTGTTATTCAGCGACCAAGACGTCACGAGTGATAATCCGCTTCTCAAGATGAATCCGCCGCTGCGTTCTGAATTCGATCGACAAGCTCTACTCGCCGGTCTCATCGATGGAACAATTAACTGCATCGCGACCGATCATGCACCTCATACTATTGAAGAAAAAAGTGGCTCGATGCAAACAGCGACATTTGGGATTATTGGGAGCGACTTTGCCTTTGCACTGCTCTACACACATCTCGTGGAAACCGGTTTATTGCCGCTAACCACTTTATTGGAGAAGATGACCACGGGCCCTGCTAATGCCTTTCAGCTGACGAATGTGGGGCAACTGCTCCCAGGTATGCCGGCCGATATCGTGCTGTTCGATCTCAATCAATCCTGGACGATCGAGCGTGATACGATCTACTCCAAGGCAATGAACACCCCTCATCTAGGAGAAACGGTACAGGGGCTAACTACCCACACCATTGTCAGCGGGAAAACCGTCTATACCAATCAAGATGGATTTCTTGTCCAATAAGATTTAAGCAACAAAGAGAAAGGAAGCGAGCACGAACCGAATGGCAGTGGCTCTCTTCCTTTTCATTCAGTCGATGATAATAGGAGGTATATACATGTCACGCTTAACTGTCACACTGCCTGGTCTCACTCTAAAGAATCCCCTGATGCCTGCCAGTGGTACGTTCGGATTCGGGGATACATCGATTGCTAAGAGTTATGACCTCAATCAACTAGGGGCCGTGGTCATCAAAACAACGACACCCCACCCGCATCAAGGCAACCCCCAACCACAAATTGCCATGGTTAGAGACGGTGTGATGAATGCGGTTGGCCTCCAAAATCCGGGCGTGGAAGCGGTTGTCAATGAGAAAGTACCAGCCCTGAAACATCAATACCCTGACCTGCCCCTCATTGCGAGCATTGGCGGATTTTCTCTATCTGATTATGAGCAGGTGGCACGGATCATGGCAGATTGTCCCTTGATTGATGCCTTTGAAATTAATATCTCCTGCCCGAATACCGAAGCAGGCGGGATGCAATTTGGGACGGATCCGGCGATGGTTACAGAGGTCGTTCAAATCGTGCGCCACGAGCTCCCCGATCGTCCGCTCTATGTAAAATTAACGCCGAACATTACGGATATCGTATCTACAGCCAAAGCAGCCGTAGATGGCGGGTGTGATGCCCTCGTTCTCATCAATACGCTCCTAGGACTCTACCTCGATCTCGAAACGAAACGTCCGGTGCTTGCACATGGGATGGGGGGATTCTCCGGCCCAGGGATTAAACCAATCGCCATTCGCATGATCCATCAAGTCCATCAAGCCCTCGATATTCCAATTATCGGCGTTGGCGGCGTAGAAACGGTGGATGACGTCCTCGAGATGCTATTGGCAGGAGCAAGCGCTGTTCAGGTGGGAACGGCTCATTTCCATAATGCACACATTCTCCCTGATCTGATCCACAAACTGCCTGAACGCATGGACGCATTGGGCATCACTACGATTCAGGATTACTGCGCCAACCGTCCAGAATGGTAGAACTGAAGATGTCACTAAGAAGGTCTGGTATAGCTGAACAGGATATTTATAACCTATTTATAAAAAATGACTGGTGAGGATGTTAATAGCTATCTAGCCAATATTACTTATCAAAAAAGGAGGTTTACCCCTCCTTTTTGTCTTTTTCTTCAGTTGAGAACGCTGTCAACAAAATTTTCCCTCGTCAATATTCGTGATTCGTGTTATGCTTAGTAATGGTTATAGGGACCTTTAACAATATCCCGTGAGATATTCAAGGTCAAGCAAATATTGGAAAATAATCTCTGCTTTTGGCATAGATGGAGGCCCCTACCAGATCAAAATACGGGCCTCTTTTTTTGTGCCCAGAAGGAGTCGAAGATATCCATGGAAATGAATGTCACTCGTTTGAAAATGCGCTACGATCTTGATGAGCGCCCGCCTCTAGGAGAAGGGGTTCTCCTCAGTGTTCAGCACGTGTTTGCGATGTTCGGTGCCACGATCCTCGTACCGCTGATTTTGGGAATGCCGGTATCTGTTGCCCTCTTCTGTAGTGGGATTGGGACATTGATCTACCACACCTTCACGCAAGGCAAATCCCCGGTGTATCTCGGGTCTTCTTTCGCGTTCGTGGGTGCGATGCAGATTGCGATTCAACAGATGAAAGGCGATTTCTCTGCTGCACTCACTGGGGTCATGATCTGTGGTCTTGTGTATGCGATCGTCGCAGTACTCGTCGGTCAGATCGGCAATGCCTGGGTGGATCGTCTGCTCCCACCCGTTGTGATTGGGCCACTGATTATTGTGATCGGACTCAGTTTGGCGAGCTCTGCGGTGACGAATGCGGGGTTCGTGGAAGGTGCCAGCTGGAAAGAAATGGTCACCGCCATCTTTACCTTCCTCGTGTGTGCCTTTATTAACACGCGTGCAAAAGGTTTCTTCCGGATTGTGCCATTTTTGATTTCGATTGTGGCCGGCTACATTCTCGCTGCGATCTTGGGGATTGTGGACTTCACCCCAGTCGCCAAAGCCAGCTGGATTCAACTGCCTCAATTCTACTTACCATTTAATACCCCTTGGTTTGATCAATATCACTTCTACTTTGGTCCAGAAACATGGGCGGTCGTTCCGGTTGTGCTCGTGACGATTGCGGAACATATCGGAGACCACACCGTCCTCAGTGAAATTACCGGTAAAAATCTCCTGAAAGATCCAGGTCTCGGCCGTACCTTGATGGGAGATGGGATTGCGACCTTTGTTTCGGCGTTCCTCGGTGGACCTGCGAACACGACATATGGTGAAAATACCGGTGTCATCGGCCTCACCAAAGTTTCAAGTACCTTCGTGTTGCGTCAAGCGGCTGTGATTGCGATTCTCGTGAGCTTCCTCGGTAAATTAACCGCGATGATCTCAACCATTCCGCATCCAGTACTCGGTGGGATGTCGATCCTCCTCTACGGTACGATTGCCAGCAACGGGCTCAAGCTCCTCATCGAAAAACACGTAAACTTCCAAAATGTGCGCAACCTGATCATTGCGAGCGCGATCCTCGTGTTGGGGCTTGGTGGTGCAGAAATGCATATCTCGAGTGTCCTCACTCTCTCCGGTACTGCCCTCTCCGCGTTGACTGGGATCTTCCTCAACTTGATCCTGCCACAAGACGCCATGGCAGATGAAACCAAGTAATCTCATTAAAATAGAAGAAATGAAAACCAGCCTGTGTTGCCGACCCTTCAGCAAAAAGGAAAGCAACGAGGCTGGTTTTTATCTGTCACTAAAACTCTTTATCCTAAAAACTTAAAGGCTTCTTCGCTCCAGTAAATATGGAGCGTCTTCTCAAATAAGAGTTTAGAGACAAAGGCGGCTACCAGTGGAATCACGATCCACGCCACCAACATTAAAATAATATTCAAGCCCGCATCCAAGGAAGCGAGCGGCCCTACCAATCCAACGAGCCCGAAACCAGCTGATTGTGGGGTTCCGAGAATGTTGAAGATCGGCACAAACAGCCCACTGATGATTGCTGTGAATAAAACTGGGAGCATGATGATCGGATGACGGAAGAGGTTCGGCATGAACATCTTCATCCCGCCGAGTGCGACGGCCAAGGTGACCCCAGATTCGTTCACGCGCCAGGAATGAACAATTAAAACCATTGTCGTAGCTGCAATCCCCATCGCTGCTGCCCCTGCAGAGAGACCGTTCAACTGAATCGCAAGCCCAATTCCCACCGTGGTGATTGGTGAAATAATGAGGAGCGCGAAACTCGCAGCAATCAGGATACTCATCAGCATTGGTTGTAAATCGGTGAAGTGATTAATGAGGTTCCCGATTCCAACCGTAATCAGCGTCACGTATGGATAGAGCAGCATCCCGAGGAATCCAACGCCGGCTCCACCCACAATTGGGAGGAGGATAATTTCCGTGGAACCAAATTTATTATCGATCCAGAGCACCACGAGAACCGCCAGTGCCGCCGTGATCATAATATTGAACACGTCGCCCGTCCCAGCACCGATGTATGTCTTCGTATCGGCTTGGTACTGAATCACGCCCGATCCAACAAAGGTAGCCCCTGCGACCACCATTGCCCGCGATGGTACGAGACTAAACTGATGCGCAATCAATGCCCCAATGATGAGCGGGGTCGCCATCTGGAACACGACCCCCGCCTGGATCAATGTGGCTACTCCAGGGATAAAAATCACATATTTTAAAATAGCTGCTAGGACTGCATTCGGGATCAAACCAATAATAATCCCTGTCGCAGTCCCCGCTAATAACTTGTTAAAAAATGTCCCGACTGTTAACTTCTTTTTCATTTTGTCCACCTTCTTTAATTGATTGGACCAATCACGATCCAGTTCCCTCCTAAGAGAAGGTATGTGTGCCTCACTGCAAATGATTGAGCCGATACTAATATTTCTTTAATACCATCCATTGAACGCCCACTGATATTTATCTAGTGAAAACTATTGATCTCCACTGATTCTTATTTAGTGAAATCAGTAAATCCCACTAACATTTATTTAGCATAAATTATTGAATCCCCACTAACATTTCTTTAGCATGGATGAGTTCCGTCAACAATTGGCAGTAAGGCGCTTGGATACCATGTTTCGCCCCTAATTTCACAACCGCTCCGTTGATGTAGTCGATTTCGGTTTTACGATGATTCTTCACGAGATCTTGATGCATGGATGGATAGTGGTGAGCCGCCGTTTTTGACGTCTTCATGACATAATCCACCATTTCGATTTCATCAATCACAACACCTTGAGCCTCTGCTACCACTACAAATTCATGGATGATCTGTTTCACTGCATTCACCATATCAGGGCTTTGGAACATTTCACCGATCGTGCAATCAAGCAGCGCACAGACTGAGTTCATCGTCCCATTCACGCAGACTTTACGCCAAATCGATGGGAATACATTCTCGTCATAGGTCACATTCAGCTTGGCATCATTGAGCATGGACACAATGTCTTTTGTCTTCTCTTCGCCGTTTGGAGCGAAACTCTGCAAGTTCACGGTGCCAGTTCCTTCCAGATGTGCATGGCCTGGGCCCACTAATCCCGCAGTCCAAACAGTGACCCCCATCATGATATTTTCGCGTTTTACATATTCAGCAATCACTTCTTCATGCCCGAGCCCATTCAACAGACAGAGCACCTGCGTTTGATCAGTAATGATGCCTTGGATATCTCTGAGCATGTCTGGTAACTGCATCGCCTTGGTGAACAGAATAATGAGGTCAGCCGGTTCAGTCGCCTCACTTGGGTGCATGATCGTCATTGGGAGCGTCTTCTCTTCGTCCCCCGAAATTTCGAGTCCCCGTTCCTTAATTGCTTGGATATGGTCCTCCCACTTGTCCAATAAAATCACGTCATAACCCGCTGTTTTGATTTGAGAACCGAAACGACACCCCATTGCGCCAGCACCTGCAATATATGTCAACATCATAATCCCTCCATTTAGTTTGTTCATTTATTCACTTGTCATCATTATTCTATACAAAACGGCCACATCTCTGCAACCGCTCTCGAGTTAATTCTATTGTTGTCGATCCTTTTTTATGGAACCGTGGATTTCAATTGGTTTTAGCTATTAATTTCTAGTACCGTTTCTCTTTGTCCACGACATTAATGGTCGGTTGACCCGTTTCGAGGTAACTGTTGAGATTTTGTTGGAAGATCCGGTAACATTCATCCGCAAAATGCTCCACAGTCCCCGAAATATGCGGCGTCACGAAGATTCGTGGTTCCTGCCAGAATGGATGATCGCTCGGCAATGGTTCCGTATCAAAGACGTCGAGCCCCGCATGACTCACCCGCTCACTTTGAACAGCTTCAAGCAATGCCTTTTCATCCACAGCTTGCCCGCGTCCAATATTAATGAACACGATACCCGGTTTCACTCTCTGGAAGAAATCAGCGTCAAAGAGTTTCTCCGTTGCATTTGTCCCAGGCAAGGTATTGATCACCACGTCTGCCTGGTCGAGCACGTCCAATACACTTTCCTGGCTGTACGTCTGATCAAAATGTGGCGCATCATGTCCCGTGGTGTTCACGCCCCAAACACGTGCATCCATCGCATGTCCCACCTCAGCAATTTTTTGCGCGATGTGGCCCGTTCCATATAGGAGGATCGTCTTATCATCCAATGATTTCAGGTCACGATAACGTCCCCAGTGAGCCTCGGATTGTTCCTGATAGAAATAATCAAGCCCTCGATAGAACATCAATAAGTAGCCATATACCGTCTCCATAATCGGTGTCGCATGGATCCCGCTCATCGTGGTAATGGTTACCTGCTTTTCTTCCCACAGTTCATCAGGTACTTGGTTGGTCCCAGCGGTATGGAGTTGGAGCCAGCGTAACTGGTTATTTTTGGTAGCTGTGATCTTGTCCACAACAGCGCGGTCAAACCCGTACAACACCTCAATATGGGAGTAATCGTCTTCGGTTAAATCCTCCGCTAGTACGACTTGATAATCACTGGCTGTTTCCTTCACGTTCTGTAGCTGATGGTCTTTAATGAGATTACTGATCGCAATAATTGACTTCATCATTCACGTCTTCTTTCTGTTTTAATGGCGAGTGCTTACCCCCGCCTTCTTTCAAAGTAACCGGATTCACTCTAAATGATAACAAGCCCCTACCCAAAAACGCAAAGGAAATTGTTTATCGAGATAAAGAAGTAGCTGAGGCGGTTTAGGGAACCTGCTTTGATTTGGAAATGATAATATTTAATGATCGCTGGGTAATTGGGATAGTTTATCCCGCCTCTTTATTATCCTCTATTCATTCTGCCCATTAAAAAAACGCCAACCACCTTTGGGCTGACGTCTTCCTACTATACTGTGACGGTGCACGCACACTATTAACTATTTCGCATAGTCAACAGCGCGGGTCGTGCGAATTACCGTTACTTTAATTTGGCCTGGATAATCCAGTTCATTTTCAATGCGTTGAGAGAGATCATGTGCTAATTTAGCCGCTTCAATGTCGTTGATGGCTTCTGGAGCGACCATCACGCGAATTTCACGCCCTGCTTGGATCGCAAAGGCATGATCCACACCGTCATACTGGTTCGCAATCGCTTCGAGACTGCGCAAACGTTGGATGTAATTCTCCAAGGACTCACTGCGCGCACCTGGACGGGCTGCAGATAGGGCATCTGCGACCTGAACGATGACCGCAATGGCCGACGTATGTTCCACGTCATCATGGTGGCTCGCAATCGCATTCACCACGATTGGATCCTCATTGTAGCGATGTGCCAGCTCGGTCCCGATTTGAACATGGGTGCCTTCTACTTCATGGTCGACGGCTTTTCCGATGTCATGTAACAATCCAGCGCGGCGAGCGAGCAGTTCATTCTCACCCAGTTCCGCAGCAATCGTTCCAGCAATGCGAGCGACTTCAATGCTGTGTTTCAAGACATTCTGCCCGTAACTCGTCCGGTAACGCAAACGGCCGACTAACTTGATGAGATCAGGGCTCATGTTGTGAATCCCCAACTCAAAGGTCACCTCTTCACCTGCATCACGAATTTCAGCATCCATTTCTTTACGCGCACGTTCAACGGCTTCTTCGATTTTCGCAGGATGAATCCGTCCATCCTTGATCAATGTATCCAAAGCGATCTTCGCAATTTCACGGCGAATCGGATCGAATCCACTGAGGACCACCATCTCAGGCGTATCATCAATCACCAAATCAATCCCAGTGAGGGCTTCGATGGTCTTGATATTGCGCCCGTCTTTTCCGATAATACGGCCCTTCATATCGTCATTTGGCAAGTCCACTCGCGTCGTTGAGGTATCTTGTACTGTCTCTACCCCGTTCGTCTGGATGGCTTGTAACACGATATTCTCCGCTAACTTATCAGCACGGTCACGGAATTCCATTTCAGCATCCCGGATTTTCACCGCAATTTCCTGCGTCAATTTTTCTTCCGTCTCCTGTAAAATTAATGCCTTGGCTTGATCCTCCGTCATCAATGAGACGCGCTCAACTTCTGCTTGGCGCTCATCAACGAGTTGGTCGGCTTTTTCTTCTTTGGCTTTCACATTCTGCATGCGGTCCTGAATCGATTGTTCACGCGAATTTAAACTGTCTTCCTTTGCTGAGATCGAATCTTCACGTCGATCCAAACTGTTTTCACGTTGGAAGAGTCGTTCTTCCTTCTGTTTCACTTCGTCTCGTCGTTCGGTTAATTCGTCTTCAACTTTATTTCGATAATCTTGGGCTTCTTCACGCGCACTCAAGAGTAACTCTTTGACTTGGGCGTCGGCACTGTGCTGGGCTTCATCAAGAATGTCCTGCGCCGTTTGATGTGCTGCTTCCAATTTGGTTTGTTCCTCTTGCTGGCTGCGCTTGTAGCCGAGAGCATTCCCGATCAAAAGGCCTACAATTAAAGCAACGATAACGAAGGCAACGGTTAATCCTGGCATTATTTCACCTCCGTATCTATTTAATTGTTTGTCTTTATTGGTTAGAAAATCAACAAATGTGTACATCCGTACAGGTTCTATTGTATCTTTATCATGATAACTTGTCAATGAAGGGAACACTCTCAAGCACGTAAAATAAGTGCCTACGCCTCAAAAATGGATACAAAAAACGCGTAAAGGAGCCGTCTCATTAGATGGTGCATCTAATGGCGCGGCTCTTCCTTTACGCGTTCTCTGTTTGCCTTATTTGTTATAGTAGACGATTACTCTTTCTTGTCGTCCTTCTCGTCGTCATCGAAGAGATCAATCGCTTCGTCCTCTGCGTCGTCAACAATTACATCACCGGCTTTTTGTGGACCGTTCTTTTTAGACGAGAATTTTGCGGACGTTTCTTTTTTATCTTTCTTATCGTCCTTCTCGTTATCCTTGGTTTCAGCCTCTTTAGTTTCTTCTGCTTGTAGTTTTTGGAGTTCTTCCTCACTCAAGCGTCCATTTGGTCCAAACCCATAATGGCGTCTCACAGCTTCATCGACATCCTTGAAGATATCAGGATGGTCATGCAGGAAGGTCTTCGCATTTTCACGTCCTTGACCAATGCGTTCGTCGCCGTAAGAATACCACGATCCGCTCTTCTTGATGACATCGATATCACTCGCTAAATCGACCAATTCCCCTTCTTTGGAGATCCCTTGACCGTACATAATGTCAACATAAGCAAGTTTAAACGGTGGGGCCACCTTGTTTTTAGCGACTTTGATCTTGGTGTGGTTCCCGATTGCTTCACCGTCCACGCGAATCGCTTCACCGCGCCGCACATCTAGACGGATGGTCGAGTAGAATTTCAGTGCGCGTCCACCTGGCGTCGTTTCGGGGCTTCCAAACATGACGCCGACCTTCTCACGGATCTGGTTGATGAAGATACAGATCGTTTTAGTTTTGCTAATGGACCCGGACAATTTGCGGAGCGCCTGCGACATTAATCGTGCCTGCAACCCCACGTGTGAGTCCCCAATCTCGCCCTCGATCTCCGCACGCGGAACCAATGCCGCTACGGAATCGATCACGACCATGTCCACTGCACCGGAAGACACCAATGCGTCCGCAATCTCTAAGCCCTGTTCTCCGGTATCTGGCTGGGACAACAGGAGTTCATCAATATTCACACCCAGATTCTTGGTATATTCTGGGTCGAGCGCATTCTCTGCGTCGATGTAGGCAGCCGTTCCACCCTGGCGTTGTACCTCCGCAACCGCATGCAGAGCGACCGTCGTCTTACCGGATGATTCAGGACCATAAATTTCAATGATTCGCCCGCGTGGATAGCCACCAGAGCCAAGCGCAATGTCCAAAGCGAGTGACCCGGTTGGAATCGCTGAAATTTGGGTATTCGCGGATTCCCCTAATTTCATAATCGCGCCCTTCCCAAAACTACGCTCAATCTTCTTTAGAGCATCTTGGAGCGCTTTTTCCCGACTTTTATTTTCATCTTTCTTCTTGCTCATGAGTCTCCCCCTTTAATGATGTATCACTAGTGTTTATTTCTTTTAAGATGGATTCAATTTTAGAACATTTGTTCGCGGATACCTATCTTACCAGACAAAGCCCTACTTGCCAATCTTTTCGCTTACGTTTATTTATCTAGGAAAAGATGCATAGTAAACAGCCCATCCTACTAGGCGTTACTGTTGTTTGAGCTGTTCTAATAGGAGAATAAATCCCTGATCGACGGCCCGCTGACGGATGAAGGTGCGCGATCCGTTCCATTGAAAATGTTTCACGATTGGTTCTTCCTTCACACCAGCGATTCCAATGTAAACACTCCCCACTGGCTGTTCCTCCATCTGATCAGGACCCGCTACACCCGTAAAGCTGATCGCATAATTCGTCTGTAGTTGTTCCTTAGCGCCGAGAGCCATTTCACGCGCACATTCCACGCTCACCATGCCATGTTTTGTGATAGTTTGTTGATCCACGTGGGCCAATTTGATTTTAGCAGGCGCGTCATAGGTCACGAGCCCTCCATGGAAGACGTTGGAAGCCCCTGCGACACTCACGATCTCATGGCTTGCCAATCCCCCGGTCAGACTCTCACAAACCGTCACCGTTTGCTCAAGCTGTTTCAAGCGATTGACGAGCGCCTCACTCGGGTAGACGTTCAGTCCCTCACCATAATAGTACGCACCCAGACGTTGGTTAATCTGGTTTGCCATTGCACTTAATGCCTGGTTGTTGGTCTCTTCGGATTGACTGCGGGCGGTCGTCCTCACCGTCACAGTGCGTCCTGACGCATAGATGGCGAGGGTCGGATTGGTTTGCGACTCAATCAAATCGTCAATGTCACTTGCGAGTTGTGCCTCGCCAATCCCAAAGTAATTCAAGTACCTCGACGTAATGATCGATTGGTCCCCGATCAACTGCCTGAGATACGGATCCACCGCGGTTTCAAACATCGCGCGCATCTCCCCTGGAAAACCCGGCAAGAAAATGTAAGTCACGCCTTGTTTCGTGAGGGCGGTCCCGACCGCCATGCCCACTGGATTAGGGAGCGGGGTCCCATGTTCAAACGTCAATGCCTGCTCCAAATTATTCTCGGTCACAGCGAGCTCACGTTTTTTGAGCCAGTTTTTAATCGATATTAAGGTGGCTTCATCGTGGATCAACGGTTCATGGAGGTACTCACTCACCGTCTGCTTGGTCAAATCATCGCGCGTGGGCCCAATGCCACCTGTATAAATAATAATGTCACTGCGCTGTTCGGCGAGTTGAGTGGCTTCCACGAGACGGGTTGGATTATCGCCAACCACTGTTTCCCAATAATGCTCAATCCCTAATTGATTCAAGTAATGCGCAATGTACGGGGCATTCGTGTTCACAATCTGCCCCATCAACATCTCTGTACCCACCGCAATAGTTTCTGCTTTCATCGATTCACCTTCTAATAGATAGATACGTCGAAAATCGTTCTTTTGTTTTTGCCTAGGAAAATTTTAACTGAAATCACTAAAAGCTTGGCGGTTATTCCAGAAGTAACTCGCCCACGAATAAATGGTGAAGATCACCGCCACGTAGAAGAAAACCTGACCGATTGAGAATGGCAATCCAGCGAATGGGCCATCCTGAACCAATAAGAAAATAATCGCTAACATCTGCGTGAAGGTTTTTACCTTGCCAGGCCACGCTGCTGCCATCACCTCGCCGTCCTGAACAAGCAGGAGACGCAAGCCTGTGACCGCCAAATCGCGAATTACAATGATGGCTACTGCCCAGCCTGGGACGATCTGTTGGGCGGACAACTCAATTAGAGCGGTCAACACTAACATTTTATCGGCGAGTGGATCCCAGAATTTCCCGAAGTTCGTAACGAGTTGATCCCGGCGCGCAATATAGCCGTCCAAGTAATCCGTCACACTCGCCACCACGAACACGAGGCAGGCGATGAGATGCGTCAGTGGGAGGGTTCCAGCAGGCGCACTCACCGGCCACTCCATCAGTAGCACGAAGACGGGAATTAAAAAGATGCGAAAAAGGGTTAAACGATTTGGTAAGTTCATGTCATTCTCCTCAACTATGAAATCCTGCATACAGTACGTGTCAGATCTTACATGGGTGGGGTCTCTTGATTGTCTTCGTCTTTAGGGAGGTTCACAGCACGCGGTTTACTGCCTTCTTGAGGGCCGACAATCTGACGTTTCTCCATGTCATCCATCAACCGAGCCGCGCGGTTGTACCCAATCCGAAACCGACGCTGTAACATCGAAATCGAGACGGTATCGCGCGTCTTCAAGAAATTCAAGGCCTCGCCCCATAATTCATCGAGTTCTTCTCCTGAATCGGATGCTTGGGGCTCTTTTGGCATCATGGTTTCGACATAATTAGCTTCTTGCTGATTCTTAACGAAATCAACCACCTTTTCGACCTCCTCATCCGCAATAAAGGCACCCTGCACGCGGATCGGTTTTCCCTCACCCATTGGCAGGTACAACATATCCCCGCGCCCGAGCAGTTTCTCGGCGCCGTTCTGGTCAATAATCGTGCGCGAATCTGTCCCGCTTGAAACCGCAAAAGCAATCCGTGACGGTACATTCGCCTTGATGATTCCGGTAATGACATCTACGGAAGGACGTTGGGTAGCGAGAATCATGTGAATCCCCGCCGCCCGAGCCATCTGCGCCAGACGTGTGATCGCTGCTTCGACTTCCTTGGAGGCCACCATCATCAAATCCGCGAGCTCATCGACAATCACCACGATAAACGGCAAGGTTGGGATATTCTCTCCCTCCTCCAGATTATGTTGGCGAATAAAATGATTGTATCCGTCGATATTGCGTTGACCTGTACTCGCAAATAGTTCGTAGCGGCGTTCCATTTCTTCGACTACTTTGTTCAATGCACCGGCTGCCTTGCGCGGATTCGTTACAACCGGAGTTAATAGATGCGGAATGCCGGTATACACTGTGAGCTCCACTTTTTTCGGGTCAATCATCATCATCTTGACCTCATTTGGTTTAGCACGCATAAGGAGGCTCACAATGATCCCATTAATAGCGACGGATTTCCCAGAGCCGGTCGATCCAGCAATCAAGAGGTGAGGCATCTTCGTTAAATCAGAGACGCGAATGTTGCCGGAGATATCCCGACCCAGCGGCACTTCGAGTAAACGATCACTGTGAGGGGCATTCTCCACCACATCACGATATGAAACGACGCTGACCGTTTGATTTGGAACTTCAATGCCGATCACGCTCTTACCAGGAATCGGCGCTTCAATCCGGATGTCCTTGGCAGCAAGCGCCAAAGCAATATCATCCGCTAGATTGGTGATCTTGGAAACTTTGGTACCGATCGCGGGCTGAATCTCATATTTTGTGACAGCTGGTCCTAGATTGGCCTTCGTCACCTTCGCATCGACATTGAAACTGCGCAAGGTCTGCTCCAGTTTCTTCACATTCTGTTTGATGACTGCATATTCGCTACTCTGGTCGGTTACTTTCACTGGATCCAACAAATCCGATGTCGGTAATTGATAATCCGGATTCTCATCCTCGGCCACTTCCATTGACAGCCGATCCAAATCCACCCCGTCATCCTCTTCGTCCTGTTCGTCAGTGGCAGTCGGTGTCGGTGTAATTGATTTTTCTGGAGTGCCGAGGTCCGGGGCGATTGGGAGAGACGTTTGTACAGTCGTCCCTGTCTCTGGCCCCACAATCTCAAATTGATCCAGATCGGTGCTAGTGGATTGCGGTGCTTCTGGTTCCACAGCTGATGGCTCCTGAGTCGCCGGTTCGTCTTTCGATGGTGCTTTGCGATGGCTGTTCGCGCGTTCTTTTTTCGCGTTTTCTTTTTGTTTTCTGTGTGACCGCTGTTTCTCCTGGACTTGGGTTTTGATGCCGGACTGGAATTGCTGGAACCAGTTCACCATGATCGCCCAGACATTCTGGATCGCCACAATGAAATCCGCCCACTGAATATCAAAAATCCGTGCCAGCCAGAATACCACCAGGAGGAACAGAATAATGAGCGTTCCCACCTGACTCACCAAAAAGTAACTCGTTTGATAGAGGATAGCTCCGAGGATCCCTCCACCCATCAATGGTGAGAAGTCTCCCTTGAAACCTACTTTCGCATGGTTAAAGGTTTCACTAATAATTTTGGTTGCGTCATTCGCTGCCACCGGTTGGAACTGAATCGCATGAAGTCCCAGTGCCACGATCACCATCAGACATAACGCATAGCCAAACCAGCGATTCATTCTCGTAGCGATTTGACCGTTGAGTACTACCAGTAAACAATAAATCAATAATAACCCCAGTGCGTAGGGAGCCATATTTCCCACGACTAAGCGAATCAACGCATTAATGAAAGTCCCAAAAAAGCCGAGATCAAAGAGGCCAATCACACTTAGTAAGGCAATGATCGATGCGGTAATCTCAGGTGAGTCATTCTTTTTTGTGCGACGTTTAGTTTTTTTACGGTTTTTTTGTCGTGCCAAAATGTCCCTCCTCGTTGATCAGTCGCAAGTTAGCTGACTGAAAAAGGAGGCTAGGTTAACCTAGCCTCGTCACATTCCTCTTCTATTATAGATCACTTCCCTTGTTTTTGAAATGATTTCAGCGTTTCCCATCCATCTCAATACGTTCCATCCTCTCTTATGGTAGTGCTCAGCATTTCCTGTTCTCATCCTCATCTAGTGGGCACTCAGTATTTCATATCTCCATCTTCTTCTAAGTGCTCAACATTCCACTTGGACGTCGCGTGCGCTACAATAATAGAATAGATACTAGAGGAGGAAGGATCATGTTAACTACCACATATCGTATCAATGGGCGCGTACAGGGCGTCGGTTTTCGTTTCACTGTGATGATGGTGGCCCAACGCCTCGATCTCACCGGCACTGTGAAGAATGAACAAAATGGATCCGTAACAGTAGTGCTTAATGCCACGGAGAATGAGGCCACTCACTTTATCGAATCACTCAAAGATGAGGTGCGGCGCGGATTTGCAGTGATCAGTACGATTGATATCGTGGATCAAACCGATCAAACCCCAGAATCCACATTTCGGATCATCTATTAGAGGACCGTTCACATCCTTATGCGCTATTGATTGAGTGCGGACAACTCCTACTGTTTCGCAACATACTGCCTGCTTTGCTCGCTTTCGTTTCCTATCAAATTGTTAAACTCACGGAATTTGGCCTGTCGTCCGTTGAAATTATCGGCACAGTTAGATAGAATAAGGCTACTATGTCAATATAAAGGATGTGTCATTTTGTCGCGAGAAAATCTCAGTAAGCGATTCCAGACCATGGGAATGTTAGCGACACTCGCTTTCTTCCTAACGGGATGTGTGAATCGGAATAACCCTGACAGTTTAATGTTTAAAATTTTTGTAACGCCGATTAACTGGCTGATTGAACACTTCGCAACCTTCCTCAATGGCAATTATGGGTTTGCGTTGATCCTGGTGGTCGCGATCGTCCGCCTCGTCCTCACGCCACTCATGCTCGGTTCCCAAAAAGCCTCCATCAAGCAACAAGTCGTGATGGAAGCCTACAAACCGCAATTTGATGATTTCAAACGGCGCATGCAGGAAGCAAACGGCAATCAGCAGCTCCAGATACAGGTACAGCAGGAACAGATGCAGTTTATGTCACAAGCAGGCGTGAACCCCATGGACTCCATGAAATCTGGATGCTTACCACTCCTCATCCAGTTGCCAATCTTGAGTGGACTCTACTCCGCAGTGTACACAAACCAGAACATCTCCAATTTCGTGTTCTTCGGTATTCGCCTTGGTGAAAAGAGTCTTATGCTGGGCGTTGTCATTATGGTTGTCTACCTCCTCCAGAGTTGGATGATGGTCCAAAGCGTCCCAGAAGAACAGCGCAAAGCCATGATGGGAACAGCTTTCACCATGCCTCTGATGGCATTAATGTTCATGTTCACCTCACCGGCTGGGTTGATGCTCTATTTCCTGACGTCCGCTGTATGGTCCGTATTCCAGATGCTCTGGACGAATGAAATTTATCGTCCACGTCTCAAGAAACAGATTGAAGCAGACCTCAAGGAACACCCGATTCATGTGAACCCAATCAATACCGGCAATCGTCCGCGTCGTGATGTCACCGATTCTGCCAAGAATCAGACCACGACCCCACGTTCACTCAATAATCGCAACCGCAACAGAGGCAAACAACAACGCCGGAAATAACTCAATAGATAATAAAAACCAGAAGCTCACTTATGAACTTCTGGTTTTTTTCGTGCCACCAACGTCTGTGATTGACCTCCATACCACACCCCACAACAAAAAAGCTGTCCCTATCACGAATCCGTATGATCGGAACAGCCTTTCTTATATATTATGTGGTTACATTGCGATTATGCTAAGGCGTCCACCATTTGGCAGCGTCCCTTGTCTTCCACGAAGTAATCCTGGTACCACAGTAAGAAGGCATAGACAACATAGATCCAATGCCCCAGGTCTTCCCCATTCTTGTGGCGTTCCAGAACACTCAATAATTCCTCTGTATTAAAGAGCTTCTCAGCAATTTCACTCTGGAAGGCTTCCTTAATCGCACTGTAGAATGGATCACGACGCATCCACTCGCGCAGTGGGGTTAAGAAACCAGCTTTTGGACGTTTGGCCCATTCATCTGGGAGGACATCCTTCGCCGCTTCACGCAGGGTAATCTTAGAATCGTGGTAGGAGGCCCGATATTTATCCGGCAATGTTTCCGCGAGTTCAAAGACTTTGCGGTCCAAGAAAGGCACCCGGAGTTCTAAGGAATTCGCCATGGACATCTTATCCGCCTTGAGGAGAATATCGCCTGGCATCCACAAGTTCCAGTCGAGATATTGCATCTTCTGTAAATCGGTTTGATCGGACACTTCTGCGTATACTGGGTGCGTAATGTCTGCCACACTCGGACCCGTCATGTATTTTGGTTTCAAGACGTTTTTCACTTCATCTTCTGGCCAGGAGATCGCATGCCCTATGAAACGATCCTCAATCCCGGTCACCCCACGAATGAGGAAGGATTTCAGGCGGCCCGGTTTGTCGCGGTCTGGCACCAGAGCATTGAGGAATTTACGGATGCTCAGAGGCAATTTGCGGTAATTATCCGCAAGTTGGGAGGGATAGTACCATTGATAACCCGCAAATAATTCGTCCGCGCCCTCCCCTGAGAGCACCACTTTCACATCTTGAGCCGCCAAGCGATTCAAGAAGTACAGCGGCAAGATGGAGTAGTTCGCGTCTGGTTCGTCCAACATATAGATGATATATGGCAAGTGGTCAAACGTTTCCTGTTCACTCACGAAATAATTCTTGTGGTTGGTGCCCAGTTGTTCTGCCAACACACTCGCATAAGGAATCTCGTCAAATTTGTCCTCATGGTGGCCCTCAAATCCAACAGAATAGGTGCGTTCTGGTTTGGCGAGTGCTGTGATCAAACTGGAGTCCACTCCGCCAGAGAGAAAGCATCCCACTTGTACATCGGAAATCTTGTGGGCTTCAACGGATTCTGCCATGATGCGTTTCGTATGTTCTACATAAGTTTCCAATGGTTCATGGCTGTTCTTCATGGCTTCGGAATCGAACTGTTTCATGTAGTAGCGATGTTCCGTAATCTGGCCATCCTTCACCCAAGCGTAGTGCGCCGGTTTCAATTTATACACACCCTTGAAGAAGGATTCGTCAAGTGGATTGTATTGGAATGTCATATACGGACGCAGGGCATCGACGTTCACTTCCTTGATGAACCGCGGATGATCGAGGAAGGATTTGATTTCACTCCCAAACAGGAAACTGCCATCACTCGTATGATTGGAGTAATAGAGCGGTTTGATGCCGAACATATCGCGTGCGAGGAAGAGTTGTTCTTCCTTCGTATCCCAAATGGCGATCGCAAACATCCCACGTAATTTCTCAATGACGTCTTCACCCCAGGCTTCGAATCCACGAATGATGACCTCACTATCGGTATTGGAGTTAAAGGTGTAACCCATCTCCTCCAGGTCCTTACGCAACAGGCGGTAGTTATAGATTTCACCGTTAAATAACATCACATAGCGACGATTCGTGCTGTAGAGCGGTTGATCGCCCGCCGTCGTTAAATCAATAATGGATAAACGACGAAAACCTAACATGGCTTTTGGGCTTTCAAATGTGCCATCACTATCCGGACCGCGGTGGCGAATCCGTTCCATCATATCTTTAAGGACAATCGACGCATCGGAAAGTGGGCCATCATTGCCGTTAATATAACCAATAAAACCACACATGGTATTGAACTCATCCTTTCTGGTTCAATCGTTCTGTATCGAGAAATGGTGAACAATCTTTGTGCTCACGCTTCCTCAGTATAAACCCGCCCCCTGCCTAGTTCAACTAGGATAACGTGATGTAACCGCTACCTTAAAAAATAATTCATCATGCTGATTGACCCTGACTTATCTATCCATAAATGCTATAAAAAGCGCAGAGTCTCCCACCCATCAGAAAAAATGAGCGGTTCCTGACTCTGCGTTTATTAAATACTAAACTTGTTCTTTTATTAATCTTGTTGTTCTTCGCGTTCCATGTCTTCCATCCAGAAGAAGTGGTAAGTTCCCGGTTCATCCACACGTTTGTAGGTATGGGCTCCGAAGTAATCACGCTGAGCCTGGATCATGTTTGCTGGCAAGACGTCGGCACGGTAGCTATCGTAGTACGCAATCGCACTGGAGAAGCCGAGCACTGGAATCCCTGCTTGAACAGCCGCTGCCGTCACGTCAC
Source organism: Aerococcus sp. (assembly GCA_030528285.1). Taxonomy (GTDB): domain Bacteria; phylum Bacillota; class Bacilli; order Lactobacillales; family Aerococcaceae; genus Aerococcus. The sequence continues at coordinate 135,443 of JAUMZE010000002.1, read as the reverse complement.
GTGCAGATTGTTGGTACTTCTCAACAACCTCCATGAAGAAATCATCTAAGAGGATGTTGTCGAGGTCTGCTTGACGTTCATAGGCATCCATAATTTTTTCGAGGAATTTCGCGCGAATAATGCAACCCGCGCGGAAGATCTTCGCAATCTCGCGGTAGTTCAAATGCCAATCATATTTTGCGCTGGCTTCACGATACTGAACGAACCCTTGCGCATAACTCATAATCTTGCTGAAGTAGAGGCCTTGACGGATCTTCTCTACAAAAGCTTCACGTTCTTCCTCTGTCCCGTCAAAAGTCTTGTGTTCATTTCCGAGTACTTTGGCGGCGCGCACCCGTTCATCCTTCATAGCGGAGATGAAACGTGCATACACAGAATCTGTCAAGGTTGGCGCAGGAATGCCGAGGTCTAGGGCTTCTTGGGAGGTCCATTTACCCGTTCCCTTGTTACCCGCTGCGTCCAAGATCACATCAATCATTGGTTTACCGGTCTTTGGATCATATTTCTTCAAGATGTCGGCGGTGATTTCGATCAGGTAGCTATCTAATTCGCCTTTGTTCCATTCAGTGAAGAAAGTAGCGATCTCTTCCACGGAATAACCGAGGTAGTGACGCATGAGGTTGTAGGATTCTGCGATCAGTTCCATATCACCGTATTCAATTCCGTTATGAACCATCTTCACGAAATGCCCAGCGCCATTTGGTCCAATGTAGGTCACACATGGTTCACCATCGCTTGGAGCTTTCCCGGCAATGGCTTCGAGGATTGGAGCCACTTCATCATAGGCTTCTTTTTGTCCACCTGGCATCAATGCTGGGCCATGGAGCGCGCCATCTTCCCCACCGGACACACCCATGCCGATGAAGTTAATCCCGGACGTTGCAAGTGATTCAGAGCGACGCATGGTGTCCTTGAAGTAGGTATTCCCACCGTCAATCAAGATGTCCCCTTCGTCCAAGAGCGGCAACAGTTGCGCAATCGTTTGGTCGGTTGGTTTGCCAGCCTTCACCATGAGAATGATGCTGCGCGGACGTTTCATAGTTTGCACGAACTCTTCCATGGTGTGCGTGCCGATTAATTGTTTATCAGGATTTTCTTGAATCACGCGATCGGTTTTCGCATCGGTTCGGTTGTATAATGCGACGGTATAGCCACGGCTTTCAATGTTGAGGGCGAGGTTGCGTCCCATAACCGCCATCCCTACAACGCCAATATGTGCTTCCTTCATTTTCGTTCCTCCTAATTTCGAAACTAATACGTCCCTATCCTATCAAAAAATAGCGCTTTTTTCCATGATTTTACCGCTTTACTACTGCTTCTTGCCCTCGTCAAAACTTAAAATTTCGTTTTATTTCTTTTGATTATTATACCGTATCAACGCTGACACCACGCAAAGACAGGGTACTTTATCTAATTTCTTCCTGCTACCAATGGGCGGTGAATGTGTTATAATGGGCGCTGATTGACTGAAAGCGAGGATGAATCGATGGCTATTAGCGAAGAAGAAAAACAAGCCCGTAAAAAAATGTATGAGAAAGCTGACCGCAAGAAGAAACGGCGCGAACACTTTGGTAAGATCTTTACCATTATTATGCTGTTTGCGATGCTTGCGGGTGTGATTATCAGTTTAGTGATGGCTTTAATTCAATACTTAGGGTAGTTTTCTAACCCCATCCGTGCCCCTCAAGTTTTTTGAGGGGTTACTCTCTTTTTCGAGAAAATGTACCCACTTTGACTGGGGCATTCCTTCTTGTCACCTTTACTTTCACTCGATTGATTTGTCATTTAGAAGGAGAGATTCTACCATGGCACAGCGCCCATTTATTCCGGTTATCGTCGGGACTGATCTCAACGCCTATCATATGTCCGCATCCTTTCACGAAGAGTTCGGGGTCAAACCTTATCTGCTCGGACAATTGAATTTGGGATTCACCCACTACAGCAACATCATTGAACATATTAAACTCATTGACCATCTCCATGAAGCAGAGAATTTTGTCCAAGCTCTGATCGATTATCACCATGAAATTAATCCAGGTGACACGCCCCTCCTCCTTGTGGGGACGAGTGACGAGTATGTGCGTCTGATCATTGAAAATCAAGTGACCCTCTCGAAGTATTATGTGTTCAATGTGTTAACGGAAGATTTATTGAACCAACTTACTAACAAGGAACGGTTCTACCAACTCGCAGCAGAGCACGGGTTGAGTGTCCCAGAAACCACCGTCTACCAAATGGGTGACGCGATCGATTTCGAGATTCCGCATTTCCCCGTGATCGTGAAACCAAGTAACAGCGTCCTCTATAACGCACATCCCTTCCCTGGCAAGGAAAAGGTGTACCGCCTTAACAATATGGATGAAGTCACCTCTACCATCCAGCAGATCGAAGCGGGCGGTTATCCGGGTAAATTATTGATTCAGGAATATATCGAAGGCGATGACACCTATAACTTCGATTCGGTGCTCTATCTCAATCAGGATAGCCAGGCGCAGTTTGTATCATTCGGTCAGGTGGCGCTCCAGGAACATGAAGCGACCGCTGTTGGTAATTACACGGCGATCGTGTCGCGTTACAACCGCCCACTGATGGAACAACTCAAAGCCTTTTTAGAGGACATCCATTACACTGGCTTTGCGAACTTCGATATGAAATACGACCAGCGCACCGATACATATAAGGTATTTGAGGTCAACGTGCGTCAGGGCCGTTCGAGCTACTATGTGACGCAGATGGGCTACAACCTCACGCGCTATCTCGTTCAGGACGTGATCCACCATGAGAGTGGCGAATGCACCTTCATTCAGGCGGAGAATCTCTTCACTGTGGTGCCGAAGAGTATCCTGCGTGATTACATCCATAATGAAGACGTCCGCCGTGAAGCCCTCTCCCTCATCAAAGCCGGCAAATGGGGCAACCCACTCTTCTACAAGGGCGATCATTCCTTCCTGCGTAAACTCTATCTCGCCGTGCGTCAATATCGTTACCGCGCAAAATATAAAAATGCAAAGTGGTAATGCCGTAAACACCAGATAACAACATAATCATTAATGCTCAATATAAAAATAATGTCGTCTCCTTGTTGGCAAATGTGCTATCAAGGAGGCGACATTTTTATTTATTATTTGGATTTTTGATTACTTTAAATAACTAAAGCAGACAACTGAAGTCACTCATTGGCGTTTCTTCCAACACGGTGTCTTTGGTAATTTTTTCGAGATGGTGTCCTTCCACCGCATGTTCAACCAGCCCGTCAATATCGAGACGTTCCTCATAGGTGAGGACTTTATCCATGTGCGGGCGAGTTTTCGGGGAGGGTGGGGCGAACACGGTGCAGCAGTCCTCGAATGGCTGGATCGACAAATCAAAGGTATCAATCTCATGCGCATAGTCGATGATTTCCAATTTGTCCATGGTCACAACTGGGCGCAGAATCGGTGTCGTAGTGACCGCATTGATCGCATACATACTCTCGAGCGATTGGGACGCCACCTGCCCGACTGATTCACCGGTAATGATCGCAAAACCGTGGTAGCGTTCGCGGATCCGGTCAGCCACACGGAACATCATCCGCCGTGTGATTGTCATCAGATAGGTATCTGGGACATGCGCTTTGATTTCTTCTTGAATCTCGGTAAATGGAATCTCAATGAAATTCACATGCCCGCCGAAACGCGTTAATTTCTGAGTGAGCTGTTTTGCCTTCAATAATGCTTGCGGGCTGGTGTATGGTGGCGAGGCAAAATGCACTGCTGTCGGGCGGATCCCACGTTTCATAGCGAGATAACCCGCAACTGGCGAATCAATCCCACCTGAGAGCATCAACATCGCTGGTGCGGTACTGCCGACTGGTAACCCCCCGTGACCCTTGATCCAATCGAGACTGAGGACGAAATCATTGAAACGGACCTTGACCCGTACAATCAGGTCCGGATGCTTCATCTGCGCAGTAAGTTCAGGAAATTCATCATCCAGAAAGCCCCCGAGTTCGCGGTTAATATCGTTGGTGTCCATCGCAAAATCATGATCTGAGCGCGATGTTGCGACCTTGAATGTTTTGATATCTGGGTGTTCCTTGAGCCGTTTAGCAACCACTTCTTGGGTCACCTGCTTCAATTCCTCAAAATCACGTGGCATCTCATAGGCCGGACTGTAACTCTGAATCCCGAACACATTCTGGAGCTGTTCAAGAACTGGCGCTGGATCGGTCTCATTTAAATCAATAAAAATAAAATCGTTGTGCGGATGGACCGTTAAATCTGGAAAATCCGCAATCTGAGCACGGATATTACGCGCCAGCTGGTTGATAAATTGCTTTTTATTATTGCCTTTAACAGAAAGTTCGCCGTAACGAACGATGATTTTTTTCTTCATACAAGCCTCACTTTCACTGGTGATTATTGGATCTTACTAAATTTATGGAGGAGTGTGGTTAAGACTGTTAAGAAGATATCTGCTTCCTCTAGTGTATTTTGGTAGCCAAAACTCAAACGAACGGCATTTTGGGCCCAACGACTGTCTACCTTCATCGCACTCAAGGTGGAAGATTCAACATCCGTTTGACGGCTGGAGCAGGCACTCGTGGTAGAGACGTAAATATCCTCATCTTCCAACGCATGGACCATCACTTCACCGCGGACGCCTTTCACCGCAAAACAGAGCACATGCGGAGACGCCCCGATTTCTGGGGAGAAGACGCGCACAGTGTCCGGATATTGGGCAAGACAGGCACGGATTTTTTGTTGGATGGCTTCATGTGTCACCATTTCCTGGCCGCTATGATCCATCGTGAGGCGCAATGCCTTCGCGGTGGCCACGATCCCTGCTAAATTCTCCGTAGTGCTGCGCTGCCCCATCTCTTGGCCGCCCCCTTCAATCAGTGGCGTGATGCGGCGGTTGGCTTTCTTGTAGAGGATGCCGACCCCGCGCGGACCGTTGAATTTATGTGCGGAAAAATTCATCAAGTCCACTCGTGAATCAATCAAGGGGACCGGTAATTTGCCGACACTCTGCACTCCATCCACATGAAAATGGATAGTCGGATAGTCGTCCAATATGCGAGCGATGGCTTCAATCGGTTGGATGGTCCCAATCTCATTATTGACGGCCATTACACTCACCAGGGTCGTTTCCGGACGAATCGCCTTTCTCACGTCTTCCGGGTTTACACGTCCCTCGGCGTCCACTGGGAGATAGGTCACCTCGAACCCCTCTGATTCGAGGCGCTGGAAGGTATGTGCGACTGAGGGATGTTCCACGCTCGAGGTAATCAGATGTTTCCCGCGCGCTGCCTTCTCGTGTGCGGTCCCCTTAATCGCCCAGTTATTGGATTCAGACCCGCCACTCGTAAAGAAGATCTCATTCGTCTTAGCCCCTAGGGTACCTGCAACCTGTTGGCGCGCTGCCGTGAGGAGATCATGGGCTTGGTTACCAAGGCGATGCAAACTGGATGGATTTGCGAAATACGTCGCCATCGTCTGCGTCATCGCGTCACTCGCTTCTGGGAAAATTTGGGTTGTTGCACTATTATCGAAGTAAATCATCTTGTCATTCCTTTTATTGTTTTTCCTCATGTTGACTGCGGACCTCACCTACTACGCTATGCACATCCGCTCACTATCCTCATCACTCTACAAAAAGTCCTGCTAAAATTCAATAGGAAGCTATTCTATTCAAAGTGACCCAAAAATCTCCCGACGCCACATGGACGATCAGGAGATACACGCTCTGATATTAGTAAAGGCCACGTTCCTTATCTGCGCGGTAGAGAGATTCAACGCGTCGACTCGCGCCTGCCTCCACTCTGTCCAGTGCCTGTGCGATATGTTGATGCGCTGCTTCGTAATCATATCGCTCATTGAATAGGACATTAGTTTCTTCGATGGCCTGATTAATTTCAGCACTATCGGAGCGGTAACGGTTCGCATATTGGACGGTATTCTCGGTCAACATCGCTTCATCAAGAATCTGCTCCGTCATAATATCCAACTGCTCTACCTGGTTAGCGATTTCAGCAATCATCTGTTCAATCGCATCAATATCCAGCTTCACGCGGTTGAGTTTATGGCTCAGTTCATCTACCATGTCTTCTGTTGCGAAGAACTGATCGAGATAGCTATCATCTAACCCTGGTAAATGGTATTGTTCAATTTGACGTTGCATGTTCCTAAGATCCAAATCAAACCCATATACTTCATCGCGGGCTTGATTCTCACGCTGCTTCAAATTGCTGAGGGAAGCCACGATATGGGATTGTCCTTTTTCAATTTTGGAGAGGGTCTCATAGGTTTCCTGATATTGTTTCTGCATCTCAGTATAAGCGATGGTGTGAGCCGCATTCTGCTCATTCACCCGATCGATCCGCTGATGTTCCTGTGCGATCTCGTCCGCAAAATCCTTCATCTTGCCACTCTCATTCTCATGAAGCAGATAACTCTGGGATACACGGTCAATCTCTAATTGGCCATAACGGTTCGACTGCTGAATCTGTTCGAGTTTGCGCTGCATGTTCCCGCGGTTCTGGTCAATGTATTGTTTGGCCGCCAGCTCATCCTCCATAATCTGGTAGGTATGATCGATCTGTACCTCAGAGGCCTTCATCAGGTTAGCCCCCTCTGTGAGATCCGCCGTAATCACCGCATCGTAAGCGGACTGGATATTCTTTTCGACCTTATCAATTTCTTGCGTGATATGGATGGCTTTCGGGAATTGATACTCTTCTTGGCGCATCCGCTGATAACCTTGGCGAATATCCTCCAATTGGTCAGCATATTCCTCGGTGATCTGCTTGAGCATGGTTGGAATATCTTCCATCATCTGTTCCAACTCATCGATATCCGCATTAATCTGCTTCAATTCCTCGTTTGCCCCGATGAAGTCCCCGTCATTCATCAATGCATTGTACTTAGTGAAATCAAGCTCTAAATAAGATAAGTGCTTCTCGAGTACTTCTATTGCGTCGCCATACGCATAGCCGTGCGCAAGGAGCTGTTTACGAATATCCGCATAACGCTGGTAGGTCTTATCATGAACCGCTTCATTTTCACTCTCACGTTTGAGAATTTCTGTAAGGGAGTCATTGATCGCCTGAATCGTTTTTTCCGTTTCGCTTAAGAGCGATTCAGCCTTATCTGTGGTTTGGCGTGCCTTCACCAAGCCAAATTTGTCCGTATCCGCCTGAGCAGAGACGAGAGCTGCCTCGATTTCAGGAATGTTGTACTGCTTGACAGTCTGCCAATTCGCCTGTTCCTTCTCATAGAGACGCCTAGTATTTCCTGAGACATTCTTATTCTTGATTTTGAATAATTTATCTGCGACTGGGATCGCCATAATCTCCTGCTTGCGTTCATCCAAGTCAGTAATCGTATTCGTCTGACGGCGCCCTAAATAATATAACAGCCCATAAATCACCAAAACCAGAATGATGCTAATAATTAATGCGATGATAATAGGCACATCTTATTCCTCCATTCCGATTTTCATTCTTTTCCATTTTTTATGATACCTCATTCTATCATATAAAGCGAACGCATAGGCCGTGATTTTACGGTTCGCGGGCGATTACTTCTGTTGGTTTTTGAACGAGTAGATGATCAAAAAACAAGCAATGACTGTTATTACTCATAAAGAAAGCAAGCAGGATGTCACTTATCCTTAGATAAGTGATTCCCTGCTTGCTACTCATAAAATTCTTATTCCCCAAGAATCACGGAAACGAGTTCTGCTGGTTGAATCCCACTCATGTAGTAATCGAGATCAATTGCCTCGATCGCATTCAACAGGTCCTCTTTACGCACATTGACCCCAACAAGCTGCTGTTCAACAGTATCAATATCGCCCTTACCGAAGAAGTCTCCGTAAATTTTAATTTGAGCGATGCAACCATTCTCCACCTCGAGACGCACATCGACGGTCCCTGCCACAAAATGCGCATCATGTTGGTGGGAGTAATGTGGAGATGCCCCATAGTTCCACTCCCAGTTGCCATATTTCTCATTGTAGATGGCATCAATCTGTTCCCAATCCTCATCGGTCAGCTCATAGCGTTTAGCATCCTTGAGATCATCCACCTCCAGGAAGTGTTTCAACATAATGATCTCAAAATCATCCACGGACATATCCTGATACTGTGGCGCCAAATATGGGCGAATGCCTCCCACCCGTTTTCTCACGGACGCAATCCCCTTTGAAGCGATTTTCTTCTGGTTTGGTTTCAGCGCTTGAACCATGGCTTCGGCGTCAATATCCATCAACAGGGAATAGCCCGCATAGAGACGCCCATTTGTGATCGTCTGCGCAGCCCCGGAAATCTTGTGTCCCTCAATCTCTAGGTCATTTCGTCCATGTTGCTGGACATTCTTCACGCCTAATGCCTCCAGTCCCGAGATCGCAGGCGCATAGATGCGGCGGAAATTCTCGCTCACGGAATCCGGATGATCGCTAATGAAAATGAAGTTAGCAGCCCCCATGTCCATGTAGATCGCCCCGCCACCAGTTTCGCGCCGAACGATTGGCAAGTGGTGAGCCTTCACATAGGCGGTATTAATTTCTTGGATAGTATTTTGGTATTTCCCGATTTGGATCGATGGCTCGCAACGATATGGGAGGAGAATATCCTCATCCAGATGAATATGCTTGAGCACATATTCCTGAGCTGCCATCTGTTCGCCCATGTTTCGGGTAATGACTCCATCGCGCGCAATTTCAATTAAATACATCGTAACTCCTTCCAGCTAGTTAGCCGTGGCATGAATAATATCCTTTATAAGTAACTCATTCGATTGAAAGAAATCGTTTACTTGCTTACTTATCCATTGTACCGCCAAAGTAGTAGATGTCCATTGCTTTTATCTGATTTCCATTCAAAAATTTAGAGCTTTTATCAATCAAATAGACAGTCACAATCATTCAAGGGGTCATCAAGGCTACCGATCCCCATGCCCATTGTATCCATCATTTTGATTGTTCCAACTGTAACATCAGCAGTCCTTCAATCCGTTTTGCGAGTTGACGCCAGGATTTCTGATCGATCCACTCAAAAATATCATCTTTAACTGTTTCGCTGCGCCGGACTTTCTCTAACTGGATCAGGATATTTTTTGCCAGGCGATCAACATAGGCCGGAATATCCTCCGCTACTGGTTGATCGAGATTATAAATTCGCGGTAACTCAGTGTATTGGATGAGTCCTGAATGATTCACCGTCTCCCCGAGTTCGCGCTTCAATCCTTCAATTTCTGAGGTCACACAGTATTTGCCCATCGCCATCGCTTCAATCGCGGAAAGCCCGAGTGCTTCATAGTAAGACGGCAGAACGAAGACATGCGCTTTTTTGAGACAATCGGCCATTGTTGCCTGATCCACCGCATCATAAATATGGAAATCCGGACTATTACCTGCTAACGTTTGGAGGGTTTCCTGTTCCTTGGCGTTAGTATTCCCAATCAGGTGATATTCAACGTCTCCCAAGGTCTGTTTCACAATGGGAAAGGTCTTGGCGAGTTCATAGACCCCTTTTGCTTGCGCCATCTTACCGGTGTACATGACCTTGAGTGGGCTTTTCGGTGGCGTTGGATAGTCGCGGTTAAAGAGTCCCTGGTTAAATCCACCGCCTACGAGTTGAATTTGGTCTCGTGGATAGTCAAACCAATCCGCAATTTTCTCAGTCTCATTCGGGGAGACGGTGAGGATCAGATCGAGATCATGGATTGCTCTGAGCCGTTGTTTAAACCGCGGATAGCGTTCAATCTGGCGCAGATCCGTTCCGTGGCAGAATGCAACCACCGGAACCTTTGAGAAGATCTCTCGCACCAATGCGCTCAAGAAAAACAGATGATGTGTAATCACAATATCGATCTGTTCGTTCTGTTTCACCTGCTCCAGTTGATCTCTGAACGCTTCCAATTCCTGGTCAATCATCGCGTCCGTCATCTCGGAATAAACAGTGGATTCATATGGCATCACGTCACTCATCCCAGCAATCGGAAAGGGCAGATGAGGTTGGCTAAATTGAACCGGGTAATGCATGCCAGGCAACTCAATCTGGTACGGCTCCTGCACGCCATAAATGATCACATTCTCATGGCCCTGCTTGGTGGTTTCTTCAATCAAATTGGAAAAATAAACGCCACTCCCTGTTTTCATCGGGAGTTGCGCCAGCACGTTAAGAATTCTCATAGTCTCTCCTTGTCATTTGAATCATGATTTTTTCTCCAACACTCAGTTCATCCGGCGTCTGCATGAGGGTCATCAGTTCCCCCGCTGCTGTTTCTAAATAGACCTCTGTCCATGTCCCCTTGAAGACGAGACGCGTAATGGTGGCCGGGATATTTCCTCCCCCTAGTGTAATATCTTCTGGGCGTACATAGCCCTGTTCTAACGTGGAACTCTGGCCGATAAATTCACGCGCAAAGTCATTCACGGGGTGCTGATACAATTGTTTTGGTGTGCCCTGCTGCACAATCTGCCCCGCATTCATCAGGATGATCTGATCCGCAATCTCAAATGCCTCGGCCTGATTATGTGTTACAAAAATCGTGGTGATCCCAAAGGCTTGCTGGAAATGGCGAATCTCCTGGCGCATAGACTGTTGGAGATTGGCATCGAGGCTCGAGAGTGGTTCATCCAGCAACAGTAACTCTGGATTCACAATCAACGCTCGCCCCAATGCAACCCGTTGCTGCTGACCGCCTGAGAGCGAGGCAATTGAACGTTCCCCCAGTCCAGAGAGGTCGAGTGTTTCGAGCATCTCTATGACCTTTTGCTGACGTTCCTGACGCGTGAGGGACTGAAATTTCAACCCATATCCGATATTTTCAGAAACACTGAGGTGCGGGAACAGCCCGAGCGACTGGAAGACCATCGCCACGTGCCGTTCTTCAGGAGGGAGCGCCATGAGTTCCGTCCCTGCGAGCATGATCGACCCCTCCGCCTCAATGAATCCGCCGATTGCTTTGAGGACGGTGGATTTGCCGCACCCAGACGGACCCAGAATGCAGAGCAACTCTCCTTTCGTTAAGGCAAACGAGAGCTGATCGATGGCTTCGTATTTGCCGTAGTGTTTGGTTAATTGATTAATCTCTAGAAACATGACGACCTCCTAGCGTGTAGAATAAGCCATTGACTGCTAAACAGATCAGGATAATGATGAGCGCAATGACGGATCCCACCTGATATTTACCGCTCTGAATCACGTCAAACATCACGAGTGTCAATACCTTTTGCCCGGGATAAACAAGGAAAATGATCGACCCCACCGTTGTCATCGTCGCAGTAAAAGCGTTGATAAAGGCGACCTTGAGTGAGTCAGCGCTCAGTGGCAACAGGACGTCTCGGATCTCGTTCCAGCGCCCACCCCCAAGCGAATGGACCGACGCCAACATCTGTGTATCTAAATTCTCCATCGCTGCCTGCCCCACTCGCGCTGAGAAGGGGAGCTGTTTGAATGTGACATTGAGGACCACAATGGCAGCCGTTCCAGTAAGTAACAAAGGTGGATGATTAAACGCCAAGAGATACCCGAGGCCAAAGAAGGTACCAGGAATCATGTATGGGAGATTCGCCATTCCATCGATCCAGCCCATGAGTCGTAATTGCCGGATTCGCGTGTAGTAGCCAATGAGTAGTCCCAACAGACTCCCCACCGTTGCGGCGATGAGACTGTAGATGACGGAACGAATGAGGGCTCCAGTGATATAGGGGCGCGTTTCGATCAGATTCTGGAGCGTCACTACTAGATGCCCCTGCTGCATCCGGGTAAAGGCTGACACAATAATTGTCACATAAAGTAGTACCAGCGCTGAAACACAGAGAACGGTGAGCGTGCGGCAGAGTTGGTACGTCCACCCATTTCGTTGTAGCGAAACCTCCGTTGTATCAGAGCGCCAACCTGTGAGTGAAACCTCTCCCCCACTGCGTCGATATATCAGAAAGATCAAGAAGGCAGGTATCAACAATACAATATTCATCGTAGCTGCCTTGGTGAGATCCCCCTCCGCAATCACCGCCAGATAGGATTCCAACGCTAACACATTGAACTTGCCCCCGATAATTGCAGGCGTCCCGAAATCAGACACACTCCGGAAAAAGGCAAGGACAATCACTGCCTTGAGTCCGACCCACGCCTCAGGAAGGAAGAGATCTCGGATGACGTCGGTGGTTTTCGCCCCGAGATTTCTGGCGGACGCAATCCGATCACTCGGGATATTCTTCAAAAATCCATAGAGCAAAAGCACATTCAGCGATAAATGCGAAAACATCTGCATGATCGCCACCCCCCACATTCCATACACATTGAGGGAGAGATGTAATAATCCATATGTGATCCATCCACGCCGTCCGAACAGATTCACATAGGCGAGAGACGTTACGAACGGCGGGCTGATCAAGGTCACGAAGAAAATACCGAGTAAGATTTGCCTCCATTTGGGCGTTGCGAGTGTGAGCGTGATCGCAACCACGAGGGCCGTCACACTCTGGAGGAGGGTACTCACAATGCCCAGTTTGACGGTATTCCCTAAGAGGCGTTGGCGCGTCGTTAAGAGAGTAGTAAAACGTTCTAATGATAAATGATGATCCACAACGACGCTTGATTTAAAGACATACAAAAAAGGAATCAGGATGAAAATCACTACGGCCACCCCGATACTGATACTCAGTAAACGATCCACAATTTTTTGGTGTTTGAGGTGTTTCATCCTAATCCCTACTATCTATATTAGATTTAATGCGAGCTGTCTTTTATGTTACTCTTCCGCTTTATCCTGGGCGATCTGTTTGAAGTGATCCAGAATATCGGAGCGCTGGGAACCGAACGTACTGAGGTCTTCCTTGATCAATTTATCTTTTGGTAGACCGAGCGACAAACCTTCGACATTTGGCACCACAATCTGCGCGGTATCCTTCCCATCCACGTCCGCAATGATCTTCTGCGCATCCTTCGTCAACATGAAATCTTCGAAGGCTTTGGCGATATCGGTGTGTTCAGATCCCTTAAAGATCGCCACCCCTTCTGGTACCCATGGAATCGCGTCTGGATACACCACGGTGAGGTTGTTGTCCTTCGCCACCTTGAAGGCACTGTTGTCAACAGGGATAATCCCAATCGCAAATTCCCCTTGCACTGTCTTCTCCTGTGGGTCCTTCCCGCGTTTAGAGTAGAAATCAATGTTTTGGTTCAATGCTTCCAGATATTTCCAGCCATCTTTTTCACCTTTTGCGTCCAAGAGGCCCTTCACGACCGCATAATTCGTCCCGGAAATGGCAGGATTGGACATAATAATTTCGCCCTTGTATTCTGGTTTGGCGAGATCATCCCATGTTTTTGGGACATCCAGACCTTTTTCTTTGAGGACGTCATTATTCACGAGGAATCCGGCGACGGTAATTCCCTTCGCAATCCAGGCACCGTCCTTATCCTTGTAGGCTGCGTCCACATCCTTCGCATTCGGGCTCACATAATGTTCAAGGAGGCCATCCTGATCTGCCGAGAGAAAGGCATCCAGTCCCCCACCAAACCATAAATCCGCCATGGGTTGGCCCTCCGCCTTAGTCCGAGAGATCACTTCACCGGAACTCATCGACAAAAATTCCACCTTGGCACCAGTCTGCTCGGTAAAACGATCGAACAGCTTTGTATACTTGTCGGAGGTCGCAACCACATTCAGCGTCTGCCCCGCATAGGGTTTATCCGAACTGGAGGCACTGCTTTCGGCCTCTTTTTTCTTATCAGCGGGGTTAGCGCACCCCGTCAACATTAAGAGCAACGCTAACACACCCAACAGTCCTTTGAGCCATCGCTTCACTACTATCACCTCTCTATAATCGTTACATCCATCTTAACAAAAAAATAACTTCTATTGGTGATGAAAATGAATTTTTTCACAAAAAAGTGGGTGTGTGCTACCTTCCGCTCACTCCAGGTAACCGGTCCCAAATAACCTGCACCTGAATGCAGCCAAACAAAAACTCCCTGCTGATGCCAACAGGGAGTGCTAAAAGTTGTCTTAATGAAAAGATTAAACTTGGTTGTAGTATTCAACGACGAGGGATTCGTCAATTTCTTGGTTCATTTCGTCGCGTTGTGGTAAGCGAGCTAATTTACCTTCGAGCTTGTCAGCATCGAATTCAACGTAAGGAACATGACCGTAGAGACCTTCAACAGAGTCTTTGATGATTTGGAGGTCTTTAGATTTTTCACGAACGCTGATCACTTGACCCACTTCTACGTGGTAAGATGGGATATCAACGCGTCCACCGTCAACCAAAATGTGTCCGTGGTTTACGAGCTGACGGGCTTGACGACGAGTAGAAGCTAAACCGAGACGATAAACCACATTGTCCAAGCGTTGTTCCAAAGCGATCAAGAAGTTTTCACCCATGGTCCCTTCTTTGATCTTAGCGGCCTTGTTGAAGAGGTTGCTGAACTGCTTTTCAGTCATACCATAGATGAAGCGTAATTTTTGTTTTTCTTGTAATTGGAGTCCGTATTCGCTTAAGCTCTTACGACGTTGGTTAGGACCGTGATCCCCTGGTGCGTAAGGACGACGAGCGAGTTCTTTACCAGTACCGGATAAAGAAATGCCGTAACGACGAGATTTTTTCCAATTAGAACCTGTAAAACGAGACATTGTCATTCCTCCATAAGATAAATTTGTGGAGTAAAATAATCTCTGAACTAACCGCATTCGTGCAGTTCCACCTGGGCTTTCCCCAAATGCAGCCGCTGGGTACTCGCATCACCATTGTGGGTAAACTGTTGACGAGCTTGCTTTAGTCCTGCTGCATTATTTTACACAAGGAGCAGTATAACAAATTCTCCGCTCCCCCGTCAAGTGAAAACAGTCGCTAGTCTTGAAATACCGGGGTTTCTGCGTTTGTAGCTAGTACTTCCTTATAAGCACCCTCGTTTCTTTTCCTCCACATCCATTCGTGACATTTGTCATTTCCAATCTGTGACATCCTGGACTACTGCTAAGCCCGCCCCTACTTCTCTGGTTAGGCTATTTATCGCTTAAAACATTCATTATATTTAATATAACGAAGTGCGATGTTTGCACTTTCATAAAAAGATCTATACTACTTTTGTGATAAATATCTAGTTTCTTAAATCACCCCTATCCCTGTTGTTATAGGTACTATAGCTATTTACCATAAAACACTTTCACAAGTTTTTATCCCTTGGTGTGTATAATTGGCTATAATATATAGAAGCACTTGATTGAGAGATTAAGTGATCAATCTATTTTTAAGGAGTGGACTACCATGTCTAAATTTCATCAAAAAGTGGTATTAGTTTGAGACGGCGCAGTGGGTTCTAGCTATGCCTTTGCGATGACAAAACAAGGAATCGCTGAAGAGTTCGCGATCATTGACGTGATCAAAGAACGTACCGTGGGAGACGCCATGGACTTAGAGGTGGCGACAGCCTTCACCGCACCTAAAATGATCTACAGCGCAGACTACGACACCTGCAAGGACGCTGATTTGGTCGTGATTACTGCTGGTGCCCCACAAAAACCAGGTGAAACCCGGATTGCCCTCGTTGACAAGAACTTGAAGATTGTTCAATCCATCGTGAACCCAATCGTTCAATCTGGTTTCCAAGGCATCTTCTTAGTAGCTGCCAATCCAGTAGACATCTTGACCTACGCCGTTCAAAAATTGTCCGGTTTCCCACCTAACAAGGTCTTCGGTTCAGGAACTTCCCTCGACTCCTCTCGTTTGCGTGTTGCCCTCATTAAGAAATTCAACGTGAGCCCATTCGACGTGAACGCGAACATGATTTGTGAACACGGGGACACCGAATTTGCGACTTACTCTTCCGCAACAATCAGTGGTTTGCCACTCTATGACTTCGCTGAATCAAAAGGCATAACCAAAGAAGAACTCTACAAAATTGAAGATGATATTCGTAACAAAGCTTATGCAATCATCCATGCGAAACGTGCAACCTTCTACGGGATTGCAATAGCCTTGTTGCGAATTTATCGCGCGATCTCGCGTGATGAAAATGCGATCTTCCTTGTTGGTGCACCATTGGATGGTGAATATGGTTTGGATGGCATCTACATCGGAACCCCAGCCATCGTGAATGCGAAAGGAATTTCTTGCGTCCTCGAAGCCCCATTAGACGAACGTGAAACCACAGCCATGGCTGATTCTGCCGCAACCTTAAAAGAAATTGCGAAGAACGGGATGGCTAAATTACAAGGCTAATCACGGCTAAGTAGTTATAATTAAAAAGCAACATCCTAGCTAGGACATCGACAGTTGGGATGTTGCCTTTTTTGGTTATCTGAAATTTGGAGCAAGAGAACGGGAATACTGCAGGAGAGAGGTAATCAATCGTCCCAACTCCCCTGCTGCTTAACTACCTAAGCGAGCTGTTCCACAAACGCCAAGGTGGTTTGTGCGCTCTTCTCGCCGACTTCATCGATAAATTGCTCAAACAACACATCTGCGTCCTGGCTCGCCGTATCGGAAATCGCGCGAACGACCAGATACGGAATCTGGAATTGATGTGCTACCTGACCGATCGAGGCAGCCTCCATCTCGACACACTGAGCCCCTTGGAAATGGGTCTGGAGCCACTTTACCTTAGCGGGATTAGCAATGAAGGAATCCCCACTCACAATCAGGCCTTGAACCACCTGACTTGCTGTTCCTTGTTTGACGGTCTTTGCTAATGCGTCGACATAGCGAGCATCACACGGGAACGTCACCGGTAGCCCTTCGACTTGTCCCAACGCCATCCCAAAAGCGGTCGCATCGACATCATGGTGGCGGGTTTCGGTCCCAATCACGACATCGCCCACCTCGAGCGTCGGATCCACGGCACCCGCAGACCCTGTATTAATGAGGAGATCAGGTTGTTGCTCTGAAACCAGTGTCGTCGCGATGGCCGCATTGACCTTCCCAATGCCGGACTGCGCAATGAGGAGGGTATGACCGGCATATTCTCCCTGCCAGATGGTTACATGAGCAATCGTTTGGCGCGTGAGGTTCGGGATGGTTTTCAAATAATAATCAATTTCTTTAGTCAAAGCGGCGATAATCGCGATTTTCATAGATGTCTCCTTTAATTAGTTCGTTGGGATAGGTCGTTTCGGTTAAACAAATAAGGCAATCAACGTCACTAGGATAATCCCTAAGAGTGAGAGACCAATTCCCCAATTGAGGAAGCGGTCTACCTTTCCCTTCTTGATCGTCCAGAATGAGGACACCTCTATTTGTGACTGGTTTGCCTGGCTCGTCACCCGTTCCCCTGCTTGAGTGGCAGAGGTGGCGTGACGGCGGCGGTTGGCGGAGTGCGCTTGATTGGCTTGAGATTGCTGGGACTGCTGATTGGACGTCCGAGATTGCGTGCGCGCCGTACTTTTAGCTGACTGCTTGGTGCTAGATGCATTCGTAGATGATTTTCGTTTAGGAAGATCATCCGGATTCAGCGAGAACATCTGCGTCGTTTGGCTCACTGCCGGCCGATCTTTAGATTTTTTAGTTCCTGAATCCCAACCGAGCGCTTGACGTAATTTGCCCTGCCACTGCGATTTCTCGCGTTCATGGCGATAGCTCTCTCTCGTAACCAGTGGATCTTTCTTACTCACGCTGTTCATCCTCTAATTGACGGCGGCGCATATATTCCACCGCCCAAATTGTTTTCGCATCACAAATTTCTTCGCGTGCCATCGCATCCTCACATTCCGCTAAGGTGAGCCACTCTAACTCCAGATGTTCATCCTGGTCTTGCGGGCGTGGGTCGGCTACTTTTTCGAGGTCCATTGCCAGATACAGCATCAGATATTCATCCAGATAACCTGGAGACACATAGAAACCGACCAATTTCTCCCAGTGGTTCGCACTATAGGTGGTTTCCTCCTCGAATTCGCGTTTAGCTGCGAACAACCAATCCTCATTCGGTTCAATCAACCCAGCTGGAATCTCCAATATCGCGCGCTCAATTGCTTTACGGTATTGACGTACCATCGCAATTTTTCCCTCATCATTGAATGCCACGATCGCAACAGCGGGCTGATGGCGGATCACCTCGCGTTCAGCCAGATTACCGGCCTGCGTTTCGACCTCGTGTTGTTCCAGACGAATCAGCTGACCATCAAAAATCGTGCGCTTGCGAACTGTTTTCTCTCCAAATTCCATCGCTCATCCTCCTCTAATGTCTATTGCTCCTCCAGTGTAGCACGCTAACGAATGATCATGCTACTTGCAGGCTATTTTTAAGAAAATCTCAGCTTCCCTCATTTCGTCAAACAAAAAAGTAGAAGACAGATCCCAAGACCCATCTTCTACTCGTCCTAGCTTCCTCAAAGAAATCTCTAAACGGTTTCTCTGAGTAGCGGTTGGGGTATGGAGCTGAGGGGATTTGAACCCCTGTCCAGACATGTCAAACGTTACAACGTTTACCACCATAGTTTATTGCTTAGTTGAGCGCACGAACGGCGAATAAACAAACCGACTTCGCTTGCGAACCTGATCAATCTCTTCCCGTCACTCCAGGTGGAAGTGATTAGGCGTATTCCACTGCAATAGGACCTGACACTAACACATGGACGATGCTAGGCAGATCTTAGCTCGCTGACTAAGCAGCGAAAGCTAAAGATTGACTTTCTTGTTTGTCAATTAAAATTTAGGTTGACGTTTTTAACGGAGCCGTCACCTCCGGGCAGTAGCTGTACTTTGAATCATGCCTGTCGAATCCAATAACAGCCCCATTTACAAATATTAATTATATCGGATCAATCCCCACGACGCAAGCCATTCGCTCTCCCAGCCGGCTTGCGGTGGATGAACCGTTAATGAATCAATGTCTCCCCGTGACGTTTTGCATTCCGACGTGAAGCTTCCACTGCATCATCAATCGCGAAGTGTGTGGTTTGGTTATAGGCATCCAGATGATACATTCCGTCCTGGTAGCGAATGATTGACACGCTCCCATTATCGAGGAAACTCCCAAGTGAGAATTCTGGGATGAGTTCATGGACCATGTTACGGATCGTCATGCCGTGACTCACCACGAGGATGTTCTGATCGGTTTCACGGTGACGGGTCACCACATCAATCAACCCCAACTCTACGCGCGACCAGAATGCTTGGAAGTTCTCTGCCTCATGCATTGGATCAAGAGTGTGAAAGGCGTTAATCTCATTTCTGACGGCATCCGTACTAAAGCGATTCTTCTCTGGATAATGCGTCTTCACATATTCGATCATTTCGTCCCAAATTGGTTCGGCCTCTAGCCCTTCGAAACTCCCAAAGAACTCTTCGCGGAATTCCGGTTTCTTGATAATTTCTAGGGTGTGGGCGGTTTGGTTGTTGTAGGACTGCACGATTTCTGCTGTGCGCACCGCCCGCTGCAAGTCGCTCGTATAGATGCCTGAGAATTTGACATTGGCTAATCCCATGGCACTGCGCTCAACATCTCGAATCCCGCGATCTGTCAGGGGAGCATCTGCCCACCCCTGCATGCGATTATAGCGATTCAGATAGGTTTCGCCATGACGCATAAAATAAATAGTGACACCTTTTGACATCTCTTTCACCTCTCTACCTTTCTTGGCTGGCTAATCAGTTAGCCGTAATTTTTCATTGCTCGATCAATCGACCGCTTCATGTCGCGTTCTTTGATACTCCGACGTTTATCAAATTGTTTCTTCCCACGACCGATGCCGAGTAGCACTTTAGCATAACCCCTTTTGATGTACATTTTCAAGGGAATTAATGTATACCCCGTCTCCTGCGCCTTTTTTTCGAGTCGATGAATTTCCTTCTTCTTGAGCAGGAGTTTGCGCTGACGCATGGGATCGAGATTGAACCGATTCCCCTCCTTGAATGGGCTGATGTGCATACCATACACCCACACCTCGCCTTGTTCCACCCGGGCGAAGGCATCCTTCAAATTGACCTTGCCTTGGCGTACCGATTTGATTTCCGTTCCTGAGAGTACAATTCCCGTTTCGATTGTATCCTCAATCGTATAATCATGGCGCGCCTTGCGATTCGTAGCGAGCGCTGGTTGTTCATGCGGTTTCTTGGCCATCCAGAATTCCTCCTTTCTTGATAAAAGATGGTTACTTCACGAGTATTACGCTTACTTTTAGAAATCTACACACTCTCTCTTTTGAAAAGCACCTATCTTTTTCTCACAGCGTCTTAGCGCTTCTTGATCTTAAAGTTCGCACCTTTTCGTTTGCCTTTACGTTTCGAGTGCTTGTTGGTTTTGTTTGGTTTGTTGCCGTTCGTTTTCTTACCTTTATGCGGACTCTCTTTATAGCCACCTTTTTTGCCTTTGTGGTTGGACGTTTTTTTCTTACCTTGCCCTGCTTTGCCTGGTTTCTTCTTACCAGGCGTTGGTTTCCGCCGCCCTTTTGATTTTGGACGATTGGCATGCGTCTTCTTCTCGTCCTTCACCAGTTGGAAATCAATCTGACGCGTCGTTGGATCTGCGGAGATGAGTTTCACGCGCACGGGATCCCCAATGTGGTAGATTTTCCCGGTGTGTTCACCAATCAACAGGAGATGATCCCGGTCAAAATTGAAGTAGTCCTCGTGAATCGTGGAGAGATGAATGAGCCCCTCAACGGTGTTTGCGAGTTCAACAAACATCCCGAAGTTTGTAACGGAGCTGACAATCGCGTCGAATTCATTCCCGACTTGATCCTGCATATACTCAGCTTTCTTGAGGCTGTCAGTTTCCCGTTCAGCGTCAATACTGCGCCGTTCCATCTTGGAGGATTGGCTCGCAATGTCTTGGAGTTCCTCTGTTAACGCCTCCTGTTCCTGTTCATTCGGCGTAGTGGTGAGATATTTGCGGATCAAGCGATGCACGATCAGGTCTGGGTAACGGCGAATCGGTGAGGTGAAATGCGTGTAGTCCTCAGCCGCAATCCCGTAATGTCCCACGGGTTCCACATCATACCGTGCCTGCTGCATACTCCGCAGTAACATCATCTGAATCACTGGACGGAATGGTTTATCCTCCACACGCGCCAAAACTTGTTGGAGATCTTTCGGTGTGGCTTTGCCGTCTGTGAGAGACATCTGTACCCCGAGCGTCTGCGCGAAGACCTGGAAGTTCTTGATCCGCTCCTCATCCGGTGATTCGTGAATCCGGAATAAGAAAGGCAGATGCCGTTTCGTATATTCATGGGCCACCGTTTCATTGGCGGCTAACATGAAGGACTCAATCATCCGTTCACCAACACCACGCTCACGCACCTGAATATTAGTTGGATGTCCGTCCTCATCGACAATAATTTTCGCTTCCGGCGTATCGAAATCAATCGCACCCCGCTGATGACGGTTGCCCTCTAGGCGGTTATGGAGGGTAGCCATGCCCCGTAACATCGGCAAAATGTCACTGTACTTTGCTTCCAGTTCCGTATCGTCCCCTGCCAAGAGTGTGTTCACGTCTTTATAGGTCATGCGGTGGTCAGATTGGATCAAGCTTGGGCCAATTTGGTAATCAACAATTCGTCCATCTGGAGTGATCTCCATCACACAACTCATCGTTAAGCGTTCTTGTCCCTCATTCAAGGAGCAGATCCCGTTTGAGAGGCGTTGTGGCAACATCGGCACCACACGATCCGTCAGATAGACACTCGTCCCGCGGTTCAGTGCTTCACGGTCGATCGCGCTCCCCTCCGTGACATAGTGGGAGACGTCCGCAATGTGGACCCCGAGCTCATAATTCCCATTCTCGAGCGTTTTGAGCGCAATGGCGTCGTCCAAATCCTTTGACTCGGCGCCATCAATCGTAATCGTGAGAGCGTCGCGGTAATCCATCCGTCCTCGGCGTTCCTGATCGGTAATGGTTTCTGGGACGGCCTCGGCTTCGGCTTGGACGTCTTCAGGGAATTCGCTTGGAATACCAAACATGGAGAGAATCGCGAGGATGTCTGCGCCCGGTTCATCCTTGTGTCCGAGTGATTGTTTGGCGACCCCCACCACTTGGAAAGGCTCCTCTGCGGTTGGATACTCAGTAATATCCACGACCACAATTTCCCCCTCAACTGGATGGAGCCCCTTGTCAGAGAGGAAGCAGGTCATTTGATCCAATCCCTTGTTGAGCGGTTTAACACCCCCAATATAACCTGTTTGTTTGCGCAAGCGGTCATTGTAAGGGATGAATTCACCAGTGAGCTGGCTGACATTTCGTTCTTTGATGTGGACGATTTCGCCCTCTGGATTTTGGTTTTGGCTGGCGTCTCCCTCTGCGGTCACGACCACCACGACTTCATCATTGTTCATCGCTCCATGGGTGGATTCGCGTGGGACAAAAATATCGCTCTCAGATTCGCCTAAACGCACGAACCCGAAGCCTTTTTTGTTCTGGTTGTAGAGCCCCTCAAACTGACGATGAAGGAGTGGCAGTGAGACTTTCCCACTTTCAGAAAGGATGAGTTCGCCCTTGCGTTCGAGTGTCACGACAAGTTTAGCGAGCGCGGTGTAATCCTTACCGTCTGTCCCGCCTAGTTGTTCATTGATCTCCGCTAATGCGAGTGGTGTGTCGGTTTCTTTGAGTAATGATAATAGACGTTCTTTTAATGGCTGATCGGTCTTCAAATTATTCCTCCCAATCTAGTTGATCTAAGAAATGAATCACGTCCTGCTCCACCTGTTTGTGTTCTTTGCCAACTGTCAGGGCATGTTTACTGTTCACATAACGATGACTCTCAACAGGCACTTGTTGACGTTTCAATGTGCCATAGAGCGATTGCACGACATCGGGATCGACGAGTTCATCCTCCTCACCCGCCGCAATGAAATACGGCAAGTGGAAGGTAGAAAGATCCATTCGAACACTCTCACTCAATTGATCGATCCGTTCAATCGACTGGTTGAAGGCTGGTTCGATCTCAAGGCGCCGTTCCTCAATTTCCGCGTCATTATATCCACGCTGGCGCCAATTAATTGCCGCAAATTCCCAGTAAGCAGCTGGGACGTTGGTTTGTTCAATAGTTGTCTGGAGCACCGGCGTACTGAAATTCCCGCCCCCAACAAATGGCGTCGGATCATCCAACATCACGCGAAGAGCCACTAGTCCTCCGAGTGACAATCCGAAGATCGCAATCTGGTTGTGGCCCTGTTCCTCTAAGGTATGGATGGCGTCCCAGGTGTCTTTCACCCAGTCTGCTGGGGTCGCGGTCAGAACGTCTTCAATCTTTCCCGTCGCATGTCCCGTGAAATTAATGCCCATGGTAGTGTAATTGGCCTCACGATTCAGCCCCCGCCCCATCAAGCGCATATCGACAGTTGATCCGGTATAGGCATGGAGGAGGAGGACCGCCCGTTTGCCTCCCTTAAACTCAAAAGACTCTGGTAATTTCATCGCCTGCTCCTTTCTATTGGTATCCGTGTTTTAGTAGTTTTCATGATGATGGATGAACGGGGCCTATTCATCTCTTGAACAAGTGTTACAGCACTCAAATTCACTCCAAAAATAAAACCCAGGAAAATATCCCAGGTTTGTGATGATTATCTTATAACGCTAATTTCGCCAACGCAATCGCAATGACCATGAAGAGCACACCCAATACACGAATGACCCGATCCATGGCTGCTTCTAATCCCCGCGCCTTCTTACGGCCACCGAGCGCCTCCGTGGATCCCGTAATATTCGCGGATGAACTATTCTTTGCTGGCTGAATCACAACCGCTAGAATCATGAGCACAGAGATCACGATCATGGCGGTTAATAATAATTTCTGCATACTAACCCTCATCTCAGGATAAATCTAACAAAACCAGTTTAACATATTCATCGGAGCGACTCAACGCTTTAGAATGGAATGTTTCAGCCACCATAGTTCGCCCTCGTAGACCACAACCACCATGACTGCGCAAATCAGAAAGAACGTCTCGGTTAATACCTCGATGATCGGATCTGTCGCCGGATCAAACAGCCACGCATTATTATGGAAGAATAAATGATGGAACCCGACAAAGACCGTGTCAAACCCTAATACCAGAACTAACACAAAGAAGATCACGGGCAACCATTCAGCCACACGAATGGAACGAGTCATCAGCCAGTGTCGGCGTTCCACGCGTAGCCACTGAATCCAGAAGAATAAAATCCCGCTCGCCATCACAAATCCAACCAATGCAAACCAGAAGAGGTGCTTGACCTCCATGAAATGCAGTGCCGCACTCGGACTCGTCGGAAAATCCGTCATCTTGAGCGCACTCACCCAAGGAAAGATCAGATAGGCCAATAACTGAAAATAATTCTTCATAATCAGCCCCAACGACCACGGCACCGTAGTCAGTGTCCCGGTGGTGATGAGCGTCCCTGCCAGTAATAGCGGGGAAAAGAGGAGTGTGAAAGATACTCCTCCTGTGATCGCCCAGACACACTGGATGATCCCTTCAATTGTGCGTTCAAAGAGATTGCGCGCGCTCATAGTTGATCCAACCAGCCTTCACTAAGAAGCGTTTGGTAATCTGGAAGAATCGTTGTCGGATGAATATCTAAATTCTTGGCGTCCGTGTAATTATGGATCCCTGTCTCCATCAAGAGTGACTCCACGCCCGCATTGATCGCCGCCTGAATATCCGTGAAGAGATTATCTCCCACAAAAATTGCCTGGTCTCTACTCAGCTGCAGGCGATCGAGCGCTCCGGACACGAAATTCACGGCCGGTTTTCCGCAGACGGTGTACTCTACCCCACTCGCGGACTGAAGGAGGTTCCCCAGCGTCCCATTCCCTGGCAAGTAGCCGCGTTCACTCGGCAGCTGCAGGTCTGGATTCGTCAACAGGAATTCCGCTCCATTCTGTAATGCCAGCCCGGCCTCACTGAGTGTTCGATAATCTACCTGGAAATCGAGCCCCACAATCACCACTTGTTCACTCGTGTCGGTGGTTTCTTGGTGAATCGTAATGTCATTATCTAATAACGACTGATGGAGATACTCACTCCCAATCGCAAATGCGGTAACCTCTTCCCATTGATATTTTTGTTTCAGCTGGTGGAGTTGGTACATGGTGGCGTCCACACTCGTATAGATCTGCTCAGCGGGAACATCGATCGCATGCTCGCTCCGTAGCGCCTCGGCGACCACGTCGGGACTTCGGGTCGCATTGTTCGTCACAAACAGGAAAGGGATATCTCTTTCCTGGAGCGCACGGATAAAGTCAGCTGCGCCTGGAATCCGCTCACTGCCTCGGTAAATCGTCCCGTCTAAATCAATAAATAATCCTTTCATTTTTGTTCATTTCACCTGCTTTTCTTAGTGAATCTCGAAAGCTTTCTTCACATGCTTCTTACCGTGATTTGCTTCGTTTTTATTCTTCTTTTCCTGAATCGCAAAGTGACGTGATTTTTTCTTCTTGTGCTGATGGCGCGACCCGTTAAAGGAAGATTGTTTACGATTGCGACGCTGGCGATTGTTCTGCTTCTTGTGTTGTTTCTTCTGCTGCTTACGCTCTTGGAAGTTCTGCTGGCTCTTGTCCTTCACACGGCTCAGCTGCTCCTTGCGCTCGGTGTCACTCCGCTCATGTTCCAGCACGAAATAATCGCACCCAAAACTGCAAAACTCGAGTAAGTAGTCCGGCAGATGAGTGATGGTTTTGTCGAGGGGAACATTGGGGGTATCGTCCGCGTAGAATCCCTTGAGGCGCAATTGCCCGTAACTCCAATCTCCCACCACATAGTCATAGAGATCGAACAGTGGCATGTAGCGCTCTGCCAGGGCATCGAGGTCCAGTGCTTGTTCGCTCTGTTTATATTTCACGATGAAACGCTGATTTTCAATATTCAATGTGCCATCCTCACTTGCGATCACGTGCGCCTTGTGATAGTTGGCGTTGTGGGCGGGTTCATTGCCCGTTTCTTGATGTGTCGTCATGATTCATTAATCCTTTCTTATGAGAGAATGCGTCATTCAGTCGTTCATTCGCTATGCTAGCCTCATTCTCTTGGCCAGCTCTCTTCTATGATAGAGGCTCACTCTTTCCTATTATACCGACCATCTAGCCCACTGCAAAGAGGTATCTGTTTATTGTAGTGTCGTCCTCCCCATCAAAAAACCTCCCCCAAAAAATGGGAGAGGCTTCCTTTCTCGTTTGAACAGACAAACCTAATCAGTCGTATTACTTAACACTGATTATTGACGTTTCTTGAAGGCGAAGACAGAACCAACTGCAGACAGTGTCAAGCCGAGTCCTAAGCCAGCTGCGGTTGCGCCTGTTTGTGGCAGTTTCGCTGCGTTCTTCTTCATTTGTTTCTTGTTGGCTTTAGCTTTGTTTTCTTTCTTGTCAGTCTTATTGGTCTTATCGGTCTTGTTGTCGATATGACCTTTGTGTTCTTCTTTACTGTCTTCTTTGCCATCTTCTTTACCTGGTTTATTATCAGGTGTTGATGGCTTGTCAGGTGTACCAGGTTTATCTGGGGTTTCTGGTTTATCTGGGGTTGATGGCGTATCTTCCTTAGCGGTGAAGACATAGGTTAACCCTTCAGCCGTTGCAATCACGTCCCAGTTACCGTATTCCTTCATGTAGCTGTTAGCAACAACAACAGAGCCTTGTTCCATTGCTTTCCAGTCATTCCAGGTTTCGGTTTGAAGAACTTTAACTTCTTTACCGTCTTTGTCTTTTACAACATATTTAACGGTGTATTCTTTGACTGCTGGGGTATCTGGAGTTTCTTCTTTCTGAGTGAAGACATAGGTTAACCCTTCAGCGGTTGCAATAACATCCCAGTTACCGTATTCCTTCATGTAGCTGTTAGCAACAACAACAGAGCCTTGTTCCATTGCTTTCCAGTCATTCCAAGTTTCGGTTTGAAGGACTTTAACCTCTTTACCGTCTTTGTCTTTTACAACATATTTAACGGTGTATTCCTTGACTGCTGGTGTTTCCGGTTTGTCATTATCTTGGTTGTCGTCTTTATCTGGTTTCAAAGCTTCAAGTTCTTTAAGTACTTTAGCCTCTACTTCTTTGAAAGCATCCATTGTCTTAGCTGCTTTAATTTCTTGTGTTAATTCATAAACACGACCAGATGGTAAAGAGCTGGAGTCTAATTTAGCAATCAATGCTGCTTTCTTAGCTTCAAGTTCTTTATCAGTATTTTGTTCTGGCTTCACAGCTTCGAGTTCCTTGAGCACTTTAGCTTCAACTGCTTTATATGCATCCAATGTCTTAGCTGCTTTGATTTCTTGTGTTAATTCATAAACACGACCAGATGGTAAAGAGCTGGAGTCTAATTTAGCAATCAATGCTGCTTTCTTAGCTTCAAGTTCTTTATCAGTATTTTGTTCTGGCTTCACAGCTTCGAGTTCCTTGAGCACTTTAGCTTCAACTGCTTTATATGCATCCAATGTCTTAGCTGCTTTGATTTCTTGTGTTAATTCATAAACACGACCAGATGGTAAAGAGCTGGAGTCTAATTTAGCAATCAATGCTGCTTTCTTAGCTGCGAGATCTTTAGCAGCTTGATCTTCAGCTGTTTCGGTTACTTTTGGCGTAGTGTCCACGTTTTCATTTTCAGCTGCTTTAACAGCACCGTTGTTAACTAACGTAGCTGCAACCGCAACAGAAGCTAACCCCAAGCCTAACTTCTTTAATTCCATAATAACTTCCTCCCTAAAGGATTTCTCTCAATATACTAACATACCAATATAATATACTAGCCATCCCTAATCCATGGATGGTGCGTATCACTAAAGCTCTACAACAATAATACCTATCGTTCATAGAATAAGCAAGAACTTTTTGTGAACGATAGGTATTATTTATGATTTCAGTTGTTTTATCAATACATTCATCATTTTTACGAATGTAGGTGATAATTATTTCTCGCCATGCTTTTTAATGCTTAAATGCGATTAACGCGCCAATCAAGGACAACAAGGGCCCAATGCCGAGGTACATATTGAGCCGAGGTGCGGGCGGAATGAGAGTAATCATCTCATTATTTGTTGCTTGAACCGAAGCAATGACTGCCCGTGATTGTGGCTGATTAGATTTTTCTGCCTGCTTTGATGCGTCTGTCTGATTCTCGGCTGACTGTGTGGACAGATTCGCCGCTGCTATCTCTGTCCCCTCTGCTGGGTTTGAGGATGTGGCAGCTGTTGGTTGAGCAACTGGTTTGGGCGTTGACTTCACAGGAGTTACCTGTTTGGATTCAACTGGACGTGCGGATGCCGGTTTCACGGATTGAGCGCTATTGGCTGTTTCGGTCTGTTCCTCATTCGTAGAGGCATGCACCATGTTGGCTGGAATGAGTGTAACGAGTGGCATGGATAGGGACGTTGACGCATCCTCCATCTCACATTCAATCTGATAGAGCACCTCCACACTCCCTGCCGCTTGAATGGCAGATTGGAACTGCTCATGATCTGTTGTCGACAGATCGCGCGTATCCAATTTTTGTTGGAGGGAGGCCTTCTCCTCGGACAATGCGGATTCTACAGACGTTTGTTCAGACAGATATTGGACAGACTGTTGCTGCTCCATCATCTGCTGTCTCACTGGGAGGGCATGTTCCAAGAAATCATCCGCATCATCCAGCTGCTCGTCCGCCTGCCCTTTGATAGCACACGCTGGCGTAGTCTGCTCTTGCTTCACAGTTGCATCTATCCTTGTAGCTGCATCCATTGTATCGGCTGAGGCCTCCCCTGGATTAACTATTAATAATGATAATCCGAGTCCGATTCCCATCAACATGTTCTTCGTTATCCGCACTTTTTCCACTCCTTTCCGTCCACTGCTTTTTACCTTTATCTAGTATAGATAGCTTTCACGTAATCAATAAGCTAAAACCACCGCTTTTTCATTTTTTATTCATAAATTTGAAGAGGAGGTGGATGGCAACTGGAGATATTTGCTACTGATGCCTTTTTATATCTTATAATTTCCTGCCCCCCACTTTTCCGTCTAACCAATTGTGAAAGCCGAACATTTATCACAAGAGTTCATTGTACTGATTCTATGGCTTCTGTCAACTGATCTATTTTTCTGGTATGTGTCAATTTACTTCAACTCTTTTTTTACAACAGAAATAATTTGTTCACTAGCTATTAATACCAAGGGCACTTTATCTAAAAATCCCTCATTATCTATTGTTGCTATTACTGATACCATTTCTTCATTTTTTACTCTGTCATTTATATAACTTTCCGTTAGTTTGCCTTCACTTAGAACTAACCGATAATTATCAGTGTCTACAACATTATGGTTCCTTTCTTTTAAAAAAACCTCTAATTCATTAAATCCATCAAAGATAAGAATTATTGATTCAAATATATCATCTGGAATATACCATAGTAAATAACATCGCTTATCACCGCTTTTTTGTTTAGCGCCGAGTATATTTAATAACTTCTCAAATAATTCGATTTTATATGGCTTAGATATCTTCCTATTAAAGTAGTCGAATGACTCCGCAATGAAAATTTCATCGCTGGTATCATTAGTTGTTTCAGCTAATCTATCCAAATTGACCATCATTTGTTTCCATTTACGCTTTAATCCTCTAATCTTTTTTTTCATTTCACGCATTTTCGTTTCTATTTTGATAAAATCTTTCCATTTGATTAAATACGTAGTCTAATGTACCAGTTCTTTGCAAGCAAAGTACTTCATGTAAGATCTCCTACTTCCTTTTAGAAATTTTGAGTAGTAGTTTTCAAAGCGAACTCCTATTTTTTGCATGCATTATAATGCATAACTCAAATAAGTTAAGCTTCTATTGTAGTTCACAGGTATTAAGTGAATGGTGGTAATTTGATGCATATCATGACCTAAATTAAATACTAATCAACAATCTAGTGAGTTATATCCTTTGCTCCCCCTTAACAGCTTTGTAGTTACTACCATTATAAAAGAAAAGATTTTCGTTTTCACTAAAAAAGGAAAGATTCCGTAAAAATTGGATCCTTCCTTTTTGGTTTAGGGACTTTTTACAGACCCATTTTCATCATTATTTCATATGGTTTTCCTCTGTTTATTCATTCTGATAGGTTCTCAATAATGGGCGCAGGTGCCATCTGAGGCGGGCGCGACGTTTTGAGATGGCAGCAATGGAGAGATGCATGTCCTCTGCAATTTCCTTCAGCGTCCAATCATCCAACACGAGACGATCGAACAATTGCTGCTCCTCCTCATCTAATCCTGCACGTGTCTGATTAATCACGCTCCTCGTCAACAACTCCTCCTGCTGGTCACACCCAACCTCCCACGCGGTCTCCTCAAGCCACGCATCACTCGAATAGTGGGAACGCTTACGATAATGTCCACGCCGAAGATCAATCAGATAGTGATACAGCCGTGGTTTCGCAAATCCAGTAAAACGAGCCGATTCTGCCAGCGGATGACACGGCGCAATAAGGGCGATATCACAGAGCTTCAACCGCAACTCCTGCGCTAAATCGTCATAATCAGAAACCGTTTGAGCAATCGCCGCTCGTGACAACGTGTAATGAATGAGACGTTCATATCGCTTCAGTAACGTCTCAAAAAACTCATTGTCAAATCCTCCTGCCACAGTGGCAACCATATGTATACCTCCTCACTGTTGTTTCTGCAGCCAATCGGATCATAATGGCCACATTTTATATTTATATTCTTTAGTCATTTATGTTAGAATAATTATATCACTAATTCTACATTAATCCAGCTTTTTATCAGATTTTTATCCAAATTTTTTAGTGATGTGGTGAGCTAGGAATCCATTGATTGCCATCGTTGAAATCCACTGAGTAGGCATGTCTTATACTTTGATTTGACCATCTGTTGCCTTGATCCATCCAAGCGGAACAGTGCCGTTCATGAGGAGATACTCGCGTTGCCCCTGGTTGTAGCGGGTTTGTTTCACAGAGAAGGTTTGCCCCTTGACCCAGTTGGCAAGCCATTCTCCGGTCGCCCAACGTTTGGCGGTTTTTGCGATCATGAACAGCGGTGGATGGGCGATGACCGCATTGACTGCATCCTGAACCGCCGCATAATTGTAGCCGGCACGCTCCAACCGTTGAATCCGTTCGTCCCCGTTGCCCCATCGACCGTCCAGGATTGCCTGGATGAGGGTATTTGAGGGATCCGCTAGATAATTCGGGCGCGCGTACCCGTAGATGACCCCCGCATTCAGACTGTATTGGCGTTCACGCACGGCCCCCGCCGCATTGCCCTCAATGGTGGTGATCATATTCTTTTCGACTGCTGTAACAATTCCGATATGATCCGGCCACTGATCGCCGTTCCAGTCAAATGTCACAATGTCCCCCATGCGTGGTGTGGCACGTCCGATCCAGATGCCGTGGTGCCGGAACCAATCCACATGACGCTTGACGCTACATTCGCGGCCGATCGCATGGCTCATTCCCGCGCGATCCCCCATTACCGTCACGAAGATATCGCACCAGTCGTCCGTCAGTTTCACCGGATACCCACGTGGATAAGGTGTCACTTGGTTATAATCTCTCACTAACATCTGATGGCGCTGATCCCCCTGCATCGTTCCTAGCATCCGTTTGACTTGTTTGATGAACGCTTCTTGTGTGATCATGTGGTAACTCCTTCCAATACTTCTTCGTTGACTGCTGGAGTAAGGTCCCGAGAAATACGGTGATAACACTGATAATTTCAACCGTCATCGTCGTATACTCCCACTCTAGGATCTCTCCTATCCCCTGAATGAGACCGATCGTTGCAGGCAATGCGATCACAACCATCCATTTGAGACGGTTATATTGTTGATTAGTCATCCCTGTTTCACCCCTTCAATGGGACGATGAAGTTGTTGTAACGTGATGTCTAAACGCTCTGCCTGGCGTGTTAATTCCTGTTCTAATTGGTGTTGTTTTTCCTCAAGTAAGGTTACGGTTTGTGCGATTAATTGGATGTCTGTGAGTAGATGTTCCAGCCCCGAAAACAAGCGGTATAGTAAGACTAGTACGCTGATAACGGCACTCAATGCACTCGCGTAACCACCCAATGTGATCAAATCCATCTCGTCACCTCCTTCTCCCCCACGCCACAAAGAGTAGCGCGGGGAGATTGCTGTTCAATCAACATCAATAAATGATTAATTCTCTTCTGGTTGTTCAGCTTGGTAGATATCATCCACGGTGCGGGTTACATAGACTGCTCCCTCCACCGTCGCATAGAGGTTCAATCCCTCATCATCCAAGAATCCACCTGTTTGTTGAATGGTTTCCAGTGCTTGTTTCGCCTGATCTGCATTCACATCGGGTTTCGGTTGGTTCAGTGTGATTTTCTTCAATTGGTTCTTGTCGTTACGGAATTGTAATTCTAGATGTTTAGTGGTTGTAGTAGCCATG
Organism: Aerococcus sp.; assembly: GCA_030528285.1. Taxonomy (GTDB): domain Bacteria; phylum Bacillota; class Bacilli; order Lactobacillales; family Aerococcaceae; genus Aerococcus. The sequence goes on along the minus strand of JAUMZE010000002.1, from coordinate 103,153 downwards.
ATTCATTACTCCCTTCTGATTGATTAGAGGCTGTAGACGCGGGTTTCGGTCTTCTCAATGACCGGATCCTTCATGAGGGGTGCAATCGCATCTAGTACCGCTTTCTCCTGATCGTCATTCATTGCTTCACTCACATGTCCGAGCGTGAGGCGTCCTTTCTTCTTCGTCGCTTCATCCTCAGTCACCATCGTTAATTTCGCAGATACAAATGTCTTCATAATTTTCTCCTCCTTAGAGATAATTTTCTTGTCGTCTGACCGGTACCAACGACACCTCTATAGGCGAGATTTCTCCCAAAAAGTTTAACCATTATTTTTGTGATTAAATCTGATTCAATCACTAGTGACGTTAAGAATGCGATGCTATCAAGGGTTGTTCATTTATAAGTTTATAAAAATATTTTTGTGAGAGTCTCTTAATGGCAGCAGTGAACACCCAAAAGTAGATATATCAGTGGGCATTTCGCTAAATGAGGTTAGAAGTGATCAGAGGATTATTAATGGGCTTGACTGCATGCGATTTTTCATGTGGGATAGAGTGTGAGGGAGGTGAGAAGATGGATATGAGAGCAACCATTGAAGCATTACTCAAGCGTTCCGAGTCTGATTATCAAATTTCAAAGGGGTCAGGTGTCACTGCTTCCGTGATTCAGTGATTACGATTGAACGAAGCGAAATTGGATAATACCTCCTTCAAGAATGCGGAAAAACTGTATCAATATGCCCTGCAGAAGAAGGATCATCAGGTATAATCATTTTGAGTGAACCTCCCCATGCTAAGGATCATTGACTGATTCATGGACCACGGGAAGGACTTTTTTGTATACACGAAAAAAACGGCACAAGGTGTTATCCTTGTGCCGATTCATTGTCCTCAACAGAGAGGGGTTATTGATTCTTCTTAGAGGGTTTGTTTGAAGTCTTCTACCATCTTTTCAACTTCATCAGAGGTCTTGCATTCTTCAACGGCTTTACGTGCGAGTTCTTCGCAGTCAGCAACCGTCAATTGTGCCATCAAGCTCCGGGATTTCAAGATGGAGGTAGCAGACATGGAGAATTCATCCAAGCCCATACCTACGAGAATTGGAAGCGCAGTTTGGTCGCCTGCAACTTCTCCACACATGCCGGTCCATTTACCTTCCTTGTGAGAAGCTTCGATCACGAATTTGATCAAACGTAAAACAGATGGGTTGTATGGTTGGTAAAGGTAAGAAACGCGTTCATTCAAACGGTCCGCAGCCATGGAGTATTGGATCAAGTCGTTCGTTCCAATACTGAAGAAGTCCACTTCCTTAGCGAATTGGTCAGCCAAGATGGCAGCTGCAGGGATTTCGATCATGATACCGACTTCGACATCATCACCGACTTTAACTCCTTCATCCACTAATTTTGCTTTTTCTTCTTCTAGGATGGATTTTGCTTGGCGGAATTCCATCAGATTGGAGATCATTGGGAACATGATGCCCAAACGTCCGTAAGCGGATGCACGCAATAACGCACGCAATTGAGTACGGAAGATGTGGTCTTGATCCAAGCTGACACGAATTGCACGGTAGCCGAGGAATGGGTTCATTTCTTGTGGCAATGCAAGGTAAGGGAGTTGTTTGTCCCCACCAATATCCATGGTACGGATAATGACTTGCTTGCCGTCAAGACTTTCGAGTACCTTCTTGTAGGCTTCGAATTGGTCTTCCTCAGATGGCAGTTCATCAGAATCCATGTAGAGGAATTCGGTCCGGTACAAACCAACTGCTTCTGCGCCATTTTCATGGACACCAGGCAAGTCTTTTGGTGAACCGATATTTGCACCAATCGTGAATGTCTTCCCGTCTTTGGATTGTGATTGGGCATCTTTTAATTTTTCCCATTCCCGTTTTTGTTCAGCGAATTGTTTAGCCTGTGCTTCGTATTTGGCGATAGTTTCTTCGTCTGGGTTGATAATCACTTCACCAGAAAAACCGTCGACAATCACAGTGTCACCGTCGTTAATTTGAGCGGTGGCGTCACCAGTCCCAACAACCGCTGCAACTTCGAGGCTGCGCGCCATGATCGCAGAGTGAGAGGTACGTCCACCCACGTCGGTCACGAACCCTTTTACGTAGTCGTTCAACTGTGCGGTATCACTTGGAGTGAGGTCGTTGGCGATGACCACGGATTCCTCGTTGATCAAACCCAAGTTAGGGATTTTAGCACCGATCAAATGCGCAATGACACGATCCGTCACATCTTTTACGTCAGCGGCACGTTCCTGCATGTAAGGATTGTCTTCCATCGCTTGGAACATTTGGATGAACATATCTGCACTCTTCTTAACGGCAGACTGTGCGTTCAACCCTTCGTCATTGATAGCGGATTCATAGCTGGCGATAAGTTCAGGGTCCCCGAGCATCGTCAAATGTGCTTCAAAGACTTCTGCTTCTTCCTCAGAAAGACGTTCAGACGCAATCGCTTTAATTTTTTGGATTTCGTCGCGACTCTGCTCAATCGCTTCATGCAAACGACTAATTTCTTCGCTACCTTCTCCAGACTTGGTAATTTCAACAGACAGATCAGGTTGTTCTAATAAAAAAGCTTTAGCGATGGCAATCCCATCGCTAGCGCCGATTCCTTTCAATGCTTGCATCTTATTCAGATAACCCTTCATTTTTCATGGTTTCTTCGATAGCTTTCATTGCGTCCGCTTCGTCGTCACCTTCAACAGTAATGGTTACATCTGCACCTTGGCCAACGCCGAGAGACATAACACCCATGATGGATTTCAAGTTCACAGATTTACCTTTGTATTCCAATTTGATTTCTGATTCAAATTTGCTTGCCGTTTGTACTAATAAAGTAGCTGGGCGTGCATGAATACCTGTTTCTGCAGTTACGATAAAATCTTTCTTTTCCATATTGATACTCTCCTTCAATATCTTTTTTCACTACTAGAGTGAGACTTGTGCCATCATGACTCAGCAATGATCGCAAAGTTTACAGACTAAGCTTAACACTAAAAGGGCTTTCTAGACAAGTCTTAGCCTATGTTATTAGGGTAAACTCGCCTTTTCTTCATATTAAAGTGATGAGTTTGGATGCGCCCTCCTGGAAACGCGTGGACCTATAAAACAGCCTCCTCTCCTCGACCAACCGGAGTCATTTCACTTGAGTGTCGTACGTAAACGGTCTATAATAAACGTTGTAAGGTCAAATTTAGTCAAACATGTTCTAGACAGACGTCCAGGCATGAGTCGGGTGCATTCCATCCTCTTTTCACGTCGGACCCCTCTAGAACGCCATTGTTTGACCTAATCGATAACAAAGGAGCGTGACTGTATGCTATGTCAACGTTGCGGCAAACGCGAAGCCGCCATTCACATGTATGCGAATGTCAACGGACAGCGGAAAGCCATTAACTTGTGCCAACCCTGCTACTATGAAGTTGTGACCGGCAAAGAGAGTGATCAAGAAACCATTGAAAATAGTAATTACTCAAATGACAACAACCCTTATAACGGTGGCTGGGGCGACTTAGATAATATCTTTCGTCAGTTCCAGCAGCGCAGTGGGTTCGATGCTGCTAATATCAATCGTCCACAGATGGGTGGCAGTAATGGTGGCAGGAATGGTCAGAACGGCAAAGGCAGCCTCCTCGATCAATATGGCAATAATATGACCGAGGTGGCACGTAAAGGTGGGTATGATCCTGTCATCGGCCGTGATGAGGAAATTCAACAGCTGATTGAAATCCTCAATCGCCGAAATAAGAATAACCCCGTCCTTATTGGGGAAGCTGGGGTTGGTAAGACAGCCGTTGTCGAAGGACTTGCCCAGAAGATCGTCAACAAGGAAGTCCCTCAGAAACTTCAACATAAGGAAGTCATCAGCCTCGATGTCTCCTCAATCATTCAAGGGACCGGGATTCGCGGTCAGTTTGAAGAGAAGATGCAGCAGCTGATCAATGAAGTGACCTCCAACAACGAGATTATCCTGTTCATCGACGAGATCCATGAAATTGTCGGTGCGGGTAGTACAGAGGGTAGCTCCATGGACGCCGGCAATATCCTAAAACCAGCCCTCGCTCGTGGGGAAATGCAGCTGATTGGGGCCACCACGTTCAATGAGTTTAGAAACATTGAAAAAGATGCGGCCCTCGCTCGTCGTCTGCAGCCAATCACGATCAATGAACCGAGCGTGGACGAGGCGATCGAAATCATCAAGGGGATCTCGTCGAAGTATGAGCAATACCACAATGTGAAATACACCGAACGCGCCCTGGAAGCGACCGTCACCCTCTCGAACCGCTACATCACCGACCGTCAATTACCAGACAAAGCGATTGACCTCCTCGATGAAGCCGGCTCAAAGAAAAATCTCACCATTCCTTTCATTGATAAGGAGACGCTCGAGAAACAAATTGATGAACTCGAGCATCTCAAGGAAATGGCAACGGACTCCGAAGACTACGAAAAAGCGGCCTACTACCGCGATCAACTGAACAAATACAAGGAAATGCGCGAGAAGAATGAAGGTGTTCCTGAAAAGACGCCAACGATTGATGTCAGTGATATTCAAGCGCTCGTCGAACAGAAGACCGGCATTCCTGTGGGTGACCTCCAAGAGAGCGAACAAACCCACCTCGTTGATCTCGACAAGAACCTCAAGCAACACGTCATCGGGCAAGACCAAGCCGTCGAAACGATTGCGAATGCGATTCGGCGTAACCGTGTTGGGTTCAACCAGAGCGGTCGTCCGATTGGGAGTTTCCTCTTCGTTGGTCCTACTGGTGTCGGGAAGACCGAAACCGCGCGTCAACTCGCCATGGATCTGTTTGGCTCCACCGATTCTATGATCCGCTTCGACATGTCTGAATACATGGAGAAACACACCGTCTCGAAATTGATCGGTTCCCCACCAGGATATGTTGGCTATGAGGAAGCCGGACAGCTCACTGAGCAAGTGCGTCGTCATCCGTACTCATTGATTCTCCTCGATGAAGTCGAAAAAGCACACCCAGATGTCCTCAACATGTTCCTTCAGATCATGGAAGATGGGCGTCTCACCGATTCGAAGGGCCGGACCGTTTCATTCAAGGACACGATCCTCATTATGACCTCGAATGCGGGTAGCCAAGGTGTGGAGGCCAGCGTTGGGTTCGGTGCGTCCAGTCAAGGCAAGAATCAATCCGTTCTCGATAAATTGGGCGATTACTTCAAGCCTGAGTTCCTCAACCGCTTCGATGCGATTGTCGAATTCCAACCTCTCACCAAGGAAGAACTCATCAGCATCGTGGATCTCATGCTTCATAGTATGAATCACATGTTGAAGGGGCAGGAAATCACGATCGGCGTTACCCACAGTGTCAAGGACCAGCTCGTTACGCTCGGCTACGATCCGAAACTCGGTGCCCGTCCATTGCGGCGCATCATCCAGGATCAGATCGAAAACCAAGTGGCGGACGTCTACCTGCAGAATCCAGATCTTCATTACGTCCACTTCGACACCAATACCGATCATGATATCGTGGTCGATAATTTCGGTTCTGAGGTTCCAACTGATCAAGCAACAGAGGATAATATCTAATCTGCTTTGAATTGAATGCGTCTCACTCTTTGTGGGGCGCGTTTTTTTTGTGGGAAGAGCATTCATCTATAAAATATATCACTGCACACAAAAAGGGCGTTCCCTCATTAAGAGAGAACACCCTTTCGTTGCATCTACTGATATCTAGGAGTAGGAGACGTTAATTAGTCTTCTTTTTTGCGTTTCTTGAAGAGACCATCAAGTTGTAACGCACCTGCAACAGCTAACAATACACCACCAACGAGGGAGCTATGATCGGTTGCTGCGCCTGTTTGCGGCAACTTGTTCATGTCCTCTTTATTTGTTGACTGTTGTTCTTCAGCTTCTGCATTTGGTTTAGATTCGTCACTTTGGCTCGTTTGGTCATTGTTTTGGCCGTTATCACCATTGTTTTGGTTATTGTCGCCATCATTTTGACCGTTGTTATTAGAGTTATCATCTACGTGGCCATTGTTGTCGTCTGGAGTAGGAACGACCTTGTTTGGTTCGTAGTGAATGTGCGTATCTGAACCTGGATTTTCTGGATCAATTGGATACTTGTCGCCCGGTTTGAGTGGGTTGCCATCTGGATCGACAGGTGTATAGCCTGGAACGTTCGGAATGGTTGGTTGACCTGGTTTGGTTGGATCGGTTGGGTCATTTGGATATGGCACTGGATCCACTCCTGGTACGTCTGGAATCAAATGTCCCATCGCGTGATAGATGACATTGACTTCCTGGTTATCCATATCGGCAGTTACCGTCACTGCATCCACTTGTGCGCGGTCTGCATAGTAACCGTTAATCACTGGGGAAACTTTCGCATCGAACGTGTTGTCGTCGTTCACAGCTTTCCAGTCAGTGTAGGTCACGTCACCCGTTACGAGGTCCACGGTACCCGTACGTTCGAAGGTGACTTCATCCGTCACATCGTCTGCCAGCTTGTTGCCGTTTTGATCCACGTAATGAATCGTTTGGGTCACTTTATGTACGAGGCTGTTAACGTCCGTGCCGTCTGGATATTTAGGTCCATCTGGGTTGGATGGGTCAACAGGTTTCCCTGGTTCGCCCGGTTTATCTGGAGTCACAGGTACAGTCTTATGTTTGAAGTGAACTTCAATCATTTGATCCGCATTGTCATCGTTGTCGAAGACGAGACCATCTGCTGGGTAGTTATCCTTCACAAGTTCGTAGCCTTGTTTTTCAAGTTCTGTGATCTTGTCCGCCGTGGTGTAATCGCTGGTCGTGCCGGGTTTACCGGTTAAGTGTTCAACGTGGATGTCTTTACCCGTCACATCATCAATGAAGTGAACCTCTGCTTTTTGATCATTTTCAACCTTATCTGGAACGTAGTGAATATCCGTGTCTTCACCTGGTTTATTCGGATCGATTGGATACTTGTCCCCTGGTTTCAGTGGGTTGTTGTCTGGATCCACTGGTGTGTAGCCAGGAACATCCGGAATGACTGGCTGCCCTGGTTTTGTTGGATCGGTTGGGTCATTTGGATATGGCACTGGATCGACGCCTGGTGCATCTGGTACCAAGTTACCGAGCTTGTTGTAGGTCACGTTGACTTCTTGGTTGTCGGAATCATGTTCAACCGTTGAAGCGTCTACCTGTGCACGATCTGCGTAGTAACCATCGATCACTGGTGATTTCTTCGCGTCGAACGTATCGTCGTCATCAACCGCTTTCCATTCAGTGTAGGTCACTTCGCCAGTCACGAGGTCAACCGTTCCGGTCCGTTCGAAGGTGACTTCATCCGTCACATCGTCTGCCAGTTTCTTGCCGTCTTTGTCTACGTAGTGAACCGTTTGGGTCACTTTATGAACGAGACTGTCGACATCCGTACCGTCTGGGTATTTAGGTCCATCTGGGTTGGATGGGTCAACAGGTTTCCCTGGTTCGCCCGGTTTATCTGGGGTGACTGGAACAGTCTTATGAACGAAGTGAACTTCGAAGGTTTGATCCGCATTGTCGTCGGTATCGAACGTCAACCCATCTGCTGGGAAGTTATTCGAAACAAGTTCGTAGCCTTGTTGTTCAAGTTCTGCGATCTTGTCCGCCGTGGTGTAATCACTCTTTGTGCCACCCTTGCCGATTAAATTTTCAGTGTGGATCGTTTGACCAGTCTTGTCATCGATATAGGTCACCGTTGCTTTTTGTTGGTTGGCCTCGTAGTGGATGTGAGTGTCTTCACCCGGTTTATTAGGATCAATTGGATACTCTTCCCCTGGTGTTAACGGTTTGTTCGTGTTTGGATCCACTGGCGTGTAGCCTGGGATATCTGGAATGACTGGTTGACCTGGTTTCGTTGGGTCGGTTGGGTCATTTGGATATGGGACTGGATCTACGCCTGGGACGTCTGGAATCAAGCTACCAAGTTTGTTGTAAACCACATTGATTTCTTGGTTGTCAGAGTCAGCCGTTACGGTCGAAGCATCTACTTGCGTGCGGTCTGCGTAGTAACCGTCGATCACTGGTGATTTCTTCGCGTCGAACGTATCGTCATCGTCAACAGCTTCCCAGTCGCCGAATGTCACTTCACCGGTTACCAGGTCGCGGGTGCCTTCACGTTGGAAGGTGACTTCGTCAGTCACGTCATCCGCTACTGGTTTCCCATCTTTGTCCACGTAATGAACGGTCTGGGTTACCTTATGAACGAGTTCATTCATGTCCGTATTGCCTGGTTTGTCAGGAGTTACTGGTTCGGTCTTATGAACGAAGTGAACTTCGAAGGTTTGATCCGCATTGTCGTCGGTATCGA
>JAUMZE010000002.1:37678-94749 GCA_030528285.1 Aerococcus sp. | reverse complement strand
CAATTGGATACTCTTCCCCTGGTGTTAACGGTTTGTTCGTGTTTGGATCCACTGGGGTGTAGCCAGGAATATCTGGGATGATTGGATCGCCCGGTTTGGTTGGGTCGTTCGGATCATTTGGATATTGGACAGGTTTAGAGTTTGGTGCATCTGGCACGAGGCTACCTAACTTGTTGTAAGTTACTGTGACCTCTTGATTTGTAGTGCTCTGATCAACCGTTTGCTTATCAACTTGTGCTTTATCTGCGTAGTAACCGGTGATAACTGGTGACTTCTTAACATCAAACGTATTGTCGCCCTTCACAGCTTCCCAGTCGCCGAATGTTACTTCATTCGTTACAAGGTCACGCGTTCCTTCACGTTGGAATGTCACTTCATCGGTCACATCATTCTGAAGTTTCTCCTCGTCTGCGTCCACATAATGAACGGTTTGGGTCACTTTATGAATGAGTTGATCAACTGGTGCATTACCTGGTTTCTCAGGGGTAACGGATTCCGTCTTATGCTTGAAGTGAACTTCAAATGCTTGATCGACGCTCGAGTCGTTATCGAACACAACCCCATTGCTTGGATAGGTATCACTCACGAATTCGTAACCTTTATTCAAGTAATCTTGGATCGATGGTTGCGTACGATAATCACTCGTGGTGCCACTGTTACCCTTAATCGTCTCCGTCTTCAGAGTGTTACCAGTTTTATCGTCCACGTACTTGATCGTGGCATTTTGTTCACTAGCTTCTGGTTGATATTCGATAATCGAATCACCAGCCGCCTGGATACTGTCCCCTGTTGCTGAGTAACGATTCTCGCCCTTAGTCGACATAATCGCAAAACCGTAAGCTTGGTTAGCATCAGCACCTAGGTCAGTTAAGGTTGCGGTCCACACCATTTTATTGTACGTCACAGTTAATGTCTGAGCTGCAGCATCATATTTGATGGTTAACAGGTTCAAATTCTGCCCACGGAACCCAGTGAAGCTGTTCGTTGCATAATTGATGATCTGGCTCTTACCGACGAGAGTAGTGGTTCCGCTCGCATCATTCTTAGCGAAGGCCCCATATCCACGGAAGCCGGCACCGTCTTGCTTAGCTTGTTCATCGTTTGGATCATAACTGTGGTAAGCCGTATCGTAACGGAATCCCCAAGCATTCTTCAATCCTTTGTTACGCAGGATCCCACCGGCATTCATCAGGTTTTGTGGTGTATCGTTGTAGAAGATAAATCCGAAACCATCTGGGCCGGTCGTATTTCCTTGTGGATCCATCGCAACATAATAGTTCATCGAGAAATCATGAGAGAAATCGATCTTATTCTTCAGGTTTAAGAGCGAGTTCACCTCACGATTACTCGTGTAATCTCCCTTGTTGAACCTGATAACCTCTGTATGGGTATTTCCATAATCATAAGGTTCACGGGTCAAATCACCATAGCGGTCGAACCCTTTATCGATATCGGTAATCTTGGACACAGAGTCAGGATTGGTGTAGTCAGGAACACTATCGTCTGCTGCTCGGTCCTCAGCGGCTGCCTTAGCTGCTTGCTGTTTCGCTTGGTCCTTATCTGCATCGGTCTGCTTGTCGTCGGATTGTTGGTCGTCTGCTTTGTCCGTATCGGTTGCGTCCTTATCTTCATCCGTTGCTTTTTGATCGGTCGTAGCATCATCCGTTGCGGTGTCTTTGTCCGCTTGGGTGGTGTCGTCCGCTTTTGCATCCTCTTTGGCAGTGGTGTCTGCTTGTTGGGCTGCCTCTGTTTGATCCTGGGATGCTTGTACATCAACATCAGCAGTGGTGTCTGCACCATCCGTTGTTACGGTGTTCTCTGTAGACGCACTGTCCGCTTGATCACCCGCGTTCCCATTCTCTTCATCAGCAACGAGAGAGTGATAAGTCGCCTCCTTGCCTGCTGTTATTTTCTCACTATCTGCGGTAGTTGCAGATTGTGGTTGTACTTCGGCAGCATGAGCAATTTCACTCAACCCGCCTGAAATTAAAAAACCGCTCGCAATCGCAATGGAAGCCACGCCGATATTCAAACGGCGGATCCCCCAACGCGTGATGCGTTTACTCATCTTGCGTGTGAGCAGGTCTTTATTATTTTTTCCAACCAAAGAAATTCCTCCTCTTTTTGTGTGACATCATGTAGTGCCAATCGAATGCTGATTTAATGACTGGTGGCACGCATTCCTAAATCAACATCCCTGAATTATTCATTCATTATTCACATCATATTGAGCATCGGCGAGATCGCAAGGGGTAACGATCAAAAAATCACTGATTGATTTAAATAGATTTTAAAAAGTGCAAAGTGAAAAACAGTAAAACCCCATAAAGATAAAGGATTTTGGTGCTTCAAAGGTGTTAATGACGAATAAAAAAAAAAAGTGCACTTTTTGTACATAGTATCGCCGTCAATAATCACTGAAATAAATAAGAAAAGTGTCCATCGAGCGTTATAGCTATCAAAGTTCGCGACAAATCAACAAAATTTCAATGTAATGAAGTTCATCTTTTTATTATGTTGCTTGTATTCTTTTGTTACATACAGCCCTTTTCACCACAGGGATACAATAATTTATTTTTCAACTCATAATGGAGCAAAAAAATGCATCGACCACCAAAAATTAATCTAAAAGAGTTCGTTTCTGGAAGTCAATAAATTTTCATATTTTGTTCACAAAGTCGCTTTTACATTGCTCTTTTATCTAGCTTAAATACATAGAAGGAGCACAGACACTGCTTTTCTGCGGGAGTCCTCATGTGTTTATATGCGTGCGTGTCCTCTACCCAATCACACTCTCGCCATTGGTTTGGATCACGTCTTTGTACCAGTCGAAGGATTCTTTCTTGGAGCGTTCGAGGGTCTCATTCCCCTCGTCGTCCAGATCCACATAGATGAACCTATAGCGCTTGCTCATTTCACCGGTAGAGGCAGACACCAAGTCGATACATCCCCATGGCGTGTAGCCCATCAAGTCCACCCCGTCGAGTACGGCTTCATGCATGGCTTGGATGTGGGATTTGAGGTAGTCGATCCGGTAATCGTCATGAATCGACCCATCCGCTTCACGGATGTCTTTGGCACCGAGGCCGTTCTCCACGATGAAGAGCGGTTTCTGGTAGCGATCCCAGAGCTGATTGAGGGAGATTCTAAGCCCCATTGGATCGATCTGCCAACCCCACTCGCTCGCTTTGAGGAACGGGTTGCGCACCCCTTGCATAAGGTTACCGGACGCCACGTCGCCGTCTCCTGGCCCACCTACCTCATCAACAGCCATACTCATGTAGTCGCTGAATCCGATGTAATCCACCGTATGTGCTATGAGGAACTCCTCATCCCCTGGCTCCATGACGGGTTTTTCGGCGTGGTATTTCTCCAATAGACGATTGAAATACGTCGGATAGTGGCCACGCACCTGCACATCGCTCGTGAAGTAATCAAACGCGCTCCGTAAATAACGACGCGAACTGATTCTCTGGATGAGAGTTCAACGCATAGAATGGTGCATAGATCTGCATGCAACCGATCTGAATGTCGTTGCGCAATGCATGTCCGATCTTCACCACCCAGGCACTCGCGAGGAATTGATGATGGAACGCCTGGAAACGATTCGTGTAGTCCTCACTCCCGGTTTTTGGGATCAAGCCTTGTGAGAGAGCTGGGAATTGGATGGATGAATTAATCTCATTAAACGTCATCCAGTATTTCACCTTGTCAGCGAAACGCTCGATTACAGCCTGAGCATAGCGTTTGTAGAACTCAACTAATTGGCGGTTCTTCCACCCTCCATATGCCTTCGCCAAATGGAGTGGCATCTCGTAGTGGGAGATCGTAATGACCGGTTCAATCCCGTACTTCAGGCATTCACCAATCAATTGTTCATAGAATGCGAGGCCCTGTTCATTCGGTTCCATTTCGTCGCCATTTGGGAAAATCCTGGTCCACGCAATCGAAAATCGATAACATTTGAACCCCATCTCGGCGAAAAGTTTGATATCCTCTTTGAACCGATGCTAGTGATCAATCCCCTGATGATTTGGGTAGGTGTATTTGTCCTCATCTATTTTCCAGTTGAACGCCGGATCATTCAGGATCTGCATGCGCTGTTTTCCACCGGGCATGGCGTCCGCAACAGAGAGGCCCTTGCCGTCAACATCATAGGCGCCCTCTAATTGGTTTGCAGCGGTCGCCCCGCCCCACAAAAATCCATCTTTAAAACTCATAGTGGTTCCTCCTCTAAGTGATTTCATACCTCTATGGTAGCATTCCCCCCTTCGCCTCTAGCTAAGGAAACATTTTCATAAGTTTTGAAGAGGCAACGCACAATAAACGACCACAGCCGTTCGCTCCAACGTCCGTGATCGCTCTGCTTGTCGCTATTTTGCTGCACGGGTCTATGCACGTGCTGCGCTCTCAGGTCCGCTCCTACTTGAAGTTCACATTCACGGTGTAATTGTCCTTGATGTCACTATCCTTAGCGAGGAGAGACGTGATAGCGGTTTGTGCTTGTTTCTTCGCTTCGGTGAGTAAACCGCGGTCCAGCGCTTTCTTCTCGGCTTGTTGTTTCTGATCCTTCTCAAAGCCGGTGTAATCAGAGATCTTGATCGAGTTAAAAAGCGAGTCTTTCTCATCGAACACCTTGAGTGAGTTCTCATCCATCTCGTGGGAGAGAATTTTTGGCTCCAGCAAGGTGATATCAATCGTCTTCTTGTCCTGGTTGACGTCAACGGACATATTCTTGAGGTCGACGCCGGCGTTAATCACCCCGTCATAGGTCACGAGGAAGGTCTTCGTGGTGAATGGGATCTTCCACCCGTAGAAGTCACGCGTATTCTCGTACGAGGCAGTATTCGTGTAATAGTATTTCGTGGTGACGAGTTCCTGGGCGCTCTCGATGCGGTTCCCGACGAGTTCGCTGGTGATTTTCGGTTCACTCTCTGACTGGGTGAACCGCCCAACACCATACGCCCCGCCGACGAGCACAACGACCGCAACGAGTAACAGCAGCCACCGTTTCCAATGTATTCTTCTCATGTTTCTCCTCCTAGAGCAAGGTCTCCAATTCAATCTCTGGATATTTCTGTTTGAACCAGTTTTCCGCAAACTCATTCTCGAACAGGAACACAGGTTGTCCAAACCGATCGCGGCAGAGCAGATTTCTAGATGAGGACATGCTTGGGTCGAGGTCATCCTCCTTGATCCAGCGCGCAATTTTCCGTCCCAGCGGCTGCATATCAACCTCTGAGTGATATTCGTTCAACAGGCGGTACTGGAACACCTCGAATTGGAGTTGCCCCACTGCCCCCAGAATATATTCCTCCGTGTGCCAGGTCCGATACAGCTGGATCGCCCCTTCTTGGACGAGCTGCTCCATCCCTTTATGGAATGACTTCTGCTTCATGACGTTTTTTGGCGAGACTTTCATGAAAATCTCCGGCGTGAAATGTGGTAGTGGCTCAAATGTCACGGCCTGTTTCCCGCTGAAAATCGAATCCGAGATCTGGAAATTCCCGGTATCATATAACCCAATAATGTCCCCCGCCACAGCTGCATCGGCGTTCTTTCGGCTGTCGGCCATGAAACGGGTGGTGTTATTGAGGCGGATTTTCTTATCGGTGCGGGCGATTTTGACCTCCATGCCCTCCTCGAATTGACCGGAACATAGACGCACAAACGCAATGCGGTCGCGGTGATGTGGATCCATGTTGGCCTGAATTTTGAAGATGAAACCGGTGAGTTCGTCATCGTCGGGCGCAATCACATCGCCATCCACGGTGGTTTCTGGTTGTGGGGACGGCGCATAATCAACGAATGAATCGAGGAAGGTCTGAACCCCAAATCCTGTCAATGCTGATCCGAAAAAGACCGGTGTTAACTGCCCAGATTTGATCGCGTCGACGTCAAAGTCATTCCCTGCTTCATCTAAAAGGAGCGCATTCTCCATGGCTTCCTGGTAGACCCCAGTTTGTTGAACCGCGTAATCACCATCGACCTCCCCCTCATCATTGAGCGGGAGAAAGTCGTTATCGTCGTTCTCCTCTGGGTGGGTGAGTTCGAGACGGTGATTGTAACGGTCATACAAGCCCTCGAGCGTCTTGCCTGAACCCATGGGCCAATTCATCGCGTAGGCGTCAATTCCTAATACGTCCTCCAACTCCGCAATCAACTCGAGCGGGTCGCGTCCTTCACGGTCCAACTTATTCATGAAGGTAAAGATCGGAATGCCACGTTTACTTGCAACCTCAAACAAGCGCTTGGTCTGCGGTTCAATTCCCTTGGCGGAATCGATCACCATCACCGCACTATCTACTGCCATCAAGGTCCGGTACGTGTCTTCTGAGAAATCCTCGTGCCCCGGAGTATCCACGATATTGATCTGGTAGCCGTCATAGTCCACCTGCATCACGGAACTCGTGACGGAAATCCCACGTTGCTTCTCGATTTCCATCCAATCAGATTTGGCGTATTTCCCGGTTTTTCTCCCTTTGACGGTTCCGGCTTGGCGAATCGCACCGGAATAGAGCAGGAGTTGCTCCGTGATGGTCGTCTTCCCGGCGTCCGGGTGAGAAATAATCGCGAATGTCCGCCTTTTATCAATTTCTTGTTTTAATGTCATAGCTCTTCCTCCTGAGAATGGGTGTAGGTCACTTGTATCCGCTATCTAGCGTCGCCCACTCTCGCTTCATTATACCCTGAAAATTGAGGGCGTCATTTCAGCATTGTAGCAGAAACACACTGGCCTTGTCGACGAATCCTGCTTTATTTGCTTGGATTTTAGAAATGAGAGATGATGCTATAACTAATAACCCGTTACTCGCTCACTATCCCCTAGATTCTCTCTTTTGTTCATCAATCATTCCTTAACACCTTCGAGTACTCACTCTCTCACACAATATGTACGAACGCTCACTGTTTCTTAAAACATATATAATATAGAAGCAACCAGTTTCACTGATAACAATAAATGTGCTGTCCTCCGAAAAACAACGTCCCTTATTTCATTATTTGTCGACGCGACCGCTTTCACCACAATGCACGAAAAAACCTCATTTTTTGCGAAATGAGGTCTTTCTCCATATGTGATATTTATTACTTTTATTATTTCAGGAGTGGCAGGAACTGAGAGGCCACGGTGAAATAGATTAACACACTCGTCAAGTCGGACATGGTAGTAATGAATGGCCCGGATGCGACAGCGGGGTCAAATCCGAGGCGGTCCATCAAGATTGGCACCAAACTCCCGGCAAGGTTCGCGACGGTAATTGCGCAGAGCATCGCAATCCCGACTACTCCTGCCAATGCGAGGTTGCGCTGCCAGATCGTCACAATCAAGAAGATCGTACCCCCCGTCACTGCCCCACTCACGAGCCCCGTCGAAATTTCACGGATAATAATGGCTAACAGATTCGTGGATTCATCATCAGGCAGTGAGAGGCGACGCACGGCCACCGCGAGTGATTGGGTTCCCGCATTCCCGGCCGTCCCCGTCACCAATGTAATAAACAGGGAGAGGGTCGCCACTTCAGAAATCATACTCTCAAATTGACTGATCAACGTCGACGTCCCCATTCCCAGGAACAACAGTGTAATCAGCCATGGGAGACGGCTGCGCGCTGCTTTGACGGGAGATTCATGGACTTCATCAACGTCAACCCCAGCCAAACCGGAGTAATCTTCTGCCGCTTCTTCGTCCATAACGTCCAGCACGTCGTCAACCGTGACGATCCCGACGAGTTCGCCCGTTGTCTCAGTGACCGGTAACGCCACGAAGTCATAGTCGCGGATCGTCTGGGCCACGACTTCCTGGTCTTCGGAGGCATCGACGGTCACGACACGTTCACTCATCAAATCGGACACAAAATCATTGCCATCCGCCACCATCATATCTCTCAATGTCAATACCCCGACCAGGCGATCATCATCATCCACCACATAGAGGTAGTAGATGGTTTCAGCCGTCTGCGCCTTGGAACGCACGAGAGTCATTGCGGATTTGATGGTTTGATTCGCCTTCAATGAGATAAAGTCGGTTGTCATAATAGACCCGGCCGTATTTTCCTCGTATGTCATCAAGGTTTTCAATTCGTCCGCATGCATTTTTGGCATCAAACGCAGATACACGCGCGCCTTGCCGAGGGGGAGACGGTTGAGGATATCGGCCGCGTTATCTCGATACATATTCGCCAACAGACTCGCCGCCACCATATCGCTCATCCGCCCGAGGAATGTTACGATGTCATCAATATCATCTTCATCAAGGGTATCGAACAGGGCCGCCAATTCCTTAGGCGTGAGGAAACTGTTGACGACCTTTCGCTGTTCACGGGTGAATTTCAGATACATCTGCGCCTGCACATACGTATGGTTCTCCAAGAACTCTAGCCGGAACGCCTCCCTATTATGCGCATCGATAAAGGTCTCGACCCGTTCAAATAATTCTTCTTCAGTGAGTTCATGATCATCATCCAGCTGGTCAAAAGCATTCTTCGGTTTGGTGATCATATCTTTTGGATTGTTAGGATTAGACATAATCCACCTCCTATCTATTTATTTTATTGTTTGAGGATAGTGACTCCCTCGGTTTGAAGCCACTCTCGTATATCGCTACTCAATGGTGCCGTGATGTGGAGGGCCTCCCGTGTGATGGGGTGGGTGAAACTAAGAGAGCAGCAGTGGAGGGCCTGCCGATTAAGTGGCGGACGCGCGTTGCCACCATAGAGGGTATCTCCGACTAATGGTGCCCCCTGATGCGCGAAATGAACCCGGATCTGGTGAGTGCGCCCAGTATGAATCTGAACACGGTACTGGTATAGATCAGATTTCAATTTTTCCTCCATCCAGTATTCCGTTTTGGCCGGTTTACCCGCGGGCGTCACACAGCGTTCAATGATGGACCCGTCTTTGCGTCCGATCGGGGCCTCAATCCAGCCATGTTTATCTGAGGATACGGGATGATTCGTATAAGCCGTATATACTTTCGTCACATCTCCTGCCAACATCAAATCCTCCAATAGCGTGTGGGCAAAGCGGTGTTTAGCAATCACCATCCCCCCACTCGTCAAGCGGTCCAATCGCGTCACAATATGAATCACCTGGTTCTCGTAGTGGTGAGATTCATAGTAGGCTTTCACCCAATTGGCGATGGAATTCGTGTCATCATAATACACCGGAATCGACGTCAATCCCGGAGGCTTATTGATGATGAGGTAATGATCATCCTCATAGAGCACCGGCAGTTCCCCATGATCAAACGCCAAAACACTGGTATCTTGTTCGGGCGGGAGGGTCACTTGGACGATATCTCCCACTTGGAGCGTATATTTCACGGTTTCGGGGTGCCCATTAACGATAATTTTTCCCCCATGGTATTTGATTTGATTCAAGAGGCGCCGGGAAATCCCACGTCCCTTGAGGAAACTACGGACATACATCGATTGGTGCGCACGCCATTGAAATTCCATTGACACCCCTCCTTCTAGTTAAGCCTGACTGATGCTACTGATTTGATTCGTCTCCCTTAGTTTCTATTCGTTCTGCTGATTCTTCGCGTGATCACTACTCCCGATAAATGACTGCTCCACGCGGTCCCAGAAATGCGTATGGCGGTACAAGGCAAATTTCGCCCGCTCACTCGCAATCTCGAAATGAACGCGGTGTATCTCGTCAATCGGGAAATTGTGTTGATCGAGCGTCATGAAGACTCCACTCTGGTCCACGGGATTGATCTCAACATCGATCCATTCCTTGCTGCCGATGAGGATGGGACTGGAGATCGAGCGGTACACCCGATTATTGAGGGAGGCAATCTCAGTCATCTGGAGCGTATCCAGACTCGGATGAATCACCGCACCCCCGAGTGATTTATTGAGGCCAGTCGATCCAGTCGGGGTAGATACACAGAGCCCGTCCCCCTTGAACAGCTCGAAATGGCGGTTCTGGATGAAAACTTCTGCCGTCATCGTGCCCTCGTAGCGCCGAACCGTGGCCTCGTTCAGTGCGAGATAGGAATGTTTGTCCCCATTCAGATGGCGTAGCGTCACCTTGAGGAGCGGATACTCCACACAATCAGCGGGATCATGGGCAAGCGACGCAATTAATTCGTCCAGCTCATCCTCCAGCCAGTCCGTATAAAACCCCAAATGTCCCGTATGCACACTACTGAACAGCACATGATCCAGTTGATCCGCATATTGATGGAACGCCTTGAGCAGGGTGCCATCGCCTCCAATCGTAATCACGAAATGCGGATGTTTCTCATCATATGTAAATCGCTTAGACGTCAACGCAGACTGTAGCCGATGCTTAATGCTTAGGGAATGCGCAGTTTCACTCGTTACAATCGCATATTTCATAGGTCACTCCATCCTTTTTCTTTGAAACACGATCAATTTTAGCATAGACCCTTCCCACTCGAAACCGAACGGACTTTTTAATCGCAATGAGCGCACAGACACCTTAAAAATGCGCACACAAAAGTCCTCGAGAACACGTCGTAGATATCCTCAATATCAGACCATAAAAATCAACGCTCAGCGGTGGGTCGATGCTTTTCTTTACTACCTGTTCTATTATATAATCATCTCGTTAAAAAAGAGGCGAACTTTTTCTCATAAATTGATAAAAAATGATCAGTCACAGGGAAAGTATTGCCACTAAGCATTTTACAAGCCTATTTTCAGTCGTTGCGCTACACTAAAGTTAATGAAGCAACGTTAAATGAGACAGACAGGGGGAATGTACATGTCACAAGCAGTGGAAACCGAATTTAAAAATATATTGAGTCAAAGTGAGTACGAGACACTACTCACCACTTATAATCTAGATCCAGCGTCAGCGAACGTACAACAGAATCTGTATTTTGACACGCCTGATCACTTGTTGAAGCACTTGGGCATGGGGTTGAGACTCCGTGTGACGGATACATATGCCCACCTCACCCTCAAGGAACAAGCGGGAGACTACCGGATGATTGAAACGACCGACCATCTAAACCGAGAAGAAGGACTTCACATCCTTGAAACAAAAATTTTGACGGCCGGGCAGAATGTCGATACAGTGCTACAAAAGCGTGGGATTCACCTCAAGGATTTACAGGTGATCGGTTCCTTCGTGACACGGCGTTTGGAGTCCCCAATGAATCACGCCACCTTGGTTTTCGACGCCTGCACGTTTAAACACTTCAACGACTATGAACTGGAAATAGAGACAGATCTCCCAGTGGATGACGGGCTCACCCAGTTCAAAGCGTTCCTAACCGAGCACCATATCCCACGCCGGCCGTCCCTGCATAAGATCCAACGCATGCAGATGGATCAGGCCATGTACGATCTTTAATTTCACTTATTTTTTAGGAGGAATCATAGCATGTTAGACAATGAACGGGTTCACCGCTACGCCCCTCATTCGTCCAAGAGTGCGCATGAACATCTTTTTGAACTGTTCTTGTTTATTAACCCACTTGATGAAGAGAGTCTGGAAGCTGAAAAGGAATTATTACATTTTATTGAGCAGTCCAAGGCGAATGTTTATTTCCGCCTGATCTGTTACCATGACTACCCTTGTATTCAAGCACTCCGACAGAAACTGCAGCGTACCTATCACCAAACAGAAGCTTGTAATGAGCTCTTTTCGATTATTTATCAGATGGCCCTCGCATACAAGGCCGCTCTCTTCCAAGGTAAGAAGCCTGGAAGAAAGATGCTTCTGGCCATGCAACATTATTTCGTGAATGAAAAACATCCTTATTCTACTGACGCCATGTTACAGATCGCCAAGGAAAATGGACTCGATACCGACATGTGGCTCGAGGATCTGCATTCGGACCGCGTAAAACGGGACTACCAAGAAGATGTGCAGCTGGCGCACCAGATGAATATCACGGTGCAACCGTCCCTGGTGATTTTCGATAGTTTGAACTTCAAGTACGGGCTCAAGGTGGAAGAATCCATCACCGCATCGGACATTGAAGACCTCTTGAATGATTTCGAAGCCTCTACGGATGAATTGCTGGATACCGATGTGAAATCGCACTGCCCGCTCCACGCCCTACCGAATCATTCATACCATTGAACGGTTGAATGTGAGCACGTCTCAAGTTTAATCCATCCACAACCTAATCTCGAGGCGGATGTCCCCATTGTAGCCACTCCCCTCGTTCAACAGAAATCCCCCAAAAGATTCGACTCACTTTAGATGAGTGGAGGCTTTTGAGGGATTTTTTTTGTGAAGTTAAGTTCTGGCTAGAGTTTAGTTTTTTCGGGGTTTGATCTGTTTGAGATACTACCCAGTACAAATGGTTGGCCTCCATGCAAAGGATGGCTCAGGAAAAACTAAGTTGCGCGCAATTAACTTATACTAAATAAAAATATTTTTACTGCTTCAACAGTGATTTTAACTGTGCCAGTCGTTCTTTAAACAAGGTCATGGTGCGCTGGATGTAGTCCGCATTCGTCATGTCGACACCCGCCCGCTGCATGATTTTAATGGGATCATCACTGTCGCCGGATTTGAGATAGGTCAAATAGGCTTCGACTTTCTCTGGGTCCCCACTCGTGATGCGTTCAGCCAAGGTGTTCGCTGCAGAGAATCCAGTCGCATATTGGTAGACGTAATAATCATAGTAGAAATGCGGGATCCGCGCCCATTCAATTTGGATCGTGTCGTCTGCTTTGGAGAGAGCGGGACCATAATATTTCTGGTTCATCTTGAGATATTTTGCATTCAGATACGACGCACTCAATGTCTGTCCTGCCTGATCCGCCTCATGCATCAGTTGCTCAAACTCCGCAAATTGCGTCTGACGGAAAATCGTCCCTTTCACCGCATCGAGATAATGGGTCAAGAGATAGATCTGCGTGTCCTTGTCTGAGTAGTGATCCAAGAGGTAGGTCGTTAGGATGTTCTCGTTCGTAGTCGATGCAATCTCTGCCAAAAAGATCGGATAGTTCCCATATACATATGGCTGATTCTGGTGGGTGTAGAGACTGTGCATACTGTGTCCGAGCTCGTGCACCAGGGTATAGAGGTCATCGAGAGAATCCTGCCAGTTCAATAATACAAATGGATTCGTGTCGTAACCACCGCCGGAATAAGCTCCGGACGTCTTGCCCTTGTTCTCATAGACATCGATCCAGCGTTCGTCAAATGCACGCTGTAGGTGGGCGAGATAATTCTCCCCGAGTGGTGCCAAGGCTTTAAACGTCATGTCCCGAGCTTTTGAATAGGTGAAACGTAGCGGTGCCTCCCCAACGAGCGGTGTGTAGAGGTCGTACGGATGGAGATCGTCCAACTGGAGCACCTGTTTTCTGAGGGCCACATAATCATGGAGCAGTGGCAGCGACTCATTCACAGTCTGAACGAGGGTGTCATAGACCACTGACGGAATCTGATTCTCACTCATGGCCTGTTCGCGCGCATCTTGATAGTGGCGAACACTCGCTTCATAGTTGTGCTGTTTGATGTTTCCGGACATAATCGCTGCCATGGTGTTCTCTACGTTGCGATAAGCGCCACTCACCTGCTTGAACGCCTGCCGTCTCACATTGCGGTCATTATCCTCTAATAATATTCCATATGAACCATGGCTTACTTGAATCTCTTTACTGTCTTTTTCGACCTTCCCGAACGTCAAATCCGCGTCATTCAGGAAATCATACGTCCGTTCACTCGCCATAAAGACTTCCCCCGCTTGTGCCAGGAGCGCTTCGGATTCTGGGGAGAGCACGTGCGCTTGTTTCTCTAGCAAGGTAGAGAAATAATGACCGTACTCTTCATGCGTCGTCAGGGCTGATAACATCTCCTGATCAAGCTGTAAAATTTCTGGTTCGAACCACGCCAATTGACTCGAGATATTCGTCGCCAGAGTCGTCGCCTGCCCCACCATCTGAATGTACTCTGGAACGGCGGTATCCTGGTCGTGCTTCAGATGAGCGTACACGTGCACCTGCTCCGCTAGCCGGCTCACATTGAGGATCGCTTCGAAGGCTTCAATCACAATGTCCGTGCCTTCATGAAGTCGTCCTTGGTAAGCGGTGGCTTTGGGGAGTGCTGTTTTTACGTGTTCATAGGCTGTTTTCCAGTCCTCATCTGTTTCAAAAATAGTCGTTAAATCCCACTGCCACGCTGGTTCGATCTCTTTCCGTGGTTTGATTTCTTGTATTGTTGGCATCCAACCAACTCCTCTCTAGCCCTCATTCTATCATGAGCAGGCATCGAAAGGCACTAATCGATTGACAATTTCTACGACAGAACCGAGCCACTCCCGATAGATAGCCTGATCGTTACACAGCAGCGGGCGGTGATGAAGATAATGGTGCACCTGACGCAGTATCTGCTCTGTAGTGAGTGTTGGATCCTCCTTTAACACGAGCCAGCTATAGACCATCACCATCCATAACTTCTCCTCCACAAAGAGTGATTCCCCCTCCACCCCAAATAATATACTCGGGACATTTGCCAAAGCCAAATGGTGCTGGTAGAGCGCTGTTAATAGGCAGCGTTCGATTCGTGTAGGGGAATGGAGAATGCGCAGATTTTTCCGTATGAGGGTATTGGGCGGGAGTGGACTCATGGCATTTTCTGCGCGGTAACTCATGCCTTCTCTTTGAATGATTGCGCGCGTTCGGATCAATAAATAATCTGTGATCGAGAGGAGACATTGACAACGCGCAGTCCCGTCACTTGCGAGAACGGTGAGGGCCACTCGCTCCTCCTCACTGAGCCAATACGGCAGTGCAAGCCCGATCCCACTGATCCATACAATAAAGGGAGACAGGATATTCAGGTGTTTAGGCTGGAGTTGGTAGTGGGAAATAGTTGGATTCAATAGCCAGAGCAATTGACGCTCCATGTGCGCATAATCGGCGTAACGGTTATAGACCTCCGTACTGTCTAAGCGCGATGACTGTAACTCCAGAACAATTGGGCGACCCAAGCCCTTGCCGTCAACGAGAATATCTGCTCGTCGCTCCCCTTCTTCTTGAATTGCTTCCACGGCCACTTGATAGCCTGCCTGTGTCAACAGGACCTGCAGCAACTTCTTATTCTCACGATGCCAATCCGATTCATTCTCGCGGTTCATCCTTGCGTTCACATGCGCAAAATACGGTCGCTTCTTGTTCGATTGGATGAGACGGACGGGTTGATGGCACTCCGGACAGAGGAAGGTGAACGGTTCCACTTTAAAAGGGTGGCGCTGCATCTTCCAAACGACCTCCTGAGCCGTAGTGGTTTCCCCGTTCCATAAGGCGTAATACATAAAAATCACCTCTCTTAACGTTTAAATACGCAAGAAAGGTGATTTTTCATTTTTATGTCGTTGTGTGCGCTAATTTTTAACGGAACCCGACTGCGCGTTCAATCACGGCGAGTGTTTCATTGGCGACCACACTCGCTTGTTTGGCGCCTTGTTCGAGGACATCTGTTAATTCATCACTCGTGAGCAATTTTTCATAACGCACTTGCATCGGTTCCAGCACACTGATAATGGCTTCTGCCAGGTCCTTCTTCAGTGTCCCGTAACCTTGGTTTTGGTACTGGTTCACCAATTCATCCACGGAATACGTCGAGAAGGCTGCGTAGATATCCAACAGATTGGACACGCCTGGTTTGTTCTCGGGATCATAACTGATTTCACCGGATGAATCAGTCACCGCGGATTTAATCTTCTTCTCGATCTTCTTCGGCGTATCGAGTAAAGAGATGAACCCCTTCTCGTTACTGTCAGATTTACTCATCTTGCTGGTAGGGTCCTGCAGACTCATGATGCGCCCACCCGCTTTTGGTGTGAATATTTCTGGTTTTTTCAATAACGGATGTTGGTCATTCCCAAAACGACGGTTGAAGCGGTCCACGAAATTACGCGTGAGTTCCATATGCTGTTTCTGGTCATCCCCCACTGGCACCAAATCGGACTGATAGAGAATAATGTCCGCCACCATCAAGGCCGGATAAGCGAGCAAACCAGAGAGTACGGACTGCTGCTTTTGTGCTTTATCCTTGTATTGGGTCATCCGCTCCAATTCGCCGAGCGGAGTCAAGCATTGCACAATCCATCCTGCCTGCGCATGTGCGGGCACATGACTCTGAACGAAGATAGTGGATTTATCAGGATCCACGCCTAACGCTAAATAGAGCGCAGCCAGCCGCCGTGTATTCTCGCGCAAGGTGTCTGGATCCTGCGCCACCGTAATGGCATGTTCATTCACGACACAATAATAGGTTTCATAGTTGTCTTGTAAATCAACGAACTGTTTAAGGGCACCGACGTAATTTCCGATTGTTGGAATGCCACTCGGTTGCACCCCCGAAAAAATTCTTTTCACAATAAGGGCCTCCTTCATTTCAGGGTATTGCCCACGATGACGGGCGATAAGATGCTTAAAACATCCCCATTTTAGCAGAGCCCCCACCCCTTTGCAATGGAAGAGAAGAGGGAGTGGGTAACGTCGGCGGGTAAAAATCTAAAAATTACTTTATTTTTGGAAGTGAACATGCTATACTTAATACAGTGATTGGGTGATCTCAGTCACTTTTCAACCAGAATCATAGACAATAATTGTTCTTATCTTGCGTGGTTCATCACAAATATCCGCACGATAAGCACCGGTAGCATCCAAAATGCCACTTTTGAGGGAGTAAATGCTTCACGAAAGGTTAAAACTCGAAAAAGCTGTAGAAAACCCTTCCTGAACGTGCTACCCTTATAATTGAAAGGTGCTACATACGATCTAACGAAGGAGAGATAGACATATGGTTAAACTCTATACTTCACCTAGCTGTACTTCTTGCCGTAAAGCACGTGCTTGGTTAGAAGAACATGGTATTCCTTACGAAGAACGCAATATCTTTTCCGAACCTCTCACCAACAACGAAATTAAAGATATCTTACGTATGACCGAAGATGGTACCGAAGAAATCATTTCAACTCGCTCCAAAGCCTTTCAAGAACTGAATGTGGACTTGGATGAAGTGAGTCTGACTGAGTTATTCGATCTCATTCATGAAGACCCAGGTCTATTACGTCGCCCTATCTTGATGGACGATAAGCGCCTCCAGGTCGGTTATAACGAAGATGAGATTCGTCGGTTCTTACCACGAGAAGTTCGTACCTTAGAATTGCAAGAAGCGATTCGTAAAATGGGATAGGCGCTGAGATCGAACGACAGCATCACCACCAAGCTAATCGTGGCTTGGTGGTTTTCTTTTGCGCTTTATTTAATTTACTTATGGTAGGATTTTCGGTACACTAGTCTAAAGAAAGATGAGGTGAAGCCATAATGGAATTTGAATATCTAAATGAAAATACCATGCGGGTCTTCATCGGTCCGGATGACTTGGCAGAACGAGGCGTCTCGCTGGTGGACCTCTTGCAAGACCAAAGCCAAGTTGAGCAATTTTTTATGAGCATTCTCGAGGAAGCAGATGTCTCCAATCACTTCCAGCAGAGCGATGCCATTACGTTCCAAGTGATGCCCAAACAAGGCGGCCTGGATCTCTACATTAGTAAATCCTCCACTGAAATGGACGAGGATGGCCATCTCAACGTCTTTCGGGACATCCTCAAAGACATTAGTCGAGATGTTGAAGCCGAAGACGAAGAAGAGATGAATCAAGAAAAAGAACAGTGGCGGCCTCATCTGCCCTTCTATGAACGTGGGGACATGAAGGAGCTCACGATTCTATTTCGCAATCTCCATGATCTCCTGACATTTGCCAAGAGTGCTCCCAATGAAGAGATGGACGTCGATCTCTATCAATATCACGGGGAGTACATTATGACACTCCATTTCTCGGATCAGATTTTCAGTCAGTTTGAGATAGAAGATATCGCCTACCGCTTCCTGGAATACGGCGAATTGACCCCAGTAAGTCAGCCACTCTTGCGTGAACATGGAGAACTCCTGCTCGAGAAGACCGCCCTCCAACAGCTCAAACGTGATCTGAAATAATAAATTGAATCAGATATAACGAAAAGACACCGCAAACAGTCGTCCTCACTTCTTTGAGGCGTTCTGCTTGTGGTGTCTTTTTGTGCGACGCTCAATAACTATTTGATGATATGTACCAATTCTTCAGCGGTCGTTGCCCCGAAGTAATGGTTGATATCAATTCCCTCGAAAGCTTTCATCAATGCGTCTTCAGTGTATGGAATGCCGATCAATGCCTTTTCAACATCACTGATTTCTCCTAAGCCGAAGAAGTCCCCGTAAATCTTGAGATCGGAAATCTTTTCGTTAGAAATATCGAAGTGGAATTCCACCTGACCTGCTGGGGTGCGGGCTTCCTTGACTAATTGATAGTCTGGATTCTTGCCGAAGTTCCAGTCGTCATTTCCTGTGAAGGTGTCGTGGTAGTATTTGATTCCTTCCCAGTCTTCATCTGTGAGGATATATTGTTTCGCGTCTTCCACATCATCGACATTGAAGATGTTCTTGATCAGTGTCGTACGGAATTCGTGAATGGTCATGTCCTGGTTTTCTTTTGGCAGGTATGGTTTGATATTCGTCACACGTTTACGGATCGATTTAATGCCTTTTGACTGGAGCTTTTCCTTCTTTGGACGGAGCGCTTTGGTCGTGACATCCAAATCTACATCAAACATCAAGGTCCCGTGCGCGGTCATGCGGCCATCCTTGGCATACATGGCATTCCCGGAGAATTTCTTGCCGTCAATCATCAAATCATTGCGACCCTGGAGTTCTGCCCCGTCAACGCCCATCTTGTGCAAGGCTTCAATCACAGGCGCGGTAAATTTCTGGAAGCGACGGAACGAATTCCCATCGTCATCCGTCAAGAAGCAGAAGCTAATGTTCCCATAATCGTGGTACACAGCGCCCCCACCTGATTTACGACGCACGATCTTAATGCCCTTTTCTTCACAGTATTCGCGGTTCACTTCTGCGCGCGTGTTTTGGTTCTTACCGACAATAATGGACGGTTGATTAATATAGAAGAAAAGAATTGGTTCATCGAGTTTTAACTGCTCGAGTAGATAATACTCAGCGGCTAAATTCCAAGCTGGATCATAGATTTCTTCACCGTGGCGTTCATTTTTTACGTAATACATCTCACCCACTCCTTTACTCTTTAGTTTAGCATGTTCCCAGCGTAACTTTGGCTTTTTCCTTGTGAAGTCTAAAAATCTGTTCTATAACAGCATTCAACCGCTTCCAAAGAATCAGCGTTATCGGCGGTACGACACGCTTTCATGCCCTTTCAGTGAAAATAGGCCATCCACAACCTTTTGTGACAAGAGAAAACGCTTCAGGTAGAATGGATAAGGTAATTAATGAGTGGTTTATTTTTAGGAGGCTACTATGAAGAAAAAGCATACTCATTTGATATTGTCATTGCTACTAGTGGCAGCGCTGATTTTCCTCAGTGCATGCGGGCTCAAGAAGGATAATACCGCAGACAAAGCCAGCTCAGACGCCGACCTCAGAGGCAAAACGTTCACGGTGGGGACGAGCGGGGACTTTGACCGGCAGATTTGGGAAGATGTCGGCAAGCGCCTCAAAGAGAAGAAAGGGATCAACCTGAAAACAATGGGGTTCAGCGAGTTCATTCAACCGGACCGCGCGCTCCAAGAAGGCACGATCGACGCGAACTCCTACCAGTACACCCCATTCCTCTATGAAACCAGCAAGAACTGGGACTTGGATCTGGTTCCAATCGGCTACGCGCAGATGACGCCAATTGGTATCTGGGCCCCGAAGAGTAAACCGCTCAAATCCCTCAAAGATGTGAAGGATGGCATGAAATTAGCGATCGGTCGTGACCCAGTCGTTCTCGATAATGAACTGCGTCAATTGGAGAAGGCAGGCCTCATCACCATGCCAAAAGACACTTCCAAGATGTATACGATTGACGATATCCAATCCAATCCACATCACCTCAAATTCCAAGAAGTTGACTCCGCTTCTATGATGAGTTTCGTGGATGATAGCGATATCTTCGTGACCCATGCGAGTGTGGCTGGTTTAGCAGACTACAAGCCAGAAGAAGCCCTCTACCTCGAAGACCCTAAGAAAATGTCCGATGACTTCAAACTCGTCTTCGCTGTGCGTCGTGACCGTAAAGATGACCCGCTTGTGAAAGCTGTCCTCGACGAATACCAAACCGAAGATACGAAGAAAATCATGGATAAAGTCACCCATGGCATGTTCCTACCCGCATGGAATGACAAAGACCGTGAAGCAGACAACAAACATGCGTACGAACACTTCGAAGAGCTGAAGAAGAAACGCGATAAAGAAGCTGAATCATCCAAGGACTCCTCGAAACAAAGTGAATCCAAACAGGACGAATCAAAATCTGAATCGAAATAATGGATCAACCAAAGAATGCCAAGCAGAAAGGCATAACCTTTCTGCTTGGCATTTTTGTATGGGGTAAAAGTGATGGATGGTGGTATTAATGGATGATTAGCACTTTTAAAAAGTAACAAACCCACCGCTTCCGCTCCTATTTCTCTTCTGGCTTGGGCTGGTAGAATTGCCCCTGTTCCTCTAGATAATATCCAATAGCGAGCAGTTGATCTTCGCACGCTTTTTTGGCGGTGAACTGAAGGCCAAGAGGGAGATCCTCTTCTCCCCGTCCGAGCGGCAAACTGATCGACGGTTGCCCAGTGAGATTGTAGAGCCAGTTGAACGGGGTATTGATCTGCCCAATCCGAAACATATCCATAATGAGTGTATGCAGCTCATTAATAGAGAGTTTTTCTGCGTTTGTCATGCGTTCCTTGAGTGAGGTACTCTCTCGAATATCCATGATGACTGGTGCTACCGTGGTCGTGGTTGGCTCCAACAACAGATCATAGGACTGGTGGAACTGCCCCATTGCCTCACTCGCTGCGTCCCACTGATGGAAGGACTGTGGGTAACGATACCCCGGCAGTTTCAGCCCAAATTGATAGAGTGCCCAGGTGAACGGCTCCACCTCGTCCTTGGTGAGGGCCTTTTTGCGTGATTCACCAAATGCTTCCAGACTCGCCGCAGTCTCAAAGGCATTCATCAGAACATAACTCTGATACACCTGATCATAATCAATGGTAGGAACTACCTCTGTGACATTAAATCCTTCCTGCTTCAAAAATTGAACGGTATGATTGAGAGACTCTATGACAGAGGGAGATACGGGATCATTGAATGGATGGCGCGGAGTATAGGCAATGCGTAGATCTTGTACCTTTTGTTTGGCCGTTTGAATGGCGGTTGGTGTTAGTTTAGACACGTGGTAAGGACTGGCATCCTGTTCAGTTTGGATCGCCAGTAACAACCTCTCAGTGTCTCTCATCGTTCGTGTTAAGGCAAACGAGATGCTGGCACCGGCCCAACCGCGGTAATTCCCCGGTCCTTGCGCTGTCCGAGCTCGCGTAGGTTTGAGCCCAATCAGCCCGTTATAAGAGGACGGAATACGGATGGATCCACCTCCGTCACTCGCTGCCACAATCGGTACCATCCCGGAGAGTAACGCCGCGGCAGATCCTCCGCTCGAGCCTCCCGTTGTCCGCGTGGTATCCAGTGGCAGATGCGCATCGCCGTAGAGTTTCGAGTCTGTTTGATTCTTGAACCCAAACTCTGGCGCATTCGTCATCCCCACGACGATGAATCCCGCATCGAGTAATGATTGCACAAAATAGTTCGTTTGTGTAGCAATGTGATCCTTGAACAACCGTGACGCCTGGGTGCTCGGCAATCCTGCCATTGCCTGCCCCATGTCCTTCAACAGAATTGGAACGCCTGCGAATGGTTTTGTGAAATCAGCGAGGGATCGTGCTTCCTCTAATGCCGCTTCACGGCGGACATAAACGACCGCGTTCGTGGCGTCATTCCATTGGTCGATCGTTTCAAGCGCGAGTGTCACGGCCTCCTCTGCGCTCATTTCACCGGACTGGATCATCGTTGCGATGGTAGTTGCGTCCTGAAATTGATTAAAACTCATGCTTTCCTCTTTTCATTATCTACTGCGAGCGGCCACATCTGTTTTGAGGGGCGCTCATATCCTCTATCCACTATTGTAAATGGTCCCACGCGATTAAGCGAATGATAACGTGCACAAAAAAATGGAGGATCACTCCTCCATTCGTTCATTAATGTTCTTGACGGCTGGCGTACCAATCGGCCAACCCTTGAATCAAGAACACGATCACCAGAATAATCGCCGTGCAGACAAAGGTCACGTCCATCTGATGGCGCTCATACCCGCGGACAATGGCGAGGTCCCCAAGTCCCCCACCACCGACTGTTCCAGCCATTGCGGTGTAACTCACAACACTTACGAAGGTCAAGGCGGACATCCGAATCAAACTTGGGATCGATTCTTTCAACATTACTTGGAAAATAATTTCGTTTGTCGTCAGTCCCATCGCTTCCGCCGCTTCAATAATACCAGGGTCCACTTCAACGAGGACATTTTGAACTTGACGCGCGTAGAATGGAATCGTACATACCACCAGTGGCACAATCACGGCGGTCGTCCCAATCGAGGTTCCCACAATCAAACGGGTGATCCCGACGAGTAACGCGATCAAGATAATAAATGGAATCGAACGGAAAATATTAACCAACTTATCGAGAATGCTGTAGGCAACGCGATTGGCCTTCAACCCACCCGGCATCCAGATGGCGAGGATAATTCCAACCACGAGACCGATCAAGTAGGCCACGATACAGGTGACGAAACTCATATAGAGGGTTTCAACGGTGGCTTCCCAGATATCATCGAGGCTCGTCATCACATTTGGCAGCCACTGCTCTAAAATCATCATTATGCCTCGCCTCCTTCAACAGCGTCATAGTGTGGGTAGTATTCCTCCACGTTGAGGTCTAAGCTCTCAAGATACTGAAGCGCCTGTTCAATTTGTGGATGTTCACGGTCGATAGAGATTAACAGCGTCCCCACTGGCGTACTCTGGAGGATTTCCACGTTGGCAAACAGAATAGAGGATTTGATCTGGAAGCGATCATTCAAGGTCGCAATCACCGGCTCTGACGTCTCATCGCCCGCAAATTCAATCCGGAAAATCCGTTCGGTCTGATCGAGCCCTAATACGTTTGGATCATCCATGATGGCTTGAATCCCGTTCTCAGTTGGACTCGCTGAACGAATGAAATCCCGTGTGAGTGGCATCTGTGGCTTGATAAAGACGTCTAAAATCGTGCCTTGCTCAATCACTTGCCCTGACTGCATAACCGCTACTCGATCACAAATCTGTTTAATAACGTTCATTTCGTGGGTGATAATCACAATCGTAATCCCAAGCTGTCCGTTCACCTGTTTGAGGAGGTGGAGAATCTGGCTCGTCGTCTTCGGATCCAAGGCGCTCGTTGCCTCATCACAGAGGAGGACGTTGGGATCGTTAGCGAGAGCCCGTGCGATTGCGACCCGCTGTTTTTGGCCCCCGGAGAGTTGAGATGGGTAGGAGTCTTTTCGGTCTTGTAACCCCACCATCGTCAATAGATCATTCACCTTGGTTTCGATGGCGTCTTTGGTCATTCCAGATTTGCGCAATGGGAAGGCCACATTCTGTTCAACCGTCTGAGACGTCAATAAGTTGAAGTTCTGGAAAATCATCCCGATCTTCTTTCTGGCATCGCGCAACTCGTGACTGGACAACTCCGCCATGACTTGCCCGTTCACCTCTACTGTACCGCTTGTCTGGGGCTGGAGCTGATTGATCGTGCGAACGAGGGTACTCTTACCAGCACCAGAATACCCCACGACACCAAATATCTCTCCCTTAGCGACTGTCAATGACACATCATCGACCGCCGTAAAACGTTCCCCATTCTCCTGGATAAAACGCACTGAAACGTGATCAAGTGTAATCATACAATTCCTCCTTTCGAGATTTCGTTTCCTGCTATTAAATAGATAGCCCTAGAAATGCTCCTATCATACCACACAATCACACGGTTTGTAGAAAAACTTTCGTAGATTGACGGATACATTCAGACGAGATTTAGGGAGGTGATGAAATAATCAATACTCAGCACATGTCGATGTCGGTTAAAAAAAGGTGGTTAATTGCCTCTATGACGGTCTTTGTTGACTGATAGAATGGATGAATAAGATATGGTAGTCGTATCAAAATCATGAATAGAAGATCCTGAAGTCATTTACGGAAAGACAGATAAAAATTAAATCGTGAGAAGTAATTATATAATTTAATAAATGGAAAACTTATTAAAAGAGTTGGCTCCGTGTATTTACTTTAATATATGTGGTTTCTCGCAAAATTTACCGGTGTTAGGTATCTGTTTTAATAGATAGCAGTACCATCAAAAGTTAGTCGTACTCTCATTATCAAAAAGTATGATCATCGAGTATCTAATATAAAATATACCTCTTCCCACAAAAAAAGCGCTGGTCTTAAACCAACGCTTTCGCTCATTATCTATTTCAATGCTTCTTTGGCTTGTTCAACCACAGCAGTGAAACCAGCTGCATCGTTCACAGCGAGGTCTGCTAACATCTTACGGTTGATATCTACATTTGCTTTCTTCAAGCCGTTCATCAATTTGCTGTAGCTCATACCATTTTGACGAGCTGCTGCATTGATACGGGTGATCCACAAACGGCGGAAGTCACGTTTACGTTGACGACGGTCGCGGTAAGCGTACATATGAGACTTCATTACCTGTTGTTTTGCGGTCTTGAATAATTTTGATTTCGCGCCGAAGTAGCCTTTAGCGAGTTTTAATACTTTCTTGCGACGACGGCGAGTCACTGTTCCACCTTTTACACGTGCCATTTCATTTCCTCCTTATTCGATGCGTAGATTAATAGGTATCCAACATTTGTTTGATACGACGCATATCCGTTGCGTGTACCAATGCTGGTTGTTTGTGCTGACGACGTTGTTTCTTCGTCTTACCGTGGAAACGGTGGCTACGTTCAGAGTGGCTACGTTTCAATTTGCCACTAGCAGTTTTCTTAAAACGTTTAACCGATGCGCGGTGTGTTTTTTGTTTAGGCATTCGATTTTCCTCCTAGATGAAAATTAGTTATTATCTTTAGGTGCGAGTACTAATTGCATAGAACGACCTTCCATTTTTGGACGTTGCTCAATGACAGCGACATCTGCCATCGCTTCAGCAAAGCGTTCTAATACTTCACGACCTAAATCTTTATGCGTGATCGCCCGCCCTTTGAAGCGGATAGACGCCTTCACTTTGTCCCCTTTTGAGACGAACTTCATGCCTTGACGTAATTTCGTCTGGAAGTCGTTCTCCTCAATCGATGGGCTCAAGCGAATTTCTTTAGTTTGTTGCGTCTTTTGATTTTTGCGTTGTTCCCGTTCTTTACGTTGTTGTTGATAACGATATTTACCGTAGTCCATGATACGTGCTACTGGCGGTTTCGCATTAGGAGACACGAGCACAAGGTCTAAATCAGCCTCTTCTGCGCGCGTCAATGCATCGTTCGTAGCCATTACGCCCAACTGTTCCCCATCAGGATCAATCACGCGAACTTCACGAGCACGGATATCCTCGTTAACAATCATTCCTTTAGCGATAAAGCGACACCTCCGAAAGTCTTAAATTTCCACAAAAAGTTGCTTGCCTCTATTCAGCAAGTCCCGTCTGAATCCTCCATTTGAGCATTCAAAAAGCGAGTTTAGAAAGCATCTAAACCCGCTCACATTAATCGCCTAATGAATCATTCATTACGCCATCACTTTTCTAGCATTAACCCGAGGACGTTCTTGTCAACTCAGGTGAGAAACGGGTGTTCCTGCTTCTTTTCTCACGTTACTAAGATTAACCTCTTAATCTCCACTTGTCAAGGATTATCTGTTCATTTTGTGAGGAAACATGGTTAAGGGCGCCCGCTAATTAAAAGGTCAATACTACCGGCCGTTTGAAGTGCTCGCCGTCATCGAGCTGTTGGTGGAGGGCCCAACAGCAGAAAAAGGCTCTGTGATAATTTCATGATTCAAATAGTGGCCCGTTGCGAATTCTCGATTCATAAACTAAGCGACATGGCTGAGTTCGCCAGCTGACGCTTGACTGAGGACGAATCCTACGATCTGCTGCTGTTTTGTATAGAAAGACCACGCATCAAAAGTTTTTTCAATGGGTTTGGTGATGATAACTACACTGCCACCCTTTTTGAGTAGGGAGAGATTATGCTGTAAGGTATTTTTGCCTGAGGTATCAATAATGTAGTCGTACTGGCTAAATGGATAGTCCTGATCGTGATAATCCACGCATTCAACCAGCCACTGCTCAAATTTAGGAAAATCCCGCACGGCACAGGTAGTTGTGACCTCTAATCCCAATAACAATATAGTTTCGATGAGTTTGCTAGCGACGTTCCCTGCCCCGCCCTGAATCAGGATACGTTCGCCAGATGATGGATGCAAGCGTTCAGTCAGAATCAAAACGGCTGTCGTGGTCGCATGAAACGCACTCACCGCCTTGTAGGGATCTACTCCCTCTGGTAAATGAAACAGACGATCAGACGGCACCGCCACCAAGGAAGAGGTCGTGCCTGCTCGATCTTCATATCCCATCGAGTTGGACCAGACGAGATCACCTACTGTAAAGGTTGATTTATCACTATGAGTCGCCTTCACTCGTCCGACGAGATCCCGTCCCACCACAAACGGGAGTGGTGCTGTGATTAGATATTGCCCACTGCGCACAAATGTATCGACGTGATTGACAGTGGTCGCGATCGTTTCAACGAGTACTTCTCCCTCCTGACACACAGGATCTGGTAATGTGCCCACCTGAATATTGGTAGCGGGCCCAAACTGATTGATATAATCTGCTTTCATGTTGTTTCATCGACTTCCTTTTGTTTCTTAGATCTTCTGAGTTGTTCGTAGCGATTAAGATCTACTTAACACATTCCTTATTGCTTACCACTCGTGCAGCGGTGTGCTTTAATGAAGATAGACTTCATTTACTTATTACTTTGACAGAAAGGTTGATCTCAATGCATTCCATCCGACTCATTCGCGCGTACAATCACCGTCAGTTAAAAAATGCGAAAGGCTATAAACTCCTCATCGATCGGCTCTGGCCACGTGGCGTGAAAAAGACGGATTTACCGTATCAATGGTGGCTAAAAGAACTCGCTCCCACTCCCTCACTGCGCGCCTGGTTCAACCATCAAGCAGACCGCTACCCTACATTTAAACAGAAATACCTCAATGAACTCAAAGAGAACCCCTTCAGCCCCTCTGTCCTAGAATTTCTCACGCAGATCTTGCAATCGGAAAATATCATTCTTATCTACAGCGCAAAAGATGACGAGCACAATCAAGTAGTCGTATTCAAGGAGTGGTTAGAGGGTGAAATAGAAGCGATGGAGTAGCAAGTATAGGCCACTATGCTGCTACTCTTTGATGACCGTTCCAACCAATTTTATTTCATTAAATTCCTCTGCTGGCGTTAACCATAACTTAACTTTATCTCCCAGCTCAGGATGTCTGCCGTCTGGAGCAAAGTAGAGATGTCCTATATAGCCATCCTCAGTCCGCTTTTGTAGATAAACAAATTCTGGTTCAGCTTCCATCCCATCTTTTCCCCTGGAAATCCAAGCGATACATAGATATGGGGCTACCAGTCTTCTAAAGGGACCTATCCTATAGTCATTGAGTATCTCTTCTCTTTCAGGATCTTTAGGGCCATACTGATTTTTTATTGCTTCGGCTATCTTTTCAAAATCACTTCGGTCAATATCTTCATATTGAATGTCATAATAATGATCATCGTGGACATCAGACCAGCTTAGTTTATAGTCCATATAGTCTTCCAAGGGGCGAGTTTTAACCATATTTGTTGTTTCTTGAGCAATCTGTACTGGTTGAAACGCCAAATGATCTTTATCATCCACAAAGCAATAAGCAATCAATCCTGTATCTCCAGGCTCTATTTGTTCCGGCATGATTCTTTGCATGATGTCCAAACAATCAATGTAAACAAATGTCTCATATAGATTATTAAAATCCGCATTGAATACGTCTTTTTTTAGTTCTTCAATGGGGATTCCAAGTCCCCGCAATGTTTCCTTTTCAGTCAATCCTAGAGGTTGCTTACACGTATCCATCCATTCTTGAGTAGTTAATTCTCCAGGAATAGTTCCCAATGCTTTCTTCTCAAATTGTTTGCGCGTCTCATCAATAAATTCCGCTTCAATATCAAATGAATGATCTTTAAAATATTTCCAGTGATAGTCTTCAGGAAGATGCAGCAATAGAATTTGCGTTTTTCCTTGGTATTCATAGACATCTAAAACTTTATAGTAGGCATTACGGTCAGAAATATGCCATCCAAGGTTTCTTCCTTCTTCAATAGTGGGAATATCAAACATATTATCAGATATAATCGTCATCCGATGTGAGGTGATCATCCCTTCAAAGCGACTCGTCGCATCTGTAAAATCCTTTTCTCTAATAATAAGGCCCGGTTTATATTGTTCTGCCTGTGCTTCCGTTAAATTAAGATCACGCGCAAACAATCCCTTACCATCATACGTTATGGTAAATAAAAGATCCTCTAAATCATCTTCTATTTCTTCTACCTCATCCTCATCTTCATCTGCTGTGGACATGACTGACAGTGCCGTTATCAACTCATAGCCCCCGTCTTCTAACTCGTTCATCATCACATACACGTCATCACCGACTTCTACACCCATATTATCGATCGGTTCTGTGACTAATATCCCCCATAGTCCCCCGTCTTCTGATAGGCGCGGAATCTCTACCAACACCTGGTCTGAGCCTATTGAACTATCAATTACCCTTACCGTAAACGTCAGCGGTCTATCGATTTGGCGCACAGAATCTAATACTCTTGTTTCAAGCAATATATTCTCTTTTTCATCCTTCGAGTCATACCACTGACTGATCATCTGCTGAGTGGTTTCGAAATGCGAGCGGTCCAAATCGATATAGCGCAAATCGCAGTAATTGAACCGTTTGATATCCTCATATTTGAGATTATAGTACGTTGCATCCTGAACTGGACGCGTGTCAATCGTTGTTTCCTGCTCTTGGGCGATTGATACAGTCTGGAACATCAAGTCGCATTCATCATCCATATACCCGTAGAGAACCAGGCCCGTATCATCGGGGGCTATCTGCGTAGTCATCCGATCTAACAAGAGATCTCTACACTCCACGTATATGAACTGATGATAGAAATCACGAAAACCACCATCATCCACTACTCGTTTCTGTTCTTCGATGGTGATTTCAGGATCCCAGAGTGTCTCCTCAACAGACATTCCCAGTGGCCACTTGCAGCGCTCCAGCCAGTCCTTGCCTGCTACTTCAGGTGCCACTTCTCCCAATGCCTTCGCTTCAAAACGTTTGCGCGACTCCTCAATGAGATAGTCTTCAATAGAGAAGTTGCCTTCCTCAAATACTTTCCAGCGATAGTCATCCGGCAGATGCAGCAACAGAATCTGCGTCTTCCCATGATATTCGTAGACGTCCAGCACCTTGTAATGCGCATTATGGTTGGCTATATGCAGCTCCCAATCAGTCCCATATTCAAACTCCGATATATCCACCATGTGATTCGTCACAATCGTAAAGCGGTGAGACGTCACCATCCCCATGAAACGAGGAGTCGCATCAGTAAAACCGCGCTCTTTGATAATGATTCCGGGTTGGTAGAGACGTGCTTGCTGTTCAGTGAGATTCACATCGCGCGCAAACAGTTGGGTATTCGGCAGTAGTTCATTTAACAGGCCCTCATAAAAATCGTCCGTGTAGTTCATGATGTGTTCCTCTTACTATCCCTCATGGCAGTGATCTACTGCCTATTGTGATAAATGGCAGCTCGCTATTGTCCGTTTAGATTAATCTAATTATAAAGGAAAAGGGTTTCATGCGGGTGAGTTTCCTGATCTAAATGCGTTCCACTACAACAAAAAACTGCTCAATCTAATAAAAAAGCAGTTCATTGACTGATAGAAAGACTATCGATTTCATTTATAAGTATTTCCCCTGTTAGAGATCCAACACATTTCTTTCGACCTCTACTGTATATGTTGGCCGATCATCCTCTCCATTTAAGTCGTCATCTTCCCAGTCTGCTTTGACTTCTGCAATTGATTTGATTGGTCCATTCTCCTTGTCTGTGAAGATCATTTGTGACATAGGAGTGAAGAGGGATGTCTGTGAAACTGTCCATTTCATATTATCCAGTGTAAAGATCAATCCTTGATCGATCACATATTTTTCTCTTGGCTTCTCCCTGAAATAGTTAAGGATGATGGTGTCTCTAATAACTTGTATGCTAGAGATTTTCTGATTAATGGCTTTCACATATAAATCACTCTTCATCA
Organism: Aerococcus sp.; assembly: GCA_030528285.1. Lineage (GTDB taxonomy): Bacteria > Bacillota > Bacilli > Lactobacillales > Aerococcaceae > Aerococcus. The sequence continues at coordinate 64,440 of JAUMZE010000002.1, read as the reverse complement.
CAGAAGGATCAAAGTCCCTATTTGTTAATCGAACGATATCGTATCCTGCTAACTCTTCCCTTGATCCGAAATAAAAAACATTACGATAATCATTCTCTATTGCTACAGCTAATTCATCAAGATTCATCTTAATGCTGCCGTAGCTTCTATCGTAATCCCGCCAATCATCAGCTGTTATTTTTATCAAGAAGTGGCCTTTTAACGTTCTTAAAATCTCCAATCCTTCATTAGAACAACACAGGCTCAATTGATCCTTCCTCCTCTCCATCAAAAAAACGATCAGCCCCGCTCCAGTATTCCCAGAGCATTGGGACTGATCGCTCTATGATTATTCCCATTCAACCGTTGCAGGCGGTTTACTCGTGACATCGAGGACGACGCGGTTGATGTGCTGGCACTCATTCACAATGCGACGGCTGATGTGGTCCAACACGTCATACGGAATGCGCGCCCACTCTGCGGTCATACCGTCAATGGAAGTGATCGCGCGAATGGCAATCGTATATTCATAGGTGCGCTGATCGCCCATGACCCCGACCGATTTGAATCCTGGCAAGACAGTGAAGTACTGCCAGATATCCCGTTCCAAACCGGCTTTCGCAATCTCGTCACGAAGAATAGCGTCCGATTCCCGAACAATCGCTAATTTATCCGGGGTCACCTCGCCAATGACACGAATCGCAAGTCCTGGGCCTGGGAATGGTTGGCGCCAGACGATATTATCGGGCATCCCGAGTTCCGTCCCCACGGCGCGCACTTCATCCTTGAAGAGCGTGTTTAACGGCTCAATCAAATCAAACTGGAGGTCTTCTGGCAGTCCCCCGACATTATGATGAGATTTGATTGTTTGTGCAGTTTCAGTTCCTGATTCGATGACGTCCGTATAGAGTGTCCCTTGTGCGAGATAATCGATCCCATCGAGTTTCTTTGCCTCGTCACTGAAGACTTCGATAAATTCTTTCCCGATAATTTTGCGTTTGGTTTCAGGATCATCAACGCCCGCTAATTGGGAGAGGAACCGTTCAGATGCATCAACCTTTATGATGTTCATTCCAAAATCATCGCCTAAGGTCTGCATCACTTGTTCTGCCTCTCCTTTTCTGAGGAGGCCATGATCCACGAACACACTCACTAACTGATCCCCAATGGCGCGATTGAGGAGCACCCCTGTCACAGAGGAATCCACCCCACCGGATAAACCGAGGAGGACCTTCTTTGAGCCGACTTTTTCACGGATCTCGTTCACCTTCAGATCGATGAAGTCGGCCATCGACCAATCTCCCGCAGCGCCACAGATTTCAAACACGAAATTATAGAGCATCTGGTTGCCATGAACGGACGCACGCGTTTCGGGATGGAACTGGAACCCGTAAATCTGACGTGCAGGATCCTCAAACGCGGCCACGGGACTGTTCGGTGCCTCTGCAGTAATCTCGAACCCCTCAGGAATCATCTTGATACGGTCCCCGTGGCTCATCAGGACTGTTTCTGTGGCTGCCAAGCCCTTGAAAATTGGAGTATCATGCTTCAGGATCTGCATCTCTGACTGCCCATATTCCCGTTTGGTGGAGGGTTCCACCTCACCACCGAGTTTGTGAGTGATCAATTGCATCCCGTAACAAATCCCCAAAATTGGCACGCCCAACTGGAAAATACCCGGATCAATCCCAAACGCATCCTCACTGTACACAGAATTAGGGCCTCCTGAGAGCACAATCCCTTTGACATTTCCAAGTGCTTGGATGTCCTCAGCGCTCATACGATGTGAACGTAATTCGGAGTACACGCCCATTTCGCGAATCCGCCGCGTGATGAGCTGATTGTATTGACTGCCGTAATCCAACACAATAATCTTCTCGAATGATTCGAGTGTCTCTACCTGACTCAATCTGTCACTTCCCTTCTTCAAATTCTCTTTCATTCTAGCATATCCCGAAAAATTTCCGAAAGCTTTCGCAGGAAATTTCTTTAAATGTTCGTTTTTATGTGATTCCTGATAGATTCTTCACTATCCGTAAAATCAGATCAGGAAGTCTGCGCGAAAACCTTAGAATAGTGTACAATAGAGCAGTATGGAGACGTGACTGTTCACGTTTGAATGACTGAAGGAGTGACGATATGAAGGAAGCAGTCGGGCAAGCACATGGCAAAATTATTCTCATGGGGGATCATAGCGTGGTCTATGGGTCGCCCTCGATTGCGGTGCCTTTCCAAGCGGCGAATATCAGAGTGACGCTGGCGGCTGCAGGCAACCACTCCCACATTATTAGCGATCTTTATGAAGGATCAGTAACGGATGCCCCGGAAGCACTGGACGGACTGGTTGGGTTACTCAACCTGCTGCGTCGGGATCATGACGTGGAACACTACCATTTGATGATTACGATTGCGAGCTCCATTCCGATTGAGCGCGGATTGGGGAGTTCAGCTGCATTATCGGTGGCGTTCATCCGGGCATTCTATCACTACATTGACCAACCGCTCAGTGAGGAGGCGCTCCTTCACTATACTGATTATGCGGAAACCATCACGCACGGCAATCCGAGTGGCCTCGACGCACGCGTGACAGCTCTCAATCAGCCACTGTTCTTCAAGAAGAATACGATCCAGGAGACGTTCCACTTCCACACCCCATATTGGCTCCTCGTCTGTGATACCGGCGTTCCGGGTCACACCAAGGAAGCCGTGGCTCTGGTGCGCCGTCATTACGAGAGCCACCATCCTGCACGGCAAAAGGCAACTCACCGCGCCATCCAGACGCTGGGTGATCTCGTCTTACAGATGCGTCAAACACTCCTGGATGCGACGAGTGACCAAGAACACATTGAATCCCACGCCCAACTCCTCGGTCGAATCGTGAATGCCGCCCAAACTGAACTTCGCGCCCTCCAAGTATCCAGTCCGGAATTGGATGAGGGAATAAATCTCGCCCTCGAACATGGCGCATTGGGAGCGAAACTCACAGGGGGCGGTCAAGGGGGCTGTTTTTACGCCTTGGTCAATAGTCAAGGGTTAGGAGAAACACTCGCCCAACGCCTCAAAGATCAACAACTGATTCGTGATTTCTGGCTCATGCCGTTCAGCAGTGAAGGCTTGAATCCCAATATTTCGAAATAATAGTCAATGATGGAGACGAAAAAACATGCAGCAAACTCGTATATGGCGTGCGCATAATAATATTGCCCTCATCAAGTATTGGGGGAAGCGCGATGAAGCCTTGATTTTACCGATGAATAGTAATTTATCGCTGACCTTAAATGAATTCTACACGGATACAGCCATTACGTTCCACGACCATTGGAAGGAAGACCAGCTTATTCTCAATGGCCAATCGACATCGACAGCGAAAATGACCCCATTCTTAGATCTGTTCAGACAGGCAGCAGGAACCACCCTCAAAGCCGAGGTCGTGAGTGTCAATCATGTGCCCACGGGTGCGGGACTCGCAAGCTCGGCCTCGGCGTTTGCGGCAGCCGCAGTGGCAGCGAGTGACGCATTGGGGCTAGATTTTGATTCACAAACCCTCTCCCGCTACGCCCGGCGCGGTTCCGGGAGTGCATGTCGCAGTATTTACGGCGGTTTTGTCGAATGGAGGAAGGGGGAGGACGATCAAACCTCCTACGCCAAACCATTTGAGGACGCAGACTGGGACATTGCGATGTTGACGATCATGGTGAACACCCAGCCGAAGAAAATTTCCTCGCGTGCTGGGATGAAACATACCGTCGAAACCTCCGCTTATTATCAGGAATGGATCCAAACAGCAGAGGCGGATCTGGCACGCATTAAACCTGCCATTCTCGCCCATGATTTCGAACAGGTGGGACAGATTGCGGAGCGGAATGCGTTTCGGATGCATGCGACGACGCTAGCGTCTGATCCGCCATTCACCTATTTTGAACCGGAGACGATCCGTGCGATTCAAGTGGTCCGCTCGTTACGCGATGCAGGTCTCACTCTCTATTTGACGATTGATGCCGGCCCCAATGTGAAGGTCCTCTGCCGTCAAAGTGAGGCGAAAATGATCAAAAAGCGCCTCAGTGAGTGGTTCAATCCTGAGCAGTTGCTGATTGCGACACCGGGACCTGGTGTACAGCTAGCAGAAGGAGTGAGGGCATGATTCAGGTGTCATCCCCTGGCAAACTCTATCTCGCCGGGGAATATGCGATCCTCTCCCCTGGTAGTCAGGCGATTGCGGTCGCAGTTGATCGATTTCTCACGGTAACCCTCACGCCTGTTGACACAATCGGCACCCTCGAAACCGAACTGGCGGATAGTATGATTTGCTGGCGCTGGGAAAGCCGTCAAATTGTAAGTGCCCAAAAAGACACCTTTGCTTTAGTGTTCAGTGTGATGGACGTGATGGCACGATACACTGAACAATACGACCACTTCCAGATTCATATTATCTCTGAACTGGCCGCAAAAAACGGGGTGAAATTAGGTTTAGGATCGAGTGGGGCTGTCACTGTGGCCCTGGTGCGTGCGTTGGGGCAGCATTACGGACTCTGGGGAGCAGACCCTACCGATCAAGAACGCCAATTACTCTTCAAACTAGCAGCTTTGGCTCAGCATCAAGCAGGCTATCAGGGATCGTACGGGGATCTGGCGACAATTGCCTACACAGGAGTCGTTCGTTACCAGAATTTCGATCACACCTATCTCCAAACGATGCCCCAGGAAACGGGCCCTGTTTTCCAAAACTGGCTCAACGAATCGTGCCCCACGTTGCAGATAGAACGCCTCCAATTTCCCGATCAATGGGAATTTCTCGTGGCATGGATGCAGGAAGCAGTGTCCACAGATCAGCTCATCCAGTCTGAAGTGTCCAGCCATAAGCAAAATAAAGCTTTTCAAACGCTGATTCAGCAGTCAAAAGCGGTGATTCCAATGCTGGTTCAGGGGATTCAGACAGCCGATTGGGAGAGGGTCGATCAAGCCCTCCAAACGAATGCCAAGGATCTCATGAATTACACCGAGACTGTGAATAAGCCCTACCAAACCTCACAAACGAAACAAGCGACCGCACTCGCTCACACCCTCCATGCTTCCAGTAAAATCTCTGGGGCAGGTGGTGGGGATTGCGTGATTGCGCTCACTAGAGATTTCAAAACAGCGACCGATGTCCAGACACTCTGGCAGGCCCACCAACTCATCCCACTTCCCCTCAGTATTTATACAGAAAGGACTTAGCCCAAACTGATGAATCGTAAAGACGAACATGTGAAAAATGCGGAAGCTCAATACAAGATCCAACACACTGATTTTGACGATCTCCAATTTGTTCACTACAGCCTCTCCCACCAAAAGACGGACAAGATCTTCATTGCGATGCGTGCTTTTCGTCGCTACTTCAAAACACCCTTCTACATTAATGCGATGACAGGTGGGTCGGAATGGACGAAGAAAATCAATGAGCAGTTTGCGACCGTGGCGAGAGAGACGGACCTCGTGATGGCGACGGGATCGGTCTCTGCTGCTATCAAGGATCCGACGCTCTGGGATTCATTCAAAATCGTGCGCAAGGTCAATCCAAAAGGGTTTGTGATCGCCAATATTGGAGCGGATCGCACCCTCGGACAAGCAATGCGAGCGATTGAGACATTGGAGGCAGACGCGCTTGAGATTCATCTCAATACCCCACAGGAAATCGTGATGCCTGAGGGGGATCGGGATTTCCACCTTTATGAGGAGCATATCCGCACGATGGTTGAGGAGATCGATATTCCTATCATCATCAAAGAAGTTGGATTCGGCATGAGCGAAGAGTTCATGCAGGACCTCCATCAGATGGGCGTTCAAATTTTCGATGTGAGCGGAAATGGGGGCACGAATTTCGTCACGATCGAGAATGAACGTCGCAAAGCTCACGAAATGAACTACCTCGCACAATGGGGGCAGTCCACCGCCATCAGCTTGTTGGAGAGCCAGTCACTCCAGGCAGAGGGTGTCCAAATTATCGCCTCTGGAGGGATTAAGGATCCCCTCCAGATGGCCAAAGCCTATGCCCTCGGTGCCAGCATGGTCGGGATGAGCGGCCAATTCCTCCACAAAGTATTGAATGAGGGGATCGACGCCACGATCCAAATGGTCCATGACTATGAGGAACAACTCCGCTTGATTGCTGCGATGCTCGATGTGTCAGCGATTCGTGATCTCACCAAAACTGATCTCGTCATTACCGGGCGCGTCGCAGAGTGGTGTCAGCGTCGGCGTATCCCTATCGATTATTTCGCCACCCGACGCCGCGATTATAGAGAATAACAAAAAATCAGCTCATCCCGTTCGCTTTCAAGTGAAGTAATGGCATGAACTGATTTTTTATAAGCAATTTTTAATTTAAGCGTTGCACTTCACGGTCATAATCCATGAATTTCTGGATGAAGGTGTACGGGTCCATCAAATCAATCCGCTGCGCAAAGCTATTGAGGCTCGTCCCGCGCAAGGCCGATTGTTGGATCAAGTACGGCGAGGTGGTGACTTTGACGGGGGTTTCGTCCGCAATGATATGCCCGCGTGCCATCACTAAGGTACGGCGCGTGAACTCAAGCATGGCCTCAATGTCGTGGGTCGTAATCAAGATCGTCAGGCCCAATTCCTCATTGAGTTGATAAATATAATTCATGATTTCACGGAAATGCTCGAAGTCCTGCCCCTCTGTCGGCGCCTCAATGATCAACAATTTCGGATCACGCACCAACGCCCCTGCCAGAGCTAAGCGACGCTGCTCCACAAAACTCATCAGATTGACCGGTTGATCCCCCTGATGCTCCAGATTCACTTGTTTGAGGGCTTGATTGATGACGTCTATTTCGCCCTCAGGATGATAATCAAACCGCTCAAAGATGGATGTCAAATAATTGATCGCCGTGCCCGAGATATTCATGCGTGAACGGCTGTGTCTCACAAATGGCACCTGCCTTTTAAAGATTTCTAGGTTATTCTCATCCAGAGGCGTGCCCTGCCACACAATTTCCCCTTCTGTCGGTTGGATAATGCCACTGAGGAGGTACCCGAGCGTGGTTTTTCCGGAACCATTATCGCCACAGACACTGATCATCTCGCCCTCGCGAATAGTCACGCTCGCCTTCTTCACCCCGCGCGTCGCATCGTTTGGATAGGCATAGGAGAGATTATTGGTTTCTACGAGTACGGGACCCGGTTTTGGATAAACGAAACTCGGCACCGTATTGATCCAGGACTGGATGATTTGGCGCATGTTCGGACCAAAAATATGCTTCACATTCGCGATATTAATGACGGATTCAGTGGGATAGCCGGCATAGCGCAACGCCGTAATATAGAGTGGCTCGCGAATGCCCAGTGAGGTGAGGAGGTTCTGACGCAACAAGGATTCCAAGGTGCCATCGAACACGACCCGCCCATCTGACATCACAAAGACACGATCAATCGGACGATACATCATTTCCTCGAGATGATGTTCACTAATAATGATCGTTGCCTTGAGTGTTTGGTGGAGGTCATCAATCGTATCCACAAACACTTCACCCATATGTGGCGAGACATTCTTCAGTGGTTCATCAAACAGAAATACATTCTGGGTCGTATTCAATGATTTCAAGAAGTAAAAAATCGCCTGTTCCCCAGGAGACAGGCGCTTCAATGTCTCCTCGTTCATTTCACTCGTGTAGAAATCATGGATGTTCTGATCCAGAATCGAGGTTTGAGCAATGCGGGCCGTTTCATCATTGAGGAAGTGTTCCAAATGGGTGGCATCCACCACTGTCGTCTCTTCCTCATGGCGAATCACATCCCCAGAGACAGTCCCTAACTCGCCCAATCGATCCATCAACAAGCGGATAAAGGTCGTTTTACCTGAACTATTGGCTCCGAGAACGAGCACTTTCTCCCCGCGATTAATGGTGAGATTAATATTCTTAAGCGCCATCTCGTGGGCACCAGCATATTGAAAAGAAACATTTCTCAGTTCAATCCAGGGTTCCTTCATGAGTGTCGCCTCCTTTGATTCAATAGATTTATCTTAACTAACGCATACTTTGGATGTGCTCGTAGCCTGTGAGCAGAGCAATAAATTTTTCTTTAAAACCAAAAGGTATTTCCTCCAGTATACACCATAAGCAACCCCAACATGGGAGGATTTCCCCTACAAAAGGATAAAAATTTTTGCCCATTCTATAATTGTACCAGACACGCCCCAATCAACCAAAAAACGACTCTGAAAGCTCCAGAGCCGTCCCATCGTATAATCGTTGTTATTCGTCTATTTTCTCACGCCCGATGATCCTAACTTCGGTTTCGAGATGAACGCCATGCTGCTCGTAGACAACCTCCTGAACGTGGTGAATGACATCCAGATAGTCCTGCGCACTCGCATGGTCAATGTTCACGATGAAACCGGCATGCTTCTTGGAAACTTGTGCACCACCGACCGTATAACCCTGCAGTTTGGCGGATTGAATCAATTGCCCGGTGTAATGCCCCGCTGGACGTTTGAACACACTCCCACAACTCGGTAATTCGAGCGGTTGTTTACTCTCGCGGCGGTGCGTCAAATCAGCCATCCGTTCACTAATTGCGTCCAAATCTCCTTCCGCTAATTGGAAGGTCACGGAGACCGCAATCACGCCATTCTCCTGGAGAACGGAATGACGATAGGAGAAATTCATCTCATCAGCTGGGATGGTTTCAAATTGGCCCTCTGCAGTAATCACGAGCACACTCTTGAAGACTTCGCTGATTTCACCACCGTACGCCCCAGCATTCATATAAGCCGCCCCTCCAACTGACCCGGGAATCCCGCACGCAAATTCGAGGCCGGTCCAGCTCTCCTCTTTGGCTTTTTGGCTAACATCGATAATGCGAGCGCCGGCGTCTGCGATCAGTTGGTGGTCCTCTCCTACCTGAATCGTATTCATGTCCGTCAACATGAACACAATCCCTTTCAATCCACCGTCGCGCACAATCACATTACTGGAGTTTCCGAGAACAGTATAGGGCAGCTGTAATGCCTGTGCTTTTTCGACCATCTGTTGTAATTCGGCCGCATCCTGAGGGAACACGACTAAATCAGCTGGCCCTCCGACTTTAGTGTAGGCGTAGTATTTTAATGGCTCTTTTTCGTGGTATTTACTCTCAGGAAAAGCCGCCATGAATGCTTGAATGTCCATAATGACTCCTTTTCTGCTTTGATTGGGATGGAGCGCTTCGACTATTGCTCCGGGAGGGGGTGCTCAGTGGTCACCGTGAATGATGAACTCCCCCATTTTGTATTCATCCTCTTAACCTTATGCTAAAACAAATGGCTTGTCCATAGTTCCACAAAACATTATGCTAAACTTATCTTATTCTGCTAGAAAGGATTTTCCTTTATGACCAAAAAACGACGCAATGCATTGATGATGTTCGTTCTGACGCTCCTGTATGCTGCGCTCCAATTTTTCCGTCCGAATATGACCCTCACACTCCTCAATGTGATTATTAGTTTCCTCATCCCCATTATCGCCATGCTGTTTGCTCTCAACCTCAAAGAACCGCTGTGGCGCTGGCCGTTGATCGCTATGGAGGGAATTGTACTCATATTGATGGTTGTATTCGCGCTGACGCATTCGATTGCACTCATATAAGGAGGAAGGATAGACGATGAAATTTCTCAGTTGGAATGTGAATGGCCTCAGAGCCGTTGCCAAGAAAGGATTCAGGGATCAATTTGACGCATTCGACGCCGATATGGTCTGCCTCCAGGAAACCAAACTCCAAGCAGGCCAGATTGATCTGGAATTTCCCGGTTATGAATCATACTGGAACTATGCCGAACGTAAAGGCTACAGTGGGACGGTGATTTATACGCGCCACACGCCATTGAATGTGACATATGGGCTCCCAACCATGGATGATGATACTGAAGGGCGCGTGATTACCCTCGAATATCCTAATTATTATCTCGTGACCTGTTATACCCCGAATGCCCAGGCCAAATTAAAACGCCTCGCTTACCGGATGGAATGGGAGAGTGCGATGTATGAGTATCTCCATCAATTGGACCAGGTGAAACCCATCATCTACTGCGGTGATCTGAATGTTGCGCATGAACCCATCGATTTGAAGAACGACCAGTCTAACCACGGGAATCCTGGCTTTTCCGATGAGGAGCGGGCCAAAATGACGACCTTATTAGACAGCGGATTCACCGATACCTTCCGCTACTTCTATCCAGACAAAACGGGTGCTTACAGTTGGTGGAGCTACCGATTCCATGCTCGCGAGAACAATGCAGGATGGCGCATTGACTACTTCATTGTGAGTGATCGCCTCCAGTCAGCGCTCAAACAGGCCGATATTTTGAGTGACATCATGGGAAGCGACCACTGCCCTGTGACCCTCACCTTAAAGGACGCCTAGTAAACAAAGCGGTATTGAACACAAGCACTCGCATTCTCAGTGTAAAAAGCCTTCCTCTGTTCATCTTAAGCATAAAGAAATCCCTCCGTATAACTCAACTTCCTTTCACCAAGGAGCAGTCAGACAGAGAGATTTTTTAGTGATTCTATTTTAATACTTGCTTTAGCTTTCCACGTTAACGGTTTGCCTGTTCTCACGCTGGTATTGATCGCGATCGAGTTCATCATTCGTGGCAGCAATCAAGACTCCGGAGCTAGCACCGGCACTGACATTCGTTGCAGTCCGCGCCATATCCGCGATCGCAGAAATTGGGGTCATCAGGATAATGACTTCAACAGGAAGACCCATGGCGGTGAAGACAGCCGTGGCGGTAATCGTCGCAATGCCCGGCACACCAACCGTCCCTGCCGATACTAACAAGGCCACCACGATCAATACGAGGTAATCCTTCAAGCCGTAGTTAATGCCCAATGCGTTCACGGTAAAGAGGGCGAGGGTGACTGGCCAGATCGCTGCGCACCCTGGCATCCCGAATGAGGAACCGATCGATGCCGCAAAGGAAGCAACTTGTTCAGGCACACCCATATTCTCCTGAGATTCCACGCTGGCTGGAATAGATCCTACTGAACTCTGCGTGGTGAAACCGATCATCCAGGTTGGGAAGAATTTCTTCAGGTAATGCCATGGATTCAAACGTCCGATGAAGAACAACAGCGCACTGGTTGTCACCACAGAATGGAAAATCGTTGCCGCAAAGACTGCGATCAATACAATCAGCATAGAGCCCATGTCTTCCATGTTCATGCCAGACACGCGGTTGGCGATCAATGCCAACACTGCATAAGGCGTGAAACCTGTCACGAGACTCACCACTTTAAAGGTTAATTGGTTACCAGCTGCGATGAAATCTGTGAACGGTTTAATGTCTTCCTTCTTGCTGTAGAGGAGGATTGCGATTGCTACTAACGCCGAGAAGACAATGACCGGTACGACACGGTTATTCGCAGCATCATCGACAATATTACTTGGGAAGAAGGAAATAATCGTCTCCAATACCGGTGGGACTTCGGCAACTTTGGCATTATCAGGTACTGCCACACTCGCACCCTGACCAATATGGAAGAGGAAGACCATCACCATCGCAATCAGAGACCCGAGCACATTATGGAGACTCAAGAATCCAATGGCTTTCCCACCGATCCGGGTGAGGGCATGGATGTCTTCGAGGGACGAAACGGTATAAATAATTGAAAAGAATAGCACAGGTACAACGAGCGAGGACAGGACGTTCACATAAATGTGCCCCACTGCTACTACATAATCCGTATTACCACGGAACACTAGCCCAATCACGACACCTAGTACCATCGCCGTTAATACACGAACGAGGAAAGATTGATGATGCTGTTTCTCAAAAAAGATCAGGAAAAAGCCTACGACGGCCGCGATTAACGCTAATCCACTCATTAACATCGATTGAAACACTCCTTTTATTTTTGTTCCTTCCTTACATCATTATCGATCGCTTTTGATTGCTAAATATCCCAGCTCCTCTCCTGATCGAACCAGACTCAACGGTAGCTGCCAAAATACACTCACCCAATAAAAAAGCGGCCTTACATAAACAATGACAAACATTGACAATGCTTCATTGCTTACCCAAGGACGCTTTGGGCGTGGTTCCACCTCGGTTGTAGAAAAATCTACCACTCACTATGCGTTCAAAATAGCACATACAGATGGCTCAGGAAGAAACAAAGACGGCTTGCCTAGAGGATTTCCAAACATAAAGGCTGCCTCATCAACCCGCTCCAATGAAAAACCGCCGCAACACACGCCAAAAAAGGCATCTGTCAGGGCGGGGTTATTCTCCGCGGTTCCACCTGAATTATGTACGACTCTCCACACACCACTTAATGCAGTACCAAAATATCGAATGATTGTATTCATCACTCGCCACTATTTTGAGACGCCGTTCTTTATCGTTAACGAAACGTTTATACCCGCGTGAACGGAATAAATCCGACTCAGAGCGCAACTTCACCGATTTCGTGTTATCTCTTCGCACCTAACAGAGACTCTCTGGAACCTGCCATCGATTACTCTACTCGTCACAGTCAATGTTTGATTCATTTGCTTTTATTAAGATAGCACTATTTATTTCAAAGGTCAAGGAATAAATGCGTACTTTTTATCAGCGTGACCTCGCAGTCCGTGACATTTTTCGTTAAGGATAAGAAAATTACTTTTTATTAGTGATATAAGCGGTGGGATCCTTATTTTTATGTCGTTTACTCTTCCTCTGCTAATACAAATCGTCCCATGATGATCTGATCGTGATAGCCCTGACTCGTTTGGGTACCCAAAGGAATGCGGCCAATCTCCTCAAAATCATAATGCTGGTAGAGCGTTGTAGCTGCGAGATTCGTTTCATCCACGCTGAGGGTCAAGTAGCGAAGAATGGGGCTCTCCACTGCCCAATCGATCATGTCACTCATCAATACACGGCTCAGCCCCATCCCCCAGAACTTGCGGCGAATCACAATCCCTAATTCACCGACATGTTGTGTGCGGATATTGTCTTGAATGCCGACACTCACGGCACCAATAATCTCATCATCCAGGAGTGCTAATAGGAGGCGCTGATTCCAACTGCCATGGATGGACTTCAGATAGCGCTCTTCCTGTTCCTGATTGACGGATAATCCTGCCTCATCAAAACTCAAGAACTCGCTCTCCTTGCCCACCGCCTGATAGAATTCCAGCAGCGGCTTGGCGTATTTGGCGCTCGCATCCACTAAGATAATTTCCATTTCTTCTCGTTTCATGCGTTCTTCCCTTCTAATAATTGGTCCCGTAATGTGGTCGCGCGTTGGCCGTGGGGGGTTAGGGTGAGGGATCGGGTCGTTTCATCCACGCGTTTAATCGCGATCCACAGATAATTCTCTCCCAGTTCCTCCTCGATAAAGGCGGGCCATTCAATGATCGACACGCCATTACCTTCGAGATATTCCTCAATTCCGAGGTCATCGCCGCCTGTTTCTTCCAACCGATACGCATCCATATGGTAGAGCGGGAGTTTCCCCTCCTCATATTCACGCACAATCGTAAAGGTCGGGCTCTTAATCTTCGCTGTAATGCCTAGAGCTTGAGCGAAATAGCGAGTAAAGGTAGTTTTCCCAACCCCTAAATCGCCATCGAGGCAGATAATATCGCCCGGTTCAACAATCGCTGCCAATCGCTCTGCCATCCGCTTAGTATCTGTTTTGTTCTGCCAATAAATTGTCACGGGTCTCCCTCCATTCGATCAAGAAAAGCGGACCGAGGCACTTCCCCAGTCCGCCAAAATTACGCTTCAATTTCTATCTATTAGTCTAACGCTTGTTTTGCGGTTAAAATGGCGATCTTATAAACGTCTTCTTCGTTGCAGCCGCGGGAGAGGTCAGAGATTGGTTTTGCCATCCCTTGAAGGATCGGTCCAATCGCTTCAAATCCACCGAAGCGTTGCGCGATCTTGTAGCCAATGTTTCCGGATTGAATCTCTGGGAAGACAAAGACTTTCGCATGTCCAGCCACACTGGAGCCTGGCGCTTTCTTCTCACCAACAGATGGCACATAAGCCGCGTCAAATTGCATTTCTCCATCAATGTTGAAGGAAGCAGGTGCTTTTTCTTGAGCCAATTTGGTAGCTTCTGCGACCTTCTCCTGGTTTGGATGAGAAGCAGACCCCTTCGTTGAGAAGCTCAGGAAAGCAATATTTGGTTCAATATTAAACATCTCTGCGGTTTCCCCTGCCTGGAGCCCAATCTCAGCGAGCTGTTCAGCATTAGGATCAATGTTGATGGCGCAATCCGCAAATAAGTAACGTTCATCGTCACGCATCATGATGAAGGCACCACTCGTTAATTTCACACCTGGTTTGGTTTTAATAATCTGAAGAGCTGGGCGCACCGTATCCCCTGTCGCGTGGTTGGCCCCAGAAACGAGCCCATCCGCCTTACCTTGGTAAACGAGCATGGTTCCGAAGTAATTCACATTCCGGAGCATTTCCGTCGCTTTTTCAACGGTTGCTTTGCCTTTGCGTCGTTCCACAAAGTCCTGAACCATTTGATCGTACTCAGCATAGTCGTTGGGATCGATAATCTCCATACCATCTACTGAGAGATCGTTTGCTTCAGCGAGTGCTTTCACGTCAGCGGGATTTCCTAAGATAATTGGATGTAGTAATTGTTCTTGGTGTAAACGAACTGCACCACCGAGGACACGGATATCATCCCCTTCTGGAAAGACAATCCGTAAATCTTTACCAGCGATGGCTTCTTTCAATTCGTCAAATAAACCCATAATATCTTCAACCTCCATTTAGTGCGTGGTAATTTGATACCCTTATCATATCAGAAAGTAAGCGCTTTGTCAGCGGATTCCTGCGTCAAATTGTTTGATCAATTCTTCACTAATCCGCGCCACATCGCCACTGACGTCCTCATCCACTAGAGTCGCTTCTGGATTCTGGTAGAACAACCCAAATGCCATGGACTTCTTACCTGTTTCGATATGTTCGCCACGGTAAATGTCAAAGAGGGTCACATGCTTCAGGTAACTAGAGGCAGTGGATTCAATGACGGCTTTGATCTGGGCATAGGTGACGGCTTCCGGTACGATCAGTGCAATATCTCGGGACATTCCTGGATATTTTGGTAGTGGCGTTTGCACAATCTGCTGTTCTTGAAGCGTACTGATCAATTGGAAATCAAGTTCAAAGACATACGTATTCTCTGGAAGCGCATATTTATCAGCTAGAGATGGATGAATCCGCCCGACGAAACCAACCACGGTCTCTTCGCCGTTGATCATTAACTGAATATCCGCTGTTTGTCCTGGATGCATGTCCGTCATCGTAGTATTCGGTACGTACGTTGGTGTGACAGTCAAATTAAGCGCTTGGAAGTAGTGTTCAATAGTCCCTTTGATATGGTAGAAGTTCACTGGTTCACTGTCTCCAACCCACATATTTCTGGATATCACGCCACTCCATAAGCCAGCCACATGTTCCCGTTCACGAATTTCACCGTCTGAGGTTTTATCGTACACGCGTCCCAATTCATAGATCTGAATGTCCGTTAGTTTGCGGGCCACATTGTATTCTGCGACATCGAGAAGCGACGTGAGAAGGTTCGTCCGCATGTAGCGACGATCATCACTCTGCGGATGACTCAATGGGACAGCTTTCAATGCTTCACGCGCTAACACATTCACTTTTGCTTCACTCGTGAGGCTGTAGGTCATGACCTCATCGTAGCCCATTCCAAGAAACAGACGATGGGTCAAGCGTTTCAGCTGTTGAACGGGGGTAAGCCCGATTGTAGATGGTTTTAACTCCGGTAAGGTAGATGGAATCTTGTCATAACCATAGATCCGTGCCACTTCTTCGGCGAGATCCGCCCCGATTTGTACATCGAGACGACGCATTGGGACACTGACATCGAACTGCTCGCTATCCCCACTCACACCAAATCCCAGCTGTTCAAAGATCTGGCACATCTCGTCGTAACTCAAATCTAACCCCAAGAGGCTATTAATGGCGTTCACATTGCTGGTGACCACAGTTGGTTCTTTCATGATGGTCGTTTGGTGGATCACAGTCGGTTCTGGGGTGCCACCTGCCAATTCCTGCATCATTTGAGCCGCATAAATGCCCGTTTGGAGCGTTGTTTCTGGATTCACACCACGCTCATTACGGATACTGGATTCACTGCGCAGTCCCAAACGACGTGCCGTTTTTCGGACAGACGCCCCGTCAAAAATAGCTGACTCAATCAATACATTTTTAGTCGCTTCGCTAATTTCTGTCTCTAATCCGCCCATGACACCGGCTAAGGCAACTGGTTTTTGGCCATCGGTAATGACGATATCGTCCTCCGTCAAGAGACGTTCTTCTTCATCGAGGGTTGTGAGGGTTTCACCTGGACGAGCCTGACGTGTCACAATCTCATTAGTCCCCAATTGATCATAATCGAAGGCATGGAGCGGTTGCCCGTATGCCATCAAGAGGTAGTTAGTGATATCAACCACATTATTGATCGGGCGAATGCCAGCTTTGATGAGACGCATTTGTAGCCAAAGTGGGCTCGGTTTGACGGTGACATCTTCCACCAGAATCGCATTGTATTCTTTAACTTGTTCACTGTCACTTACCTGAACCGTTAATCCCGGTATCTCATGGTCAGTCGTTGTGAAGGAGTCGGTGTTAATCGCTGGCAAGGTGACAGAGCGGTTGTAAATAGCCCCCACTTCATAGGCGTTCCCCACCATAGAGAAGGCATCCGCGCGGTTCGGTGTCACATCTAAATCTAAGATCGGATCGTCTAATTGGAGATAGTCGACAATCGATTCCCCAATCGGTGCATCTTCAGGTAGCACCATGATCCCGTCCGCATATTCTTTAGGGACGAGATTCGGGTTGATCCCGATTTCTTCTAAAGAACAGATCATGCCCTGTGACATCACGCCCCGCATGCGACCTTTTTTGATTTTGGTATGGCCAGCCACCCAGGAATTATGGAGCGCCACGATGACTTTCTGGTGGGCTTGGATATTTGGAGCCCCACAGACAATCTGTAGCGGTTCGTCCTCCCCAACATCGACCTGGCAGACGTGGAGATGATCGGCGTCTGGATGGTTGGTGACGTCTAAGGTGTACCCAACGACGACCTTCTTCAACCCATCATTCAGGGTGTTCACGCCATCGACTTCGATCCCGGTCCGAGACATCTTTTCGGCCAATTCGTCTGCCGTAATGTTCTTGAGATCAACGAGTTCCTTGAGCCATTCATATGATACTAACATGCTGAACTACCCTCTTTCCTTGAATTGATGATTGAAGCGGAGATCATTTTGGTAGAAGTGGCGGATGTCGTCAATGCCATATTTGAGCATGGCCACGCGATCCGGCCCCAACCCAAAGGCAAAGGCGTGATACTCGTTCGGGTCAAGTCCGTCCATCGCTAACACGTTCGGATGGGTCATCCCACCCCCGAGAATTTCAATCCAACCAGAGTATTTACAGATACGGCAGCCTTTCCCGCCACAGTTAAAGCAGCTGATATCGATTTCTGCAGATGGTTCCGTAAATGGGAAGTAGCTCGGGCGCAGGCGAATTTCGCGGTCTTCCCCGAACATTTTCCTAGCAAATAATTCCAGTGTTCCCTTCAAGTCAGACATGCCGAGATCCTTACCGACTGCGAGCCCTTCAATTTGGGTAAATTGGTGGGAGTGCGTCGCGTCATCATCATCGCGGCGGTACACCTTCCCAGGACTGATCATTTTCAATGGCCCCTTAGAGAAATCATGTTGATCCATCGCACGCGCCTCAACTGGGGAGGTATGGGTGCGCAACAGATGCTCATTGTCGATATAGAAACTATCCTGCATATCTCTCGCCGGATGATTCTCTGGGATATTCATTCGTTTGAAGTTATAGTAATCCGTTTCGATTTCCGGACCGCTCTGGATTTCATATCCCATCGCTAAAAACAGGTCTTCAATTTCAGTGATTACTTGATGTAACACGTGTGAATATCCCGTTTTTACCGTTTCACCCGGCAACGTCACATCGATCGCATCCTGTTTCAACTGTTGATCGAGGGCCTTTTGTTGATAGAACGCTTCTCTCTCATCGATCATCGCGGTCATAGTTTGTTTCAAATCATTGGCGAACTGCCCCACTTTTGGGCGCTCACTCGGTTCAATCTCCTTCATACTGCGCAAAGCTTCCGTAATTGGACCTTTTTTACCGAGATAATCAATTCTTAGCTGATGCAATTCATCGAGTGAACTGGCTTCTTGGATCATAGTATCAATTTCTTTGCGGATGCTCTTTAAATGTTCAATCATATCCATTCTTTACTTCCCCCTTTGAGTGTGGTTGACATTTCCATAAAAAAGTCCCCCGTCCTAAAATAGGGACGAGGGATCGCGGTACCACCCTAGTTCTGATTTCAAATGATACTGAAACCAGCACTTCAGCAGAGTAACGTTCTGCTTACTGACGGTGCATTTTTTGAGGTGATCGCCCAATGCACGCTCTGGAAATGAAATCAGTCACCTATGTTAGTGGGGCTCTCAGTCGATGGCCCTACTTCCTGTCTGTCCATAGTGTTGTGACTGAACTTTTCCGTCAACACTTGTTTATTGGTTTATTCGTATTCTACTGAGTAAATCCAACAGCGTCAATGCTTATTTTAGTTGGCTTGAGCAATTTCTTCATTGCAAACCCATTCATCGGCCCAATGGTGCAAGCTCTCGAGCACCGGTTGGAGATCGCTCCCCTTCTTGGTGAGGCAGTAACGCGTGTAAGTATGTTCGTTTTCTTCCACTTCTTCACGGGTCACAATATCGACGGCTTGTAATCCCTTCAAGCGTTCCGTTAATACACGGTCGGAAATACCAGCGATATTGTTGCGTAAACTGCAAAAGCGCATAGGTTCTAAGCGCAAACTTTCAATGATTTGCCCATTCCATTTCTTGCCGAGAATGTTGATGCCTTGCTCAAACTTCGGACACAGGTTTGTTTTTCTTTCTGCCATTTTGATCAGTCTCCTTCATCCTTTTTCCATTTCTGTTTCATTGATGTCCTTATCTGTTGGCGGGAATTGATACATCGCAATCGCACCCGCAATCGCAACATTTAAGGATTCAGCGTCTCCAGTCATTGGAATGAATAGCTTCACGTCGCACAAATCGGCAACGGCTTTGGAGACACCATTACCCTCGTTACCTAACACAATAGCCCACTTACCTTTTACACGCAAATTATATGCCCGCAAGTCTGCTGCCGATTCATCCAGCAATGTGGCCGCTACCTGGTAACCCACTCGCTGTAGTTGGGGAATCGCGGTGAGTAGATCGACCGCATGCACCCCCACATGGAAATGACTTCCCTGCATGGAGCGGAGGACCTTATCATTATAGAGATCCACCGTCCCATTGCCAAGTAGAATATCGCCATATCCGAATGCATCTGCCGTCCGAACGAGCGTGCCCAGGTTGCCCGGATCTTGAATGCCGTCCAATAGTAATACCGCACGACTCAATTGATCCACGTGTAAGGGAGTCTTCGTGAGATGAATCACCGCAAACACGTCCTGTGAATGCTCGGTCTCAGTGAGGAACTGCGCAACATCGTGAGAAATGACAGTCGTTAAATCAGAGGGATAAAAGGTGGACTGTTCTTCAGTGGCATAAATTTGATCCAGAAAAGCACCACTTGTGAGTGCTTCCTCAACCAAATGGTGCCCTTCAATCATATAGTATCCACTTTTCTCACGGCCGCGCTTCGTCTGCAACTTCTTGATTGCTTTGATTTGCTTATTTTGCCGTGATGAAATCATGATTATTTAATCAAGCGGTAAATAGCGTCAGCATAGATGGCCATGGAAAGACGCAAGGTGTCGAGTGGTTCAAATTCGTTTGGTTGGTGCATCGTATCAATCGCACCAGGCATTGCGGCACCGTAAGCAACCCCACGTTCGAAGAGGCGGCCGTACGTTCCCCCACCGATCACTTGTTCATGACCTGGTTGACCGGAGTGTTCTTTCCAAACGTCTAACAAGGTCGTTACGAGTGGGTCCGTTGGTGGGCAGTAATGTGGTTCTTGGAGATGTGATGCATCTGTACGTGTGAAACCATATTTTTCACCATGTTTGTCAACGATTGCATCAATTTCTGCAAAGGTTAAGCCACGTGGTACACGGCAGTTCACGCTGATCATTTGTCCATCTGCTTCTGGTTTGAAGACACCAGGGTTTTCGGAGAGATCACCCATCACATCATCATGATGTTTGATACCTAATTTTTCACCGTCGAAGTCTGTGTGGAGACGTTCTTCAATGAAGGTGAGGTATTGGTCTTTCTTCAGTTCGTCAGACAAGGTGCGGAGGAAGACAGCCAAGTAAGTCGAAGCATTGTGGCCGTTTTCTGGTTGAGCACCGTGGGATACTTTTCCTTCCACATGAACGATCACTTCGTCGCCATTGCCCGCTTTAACGGTTACTTTGACTGGATTTTCACCATTGAAGACTTCTGCTTTCGCTTTGGCGTCTTCAACAGATACACCGGTGATGGTTGCTTCTGCGTCCCCAGGTACCATGTTGTCACGTTGACCACCAGCGAAGGCTTTCAATGCGCCTGTCCCTAATGCTGGGAAGTGCAGTAACATCGTGAAGATCCCTTTTTCACCATTGATGATCGGGAATTCTGCGTCTGGTGAGAAACCAAAGTCTGGCATTGGTTCGGTTTCGAAGTAGCGAGTCACGCCCTTCCAGTCACTCTCTTCGTCGGTACCAACGATGAAGTGAACCTTCTTGGATACAGGGAGGCCTAACTCTTTGATCATCTTCAACCCGTAGTAGCAAGCAAGCATTGGGCCTTTGTCGTCACTGGAACCACGCGCATAGATCTTGTCATCTTTGATTACTGGTTCGAATGGGTCGGTTTCCCAAGCGTCATCAACAGGCACTACGTCTACGTGACCGAGGATTCCTAAAGTTTCATCCCCTTCCCCGTATTCTACACGACCAGCGAGATTGGCAACGTTCTTGGTGGTGAAACCGTCACGTTCCGCAATACTCAAGAAAGTTTCCAAGGCTTCTTTAGGGCCTGGGCCAACTGGTGCGTCTTCGGTGGCAGCGTCGTCATCACGCACGCTCTTGACACGGAGCAAGGTGGTGAGGTCTTCGAGGTAGTCGTCAAAATGTTTGTCGACTTCTGCTTTCCAATTAATTTCCACAGTAAAGTCCCCCTTTATAACAAGTAATTACGTTTGCATTCATTATAACATAACAGAGTGCAACTTGCGATCATTCCACCAGAAAAAGTAAAATCGCTACCATTTTTTATAAATCTAATGGTAGCGATTATGTGCGATTGGCTTACTTAAGGGATTCATTGCTAGCGAACGTTCTCCAAAGCATCCACTAACTAGCCTCTGATCTATTGGTAGCTAACTTTCTAGCTTCTAAATCCTAAATGTCGACGGAAACGATTGGCCTTTTCCTCACCAATCAGGGTATCTAGGGAGTGATTGGCGAGCGTTGACAATAGATAGATCACCCCGCCGATCAAAGCAATTGAAACTGTCAAGAAGAGTGCACCTACCGTATGCAGTCTCGGTACGAGGAAACGCACGGCGAAGGATACGGGCAGAATGAAGACCAACATGAGTAAAGACGATTCAATGGCTGGCCAGATACGCATGGCCACTGCATCAAACGAGAGATCCGTGTGCCATTTCAACACCACGAAATAATACCCGCTCGGCAGTAAGAAGGCCGCTAACGTCGCTAGGATCGCACCAGGCGTCCCAAAGAAAGCAAGTAATGGATATTGCAGGAGTAATTTGGTCACGATCGCAATCGCTACTCCAATCATCCCCTGTACCTGTTTGTTCATCGCCTGTACTGTTGACATCAAAATGAAATACAACCCCTGTGCTAAAGCGAGTAAGCACGAGAGCTGGAGATAGAACTCCCCTAACTGATCCTGGTAATAAATGATCTGATATACCGATCCGGCTACGACCATCATCCCGAAGCACGCCGGTAACATCACTAAAGCATAAAGCGATAATCCATGTTCGATCAGCCCACTCGTTTGTGGGAGCGATTGAGCCCCCTGTTTTTTTGAACGTTTCTTGAGGGTTTCCCTGGTATAGGTATCGGAAATCACCGGGATCAAAGTTCCAGAGATCGCCGTTGCAAAGGAGACAAGAACGGTCACCAGCTTGCGGACGTTTGCCCCAAATATCCCATACTGGTTCACGATTTCATCCGCACTCAGATTCGACACATGGGCCATAATTGGACGGAAAGTTTGGGTGTCCACCACATTCAAGAATTCCAAGATTGAACCAGAGATCACAAATGGAATCGAAATCAAAATAATTTCTTTGAGGAGGGAACGGGTGCGAATGTACGGCCCTTCCTCTACATAATCCACGGGCACTTGGTAGATTGATCGATTTCTGAGGTAGTAAAAAGCGAGTGTGAGGATCGCCACTACCGCTCCGATAAAAGCAGCGAATGTCGACTGAACCACCGCATCGCTCATCGGGGCTCCCATCAACCGGCGCAGCATGTACACAGCCACGAGCATGTACGCCACCCGGGCAATCTGCTCCGTCATTTGGGAGATAGCACTTGATTTCATGTCCTGAAAGCCCTGGAAGAATCCTCGTAAAATCGATAAGAATGGGAGAATCACCAAAGCAGGCACGAGCGAACGGATGGTACGGATCGCATCATCTACATTCGTTGCGGGCGTTCCCATTGAGAGTAGTGGTGCTGCCAGGTAGAGAATCATCCCGCCAATGACCCCACTCGCAATCATCAGTCCGGACGCTGCTTTGAAGAGGCGCATGCCGGTTCGATAGCGTTTTTTCGCATTGTAATAGGCCAGTTGCCGAGAAATCGCTGAAGGCACCCCGGCTACTGCCACCATCAAGAAAATCGAATACCAGTTGTACCCGATATTGAACAAGGCATTGGCGGCCGTCGCACTCGTTGGGTCTCCCATCCAGCGCATCCACGGAATAATGTAGATCACGCCTAATACCCGTGAAATCACACTGGCAATCGTCATCCACGTCGATCCCTCATTCAAACGCTTTTTGGCCTGATTATCCAGCGCTTCACTGTTTAAATTTTCCATACTTCACTCCGATCTTACCTGCACGATAAATAAAGCAAGTGAGGGGTCCTCCCCTCACCAAGCCTCATCTATTTAACCACAATGTTGACCAATTTATCAGGAACAGCAATGACTTTTACCACTTCTTTATCAGCGATCATTGCTTTGATTTTTTCATCAGTCGTGGCGTACTCAGCAAGTTGATCGCGGTCTAAACCAGATGGGACACTGACCCGATCTTTAATCTTCCCATTAATCTGGAAGACGACTTCGATTTCATCATCTACGAGTTTCGTTTCGTCGTAGGTTGGCCATGGCGTGAAATCAACCAAGGTGTCCCCTCCCGTCAAGCGTTCCCAGAGTTCAGATCCGAGATGCGGTGCAATTGGGGCAAGTAATTGAACGAAGCCTTTTGCGTAGTTGTAAGGAATACTGTCGGCTTTATTAGCTTCATTCACGAAGACCATTAATTGAGAAATCGCCGTGTTGAAGTGCAATTGATCGAAGTCTTCGCTGACTTTCTTCACGGTTTCGTGGTACACCTTATCCAATTCACCGGTATCTACAGTGGTGATGCGGTCGCGCATTTGGCCCTTCTCATCAATCAAGAGGCGCCATACCCGATCGAGGAATTTGCGTGCTCCTGCCAAACCGTCCTCAGACCAAGCAATAGACGCATCAAGGGGCCCCATGAACATTTCATAAAGGCGTAAAGTGTCAGCACCATACTGATCCACAACGTCATCCGGATTCACGACATTGCCCTTGGACTTGGACATTTTTTCATTGCCTTCCCCGAGGATCATGCCCTGGTTATAGAGTTTCTGGAACGGTTCTTCAGTCGGGACAATCCCCAAATCATATAAGACCATGTTCCAGAAGCGCGCATAGAGTAAATGCAACACCGCATGTTCCGATCCACCGATGTAGAGGTCCACGTTCATCCAGTAATTTGCCGCTTCCTCACTGATCAAGGCATCTGGATTATGTGGATCACAGTAGCGGAGGAAGTACCAGGAAGACCCGGCCCACTGTGGCATGGTGTTGGTTTCACGCCGTCCCTTGAGTCCCGTTTTTAGATCGGTGACATAGAGCCAGTCCGTGAAGTTCGCGAGTGGTGATTCACCGGTACCGCTCGGTTTAATATCCTTACCGGTTGGAAGCATCAGTGGCAATTCGTCTTCAGGAACGGTCGTCGTAGTGCCATCTTCCCAGTGAATAATGGGGATGGGTTCACCCCAATAGCGTTGACGTGAGAAGACCCAGTCGCGCAACCGATATGACACGGAGCGTTTGCCGAGGCCTTTTTCTTCCAGATACTTCGCTACGGCATCGATCGCTTCTTCCTTGTTTAGGCCGTTCAGCCAGTCGGAATTGATGTGTTGGCCGTCACCAGTGTAAGGGAGGTCTTCTCCGTCTTTACTTTCGAGGACTGGGATAATCTCCAAATCATATTTCTTCGCAAAATCGTAGTCACGTTCGTCATGCGCTGGGCACGCCATAATGGCCCCAAATCCGTATGACGCAAGCACATAATCCGCAATCCAGATTGGCACTTTCTTCCCGCTCAAAGGATTAATCGCATATGCTCCCGTGAAGACGCCGGTTTTATCCTTGTCGAGATCGGTCCGTTCGAGGTCACTCTTCCGGGCTGCAGCTTCCACGTACGCTTCAACGGTTGCTTTTTGCTCTTCAGTAGTGATCTGTTTGACTAATGGATGTTCAGGCGCCAGCACGCAGAAGGTCGCCCCAAATAGCGTATCGAGACGAGTCGTAAAGATTTCAAAGCTCAAATCACTCTCGTCCACACTAAAGGTGACATTGCCCCCTTCAGAACGACCGATCCAATGACGCTGCATTTCCTTGATGTTTTCTGGCCAGTCCAAGTCATCCAGATTCTTCAACAAACGGTCCGCATATGCCGTGATCTTCAACATCCACTGCTTCATCGGTTTGCGTACAACAGGGAATCCGCCACGCTCGGTCTTACCATCAATGACTTCTTCGTTAGCGAGCACCGTCCCTAAGTCCTCACTCCAGTTCACCATCACTTCATCTTCATAGGCGAGTCCTTTTTCATAGAGTTTCTCAAAAATCCACTGCGTCCATTTGAAGAACTCGGGATCAGTGGTATTAATTTCGCGGCCCCAATCATAGCTGAAACCGAGTGACTGGATCTGACGTTTGAAGTTCGCGATATTCTTCTTGGTGAAATTTTTCGGGTCATTTCCTGTGTCTAAGGCATATTGTTCTGCTGGCAACCCGAATGCGTCCCACCCCATTGGATGCATGACATTGTATCCCTGGGCACGTTTGTAGCGAGCAATAATATCGGTCGCGGTGTAACCTTCAGGATGCCCCACGTGAAGCCCCTGCCCAGATGGATATGGGAACATGTCGAGCACGTAATATTTTTTCTTGTTTGGATCAATTTCAACGTGGTAGGTCTGGTCTTTTTGCCAGAAGTCCTGCCATTTCTTTTCGAGAATATAATGGTTGTAGCTCATAATTATCTCCTTTCGAATATAAAAAGCGCCCTATCCATGCATCTGCACAGACAGGGCGTTCGGCGCGGTACCACCTATCATTTCATCTTCTCATACCTGATAACGAGGGTGAGTCGTCAAGTTTGTGGTCACGATCAATCGACGTTAGTGAACGCCAATCGATCCGTAGCCTTTCTCACTTGATGTTCCCTCAGACGAGTTCATAAATACCTTCTCTGTGTTTTCACCACCCACACAGTCGCTGCAAGAGGTTATTTACTACTAATTCCGAGGGTTCACAGTCTCTAATGGCTGTGATTATTCACTATTATCCTGGATTCTTTTTGAAAATGCAAGGGTTATTCCATCCACTGGAAAACTCTTAGGCTGGAATCACCAAGGTTTGTCCTGGTGTAATCAGGGCATTGATCGATCCCAAGTGGTTCGCTGAAACGAGCGCGGATAAGGAAACCCCGTGATTCAAAGCGATGCGGTACAAGTTATCACCGGCTTTAACGGTATAGGTCTTGGATTGATGACTCGTATTCGGTGTGGTGTCGGTGCGATTACCCACTGCCACACCCGGTTTCACATTTTGACTCTCTGTGGTGGTTGTATGGCTCTGAGTTTGCGTAGTTGGCGCACTGCCTGATACGCGCAATACTTGACCAACATATAGGTTTGCATTCGTGAGTCCGTTCAATTGACGGAGCTGTGCCAAACTCAGGCCATGATTTTGAGCAATCCGCCACTGAGTATCGCCCGCTTTGACCGTGTACGTCCCGCTTTCGGAGGTTGTATGATTGGTCGTTGATTGCGTCGTTGTTTGTTGGTGCGTGGTGCTGGAGCTGTTGCCAGGCGCATACAAGACCTGCCCTGGGAAGATTAAGTTAGAGCTCAATCCGTTTGCTTGTTTCACTGCGTCAATGGTCGTTCCGAGCGCCTGAGCCACGGTCCATAAACCGTCGCCTGCTTTTACGGTATAGCTCTTCTTGTTGGTATTAGAAGACGCATGCGAATTGGAAGACGAGTTATTGTTGGTTGCGTGGTTTTGGCTACTGGAGCTGTTGCCCGGCGCATACAAGACCTGGCCTGGGAAGATTAAGTTAGAGCTCAATCCGTTTACTTGTTTCACTGCGTCAATGGTCGTTCCGAGTGCCTGAGCCACGGTCCATAAACCGTCGCCTGCTTTTACGGTATAGCTCTTCTTGT
>JAUMZE010000002.1:0-37578 GCA_030528285.1 Aerococcus sp. | reverse complement strand
GCCCGGCGCATACAAGACCTGGCCTGGGAAGATTAAGTTAGAGCTCAATCCGTTTGCCTGTTTCACTGCGTCAATGGTCGTTCCGAGTGCCTGGGATACGGTCCATAATCCGTCTCCCGCTTTTACGGTATAGCTCTTATTCGTGCTAGAAGACGCGTGCGAGTTGGAAGACGAGTTATTGTTGGTTGCGTGGTTTTGGCTGTTGGAAGTGCTGGATCCACCTGGCGTATCAAAACGCGTGAGGTCGTATTGCTCAATGATCCGGTTCAATTTGCCCGCATAAGCCGTATCTGTCGCATAACGGCCCGTCAAATAAGCGGTGGCTTGTTGGTAAGACATGGTATTCGTTTTCCACGCACCCGCATAATAATTAGGGTCCCAAGTAAGTCCGTTCTTCAGTAATTTCACATAATCGGACAAGGATTCGTAGTAGGTTGGATAGGCACGGAAAGCCGCCTTGGTCGTGTAGTAATGCCCGGTTCCATCATCCTCCAGGGTATTCATCATCACGGATTGCCCGTTGTAGCTCCCCTTCATTCCAAACAAGTTATTGGCAGGTGCCTGGGATAAGGTACTAGAGCCGTAACCTGATTCCAACGCCGCCTGAGCCATCATAACCGATGCATAGAGTCCGTTATTTCCCGCGAGATTCTGCGCATAGGATGCAATGCTCTGTAAGAATGGATTATTAATATCATATTTTTGTGTTTGTGGCGCTGCTTCCACCTGATTTTCTTGGTGGAGTGCACCGAACGCTGCCACCGCTAATACCGAACCGAAAATAGTCGCCCCGATTTTCAGCGATTGGTTTCGTCTTCTCTGCCTAGTCACTACAGATTTCCCCCTTAGTTCTATCATCGAGTATTCTCTCCGCTCCATTATATAATAACCGTCAGTGAATCACACACCATACTTTTATTTTTGATGAGAGAATTTAATATCTGTCATGTGATTGTAACTTTCTGTAACCGCTACCTTCACCGTATCAGTCATCACGGATGGAGCGCATGAAATCAGGGGAAAAGTTTCTTCATCACTTTAGGATTCATCGCCTTTTTCTAATGGGCAATGCTATAATGAAGCTGAATGATTATAGCTGTTGATTGAGTGAGCCACTATCAGAAGTAGGGAGTCGGCATGGCAACGAATATCGTAACGATCACACATCAATATATCAAACAATGGTTAACACCCGGGAAAATTACCGTTGATGCGACGGTTGGACAGGGATTTGACACCCTCTATCTGGCAGAACAGGTGGGAAAAATGGGCCATGTCTACGGATTTGACATTCAACCTCAAGCCATCCGAAAAACCAAGGAACGCCTCAAAAAAGCAGAGCTCCTAGATCGGGTGACACTCTACCAAGCGGGCCACGAACAGCTCGACCAATATCTACCTTCTGATGTTCAAGTGGATTTAGGTATTTTTAATCTCGGCTATCTGCCACACGGGGATAAATCAATCATCACTCATCCCGAAACAACCGTGCCAGCCGTCAAACAACTCTTGGAGCGTTTAACACCAGGAGGACATGTATTGATTGCTGCCTACATCGGACATCCTGGGGGCTTGGCGGAATATGAAACGTTGATTACTTTTCTCAGTACGCTTGATCAAACCCAATTTGCGGTGGGCCGCTTTGAATTCATCAATCAAAAACATCAACCACCGAAACTCATCCTGATAGAAAGAAGGTCCTCCCATGGTGCTTAAAATCATGCTCAAAAAACACTGGCCCCGTCTCTTCACGCACGGTGCGTTGATCGTCATGACGCTTTTGATTCCTAGTCTCTTTCACTGGTCGATCGATACTTGGGAGTCACTACAGCTAGTGCCACTGATTGCACTTGTGGGGATACTATTTCTCTTTCAGCAATTTTATTTTCTCTTTTCCAATCAAAAGAGCCTCACCCTCATTACTAACACGAAACGTCTTTTTATCTGTGAAGGGATTTACTGGCTCTTGGCGATTTTCTACTGGACGCAAACAACGGGGCTGCCACGATATTTAGTCATTATTCATTGGCTGTTGGTGCATTCCTATGTGATTGCGCAGGGCATCCATCCGCTCCTCCCTACTTTCTTATTCAGCGCGCAACTCGTTCTCTTCCAGGCGAATCTCAATTATGCGATTGGAAAGGTCATGGCGACGGGCTGGCTTAACTTGATCAGTGGGTGTTTATTACTTGCTTCTTACCTATTTATCGCTATCTCCGCCTTAAAGAACCTCTCCCCCATCCTCAAGCGGAGGAGTCTTCTCCTATCCTTGTTGTTACTCATCGCATCCGGGCTGGTACTTCATTTCCTGACAGCTTTTCATGTTGCATTGGGGATCATGATTGTTTTGATTCCTGTCCTGTTGAGCGTGATGATCGTGATGGTAGCGCGCAAATATCCAATGATGACGGATTAATTGGTCATCCAGCCTTTTTCCCGCAGACTAACAAAATCATCCTCGCCAATAATGAGATGATCCACTATGTCAATCCCGACCAGTTCCCCCACCTTCACTAAGCGCTCTGTGAATGCGAGATCGGCCTTTGAGGGAGTGGGATTTCCGGACGGATGGTTGTGGGCTACGATAATATGGGCCGCTGCACTGCGAATGGCCTCCTTGAAAATTTCACGAGGATGTGCCACCGAGGTGTTCAACGATCCGATGAAAATCGTTTTCTGGCGGACAATCTCATTTTTCATGTTCAAAAACAGCACCATCACATGTTCCTGCTCCAAATCCTTTAATCGTGGTAAGAAATATGCGCCGGCATCCTCACAGCTCGTGATGGTGCCATTTTTTATGCCTTTTTCTTGTGCCATTCGTTCTCCTAAAGCAATTGCTGCTAAGATTGTGAGTGCTTTACTCGGGCCAATGCCAGGGAGTGTTGTGAGTTCTTCATAGGTCGCATGTTTCAGTCCAAACAGTCCATCAAACTGATTCAAGATCCGCATGGCCAATTGCACGGCATTTTCCCCTCGCTGCCCGCTCCCGAGTAAGATGGCCAGTAGTTCATAAGTAGGAAGAGCTTCGGTGCCGTACTGCATCAATCGTTCTCTCGGGCGCAATGATTGTGGCATTTCCTTCATCCGCACTCCTTTTTGGTGGACTAGTGGGGTTGCGTTTTTTTCTCGTTCTCTCTGTTCTTCCGTTGTCATATTCGTTTGCTTGAGTACTGAAAACAGGTCCTGTTCTGGTTCAATCGATTGCTTCTTGGCTTCCTCTTTTTGTAGAATTTTCATGTTAGTTTCATTGTCTGCCATCACTCCCTGTGCTGTATCTGCCTCTACTTGTAATGGCTCATCATGTCGCTGATTCATCTTATTCATCACCTCTTCTACTCATAAATACGTTGAAAACTCAGCGCCTTACTTTCAAACCATACAAAAAAGCACTCACAGCTTCTCTTTAGCATGACTACTGGAGAAAGGCGGAAGTGCTTCTAGTTAGCGCGTATCGATTTTTAACTAGGCTTTCAATTCTTCAATGCGGTCCAAGGTGGCTTGGAGTTTTTCTTGATATTGAACGCCTTTTTCACGTTCCTTGTCAACGACTGCGACAGGTGCGTTGTTCACGAAACCAGTATTGGCGAGTTTCTTGTTTACGCGGTCCACTTCGCTCTGCCATTTATCAGCTTCCTGTTCGAGGCGTTGAATTTCCTCATCCAGATCGATCATTCCGGCGAGTGGCAGATAGACATTCCCACCCGTAAAGAAGAGTGCCATGGCCTTGTCTGGTGTTTCCAGGTCTGTTTGGATTGTCAAGGTCTCTGGATTCAAGAAACGTTCCAAGTAGGATACATTTGCCTCTAACATGGCTTGGGTCTCGTCATCAGCTGGTTTGATCTGGATATCGATCGGTTTTGAGAGTGGCACATTGTTCTCATTACGCGCGGTCCGAACCGAACGAATCAGGCTGATCAATTGTTCCATCGCACCTGCTGCTTCTTTGAATTGATATTGGGACTGAACGGTTGGGTAGGTCGCTGTGACAATCGTGTCGCCCTCATGTGGGAGTTCCTGCCAGATTGCTTCTGTCACGAATGGCATGATTGGATGTAAGAGGCGCAAAATATTGTCTAAGGTATAGGCCAAGACACTGCGCGTAGTTTGTTTAGCCGTTTCATCGGCCCCGTTCAAAACTTCCTTACTCATTTCGATGTACCAGTCACAGAAGTCATCCCAAATGAAGTGATAGAGCTTATCACCAGACACGCCAAATTCGAAGCTCTCGAAGTATTTCGTGACCTGTTTAATCGTGTCATTGAGACGGGTGAGAATCCATTGATCTTGAATCGCATGAACGTTGCTTAGATCAATATCTTCATAGGTGAGACCATCCAAGTTCATCAAAAGATAACGGCTCGCGTTCCAGATCTTATTAATGAAGTTCCAAGCCGCTTCCAGTTTTTCTGGATAGTAACGAATATCCTGTCCTGGGGTCGAACCGGTTGCCAAGAACCAACGCAAAGCATCGGCTCCATATTGGTCGATGACATCCATTGGATCTACCCCGTTCCCGAGGGATTTGGACATCTTGCGTCCTTCTTTGTCGCGAATGAGCCCATGAATCAATACATTCTTGAATGGACGGCGACCGGTAAACTCGAGCGACTGGAAGATCATCCGACTCACCCAGAAGAAAATAATGTCGTAACCCGTCACCAAAGTATCCGTTGGGAAGTAGCGTTTGAAATCCGCTGACTCGGTATCTGGCCAACCCATCGTACTGAATGGCCACAGTGCGGATGAGAACCAAGTATCCAACACATCGGTCTCGCGCGTCCAATTCTCTTCATCAACTGGGGCTTCCATCCCAACATAGACTTCGCCAGTTTGTTTATGGTACCACGCAGGAATTTGATGTCCCCACCAGAGCTGACGGGAGATCACCCAATCATGCACATTCTCCATCCAACTGAGGAAGGTCTGCTCGAAGCGTTCTGGGTAGAAATCTACACGGTCCTTGGTTTGTTGGTTTGCGATGGCTTGTTTTGCAAGTTTGTCCATCTTCACGAACCATTGCGTGGAGAGGCGCGGTTCCACAATCGCACCAGAGCGCTCAGAATGGCCGACACTGTGCGTAATGTCTTCGGTCTTAATCAAATAACCGGCGTCATCAAGATCTTTCACGATGGCTTTGCGGCATTCGTCACGCGTCATGCCCGCATATTTCCCAGCATGTTCGTTCATCGTGGCGTCGTCATTCATTACGTTGATCCGTGGCAGGTCGTGGCGGTTTCCTACCGCAAAGTCGTTTGGATCATGCGCTGGCGTGATTTTAACAACCCCAGTCCCAAACTCGCGGTCCACATAGTCATCCGCAACAATCGGAATTTCACGTCCTACCAGTGGCAAGATCACAGTCTTCCCAACGAGATCAGTGTAGCGCTCATCTTTTGGATTAACGGCCACTGCGGTATCCCCGAGCATCGTTTCTGGACGGGTGGTTGCGAGTTCGACATCTCCGCTCCCATCTGCCAATGGATAGCGCAAATGCCAGAAATGACCCGGATCGTCCTTGTATTCCACCTCAATATCGGAGAGCGCGGTCTTGAATTCTGGGTCCCAATTAATGATGTATTCTCCGCGGTAGATCAGACCTTTGTTGTAGAGATCCACGAACACTTTCCGCACGGCTTTGTTCAGTCCTTCATCCAGGGTGAAACGTTCTCGGCTGTAATCCACGGAAATGCCCATCTTCGCCCACTGTTTACGGATGGTGGAGGCATAGTCTTCCTTCCATTCCCAGGTTTTTTCGATGAATTTCTCCCGGCCAATGTCGTAACGAGAGAGCCCCTCTTCTTCACGGAGTTTCGCTTCTACCTTGGCTTGGGTCGCAATCCCCGCGTGGTCCATCCCAGGCAGCCACAGTGTATCCATCCCCTGCATACGTTTTTGCCGGATGATCATGTCTTGGAGCGTCACATCCCATGCATGCCCGAGGTGGAGTTTCCCAGTCACATTGGGTGGTGGGATCACAACGGAATAAGCTGGCACACTCTGATCGCCATTCGGTTCAAACACTTTTTGGTTGAGCCATTTGTCGTAACATCCCGCTTCTACTTGATTGGGATCATATTTTTTTGGCATCTCAATTTCTTGCATCATTTCCACTTCCTTAGACTAATTTTTATAAAAGAAAAACCCCATCCTCCAACGAGAATAGGGCGCAGTTGCACGGTTCCACCTATGCTTATTACTTGTTCAATAACGGCTTAGACCGGACGCCATGCATCAGTTTGTAAGCTACACAAACGCCACTCATATATCTTTTTCACCACTAGATATTCGCTGTTAAGAGTGAGGATGCGTTTGACCTCTTACGCTTTACTTTTCTTCTTATGAATATGAGAACAGGATAGCAGGAACCCTCTCCTTTTGCAACCTTTTTTGTTGTGGGGAGATTGATATCCACTATGGGCAATAGAAACCTTGATCTGTTCCTATTTTCCTTTGTAGCTAGCATAGAGCGATAACCCGAATAACAGTGCCGCTAACCCAAAGAGCCAGTACCATTTCAGATAAATCGCACCGATAATCACAATGGCACATGCTCCTAGCCATCCTTGACTTTGAGACATTTTTTGCATGAAGGTCGTCCTTTCTTTTCATCGATAGTGACACCGAGTCCCTCAACCTGTCACCGCCAGCCGTGATCGCTTCTACGTGAACGTTTCGGGAGTTTGGACACGTACGGATTCCCACTCACGAAATAACGCAATGGTTTGTCTGTCCATTCGCCTTTGTTGGGAATGCCGATCCGAGGCGTCGATTCAATCGCTCTCGGCACTCGTCTTTGAGTGAGATCGAGGTAGAGGGGTGGTGTGAGGATATTCGTTCCATAATGCGCCGCTCGTTCAATAGCGAGTGCTTCGGTGAGTTTGCCTGGACCATTCGTGAGGTTGACGCCGGTTTGCTGGCGGGATTGTGTCATCGCATCCATCCCCTGATATGGCTCCAAGGCGCGAATCAATACCCCCTCAGGTATGTCCGGCGTTTGGGTAATCATATTCAATGCCACATGCCCATGAATCGTATAGAGGTAGAGCGTCCCCGCCGAATGGTAGAATGCGTCCAACGCTTTCGTGTGTTTGCCCCCATAGACATGGGCAGCTCGATCCTTCGCACCTAGATATGCTTCTGTTTCCACAATCCAGCCCGATAGTACGTCGCCACTCTCAGGCTCCTCATGCACTAACAGACATCCCAGTAACATGCGCGCAATCTCAGGAGTTGTGTACCTGGAATCTTGCCAGAATGGGTAAATGGCTTTTATTTCGGGCGTTTGATTTTGCCTTGCCATTCGCTAAAACCATCTTCCAAAATATAGATATCCTGGTAGCCAGCTTTCTTCAACAGGCGCGCCATCCGGGTAGCGACATTCATGCCATCATCATAGAGAAAAATTGCTTGGTTCTTGTTGAGGCCTGGCAGATTCTCCTTCGCTTGGGAATAAGGGATGTTCCGTGCTCCGAGAATATGTGCGGATTCATACTCCTGTGCTTCCCGAGCATCAATCACCTGTGCTTGACGCATTTGTTGACGGAAATCATCCTGACTCAATAATTTCGCACTATCACGGCGCATCCACCACATGTAGAGGAGGTACAACAGATACGCGATGATGACGATAAGAATCACGATAAATAGAATTTGAAAACCTGATACTTGAACAGCTAAATTCACTACAGACACACTCTCTTTCTCTGATGACCTTAGTCGTTGTGATCCAATACTAAGGCCGCTGCACCAATAATTCCTGCGTCATTCCCTAAGGTCGCCAGTTCCAGCGACAATCCCTCCCGTAATTGCGGGAAAAGATTGGCTTGTAAGGTTGGCCAAATGAAGTTCAACATAAATTGTCCTGCGTTCGCGACGCCACCGCCGAGGACGATTTTTTCTGGATTAGTGACACTCGCCATCTGACTGAGGGAGATACCTAGATAATGCATCGCTTCAGAAACCACCGCAAGTCCCAATGCATCATCCATTTTTGCGGCATCAAAGACTGTCTTCGCACTAATATGTTGGCCTTTTTCCATACGTTCAGCGAGTGGAGAGTCATAATTGCCCTGATGGAGAAGTTTCTCTGCGGTATGAACAATCCCTGTCGCACTCGCAATCGTTTCAATGCAGCCTTTCTTGCCACAGGTACATTCGAAGGCATCGTCTGAGGTATTCACAACCATGTGCCCGACTTCTCCAGCCGCACCGAGACCGACGAGGAGGTTCCCATCACAAATAATCCCGCCACCGACACCGGTTCCGAGCGTCACGAAGATCAGATTATCCGTATTCTCTGCCGCACCCTTCGCATATTCGCCGAGTGCTGCCACATTGGCGTCATTTTCGATTTCAACGCGCACATCTGGGAGTACTTCCTGGAACGCGTCACGCACATGAACGATTCGATCCCAGCCGAGATTATAAGCACCAATCACCGTGCCGTCCTTGCGATGAATGCTGCCGGGCGATCCCATTCCGACCCCAATACAGTCAGCTTCATTTAATCCTTTTTCATCGATTTTATCTTGAATGGCTTTAATCAAGTTAGGGATGATGTGCTTGCCACTATCGCTAATGTCGGTTTTAACTTTCCATTGGTCTTGGATGGTTAAGTCCTCATCAAACAGACCGATTTTAGCGGTGGTCCCTCCCAAATCAATTCCAAACAGATATTTTGCCATAAATGTCGTCCTCACCTTTCTTTTTTGTTTATTTCCTTGTTATAAGATGCCGTGGTTGAGAATGATGATAGTAGCTACTAGCACGTAGGCCCCGATTCCTAACCAGAAATATTGGCGATTATTTCTGCGGTAATGGGCATTGATTATCACAGTCCCGAGTAAGCCACCGACAATCCCGCCAATGTGGCCCCACATATCAATTCCCGACATAAAGACATTGGCGACGATATTGAAAACCAAGAGTAACTTGTACTGCTGACCCATCGCTTGATAGTAAGGATTTTGGGGCTCCAGATAATCCATCGCTACGAAATAAGCAAAAAGGCCAAAGAGCGCCGTGCTTGCCCCCGCGGAGTAGTTCATACTAAATTGGTAGCTGAATAAATTCCCCATAACGCCACTGAGGAAATACAGTGCGAGGAAGCGTTTAGCTCCAATAATCATTTCAACCTGATTTCCTAGAAAATACAGCGTGATAGAGTTAAAGAGTAAATGCTCGAACCCAAAATGAATAAACATTGGCGTCACTAACCGCCAATATTGCCCAGCCCGAGCGATCGCTGCTACATCTTTTAATCCTAAAGCATAAACATATAAGCGCCCCATCGGAAATAGCGTAATAATCCCGACGATAATTTGAAGCGTCAAGAGGACATTGGTGGCTGTCCATGTCCATTGTCGTTTGATCACCCAAACACCCCTTTCACGGCTCACACGCTTTGAGAGCCATTTCAATGACTTATTTTAGCATACAGAACGATTGACGTGCACAAACAGATTGGTTCTTAGAGAAGATTTGATTTTCCAACTGACACTAAAAACAGCAGTTCCCCCAACTGTCTCTCTTCAATAAAAAAAGCCCAGCACGGGAAGCTGAGCTCATTTTTTGTGGAAATTGCTTTTGATCGTTCAGAGGCTTATTTTACTTCACGGAATAAGCAGACTTTATGCAGCTTAGGACTGTATTTCTTCAACTCTAAACGGTCTGGGTTGTTACGGCGATTCTTTTCGGTTAAGTAAACCCGTTCGCCCTTAAGTTCAGTATTTTCAAGAATGATATTAACGCGCATGAATGTCCCTCCTCATCTATTTATCAGTAACGACAAAATACTACCACATCCACTAATGAAGATCAACCACGAATTCGGGATGATAATCTATTTGAGATAGTACCTATGTACTTGTCACTTCCTTATTTATTATTGCTGAAATAAAAATCCGTGACTTTCCGTGCTTCCTCGGCCGCCGTCGCATAGCTCGAATTACTGTTGATGTTCGGCAAGACGACGGAAATCGCAATCTGTGGATCATCGTATGGCGCATACCCGACGAAGGTACTATTAATGAGGCCATTTCCTACCTCTGCGGTCCCGGTCTTCCCAGCAACGGTGACGGATGACCCACTAAACTCAGAGTGCCCCGTCCCATTCGAACTATTGATAACACCCCAGAATCCACGCTGAATCCGTTTAATGACACTATCGGAAGCTTCTACCTGATTCAATAGCGTCGGTTTCACCTGGTAAACAACCTGGGTTTGATTTTTGTTGTTCGAGGTGGTGGAGGTCTTTTCGATTTGGTCCAGAATGTGAACCGCCATCCGCTTGCCGCTATTCGCGACCGTGGCGACATATTGGTTCAACTGAAGTGGTGTAAAGGTATCAAACTGCCCAAACGCTAAGTCCAACGCATTTCCCGGAGTTGCTACTGAACCTGTAATTCCCTGGGCTTCATTCGGGAGATCAAGCCCTGTGGAGGACCCTAGCCCATATTGACGATATATATAGCGCAATTTGTCGGCGAGGTTATCATCTAACCCTGCAAGAGACATGTTGTTGTAGTAACTATTGATGCCCCCGATCGCCATGGCTGTTTTGATCATGTAAACGTTGGAGGAAACTTCCAGCGCTTGGATATCTGACAATGACCGTGGCGCCGTTGATGAATTTACCCACCAGGATGCTTTTCGTGGGGTGCCCTGGAAGTAGAGCGGTTCATCGACTTGGATATTATCCGAGCCTTCCTTGAGGACCCCATAGTAGTAACCAGCCGTGATGGTGGCCCCTTTGACAACCGACCCCGATGTGAAGGAGGAAGTGAACGTCCCGAGGGAATCATCGACAATCTCCCCATCACTGTTCTTCTGGCGCCCTACAATACTGAGCAAGGCCCCGGTTTTAGGATTCGATACGACAAAGTAAATCGAATTACTCGAGCTTGACCCTTGACTATTGAGATATTGGTCGGCGATGTCTTCAATTTTCTTTTGGAGATCTGAATCAATCGTTAATTTGACAGTTTCGCCCTGTTCCCCCGCATAGGTCTCGGACGTTTCAGAGACTTCGCCGTTCTGATTAATCTCGGTTTCGTAACGGGTTTTGGATCCTCTGAGGAATTCATCAAAGGCTTTTTCGATGTAACTATCTCCGACCCGGTCATTTCTGGCATACCCTTGTGCGAGATAGGTCGCTGCTTGATCTTCCGGGAGTCCTTTACTTTCAGAGGTAACACCCCCGAGCACACTCTTCAATAAATCACCTTGTGGGTAAGTTCGATTCCAATCCATTGTGGTGGAAACCCCTGGGAGAGATTGGATATTTTCGCTAACACGGGCGATTTCTTCTGTCGAGACGTCTTTGTTTTTGATATAGGTTGGAGACATCGCATAGGCAGCATTCATCTTCTTATAGATGGCAGTGGCTGTTTTTTGCTGGTCGTTGAATTGAATATCCTTATCCGTCACGTGGGAAAGTTGGGCTTCATTCAACTGGGACCCTTCCAATTGCTTTTCCTTATCCGTGAGGCGTTGATCGATGGTTTTCTCATTTTTGGCGATCCAATAATCCTTGAGATCGCGATCCTGGAGACCGGTAGTATCCACGCTGATCAAACCCGCTAACCGATCTGCGGTGGTGGCCATGTCACTCCCAGAGACAGAGGGACCTCTTGTATAGGAGATCGCTTGGACTCCCTCATTATCCACGAGTTTCTTGCCGTTCTTGTCTTCGATGTAGCCCCGCGGTACGGAACGCTCAGCGATATTCGTCTGCGTCATCGTCACCAGTTGCTCGAACGTATGCCCATTCACGATCTGTAAATCCGCCAGTCGAACCAGCAGCACTGCAAACAACGCAAACACCACCACTAAAATGATATTCAAACGCGTTAAGTAGCGCTGCCAGATCGGACGGTGCTTGTTATCTTCATGGTGCATTTCCGAACGACGCAGCGGTTTTTTCAGCGTCATCGTGGTGGATGTCTTCGATTGCTCCCTGTTTTTCTCTTTGTGTGTGAAGAGCCGTTGCCAGAACGGGACTTTTTTCTCCGTTTGTTTGTTCTCTTCCTTATGATCCTGATTTTTTCTATCAGATTGTATCTTCATTTGTTTTACTTTGGCACGATTAGTTTGATGGCGATTCTTCTCTCGCCGCAATCGAAAGCCATGACGATGGTGCTTCTCCTGGTCATTAGAGGACACCGATTTCTTTTCATCGTCCACGGCTTCACCTACTTTCTCCAAAAATCTTCATACGTCTTTATTATAACCTTATTTTCGCTTATTTAACATGCACAAATCTGGATCTCACTCGACGTTACCACTTTCTTAAAGGTCTGGTGTATTTGTTAGGCTGTCCTTTGCTACCGCCAGCCGCGTTAATTCTTGGGGTTTTCTTACGCTTGGTGAGCATTCTTTTTTGCCTGGGGGATTTATGCTAGAGTGGAGGTTATCATAAAGGATTGAAGGTGGCTTTGATTATGTTTTCAGCCTGGCATAAGCGTCCCCTCACCCCGCGGCAACTGATCGCAGTGAGTGCGCTTGTCCCGATGTTTATTGTCTTCTGTTATTATGTCTTTTCTGGTGTGTATCCATTCGGGCCACACACGATCATGACAGTCGACCTCGGGCAACAATATGTGGATTTCTATGAGTACTTTAGAAATATCGTCCACGGTCAATGGGATCAAGCCTTCTATTCCTTCCAGAAGGGATATGGTGGGGAAATGCTGGGCACCTGGAGCTACTATCTACTGAGTCCCACCCTCTTCCTGTTAGCACTTTTTCCGAAACAGTGGCTCTCTGTTGGTATTTGGCTGATGGTGTTAATCAAAATCGGGGTGGCAGGGGCGAGTTTCCAATACTTACTCCATAAACGCTACCATGATGATACCTTGGGGAGTTTCCTCTTTTCCATCAGTTACGCCTTGATGGGCTATTTCAGTGCCAATCAATTAAATGTGATGTGGCTGGACACCGTGGCCGTCCTTCCGCTCGTGATTGCAGGGGTGGAACAGCTCTTTTCAAATCCACTGGGCGGGTGGCGCGAACTCCTGCTCTATATTTTCGCCTTAGCCTTTGCGATCGGGACGAATTACTACATGGGCTACATGATCTGCCTCTTTCTTGTGTTCTATTTCCCATTTGCCTTTGTAGAGCACTGGAGAACTTTCCGCCAAGAGAAGCGCTGGCAGTGGCCGATGATCCGCAATGTCCTGCTGAAATTTATTGTGGGGTCCCTTCTAGCGGCTGGTTTAGTGGCAGTTATCCTCCTGCCCACCCTCTATTCCCTCGGTCTCAGTAAGAGCAGCTACACCCATTTCACCTGGGACGCGTCTTTTAACTTCTCGCCACTGGATTTCATCAGTAAACTCATCATCGGGGCCTTTAACTTTGATCAGATGCCTAAAGGTTACCCGAATGTGTTCGTCGGATCGCTGACTGTCGTCAGTTTTCTTGTTTATTTCATGGACAAAAAGCAGCAGCGGATGGAACGCATTGTGACGGCGGTGATCTGTGGGCTGTTGTTCTTCACAATGACGCAATCCTCACTCAATATTATTTGGCACGGATTCCAAAGCCCAATCTGGTATCCATACCGTTACAGTTATGTGGTCAGTTTCTGGATGCTGTATGTGGGGTACCGCTCCTTCCGTCACCTCCCCTCACTCAAGCAGTGGCAGGCGTTGTCACTAATTGGAATCGGAGTGGTGAGTTTCGGTCTTCTCTACTGGCAGCGCGATCACTACAGCTATCTGACTGTCTGGCAGCTACTCATTAGCGGAATGCTATATCTGGGTGTGATCGGGCTCTTGTATCTCAAGCATGTGCCCAGTTATCGCGGGTGGTCTCATGCATTACTGACGTGTTTAGTGCTTTCAGAACTCGGGATCAATCATCTCTGGACCTTGAATAGTCTCTCTTATCTCGATCAGAAGAGTTTTACATCCTTTATTTCAGAGACAACACCCCTCATTAATCAGTGGAAACCTGATTCCAACACGTTCTATCGGATGACGAAGACCTTCCAGCGCACGAAGAATGATGCCTTCCAGTTGAATTATTACGATCTCAACCATTTCAACTCAACCTTGGAACGCAATGCGAGTGTTTTCTTCGACCGGTTGGGGCAACCGACGAGTGACGGTTTTATTAACTATATGAATGGAACGCTGGTCACCGACGCCTTCTTTGGGGTGCGTTATTTCCTCTCCAGCAATCAGAAAAATGCAGCCATCCACCAATCAGACGCCATGACGCGTGCAGACTTGGCCAGTTACAATGTGGCGATGAATGATGGCGAACATT
Organism: Aerococcus sp.; assembly: GCA_030528285.1. Taxonomy (GTDB): domain Bacteria; phylum Bacillota; class Bacilli; order Lactobacillales; family Aerococcaceae; genus Aerococcus. Next base: position 23,307 of record JAUMZE010000002.1, on the reverse strand, counting down.
ATAAGGTCTATGAGAATCCAAATTCAGTCGGTCTCGGTTTCGTCGTACCAGAAGCCATCCAAAATCTCCACACCTCCACCCTCACGCCGATCGAAATCCAGGAACAATGGCTGGAGCTCTGGCAAAAGCAGCTAGATAAAGGAACAGAGAATCCGTCGAGTGATACGACATCAGACAATCAAACAGATGATAAGACGTCTGACACTGATTCCACCGACAAACAAACCTTCTTTAACGTAGAGAACTACCAAAATGTCCAACTGATCAATGCGGACGCCGCGACACCCAATCGCGTCAATACTTTTTATGAGAAGAAAGATAAAAGCCAAGAGGCCTTCATCAATGTTAAAATAAAGATCCCAACCGATGACCCGTACTACCTCACGATCCCGGGGAATTTGGATACAGATGACGTCGAATTCTACTTGAACGGGGAAAAAATGGCCTATGATGCGTCATTTAGACATACACAAGTGTATAATATTGCTGATAAGCAGGCGGGCGAGACGGTCACCTTCTCCTTGAAACTCAAGGCCAACCACCTCACCCTCGATTATCTCAATATCTATTCATTGAATCAGTCTGCTTTTGATAATGTGATGCAAGTGGTGAAGGCTCAACCCTTCCAAGTCACCGATTTCCACAACCAATCCTTCAAAGGAACCGTGGACGCTACCGAGGATCTCCAGATGCTGGCTTTATCGATCCCTTATAATGAGGGATGGCAGGCCACGGTGAACGGGGATAAGACAGAAACAATTTCCCTATTTGATGGTGGAATGACAGGAATTCGCCTCCCACATGCCGGACACTACACCATTCGGATGACTTACCATCCGCCGTACCTACTCGCGGGCGGTGCTATTTCAGTTGTGTCCGCAACAATCACTCTATTGATTGCTTTTAAATCGCCTAAACGAAAGAAAGGAAAGGAACAATTGACTCATGACTCTCCTGAAGCTCTTCTATGATAGCCTCTTTCATTATGCAGAAACGTTGCGCGCCTTTTACCTGAATATCAAGGGACGCCTTGGCTATTTTCTGCTGCTGGTAGTGATCTGTTTCATACCAATTCTCCTGCCGATGAATCAGGCGCTCTCACTCTGGGAGGATAACCGCGCCTCCATCATTAAAAGCATTCCTGATTTTACCGTTGAAAATAATACGCTCAAAGCGAACGATACGAAGCCGTTCATCAATAAAACTGATATGATGGTCTATGCCTATGATCCCAACGACCAGATCAGTGATAGTGAATTGACAGATACGACGCCAATCGGGTTCTACTTCAAGACGGGAAAGACCGCTTTCACGATTTCGATTTTGGGACAGACAGAGCATTTCAGCTATGATGGGCGCAATGCCAATGCCCAAACGCAAAAGGATTACATCAATGCTCTCACTGCTATCCCGCATGCACTCATTTATTTGAGTACGCTGTTGACGATCGGTATCACGCTCTTCATTACGGCACTGTTACTTGTCGTGGTGATTAGTTTCATGCCCCTCTCAGTCTCAATGAACTTGAATTTCGGTCGTAAACTGAACCTCTGTCTGATGGCGATGACGCTCCCCGTGGTAGTGCTCGCGATTCTCAGTATCTTCATGCCGTCGCTCCTCTTGTCGTCGATGCCTTTGATCGTTCTCATTGCAGGATTCCGCTTGGTTTATCTCTCACGCCACATCAAGGTGATCCCCCTCGATCCCGCAAAATGGCAGGAAGCATGGCAGCAGTTCACCCCTGAGGAGATTGATCGTATCCAAAAAGGCGAAATGAGTGATGAAGAGCTCCAGCAGATCCTCAAAAACGCCCAACAAAAGCAGGATAAAGACGATGATCAAAATCATTCAAATGATCCATCATAAAAGTAAATACCATCAGCGGATGACAGTACTCATAAATCTGCTCACTCTATAATAAAAGGACATCTAATGTCCCATTCACACTGAAAGGATTCAGTGTTGAAGTTGGTACTTAGATGTCCTTCTTTTTTATCTAAAAATTACCGTGATTTTTTCTGCCGACGCTCTTCACGTCGTTTCTGACGCTGTTTCTGGCGAGCTTTCTGTTGGTGATACTGTTTAATATTGCGTTCGAGCTTCTTCTTGTAACCCGGCTTGACCTTCTGCTTCTTGGTGCGTTGGATCATTCCATTCACGATTGGATCTTTTTGGAGCGCTTGTTTGCGGGCTTTCCGTTCATCGAGAGCGGGCTGATCTACCCAACGCCCATCACGGATATCCTTCACACTAAAGGTAATCCCGCGTTCCATCAACCAATCAATCGCCGGCCGTTCATCCGGATGATAGAGAGTGATCGCCCGTCCCGGTAATCTATTCCGCCCGGTCCGCCCGACACGGTGAATAAAGAACTCGATTTCTTTGGGAATTTCGTAGTTCACGACATCGGACACTCCATCAATATCAATCCCGCGACTCGCTAAATCACTCGCCACTACATATTGGAATTCCAACTGATTGATTTGACGCATCACACGTTTCCGTTCCCGACTGGATAATTCGCCGTGGAGTTTCCCTACTTTAAATCCATTCGCCTTGAGATCGGTGTATAATTCCTCTACGGTTTCAATCGTGTTGGCGAAGATCAACATTAAATAAGGTTCCCCAACCGACATAATTTGACGCAGCAGGGCTTTGCGATCGCGTCCACGCACGGGTAGGAGAATGTTTTCAATGCTTGGAGCGATCAATTGGCGCTGATCAATCCGAACCCAGGTTGGATGATCCATGTATTTATTGAGGAATGGGCGCAATTTATCAGGGATCGTCGCGGAGAAAACCGCCATCCGTAAGTCCTTAGGCATGCGGCTCGCAATCTGATCGACCACCCCGAGGAATCCCATATCCAACGTCATATCTGCCTCGTCCACGACAAAATCGTGCACGGAATAAACGTCAATCGCCTGTTGCTCCACCAATGCTAATAAACGTCCGGGCGTTCCGATCACCAATTGTGGTGTCACGCGCTCGAGTTTTTCACTCTGCTGCTTGGTATCAATCCCACCGTACGCGCGCTCAATATGAACGGTAAATGGGAGGTGGCGCACAATGTCTCTGGCCACCTGGTAGAGCTGTTCTGCGAGTTCCCGGCTCGGCGCGGTCACCACCAGTTGCGTTTTTTCTTCTGGGGTCAAGCAGTCCAACAACGGCAACATAAAGGCGTGGGTTTTTCCGGAACCGGTCTGGCTCTGCGCCACCACGCTTGCTTTGGTTTGTAGTAGGGGGATTACTTTTTCTTGGATCGGTGTCGGGGATTCAAACTCGAGGGCATCAATCGCCTCATTGATCGCTGGTGAAAAAGCAAATTGTGAAAAAGTCATTCGTAAACCTCCTTATGGCTGTGAGTGTCACTCGTGAAATTTGAAGACGGCGAGTGAAATCCGTTCGTTATTCGTTAAATCACATGGAAACTGTGCTAAACTAGATTCAGAGTAACGTTGTCGTCGGTTGCGTGACGGCTTTTCTTTTTGACAAAGTGAGGCCTGCTTTATCAATAACGACTGCTTACCAAGAAAAAACAAAGCCCTTCAGCGCCGTTCGTTTACTTCGGCCTGTTGAGTAGTTTCATTATAACGTATGAAAGGAAGGATGACATGTCCCAAGCCCAACCTAAACAATCTGGTTTAATTGTTCTTTTCGGCGCCACGGGGGATTTGGCCAGTCGTAAACTCTATCCTGCCATTTATCAATTGTATCAACGTCACTTGCTCAGTAAACATTTTGCCGTCATTGGAACCGCCCGGCGCGAGTGGGATGATGATTATTTCCGTCAAGTCGTCGCCAAAGCCCTCGAAAAAGCGGGAATTGACGTCGAAGCAAAACGCCTGAAGCAATTCCAGGAGCATTTCTACTATGTGCCGAATGACGCCACCAAAGAAGAACATTTTACGATTTTAAAGGAAAAGATGCAAACGCTCAAGGAAAAATTCAAGGTCGAGAGTCGTTACCTCTACTACCTCTCCATTGCACCTAATCTGTTCGATGCGGTGACAAAGCATCTTAAATCAACGGGCATTATGGAACTCGAGGGGACGCATCGGGTATTGCTCGAGAAACCATTTGGGCATGATCAAGCTTCCGCCAAAGCACTAAATGACGCCTTAGCGGACACCTTTAGTAATGAGAATATCTATCGGATCGACCACTACATCGGCAAAGAAACCGTCCAAAATATCTGGTTTTTGCGTCGGTTTAACCCGATGATTGAGGGCATCTGGAACTATCATTTCATCGATCATGTCCAGATCACCCTCAGCGAAAATCTGCCAGTCGGGTCGCGCGGAGGCTACTACGACGATAACGGTGCCCTCCTCGACATGTTCCAAAATCACATCCTTCAAGTGATGTCCTTTGTCGGGATGGATCTTCCCCAGGAAAATACCGCGTCCGACCTGCATGCGAAGAAAGTAGCCTTCCTCCGCTCGCTCCCAACGCTCAGTGTGGAACAGGTCAAAGAAACGATTGTGCGCGGTCAATATGATCAATCCAACGACGGACACGCGATTGCCTACCGCGATGAAGAACAGGTGGATGATCACAGCAATACCGAAACCTTTGTGGCAGGACGTCTCACCAGTCACGCCAAACGCTGGCAGGGAGTCCCATTCTATTTCCGGACAGGGAAGAATTTAAGTACCGGTAAATACACTACGGTCGATTTGATCTTCAAGGCGGATACTCCACTCAACAACAATCCGGCGCGTCTGTCCTTCGTGATTACACCAGAACTCGGCGCCCGGATAGTCCTCAACCAGAAAGAATTTGGGACATTAAAGGATCAACAGGTGATGCCATTTTGGCCTGATAAGAAGGTTTTGGATACCCTCTACATGCCGGAATCCTATGAAACTATCCTCTACTGTGCCTTGCGTGGGGATAAGACGATTTTTGCGACGATCGCAGAAATCGAAGAGCAATGGCGGATCACCGACAGTATTAAACAAGCCTGGGATGTCTTACCACGCCCTGACTTCCCGAATTATCCAGCCCTGAGTCATGGTCCAAAAGAAGCCGGCCAATTACTCTCAGAAGACCAGCGCCAATGGATTTATGAACCACAATGGGAGGAAGACGGCAAATAACCGCTCGACTCTCAGCACAAAAAAATCCGTATGAATCAAGCAACAGGTGATTGATTCATACGGATTTTTTATGTGGTTAATGATCCTTAGAATGGATAATTGCCCTGTGCTTCGCGTTCTTGTTTAAATAATTGGCTGGCATGGTCCACTTCAGTAATAATGGCTTCACGTTCTTCCGCGCTGTAAGACGTTCCACCGCTCGCCTTCGCGTGTCCACCACCGTGATGGTTTTCGGCAATTTCGTTGATCGCAGGCCCTTTCGAACGGAAATGAACGCGATGTTCGCCCCCCTCACGCTCAACAAAGATCACCCAGGCTACAACCCCTTTGATGGAGCCTGGAATTTGGACAATCTTGTGCGTTTCGGCTTCGGTGAGGTTGAGCTGCTGCATGAGCGATTGGCTGATGGTGACAGAACTCACCAAACCGTCTGCACTCACTACCATCTGTTCGAGGACATAACCTTGTAACTTGGCCTGAGCAACGGTTTGCGTGTTTGCCTGCTGCATGAGTTCACTCGCCGGGAAATTGTAGCGCATTAATTCACCCGCTACTCGCATCGTATCCGGTGTCGTGCTGTCAAAGAGGAAACGGCCGGTATCCCCGACAATCCCCAAAAACAGAGCTTTGGCACTGTCATCCGTTAACGTCAACTTGTTATCGTCGGAAAGAATAACCTGTGCCCAGATTTCACTCACGGAGCTGGCATCTTCATCGACATAGAGCAAGTCCCCATATGAATCGCGGTTGGGGTGATGATCGACCTTGATGAGCTGTTTTCCGGTATTGAACCGTTGATCATCAATCCGCGGGGTATCTGCGGTGTCATTCACAATTACTAGGGCATCCTTATAGGTATCATCGGAAATTTGATCCATGGTGCCGATATATGCGAGCGTTGGTTCATCAAAACCAACCGCATAAATCTTTTTGTCAGGATAGGTGGCACGCAAACTGTCGCGTAATCCTAACTGTGAACCGACCGCATCAGGATCAGGGTGGATGTGACGGTGGATAATAATCGTATCGTTCGCTTCAATAGCTTCTAAAATATCTTTGAACATTGCTGTCCTCCTCTACTGTTGTTTAGACGGGACCGGTCATTTCCTGGCGCTCATTCTCCGGGACGACGAGTAATAGAATCATCGCAGTGGCGACCGTCACACGCCCATAACGCACGGATGCTTCAATATGGCGTTCGCGCTGAATGCTCTTCACAAGGCGCATATCGATTTCCACGAGTGCCTGCAGATGAACCGGCCGTAAATAATTAAAAGTAACCTGTTTCGTGACGGCGCGCAATTGTAAAATGCTCGTCGCAAACTTTTCAGCGGTTAATGATAACATACTCATGAGAATACTGCTGGATAATTTTTCACTATCATCGGCAATAAATTGATCCGGATAGAAATGGTAACGCGCACGCTGATTGCCCTCATTACTGATCCATTGTACCTTACGCGCGATCATAGATTCCATCCGATATTCATTCGGTGTCGTCTGACGTCCAAGTGACATTGTTTCTAGGATGTCCTGGCGAGTGACAACGCCCACGAGCTGGTGTTTACTATCAACCACCGGCATAAGATCAATATGCGCCCAGAGCATCATCTGTGCAATACTGGAAACACTCATATCGCCTTTTGTGACCATGGGATCCGGCGTCATCACTTCTACCAGAGGCGTGTCTTCATCGTGGCCGTAGATATCCTTGAGGGTCACGACCCCCTTGATCATCCCCGCTTCATCCACCACCGGATAACGGGAGTGGCTAGAGAGCTGCTTTAGTTGATTATAATCCTTTACATGCTGTTGGTCCGTCAGATAACTTACCTGCTCTAATGGAATATCAATATCCTCAATAAATAGCACCTTCTCATTCAAGGCACGCTCCAATAAAGCTTTATTGATGAGATTCACCGTGGTAAAGGTATCAAAAGCCGACCCAATAATCGGCACTCCTTTTTGATCGGCGAGTTGTTTGATCGCCTCACTCGGTTGAAATCCTCCCGTAATAATAACGGGCATTTTACTATTTAATCCTAAACGCTGGACTTCCTTACGATCGCCCACAATCATCAGGACGTTCGCTTCGACGTAATTTTTTACGGTGGATTCATCCATCGCTGCAATAATAAATTTCTTCACGGGTCGGTTCAAGCCGATACTCCCGCCCATGACCTCGCCATTAATCAGATTAATCAATTCCTCAATAATCACCGGTTTGGTCTGTTCCTGATTGAGGCCTTCAATACGGATGGTCCCCACCCGATCAATGGTTTGAACGAGACGGCGGTTTTCGGCTTCTTTGATTGCGGAATAAGCCGTTCCCTCTGATACGGAGAGATTATGCGCCACACTGCGCACAGATAGGCGAGAATTAATAGGTAGATTTTCGATATAGGTGAGGACTTTTTCATGTTTGGTCGCCATCTGGTTCTCTTCTTTCTAGTGTTATTAATACGTCAGCGGCAAGCGAATGGCTTCATACTGGGTTTGATCAAAGTGGCTCAAAGTCACACCGAGAAGTCTGACCCCTAGCGTCGCATCTCCATAGTTGTCCCATAGACGCTGCGCATGGAAATAAATGTCTTCATACTGATGGATCGGTTGTTTCAGGGAAATCTGGCGCGTGTTCGTTTGAAAATCACTGTATCGGAATTTCAAGGTCACGACTTGTCCCTTTAGATGTCTCTTTGTCACATGTTGCGCCACCTGCCGGGAGAGTTGCCGGAGAATATCACTGATCTCACTTTCGTCATAGAGATAGGGATAGAGCGTCGTTTCATTCCCGACCGATTTACGGACGCGCGTGGTTTTGACGGGGCGATTATCCACGCCGCGCACCCGTTCATAGATCCCGATGCCTGTTTTACCGAAGTATGTCAGGCACTCTTCCTGACTGAGTGCGCGCAGTTCCTTTCCAGTATAAATACCGAGGTCGTGCAATTTCTCAGTACTCCGTTTACCGATGCCATAGATATCCTCCACCGGCAAACGATCGATAAATGCGATCGCTCTCTCAGGCGGAATAACGGTGATGCCATGGGGTTTATGGTAGTCTGATGCTAATTTCGCGATAAATTTGTTGTAGGAGACGCCGACGCTACAGGTGAGGTGGAGTTCTTGTTGAATGGTGCGTTGCAAATGTTGAGCGAGATAGAGGGCGGATGGGATATGATATTTGTTCTCCGTTACATCGAGGAAAGCTTCATCAATCGAGAGTGGTTCAATCTTATCCGTATAGCGCTTAAAAATCGTACGCACTTGATTTGAGACTTCCTGATAATAACTATGACGCCCCCGCACAAAAATCCCCTGTGGACATAATTCATAGGCTGCCTTGGCGCTCATCGCTGAATGGACACCGAATTCCCTTGCCTCATAGCTTGCGGTCGAAACCACGCCTTTCCCGCTCGTTTCCTTAGGGTGGCGGGCAATAATCACGGGTTTTCCGCGCAGTTCAGGATGATCACGCTGCTCAATCGAAGCATAGAAGGCATCCATATCGACATGGAGAATTTTGCGATCTTCCTTGGTATAGGGTTCATCAAATTCTAGAATGCCAATTTGACGCATCACAATCCTCCTCTTTCATTTGGTTTCTACTCAGTCGGCTCCTTTAGCGGAATAATGTAGAGATGATCTGCTAACTGCCGACTCAGGGTGTAGACCTGCCCTTGGTGCTGGATACACAGATGCTCCGTAGCCTTCTCCACCAATTGATAGGTCTCCTCTAATTTCAATTGTAAATCATTCAGTGTCAAAAGAAAGTCACGCTGATCGGTCACGCGCCGTAGCTGGAAATAATGCCCCACTTCAAGCCCACTCAACCGATAATTCAACATATCTGGCATGGACCCATCCTTGGCAGGGATAATCCCCCCATGCGGACAATATTTTGGGAAATCCAGATAGGCTTCTAAGCGGTCGATGAAATCCGTAGACGCATGGTGCTCCAAATCCTCCGCTTCTTCATGCACATCCTCCCAGGGGTAGTTCAGTTTATCGTAGAGGAATACCTCCCAAATCCGGTGCCTGCGAATCACTAAGGCTGCAAAGGATCTTCCCTCTGGTGTGAGTGACACACCTTGATACGGGATATTCTTCACGAGGCCTTCTTGTTGTAGACGATGAACCATCTCACTCACAGACGCTGCAGACACATTCAAACTATCGCTGATGGCTTTATTACCCACACGATTTGTCATCCCGCCCAGTTCAGCGATCGTCTTCATATAATCATCCTTGCTGCGAGACATGCTCACCATCTCTTTCCTTTTTGTTTTATGATACCTATTATTCCATTGTAGCGCCAAATCGTAGAAACGTCACTTCATAGTCGCTCACTTTTTCATGCTGAGCATCCCTTAATGTGTATAGATAGTGTATTTATCCATCCTTTAACGAAAAAAGCGAAGTGACACACAGCCTCTTGATTTCATTCATCAAGGAGTCTCTGCATCACTTCTACTTTTTATTGTTAGTTGTGTGCTTGGCGCTGGAAAAGCTCTTACTTCAATAATTTATCCCAGTCGATATCCTCAAGCTTTGGAACGTCTAATGCCGAGGCTTCTAACTGTTTATAATCGAAATACTGATTCACCGTCAGTGCCTGGATGGATTGCCGCATCTGTCGCATCGATTCTGGCGTCCGGTGTTTCCATTTAAATTTCTCAAAGTAGGCTTTGATTTCCTGCCACTGAATCGCCTCATATCCTGCTTGGTGGAATGATTTTGCCTTCTCGTGAAAGGTCGGCCACAACAATAGGGTCTGCCATTTGGTGAGAGTCATGATTAATTTTCGCTGTCCTTCGTCTCATCTGTTGGTTCAGAGGCAATCGGTTCAGCGCTCCCTTTTTCCGCACCTGCTAAATCTTTGGCAGCTGGATCGCTTGGGGTTGCTGCTTGTTGGTTGTGGGATACAATCGTCATGATCGCGCCACGTTCGAACACGAGGTAGATACCTTCTGCGTCCAAGGTAACGGTATTCTTTTGACTATCGATTTCACTGATCACGCCATGTAAACCAGAACGTAAGACTACTTCATCCCCAACAGAGAGTTTACTCAACATGTCGTTGTAGTCTTTTTGTTGTTTCTTGGCTGGGCGAATCATCATGAAATACAAGAGCCCCAACATTACCACAAACATTACCAACGTGGTCATTAAACTACCACCTGAAGCGATTACCGCATTTAACATATGTCAATTCCTCCTCAGTTATTTCACTATCTAATACTATAGCCTATCCTGCTAGAAATTTTTAGGGTTTTCAACATTTAATCCGTATTTCTCAAAAAAATCTTCCTTGAATTCGAGAAGCTGGTCGGCTTTGATAGCAGAGCGAATCTGTGCCATCAAATGTGTCAAGAAATGGAGATTATGAATGCTGGTGAGACGGATCCCAAATGCCTCATTCTCGTGGATCAAGTGGCGAATGTACGCGCGCGTGTAGTTTTGGCATGTGTAGCAATCACACTCATGATCAATCGGTGTGAAGTCGCGTTTGTATTTGGCATTCTTAACGACCAAACGTCCGCGACTGGTCATGCAGGTTCCATTCCGTGCAATCCGCGTTGGCAATACGCAGTCAAACATATCCACCCCGCGAATCACCCCTTCAATCAAGGCATCAGGACTCCCAACGCCCATTAAATAGCGCGGTTTATTCGTCGGCATGATTGGCGTGAGATAATCGAGCACCTCGTACATCTTCGGTTTCGGTTCACCGACTGAGAGACCCCCAATGGAATAACCCGGGAAATCTAGTGAGGTGATGGCCTTTGCGTGTTCGATACGGAGGTCCTTGTACCCACCTCCTTGGAGAATCCCAAATAATGCTTGGTCGTTGGGACGTTGATGTGCTTTCAATCCCCGCTCAGCCCAACGTACGGTCCGCTGAATGCTCTTTTTCATATAATCATGGGACGCATCGAACGGCGGGCATTCATCGAGGCTCATAATAATATCTGCCCCGAGGTTGTTCTCAATCTCAATCGCCTTTTCCGGACTCAAGAAGAGTTTTCGGCCATCGAGAGGGCTCTTGAAGTACACGCCCTCTTCTTCTAAACGGCGGATTTTAGACAGAGAGAAGACCTGGTACCCGCCCGAATCCGTCAAGATTGGATGGTCCCAATTCATGAAGGTGTGAAGTCCTCCTGCCTCCCTCACGAGGTCATCACCAGGACGCAACCACAGATGGTAGGTATTACTGAGGATGATCTCTGCATTCAACTCCTCGAGTTCTTCAGGAGAGACTGCCTTGACCGTCGCTTGTGTTCCCACCGGCATAAAGACAGGTGTGTCAAAGGCCCCATGCGGTGTCGTCACGCGGCCGAGGCGTGCCCCCGTATGTTTTTCTTCTTTGATGAGTTCATAACTTAATGCTTGATTTACCATAATCTCCCTCACTTGAACGTTTAGCGTCAACGAAAAATGCAAGCTTCATCATAACATCTTAAACGCTTCTCTCGCAACAATGGGGCTCCCTCTCACTGTCTAAAATGCTTATATTGAATGTTATAACCAATGTCGGCTACTAAATAACAGAGTGTTTGTGAAAAATTTATTATGCTAAAGTAATGATGCTGTGAAAGCGGTGACAGGAGAGGCTACGATGATTGACATGGATTGTCATATTCAAGCACTCGTCCTGCTGATTACTAATCAATGAAAGGAGATCCGTCATATCAGTACGATGACTAACAAAAAGAGACAAATGCATCCTCCCTAGCAGGCGTCCTGCTTATTGGGACATGGATTCGTCTCTTTTCTTTATCATGATCATATTAGTGGTTGATCACTTATTTATTAGCGGACTCATCAACCTTTTTCCTAAACATTACTTAGACATTTTCGATCTTTAGTTGGTCACGATGCTTGTCATAGTCCAGTTGAATGGTATGATTGGCGGTGACATCCCCTGCAATGATCTCCCGAGCAATTGGGGTTTCAATCTGATTCGTGATGAAACGACGCAGTGGCCGTGCCCCAAATTCCGGTTCATAAGCAGCCTCCGCTAACCAATCAACCACCGCATCCGTATAGGTCAGGGTGATCTGTTGTCCTTGTAAACGATCAGCCAACAACCCTAACAGCTTGTGAACAATGCCTTTCATATGGCTTGGAGACAGCGGGGTGAAGTAGATGATCTCGTCAATTCGGTTCAAGAATTCCGGTTTGAATGCTTGATGCAAGCGCTGTTCAATCTGCATTTTCGCATCCGCAGAAATGGCGGTTTGATCCGGATGATTTTGGGCATCATCCAGGAGAATATCCGAGCCGAGATTACTGGTCATAATCAAAATCGTATTCTTGAAGTCTACCTCATGGCCCTGCGAATCAGTCAGTCTCCCATCATCCAAAATCTGCAGTAACAAGTTAAAGACATCAGGATGGGCTTTTTCAATTTCATCCAGTAAGACAACGGAATATGGATGGCGACGAACGGCCTCACTCAACTGTCCACCTTCTTCATAACCGACGTACCCCGGTGCCGCTCCAACCAGACGGGATACACTGATTTTATCCATGTATTCGCTCATATCGAGACGTACCATGTTGGTCTCTGAATCAAACAGATCCTGAGCGAGCGCTTTCGCGAGCTCGGTCTTCCCTACACCTGTGGGCCCGAGGAAGAGGAAGGATCCAATTGGACGATCGGGATTCTGGATCCCTGCCCGCGACCGCAATACTGCATCAGCAACACTCGTAACTGCTTCATCCTGGCCGATCACCCGTTCATGGAGATGATCATCAAGACTCAGGAGTTTCATCCGTTCGCTCTCAGCTAATTTAGCCACTGGGATGCCGGTTTGCCGGGACACAACGGCCGCAATCTGATCTGCAGTAACGGCCTCATGCACCAAGCTGAAATTATCGCCGTCCTCACTCTCATATTGGTCCTCTAACGTCGCTAATTCTTGTTCGAGTTGTGGCAAGGTGCCGTGCTGCAATTTTGCGGCTTTCTCCAGGTCATAGTCATTTTGTGCCTTCTCCAACTGACGTTTGGCTGATTCAATGTCTTCCCGCTTCGATTGGATAGTCTGGAGTTCATCTTTTTCCTGCTGCCATTGCATCGTTAACTGGTTGACCCGTTCTCTGAGATCCGCTAATTTCTTCTGCAAGGCGTGGAGGCGATCCGTGGAGGCTTGGTCCTCTTCTTCCTTCAATGCCGCTTCTTCAATCTCCAGCTGCAACAGACGCCGGCGTTCCTGATCCAATTCTGTTGGCATGGAGTTCATTTCCACGCGAATTTCAGCGCTGGCTTCATCCACGAGGTCAATCGCCTTGTCCGGGAGATAACGATCCGTAATATAGCGGTCTGAGAGTTCAGCTGCTGCCACGAGCGCTTGGTCATGGATCTTGACATGGTGGTGATTCTCGAAGCTCTCACGCAGCCCACGCAAAATGCTGATCGTGTCTGCTAGGGTTGGTTCTGACACCATGACCCGTTGGAAGCGCCGTTCGAGGGCTTTATCCTTCTCCATGTATTTGCGGTATTCATCGAGGGTAGTGGCCCCAATGCAGTGAAGTTCTCCCCGCGCCAGCATCGGTTTCAGGAGGTTCCCTGCGTCCATCGCGCCCTCTGCTTTCCCAGCGCCGACGATATTGTGAATCTCATCGATAAAGAGGATAATCGCACCGTCTGATTTCTTGACTTCATTGAGAACCGCTTTGAACCGTTCCTCGAAGTCCCCCCGATATTTAGCACCGGCAATCAATGCCCCCATATCGAGAGAGAAGATGGTTTTGTCCTTCAAGTTAGTTGGAACGTCGCCTTTCACAATCCGCTGGGCAAGTCCTTCCACAATGGCGGTCTTCCCAACCCCAGGATCCCCAATCAGGACGGGGTTATTCTTTGTTTTCCGAGACAAAATCCGAATCATGTCACGAATCTCATCATCACGCCCGATAGTGGGATCCAGTTGTTGTTCCCGTGCCTGTTTAGTGAGGTCACTCCCGTATTTCTCTAGGGCGTCATACGTCGCTTCTGCATTCTGGGAGGTCACCCGTTCACCTTTTCTCAGATCATCAATTTTTTGTTTCACTTGGTCCTTACTGATGGTGTATTTGAGCCATTTCGTTAAGGCGAGATAATTCAAATCAAACACCGCGTAGAGCACCATTTCTGTAGAGAGATATTCATCCCCACGTTCTGTTGCATAGCGGGCAGCTGCCTGAATTAACTCTGAGAAGGAGCGAGACACCGATTGGCCGTATTGAACGCCCTGTCCACTCACCACCGCAATCTCATCCAACTCCTTGTCCAATTCATGGTCGAGGTCATCCACCGAGACGCCTAACTCTTGATAAAACTGATACGCGAATTCGCCCGGTTGAACGAGTGCCTTGAATAAATGTGGGACGGCAATTTCTTGGTGGCGCCGCGTCATCGCAATCTGCTGCGCCTGTCCCACTGCTTCTTGTAATGTGGTTGTCATTTCTAACTGACCTGCCATCGTGATTCCCCCCTCTGATTAGACGAGCTTCTCTTTTTTATCTCGTCGTTCTTTTGTTCTCCTTTATTATAGCTTGTTGGTCAGTAAAGATCAAAGAAACCCACACGTGATTTGCCCTTTTGATACTGAGAGGTATCATACTACTTTTACCGAACATTAACTATGATTTTTAGCCAAAACAGCCATTTTTTTCTTTCATCTTGCTAGAAAGTTCGCTAGAATGGATTTATCAAGTGGGATGCTTCCGTTGTTTGATGCCCTACGGAATGCACATAAAAGAAAGGTATGGTATTTTTTATGCTTAACTTGCGTGATCAAATTCTCTCCGATGGCAAAGTATTTCCGAACAATGTCTTGAAAGTCGATTCATTCCTCAATCATCAGGTGCGCCCGGATATCATTGCAGCGATCGTGGACGAATTCTATGATCACTTCCAATCAGCTGGTGTCACCAAAGTCCTCACCGTCGAAGCGTCCGGGATTGCCCCAGCGATTATGACTGCCTTGAAATTCAATGTGCCGATGCTCTTTGCTAAGAAAAAAGAACCCTCCACGATGCAAGCGAGTGACATCTACACCACCAAAATCCACAGCTACACCAAAGACGAAGACAGCACCATTATCCTGAGCCAACAATATCTCACCAAGGATGACCGTGTGCTGATTGTCGATGACTTCCTCGCAAATGGTGAAGCCTCCCTTGGGTTGGTCGATCTCTGTCATCAAGCCGGCGCCGAAGTAGCAGGCGTTGCGATCTGTATCGAAAAATCCTTCCAAGCAGGACGCAAACGTTTAGAAGACGCAAATATCCCTGTTTACTCAGAAGCGCGTATTGCCTCCCTCGACAACAATACGGTTACCTTCCACGACGGACACTAGCGCATTCATTCGTTCACACCACCCAAACATCAAACGCCCGCTCTCCTTACCTCAAGAGCGGGCGTTCTTTATGTCTGTTGTTTGGTGGGAAATTCCTTACATTGTTCGTTATCAATCGCCAGCCGTAGCTATTAGGATTCACTCATCACATTTTGCGGTTCTCCATCCAAAAAGGCCTCCACATTCTCAAATGCGATCCGTGCACGTTTCACCATCGCTTCATCCGTCAAGAAACCAACGTGCGGAGTGAGGAGCGTATTTTTCGCCTTCAATAGTGGATAATCAGCAGGTAGTGGCGGTTCTTGATCATACACATCAATCCCAGCGCCAGCAATTTTTTCTTCATTCAGAGCCTCTGCCAAAGCATCATTATCCACGATCGGCCCACGCGCAACATTAATCAGAATCGCGGATTTTTTCATGCGCGCAATCTGTTCCTTAGAGATTAATCCTTCTGTTTCTTTGGTCTGAGCGAGATGAATCGAAATAATATCACTCTCTGCCATCACCTTTTCGAGTGAATGATAGGTAAGTCCCAGTTCCTTGGCTTCGTCCTTCTCCGTGCGACTGTATCCGATCAATTTAGCCCCAAACGCCTTGAATAGTTTGGCGGTCGCAATCCCGAGTTTCCCGGTACCGATGATCCCTACTGTTTTTCCGGCGATTTCTTGACCTTGAATGAGGGGTAGGTCCTCGTCTGTTGCTCTCGTTTCCTGGTCTAAGGTGACTAAATGGCGGTACAACCCCAATGTGAGCGCGAGTGACAGTTCCGGGACCGAACGATTCGCATATCCTGAAGCATTCGATACCACAATGTCTTTTTTATTAGCTGCATCCATCCCGACATGGTTCACCCCAGTAAAGGCTACATCGATGTATTTCGTTTGATCCAAGCGTTCAATCACACTCGCAGGATACGGGCGGTTGGCGATGATCACAATATCCAAATCTTTACTGCGTTCATAGAGTTCTTCTTCGTCTTTGGCTTTCTCATCGTAGGATACAAATTCATGCCCAGCGTCCTTGAGCGGCTGAACCAATTCCTCTAATAAATCATCCGTAACGCGTAGGGGTTCCAACAAACCAATCTTCATTCTGATCCTCACTTTCTATTGAGCATTCTTGGCAGCCACTGTATTCACAGTGACACACATAACGCTTACTTATTAATAATAATTGTATCAGGAAATAGATCAGAGGTAAACTGAAACCCCTTACAGTTCGTTCCCCATCAAAAAAGTCGTCACCGATTGCCAGTGACGACTCCACTTGCAGTCAACCATTATTGATATTTCTTCTCATATTCCGTTAAGGTAAGTCCCTCATGATCTTCGCGGAAACTGGCCTCAGCTTCCGTGCGATAATTATCCATAATGCCACGGAATAACTCTACCGTTGTCGGCGGCGTCCAGTTAATCGCATCCGCCCCCGCGTCAATTACATCGAGAATGGATTGGTCGCTCTTCCCACCGGTTGCGATGATCGGGATATCCGGGAACTGCTTTCTGATGCGTTCCACCAGATACGGGGTTTTCTTCCCCGCCGAGATGTTAAAGATATCCACGCCGGCTTTGTGGCGATCATATAATTGATATTCTGATACCACCGTCCCAATGATCGGGGAATCAATCGTGCTTGCAATCTGGGTGATGTTCTCATTACTCATCGGCACATTCACCACCACACCAGATGCGCCCTCTGCTTCTGAGGTGAGAGCAAGGTAGATACTACGGCGCCCGTTCGTCTTACCGCCACCAACGCCCGCAAACACTGGCTGGTTAGCAACCTTCACGATGGCAGAGATAATTGCAGGATGAGGTGTATAGGGATACACGGCCAGAATCGCATCCGCATTGGTATAACAGATTGTCGCGATATCCGTACTAAATAGGAATGAACGTAATCGCTTGCCGAAAACGCGAATCCCCGGCGCCTTCTCAATGATTTCGGGGACCATCACATTATCTGCTTTTAATTCAGTGGAAATACTCTTATGTGTACCATCGGAACTTTTTCTTGTTACTGTGGCCATGCTTTCACCATCTTTCATTTTTATGACTTCTAGTAAAATCTTCACCTTTTATAGCTCTCATCTAATCACATTTCAGCTATAAAAAGCAACGGTTTCTGTGCCATTCTACTCAATTTTTTCGCTGTTGTCATCTACAAAAGAACGAGCTAAATCCGAACATTATCAGCTACTCACGTGTAAACAATACAGAGGATCTTTAGCGCTTTACCCCTTCTCAATCCTTAAACGAATCACAAAAAGAAAATCGCTCCCTATCTACTCATAGAGAACGATTTATATCCGTGATTCTTCAATCGTTAGTTCTCTTCCAACAGCTCAACGACTTTGGCAGCTGCGGTTAGGACAACACCGATTGCGGTAAAAATCCCGGCTAATTTTTTCAAGTTATCTGAAGACATCTCAGTCACTCCTTTATTGTGAATTGGTTTTGATAGTTGTTTCATGGTTCATGAACGTTTTTTCCATTATACCGAAGATCGAGGGAAATCCCAACTAATTCTCTCTCACCACCGACCGCGCTCTGCCTGCCAGAACTTGTAGTAGTGATTGACCCACTGCTTGGTGTGCGTCATTCCCCAACGCCACAAATGCTTGGATAGCTCTCCAGGATGACTTGGCAACAGATGGACATCCTGGAAATTCATGAGGAACAACTCCCAGCGTGCGAGGAGGACCTTCTTGAGTAATCGCCTGTGTTCAACTTTCCGGCACTGCCACAATATCCGAACGAGAGCGAGGCCAACAATGACTGCCAGAACAATGGTTGCGATTTGCTGATTCAACACTGAAAAATGCATGATCCAGTAGAGAACCCAGAGATTGCGCAACAAAGGACGGCGACCCATCAAGTAGCCAAAACACAAAAGTAAGAGGAGAAGCGTCACCCAGGATAAAAGCGACAGATTGCCCCAGTTCGCACTCTCTGGCAGCATCCGCCAAAACAACAGATCATATCCCGTCTCCAATCCACTGTACACTAAGCTCCAGTAAAACAACCCCGACATCATCCCCATGCCTAGGAGCGGCCACAGATAATGCACGATCCCAACGATCAATTGTTCCCACACAAACCGACTGAACATCTTTTCATTCCTTTCACTCGTCTGATATTGCCATTGTAGTGCTCCCTCCCTCTCCCATTCAAAGGTTTCCGCTTCCTTTGTGAAAACTTAGCAATTACTTTAATCTTTTTGGATATCAGAGCCATCTCTCCCATTCCTCTCCATAAAAAATCCTCCTAATGCCCTATTCGACATTAGGAGGATTGAATGATGGGGAGAGGTATTAAATTCTCTTTCCATTATTTGACTGTTAGATATTCATTAGGCTTTCTTAGCAGCTAATTTCTTTGCGCCACGTTGGTAGAGCCATAATGCAATACCAGTGAAGATCAATGGACCCGCAATGGACATAATCGTCGTCATGTAGTCTCCAGACGTAATGGCTGGTTCAATCACCGTAAAGACGTTCGCAAAACCAACCACTACACAGATCACAAATACGGCTAATTTCACAGAACCCATTGTCTTAAAGCCTTCATATGGTTTCTTGATTTCAGCATCCTTCTTAAAGCTCAAGAAGGAGTAAGCAATGAACAGATACGGCAACGTCATCGAAACATTTGTCATTGAAACGAGCATTTGGAAGAACTGCTGCGCGCTGTCCCCACCGAACGATACGATTGCGAGGATGATGATCACAATAATTGCTTGGAGCTTCATCGCATTCACATACATACCATTTTCGTCTTGTTTGGTCATGAATTCCGGCCAGAGTTCTTTTGGTGTCCCACCGATGAGCTGTTTCAATGGTGAATATACCAAGGTGAAGAAGGCACCGGACAATGCGAGGAACATACTGATCCCCATGAACCGTGCAACCCAAAGACCTGCATTAATCGCGCCGGCTTCACTGAGTCCGAATGAGAGTCCTAACTGATACCCCATCTGGTTCATCGCCACATAGGACACATTCCCCAGGGTGATGGTTTCTTTCGGGAAGGTTTCAAAGGCAAATTGCCAGTTCGTGAACGTCCCGAAGATCAAGATCCCCAATACATATCCTAAAGTAATGGTGATCGCTGCTAGGGTCACAGCTTTCGGGAAGGTCTTCTCCGGATTTTCGGTATCATCAACCATCCCGCCGATAACCTCAATCCCCCCAAAGGCAAAGAGCGCATACACAACGAAGGACAATACTTGGAGTCCACCGTGGTAGTCCGCATTTGGTGAAACGAGGAAGCCCTCAGCAGTAATTGGCTGTTGAATTTGGCCGTGGTTTAGTACCAACATGATGATCCCGCCGATAAACAGGAAGGCATTCAACGCAGCTACTGCGGTCCCACCGAGCGAGGTAATCTTCTTGATCTTGTCCAAGCCTTTGGTAGAGATGAACGTCACGAATATAATCCAAAGAATAGCGAGGATCCCTAATGTCTTAACGGATCCCAAGCCAAAGAGTGACCACTGCTGGGTTTTGTCGACCCCAAAAATTGCATTCGACAACACAATCCAGATCCCAGACCCCACGTTCACCATCCATACAATGTAGGAAGCAAACCACATAAAGGTCACGACGAAAGCATAGCGTGTCCCGGAACTGTTCTCCATCCAGGAGTAGATGCCCCCTTTTGCGTCCTTGTAGGCAGCCCCATACTCAGCCACCATAAAGGCATAAGGGAGGAAAAAGGTGATCGCCGACAAAATAAACCAAGGAATCGAGGCATAACCCATCAGATAGTACGACCGTGTCACGTTGGTAAAACCAAACACAGACGTAAAGATCATCAGAATTAAGGCCTGAACCCCTAACTTCTGCTTCTGTGCCACAATAAGCACCCTCCTTTATAAAAATTTCTATTTATGTTTTCACAAACTATTATAATGGTTATGACTTCTATATGAAACCCTTTTTATACAAAAATAGGTAATTTAATTAAGACAAAATAGGGTTAACATTACTAATATAAGCTATTTTTACTGCTGTAATCCCAATATTTACACCTCATAAGTTAATAAGGTGATACACATTTGATGAAACGAGTTTGATCGCTTATGTCGTATAGGAATAAGAGAGATTCACGACTCATTTTAGTTCTTTTCACATTTATAAATAAAATAAAGTCATAAAAACCACTCGCCTCCCTATCATAGGAAACGAGTGGCTAGATAAGAAATTTCGATTAAATGTTAGCTCAGGTTAGTACCGATCCAGTGCAATGATCTGATCATATTGCTGGCGCTACTCTGGAGTGACTTTGTGGGCAATCTCGATCGCCATTTTATCCGAATGGAGGAGCTGATTGGATGTATACTGGCTCATCGCTGGATCCAACGAGGCTGTAATCTCATCTGCGAGAATCACCTGGCACCCCGAGAGAAACGCACGGGCAATTTCAATCCGTTGCAGCTGCCCGCCTGAGAGATTCTCCCCGTCTTCACCGACTGGATAATCCAACTCCTTCTGTTCAACAATCTCACGCAACCCACTCGCATCAATCGCTCGGTTTAGCGTCTCTTCATCGTGGGATTTTCCCATTGTTATATTGAAGAGGATCGTATTATTGAAAATAAACGGCGCCTATTTAATCATCGCAAACCGCGTCCGGAGATCGTAATCCTCCGTATCCTTCTCATTCACTGAGTAAGTCCCATTCGTTAACGTCTGAAATCCACCAAGGATATTCAATAGTGAGAATTCCCCGTAACCAGACGGCGCAGTGATGAGGATTTTCTCGCCTTGATGGATTTTCAGATCAAGATGAGAAAAGAGCGTTTTTTCGCCATACGCCAGGCTGCCATCGTGGATCTCTAATTCAGTGAAGGCATCCTCTGGAAACAAGAGACGTTCTTCTTGGTCCTGATTATTGAGGGTGGTTTGCATCTTGTAGGTCGATTTCTTCTCGTTGTTCGCCTGGAAAATCGTTAACAGTGGATCAATCAAGTAGTTCGATGCCTGTAAGACCGCCATGGGTTCGCCCACGACAATCGCACCAGAGATTGTCCGATAAACCCCAAATCCAAATACTACAGAAAACAAAAAGAGACTCGCCACCGTCTGGATCATCTGTGAACTGAGATCCACAATGTTATTCATCTTGTGAGGGGAATATCGCTGTCCGCAAGCACCATCGTTTCGCTGATATGCCGCTTCACACGCATGAATTTGTGGAGTTCAATTACATGTATACGGGCCAATGTACCCAGGGGATCAACGATGAACCTATCACGTTAACAGCAGGCAACCTCATCATGCTCGATAAAGACATCCAGCAGCGCATTGATTATGTGGGGGAATCGGACATACTGGTCAATATCCTCGTAGAGGACGTAAAGGACGATTCACTCGTCAATCCCCTCTATACCGCTATTTTAAATCCCGACAGCCTGGTGACTCAGTTCCTGCTGAATGCGAATAATGATGAGATCGTCCATAATAACTTCATACTCTTCAAATTGGATGACCACCCCCTCGCCACGCACCTGATCGAATGTCTCTTACTCAAGGACTTTTCAACGGATGAAAACAAAACGGAATCCCTTCATATGCTCTTGGCGCTCCTACTGCCGGAATTAACACGCGCCATTGAACGGGAGGTCTATACGAGTTACGACGAACAGTCCTCCGATATTTTAGCGGTCCTCATCTACATTGATACATATTATGCGACGGTTACCCTCTCTTCATTGGGTGAGCAATTTGGCTACAATCCGCACTATCTCGGTAACAAACTCCAGGCAGAAACTGGGCAAACCTTCCAGGAGCTCCTTGATCATAAACGCTCATCTGTCGCTAAAACCCTCATCCATCAAACAGACCAATCCATCGAAGTCATCGCCCAACTCGTCGGCTTCAAGAGCGTTCCCTCCCTTTATCGTCTGCTGCAGAAAATCGAACACCAAACCCCCGGCAGCTACCGCAAACGGAATGGAAGATAGCAGGTTCTTTGAGGGAATGTAGTATATTTGTTCAAGAAGCAATGTGGGAGTGGAATCCTGCCTGTTTCAGATGAATGACAGGAGCACGCCTTTGCACAACGGGGAGCTCAGATTGCTAATGCCTTACCACTTAAAAGACAGATACTTTAAATTTCCATGCAAAAAGCACCTCAGTAATTACTGAAGTGCTTTAAAGGATGCCGGTGGTGGGAGTCGAACCCACACTCCCGATGAAAGGAACTGGATTTTGAGTCCAGCGCGTCTGCCAATTCCGCCACACCGGCATATATCATATTTAATTGAGTAATAAGGCGGTAGTCGGATTTGAACCGGCGATCAAGGTTTTGCAGACCCATGCCTTACCACTTGGCTATACCGCCATCAACTGGGATAGCTGGATTCGAACCAGCGCATGACAGAGTCAAAGTCTGTTGCCTTACCGCTTGGCTATATCCCAATCTAAAGGGCGAATGATGGGATTCGAACCCACGCGTGCCGGAGCCACAATCCGGTGCGTTAACCCCTTCGCCACATTCGCCATATTATCATAGATATCAACAGGGACAGTAGGAATCGAACCCACAATGACGGTTTTGGAGACCGTAGTTATACCGTTTAACTATGTCCCTATTCCTCTGTATGTCTTAAGATACAAGGAGTAAATGGAGGGAGAAGGATTCGAACCTTCGAACTCTGAGAGGGCGGATTTACAGTCCGCTGCGTTTAGCCACTTCGCTATCCCTCCAAACAGTGGTCCGGGACAGAATTGAACTGCCGACACCGTGAGCTTCAATCACGTGCTCTACCAACTGAGCTACCAGACCAAATATAAAAAAGAAAAACGGTCCCGACGAGATTTGAACTCGCGATCTCCTCCGTGACAGGGAGGCATG
>JAUMZE010000011.1 GCA_030528285.1 Aerococcus sp. | reverse complement strand
CAACACCAAATCCATTCTGGTACTTCTCAAGGAGGTAAAGCCAAGCATTCTCGACGACTGGCGCATAAGAATCAGCGCGCGATTGAAACGAATCAATCGCAGAATTTGAATCTACACGCTTTCTATAGAGGTACGCAGCATCTGCCATCAAGCCGTATTGACCGGATTCCATGATGACTTCAGTGATAAACTTCGAATCTTCAGCCAAATGAATTGTCTTATCAAACCGAATTCCAGAAGCAATAAGGAGATCACGTTTAACGAACGTCGAAGCCGCCGAAAGTTGCGCATATTTCCAATCATCATGAATGTCGATGACACGTGTCCCACCCCGGAACTTCCAATTTAGTCGATGTGGACCTTTTCGCCCCTCAAAAAACTCAATCGGAACGCTGATAACTTGCACTTCAGGGAAACGTTCTCGGAATGACATAAGCGAAGCAAACATGGAGTCTTCGTATTTGTCATCAGAATCTAGAAAACCGACGAATTCACCTCGTGCAAGTTCAATACCTTGGTTCTTGGTGTCGCTCACACCAGAATTCTCTTTTTCTACGTACCGAATGTTCTCAGGATATTTTGAAGCCAAAGACGCACAAATTCTCCCTGATTCGTCCTTGCTGCCATCATTAAGAAGAATAACCTCAGTACTCCGGAAGAAACCACCTGCTTGTTCAATTAATGAATTGACTGCCTCTTCGATGTACGCTTGGGTGTTATAAACCGGCATCACGATAGAAAAAATCGGATTTTGTACAAAATTGGACGTCATATCTCGAAACCTACTTCTTTTAGTGAACTAGTAGCTAGTCTAGCGGACATAAATTGCGGCAAAGAAGAAGCAGACGCATCTATTTCCAGTGAGCTAAAATCACCGTGAGGATTTCAATAAAGGAGAAATAATGCGCGTGCTCGTAGCAGGCGGCGCCGGGTTCATAGGCTCTCACACTGTGGTGAAGCTCGTCGAGGCCGGACACGAACCGATCATCGTTGACAACTTTTCGAACTCTAAGCCGATCGTGATTGACCGGCTTGAACAGCTCACAGGCACCTCACTGACGTGGTACCGCGCTGATTTGACTGAGCGCGAATTGACTGAACAAATTTTCGTCAAAGAGAAGCCAGATGCCGTTATTCATTTTGCAGGCTTGAAAGCAGTAGGCGAATCGGTTGAGAAGCCGCTGTGGTATTACGAGACCAATCTCAATACCACTTTTAATCTTGTACACGGTATGGCAAAAGCTGGCACACGAGTGATTGTTTTTTCCTCCTCAGCAACTGTTTACGGCAATAATCCCATTCCGTTCCAAGAGGACATGGAAGCTGTCAATTCCCTCTCCCCTTACGGGTATTCAAAGGTTGCGATCGAACGCATCTTGTCAGATACAGCGAAAGTCACAGACATTCAGGTCGGACTCCTTCGCTACTTCAACCCTGTTGGGGCCCACACATCAGGAACCATTGGCGAGGACCCTTTGGGCATCCCGAATAATCTCATGCCTGCTATCGCGGCAGTGGCTACTGGCCGCCGCGAAAAGCTCTTCGTCTTTGGCACAGATTATCCGACCCCTGATGGGACATGTTTGCGCGATTATATTCACGTTGACGACCTCGCAGCTGGTCATGTCGCTGCTCTCGATTACCTCGCTGCCCATGAAACAAAAGTTCGTGCATGGAATTTTGGTACTGGGCAAGGGACCTCAGTGCTTGAGCTTATTCACGCTTTCGAGAAAGCGTCAGGACTCACCCTCCCAGTGGAATATGCACCTCGCCGAGACGGCGATCGAGACGCTTTCTGGGCAGATGCCTCACGCGCGAAGATCGAGCTGGGGTGGAGCGCGGAAAAGTCTATTGACGAAATGTGCGAAGATACATGGAGGTTCCAATCAGCAAACCCTGCTGGATACCCCGACGACGAACCAGAGTCACGTTCGAGTAACTCGTTGCTCTAGCGCGACTCTTCCTCGACGCAGTTCCTATCGTTAGCGACGGGGTATAACACTGCAGTGTTATACCCCGTCATCAAACAAAGAAAGCGGATCTTATGTCTTCTCAACGCCCATTGCTCTGGATGGTCATCCCTTGTTATAACGAGGAACAGGTTCTTCCTATCACTGCTCCGCTTTTTGACCAACAGCTCACACAATTGATTGATAAGGGTCTCATCGATCCACGATCCCAAGTGTGCTTCGTCAACGACGGTTCCAGCGATACGACATGGTCAATCATCAAGAACCTTGCCGAGGAAAACCGCCATTTTGCCGGAATCACTCTCTCGCGCAACCGGGGCCATCAACATGCCCTTCTTGCTGGCTTGATGTATGCACGCTCTCACTGTGACATCACAGTATCACTCGACGCTGATGGTCAAGATGATATCGGTGCGGTTGAGCAGATGGTGCGTGAGTACCTCAACGGACATGACGTTGTCTATGGCGTGAGATCCTCGCGTGAGACGGACACATTCTTTAAACGGTTCACTGCGCAGAGCTTTTACAAGCTCCTCGAATCAATGGGTGCAGACGTGATCTATAACCATGCTGATTATCGTCTCATGAGTGCGCGAGCACTTAATGGGCTGGCTGAGTTTAAAGAAGTGAACCTCTTCCTTCGGGGTCTCGTACCACTCGTCGGATATTCGAGTACCACGGTCGAATACGAGCGTGCTGAGCGTATTGCGGGCGAAAGTCACTATCCCTTGGGCAAGATGCTTGCTCTCGCATTTAACGGTATTACGAGCCTGTCGATTAAACCGATCCGTATTGTCACTGGATTAGGGCTCCTGTTTAGTTTCTTCGGATTC
>JAUMZE010000007.1 GCA_030528285.1 Aerococcus sp. | reverse complement strand
GGTTGATTATCCTTGTCCGGAGTCGGTTTTTCATCCTGATCTGGTTGATTGTTCTTGTCCGGTGCTGGTTTTTCGTCCTTATTTGGCTTTTGATCGTTATTCGGTTTCTGATTTGGTTTCTCGTTCTTATCTGGCTGTTTATTTGGTTCCGCTGGTTTATGCCCGGACCAATCCTTTGCCAAGACGCGATCTGCCGCCAATCGTTCCATTGCACTCAATTGTTCACTTGGAATGATGTGGTAGTGGTCACCGTGCGGATGAATATAACCGAAATCATTCTTTCCGATCACTTTGGCTGGGTCAAAAATCAAACCGTCTGCTTCCACGTGGCGTTCGGATTTTGGCAGCTTGTAGATCTTATTCAATAAATCCTGTAATGGCAGCTGTTCGTCCGTTAACTGGCTGTGATTTTGGCTGTTATTATGGTTTTGGTCATTGTCGTGGTGCTGGTTATTATTGTTGTTTGGCTTCTGATTTGGTTTTTCTGCCGGTTTTTGTGCATGTGAGTTGCTATTGTTGTTGTGGCTCGGTTTCGATGGCTTATTCGTGTGCTGTGCTTGGTTGTTGTTGCTATTATTGGACGGTTTTTGTGGTTGCACGGTTGTGTTGTTGTGGGTCGATCCACCTTTACCGAGGAAGGCATCTGCTGCTCGTTTCTCTGCATCTGAGAGCTGATTACGCGGAATGAAATGATAGTGGCTGCCATGAGGAACAATATAGCCCCCTGGTACTTCCTTGATAATGTCCTGTGCATGGAAGGTATAGCCGTCATCCGTCGTATAGTGGCCGTTATTCTGATTGCCGTCTGCTTTCTGGGTAGACACGATCCAGTTGTGGGAGGAACCATTCGCTGTCGCTTGCCCCTTGCTGCCACCATGTAAATGCGCATTGGCTTCCGCAATCTCTGAAGCGGTGAGGTCCGCTTTTGGAATGAAGTGGAAATGGTCGCCATGCGGAACGACATAGCCATCCCCGAGATCCTCTAACACGTCATTTGGGCTGAAGACATAACCGTCGTCAGTCGTATAACGCCCATTTTTACGTGATCCGGAGTGTCCAGTATCCTGTTTCTTATCGCCATCGCCCTTGGTATACTTCTCACGCTGAGCCTTAATTTCTTCTTGACTGCGCACGTTTTTGGCTTGATTTGGATCCTTCAAGTACAGATAGTATTGGCCATTTACCTTGATGACATACCCATCTTTAACTTCATATTGAATATCGGATTGCTGCAATTTGTAGTTTTTATCCTTCATGACCAACGCATCACTGAAGATCGCGTCATAAGGGACCTTCCCGTTGAAGTAATGGAAATGATCACCATGCGAGGTTACATAGCCGTCATCGGTAATCTTAACGACGATTTGTTCTGCGTCAATCCCTTCTTCTGCGGAAATTTCATCTGGTGTTTTTTCATGCTTAGTGGTGTCTGCATCCGCATTTTCTGTGTAGTGAATGCCTTGGTGGTGCTGGGTATAATACCCTACCCCGTAGCCGCCTCCAGCCAGTGCGATGGCCGCAGCACCAATAAGAACGAGATCTTTCCAATTTTTGGGTTTCATCATATCAATGAGCCTTCCTTCTGTTGATTAGTTGTCCTTGGATTCTTTCACAAGGGTCTGATGCAAGATTTTTAAGTTCTGTTCGAGATTTTCTAAGTAGGTCGCAGTATTTTTTGGATCGGCTTCAAGCGGGCTCAAGGTTTCAATCTCCACACCCGTTGAACTCGCCACCACATCGGCTACCTTCGTCGAGACATTAGGTTCCACAAAAATCGTCTGGACGTGGTATTTCTTCACGAAGTCCTCAATTTCTGCCAGACGTTGAGCGCCCGCTTCCTGTTCGCTCGTAATGCCGGCAATCCCTAACTGTTTCAGTCCGAAACGTTTCGCCAAGTAGGAGAAAGCCGTATGCTGCGTCACAAAGGTTTTCTGCTTGGTATTTTGAAATTCCTGTTGATATTTCTTGATCAGCTGTTCGGTTTGCTGCTTAAATTTCTCCGCACGTTTTTGATAGTGATCTTTGTTAGCAGGATCACGCTCTGAGAGTTCTGTGGTGATGGTTTGCGCTTCCACAGCTGCCAGTTCTGGATCGAGCCAGGTATGTGGATCATAGAGGTGTTTTCCGTCCATCCCGTCAATGGCTTCGATATCTTCCAACCCTTCCACTTTATCGAGGGATTGATCCTTGGATGCTTCGAGCACGTGCCCCCCGTCTTTAGTGATATTCTTGGCGATGGCAGCGGCCCAACTCTCCAGGGTATCTGAATGATAAATAAATAAATCGCTATCCGTAATAGCTTTGACATCGGCAGCGGACGGTTCAAACCCGTGAATTCCGCTCCCGCTCTGGATCATCTGGACATCATTCTCCTCACCCGCTATTTCCTGGGTGATCGCATAAATTGGATAGAAACTCGTCACGATGGTTAAACCGTGATGCTCACTTTTCTGGTTCGATTGCGTACAACCAGCGAGCACTAACCCGAATATAATGGTCAGTAACAGGAGCGCTTTTCGTTTCATGTGTTTGATTTCCCTTCTTTCTGTTCGCAATATAATCGTAATCATTTCGATTTAATAGCATCATACCAGAAGAAGGGGTTTACTGTAAATAGTAATTGTTACGATTTGTTAAATTTATTTTTGAGCGCAACAAAAAAGCCGCCTTTCGTTTGGGAAAGACGACTGGAATCATCTATGGAAATGAAATCGATTAACGCTGCTCCATACCTTTGTATTGACGGTAGAAGGTCCGCAGTAAGAAAGCAGCTGCTGCAATCACAAAGTACACGAGCATTGGCATCATCGGATTGAATTTTGGTGGGATGAGGGCCACGACGCCAGAGAGGACGAACAGCCAGACCACCACCGCGACAAAGGACATCAATAGATATCTGGGAATTCCGCGTTTGCCTTTTGGTGCATCGAGATTCGGCTGGTAGCGCGTAAGAACAGCCATGGCTGCGCCCCCACACAGGAAGTTCACAAGTAAGGCGAATGGTCCGAACATCGCGCCCCCGTTCGTCATCGTTTGGTTACCAAAGAGGAGCATAATCCCTGCCAATAAGGAGAACAGCGCCGTAATAAACAGACCGCTATCCAGCAAATAGTCTACGAAGGTCGGTGGGGTTAATTCCTCTGGGGTTGGGGCACTTTCGATATACTCCGCGAGTTCCGTTGGGGTCCCATAAATCTGTTTCGCCGTTTGACCGGTCTTTTGGCCATCGATCAGACGCTTCAACACCACATTATCAACGCTTTCACGGGTGCGTCCTTCGTGATATTGACGTCCCTCCATCATCTTATGGAACTGATGATAGAACTCTTGATTCTTGTTCGTTAATTGTGGTTGGAGTTGATCATTCTCTTGTTGGAGCTTTTCTGCCTGTTCTTTTTCAGCAGCTAATTGCTCGGGTGATTTCTTCTTCTCGAATTTTGGTAATGAGAAATTTGATAATTTAAAAGCCATAAAAGCCTCCTAGACATTGAAGCGGAATAGCATGACGTCGCCATCCTGAACCACATAATCTTTACCTTCTGACCGATATTTACCGGCTTCTTTGGTGGCGTGAATGCTGCCTGCTGCCATCAAATCATCGAAGGAAACCGTCTCAGCGCGGATAAATCCCCGTTCGAAATCGGTATGGATAATCCCAGCTGCTTGTGGGGCTTTGGTTCCTTTCTTGAAGGTCCATGCTCGACATTCATCTTCCCCAGCTGTGAAGAAAGTCTCTAACCCAAGCAAGGTATAGGCTTGTTTAATCAAGACATCGAGCCCGGATTCCGTCAGTCCCAAATCATCCATGAAGAGTGCTTTGTAGTCCGGTTCCATCGTTGCCAGATCTTCTTCCAAACGTGCGCAG
Source organism: Aerococcus sp. (assembly GCA_030528285.1). Taxonomy (GTDB): domain Bacteria; phylum Bacillota; class Bacilli; order Lactobacillales; family Aerococcaceae; genus Aerococcus. The sequence goes on along the minus strand of JAUMZE010000007.1, from coordinate 97,581 downwards.
ACGGTCACGACCTCGGCACCTTCCTTGGCTGCGATGTCCTTTACAGTCTCCACATATTCGTTGCCCGTTGCTGCATCGTCCTCTTCCACATTGGCCACGTAAAGCACGGGTTTAATCGTGAGGAGGAAGAGCTGTTTGACGAACGGCATTTCTTCATCGGTAAAATCAACGGTCCGTGCAGGTTCACCATTTTCTAAGGCGGTCTTTAACTTCTTCAAAACACCGGCCTCGATCACCGCTTCATGCTGCTTGGATTTTGCTGCCTTTTGCGCTTTTTCGTAGCGTTTATTCACCGATTCCAAATCAGCCAGGATCAATTCGAGGTTGATGGTTTCGATATCATCAGCCGGATCGATCGTGCCACTGACATGCGTAATATTTTCATCTTCGAAACAACGCACGACATGGCAGATCGCATCCACTTCACGGATATTAGCGAGGAATTTATTACCTAATCCCTCCCCTTTACTGGCACCTTTCACGATCCCAGCAATATCCGTAAATTCAAAGGTCGTTGGCACGGTCCGCTTCGGGTTGAACATCGCGCTCAGACGGGTGAGGCGTTCATCAGGCACTTCCACCACGCCGACGTTCGGATCAATCGTCGCAAAAGGATAGTTGGCTGCTTCTACAGCGGATTTCGTAATCGCATTGAAGAGGGTCGATTTCCCGACATTTGGAAGACCCACAATTCCAGCTGTTAATGGCATAGTTAATGGTCACGCTTCTTTCTATCAGGCCTGTTGACTGGCCGGTTGAATCACTTTTTTCATTTTCTTGTTAAACTCACGGCGCGGCATCATTACCGATTGCCCGCAGCCTTGACATTTGATGCGAATGTCTGCCCCTAATCGGATGATCTCCCAGGCGTTGGTGCCACAGGGATGAGGTTTCCGCATTTGTACAATATCATGTAAGTCATAGTCTTTATTCACCATAACGATTCTCCTTAAAAGTCTTCGATACGGATATCTAATAAATCTAAAATGCGTGTGAGGTCGTCTTTGGAGAGATACTCAATCTCAATCTTCCCGCGGTCGCCCCGGTCCTTAATCTGTACCGTCGTCCCAAATTTATCCATTAAACGATCTTCATTTTCACGAATGTAGGCTGGTTTTTCTTTCTTATGGGTGACTTCCACCGGGGTTGCTGGTTCATTGAGAGCTTGTACCTTCTTCTCCAGTTCGCGCACGGTCATCCCTTCCTCTGCAACTTGATATGCGAGGCGGGACTGTTCTTTTTTATTCTTGAGTCCGAGTAAGGTCCGTGCCTGTCCCATAGAGAGGAGACCTTTTTGTACAAGCTCTTTGACGTCGGGATTCAACTCCAAGAGCCGAAGCATATTCGCGACATAAGAACGACTCTTACCTAGACGTTTCGCGGCTTGGGCCTGGGTGAGGTTCAAATTATCCATCAAATTACGATATGCCATGGCTTCTTCAATCGGGGTAAGGTCCTCGCGCTGGAGATTTTCGATAATAGCGGTCTCCATCATCTGCGTATCCGTCAATTGACGAACGATCGCAGGGATGGAGTCAACGCCGAGCAATTTCACTGCGCGCGTGCGACGTTCACCGGCGATAATTTCATAGCCTTTCACTGCGGATTTGCGCACGATGATCGGCTGTAATAACCCGTTCTCCTCGATGGAATCCGCTAGTTCACGCAATGCCTCTTCATCAAAAGCTTGGCGCGGTTGATAAGGATTCGGGCGCACGTCATCAATAGAGATGAGTTCGACATGTTCACGGGTAGCTGCTTGATTATTATCCTCGGTACCCTCTGTCGTTTTAGATGCGGACTGATTCTTCGTAACCACTTCTTCATAGGTAGCTTCGTCGATCGGTTCAAAGGCATTAGAAAACAGGGCGTCAATCCCTTTTCCGAGGCCTTTTGTCTTTTTCTTCTTATTCTGCGTCATTCGCTAGCACTTCCTTTGCCAAGGCTAAGTAGACCTGCGCACCTTTGGAATTGAGATCGTAATCCACGATGGACTGCCCATAGCTTGGCGCTTCTGATAAACGCACGGTGCGAGGAATCTGGGTCTGGTAAACTTTCTCACCGAAATATTTCCGAACCTCTTCCACGACTTCCTTACTGAGGTTGGTCCGCATATCGACCATCGTCATCAGCACTCCCTCAATAGTGAGAGTCGGATTGAAATGACGCTGCACCAATTGAATCGTGTTCAATAATTGGCTGAGCCCCTCCAATGCATAGTATTCACTTTGAACAGGAATCAAAACGGTATCTGCTGCTGTGAAGGTATTAATGGTGAGGTTTCCGAGCGAGGGTGGGCAATCGATAATAACGAAATCATAGTCTGCCTTCACCGTGTCAATCGCTTGCTTCATACGACGTTCACGATGCGGGAGGGAGGTCAATTCTACCTCACCCCCGGCTAATTGGATTGTCGCAGGTACGAGGGTCAGATTTTCGCGTGAGGTTTCCACAATCGCATTTTGAATCGAAGCGTCATTGATCAACACATCATAGATATCAGTGGCCACCTCAGCCTTGTTGACACCCAATCCACTCGTGGCATTTCCCTGGGCATCACTATCCACTAACAGTATCTTTTTGTCTTGGTAGGCAAGTGAGGCGGCTAAATTGACTGCTGTCGTGGTTTTCCCAACGCCACCCTTCTGATTAGCAACCGCGATGACCTTTCCCATGCTATGACCTCCTCAAATCATTTAAAAAAGGAACGAAAGGCCTTCCGTTCCTTCTCGCATTTTCTTCCAAACTAGCTTAATGCTAATTTTTCGCTCCTCTATAAGCTTGTAGAAAAGAAGGACACTCTTTTCCTTATTTCACAGTCTGTTGACTCCCCTACATTGTATCAAAAAAGGCACACACATGGGCAGGAAAATCCTGATTTCCATACGAAAATCTCCACCCCACTCTATCTTGATCCTGTCGCAATCAAGATCACTGGATGTTGTGGTTTCACCTGAGATTGTTCAGAATATCGATTGCTTATCTGACTATCAACACGAACGATTTACTCGCCCAGCGGTTTCTTTTGCGGCACGCCCGCTTTCCGTGGATATTTCTTCGGTGTTTCTTTGCGTTTTTCAATTTGAATGATGTGGCGTTCCCCACCGTCTTCCGGTAGGTTAAATTCATGGTTCTGAATGACTTTCCCACCGAGCGTTTTGATGGCCGTCTCTGCCCGCGTTAGTTCATCTGCGCCCTGGCTCCCTTTTAATGCCCAAAATGTCCCACCTTTTTTGACGAGAGGGAGGCAGTATTCACTGAGAACGGTCATTCTGGCCACTGCCCGCGCCGTCACAATATCAAAATGATCGCGGTTTTTGGGATCGCGCCCGAAATCCTCTGCCCGCGCATGGACGGTCTCGATGCCACCCAGTCCGAGCTCTTCCTTGACGGCTTGGATAAAGGTCATGCGTTTGTTGAGACTGTCCACGACGGTAATTCTGAGATTTGGATAGGCGATTTTGAGCGGGATACTAGGGAATCCAGCCCCACCTCCGATATCGGCCACGGTGAGCGGTTGACTGAGATCCGCATAACGTCCGAGCGTCAGCGAATCATAAAAATGTTTGAGATAAACCTCGGATTCATCGGTAATGGCCGTGAGATTCATCTTCTGATTCCACGCCACTAACAGCTGATAAAATGCTTGAAATTGGGCTTTTTGCTTGCTAGTGAGTTGGAGCTTTTGATCGGACGCTAATATTTGTGTCAATGTTTCTTGATTCATGCTGGGCTCCTTTCCCGTGTGATCGCCATTATTATAGCATATCCCCCGATCCACACTGAGGCCATCCCGCTTCCTATCAATCCTACATTTCCCCACACAAAAAGGGGCCGGCTTGACACCGACTCCCTCATAAAGACTAACGACTGATGATGTTACATTAGCCTAAGTTTACTTCTTCAAATTTCATATCGATCGCTTCGGCAACACCTTCATTGGTTAATTTACCTTCGTAGGTGTTAATTCCTTTCTTGATCGCTTCGTTGTCCTTCGCTGCGTCCACTAAGCCCTTGTTTGCTAATTGCAAGATATAAGGCATCGTTGCGTTGGTCAATGCGTAAGTAGCCGTTTGTGGAACAGCCCCCGGTACATTGGCAACGGTGTAGTGGATGACATCATCTTTGATATAAACTGGGTCTGCGTGGGTCGTTGCGTGGTCACTCGTTTCGAAGTTTCCGCCTTGGTCGATCGCAATATCAACCAATACAGAGCCTGGTTCCATATCTTTCACCATATCTTCGGTAACGAGAACCGGTGCTTTACGTCCAGCAACGAGAACCGCACCTACCACGATATCTGCATTCTTCACTTCTTCAGCAATGTTACGTGGGTTAGACATTACCACGTCCACGGTTCCACGGAAGTAATCATCTAAGAATTTCTGACGTGCTGGTGAGAGTTCGAGGATCGTTACATTGGCGCCCATACCTTTAGCGATCTTGGCCGCGTTGAAACCAACATTACCACCACCGAGGACAACTACTTTACCTGGTTTAACCCCTGGCACACCAGCGAGCAATTTACCTTTACCGCCATATTGACGTTCTAGATATTGTGCCCCTAATTGAACAGCGGTACGTCCGGCTACTTCACTCATTGGGCTCAACAATGGCAAGGATCCATTGGCTTCTTGAACGGTTTCATAGGCAACCCCGTTCACACCTGCATCAATCAATGCCTTCGTTAATTTGGCATTGTCTGCTAGGTGAAGGTAGGTGAAGAGAAGTAATCCTTCATGGAAGTATTGATATTCTTCTTCGATTGGTTCTTTGACCTTGATGATCATGTCGCTGTTGTTCCAGATCTTTTCAACATCTGGTTCGATCTTAGCGCCCACTTCTTCATATTGTTCATCGAGAATCAGAGAACCTTTACCGGCATCTTTTTCAACCGTTACTTCATGGCCTGCTTTAACGAGAGCATCCACGGTTTCTGGGGTAACGCTGACACGATTTTCATTGTTTTTGATCTCTTTTGGTACACCGATTTTCATAGAGAGATAACCTCCTTGGTTACAAACACAGTATAAATACTGGATGCGTGACTGATGATTTTCCCAAATCGAATCACTCGCATCGTCTATACCTATTTCAATCATCGACAACTGTTGTCTCGTTTTGTGTGTCGTAAAGTTGTGCGCCCAACTTACCGTAAACTCAAAAGATGGCGTTCAGTACGCGCATCTCTCGTTCACTACACTATTTATTTTATGGGCTAACGCGCTAAATGTAAAATTATTTGCTACTTCTTAGCACAAAAAAAGTGCCGTGAGCAGGTAAAAATAACTGAATTTCCCCGTTCACGACACTTACTCTTTCAAGGAAGAAAGCGCTTTTTAGATATTCTTAATAAATTTTATACGATATTGTTCTTTTCTCATGAAAAATGTTATATATGTCCTGTTCATCACATCGGTCAAAATAAGCCCAAACGGATTAACGGTTGCGGACGTAGGTTACCCCATCTGCTTTTGGTGCACGGGATTGACCCATGAAGCCAAGCAGCACCACAATCGTCAAGACATATGGCAAGATCTGAAGGAAGACGGATGGCAAGCTCGAGATCACCGGAATGTAGTTACCCACCCGGCCGAGGCTCTGCGCTAACCCAAAGAGGAGAGATGCTGCCATGGCCCCGAGCGGATGCCACTGACCGATAATCATAGCTGCCATCGCGATGAACCCTTGCCCAGAGATGGTCAGGAGGCTGAACTCATTGGCGATCGCTTGGGATTGAATCGCGCCCCCGATCCCACCGAGGAATCCGGAGAGTAAAACCCCCGCATAACGCATCGCATACACATTGATCCCCAGAGTTTCTGCGGCAGCGGGATGCTCCCCAACCGAACGCAAGCGTAAACCGAATGTCGTCCGGTATAGAACGATTGCACTCACAATCCCCACGACCACCCCGAGATATGCCGGTATCGACGTGTTCGTGAAGAAGATCGGCCCGATAATCGGGATCTTGTTCAACACCGGAATCGTGGTGGCAATGAACGGATGTGCGAGTGGTCCGGTCTGTGCCTTACCATACATTGCGCGCACGAGGAAAACCCCGAGTGCGGGTGCTGCAATGTTCAACACCGTCCCAGAAATCGTATGGTCAGCGCGTAAATGAACAGTCGCAACGGCGTGAATCGCAGAATAGAGGAGCCCACACAATCCACCGGCGAGTAATCCTACCCAAGGTGTCGCACTGCCAAATGTATCGCCGAGTGCTAAGTTGGCAATGGCACCCATGAAGGCACCCATGACCATGATCCCTTCCAAACCGATATTAACAATCCCACCACGCTCAGAGAATGTCCCAGCAATGGCTGTAAAAATCAACGGCGCCGAATACATCAGCGTACTGGATACTAATAATTGTAGGAGAGTCATTAAATCCATTAGTTCTTCGCCTCCTGTGCTGTGGCTGGCTTAGATTGACGTTTATCGAGGAAATAACGAATGATGTAATTAGCGCCCACGAAGAAAATAATCGCAGCAATCACCACTTGTGCCATTTCATCCGGAACACCGGCTCCATTTGGCATGAAGCGCGATCCGACATTCAAAATCCCGAATAAGAGCGAACTGAGGAAGATCCCGAATGATTGCCCGAGTCCTAACAGACCAACCGCAATCCCATTGAAACCTTCTTGTGGCATGGATGTTTGAATAAAGCCATCGCCAAATGTTCCCAAACCTTGGAGCACACCAGCGAGCCCTGCCAATGCACCACTCGCCATCATGGAGTAGAGGATATTCTTCTTCGCATTGATCCCGGCATAGTGAGCGGAGTCGCTGTTGAGACCCACCACTTTCATTTCAAAACCGAGTGTAGAGCGTTTCATGAACCAGTAGTACCCAATCACAACGAGGACCACGAGGAAGAAACCTAAATTGAGGCGAGACCCTTTCGTAATGGTCGTGAGGGCGTTGAGGGATAACCGTGCATTGTCGCCCACAATCGGGGTTTCCAATGGTGAAGCGAGGGGCCCATGGATAATCGCATTATTAATATGGTAGGCGATGTAGTTCAACATGATGGTGACTACCACTTCGCTCGTCCCAAATTGAGCGCGCAGGCCACCTGCAATACCGGCCCAGATCGCACCAACCACCGTTCCCAGGATAATTGCGAGTGGGAGCATGATAATTTTTGGCATATCAGGGAAGGTCAATGCAAACCACACTGAGCTGATCCACCCCATCAAAAATTGCCCGGAAAGCCCAATATTAAACATGCCGGTCTTGTACGCCAAACTGAAAGCCAACCCAGTCAGCGTTAGGATCGCGGTACTATTGAGCACTTCCCCAATGAAGTAAGGGCTCTTGAAAACATTAATCAACATCGCGGAGTAAGCTGTGATGGGATTGTACCCAAACATGAGCATAATCACCGCACCGACGATAAAGCCGAGCACAATGGACAAGATGGGGACAAGGATCGTATACGTCCGATTCGTCTTCATCATCTATATCATTTCCTTTCTCTGTTTCACTTGCTCATAAGGCACTCCTGCCATTAAGAGCCCTAATTCTTCTTCATTCGTCGTTTTCGGATCCACAATCGCACTGAGTTTCCCACGTGAAATCACGGCAATCCGATCTGACAAAGCGAGAATTTCGTCCAGTTCTAAACTCATCAACAGAATGGCACGCCCTTTGTTGCGTTCATTCACGAGTTCGTGGTACACCCCTTCGACAGCCCCAACGTCCAACCCACGTGTCGGTTGTGCGGCAATGAGGACTTCTGGATTGAGGGAGAGTTCGCGTGCGAAGATGACTTTCTGCTGATTCCCACCCGATAAGGAAGCAGCCGGTGTTTCTGGTTCTGCCCCACGGATATCGTAGTTTTTGATCATTTCCATTGCATGTTCCTTGATCGCACCAGGATGGAGCCACCCTTTTTCACTGTAAGGAGCTTTGTTGTAGGTCTTCAAGACGAGATTTTCTGCAACCGACAACGGCAGCGTGAGTCCTTCTTTTTGGCGGTCTTCAGGGATATAACCGATTCCTTCATCGAGCACCTGTTTTGGATTGCAATAAGAAATATCCTTGCCATTAATGGTGATACTACCGGATTCTGGTGTGCGCATCCCTGCAATTGTCTCGATCAAGTGTCCCTGACCGTTTCCATCAACCCCAGCGAGTCCGAGGATTTCGCCGCCATTTAAGGTAAAGGACACACCATTGACAGCTGGCAGTTTCCGTGAATCATGCACCACGAGATCTTTAACTTCTAAGATAGGATGCGTCTTGGTGCCAGTTGGTTTAGCGACGTGTAGATCGACTGGACGTCCCACCATGAGCCGTGCGAGTTCCCCCTCATCGGTCTCAGAGACATTCACCGTCTGGATCTTCTCCCCAGCGCGGATAATCGTGCAGCGATCGGCCACTGCTTTAATTTCTTTGAGCTTGTGGGTGATCAGAAGAATCGTCTTCCCATCATCAGCCAAGTGGCGCAGGGTCTGCATCAATTCGTTGATCTCCTGTGGCGTCAATACCGCAGTTGGTTCGTCCAAAATCAAAATATCCGCCCCACGATAGAGCACCTTGAGGATTTCTGCGCGCTGTTGCATCCCTACTGAAATATCACGGACTTTCAACTTAGGATCCACCTGGAGATGATATTGTTCGGAGAGTTTCGTAATCATCTCACTGGAGGATTGACGATCGAGCAAGCCACCCTTCGTCATTTCCGATCCTAACATGATATTTTCAGTGACGGTGAAATCATCAATTAACATAAAATGCTGGTGCACCATCCCGATGCCTAATGCCTGTGCTTCCTGCGCGGATTTCATCGAAACTGGTTTTCCATTGATATGAATGGTTCCCGTTGTTGGTGCAAGTAAACCGGAGAGGATATTCATCAAAGTCGATTTCCCTGCCCCATTTTCACCGAGGAGGGCATGAATTTCACCTTTTTTAACGGCTAGATCAATATTTTTATTTGCGTATTTGTTACCGAAGCGTTTACTTATACCCTGCATTTCAATGGCATAGGTTCCATGTGTTTGTTCCTGCGTCATTTTCAGGCCTCCTATTTTCCGTCCGGCTTCAGTGGGACTTTGATTTCGCCACTGAGAATTTTCTCTTCGGCTGCTTTCACGTTGGCTTTGGCCTTGTCACTCATTTGGTTATCCTTCAAGCTAACGGCCCCATCTTTCAATCCGAGTGAGAGGGTCTGGCCACCTGGGAAGTCGCCCTTTTCCATGTCACGATTGGCGAGATTACGGATCGAGGCACCCACACCTTTCAATGTAGAAGCGAGTGTGAAGTTACCACCACTCCATTTACCTTCTGCACTCTGGTCACGGTCAACCCCGATCATCCATAATTTCTTACCACCTTGTTCCATGCGGTTCCGTGTCTCGGTAAACGCGCCATTCCCGGTTTGTCCAGCTGCAGAGTAGATGATGTCGGCCCCATTGGAGTACATCCCGTTTGCAATCTGCTGACCGATTCCGGCATCCCCGAATGTATCCGCATATTGAACATCCACTTGTACGCTTGGATCCGTGGCCTTTACACCAGCTACAAATCCCGCTTCAAAACGCCAAATCCCCTCTGTTTGGGTTCCGCCGATAAAGCCGACCTTCTTCGTTTCGGTGGTAGACGCAGCCGCTACCCCTGCCAGATAAGCCGCCTCATTATCGAGGAAGTTTACAGATACGACATTTGGTTGATCGACATAACCATCAATAATAGCGAATTTCTGATTTGGATTATATTGAGCGACCTGATCGATGGCGTTGATCATCAACATCCCCACGCCGAAGATATAATTGTAGTGATCGACCATCGCGATATTAATGTTTGGAATAAAGTCGTTGGCGGAGTGTGATTGATAGTAGCTAATCGCCCCACTCCTGAAGTTGTGGTCTTTCTGCCATTGTTGCATTCCTTCCCAAGCTGACTGGTTAAAGGAACGGTCATCCACCCCATTGGTATCAGTAATCATTGCAATCCGATACGGCATGTCTTTGATGTTTTCAGCCGTGGTATTGCCGGCACTCTTGCCTTGGCATGCTGTTAATAGCAACATGACGAGCCCAATGAGCCCCACCTGTCTCCATTTCTTCATAAATATGCCTCCATCATTCCTCTATCTCTGCCATGGTTTTCCGTCCATGGCGAATAACTGATGTATCAACGACTCGCTAAAACCTAAGGAATTTCCTGTAATACCTTGCGCAGGGCCTGCTTAAACTTTTGATGATTAATTTTCTCGATCACACAGGCATTGGGAGCTTGCTGGCTGTAGTTGGGCACATCAATCAAGCTGTATCCCCGAGTCAACGCCCCTTGTGTCTCAATGTCCACGAAATACTGACCCGACTGCATGACGAGGGACGGATCTCCCGCTACTGCCGCTAACAAGGCGTCCGTGTGCGTGATCCCAGAGACCCCATTGACCGTCATATCATATGCCTTTACCACAGCATTTAACTCCTGGTAAAAGGTCGTACCGGTCGTTTTTGGCGTCGTGATCCACTCCTCCTCTGTGGGTGTCATTACGCCATCTTCCAAACAGAGCTTCCAATCAACCAACGTAATCGAAACCCCCGCTTTAAAGACCAATTTGGCGGCTTCCGGATCGGTGTAGAAATTATACTCCGCTGCCGCCGTCGCATTGCCCAAACCATTATTCACGCCCCCCATAATATAGAGATGCTTGATCTTCGGAATAATCGTCGGGTCTTTCTGAAAAGCCAGGGCGATATTGGTCAATGGCGCAATCGCAATCAGTTCCAGTTCACCGTTCAAACGGTGCGCCGTTTCAATGATGAAATCGACCGCATGCATCGTTTCCGGTTGCTGATGAACGGGCGTGAGAGTAACGTCTCCCATCCCGTTCGCACCAAATATATGCTCCACCGTCTCGTGTTCCTGATCCCCCACCATCATCAGCGGACCCCGACACCCCGGATAGACCGGAATGTGCGGCGCGTTCGCGGGTAAATGCAAGGTAAATAGGGCATTCGTTATTTCCTGATCGAAATCCACATTGCCACCACAAATCGTGACCCCTTCGATATGGAAATAAGACATCGCCATTAAAATCGCTATCGCATCATCTCCTGCGGTATCTGTATCAATAATGACTGTACGATCCAACATTCTGTCATCTCCTCTGTGGCCATACGCTTGGTTGATCGTTCCAACTGTATTTTTTAACCACCTAATGTCTTATTTATCCTGAGTATTGATGTCAACACTCGTACTATAAAAATAACATATTTTTGGTTAATGTGCTGATTTTACTTGATTTATCCGAAAAAATTCCGGGACTATTTTTATGACAGCGTTTAATAAGCGAACGTTTAAAATGAAAAGGTTAATAAAAATTATTTCGCGCTGTTTAAAGATCAGCCACCCTCTTTAAATAGCTAAACGCACGCAAAATTAAAAAAGCCGCTGTCTTAAGAGCGACTTTTTATGACTAATATTCGATTGTAAACTGGCGATCATGTGGGTAGGCGTAAGGGAAATGATCCTCCTTGCCATTCGTTAGACTATCGATGAGAAAGGCGCACTGTTCCAATAATCCCTGGACGGACTGATTGAACGACTGGTGCCGGAGTGTTTCATCCACCAACGCTGCCACGCGATCGTGATTGAATGCGTTCAAGGTCTGATACAGGCTCGTCCCAATGAAACGATGCAATAAGAAATGTAGAAATAAAGTCATCACCTGCTTGGATAGCTTGGCACTCGTCATCGGTTCCAAAAGGTCATGATCGATCTCGCCATAACGAATCGACTGGATAATCTGTTGGAAAATCGGGTCGATCACTGGGTCCAAATACAGAAAGAACTCGCGGACTAATCCCTCACTATCCGTCGCCATTCGTTTCTTGACTTGGTACACCCACTCTGGCTGGGTGACCTCGCCATATTGATAACTGAGATAGAGGAAGTTCACGAGCTGCTCTAACGTCTCTTGGTTTGGCCCAATCGGAAAGGCAAGGGCCTGCGTTGCCAATAAGACGAGCCAATCCTTGAGCTGGGTGAGATCGGCCAAGACTTTCCCATTGATCTCCTCTAGTAAATGACGCACCAGCACTTCCAATGTATCTCGGGCCACGAAATAGGTCCATGATTGCTGTTTATGCGTCAAGGTCAGGACAATCCCGCTCCCTTGGTAGTGGCGTCCACCCTGTTGTTGGATCTGATCGGACCATTTCACCCCCAACTGCCACTCCCCTAACATGGAGAACGTCGACAATGGATAATGCGCGAGTGCTGGTGGTAATTTTTCCATTACCTGCTGAATCTCGTTGACTACTGCTTTGGGGATTTCTGCTTCGGGGAGACCAGGGTAGAATTGACGTCGCAACGTGCGATAGATGTCCAACTGATACGCTGGCATCTCAAAGAAATAGTCGCTCGCCCCACGAATAAAAGGCGCATCGAAACGAAGCCTTGCCCCCCGCTGCCAAAATGCAGGTACCGTCTCGTACTCATTTGCTCGGTTCAAGTAGGTCAGTTCCTCAATCTCTCGCATCGTGCTGGCGATTTGGTAGTGCTGATTCTGCATTGCTTTGATCGTTAAAAAGCGTAACGACGAGGGGTAGGCAATTGTAGAAGCCGTCGTGACATCATAGAGTACCTTCCCCGACTCATTCTCAAATCGTGACACACTATTGACGTGACTGTGCCCACTGAATACCATCGCCACTTTGTTTTCTGTAAACAGGTCTTTGGGCGTCTTCCCAACTAAACGTTCATCTGCCGTTTTTAAATAGAGCATATCTGTTTCGCGTGTAAAAGGCATGTCCCAGTTATTAATTACGTAGGCCCCCATCAATTGGTCCTGCCGGTAAAAATGAGAAAGGGTCGCATGGTGGGACAAAACAAGGATAAGATCCCCCCTCTGTTTCGCTCCCTCCACTTCATCGAGAAACCAACTCAACTGAGGCGCAGAGAGGGAGCCATTCGTTTCCTTGGATTCGTCCTGGGCATCGGTCACTTCCGGCGAATAATTATTAGAATCCAGTCCAAATACAGTCATGCCTGCTCTGCTATCTGCAAAGGTTAAACGCGTCACATAACTGAGATCCCCATGCGCATAGGTTTTCGCTGCATCCGGTCGATAAGGATAAGTCGCATTCACGCAATCCCGGTAGTCCCGGTACCACTGGGAATCGCGAAACAGCGATACGTCTGAGCGATCATAGAGGATGCTCCCGTAGTAGTGCCTAAAATCAGCCGGAATAAAACGTGGGAGGGACTCGCCCTCATTGGAATCGGTATTGTAATTCATTCCCTCATCGTTATTGACGTCGTGGTTGCCAGGAATGAGGAGGACGCGCCGATTGGGAGCCTCACTCATCCACTGTTCAAATAATGACGCCATCAGTTGGTGCGAGACATGTTCGCCATCCTTGGTTAAATCGCCAATATGAAATATCGTATCCACCTGCTCGTCATCCATTAGTGCCATCGCTTTCCTGGAGACAGCTTCACTCTCTGTTAATAGCTTTGGACTGCCCGCAAGATAGCGTCGATAGTGAGGAGTATCCTTAATATAATCCCTAGGCAGTACATGATTATCTGTGAAGAGACCGATCTTCATTGTTGTCTCCTCGACTGTATGATTCGTCGTCATCATCCCCCTCCACCTTTGAGATTCCTCTGTTACTCATTTACTTTAGGATAACACGATTATCAATAGATGCTTGTGGTTCACTGCACATTTAAGCAAATAAAAAGGGACAGCTTAAAAACGGTCCCTTCTCATTGTATTTCGTTAACTACTGCTGTTCCATTTCTGCTTTCTTCTGCTGATTAAAACGCTCCAAGTAGATCGCTAAAATCGAAATATCAGCTGGATTGACGCCCGAGACACGGCTGGCTTGGGCAAGTGTGCGTGGTCCGATTTCCTTGAGGCGCTGTTTGGCTTCGGTCGCAACGCCCTCGATGACATCATAATCGATATCAGCCGGGATTTTCTTGGCTTCCATCTTGTGGAGACGGACGACCTGGCGCTCAGCTTTCTCGATGTAGCCCGCATATTTGATCTGGATTTCGATTTCTTCCTCATTCTGATGCGTCAAGTTGGCTTCACTCGGCGCAAATTGGAGGACGTCTTGAATAGTCATTTCTGGACGTTTCAAGAGGTCACTCGCCATAACGCCATCCTTCAATGGTGCGGAATGCTTCTCCTTGAGCAGAGATTGGAGGGCTTCAGTTGGTTTCAGGCGCGTAGATTCGAGCCGTTTGATTTCTGCTTGTACACGCTCTCGATCGGCTTGGTAGTGATCATATTGTTCTTCACTCAACAACCCAATCTGATGTCCCTTCTCGCTCAGTCGCCAATCCGCATTGTCGTGACGCAGTAGTAAGCGATATTCCGCTCGAGACGTCAGGAGGCGATATGGTTCCGTGGTTCCCTTCGTTACGAGGTCATCAATCATAACTCCGATGTACCCCTCATCACGACCGAGAATAAGCGGGGCTTTACCTTGGATCTTCAAGGCGGCATTGATTCCTGCCATCAGACCCTGGCCAGCTGCTTCTTCGTAACCGCTCGTGCCATTCGTCTGCCCAGCGGTATAGAGGTTCTGGACACGTTTCGTTTCCAGGGTGGGCTGGAGCTGGCTTGGACGCACAACATCATATTCAATCGCATACCCGTCGCGGATTACTTCGGCATCTTCTAGCCCTTTGATTGAATGAATGATCTGGTCCTGCACCTCTGCTGGCATGGAGGTAGAGAGACCCTGGAGATAGATCTCCTCGTTGTTGCGTCCTTCTGGTTCGAGGAAGAGCTGATGTTTCGGTTTATCCGCAAAACGCACGATCTTATCCTCAATCGATGGGCAGTAACGCGCACCAACTCCTTCGATAATGCCGGTAAACATTGGCGCCCGGTCCAGGTTGTCCCGGATAATTTGGTGGGTCTCCCCATTCGTATAGGTCAAGTAGCACGGCACCTGTTCCTCCACAGGAAGATACGCGGAATCTGGCGTCATAAAGCTGAAGTGATGTGGCTCTGGACTACCCGGTTGGATATCTGTTTCTTCATAATGAATGCTTCGGCGGTTGACACGCGGCGGGGTCCCGGTTTTGAAACGCATAATCTCAAATCCGTACTTATCGGCGAGATTCTTGGTGAGTTTCTCGGCAGGTTGGGAATTATTCGGGCCGGCTGAGTATTTGAGTTCGCCAATGATGATTTCCCCACGTGCAGCCGTTCCTACTGTCAAAATGACAGCCTGACTGGTGTAGATTGCGCCTGTTTGTGTCACAACCCCTTGGCAAATGCCATCGTTCACCACGAGATCTTCCACCAACGCCTGACGCACAGTGAGGTTCTCCTGCATCTCGAGGGTTTCGCGCATGGTTTTGGCGTAGGCCTCTTTATCGGCCTGGGCGCGCAATGCTCGAACCGCGGGACCCTTCCCGGTGTTTAGCATCCGCATCTGGATATAGGTTTGATCAATGTTGCGTCCCATTTGGCCACCGAGTGCGTCAATCTCACGAACGACGACACCTTTCGCGGGGCCCCCAATCGACGGGTTACATGGCATGAACGCGATCATATTAATATTGAGCGTTAACAGGAGCGTCTTCTCTCCCATCCGTGCAGAGGCGAGGGCAGCCTCACTCCCGGCATGTCCGCCCCCAACCACAATCACATCATAATTTCCTGCTTGATAGGTCTTCACTAATTGATACCTCCCTGATTTACTGTGGGTTACTTACCCAAACAGAACTGGCTAAATAATTTCGTTATCAATTCGTCTGGCGCACTCTCACCCGTGATCTCCCCTAGTAGGTCAAAGCAACGGGTGAAATCAATCTGAACGAGATCGACAGGCATTTGATTGTCGATGCCTGTTTGAACGTCATCGAGCGCCTGACTCGCCTTCTCGAGTAGATCGATATGGCGCGTGTTCATCAGATAGGTCGCGTCTCGTTCGCCTGTAGCTCCACTGAAGAAGAGCTGATTGATCTGCTGCTCTAAGTCGCTCATGCCGCGGTCTTCCGTAATCGCGGTAGACAGCACCTCATCTGCCTTTGTTAAGTAAGGTGTGAGATCGTCTTGATTCAACTCCGGCGTGAGGTCACTCTTATTGAGAAGGATGATCCTCGTCATTTGTTTTGTGGCCTCTAATAATTCGATGTCCATCGCACTCAATGCTTCACTCTGGTTCAACAGTAAGAGTACCAGATCCGCTTCCTCTAAGGCTTTTCGGGAACGCTCCACGCCGATTCGTTCCACCACATCATCTGTTTCACGAATGCCGGCTGTATCGATTAACCGCAATGGAACGCCATTCACGTTCACGTATTCCTCGATCGTATCGCGCGTCGTTCCGGCTACATCCGTCACAATCGCTTTTTCCTCGTGCAACAGATGATTCAACAGACTCGATTTCCCCACATTCGGGCGTCCAATAATTGCGGTGGTAATGCCGTCACGGAGAATCTTCCCCTGTTTAGCGGTTTTTAGGATTTCCTGGATGCTCTGCTGGATGGATTTGGCGCGAGTGGCAATTTTTTGGAGGGTCATCTCCTCCTCGTCATACTCCGGATAATCGATATTCACCTCAACCTGAACGAGGGTGTCGGAAATCTGGTCGCGCAACTGATGGATCGCCTCACTCAACCGTCCGTCCAATTGCTTCATCGCCTGGGCGAGCGAACGATCTGTCTTGGCGCGAATCAGATCCATCACGGCCTCCGCCTGCGTCAAATCGATCCGCCCATTGAGAAAGGCTCGCTTAGTGAATTCACCCGGCTCTGCCATGGCTGCCCCCTCGCGCAATAGGAGTTGGAGCACCTCTCTGGCCACCACCATTCCACCGTGGCAATTAATCTCCACCACATCTTCACGGGTATATGTTTTTGGTGCGCGCATCACACTCACCATGACTTCATCAATTTCCTGATTGGTTTTTGGATCGACAATGTGTCCGTAGTGAATCGTATGCGTTGGTTGGTTACTGAGCTTCTTTTGTCCTAATCGATAGACCTTATCAGCAATGGACAATGCATCGTCCCCGGAGAGGCGCACAATGCTGATCCCTCCCTCTCCTGGTGGCGTTGAAATGGCCGCAATCGTCTCCAATCCCTCATTCATCGTTAATTCCTCCCTATTTACAAAGAAAAAAGTGCCCACTCCATCCACTTCTCCCCTTGGTGAGAAATGAATCGAAAGACACTTTGACTGTCATGATTCATTGACTTGTTCTTGATTTCTGGTTCATTATAATGGCTTCACTGTGAAAAGTAAATCCCCACGCTTACTCTTCGTTATACTAGAAAAACCGCCTCCCTATCTAGAAAGACGGCTCCTCTGATTGGTATCGTTCTTCGTTGCTAATGAAATCATAGCCCTTGAAGTGCTCCACTAATAAATCCAACGTCTCTTGTGGGAAGGTGACAGATTCAAATAATGGTTGTTCAAAGGCTGATTTCATTATTATGACCTCTTTCTATTTATGACTCCAGTTTGTTGTCAATTTTTATTTGTTTGCACACGCACATATTTACTCCAACCACACTGATTGACTGTTTGGCTGAAAACTAGTGACTATTTAATGCGACTGAGTTCCTGCTGGTAGGATGTGAGAGCGGCTTCAACGGCTTTGATGGCTTCAGCGATTATCTGTTGGCCATGATCGGTAATGCGAATAAAGGTCGAACGCTTATCCTCATCGCAGAGTTGTTTTGCGATCACACCACAGTTCTTCGCTTCTAAACGGCTGATCATCCGTGACACCGCACTCGCACTCAGATGGAGACGCTCTGGTAATTCGAACTGATTCAACTTCTTCCTGGGCGACTGGTTCAGGTAGTAGAGCAGATAGAACTCATTCAACGACAGTTCACTACTAGGAAGATCCGCGAGTACCTGTTCAATTGTCCCCTTAATCTCAATTTGTTTTTGATTATAAGCGGTCCATTTCTCCAGTAACGCCATCGTGATACTCCCTCTCAAATAAGCAACAGTCTACTGAGTATGTTCCCCCATAGTTTACCCCATCCAGATCCATCAGCCAAGACCACTGATTGATCACGGTTTTACTATTTCCGGGAATATCCCTCCTTTTTCTATCTTTATTTGTTTGCGCACGCAACAAATATGGTTATTCTTATCATCCTTACTGATCATAAGCAATTATTTTGTTGTGGGGAGGTTTGGGGGACAAAAAATGCCCATTCAGGCACACCTTCTCATACTCGATAGCTAACAGATTATATTAAGAGTAGCTATAAAAAACTTTATATATTTTTCGGGGATTTAATCATCCTCTGACCCAAAATCGTCTATACTAGATTTATCGATAATATTAGTAGTACGTAAAGGATAGTGGTGACGATGCAAGCAGAAGAACAAGCAATGGTATTGGATAAAATGAAAGCGCTATCTAATTTGGCGAGCGAACATCACGCTCAAACAGAGATTGCGCGCTTCCTCAATGAAACGGCGAGTGATCTAGATCAGAAATCGGGCGTTGCATTCACAGAAGGATTTCGCTATTTCCTCAACCACGGAAAACTCGTTAAATCTTCCTCTGATGTGACATTCAACACGGAGGAACAACAGCTGTGGCAGGAACTTTATGATATGCAACAAGTCGGCAATGATCTGGGGGGCGCGGGTCTCCAGTGGTAATAACGAATGGAAGCCAACTGATTCATACGCGTCAGTTGGCTTTCGCTATTAACAGATACAAGTAAGGAAGTGGAAAATGATGAAGCCGTTCAAGAAACCTTACTATCGAGCACAAGTAGATGACAAAGACTGTGGTGTGGCCTGTCTCGCGATGGTATTAGAATACTACGGCTCTCACTACTCCCTCCTCACGCTTAGAAATCTTGCTAAAACAACTCAAGATGGCACAACTGCATTTGGTCTAGTGACAGATGCAAACGCTCTCCATCTTAATACCCAAGCAATTAAAACAGATATAACACTCTTTCAATCAGATGCGCCTTATCCGTTTATTGCACACGTCATTAAGGATGGCACGCGGCTTCACTACTATACAATCATCGGATGTGACGATGAGACCGTTCATATTGCTGATCCTGACCCTGCCGTCAAAATCACTCGTCTTCCATGGCAACGCTTCGAACAAGAATGGACAGGGATTGCGCTGTTATTTGAGCCAGATGCGGACTACCAACCATACCGTGAGAAAACACGAGGATTGTGGTCTTTCCTCCCTCTCCTCATGAAACAGAAACCCTTAATTACTGGGATTGCCCTGGCAACACTTGGTATGACGGTAATTGACATTATCGGAGCCTATTATCTTCAATTAATGATCGATCTTTGGATTCCTCAACATGCTCTCAATACGCTGGGCGTTGTGTCTCTTGCGTTGTTTATCAGTTATACTCTGCAACAACTTATCACTTATTTGCAATCACAGGGACTCCTTCTTCTCGGACAACATTTATCAGTGGATATTATCTTATCGTATATTGAGCACCTCTTTCGTCTGCCACTTGCATTCTTCCAAACCAGGCGGACAGGCGAGATTGTTTCTCGTTTCACCGATGCGAATGCAATTATTGAGGCACTCGCCAGTACAGTCCTCTCCGTGTTTCTCGATGTATCCGTAGCAAGTATCATGGCGGTTGTCCTCTGCTGGCAGCATCCACTCCTATTTTTGATCAGTATCGCATCCCTACCGATCTACGCCATCATCGTTTTCGCGTTTATGCGTCCCTTCCAGCGCCTTAATCATGCTGTTATGGAAACAAATGCTAAATTATCATCATCCATTATTGACGACCTCAGCGGCATTGAAACAATAAAAGCCCTTTCCAGTGAAGATACTCGTTATGAAAGGATTGACCAAGAATTTCACGATCATTTGACGCAAGCTTTCAGATACGGTCGCAGTGAAAATTTCCAAACCGCACTGAAAGCGTTCATGCATCTGGCACTGAACGTCTTGATTCTCTGGTTCGGTGCACAGTTCGTTGTTAGCGGGCAAATGACTCTAGGACAATTAATCACGTTCAATACGTTGTTGGTCTACTTCACTCAACCGCTCGAAAACATCGTCAATCTGCAGACGAAACTGCAGCGCGCAAATGTCGCCAATGAACGGCTAAACGAGGTACAACAGATCGACTCAGAATTCGCGACAGATCAACATCTACTGCACCACATTCCTTGGCATCATGAATTAACGATGCATGCGGTCGATTTTGCATACGGCTACGAAACGAATGTGTTAAATCAGATTAACCTCCAGATTCCTAAGGGGACGAAACTGGCGATTGTTGGTTTATCTGGATCAGGTAAAACGACGCTCGCAAAGCTACTCGTGAATTTCTATACTCCCACTGACGGAACGATTAAGCTGGACCAGATGCCACTATCAGCCATTGATAAACATACTCTGCGCCAGTTCATTACCTATCTCCCGCAACAACCTTATATTTTCAATGGAACGATCAGGGAAAATCTCTTGCTTGGTGCCAAACCAACTACCACTGAACAAGATATATCAGATATATTACAGTTAGTGGAGCTATACGATGACGTGATGCATCTGCCAATGCAATTAGACACAGAACTCACCTCAGACGGAACGGAAATCTCCGGTGGGCAGCGACAACGTCTCGCACTTGCGCGAGCATTACTCACCCAATCTCCTATTCTCATTCTAGATGAGGCAACCAGCAGTCTCGACCTTCTCACTGAAAAAGTTATCATCAATCGCCTGCTTGCCTTGGACAAGACCATTATCTTCATTGCTCATCGTCTCACCGTTGCTGAACGAGCAGACCGTGTCGTTGTGATGTCTAAAGGAAGAATCGTAGAAGAGGGAACCCATGCATCACTTCTCAAGAAAGGAGGCCTTTACGCCAATTTAATTCGCACGTAGTTTTATAGTCGCTTCACGCTTTATAATAGGAGAAAAGGAGTCAATTACTATGTTTATTACAAAAAATAAAAATTCTAAGGGCGTTACTATTGCTCATACTACTCCAATCAATGATCAGTTACTTAAAAAGATTGTAGGCGGGACAGCATCACAAAGTCTTTTAGTCAAACTTTGTAAATGGTCAACCTTATGCACTACAAGAAAAGATAATCACAAAATATGGTAAACATAGATTTTTTAGGAGTGGTGTTTGCCCTACTCTCTTTTATATTTCCAAGAATATTTATTGCTAGTCATATTGACAAGATCTTTTTAAAAAAACGCTACTGGGCCTGTTTATTGCTGCTTCATATTTTCGTGGCGCATATCCATATAGCATTAAGTTGGATAGGCGTTTCATTGTTTTATTACTTAATCTTTTTTTATAAGGTAAAAATGAGAAAAGATGTTGCTCTTTTTTATTCTCTCTATCTTTTTATTAGTTATTCATCTATTTTTGGATTCTTTTCAAGCACATTCTATCGAATATTTTCTACCCAACGCTTATCATTATTTTATGCCGAATCTATAGGATTAGCACTATCTCTAATATCAGCATATATCGTTAGCTTATTTATGAAGTATATATACATCAGCCCAAAAATAATAGGCAACTTATATTTCCTAACTTTATTATCTTATAGTAATACAGTTTTTTTGATATTAAGTGCTATGCGAATATCTACCACAGTACTAATTGTCGAAAACAATACCTTTATAACTAACTTTGATACTGCTATATCTTTATTTATTTTTATTGGTTATTTATTAACCACTTCTCATATCCATGAACGGCAACTATCTTGGACATACGAACAGCAGATTGAGCAGAAGGAACAAGAAAACCACAATCTCAATCAGCTCGTAACCAAACTAGGGACTCTCTATGATGAGATTCGTGGATTTCGCCACGATTTTGCAGGGATTATCAGTAGTCTCGCCCCCGCGATTGATCATCAAGACATGTCGACTGTCGATAAGCTCTTCCATGAGGCATTTCTCCCAATGAATCAGAAGTTGTCTAAGGCCGATTACACCGCGTTCAACCTGAAAAATATTGAGGACATCGCCTTTCGTAATGTGCTCGCTCAGAAAATGATCCAGGCACAGGCGGAACAGATTGAGTTTCATCTGGAGGCAAGACAGCTTATTCCTAAGGTCGACACGCCCATGTTAGAGGTCATTCGTCTCCTCTCGATTCTGCTCGATAATGCGATCGAAGGAGCGAGTGCCACCGATCATCCCGTCATCACCGTGGCCCTTACACATGAGGGAAGTACCGTCACATTTACCGTTCAAAACACAAGGCAGCCAGGTCCAATCGATGCACGCAAGATCTGGGAGAAAGGATATTCTACCAAGGGAGAACAGCGCGGGATTGGACTTGCAATGGTATTAGAGATCATTCATCAATTTGATAATGTGGAAATCGAAACCAGGATTGATACCGATACTTTTACGCAGTCCTTGATTTTTGAGGAGAGAGGAGCTTCATAATGCTTGATATCGTCATCATAGAGGATAATCCCAATCATCTCGGACGCATTGAAGGGATGCTGATGTCTCTGGCGAAGGAATGGTACACACAATTTCACCTTCTGTCCATTATGAGTCGTGCAGATTACGAGCAGCAGCTATCTGATCACAAACCTCATGATCTCTACTTCATCGATTTGGAGATTGAAGGGAATAAGGATATGGGGTTTCAGTGGGCCAAGGAGATTAGGGACTATAATCCATACGGCGCGATTGCGTTTGTGACCACATTATCGGAATCCATGCCTCTCGCATTCAAGCAACATGTCGCTGCGTTGGATTTCATCGTTAAGGATAGTAGCGATGAGCAGTTTAAGAAGCAGTTAGCCGATTGTGTCCAGCACGTGATGGACGATGAGCGCCATGCCTTGCAGCAGGAGATTTTCGATTATTCCTATGGGGGACGTCACAGCATCCATATTCCTTATTCAGATATCCTCTATATCGAAACAACGGGAGATTCCCACCGCCTCGTGCTCTATGGACCTAACTATCGAAAGGAATTCTACGGCGCTCTCAATGACATTATGGCGTTTGATACTCATCATTATTTCCAGAGTGTTAGTCGTTCAACCCTCGTCAATGTCAATAACGTGCTCAGTGTAGATACAAAGACACGTGAGGTTGTTTTCCTGGATCATAGTCGCTGTGATATTACGCATTCGCACATGAAAGAACTGAGAAAGCGCCTAGCAGCACGAAACGAGAATGACGTAGATGTGCGTGAGTGACGTTCAGGAACAAAAAATGATCGTTCAGGCACTCAGCAAGTATGTGAATGTAAACGGTTTATTATAGTCATAGATAATTTTTATGAAGTGACTTTCTGATCTAAGGAGGGGAAAGATCATGTTAGAAACACTTGCGGGCTTTGGCGCTATACTCTTAGCTTGTTATCAATTTTATGCGGTACGTCGCAACTATGTGTATGTCAAAGAACATGGTAATAAAAGCACATCACCATTTATCATGATGTCTCTGTGGAGTGGATTGTTGTTTGGGATTGCACTTCTCATTGTCTCTATTCCACTCATCTTTAGGATGTATTAACCAATGAAATACCGATCTCATTTTTGTTGTGAGATCGGTATTTTTAGATTCAGTATCACTGATATCAATTCACTAGAACACTAACAACCACAAAAACTGCTAGGAAAATAAAAAGTTCACTTTAATTATTCCACCAGCACGTCGCACCGTATGCGGCAGCATTGCCGACTCCTCCCAATATTCCACCGCCGAGCCAACCAGCCACAGATCCTACACCGGGTAATGTGACTGTGCCACCTACCGCACCAGTTACTGCGCCGCCTACTGCACCACCAGCAGCAGAATTTAATGCTCCACCCCAGGAACAACCACCACCCATTGTTTCTTTCAATTCTTTTTCACTTAGAAATTGAATAGCTACAGATTCCATAATTATTACCTCCTAATTCTCTAGATTTAATATAACAAAAAAATTATAAGACGTTCCTAGCAGTGATGATAGATGGTAAATTTGTCCTTCTTAATCACTTTGTTAGTTCCACAAAGGTCTTTTATAATATCCGTCTTATTCTCCTATGCTTTCCGTTTCTGGAAATAACTATAGAGCGATAGCAAAGCACCCATAATGGCACCTACAACATAGTAGGGTCCCTCCAAAACATCACAGTAATAAAGAACTCCACCAATAACTATCAGTACTACGAGCGCTATCAACATGTTTCTTATGTATTGTTTCTTTGTCATGAGGGCCACCTCCAAGTAACCATTCAATCCATCAGTTTCTTTATACCCAAAATCAATGTTGCTTTGTGTTAACTCAAACATAAAAGTTACGAGGATCTCCGTTAGTTTAGTACATATTCTTCTGTTGTTACTTATACTATAAACCGCTTTCATTGATATCAATATCCTGTCCCTGAAAACTTATTTTGTGTGCGTGAATCCATTTTGAATGATTATAGTTGGTACCTGGATTCATTTATTTCTATAATGAGAATAGCTAATTGCATTTGAACGAGCAGAGGAGGCATTCCCATGAGTTTTGATTTCAAGGATAAGACAGTGATTGTGACAGGCGGAACGGGGGGCATTGGCTATGAGGTCGCGCGCGGTGTCGTTGATGGTGGCGGGCGCGTGGTGATTATGAACCGCAATCTCGAACGTGCAGAAGCCGTTGCGAAGGAGCTAGGAGATCATAATGCAGCTTACCATCTGGATCTGATGGATAACAACCAGACTCGCCAAGTGATGCAGCAGGTGATCGAGGAACAGGGGCCGATCGATGCGCTCGTGAACAGTGCGGGGATGATCAGCGCTGTTCCGTTCGAAGAGATTAGTGATGAGGAATGGGCGCGAATTATCCAGATCAATCTGACCGGCACCTACCTCGTGAACCAGGAGATCTTCAACCATTTCAAATCGAACGGTGGTGGTCGAATCGTGAATGTGTCCTCTGTCGCAGGTAAATTAGGTGGCGGTCTGCTGGGCACGGCTGCCTATGCTGCAGCGAAGGGTGGCGTAAATGCCCTCACCAAAGCTGTCGCAAAAGCAGGAGGCCCGTACCATATCGCCTGCAATGCGGTCTGCCCATCCTACACAGAGACAGCCATGACAGTGGCCGTCCGTGAAAATCCGGAGAACGAAGCCCGCATCAAAGCGCTCTCAGTGTTTAATCGCGGAGCTAAACCGGAAGAACCTGCACAAATGATTCTCTTCTTTGCGAGTGAACAAGCCAGCTTCATTACCGGTGAGATTGGTGATGTGGATGGCGGAATCGTAATGGACGGCTAGATCTAATCTCTTTAAGACACACGAATAAGCCGATCCCCTAAGAGTGAAATCTTTTGGGGGGCGGCTTATCTCATTTTTAATCAATCATTAGTCTAATACCTATCCTCGTTCAAGCACCAATGCATCGCCCTGACCACCGCCGATGCAGAGGGTAGCTAAACCATAACGGGACTGACGCTTCAGCATTTCGTGAACGAGGGTAACAACGATACGTGCACCACTCGCCCCGATCGGATGTCCGAGAGCGATGGCACCGCCGTTTACATTGGTTTTATCGAGTGGAAGCTGTAATTCCTGGATCACGGCGAGGGACTGTGCAGCGAAGGCCTCGTTTCCTTCGATCAGATCGAGATCATCCACTGTGAGATTAGCCTTACTGAGAGCTTTTTGGCTGGCAGGGATCGGTCCCAACCCCATCACGTCCGGACTCACCCCGGCGCTGGCGTAACTCTTCACAGTGGCGAGCACAGGGAGGTTCTGAGCTTCAGCTTTTTCTCGAGTCATCATGAGGAGGAGAGCGGCTCCGTCGTTAATGCCGGAGCTGTTCCCTGCTGTCACCGTGCCATTCATCTTGAACGCTGGCTTGAGACGGGCGAGCCCCTCCATTGTCGAATTGAACCGCGGAAATTCGTCCTGGGTGATTGATCGGGTCTGGTGGCTGCGGTCCGTGACTGTGAGCGGGAGAATCTCGTCATCAAAACGACCGATCGTCATGGCCTGCTGTGCGCGCCGCTGACTCTCCAAGGCAAAAGCGTCCTGATCCTCGCGCGTGAGGTGGTATTGTTCAGCGATGTATTCAGCTGTCAATCCCATATGTTCCCCAGACAAGGCATCGGTCAATCCATCTCTCAAGAGGGTATCCATCAAATTCAGATTCCCCAGTTTGCGTTGCTGGCGGCTGAGGACATAGGGAGCATTGGACATACTCTCTACGCCACCTGCAACAACTACCTCACAATCACCCAGTTGAATCATCTGGGCCGCATGGATGAGCGCCAACATACCAGAACCACAGACTTGATTCAACGTTTCTGCCGTGGTGGTTTCTGAAAGTCCTGCAGTGAGGGCGATCTGACGGGCGATATTCTGCCCCGCCCCGCCTGACAGGACATTCCCGATGATAACGTGATCGACTGTGTCTTTCGAGAGATTGATTGTCTCGAGAAGTTGTGAGAGGAGTTGACTCCCCATCTCAACGGCACTCAATGAGCTGAGGCCTCCCATAAATTTTCCAATGGCACTGCGATATGCCGCTACAACGACAACCTCTCTTGCCATATGCATCGCTCCTTTAACTCATAATGGTCCACTGTAACACGAGTCATGCTGCCGATCGACCACTCCATACGAGAATTAACGCTCTCTTATTAATTTTGATTTATTTATAAGAGATATTGCTTCAGTGCTTGGGCGACCCCATCGTCATTGTTGGTCGCAGTGATGGCGTTCGCAACCGCCTTGACGGATTCATTCGCGTTCCCCATCGCAACACCCAGCCCCGCAAACTGAAGCATTTCAATATCGTTATGTTCGTCCCCAATTGCCATGACGTCCTCAGCTTGGATGTCGAGGCGCTGGCAAAGATGTTTGAGGCCGACCGCTTTATTGACGTTTTTGGGGATGAACTCAATCAAGTCAGGGAGGGAATGGATCATGGTGATTTCCTCACGTACAGGTTGAGGCGCGGAATCCATGACGTCCTGCATCAGTTTAGGATCGCCCATGATAATGATTTTGTAGAGATCATCACGCTGCTTTAGGGTGGATCGGGACGTTTGGATTGCTGGACTCGCCAAGGTTTTCGCCTCAAATGCCATACGATCGTTCAGGTGATCGCCGGTGTAGTAGAATTCCTGCTCAGTGAGGGCGACAATCTCGAACTGCGGGTACTCCGCAATGTAGTCGAACGCCGCCGTTACCCCGCCCTGTTTGATGGTATGATCCTCAATTCGCTCATACGCTGGCAGTTGGTAGGTCGCTGCTCCATTCTGGAGGATCATATATTCTTCCTCTCTGGCGAAATCCAGCTGTTTCACAAACCGTTCCACCCCAGGGAGCGAGCGCCCGGTACAGATCACCACGCGCGTTCCACTGTCCATCACTTGTTGAACCGTTTGGATATTTGTGTTGGAGAGCTGCTTATCTGTTGTTAATAAACTCCCATCTAAATCAATCGCAACTACACGAATGCCCATTATTTACCTCCTTATACCTGTTCATTCATCAAATACTCTTTATTATCCTATTTCACAGCAAAAATGCCTATCCAGATGCACTCTGAATAGGCATGACGCTACGTAATAAATTAGTCTTTGTAGGACACAACGAGATAACGACGCGGTTCTCGCCCTTCAGAATGGGTTTGAATATGTTGGTACTTCGCTAATGTCTGATGCACAATCTTGCGTTCTCTTGCTGGCAGGGGATCGAGATATTCAGTGTTCTGGTTCATGGTGACGTCATCCGCGATCCGTTCCGCCAAGTTCTCCAAAATATGATGGCGGCGTTCGCGATAATCGCCCACGTTCAATGCCACCCGCACACGACTCCTGACATGACGATGCGTGAGAACCTGCGCGAGCACTTCCAAGGCATTGATGATCTTCCCATGTTTTCCAATTACGAGGCCCGGTTTATCCGTATTGATATGATAAATAATTAAATCATCATTATCCTCTACATCAACACTCACATCGACGAGATAGTTCTTCATCACGTCAATAATGTAGTGTGCCACCCAATCGACATCATAAGTTTGTTCCGATTGTTCTTCCTCGTCGTCATCGTCATCAGACCCGAAGATATCTGGATTCGATGGTGATTTAGGGGTAGCTTCTTTAGCGATTTCTTTCTCGGTTTCTGGCTTGGCGTCCGCTTGAGAAGGAGTTTCTACCTTCTGCGTGATTTCTTCTTCGGTCGTTTCTTCAACTGCCGGGGATACCTCTACTTCGGGTTCAACAGCTGCTTCTGTTGCCTCTGCATTCGATTCAGTAGCTGTCATTGTTTCCTCTGTTTTTGGTTCAACAGGGGCGACTTCCACCGGCTTTTTGCTGGAAAGTTGGATAATTGCTTTCTTTTCGCCTAAACCGAGAAATCCTTTTCTTGGTTCTTGGACGATCGTTACTTCGACCTCATTTTGATCTGTGAGGTTGAGATCTTTAAGGCCTTTTTGAATCGCTTCATCGATGGTTTTAGCTTCGTAAATTTTGGTTTCCATGCTACGATCCTTTCCCATGTCGTTATTTGTGTTTCTTACCACGTGGATTGCGGCGTGCCTTCTCCAGTCGACGGTTCAATTCTCGTTCGTGGGCAGCCTTTTCTTGGCGCTCTTGTTGCTGGCGATACGGATTATTGATCGCCAAGGTTTGAACAACGGAGAAGAGGTTCGTGGTCACCATGTATAGTGAAATAGCGGCCGGTAACTGCATCACAATGATAAAGATCATAATCGGCATGACCCATTGCATTGCGACACTCATCCCACCTTTTTGCCCGCTCGCTACCTGCATGAGGTAGCTGTTATACCACATAAAAATAGCGGCCAACAGTGGCAAAATGAAGTAAGGGTCCGCGTTTCCCAAGTTCATCCATAGTAAGTGGCCCTGACGCAGTTCCGGCGTTCTAATAATAGCCTGGTACACTGCCGTCAAGATCGGTAATTGGATGATCAATGGTAAACAGCCGATCCAAGGATTATAGTCATATTTCTCTTGAAGTTTAGCGGTTT
Organism: Aerococcus sp.; assembly: GCA_030528285.1. Lineage (GTDB taxonomy): Bacteria > Bacillota > Bacilli > Lactobacillales > Aerococcaceae > Aerococcus. The sequence goes on along the minus strand of JAUMZE010000007.1, from coordinate 68,637 downwards.
CTTCTTCTAGTTTCTGCTGTGATTCTGGATCCTTCGAGGCGTATTTTTCCCGCAGAGCCTGCATTTCTGGCTGCATCTCCTGCATACGCGTCGTGGAATTTTGCTGGAATTGGTAAAGTGGAATCAGGACAGCCCGAATGATAATGGTAAACAGGATGATCCCTACCGCATAGTTGCCCCCAAAGAGATTCGAGAGATAGATAATAATTTGGGAGAGGTTGTAGAGGATAATACGATCCCAGAAACCGGTTGAGTTCTCATTGATCGGGGAGAATAAAGCGCCTGATCCATTCGAAGCACAGCCCGTTAATACCAGAACCAAAACGAGTCCGAGGCCTAAGAGTAGCCAACGTTTTCTTGATTGATGATTATTCACGATGTTCGCTCCTGCTATCAGATTTAATCGGTGTGGGTGGGTTTTCAGTCAAGACGTGGGCCTTGGTGAGGACGTGAATGAGTGAATGCTTCACCGAGGCTTGATCCATCGTCGCAGTGGGTTTTCTCGCAATCACAATGAAGTCCAGATTTGGCCGTATTTCTGGTTTTAATTCGAAAATAGCTTGGCGGATGCGGCGTTTCACTTGGTTTCTTGTGACTGCATTACCAATCCGTTTCCCGACTGAAATCCCTACCCTAAAATGCGGTTGTTCTTTCCCCAAAGCATAAACAACAAATTGGCGATTTGCTTTACTCTTGCCCTCGTTAAAGACGCGACCAAATGCTTTCTCTGATTTGACGCGGTAACTCTTGCGCATGCTCTAGCCTCCTTGTTTTTACGTTGAAAAAAGAAACGCAATCAGAACATACATTCGATTGCGCTATAAAAAAAGACCACAGTCTTTGTGGTCTTATGCGGATAGACGTTTTCTTCCTTTGCGACGGCGACGTGCTAACACGTGACGACCGTTCTTAGTACTCATGCGTTCACGGAAGCCATGGTTCTTCTTACGGCTACGTTTATTTGGTTGATATGTACGTTTCACAATGACACCTCCTATGATTCTGGATGATTTTTTGCGAGTCTCTCCCCCACAAAAAATACTTAACGTACGTATATTAGCATATCCCCGCCAAAAAACAAACCAATTTTACTGAGAAAATCATTGAAAGCCTATTTTCATGGATGAAAAAGTGGGGATTCATGAAAAAGCCGAGTCCCTGCTTTGGATCTCGGCTTTTTTGATCTAGCTATTTCGTAACATAACGGAACCAAACGAGGATATCCTCATACAGCTTTCCTTGAGTTACATATTCTTTTGAAAGAATGCTTGTATTTTATCAAACGGAATGACGCTCTTATTATCGTATAAGTCCGTATGCGAAGCTCCTTCGATTGACAGAAACTCCTTGCTATCTGTATATGCGTTGTCCTTAATCATAGTTTCATAGGCGTCTTTTCCAAAATAATAACTATGCGCTTGATCACCATGCACAACAAGGACTGCACTACGAATTTCATTACTATATTGCAAAATAGGTTGGTTAAGGAATGACATCGTGCCAATCACATTCCATCCTTCATTTGAATTTAGTGATCGCTTATGATACCCGCGCTCTGTCTTATAATAAGCGTAGTAGTCCTTTACAAACTGAGGAGCATCCTCCGGCAGTGGATCGACTACCCCACCTGCTCGTTTGTAACTTTGGGATTGATAGTCTTTCGTTCTCTGCTCATTGAGTTGTTTTCGCGCTTGATGTCTTGCTTCTTCATTGTCTGCTTCATCAAAATAGCCGTTTGCGGTAACTCTTGTCATATCATACATTGTCGAAGCGACTGTTGCCTTAATTCTTGTGTCGAGTGCTGCCGCATTCAAGGCTATACCACCCCAACCACAGATACCAATGATTCCAATTTTCTCTGGATCTACTTTTTCATTAGTCGCCAAAAGTCAACGTCCACTTGAAAATCTTCTGTGTTGATATCAGGTGACGCCATGTAGCACGGATATCCACCGCTTTCACCTGTAAATGAGGGGTCAAATGCAATGGTCAAAAAACCTCTCTCTGCCATTTCTTGAGCATAAAGTCCTGATGATTGCTCCTTGACCGCACCAAATGGCCCACTGACAGCGATTGCCGGCAACTCCCACCCTGAGTTTTTAGGTTCGTATAAATCAGCAGCCAGGGTAATCTCATAGCGATTAACAAATGTCACTTTAGAATGATTCACTTTGTCACTTTTAGGAAATACCTTGTCCCATTCCTTGGTCAAATTTAAATGCCCTTTTTCCATCATTTCTCTTCCTATTCCTCAATCGTTTTGATGACTTTGGATGGAACACCGCCAACAACCGTATTGCGCGCGACATCTTTTGTAACGACTGTACCGGCTGCAATGACCGCACCATCCCCGATTACTACTCCTTGACAGATGGTGGCATTCGCTCCGATCCATACATTCTTACCAATCTTAATCGGTTTTGGAATGATATTTCCTCTCGCTTCTACTTTCAAATTATGATTCAAGGTCGCCATTACTACATGGTGTCCAATCAGCGAGCCATCACCAATTTCAATGCCTCCTTGATCTTGAAACATACAAGCTGCATTGATAAACACGTTTTTGCCGATCTTGGTGTTCTTACCACAATCCGTATAAAACGGTGGGAACATCGAAAAACTTTCATCCAGCGCTCGTCCTGTCAGCTTTTCCATCATCCTTCTTATTTCATCTTCAGTATGATATTGATTATTCAACTCCATCGTAATTTTAAGCGCTTCCTGTGATAGCTCATGCATAAATCGATGTGTCTCTGATCCCGCAATCATCTCTTGGCCACTATCCATTATTTCTAAAAAATTTTCCAGTTTCATTGAGCATCGCCTTTCTTTTTACACCATTGACAAAAGGGACTCCATAGACAAATCTCCTCTTGCTGATTACAATATCAGCATAGACCCTGAAGTTAACTTTAGGTCAAGCGCTTTTGTTTTACCTAATGAATAGAACATCTATTAATAAAGGAGAGAAGTTCATGGCAACGATTGGCGAAGTCTCTAAACAGTTTCAGTTACCGATTTCCACCCTGCGCTACTACGACAAGGAGGGACTGTTCCCTGATCTCAAACGTTCAGGCGGTCAGCGGCAGTTCAGTGAGAAGGAAATGGAAACACTCCGGGTGATTGATTGTCTCAAACAGTCCGGGCTGGAAATCAAAGACATCAAACATTTCATCGCACTCTGTCAGGGCGGCCAAAACACCTATCAAGAACGACTGGCACTCCTCGAACGTCAACAACAGATTATGTCTCAAGAAATCAAAAAGATGAAACGCGCCCAGGACATGCTGACATTTAAATGCTGGTACTACCAACAAGCTCTCGCATTGGGCAACGAAACTGATATCCAGCTGGCGAACATGCCTGATTCCATCCAGAAAGCCTATCAGAATGCGCATCAAGCAGTTGAAAATTAACAAATGCCCCCACCTTTCTAAGGACATCGCTAATAGCTGTCCTTACTAAGAATCTGGTATCACGCATTGGAGGTGCGCTATCAGTAACGCACGAGCAGCAACAGGATAGATGGGTGCGAGAATGCCTGCTGTGGACAGAATATAATCTGTATCAATATAGAGTGCGGGATTTTCGGGGCGCGTATGGGCAGAGGTATCTAACGTAATTATTCGGGAGAGATGTGCGGGACTCACTTGATGAATCAAGACGCCACCCGTTGCGATCACCGTCTGAAATGATCGGGCACTCTTCCCGCGCTGAATCCAGGTTTGATTGTCACGTTTCGTAATGGTCCCAAGGTGGCGATCCAATGCAATATCTACAGCTTTGAGGGCCAAGGCTTCATCCAATTGGCGTTCGAGGGGTGTTTTTGGTAAATAATCGTGGTGTGTCGTCCGTTTCTCGATACGCTGAACCAGTTCTCTCTCCGTCATTCTTGTTTCTGCTATTAACTGAGGCAAGGAATATTGTTTCAGAACACTCATGGCGGATTCGCGCATACCGAGGTCTCCCTCAACCGTGCGCTTGAGGAGGGGTTCCGGGAGGCCTTCATAGAGGACGTTCAGCTGTTGGGAAACCCCTGACCCAAAACTATGAATATCCGTCGTCGCTCCGCCCACATCAATTGCGAGAACGCCCGCACCCTCCACTTCTCCGATCAAATGCACTGCCTGTTGGACCGCAATCGGGGTCGGCACAATCGGACGGGTGGTGTATTTTGCGACCTCCTCTAATCCATTCGACGCAACAATCTTCTGGATAAAAATTGCTGCGGCCGTTTGTTTCACACTGTCAATCTGAATCACGTTGACCTTGGGCATGACATTCTCACAGAGATAGAGTGGGCAATCGCTATCTTGTAGTATCCGTTCAATCTCAGGAGTGGCCTGGTTGTTCCCAGCGTAAATGATGGCAATATCGTGGAGGGAATCGCTCATTTGTTTTGCGACCTCCACCACAAACGCCTGATTGCCCCCATCCGTGCCTCCAGTCAAAAGAATCGCATCAGGATGGCGGGTTTGAATTTCTGCGAGGTCTGCTGAGGTCAGGTGATAAGCATAGCGCCCGATGATTCGCGTACCAGACCCCAATGCGGCGAAACTGGCAGCCTGCTGAGTGAGATGCTCCGTGAGTCCAATCACGACCATCTTGAACCCGCCCCACGCGCTGGAACTGAAATATTCCTCGAGCTGGTCCACCTCTGGATCATATTTCGTATCCTCGAGTAGCTTCATTTTTGCTTGTTGGTAACAGTCCATAATCGAACTCTTTTGCGTCGTTTCGAGTGTCACATGCCCGATACGCGTAGTGGGTTCTAGCTCGATCAGTTGAAATTTGGAGAATGTACTCCCGAAATCGCCCAGAAAGACCAATCGACGTCCTGCAGTCTGAGTGATTGATGGTTGATCCATTCGTTTTTTCCTCCTTTCTGCTTGTCTGAATGATAAATGAGCGCCCACCGCCGTCATATCGGGTGAACGCTCTAATCATGGTTAGCTTATTGGGAAATGGCTTTATTCAAATAATAGTTTAACGGCTTGTTCCACCATCGTATCATCGGCTAAATATGGGATAGTGAGGTGGTCGGTGCCTTGACGCGATTCGTTGTAGTGGATCGCGGTTTCGATCGCATGTTCATTACGTGCCCAACTGCGCCGAGCCACGCCACCCATAGTATCCCAGGCTAAGGCAGACTTAATAATTTCGTCCACACGTTCGCTCCCATCGAGAACGAGCCCGAAACCACCGTTAATCGATTTACCGATCCCTACGCCCCCGCCGTTATGGAGAGCCACCATGGTCATTCCACGCGCAGCATTTCCGGCGTAGCATTGAACTGCCATATCTGCCGTGACATTGGAGCCATCCTTGATATTGGAGGTTTCACGGAATGGAGAGTCCGTCCCAGAAACATCGTGGTGGTCACGTCCGAGCATGACCGGACCAATCTTGTCTTCACGGACGAGTTCATTGAATTTCAGTGCGATATCGACACGACCCTTGCAATCTTGGTAGAGAATGCGGGCTTGGGTGCCGACTACGAGCTGATTCTTCTCAGCGTCACGGATCCAGTTGTAGTTGTCGAGATCCTGGTAGCGACGGCCTTTGTCGATCGTTTCCATCGCGGCATGGTCCGTCGCAATCAAGTCCTCATGCTTCCCGCTCAGACATACCCAGCGGAATGGTCCATACCCGTAGTCGAACAGGAGCGGTCCCATGATATCTTCCACGTAGGATGGCCAGATAAAGCCGTCCTTGTCATCGACCCCGTTCTTAGAAATTTCTTTGATTCCGGAGTCATAGATTGCCTTCATGAAGGAGTTCCCGTAGTCGAAGAAGTATGTTCCTCGCCCTGTCAACGCTTTAATGGCTCCATAGTGTCGTTTGAGTCCTTCATCCACCAATTGACGGAAGTATTTTGGATCTTTGTCCAGCATCTCCGTTCGTTCCGCAAAGGTCAACGCAACGGGACAATAGCCCCCTTGGTAAACATTGTGGCAGGACGTTTGATCGGACAGGAGATCGATATGAATGTCTTCCTTCACGCAGTATTCGAGAAGATCGACAATATTGCCGTGGTAGGCGACCGACATTGGCTCCTCCTTAGCGAGACTCGCCTGCGCTAATTGGATCGCTTCCGTAGCGCTATCGGTGACCTGTTTGATCCAGCCTTGTTCCAGGCGAGTATCGATCCGCGACTGGTCGACTTCTGCAATGATGGAAACCGCACCTGCGATATCCGCTGCTTTCCCTTGAGCGCCAGACATCCCGCCGAGCCCAGAAGAAATAAATAACTTCCCGCCTAAGTTACCAGATTCAGGAATACCGAGTTTGAGACGGCCGGCATTCAGGAGGGTGTTGTAGGTCCCGTGCACAATGCCTTGAGGTCCGATGTACATCCACCCTCCAGCTGTCATCTGGCCGTAGTTGGTAACCCCCATCTGTTCTGCGATTTCCCAGTCTTTCAGGTTGTCATATTCGCCCACCAAAAGCCCGTTTGTGATTACGACACGTGGCGCTTCTGGTTTGGATTTGAAGAGCCCCACTGGATGGCCTGATTCTACCACCAGGGTTTGTTCATCCGTCATGGCTTCCAGATACTTCTTGATCAAGCGATATTGGAGCCAGTTGGAGCAAACTTGGCCGGTTTCGCCGTATGTGACGAGTTCATAAGGATAAAGCGCGACATCGAAATCTAAGTTATTATCAATTTGGACCTGAATCGCTTTGCCGGCTGTACAATTTCCCTTGTATTCATCAATCGGTTTCCCATGAATTTCACCTTCTGGACGCCAACGATAAGCATAAATCCGTCCGCGGGTGCGCAGTTCTTCGAGAAATTCCGGTATAATTTTTTCATGATATTTATTTGGCACATAGCGGAGGGCATTCTTCAACGCCAGCTTAGTCTGTGCCTCCGTTAAACGGAAACCGCGGTTAGGTGCGCGCCGGATCCCCTCAACAAATGCCGGTTTTTCTGGTAGGACATCATCGAGTTTGATCGTCATCGCTTTTGAAATATCACTGTAATCGAACATGTAAATGACCTCTCCTTCTATTGCTGTCACGTAGATTGCTTGGATCAATGACTCAAATGACGGTGTGGGTGGGCATCATTAAATCATCGTCCTCATTGTAGCGATTCACGGTCTATGAAAAGACTATACCGAGGGAAAAGATAAAATTTCCGCCAAATTAAGCGCTATCATTCATATTGACTGGTTATAGACGTTTTATAGTTACAATGAGAGAGAAATTATAAGGAAAGAGTGTGATCACATGTACGCCGATACGATTTTGACACATTTTAGCCAGATTTTTGCCCCGAACGATCCGGGTCATCCCCTCACCAAGGACGAAATGAGCGAAGCCAACGTCATTGCGGACGGTTACATCGCTATCAAAGACGGTAAAATCCAAAAGGTGGGGAGTGGAGAGCCTGATCCAGAACTCATTGGTAAGGAGACGGAGGTTGTCGACTACACCGGTAAGATTGCCACCCCGGGATTGATCGACTGCCACACCCATCTCGTCTATGGTGGGAGCCGCGAACATGAATTCTCACTGAAACTTAATGGGGCGAGCTATCTCGAAATCCTGAACCAAGGTGGTGGGATTCACAGCACCGTTTCCGCGACCCGCAAATCTTCCTTCGCTGAACTCTATGAAAAAACAAAACGCCTGCTCGACTACATGTGCTGCTACGGAACGACCACAGTAGAGGCCAAGAGTGGGTACGGCCTCAATTGGGAGACTGAAGAACGGCAACTGCGCGTCATCGAGAAACTCAACCAGGATCATCCACTCGACCTCATTCCAACCTTCATGGCGGCCCACGCTGTCCCGAAAGAATATGCGGGACGTTCCGGGGAATACATCCAGATGATCACTGCTGAGATGCTCCCGAAAGTCAAAGCCGATCATCTCGCGGAATTCTGTGATATCTTCTGTGAAAAGGACGTCTTCACCGCTGACGAATCCTATCAACTCCTCAAAGCTGCGCAAGATATGGGCTTTAAACTGCGGATTCATGCAGACGAAATCGAATCAATCGGTGGGGTCGAAGTCGCAGCCAAACTCCATGCGACGAGCGCGGAACATTTGATGATGATTACCGACGAGAGCATTCAAGCGATGGCCGATAACCAGGTGATCGGAAACTTACTGCCAGGGACCACCTTTAGCTTGATGCAGACAACCTATGCACCTGCTAAGAAGATGATTGAAGCGGGGGTTCCAATTACCCTCTCCACCGACTCCAACCCGGGGAGCTGCCCAACCATCAACATGCAGTTCATCATGCAATTGGGCTGCTTCCAGATGAAACTGACCCCGATCCAGGTGCTCAATGCGGTGACGATCAATGCTGCCTATTCGATCGATCGCGCCGATACAATCGGGAGCCTCGACGTTGATAAACAGGCGGATATCGCGATTTTCGACTGCAGCAATATCGATTACCCACTCTACTTCTTCGCAACCAACTTAGTAAGTGATGTCTACAAACGCGGCCAACACGTCGTTCACAAGGGCGTACTAGTAGAGGAATAATCGAGGATTTATCAGGGTTGATGACATAAACATATGTGCCAGGCTGAGGATTTCCATTCATTTGAACTTCCTTTGCCTGGCATTTTTAGCTTCAGATCACTTATTACATATAAAAATTTCCAGTCTTTAAATAAAGCATGCTATGATAGAAATGAAAGTAATGATAGCGATCACATTCCGTCACAGAACGATTTATCAGCAACAAGGTGGGATCTAACCATGAGTCGTCCTCTCAATCTACAAGTAAAACTGTTTGGCATTCCGTCCGTGAAACAAAACAACAAAACAATTACCTTTCCCTATGCGAAGGTCGACGCGCTTCTCTACTACCTCTTCGTAAATAAGGAGATCAGCCGTAGCGAGATTGCGGGTATGCTCTGGCCGAACAAGGATGACACGAAATCCAAGAAAAATCTCAGAAATTCCATCTACCAGGCGAACAAAACATTGGGGGGAGAATATATCCTTACCCCGAACCGCTACAATCTGAAACTCAACCCAGACCTCGCCATTACCGTCGATGTATGGGAGTTCACCGAAGACCCCAAAGGACATCTTACACATTACCAGGATGAATTTCTGAAGGGCTTCTTTCTCAAAGATGCTGATGATTATGAGTCATGGTTGTTGGATATGCGGACCTACTACGAACAGCTCTACACCAACCAACTGCGCGATCAAATTGAAGCATCCATGGCGAACGACCCAAATCCCTCCGTTGAACAGCACATCCAATCACTCATTGAGATCGACGAATATAATGAAGAGAATTACCGCTTACTGATGACTTATTATCAGCAGATGGGTCTCAACAGCAAAGTGATTGAGACCTACTATCGGGTGAATGACCTTTTCAAACGGGAATTGAATATTGCACCCTCCAGTACGCTCACGGCGCTCTACAAACAAACTATCAGCCACCTCCAGACGAAAAGTTCACTCACGTCCGTTATTCCGAAATACTACTATGTCCGCTCTACGCAGATCGCAACCTTTGAACAGACTTTGGATCAATTTCTCGACACCCATGTGAGCGATCGCTTATTGATTATGGGTGAATCTGGGAGTGGAAAGACGACCTTTATCCATCAGGTATTATCGACCTCTTACTCTCAGTGCCATGTGGTGTATCTCTACGCCAATGAGTATCTCCCCACCTTGGCAGGGCAGATCTGGCAACAATTGATCGGCCAGCTCCTCCTCACACGGGCCGGTAATCTGAAACAGGCCGAAAAGCAAGAGTGGCACACCCTCCTCACCACGCAACTAGAGGATTGGTTGCGTGACCAAGAATTACGACAGGAACGTTTCCAATCACTGAACCAGCTGTACCATACACTCTATGGGGATGCTCCCTTTGTTTTCGTGTTGGAACATCTGGAAAATGTGGATGACCTCTCTCTCAAACTATTGAACGCGCTTATTTTGTCCCAGCAACTCCCGCTATTGGTAATCTTATCGGGAAACCATAGCTGGACGCCTTTCCTCCAAACAGAGGGGCCCTGTTTTGAAGAGCAGCAGCAACTCCAAACCATCACCCTCCCACCTCTCAGCGAAGAGGAAGCACAGGATTTTCTCTCTGATCGATTGAACCAGCCCCTCTCCCCCGCAGTGATCGCGGATATTCTCTCCTATGCGCAGGGGAATTTACTGGTACTGGAGACTCTGGCCAAACAAGCCGAACAGCACCAGTCACTCAACTATCTCCCCCCTCGTATTACGGATATGATCGAGGAACAGTGCCACTTTCTCAGTGAGATGGGGAACGCGATTTTAGAGATGATCTCTTTCTTCAATGAGGGGGTCACGCTCGATATTCTCACCATGCTGATGAAGGAATCCACCACACGGATCAAACAAGAGGTCGATTCCCTCTACCAAAAGCAAATTATCGTGGAATCCATCCTCGACGATGCCCTGACGATCCGGATCAAACATCGCCGGGTGCGCCATTATTTCTACATGCGTCAGCCCGAATCCCTCCGTCGCTTGATGCACCAGACGATCGCGGACACGCTCGCTCAGTCACCGGATAATGACACGGAGCATCTCGCACTCCTTCAGGTGATTGCGCACCACTACAACCAGGCGCATCAGACGGTGAATGCGTTAGATTACGAGTTAGCGTACCTGCAGAATATCTTACGGTTTGAACACGAATTATTCCCGGTCTACCAGCAGGCCAATCATTCGCATCAAAAACCCGCCGCGCGCTATTCCGATGCCATGATTCAAGCCAAATTCCAGGAGCTCCGCGATAAATTGACCGAGATTCGCCATCATGACGTCACGAATAACCACTTTATGCAGCTAGAGATCAAGTTTCTCTATATTGAGGGGCGCTACCACATCCGCAATGGCGAGTATACAAAGGGTGTAGCGGATATTGCCCAGGTCATTGCCCAAGCCAAGGGAAGTGGGGAAAATAGCTATCTGTTGCGCGGTTATTTACAGATGATCTACTACTACATTCAGGTGGATGAGCCCCTCCCGATGAAACAATATGTCGATCTCGCCCTCGAATTGGCCGTGGAAGCCAATAATTATCAATATACGAGTATCGTCTTGCGCCTGCAGGGGTTGCAGTTCCTCATGACGGGGCAACTAAATCAAGCCGAAGAATCACTCCAATCCTCGATTAAAATGTTGACGCTCACGGATTATATGAAACAGCACTTTATGGTGAGTTTAGCGGCTGCTTACGACTATCTCGCAGAGGTGGCATTTATCAGGAATCACTATGAGGAAGCTTATGACATTGAAACGCAAGCCCTCCACTATCTTGAGCAGCAGCAGGCCACCTCGAGTCAGCTCGTCCTCTCCACCAATATGGGGCGCATTCTCTTCGCCTTAAAACGTTACGAGGAAGCGGAAGAATCGCTCAGTGTGGCGAAAGCACTGATCAAACAGACCACCTCGCTATGGAAACGCGGGCAAGTCTTCGCCTATCTCGCGGTGACCCAGGCCAAACGGGGAAATCTCATAGAAGCCAAATTATCCCTCCACAGTTGCCAATTGGAATGCGAGCAGCAACCGAACCACAGTAATGAGGGGATTTATCACTGGGCCTGCGCACATCTTCTCTATGAAGCCTCCAAACAGAGTCAAGTTAACATGTCCGTCCCATCCAGCGCTCTCTCGGACGAAATCGCACTCGCCAAAAAATATCTCAATCCATACCGTGAAGCCTTTGAGATCGCACAATTATCGGATTTAATCTAGACACAAAAATCCCCAGTCCGTCAAGTCTACTTGACAGGCTGGGGATCGTTATTACCATCGATCCATTATTGGAGCGTTAAATCAACTTTGGCTTCGACTTTGGCTAAGAGGGAGCCTCCTTTGAGCAGATCGGTGGCTTTGTTTAATTCATCATAGATTTCAATGTCTTTGTCGTTTTCAATGAATGACATGTGTTCACGTACATGGTTGTAGGCAATCTGTGTCCCTGCCCCGAGTTCACTCGTCTGGTCCTTCAAATCGAGCGCTTGGCACGCTGCCATAATCTCGGTTGCGACCACACGCCAGGAATTATCGAGAATCTGAGCCGCCGTCCGTGCCGCAATCGTCCCCATGCTGACAAAGTCTTCCTGGTTTTCGCAGGATGGGATGGAGTCAACACTTGCTGGATGTGCAAGGATCTTGTTTTCACTTACAAGCGCTGCCGCCGCATATTGCGTGATCATGAATCCGGAGTTCACGCCTGGATGTTTCACGAGGAAGGATGGCAACCCGCTCAATTGATGGTTCACGAGCCGTTCCACGCGCCGTTCAGAGACATTCGCAATCTCAGCAATCGCAATGCCCAGGAAGTCAAATGGTTGTGCCATTGGTTCGCCGTGGAAGTTCCCACCAGAGATCACATCCCCCTCAGGCGTAATAATTGGATTATCCGTGCCTGAATTGATTTCTATCTCTACTTTTTCTTTGACGTAACTAATACTGTCCTTGGACGCGCCATGAATCTGCGGAATGCAGCGCAAGGTATAAGCATCTTGGACATGCCCTTCTTCGGGTTCGGTGGTGTAGTGACTGCCCGCAATCAAGTGGCGCATGTTCTGAGCCGTCGCCAGTTGCCCAATATGTGGACGGATAGTGTGCAATTGTTCATTAAACACCGCATGCAGACCATTATGTGCTTCGACGGAGAGTGCCCCTGCAACATCAGATAATTTTGCGAGCTGAATCGCGTCATAAGTAGCGAGTGCCCCCACAGCTGTTAATACCGTCGTCCCGTTGATCAGAGCGAGCCCTTCCTTAGATTCAAGACTGATCACGTGAAGGCCTGCCCGTTCCATAGCTTCCTTACCTGGGAGGAGTTTCCCTTCATAGTAAGCACGCCCTAACCCAAGCATTGGGAGTACCATGTGGGAGAGTGGTGCCAAGTCCCCAGAGGCGCCGAGTGAGCCTTTTTCTGGGATGTGAGGGACGACATTATGATTCAGCATGTCCACCATCAATTGAATAGTGCTCAATCGAATCCCAGAACTCCCCTTCAACAGGGAATTGACCCGAATCAAAATGACGGTACGTCCGACATCTTCTGGGAATGGATCGCCATAACCACAAGAATGGGTCCGAATCAGATTCTCTTGGAGCTGCTGACAGTCATCTTGGGAGATACTGATGGATTGGAGCGAGCCAAAACCAGTATTGATACCGTATGTAGGTGTTTTAGCAACCACAATATCATCGACAATTTTACGTGAGCGTTCAACCGCTTCAACGGCGTGATCATCCAGCGCCACTTGATAATGATCACGAGCAACATGCACTAAATCTTCAAGGGTCAAGCTTTGACCATCTAATGTCACTACATTTACCATATCCGACACTCCTCTTCTCTATTACAGGCCTGGTTATTCTCACTCAACTGTTTAGTGATTGAGTGACTTCATCATGCGTCGTGGTTTTAATTTATTGAGAGGCATCTAGGGCTTGGTATCCATTCATTTTTGCTTGGAAACGGAGGCTCCCTTAAACCTCTGCTTCCGCTTTTTTGTTATTGCCTAATAAGAAATAAAGAATCGTTGCGACGACGACACCGACCACTCCAGCAATCAAGGAGGATGGTTTCGCTTGGCTTAGGACCCAAACCGAAATCGCCGTCCCTAAGATTGGGATCAACATGCCACCCTTCAGGCGAAAGGCCGGTTGTTTCTTCATATCTTTCTTGCGCAGAACGATCACAGCTAGGGCAGTTGGAATATATTGGAAGAACCTAAACACTACAGAGAGTTCTGCTAGTTCCTCGAAATTCCCTGCCATTAAGAGCAGAATCGCCAGCACACCAGAAACGATAATCGCAACAATGGGGGCGCCTTTTGTATTTTCTTTGCCGATTGCTTTCGGTAAGAGCCCTTCATTCGCAATCGATGCGCCGTACCGCGGAATCATGAGGGAATCTCCCATGTTCAACCCACCGACAGAAATCAAAGCGCCAATCGTAATGATCCAAGCCCCACTCGGACCGATCATCATGACGAAAGCATCCTGAACCGGTGCGTCTGATTGCATAATGCCGTTCCCGAGCATCGCAATCGTCCCCAATAGAATAATGAAATACAAGAGCGACACGATCAAAATCGAACTCACAATTGCTTTTGGTACATTACGGCTCGCATCCCGCATTTCCCCTGCGACGATCGGCATGGTTTCAAATCCGATGAAGGCGTAGAAAATCGTCAAAGCTGTTGAAGACATTGCTGAGCCGAGGTCCTTCCCTGGTGCTAATTGGACGAACGGTTGGAAATGACCTGCATCCATCCCGCCTTTGACGAAGAATACTGCAATCGCACAGAAGGCAAAGATCGGGATGAGTTTCGCAATCGTGATAAAGATCGTAAACAGTTTTGAGGTTTTAATCCCTTGACTATTGATGATAGAGAGCGCGATCACCAGTAAAATACTGATCATCGTCTCGTGCCCTGAAGTCGCTGGTACTGCTAAAACAAAGAGACGAGCGAACCCCGCTGCCATGGCAGCCCAGGCCACAATTGTTACGAACCAACCGAGAATCCCAACATTAAAGCCTACATAGTTCCCGAAAGCCGTCCGGGAATATTGGAAGGGACCCCCATTTTTATCAAAATAACCCGCCACTTCCGCAAAGCACACCGCCAAGAGCAACACCAAGAGGATATCCACGATAATTGCTAATAACGAGGCTGGTCCGAGATTGGAATAAATTTCTCTCGGCAGGAGGAAAATCCCCGAACCAATCACAGCATTAATCCCGTATAAGGTCGCTTCTCTCAGCCCAAATTTAGCGTCTTCACTGACTGCCACTTCTTCTGGCGCGCGTTCAATCTTTGTTTCCATTGTTATTTCTCCTTATAGTTGCTACTTAATTATTACCACCTTTTTTTTGATTTATAATGCCCACACAATGTCGAAAATAATATTGCATCATTGACCCAAATTTCTATTTTAATTTTGGATAGTCGAAGAGCGATCAAGCCGTCTTGTGTGCCTGACCGCTCCTCGCTACCGTCGCCATCAGTTGAAATGAAAAGAGTTGGTTATTTCTTATGGCGCTTCCTAATGATGGATGGTTGTTCTAGTGTTGACTAGAACAACCCGGTGATGTTTCCTTCTTCATCAATATCAATTCGTTCCGCTGCTGGAGATTTTGGTAGCCCCGGCATGGTCATCACATCGCCTGTGAGTGCGACGATGAAGCCGGCCCCTGCAGAGACCTTGAGATTCTTGATCGTAATATCAAAATCAGTCGGTGCTCCTAAGGCTTTTGGATCATCAGAGAAGGAATACTGTGTTTTCGCCATACAGATCGGCAAGTTCCCGAAACCAAGCTCGGTTAATTGAGCCATCTGTTTCTTCGCCTTTCTGGTGAATACAGCGTGGTTACCACCATATACCTTTTGAACGATTTTATCCAGTTTAATTTGAATGGCGTCCTCGTTCTCGTAAACAAAGTGGAAGTCACTCGGTTCATCAACCAACTCGATCACATGTTCTGCGAGATCCTTCCCACCTGCGCCGCCATGTGCCCAAACATCTGAGAGAACAACATTGACGTGATGTTCTTTGAGGATGGATTCTACGGCGTCAATTTCCGCGTCCGTGTCGAGTGGGAATTTATTGATCGCAACGACAGCCGGTAAACCATACACATCCTTAATCACATGGAGATGGCGTTCGAGATTCTTCATCCCGGCTTTAACGGCTTCCACATTTTCTTGGTCGAGTGCTTTCTTTGGTACTCCACCATGCATCTTCAATGCTCGGATCGTTGCGACCAGAACGACCGCATCTGGTTGGAGGCCCGTGGTGCGACATTTGATATCGACGAATTTCTCCGCTCCTAAATCTGCACCGAATCCGCCTTCTGTAACCACATAATCCGCATATTTGAGCGCGGCCTTCGTAGCAATCACGGAGTTGCAACCGTGCGCAATGTTGGCGAATGGACCACCATGGATGAAGGCTGGCGTATGTTCTAATGTCTGTACCAAGTTTGGTTTAATCGCATCTTTGAGGAGTGCAGCTAAGGCTCCCTGTGCTTTGAGGTCGGAAGCGGTGACCGGTTGATTATCAAAGTTATAGCCGATAATCATGCGTCCAAGCCGATCTTTGAGGTCATGGATGTCTTCTGATAAACAGAGCACCGCCATAATTTCAGAGGCAACGGTAATATCGAATCCGTCCTCACGTGGGACTCCATTCGCATGCCCCTGGAGCCCGTCCACGATATGACGCAGTTGCCGATCGTTCATGTCTACGGCGCGTTTCCAGGTGATATTACGGCTGTCAATCCCAAGCGCATTGCCCTGATGGATGTGGTTATCAATCAACGCTGCCAGCAGATTATTTGCAGCCCCAATCGCATGGAGATCGCCGGTGAAATGGAGGTTGATATCCTCCATTGGAACTACCTGCGCGTATCCGCCACCTGCAGCGCCCCCCTTGATCCCAAAAACGGGGCCTAAAGAAGGTTCGCGCACCGCAATCATGGCTTTCTTACCGAGTGCGCTCAAGGCATCCGCTAATCCTACTGAAGTCGTCGTTTTCCCTTCACCAGCTGGGGTGGGGGTAATCGCTGTCACGAGGATCAATTTGCCATTGGGTTTGTCATTCAGTGATTTCGGTAGTTCCACTTTGGCTTTGTATTTGCCATAAGGAATCAATTGGTCGTCCTCAAGCCCCATCTTTTCAGCGATGGCTGTGATTGGTTCCATTTTTGTTTGTTGTGCAATTTCAATATCCGTTAATTGTCCCATACTTTCACTCCTCTTATCGTTCATTGAGGATTTGCTGATAGATGTCATCAGCGATTGTCATGCCTTCTTGAAGCATTGGCAGACCCTTTTCTTTAGCATCATTCACGAAGGTCTCGTCCTTGATCCCAGATAGATTAATCAAGACATTGAGCCAAGCCCCCTGCAACCCGGATTTCAGGTTGAGCGCTGCCACTGCCAAGTCACTCGCCGCATTGGTGTTGGATTTACCCACAGCGCGTTTAGTTACCTGGAGTGCTTCATGTATCAACGCCATCATGTCGAGCGGAGAGTTGGCAGCAATCTTTAAGGCGCGCTGCATGGCTTCTTTACGCGCAGCTTTCTCTTCGTCCGTTTGCTTTGGCATGGAGAAGACCGCCGATACCTCATTAAAGGCTTCGGTATCTTTATCGATGGCTTGGAGCAGTTCAATTTTCAGACGGGTGGCTTCATGCAACACGTCCGTCATCTCTGCTTCATAGTCTTGGTATTTCTTCTTACCAACTGTTAACTCCGCCACCATCTTCGTCAACGCAATGCCTTGGGTAGCAGCGAGTGCCGAAGCGGATCCACCACCGGGAGCGGGTTCATTCGATCCTAGTACGTTAATATATCCTTCAATCGTCATATCAATGAGTGGCATCATGAGCCTCCTATCGTTATTAAAACAGGGGTATTCAGTCTCTCTTAGTTGAGCAGGTGGTTTTCTAAGACTTGTTTATGGTAATCGAAGTCTTCAACCCCGAGATAGTATTCTGCGCAGTCCACCAATGCTTTGGCTGGGGTGAGTCCGATCACTTCGGAACCAATGATGTTGACCCCGTAACGTGCCGCTTCGAAGCGAATAGTTTCCATCACACGGTAGAGCGGTAATTTTTCGTAGTTCACCATGTTCATCGATACCTGAGCGACATTGCGGTCTTCCAACATGACGCCGATCGCCTTGCAGTATTTGTATCCGCCAGAGGACCCACGAATGATCTTCGCAATGCGTTTTGCAATCGCCAAATCGTCGGTGTCCAAGTTCACATTGAAAGCAACCAGTGGCATCCGCGCACCCACTGCCAATACACCCGCTGTTGGATGGATTTTACGTTCGCCGTAGTCTGGCGCCCATTCTTCTTCTTGGAGTTTTTCAGGCATGCCTTCAAATTGACCTTTGCGGACCTTCGCCAGATTCTTTCGTTGTGGGGAGGTCGCGGAGTCTTCATATAGGAAGATTGGAATGCCTAATTCATCGTTAATACGTTTCGCCACTTTCTTGGAGAGTTCCACGGTTTCTTCCACAGTGATGTCCTTAATTGGTACAAATGGCAAAACGTCGGTCGCACCCATCCGTGGATGTTCCCCATGATGTTTGGTCATATCGATATTTTCCGTCGCATATTTCACTAATTGGAATGCGACTTCTTGGATCGCCTCATCGTCCCCTACCAACGTGAACACGCTGCGGTTGTGGCTGGCATCCGAGGAGTAATCTAAAAGCGTGGCACCTGGCACACTCTTAGCGGTAGTGACTAAGCCTTCAATAATGGTTTCATTCTGTCCTTCACTAAAGTTAGGAATACATTCCACGATCTTTGCCATTGTCGATTCGCTCCTTCTTTGACTGCTGTTTCTTCCTAAGGGTTACCCCTATAGAAAAGAAAACGTTTTCATTACACCGTTAATGTAGCACGATCTCCCATTTTTGACAAATCGGTTAAAATCCTCGTAATAATGTTTTTTTCCATCTGAAAAAGCTTTTCTTATGGATTGCATGCACGACTCACCTTCCTCTACCGGGGATTTTGACAAAAATTAGGCAGACAAACGCGCTAAAAACCTTATTTTCGTCAATCGGTCATTTCCACTCCTCCCGCTTCTATGCGCTTAGGTAAGGGAGAGGATAGATATTTCCTATTATAACGCACGATAGAAATTTTGGGAGTGTGCCTTCGTTTGATTATTTTTTGACGATCGACTTTTTAACGCACTAAACTTCTTTACAATTTCTTAATATATTCAATTTAATAGATTGAAGGTGGTCCACACGCTTATTCCTTGAGAGATAAGCTTTCATTTCTATTTTTTCACCAAAAGAGCGTGTTTTCTTCCTCCCCCTCACTATCTAATACGAGATCGTGCCTATTGTGAGTAGCGGTGGGGGATGCGGCTCTCTCTATTGGCTTTTATTTCGGATCCGCTTTCATTTATAGGTGGCATCTTATGGATGAATCGGCTACTATAAGGGGGAATAAACGCCAATTTATGCCTGATAAGTATTCAATTGAATGGACCTTTGTGGCAGATGTGGCCAATACATGAGGAGGACATGCGATGGATTACGAAACCGCCATCAAGAAAATGAATATCCCAAAGCCTGGAGAACGCCACCTCGGTTTAGAGACCGTGACACGTTTACTGATGTTGCTCGATAACCCTCAAGATGCCTATCATACCTACCATGTGGCGGGCACCAATGGGAAAGGATCGACCGTCTATTTTTTGATGAACATGCTCAAAACAACCGGCGCTAAGGTGGGGACCTTCACCTCACCTTCCCTCTTCGAATATAACGACCGGATTCAAATTAATGGTGAAAATATCAGCGACGAAAAGCTGATTGATGTATCCAAACGTGTGCGCGAAACCTGCCTGGATTACGATATTCATCCAACCGAATTCGAGTGGGCTACAGTGGTCGCCTTCTATTATTTCTATCTCGAACAGGTGGATTATGCGGTGATTGAGGTGGGACTCGGTGGACGTCTCGACTCCACCAACGTCCTTCACCATCCCGATATCACCCTCATCGCTCACATCGGTCTCGACCATCAGGAGACGCTCGGGGGCACCATTCCTAAAATTGCCGCCGAAAAAGCCGGCATCATCAAGGATCATTGTCCCGTCGTGATCTATCCGCAATCTGTTGAAGCAACGGAGGTCATTGAAACGGTGGCTAAGAACCACGACGCCCCAATCATCCATCCCGATCCCAAACAGGTGGAGGTCCTGTCCCGTTCCGTTCATGAACAAACTTTTAACTATGGCGGTTTAACCGAGATTGCGATGCATACACTTGGGAATCACCAGTTCTACAACGCCATGACTGCGATTGAAGCCGTTCAATATCTCAGACGCCATGATCAACTCACAATCACAGATGACCAGATCAAACAGGGAATCGCCAATACACGCTGGCCCGGACGATTCGAGCGCCTCACGGAGGATCCCGTTATTCTCGTGGATGGTGCGCACAATGAACAGGGAATGGCAGCACTGGCGGATAGTTTGCGGACTTATTATCCAAACCACCCTATCATCGGGGTCACCACCCATATGTGCGACAAAGCGATTGACAATATGGTGCCCTTAATGACGCCACTGATCAATGAATTCATCGTCCTCTCCGTTCAGAATTACGACCGCAGCCTCACTGCCCAGGAAATGCACCAAGAGCTCAGTCACTTCACCGATCACCCAATTTTTGAGGTAGATTCCCCCGAGGAAGCCCTCTCGCTTGCCCTAAAACGCGCAGAAGCCCTAAATGCGCTCATTCTCTGTTATGGGTCACTCTATCTCGTGAGTGATTTCCGGCAAGCAGTCATTGATCATTTTCAGTTAACGCTCTAACGAACAACTATTAAACCAATGCTCTGCCACTGCTGACGAATGATTGGAGGAAGATTTTATGACATATACCATTACACTCGCCCAGATGGCCTTTCACACACATATTGGGGTCTACCCCGAGGAAAAACAGATCGGGCAAGACCTCACGATTGATCTCACACTGACCATTGTGGCTGAACCCACCAACGATGATCTGACCACCACCGTGAATTATGGGGCAATCTATGATGAAATCAAAACCCTTGTCAATCAGTCGAGGGTCGATCTGATCGAAACGCTCTCCCAAGAACTCCTAGATCTCGTTTTGGATATCGATCAGCGGATTCTAGAAGCAACCATCACCATCAATAAAATGGGACTCCCGATTGACGGCATCCTCGATCATGTCGCCGTCACACTCAACCGCAAACGGGGAGGGGACGGCCATGCCTAATCAAATCGTCTACCTCAGTCTCGGCAGCAATATGGGGGACTCCGAGGCCACTCTCACAGGTGCTATCACCCGTCTCAATGAACAAGCCGGTCGCATCACCGATGTTGCGGGTCTCTATGTGACGTCGCCAGTAGGATATGAAGCCCAGGATGATTTTGTGAATACCGCGGTCCGACTCGAAACTACTCTCGATCCCGAAGCACTCCTCCAAGTGATTCATGAGATCGAGCAGCATTTTCACCGCAAACGGATCATTCACTGGGGGCCACGCACCTTGGATATCGATATTATTTTCTACAGGGATGAAACCTATCAGTCTGAAACACTGACGATTCCACATGCGGAGGCCTTTAACCGCTTATTTGTGCTCATCCCCATTCAAACAATCTATCAGGAACAGACGTATCTGGAAACAATCCAACAGCGTATCCAGCTCCTCAAAGCCACCACGAACCAACAGATAAGGAAGTTAAATGATGAATCCACCAAATAACGAGAAACAAGCCCAGGTAGAAGCCGCCGTCCGTACGATCCTGACCGCATTTGGCGAAGATCCTGATCGTCCGGGTTTACAGGAAACCCCGGCGCGCGTCTACCGCATGTTTGAGGAATTGCTCTCCTCCAATCAGCAGGAGACTTTCACAGAATACAAATTGTTCCACTCCCCAGAAAACCAAGGCCAGATGGTGATCGTAGAGGATATTCCCTTCTATTCGCTCTGTGAACACCACATACTGCCATTTTTTGGGACAGCGACCGTTGCCTATCTCCCGCAGCATGAGGAAATTCTCGGCTTGAGCAAAATTCCGCGCCTCGTTAATTATGTGAGCCACCAGTTGAATGTACAAGAACGCCTCACTGATACGATCGGCCGTGAGATGGAGAGGATAGTCGATCCCGCGGGTGTGGCCGTGATCACCAAAGCTCGCCATATGTGTATGGAGATGCGCGGGGTAAAGACCCACAACAGCCAAACGACCGCGACCTATTTCAGCGGCCAATTCCAAACCGATCATGACCTGCGCCGAGACTTCCTCCTTCAACATTCCAGACACTAAGAACATGGCTTTGATTTATTATCTTGCGTCCCATAACCCGATCAAGTTTCAGGAGTATCAACAATTACTCGCGATGTGGGGGGTGACGCTCAAACCGTTTGCCCCAGATGAAAGAATCGAAAGCGTTGAAACGGAGAATACTTATCTGGACAACGCCAGAATTAAAGGTCAGACCTACAGCACCCGCTATCCCAAACGCCTCGTCTTGGCGGATGATTCAGGGCTCCTGTTACAGGCAGATCCCATACATTTAGGGATTCATACCGCCCGCGAATTAGCGCAGTTTGGAGATGCCACCCAACAGAATCAAGCCATTTTAACGCTTTTAAAGGGGAAAGAGCGCACCTTCACTATGACCAGTGTTCTCACCCTCATGCAGAATGGAACGGAGCTGGGACGAGGGATTGGGACACTCACGGGTGAGGTGGCTTTTACGGAGCGCGGGAGAGCGAGTGCTGGGTTTGATCGTTTGTTAATACCTGAGGGGACCAAACACACCCTAGCAGAGCGCCCCTTCTTGTTGAGGCGCCCTTATCTGCATCGTTACCGGGCGTTAGTCGCTCTCTATCGGGAACGTCCTGAACTATTACCTAGTCACTTGGATTAATTAAGAGAGGAGTTTATTATGCCTTTTACATTTAATCAGCGCCAACTGCCCGCAGATGGTAAAACACGTCTCTGTGGGATCGTGAATGTCACACCGGATTCCTTCTCTGATGGCGGGCAATGGTACGGGATTGACGCTGCTTACGATCACGCGATGCAACTGATCGAACAGGGAGCGGAGATGATCGACATCGGGGGTGAATCCACGCGTCCCGGGAGTGCCTATGTCCCTGTGGAAGAGGAGATTGAGCGCGTGATTCCCGTGATTGAACGCCTCAAACAAGCAACGGATACACCGCTCTCCATCGATACTTGGAAAGCCCCCGTTGCCAAAGCAGCCATTGAGAGTCGCGTGGACATTATTAATGACATCACCGGATTTCTCGGGGACGAAGCGATGGCTGATGTTGTCGCTCATTCTAACGCTGGGGCTATCCTGATGTTCAACCCTATCATCGCTAGACCAACTCATCCTGGCAGTCAAATCTTCCCGTCTTTTGGGACAGGGTGGGCCTTTACACAGCAAGAATTAGAAATGCTCGCCACCGCTCCGATTGAAATGGTGCTAACCACCTACCTCCACAAAGCGATCGACCGCGCACTCGAGGCAGGAATTGAACCAGAGCGATTAATGTTGGATCCGGGGATTGGCTTTGGATTAACCAAGCGTGAGAATCTCCTTTTGATCCAGCGCATCCATTTGTTACATGATCTCGGCTATCCGGCTTTTGTAGGGGTATCCAGAAAACGATTCATCGTGAATCTCCTCGCTTCTGATAATCTCCCGTCTGACCCTGATACTGAGGAGGGCTTCCTGACCCGTGATCTTGGGAGTGCGTCACTGACTGCGATTGTGGCCCTTCAAGGTGCAGAGGTACTGCGCGTGCACACAATTCCCCCGCACCGCATTGCCCGAGACATGGCTGTTGCCGTCAGAAATGCAGACCAACAATCGGACCAGAATTTTGACGCCTATCACTAGTATTAAACCGCTAAGCAGCCTCCATTTGCTTAGCGGTTTTTGTGTGCGCATCTTTATTGTGCTTTCCCCAACTGTGGAGGAGTTATCCCTAAGCCTGTGCATCTGTTTCCTACGCCCATTTCTATCCACACCTCTTTTTGACAGATCTGTCCACAGTCCACATCCTGTTAAATAGTTATACACAGATGTGGACAACTATTTATTTTTGTGGATGACTTCCCGCTTTCAGCCCTGTTTTTCTCTCCACAGCTGTTTTTTATCCAAAGATATAACCAGAGCCTATCCCTGATTTCCACAGGTTGTTGATAACTTTTATCCCTTTTTGGGTAAAAACTTGTCCCCAGTCTATTTCTTCTGTGGAAAACTAATTTTTAACATGCTACAATAGATAAGTCTATTTATTCGTTAAAGGAGTTGAAACCAACATGGACGTGATGGATCAACTTTGGGAAGCTGTGACCCGTTATTTCAAACAGGAACTAACAAAGGGCAGTTATGAAACGTGGATTCTAGGACTAAAACCCATCCGCCTCAGTGATGACACCCTCTACATCGAAGCAGATTCCGAGTTACACAAACGTCATATCGATAATCATTACCTACTACCACTGCGCCAAGTGATCTATGAATTCTTCGGTCGTGATATTGATGTCGAGATTCAAGTTGCAAATCGAAGTGGGAATACCCTCAGTTTCGGCGGCGATACCCAATCCCCTGCACCAAACGATACCCTCTCAAACAATCGCTATCACCATCCTAGTAGCGAACTGAACCCGAAATATACCTTTGAGAATTTCGTGGTCGGAGATGGTAACAAGATGGCCCATGCTGCAGCGCTCGCAGTAGCAGAAGGCCCCGGACGCGATTACAACCCACTCTTCTTCTTCGGGGGCGTGGGACTGGGGAAAACCCACCTGATGCAAGCAATCGGGCATGAGGTATTACGGACCCATCCCGATGCGCGCGTGAAATATGTCACCAGTGAAACCTTCACGAATGATTTCATTGAATCGATCCGCACCAACACCACCCCTGAGTTTCATGAGGAATATCGTGGGGTAGACATGCTGTTGGTGGACGACATTCAATTTATCGGAAACAAGCAATCGACCCAGGAAGAGTTCTTCCATACGTTCAATGCGCTCTACAACAACAACAAGCACATTGTCCTGACAAGTGATCGGGATGCGAGCCAGATCCCTGAACTGGAGGACCGCCTCGTTTCCCGCTTCAAACAGGGTTTGTCAACGGACATTACGCCACCGGATCTGGAGACTCGGATTGCGATTCTCAGAAACAAAGCCGAGGTCAGTCAGATCAACATTCCGGATGAAACCCTGAGCTACATTGCGGGGCAGATCGATTCCAATATTCGTGAATTAGAGGGCGCATTGACGTCGGTACAGGCCTATGCCGTAATGAATCAGGAGTCTCTCACGCCAGACATCGCTGCGAAGGCGCTGCGTAATTACAAGAATGAGAGCCCGAAAGCTACCCCGTCTATCGCCAAAATCCAGGAGATCGTCGCCAATTACTACGATGTCACGGTGGATGACCTCATTGGGAAGAAACGCAAACGTCAGATCGTCGTGCCACGCCAGATTGCGATGTATCTCGCTCGCGAAATTACCGAAGCGTCCCTGCCAAAGATCGGCCAGGAATTCGGTGGTAAGGATCATACCACCGTGCTCCACGCTTACGACAAAATCGAAACCATGCTAAAAGAGTCCCCCGACGCTAGAAATGATGTGAAGAACATCAAAAACATGTTGGCACGCTAAACACTCAGAAACGAACACGAGAACCCAAGAACAATAAGGACGAAACAGATGCCTTGTTGTTCTTTTTTCACTTGAAGAAACGGCACAGAAACCCTTTTTCACTCGGATCTTTGTTAAAATCACGTAAAAACCGGCCCAAACCTCTAAAAACCAGCGTGAAACATTAATTTTAATCACTATCTGTGCTAAACTATTACTGATTGGGGCATGTGGATAAATCATTTGCTTCTCCACATCGCCATTTATTTTTTATCCACAGTGGAAAACTTTTTATCCGTAGTCTTTATCTCAGTTATCCACAGAATAAACAGGCCCTACTACTACTATTATCTATTTTTATAGAGAGATAGAAGAACCAACAGCGATCTCTCGCGAATAATTGAGGAGGAACGACGACCTATGAAATTCACCATCAACCGTGCTGTTTTTATTGAGCATCTCAATAATGTACAACGGGCGATCTCAACGAAAACCACCATCCCTGTATTAACGGGGGTTAAAATTGCCGTTACCAACAGCAGCATTATCCTGACTGGGAGTGACACCACCCTCTCGATTGAAATTGTGATTGATGCGAATGATGAAAAGAACGGCCTCTCGATTGAAGAAACAGGATCCATTGTGATTACCGCACGTTTCTTCGGAGACATTGTGCGTAAGTTACCAGAGGATACCTTTACTCTAGAAGTGAATGATAGCTTGCAGGCAACAATTCGTTCAGGGGAATCTGTCTTTAATTTGATGGGAACGGCGGGCAGTGAATATCCACGTCTCCCAGAAATCGACAACGACTATACCTTCAATATTCCGGCTGATTTGTTCAAGCGCGTGGTGAACTACACAATCGTCTCTGTCTCTAATCAGGAAATCCGGCCGATCTTTACCGGGATCCATTTCGAGATTGGGCACGACCAACTGAAAGCCGTAGCAACAGACTCGCACCGATTGAGTCAACGGATTGTTCCACTCGAGAGCCCCGCTGCTTTGAAGGATGATAATTTCGTGGTGAACATCCCGGGACGCAGCTTGATGGAGCTCACGCGGATTATCGCAGATGACGAAACGATTGAAATGATGGTGACGGATAATCAGGTCCTCTTCAAGAATGGATCCACTTACCTCTACTCCAGGTTGTTGGAGGGGGATTATCCAAATACGAATAACTTACTGCCGCGCGATCATCAAACGGCGATTACCCTCCCTGCCAACGAATTTCTTGGTGCCATTGAACGTGCCCTTATCTTGAGCCATCAGAGCAAGAGTAATGTGGTGCGTTTGAACATCTCTAGTGATCAGGTCATCCTGAACAGCCGCTCCAGTGAAGTCGGTAATGTTACTGAGAAGTTAGAGGTCACCAGTCAAGAAGGAGAAGAGTTAAATATCGCCTTTAACCCTGACTATATGCGTCAAGCTCTGCGGACGTTCGGCTCTCAAGAAGTGGTGATTCGCTTCCAGAATGCAGGAACCCCGTTCATTCTCCTGCCCGTTGAGGAACAGGACACCTTTAACCGTCTGCAACTGATTACGCCAGTGCGGACCTTATCAGCACGTTAAACAGATTTCTGAGGAAAGAAAGTCACTAATTATAATATATAAGTAATAGGGCGAGCCGGTTTTTTGGTTCGTCCTTTTTCTATGGCACGATGAGAGCTAAAAATAACTGTAAAATCGTTTTATTTAGGATGACAGGCCCTCTAAGCGATTTTTAGTGTGAAATGACAAAAATCCCTCAGACAATCAATCGCCCGTGAAAGCCCGGTTATTTTGCTTCAACGGATTTTTTACGGTATAATAGAGGCGTGGATTGAATGAAAAATTGGGTGATGAATATTCGCTGAATTCGATAATGAAGTAGCTATGTAGGCTAATTCCATTGCCAAAAAAGACAGGAAACTGAAACCTAGCTCTGTTTGATTATCCAGAGACGCTCCCAATTTCAGGTAAAGACAACCCGAAGTCGCTGGCTCTACTTCCAAGTTAGAGGAGCGATTTTATTTTTTCGTTTGAGTAGAAAAGGAGAGTAGGTGAACAAGTGGAACAGGAGCAATTTTTTGTCACGATTGATGAGGAATATATCACCCTAACGCAATTGCTCAAGGCCCTAGCGATCATTCAAACCGGGGGACAAGTAAAACCCTACTTACAAAACAATGAGGTGTGGGTCGATGGTGAACTGGAACAGCGGCGTGGTCGGAAGTTATATCCAGGCATGCATGTTCAATTTGCGAACGTCGAGGGAGATTTCATTATCGAAGCCGAATCAGAGGCGACCACGGTGACGGATAACGATGAGACTTAATTCGCTCAAGCTGACACATTTTAGAAATTATGAGGACCAAGAAGTGACCTTCGCTCCGGGGATCAACGTATTCATCGGCGAGAATGCCCAAGGGAAAACGAATCTCCTGGAGGCTATTTATATGTTGTCCTTGGCTCGTAGTCACCGCACTGCGAAAGACCGCGAAGTTATCGGTTGGGGTGCAGATTTTGCTCGGCTGGAGGGGATCCTCGAGAAGAAGCATACGACCGTTCCCCTCACCCTCACGCTCACCAAGCACGGCAAAGCAGCCAAAGTTAATCATCTCGAACAGCGCCGGCTCAGTGATTATGTGGGAATGTTGAATGTCGTCTTATTTGCGCCTGAGGATCTCGAACTCGTCAAAGGCTCCCCCCAGCAGCGTCGCAAATTTATTGATATGGAATTGAGTCAGATGAATGCGCGCTATCTTCACGAATCATCGCAGTATCAACGCCTATTAAAACAGCGCAACGCCTATCTGAAACAACTCCAGCGCCGTGAAACAACCGATCAAGTCTATCTGGAAGTTCTCACTGAACAATTGATCCAGAGTGCGAGCATGATTATGTTGATGCGTCAACAGTTTATTGATCAACTTGAAACCATCGCTCGCCCCATTCATGAGGAGCTCTCTGAAGGCAAAGAAACGCTCAGTGTGAAATATCTGGCGACAATCGCCCTTCCAGAAACAAAGGATCATCCGGAAGCGGAACTCCAAAGTACCTTAATGGCGCATTTCAAGGACGTAAAATCAAAGGAAATTGAGAAGGGGGTTACCCTCTTTGGCCCGCAGCGTGAAGACGTGACTTTCTTCATTAATGGGCAAGAGGTGCAAAAGTTTGGCTCCCAAGGTCAGCAACGTACCACCGCGCTCAGTTTGAAACTTGCGGAAATCGAATGTATGGAGCAGGTTTTAGGGGATTATCCAATCCTCTTGTTGGATGATGTCCTCAGTGAATTGGACGATCGCCGCCAAACCCATCTACTCAAAGCCATCGAAAGCCGGACGCAAACATTCTTGACGACGACTAGTCTCGATGGTGTGAAACAAGAACAAATTCATCAGCCGACCCTCTTTCATATTGAGGGTGGTCATGTGAAGAGAGAGGTAAGTGATTAAACGTGAAGGAAAACACGAACCCATTTGACTCAAACAACCAAAATCAAACGAACAAACAAGACAATCCAAAAGAATCCGTGAATGAGCTGGACGAGCAAACGGCGAAAGCACTGGGGGAGGAGATTGCAGCCAATCATCCAACTCTCGATGAACATCAAATGAGCGAGGAAGAAAAAATTCAGCTCGCCAAAGACTACAATGCGAGTCAGATTCAAGTCTTAAAAGGACTTGAAGCGGTGCGCAAACGGCCGGGGATGTATATTGGATCAACGAGCAGTACCGGACTTCATCATCTCGTTTGGGAGATTGTAGACAACTCGATCGATGAAGCACTCGCTGGATTCGCTAACAGAATTGATATCCAGATTGAACAGGATAACTCCATCACGGTCACCGATAATGGCCGGGGGATCCCAGTTGATATTCAGCCAACAACCGGACGTCCAGCCGTTGAGACCGTCTTTACGGTGCTCCATGCGGGCGGTAAATTCGGCGGTGGCGGATATAAAGTTTCTGGAGGACTCCATGGGGTGGGGGCCTCGGTCGTGAACGCTCTCTCTGAACATCTCGATGTCTCTGTACACAAGGAAGGCCAGATTTACCATCAAGAATACAGTCGCGGCCATATTCTCGGCGATGTCCACGTAATTGGCGACACCGATAAACATGGGACAGAGGTTCATTTCAAGGCCGACAGCGACATTTTTGATGACGAAATTATTTATGACTTCAATACTCTTAATCAACGAGTACGCGAACTCGCCTTTCTCAACAAGGGCCTCCTCATCAGCTTGGAGGATAAACGGGAAGGTTTGGAGCAGCAGGTCGAATACCAGTTCAACGGCGGGATTCAGGAGTATGTTGATTTCCTCAATGATGGGAAAGAAGTGCTCTTTGATGAACCGATCTATCTGGAAGACGAACAGAACGGGATCGAAGTCGAAGTCGCGCTCCAATATACGACTGGTTTCCAGCCCCACATTATGAGTTTCGCCAACAACATCCATACCTTCGAGGGTGGGACACATGAATCGGGGGTAAAAACCGCCCTGACGCGTTCGATTAATGACTACGCGCGCTCCCAGAATCTCCTCAAAGAAAAGGACGATAACCTGAGCGGGGATGATGTGCGTGAAGGGCTCACCCTGATCGTCTCCGTTCGCCATCCAAATCCGCAATTTGAAGGACAAACCAAGATGAAACTCGGTAACTCCGAGGTGCGGACAATTACGGATCGTTTGTTTGGGAATCACTTCGATCGCTTCCTGCTCGAACATCCAAGTGCGGCGCGTGAGATTGTCGATAAAGGGATCGTGGCCTCCAAAGCCCGCAATGCCGCAAAACGTGCCCGTGAAATGACACGAAAGAAATCAGGACTTGAAATCAGTAATCTGCCAGGGAAACTCGCGGATTGTTCCAGCCGGATGCCTGAAGAATGTGAGTTATTCATTGTCGAGGGGAATTCCGCTGGGGGTTCCGCAAAACTCGGTAGGGACCGTCATTTCCAGGCGATCCTCCCAATTCGTGGGAAGATCTTGAACGTCGAAAAAGCCAGTCTCGATCGGATTCTCGCGAACGAGGAAATTCGCTCAATGTTTACTGCAATGGGGACAGGTTGGGGCAATGAATTCGATGTGGAAAAGGCCCGCTACCACAAACTTGTCATCATGACCGATGCCGATGTGGACGGAGCGCATATTCGGATTCTTCTCCTCACCCTGCTCTATCGTTACATGCGTCCACTGATCGAAGCAGGCTACGTCTATATCGCCGTGCCACCGCTCTATCAGGTACGCCAAGGCAAAGTGGTGCGTTACCTCGATACCGATGCGGAACTCGACCAATATCTCAAGTCTCTCCCTGAAAAACCGAAACCAGCTGTTCAGCGCTACAAAGGGCTTGGGGAAATGGACCCAGAACAATTGTGGGCAACGACAATGAATCCTGATAACCGGAAAATGTTACAGGTGACGGTGGCAGACGCAGAGGAAGCCGATCACTACATTGACATGCTGATGGGGGACGAGGTATCCGATCGCCGTCAATTTATTGAAGACAACGCTACTTACGCTACGATTGATTTATAGGAGGGATGAAAACGAATGTCAGAAGAAATTACTAATCAGACAACGCGTGATCTCTCAAATGAGATGCGAAACTCCTTCCTCGATTATGCGATGAGCGTGATCGTGGCACGGGCGCTCCCAGATGTTAGAGACGGGTTGAAGCCAGTTCATCGTCGCATTCTCTATGGGATGAACGAGGTCGGTGTCACTCCCGATAAACCTTACAAGAAGTCCGCACGTATTGTTGGGGACGTCATGGGGAAATACCATCCACACGGCGACTCCGCAATCTATGAATCTATGGTGCGGATGGCGCAGGATTTCTCCTACCGCTATGAATTAATTGACGGCCACGGTAATTTCGGGTCAATTGATGGAGACCAAGCAGCAGCCATGCGTTATACCGAAGCGCGTATGAGTAAAATCGCGATGGAAATGGTCAGAGACATCAACAAAGATACCGTTGACTTCATTCCAAACTACGACGGGGAAGAACGGGAACCGGAAATCTTGCCGGCGCGTTTCCCGAATCTGATTGTGAATGGAGCGACGGGGATTGCGGTGGGGATGACTACCAATATTCCGCCTCACAATTTGAGTGAGGTAATTTCTGCCCTCCATCTCCTCATGAAAAATCCGGATATCTCCACGACGGAATTAATGAGTGTACTGCCAGGGCCAGACTTTCCAACCGGTGGGATTGTCATGGGGAAATCCGGTATTCGGAAAGCCTATGAAACCGGACGTGGCCACATTGTGCTGCGTGCGAAGGTCGATATTGACCAGATGGCGAATGGTAAGGAACGCCTCCTCATCACGGAAATTCCGTACATGGTCAATAAGGCGCGCCTCGTGGAACGGATCGCTAATCTTGCCCGCGATAAACGGATCGACGGTATTACGGCTGTCCGCGATGAATCTGGGCGTGACGGAATGCGAATCGTGATCGAATGCCGCAAAGATGCCAGTGCGAGCGTCATTCTCAACAACCTCTACAAGGAAACCCAGCTCCAGACGAATTTCAACTTCAACATGGTGGCGATTGTTAAGGGGGTTCCGAAACTCCTCAGCTTGAAGGACATGCTCCGCTACTATCTCGATCACCAAGAGGAAGTCATCAGACGGCGCTCTCTGTTCGAAAAGAAGAAAGCCGAAGCCCGGGTACATATCCTGGAAGGCTTACAGACAGCGCTCGATCATATTGATGCGATCGTGGAAATTCTCCGTTCCTCCAAAACTGGGGACGAAGCTAAACAGATTTTCAGCGAACGGTACGGGTTATCCGACAAACAATCGCAAGCCATTCTCGATATGCGGATGGTGCGCTTAACCGGACTCGAACGTGAGAAGATCGACAATGAATGGAAAGAGTTACGTGAACGGATCGATTACTTGAATGAAGTATTGGCGAGCGAAGAGAAACGCTACCAGATCATCTATGAGGAATTATTAGAGATCCAGCACCGTTTCGGGGATGAACGTCGGACGGAACTGCGCGTCGGTGAGATCACCAGTATTGATGATGAAGACCTCATTGAGGAAACCAACG
This sequence comes from Aerococcus sp., assembly GCA_030528285.1. GTDB lineage: Bacteria > Bacillota > Bacilli > Lactobacillales > Aerococcaceae > Aerococcus. The sequence goes on along the minus strand of JAUMZE010000007.1, from coordinate 36,383 downwards.
TCTTGATTACTTTGAGCCATAACGGTTATATTAAACGCGTGGATGAGGATACCTTCCATACGCAGAATCGTGGCGGCCGTGGTGTCAAGGGCATGGCGCTCCAGGATGGGGATTATATCGAAACTCTCCTCTCGACCTCGACCCATGATGTCATTCTCTGTTTCACCAACAAAGGGCGCGTTTACAGCCTCAAAGGGTATGACATTCCGGAATACAGCCGGACTGCCAAGGGACTCCCGATCATTAACCTGTTAGATCTCGATCAGGACGAATTTGTGCGTGCAACGATCAATGTCTCCGGTGATGAAGAAGCGGCGCAACATGAGGAACTCTTCTTCGTCACGAAACGAGGCACCGTGAAGCGAACGAAGGCGAATGAATATATCCATATCCGCGCGAATGGGCTGATTGCGATCAAACTCAAAGAGGACGATGAGTTGGTCAGCGTGATGTTGACGGATGGAGAACAGCAGATCATTCTCGGGACCAAAGATGGTTTTGCGATTACCTTCAATGAGCAGGATGTCCGCAGCATTGGCCGTTCCGCAACCGGTGTACGCGGGATCTCCCTCAAAGCAGGCGATGAAGTCGTTGGCGCTGATCGCTTGAAATTAGATGATGATGTCTTCGTTGTCAGCGAAAATGGTTATGGTAAACGCACACCGATGAGTGAATACAGCGTGCAGCATCGTGGCGGTAAAGGGGTCAAAACCGCCAATCTCAATCAAAAGACGGGTCGCTTGATCGGACTCAAAGCCATTGATCAAACGGAAGACGTGATTTTGATGACGAATGAAGGAGTTGTGATTCGTTTCCACAGTGCAGATATCTCGCAAATGAGCCGCTCCACTCAGGGCGTGAGGTTGATGCGCCTCGATAGTGAAAGCTTCGTGTCAGCGATGGCACTTGTGGCATTGGACGACGAGGATGAAACGAGCGAAGAGACGACAGTAGCAGACGGTGGCGAACCAACCGACACACCAACAGCAAATGCTCAAGCAGCGAGTGATAGCGGTGTGCTTGAATCTCCGCAGTTGAGTGATGAGGCTGTGGCAGATAAGCTGCAGGATCTCACAGATCAACTATTAACTGAAGATGAGACGACCCCAGATGACGAAACAGAAGCATAATGAATATACAAAGCCAGCGATCTTTTAACAAAGTATCGCTGGCTTTGTTTGAAGGAGATGCGGAAATGAATATCGGACAAACACTCTACCAATATCGCCGGGAACGAGGGTTCAATCAGCGTGAGAGGGCGGCTGGAGTTGTGACTCCATCTTTCTATTCCAAGGTAGAACGAGGGGCTAGTCGCATCACCGCAGAGGATTTCTATTTAAAAATATCATCGTTGTGTGCGTGATTGCATCAAGTTGCCTAGCCTTTTAAGCTGTCGGCAATATAGATCTTTCTATCACGATCAATAATAATCCCACTGATTCCCCGCATCTTGAGGTGGTTCAGACGATCAAGCGCCTCAGTAGCAGATGCACTCGCAAATAACCGCGTCGTCCAGATCTCACAGGTGAGGGATTTGGGCGCAATAATCGTGACACTCGCAATGTCATTGTGGATCGGATAGCCACTCTCCCCATCAAAAATATGGTGATAGGGCTGTCCGTTCACAGTGAGGGAGCGTTCATAGATCCCAGAGGTCACGACAGATCCTGATTGAATCATAACGGAGGTCAACAGAGTATTTCTGGGCTTGGAGGGATCTTGAATGCCGATACGCCAGAGTTGATCTGGATGTTCAGATGGCCCCATGACCTTGACATTTCCCCCGAGATTGATTAACCCGCGCTGAACACCGCGTTTCTCCCAGAATTCGAGGATCTTATCCGCAAAATACCCCTTCGCAATCGCTCCGAGATCTATTTCCATCCCAGAATCCAGGAGTTTCACCGTGCGCTCAGTGTCATTCAGTTCGATTTTTGTAGGATCGATATGACTCAGCGCTTCCTGGATGGCTTCCTCACTGGGCACCTTGGCATCCTTGAATCCAATGTGCCACTGCTTGATCAGGGGGCCGATCGCAATATTGAGGGCGCCGTGACTGTCGATACTCGCCTGCTTCCCGATTTTGATGAGGGTGTAGAGATCCTCGGGCACCTGGATGAAACGTGTTCCCGCTGAATGATTGATCTGCATCAGGAGGGACGTCTCATCATTCGCGCTGAACCGCTGATTGTAGTCATAGAGCCTGTCCTTTGTTTCAGCGAGAATCTGGTCCCCATCTGGATGGTCGAGACTCGTAGTAATGAATGTCCCCATTAAATGAATCGTACGTGACTGCATAACGTCCTCCTTCTAAACGATAAACTGACTCTTCTCAGTATGCGCGATCATTCTCTAAACCGCAAATAAATCTCCCTTAATTCTCCCCATCTCTTACTTTATTTCAGTAAAAATTTTTAAATGAAAATGCATTTTTCTATAGCTTATGAGGATTAATCCAAGTAAAATAATAAAGAATAAACTAAGAAAGTAGGAGATGAGACAATGGATTTGCAACAGGAAAAGACCAAGCAGCAGTATCTCAATTGGTATAACTTGGCATTCATGGCTTTTGCGGCTGTATGGGGCTTTGGGAATGCTGTGAATGGCTTCGTTTACTTTAACGGTGTTCAGGTCATTTTCAGCTGGATTTTGATGTTTGCCCTGTACTTTATCCCTTATGCATTGATGGTTGGGGAATTAGGCTCGACCTTCAAGGAGGCTGGGGGTGGCGTGAGTTCCTGGATTGAAGGAACGACAACCGCCAAACTCGCGTACTATGCGGGCTGGACATATTGGGTGGTTCATATGCCATACATCGCCTCCAAAGCAACCGGGGGATTGAAAGCCCTCAGCTGGGTCGTGTTCCAGAATTCATCGCTCTATGATGGGATGAATATCAAACTAATTCAGGCGGTGACCCTGGTAGTGTTTCTCTTCTTTGCCTGGGTGGCATCGAAAGGGATGAATCCACTCAAGACCCTCGCTACGATTGCGGGGAGCTCGATGTTCATTATGGGGCTGTTGTTCATTGTGATGATGATTGCTGCACCAGCGATCAATCCAGCGGCGCATTATCAAACGATTGACTGGAGCTTGAATAATCTCGTTCCAAAATTTGACCTCCAATATCTCACATCTTTATCGATCCTCGTGTTTGCGGTGGGTGGCTGTGAGAAAATCTCGCCGTACGTTAACAAGATGAAAGATCCATCTAAGGAATTTCCACGTGGAATGATCTTCCTCGCTGTGATGGTGGTCTTCTCAGCCATTATGGGAACAATTGCCCTTGGGATGATGTTTAATGTCCAGGAGATCAATGCGAACTTCGACTCGTATGTAGCGAATGGCGCATACTGGGCCTTCCAACGTTTGGGTGAGTACTACCACTTAGGCAATACTTTCGTGGTGATTTACGCCCTCTGCAACTTGATCGGTCAGTTCTCCGTGCTCGTCATCTCGATTGATGCGCCACTGCGGATCTTATTGGATAGCGAGATCTCGCGCGAATTCATTCCAAAGAAATTACTCAAGAAGAATGATAAAGGCGCCTATATCAACGGGATTTGGCTCGTCGTAGCAATCGTGACCCCACTGATCGTGCTCCCAATGTTTGGGATTGGCAATGTGACAGCGGTATTGCGTGCCTTTACTCAGCTGAATGCAGTCTGCATGCCACTGCGTTATCTCTGGGTATTCGTGGCTTACATCGCCTTGAAATCACAATCCCACAAGTTTGCTTCTGATTACAAATTCATCAAGCAACAATCGATCGGAAAAGTCGCTGGTTACTGGTGCTTCTTCGTAACGGCGGCCTGCTGCATGCTTGGGATGTTCAAAGGTTCCCCATTTGAAATTGGGCTGAATATCGTGACCCCGATCGTCCTCGTTGGTTTAGGGATGATCCTGCCGAAGATCGCTGAAAAAGAAAAAGCAACGAGTCTCTAATGACTCCAACCTAATGAAAACCATCGACCTGGTGCTTAAAAACACTAGATCGATGGTTTTTTGCGTGTCGCCTAAATGGTGACGGATAAGGGCAGTGGAAATCACTAGTGCCACCTTCAACGCCTGAGAGCCCCCTGACTCTCGTCTACCAAATAATTTCAATCTGGAAGGTATCAGGCGTTGGTTGTGTCGCAGTGAGGGTGTGCCCTAGCTGTGTAACGAGCTCGTGGCAGATCGCAAGCCCCAGCCCCGCATGACCCTGTGAGCGCTCGTGACTCTGCGTGTAGTGCCGTTGAAAAATCCTGGTGAGATCGATTGGTTCATCTGGTTGGATCCCATTCGTAAACCGAGTCACGATCCCCTGAGGTGTCTTACGATGTTCAATCGATGCCGTTCCCGTCCCGTGCGCGATCATATTGAGCAATAAATTGGTAAAGATCCGATCTACCGCCTCCGCATTGGTCGATACTAATGGGGTCGGGTGAATCGTGACCTCTTCAATAGTGATCGAGGCGGATTGTAGCAAGGGATAGTGACTCACTAAGATATCCGTGAGTTTTTGGTCGATGGCGAGCGGAGCCTGTTTGAGTTCTAAGACCTGCTGCTCGAGTTTGGAGAGGAAGAACAGATTCTGGATGAGGAGTGTTAATTTATTGGCGCGGCGCATCGCATAATCGAGGTGGGAGGAGGCAACCTCTGTGTGCGTCTCCTCAGCTTGAATCAGCTCCAGATAACCAATAATCGCGGTCAGTGGGGTTCTCAGATCATGGGAGATATTCCCTAGGTCTTCGCGCAGTTGCTGCTCCTGCTGTTCGAGTTGGTGCTGGTGGGCGCGCTCGATCTGGTAGGTATGGTTGAAACTCATAACCAACGCCTCCAACCCTGTATGCGGATGATGCGTCACCAACCGATACTCAGAGGGAAATCTCTCCATATGCTGGAGCTGTTTCTTGAGTTCTTGGACTTCTTTTCGGACTTGGTAATAGTGGTAGCTATATCCTATAACCCCTCCGACGATCAATAACACAACCCCCCATAAAAACACACTGACGCCCCCTTTTTCTGTTTCATTATAGCGGAAAACGCGCTCACAGCTAGTAGCGCGTTGTGATTCAGCTTGTATGTTTTATTACATTTGCTGTTAGTTCACGTCTCTATTCTTGAAGAAAATCCAACCGATGAAGAGGAATACTACCCCCCAGAGGATCATCAACAGCCAGTTAATATTCCAATGGTGCCATATGATCGGGTTCGACGGATTCAGATTGAAGAAGAGAAAGGGTCCTATTTTGGTGAACAGGTTAGGAACCAAATGACTCATTACTAAATTCACCAATGATCCTCCAAGAAAAGCGAAGAGATAGGCCATTACTAAAGCCAATGTTTCATTCTTTTGATTAAAGACAAAGGCCGTTCCTAAGCAGGCATAGAGTCCCCAGTAACTCATCAATGCCAGTATTTCGCCTCCGATGAAGTTCCAATCAATCATGAGATGCCCAGGATGATAAATTAAGAAATAGAGTGGCAGAAGAATGGCCCAGTAGAGAAGGTAAGCAATAAGCCCTGTTAGTAGCATCGTGATCCATTTTTCTAAATAAATAGTTGTCCGAGAATGTCCCGTCGTAATTAAGTTGATCATCGTACGATTAGAGTTCTCATGATGGAAGACGAAATCAACTAACAAGAGTACGAGAATCACCGTTCCAGAAGATTCCAGGAACATTCTTCCCATTTCGATGGCTGTTGGGAGTGTATCTAAGCCTGTGACCTCCAGAGCAGGAAATCCGGAAAGCCATTTGAGGATTACTTGGAAATAAGCAGTGACGATCGCTCCCAAAACGGAAAAGAGAAGGAAAAAAGATCGCATATTTTTGCGTAGTTGAACGGTTTCTGCTTTCATTAGTTGTAACATGAGAATCACCCTTTCTTATTTGGTTGTGCTTGGCTTACAATCTGCATGAATAGATCCTCGAGCTGGAGACGGTTTGCGGCCAGTTCACTCACCTGGATATCATTTTGGACGAGGGTTCGGTTAACCAATGCAGGATCGATCGTCAAATCGAAGAATCGAATCGCTTGTTGGGCATCGATCTCGTAGTTTTCCGTATGTAGCTGTTGTTCGATCACTGTCGCTGCCTTTTTCGGTTGGTCCACTCTGAGAAGATAGAAATCCTTCGTCATTGTGTGGAGCTCCTGTTTGGTGAATTCGCGGAGTTTCTGCCCGTGGTTAATAATCACAAAGCGGTCGCACACTTCCTCAAGTTCCGAGAGAATATGGGAGGAGATGAGGAGCGTGAGATTAAGGTCATGCGCCAAATGATGGAAAATCTGGCGGAGATCAAGAATCACCTGGGGGTCCAATCCATTAATCGGCTCATCGAATATTAATAAATCCGGACGGTGGAGGAGCGATTGAGCCATGGCGAGGCGCTGTTTCATTCCGAGTGAGAAATGCTTCAAGGCTTTCTTCCCCGTCTGATCGAGCCCAAATAGTTCGAGTAATTCCTCTACGCGCTCCACTTCCACAACGCCCCGCTGCAACCGGAAGACTTCCAGATTTTCACGGGCAGAGAGTTCCGGATAGAAGGCAGGTTCTTCAATCACAGCTCCGATGTAACGCCGCATCTGTTGGAGATTATGCGGACGTGATTCATCAAATAGCGTCAACGTGCCATCATAATGCGGGGTGAGCCCGGTTAGAATCTTGAACAGGGTCGTTTTCCCTGCCCCATTCGGCCCAGCAATCCCAATAATTTCGCCTTGGCGCACCGTCAGATCAAAATGATCGAGCGCAAACTGTTGGCCGTAGTTTTTTGATAGTTGATTTGTTTGGAAAATGATTTTCGCACTCATCGTTTTTATCCTTTCTGTTCATAAAGAGAAATGCTTGATTCAGCTTTAGTATAACGGCGCACTCATAAAGGAGTCCTTAGACTGAGCTAAAGAAATCATAAAGAAATGGCACCGGGAAGATGAGATTCCACAGTGCCATATGACGTGCATTGGTTAAGATAATCGGATTACGCTAATTTGAATCCAATCCCCCAGACCGTCTCAATATAGGGATGTTTTGAATCGAGGGCTTCGAGTTTCTTTCTGAGATTGGAAACATGGACATTGATCGCGTTGTCCTCGATATAATGTTGATCAGGCCAAATGCGTTGGTAGATCTGTTCGCGGGTAAAGACCTGTTGCGGTTTGGAGAGTAACAGCGCCAAAATCGCAAATTCTGTGTTCGTGAGTTTGAGTGGTTGGGAATGAATCGTCGCCTGGTGCTGGTTCACATCGAGCGTAAGAGCCTGGTATTGGAAGAGTTGTGTGGAGACTGGTTCGGTTTGGTGGTAACGTCGCAATACGCTCTCTACCCGTGCCAACAACTCCGCTTGATGGAAGGGCTTCGTGAGATAATCATCTGCCCCGAGATGGAGGAGGTTCACTTTGTCTTCGAGGTCACTGCGCGCGCTGAGGACAATCACGCCTCCTTGATGATTCGCTCGTTGTAGTACTTCCTCCCCGCTCAATCCTGGAAGCATTAGATCCAATAGCAGCAGATCATATGCATTATCTGCTAGTAACCGGAGTGCTTCGGTCCCGGAATAGGACGTTGTGAGCGTGTAATCCGGAATTTGGCCCAGCATTTGTCGCAGAATTAGGTTCGTATCATTATCATCCTCCACGATTAAAATCTGTGGCATCATATCCCTCCTTCAAAAATTTATTCCTAAAGGTATCATAGCACGCCCTAGAGAAAAAGAGCGCTCCGACTTTTAGACTGCCCACAAACGAGCGGCCTTCGTACAGGCAGACTGCTCTTGTGGTGAGGAATCCCCAATAATAAATAGACCCACCCATACACAAAAAATATCCTACCTGTTATGTAAAAAAAGTTAAGTTATAGCTTTTTTGTTGATTTTTTATGTTACAATGGTCACATAAATAGTCACTGTTGAGGGATTGTCCGTTTATTAGACGCTCTCTCATAAGTTACTCAGCAAAGGAGGCAATCACGATGCTTGAAGCCAGACATTTACGTAAGACATTCGGATCCGTTGTCGCGGTCAATGATGTGTCTTTCGAGGTCAAGGATGGCGAAATACTCGGTTTAATCGGCCGTAATGGATCTGGTAAAACCACGATTTTCCGGATGATCCTGAACTTCATCTCGTCCGAACATCCAGATAGCGTGATTTTATGGAACAACACGCCGCTGAACACCCAGGTTTACGATACGATCGGTTATTTACCGGAGGAGCGTGGGTTGTACGAGAAGATGACCATTCACGATCAAATCCACTATTTTGCGGAACTGCGCGGAATGATGCCCAAGGAGATCGACCAAAAAATTCCTGAGTGGATGGATCGTTTCCAAGTCAAAGGCAAGGTCACCGATAAAATATCTACCCTCTCCAAAGGGAACCAGCAGAAGGTGCAGTTGATTGGGACACTGATTCATGAGCCAGCCTTTATGATTCTGGATGAACCATTTAGTGGGTTGGACCCGGTGAATGCCGACCTGTTGAAACAAGGGATCCTCTATCTGCGCGATCAGGGAACGTCGATTATCTTCTCCACTCACAATATGAATAACGTGGAAGAAATCTGTGACAGCATGTTGATGATCCACGACGGAACGCAGGTATTGTACGGTCCGATTACTGACGTCCGGAACAGTTTCGGGAAGACGACCATCTTCATTCACACCGATAAATGGACAAAACCAGAGATTGAAGCATTACCAGGGGTTCTTTCGGTGGTGGAACGTGAACCGCACGATTTCCGCTTGAAGATTAGTGATGAATCGTACGGGGAGGCACTTTTCAATACGTTAACGCTGGGTGAATATGTTCAGACCTTCAACCAGCAACCACCAACACTTGAGGAGATTTTCAAAATGAAAGCAGGTGGCTCCAATGAGTAAGTTTTGGGTCGTAGCGAAAAATACCTATATCAAAAACACAAAAAGTTGGTCCTTCTTCTTCATGGTGGTGACCCCCTTGATTGCGATTGCGGTCATATTAGGGATCAGCTATTTCTTCAGCAATATAGATCAGAGTGATAATCCAGATACGTTGCCGATTGTGAATGCTGAACCGGGCATGGAGCAGTTCATGGCGAGCCAATCCTCCCAGAGCGGGTTCAAACTGACGTACGATCTGTCGGAGGACGAGGCCAAGAAACAACTCGAGGACAATAAGCTGAGTGGTTATCTCGTATTGGATAATAGTACCAAACCGATAAAGGCCACCTATTACCAAAAAGACGAAGAGAAACTCAATAACTTGGCCAAAATACAGGGCGTAGTGGCGTTATTGAGTAGCTATGAAACGGCTAAAACCGCGACAGAACTGAATCTCTCTACGGATGAGCTCCAAAAACTAGAGCAGAGGCAGGTTGCTCTGGATTCGAAGGTGATTGATACTACTCAAGGAAATCTGGGACTTGATAAAGATGATGGCGGGTTGACCTCGGGTATTCGATTTGCGCTCGGGATGTCCGTTAGCGTGATTCTCTTCATGTTCGTGATTTACTATGCGATGCTGATTATGCAGGAGATCGCCTCCGAGAAGGGATCACGTATTATGGAGATCATCCTCTCCAGTATGACGGCAACGAAACATTTTATGGGGAAACTCGTGGGGATTTTCCTTGTGATTCTCACCCATATCGCGATCTATGTTGTGATCTTCGGTGGCGCGTGGTTCGCCCTCTTTAAGACGGATATGTTCCCAATTAAGATTCCGGATGAGATTAAAACCTTTCTCCAAAACGTCCATATCATCCAGGACAATCTCGATCTGATTCTCTGGTCGATCGTGTACGGGATCTTGGGGATTATTCTCTATTCCGTCTTTGCGGCCTTCCTGGGTTCGCTCGTGAGTCGTTCCGAAGACGTCCAAAAAGCTTCCAGTCCCCTCTCACTCCTGTTGGTGATTGGGTTCTACATTGGGATTTTCGGTCAGCCATTTGCGACGTCCCCGTTCTACGTGATCTCGTCACACATTCCCCTCTTTGCGTCGAATGTGATGCCATTACGGATTGCAAAGAACTTAGTGTCAGTCCCTGAGATTCTCTTGTCGATTGCGATTTACGTTGTCTTTATCATCTTGTTGACGTGGTTAGCAGCGACTTTCTACCGGAGTAATGTCTTGACCTACAGCGATGCAGGGATGTTAAGCAACTTCAAGAAATCATTCGGTACGTGGAAGAGCGAACACAAAGCAAAAGCATAATCGGTATCTTGATCATGAGAGGTTGGCTTCTATAAGGAGGCTGACCTCTTTTTTGATGAGAATATATTAATAAGCGGTTAAGTATTGATTCACGCACGAATGTAAGGGTAGAATGAACATATTATAGATAGCTGTCTGGAAGAATGCCTTCCTCGCTAGCTGTCAATCGATGACGGGCCCCTCCACCAACGAAAGGATGAGCAGGATGCAATTAAAAGTCCAAGAGATAAAGAAAAAATTTGGCGATCATGAAGTATTAACAGATTGCACGATGACCTTTGACGATAGCACGATTACAGGGGTTATCGGCCGTAATGGCGCAGGAAAAACCACCCTGTTCAATATTCTCTACGGGGAGTTGGCAGCTGACAGTGGACAGGCGACGTTGGTTCTAAATGATGGGACTGAGCGTGCCCTCACGATTGATGATGTGGGGATGCTGTTTTCTGAAACGGTGCTGCCAGATTTCCTGACAGGGTATGAATTTGTGCGCTTCTATCTGGACCTGCACCCAATGCCGGGACAGTGGACACCGGATGAATATCTCGATTTGGTGGAGATTGATAAAGCGGATCGTCACCGCATTATCAAGGGCTATTCCAGTGGGATGAAGAGTAAACTATCACTCGTCAGTCTCCTGATTATGCAACCACCGGTGATCCTCCTCGATGAACCACTGACGGCTGTTGATATCGTGATCCAGGCGCAGATTAAACAGGTCCTGCGCGAAATGAAATCAGACCGTATCATCCTCCTCTCAACACATATTGTTTCATTGGCTCAGGAATTATCCGATGAGGTTGTTTTGTTGAAGGATGGGCACCTCCGAGCAATTGATTATCAGCAGAATGATCCACAATTCGAGGAGAAACTCATCCATGCACTCACAGCCGGCGAAGATCCAGCCACCGCTGCAGCAATTAAGGAAGTTCAGCAAACAGCCGACAACCAAACTATGAATGCAGCTATCTCGCCAAACGAAGAAACGCCAGGTGATCAAGATGCATGATCTGAAAAATTTCCTGCGTATGCGTATCACCCAGAACTACAACGGGTGGATTTTCTACCTACAGCGCGTCCCGGGTTTGAAACATTTGATTTCCGATCGCTGGTATCATCAACAGGGCCTCATTTCCTTCTTTATGGTGATCAGCGTGATCTTAACCTGGATGAAATCAATCCTTACTCGTTCGCTGTATTTCGTTTTAGTGTGGGTCAACGCGACCATCTTCGGAGACAAACTCGTTCCATTGGGCATGCCGCAAGATATCGGTTTTCAGTTCTTGTTTGTGCTCTCCCTCTTTTCATGGGTGGGAGCCGTACTGAATGCATATTTTGTGGACCCTACTGAACGTCAAGACGTGATGATGATTAAAATCTTTCGGATGGAGCCATTCTCCTATTACCAGATCAACGCCTTCAGTGAAAAAGTGCTCTGGTTCTTAACAGAAGGCGTCGTTCTGACGGGTGTTATGCACGGCATACAGATGGGGCATTTCCCAGGGCAACTACCGATACTTGGGGGCTTTTACTTCCTACTGTTCTTCTGGGGACTGGGGACGTTCCTGCGTTATCTCCTCTGGCCGATCCATCAGCGTCTCATCACACGTGATACTGATCAGGCGATTAAACGGATCAGTTTCATCTGGGCATTGAGTCTACTCATCAGTGTGCTTATTCACGGTCTCTGGCTCATCAGTCCCTGGATTTGGGCGATGGGCCTGTTCTTCCAGTGGCCAATTGCTGTGTTAGGTATCCTCTTGTTCTTGATTGGAATGTGGAGAATTCGCCACTACCAGCGAGACATCAATCTGGCAGCCAAACAGACCCTCTCCACCGCACAACTCCTAGCAGGTGAAGAGGATGGGAATGCGGTGGATACGAAGGACTTAGAAGTGAATGAGGATGTCGATACCCTCCAGTCCGAGAAAGCCTTCGAACAGTATCACGGCACGACCTATATGAATGCGATCTTTTTCGAACGGGTAGCGAAACGGAAACTCACCCTCCCCTATCGCCGCCTCACATTGATTCTGTCTGTCGCAGCAGTATCGATATTAGGATTGATTGTCTTTTTCCGTGCACCGATCGAAGCGGTCCTCCCACCTGAAGAAGTGGAAGATCTCTATCAAACAGTGGGCTCTATTATCGTCCTCTTCGCCATGTATACTATTGCGATGGGGATGGGAAGCACACTGACACGGCTCTGTTTCTTCAATATGGACCGCACCATGATGAAGAATCATTTCTATACCGCACCAAAAGCCCTCCGCCAAACGATCAATTATCGCAGCCGAAAATTGATGAGCTACATGCTGCCAATTTTACTTGTGATCGTTATTTTTGCTGGCGCGAGTTACTTCCTGCTGGGGGGACGCGAGCTACTACCGATTGGATTAGTGATACTGACAGCGATTGTAGGGATGCTGTTCTACAGTTTCCATAATTTATATCTCTACTATCTCATCCAGCCTTACACGGAAAATATGACGATTGGGAGTCCCATCTACAAAATACTATCGACGTTAGGGTATGTATTGCTGATTATCCTTTCTAATAACTTTGAATCCCTGACGCCGATGAGTTGGCTAATAATATTTGGTGTGATTTTCATTTATATCGTGGTGGGATATGGGGCCGTGATCAAATTCGCGCCTTCCCGGTTTAAACTGCGCTAATACGGGTAAGAGCAGACAGTTGAAACTCATAGCCCATAGATAACAGTTAATCTGCGGGCTGCTAACTCTATAAGTCATCATCAACAAAACAGCGAGTAACATTGCGTGAACCTCCATATTAAAGGTCGGTTCAGAGCGCATGTCTGCTCGCTGTTTTTGTGTGTGGATTGATTTAGTTTGCGTTCACGCGCTTGGTTTCTGGAGCGTGAGTGCATGGCGTTTGAGTGGCGCTCTCTTTAGACGCTGGTAATTGCCGGTAGAGATGATTCCTTACTTTGACCACGAGGAAAATAGATAACAACAGCGCCAAGGCATCACTGACAGGTTGCGCCACGAAAATCCCGTTAATCCCCCACCACAATGGAAAGAGATAAATAAATGGCACCAAGACGACAATCTGTCGCAAGAGTGTAATGACAATTGAAGGGACAGGCTGAACAATCGATTGGAAGAAGGTGGTCACGAGCATGACGAAACCAAGAATCGGTGTGATGCAGAAATTCGTGCGTAGGGCGACGACACCGACTTTGAGCATTCCTTCAGAAGCACCGAACGCCAGCAAGATATATTGAGGGAAAGGGAACAACATGACAATCATCCAAATCACGCACGTCACACCGACTGACACCACCGTCGCCTGATACAAAGTGGCCATCACGCGTTTGTAGTTTCGCACGCCAAAATTATTCCCCAGAATCGGTTGGATCCTTTGACTGATCCCACATGCTGGCATAATTACGAATGTCATGATGCTGGAGACGACTGCATAAATACTGATGGCAGTATCGCGCCCATATTGCCGAGTTGCCCGTTATAGACGAGACTGATGAATCCCATCGCCATTTGTGCAATCCAGAAGGCAAACCCGCACGCAATAATCTTCTTGGAGAGTTGCCAATCAAAATGGAACGTCTCACGTTCGATTTCAACCTTGGTGACGCCCCACCAGACGAGGAACAGACCAAATATCGTGGAGCAACATGGCCCAATCACCGTCGCCCAAGCAGTTCCAACAACCCCCTAGTACATGCCAATCACGAATAATGCATCGAGGATAATATTTGTCACAGCGCCAATTCCTGTCACACACATTCCAAGTATCGGTTTGCCTGACACTCGAACGAAATCACAGAAGAGCTGTGTCAAGCCCTGAAACAGGCACCCCAACGCCACTATCTGGTAATACGCCAATGCATAGGGATAGGAGAACATGCAGCAGCTAGGGGGTGTGGCATCAGATAACGGATACGACTCAATGAGAGAATGGCTCGAGTGTCTAGGAGCGAGCAATTAATACATTCGAACCAGGAATTTTGAGAGAATGAGGCTTCCCTATTGCTATTTGAGCGTTGTTCCGGTAAAATGGTTCAACGTGAGTATTGTAATACTCTCCTTGTTCTAGCCATTGACTAGAACCATTAATGACCAAAAGGAGGTGCAAAGTCTGATGAACGAAAATACGACTAAATATGAAGTGCTTTACATTATTCGTCCTGACCTCGATGAAGGAACGAAGAGCGAATTAGTAGAACGTTTTGATACTATCTTAACGTCAAATGGTACCCGTATTAACGAATCAAAAGACTGGGAAAAACGTCGCTTTGCTTATGAAATCAACAAATTCCGCGAAGGAGTTTACCACTTGATCGACTGCGAAGCTGAAGATGCAAAAGGGATCAATGAATTTGACCGCTTAGCAAAAATCAACGACGGAATCCTACGTCATATGATTACCAAGATTGAAGAGTAATCACATCAATCGAGAGGGGTTATGGCATGATTAACAATGTAGTGTTAGTTGGGCGTTTAACTAGAGAAGTTGACCTACGTTACACTCAGAGTGGTGTTGCTGTAGCCAACTTTACTGTTGCTGTAGATCGTAATTTCCGCGATGCTAACGGCGAACGTCAGACAGATTTTATTAACTGTGTGATCTGGCGTAAAGCAGCCGAGAACTTCGCTAAATTTACGCGGAAAGGCTCATTAGTGGGGGTTGAGGGTTCGATCCAAACCCGTAACTATGAGAATCAGCAAGGACAACGGGTGTACGTCACGGAAGTACTCGTTAATAACTTCTCATTCTTAGAATCTAAGAATGTTACAGAGAGTAGACCAGCTGGGGATGGAAATTCGCAGTTTGGTGGCGGGTACAACAACCAGAATCAGGATCCGTTCGCTGATTACGGCACTCAACAGAATAATTCCTCTTATAATAATCGTTACAGCAATAACGGAAACAACAATGGGGATAATATGGGGAACTTCGGTAATAACAATCCATTCCCTGATAATAACGATAATTCCTCAATGGATATTGCTGATGATGATTTACCATTCTAATTTCGCAATGAAGGAGGATAACTAAGTATGGCACAAAATCGTCGCCGTGGTGGCCGCCGTCGTAGAAAAGTATGCTACTTCTGCGCTAACCATATGGATCATATTGATTATAAAGATGCAGATCTTTTGAAACGCTTTATGTCCGAAAAAGGTAAGATTTTGCCACGTCGCGTTACCGGGACTTGCGCAAAACATCAACGTACCTTAACCGCTGCTATTAAGCGCGCACGGATCATGGCTCTCGTACCATTCACCGTGAAGGACTAATTAAATAATAAAAGGAAGAGTGGATTCGCTGATAAAGCGGGTTCACTCTTTTATTATGGAGCTGACATGAGGATGTCAGCTCCTTTTTTGTTGGAGAGTATAGCGAGAGAAGAGGCCAGTATGTCTGATACCAGCCCCCACTTATAGGCTTGTGGAAAAGAAGAAGGAAAGGTGGACCGTGAAACACACTGCACAAGGTGAATGAGTTATGCACATGGGCGGAAAGGTGGCTGTGGGAAAGCTGTGTATAAGGATAGTTTTCCACATAATAGTGATATAAATCAAACGCGTGTTTCGATTTTAAGACTGATAGATAATAATGATGTCGGAAATGAAGTGAAATTAATGTCTAGGAATCGATAACATGCTTAGTGAAAAAGAAACATTTCCAAACTCAACAGTGATTATCCACAAAAATAAGGGGATAAGTCCATATCTGTGGATAACGATGTGGAGATGTTGATAAGTAAGCGTATGTTCGGATTTAAATGAGTGTTTCACGTGAAACACTGTGGATTTGTGCATAATTTCTGTGGATAAGAACATTCATTTGCCTTTTAGGTAGTTTGTAGGATGTGGATAAGTAGGGGAATGCATAGATAAAAAGTAAGGTAAATGATCAAGATCATCATAGGAGAAAGTCTATTCAAGTGAGATAAGAAGAGGCGTCTAATTCTAGGAGGAAATCTCATACGGGCGTTGTTGGTGACTAAGTCTTATATTCTGGTCTCCAGGATTTGTAGACTCTTGCTCTCTATTCTCAGTTCCATTTCGCTCTACCCCACATGTTGCTTCATGTAGGAAACATAGTCGGAGTCTTAGGATAGAGATGAAAGCGGATAATAGAATAGAGTAGCAGAGATAGAGAGCATTTCACGTGGAACATTTTTTAAATCACTGTTATGGATGTTTCACGTGAAACATATTGAGAGAAGGTAGATGAGTAACAATCTACGAAGCAAGCCGCATGGATTTATGATGGATGAGTATCGATGATTGATATGATGGGTACAGCCTACAGCCTACCTACCTATAGTTCAACATATGGAAGCTAAGGCGCCTCATTCTCCTGCAACAATAATAATGTTCCCCTTCCCCGTGAAACATCTTCTTACCATTGCCGGCAATTGTTTCATGTGAAACAATAACTAAACCGAAGAGATCTGTGTGTAGTTACCAAGATAACAAAATGATGAATGAGATGACATGATGGAAGGAAAGAAATCAGGTTATATACACGCATCGGATAAGTAGGACAGAGGTCATGATTGTTATCTTATACAGAGAGCAGATCAATAAGAATAGAGTTTTGATTGGCTAGAAGATTAATAGTGTGGATCATGCAATGTTATTTATAGTTTGACGTCCACTTAGCACTTAGATATAAAAATCCAAAGCTATCTCTTCTGTATTAGTAATGATAGAGAGAACAAAATACGGAAAGCAACGCAGCCCGAGTATGCAAGTATTGGAAAGCCTGTATTACTACGCATCAGTCAGTGATGGACTTTTAAATGTTTCACGTGAAACATTTTAGGAAAAATAGAGTGAGAACGGTTCTCCAACTAGAAGAAACATATATCCTCAGAATCTTATTAAATATATATATCAATAACCAGAGCAATGCTTGATCTCATTTGGCATAGCTACTCTATCGACTGATTAAAGTGTTCCACGTGAAACAAATAACTAAGAAGTCTAACGTTTCCCATGCGACTCTTGAATTAACGGGCGTACTTATTAGCAGCGATGTTTTGCTTTGCGCGCGTTGCATTCCATAGAAGCTTGGTTCTTAGAATGTTTCACGTGAAACAAAATGCAGAATTAAAAAGGAATTACTCCTTACTCTATGGTATTTCATGTGGAACTAGGAAGGAAGATGGTGAGTGGCTTAATAAGTTAATCACACTTCCGCTTCTACAAATGTTTCGCATGGACAAAGATAATATAGGAAATGCCCCTCCTATAATAAAGTGTGTTGTGTCCCCCTCAAGTGTTTCACGTGAAACATAAATGATTAAGTGCTCATAAATAAGTATAGTAAGTATCTCATTTCTAAAATGTTTCACGTGAAACACTTCTATGTTTCGCCGCTATGCAAGTCTTTATCAAACCCCGTGTATTAAAGCGACTCTTGTCTGCCACTTGTGTTTTCGGTACGTCTTAAAACACAAGGAAGTCCTCTAATGCGTGAAAGATCTTTAAAATATGTTAAAATAGTGGGTGTATCTATGGTTAATTAACTACAGGACTGAGGAAGGTTATGAGTAAAAATAAAAGGAAATTTACCTTTCCTGTATTCCTACGAAGGCCAGTGATTACGACCCTACTCATCATCATCGCCTTATCGATGGTGATTACGGTGACGCTGGCGTTCTATGCAAATCTTAATTTAGGATGGGTTACTTTAGGTCTGACATTTATTATTGCGGCCTTTAGTTACTGGATATTATTGTCGATGTACAACGATCAGGAAGAGAACCTCTTTGAAATTGCTGAGCAGATTGAAACAGTAGAAAATGAGATCTTGCTGCAGATTCCACTGGGGATTATTATTTTCCATGATGATGATAGTCGCATTCGCTGGATGAATCCGTACATGCAGCGTTATCTGACGGCTGAGCAGTTGGATTTAGATTCAAGCCAGGTCACTAAGGATGTATTGGAGCTGTACGATCGCTTGGCGGAGCAGCCGGAAGCAGAGAATAAGCGGATCTACTGGAATGAGCATTATTTCGATGTGGGGCTCATTAGTGATCAGCATGCGATGTACTTCCTGGATGTGACGCGCTACGGTGAGACGGTTTCTCAGGCAGAGGATAATCGCTTCGTTATCGGCTATATCTTGATCGATAATTACGATGAGACGGTTGCGGGTTATTCTGATCGGCGCAAATCCAACGTGAATAACTATGTGACGAAACAGCTCTCTGCGTGGGGACAGAAACACAACACCTTTATCAAGCGGCTGGATGATGATCGTTTCTTGATGCTATCCACGATCGGTTCCCTCAAACAAATGGAGAAGGATCGTTTCAATATTGTTGATAGCATTCGTGAAGCCACCTCAAAGGCAAATTTCCCACTCACGATTTCAATGGGGATTTCCTACCAGCAGGAGATTAATGCGGTTCAGCTCGCGGATATTAGTAGCCTCGCACAATCGAACCTGGACCTTGCGCTGAGTCGTGGAGGCGATCAGGTGGTTATTAAAACTGACAAAGAAAAAGCGCGCTACTATGGTGGTAAGACGAACCCAATGGAGAAGCGGACACATGTAAGAGCTCGTCAGATTGCAACGACGATTTCGCGGATGATCCGTGATAATGATTCGATCTACGTTATAGGCCATGACTATCCGGATATGGATGCGATCGGGGCATCTCTCGGTATTCGTCGTATTGCCGAAATGAATGGCAAAGAATGCAAGATCGTCATTAACGAGGCGCGGATCAATGATGACATCGCGAAATTACTCGTGGAGCTGCGTAAGAATCCAAAAATTGCGGATGCGATTGTGTCTCCAGCGGAAGCAGAAGATGCGATTGATCCAAATGCCCTCCTATTCATGGTGGACTGTCATCGTCAATCGATCACAATCGCTCCTGACCTCGTGGACCGCGTGAATGGCGTGGTGATCATTGACCATCATCGTAAAGGCGAAGAGTATCCTGATAATATTATTCTCGAGTATATCGAACCCTATGCATCATCAGCTTGCGAGTTGGTGACTGAGTTCTTCGAGTATCAGGATGCGGAGGCAGAACCAATCAGCCGTATTGAAGCAACAGCGATGTTAGCGGGGATTATTGTCGATTCTCGGAGTTTCTCGCTCAGAACAGGTTCCCGTACCTTTGATGCTGCGAGTTACTTGAAATCTTGTGGGGCCGATTCAATCCTGATTCAAGAATTCTTGAAGGAGGATCTCTCGGATTACATTGAGCGGAGTCACTTGATTGAGAATGTCCAATTTGTGGGCACGAACATTGGGATTGCGACGGGTGAGGACGATGTGACCTATCCGATCGTGACCGCTGCTCAGGCTGCTGATGGGTTGCTCTCGATGAACGGTATTTCGGCGTCCTATGTGGTCTATCTGCGTGAGGATGGCCGCGTAGGGATCAGCGCCCGCAGTATGGGGAATGTGAACGTGCAGACGGTGATGGAAGCACTCGGTGGGGGAGGGCATCTCTCCAACGCTGCTACTCAGCTCAGTGATGTGAGTGTCTCTGAAGCTGTTCAAATGTTAAAAGATGCATTGAAGAAGACAGAGGAGGAAGAAGCATAATGAAAGTCATCCTATTAAAAGATGTTAAAGGCCAAGGTAAAAAAGGTGAAGTGAAAGAGGTTTCCGTAGGGTACGCACAGAACTACCTTATCAAGCGTGGTCTCGCAAAAGCTGCCACAGGTGGTGCTATGAGTGCCCTCAAAGCTCAGCAACGTGCCAAAGCGAAAGAAGAAGCAGAGGAACGTGCTGCTGCTGAAAATATCAAGAAGACACTCGAAGCAGAAGATACGATTGTTGTTGTGAAGGCAAAAGGTGGCGAAGATGGGCGTTTATTCGGATCGATCCCATCCAAACAAATTGCTCAAGCCCTGGAAAAACAACACGGCATCAAAGTCGATAAACGTAAGATCGATCTGGAAGAACCATTGCGTGCATTTGGTTTCCGCAATGTCCCTGTGAAATTACATCCAGACGTGGAAGCAACCATCCGCGTTCATGTGATTGAAGAATAGTAGACGATTGAGTATGAGCTTACGCAGATTAAGAAAGTGCCCGCTATATTTATTAGTGGGGGCACTCGTTGTGTCTGGCGTGGGCTCTTTTTTCTATGGATAGAGGAGGGTACGATGGGTAAAGAATTTGAGAAGATGATGAGTGGGGAATGGTATGTAGGGTCACGCGATCCAGAGCTCAAACAATGTTATCAACAGGCGATGCAGACGAACTTTGAGCTGAATCAGATTTCCCCTGTGGATAAGGAGAAGAAGCAACAGTGGCTAGAAAAGTTATTCACAGTGGATAACTTGGGTGAGGAGATGGAGTTATTAACACCGGTGACGGTCGATTATGGCATCAATACCTCATTCGGGAAAGGTTGCTACATCAACCACCACTGTTATTTCCTCGATTGTGCGCCGATCAGTTTCGGCGATCATGTGTTCATCGGGCCGTCCTGCCAGTTCTATACGGCTGATCATCCGCTTGATTACCCACGCCGCAATCAGGGCATGGAGCGCGCCTTCCCGATTCGTGTGGGGGATAATGTGTGGTTCGGCGGTAGTGTTGTGGTGACGCCCGGGGTAACGATTGGGAGTGGCAGTGTGATCGGTGCTGGTTCGGTGGTGACGCATGACGTGCCGGAGAATGTGATTGTGGCCGGTAATCCCGCCCGCGTGATTCGTCCTATCGATCAGGGAGAAGAAGGATAAAGCAATAAGAATAGCACTTACTATCTGGAAGCCTCGATAGTTAATTTTGCAACACATATCATTTGTTAACACTTTATGAGTTAACATCCTCTGGTCACTCATTGACGCTGAAGTAATATTATTTATTTATACAGTTATGATGAATATCACGCCTTCCCTTTCCCTAATGCATGCGCCTCTCGATTGAATCGGGCTTTTACATACCATCAGAGGGGAATTATCTGTATAATAGGAGTGTTGCCTCGATGGACGGATGGGAGTGATAGCGAATGGCAGATGATATTCTTAATCGAATTCCGCCGCAGAATATTGATGCGGAGAAAGCAGTGTTGGGGTCGATTTTCCTAGACCCAGCGACCTACATTACGGTAAACGAATATATTGATACTGCTGATTTCTACAAACGTGCCCATCAAGTGATATTCAGCACTATGTCTACGCTGAATGAACGAGGGGAGACGATTGATACGCTGACGGTGCAGAATGAACTGCAGCGCCAGAATCAGTTGGAGAATGTCGGCGGAGTGGATTATATTTTCGAGGTAGCGGAGAGTACGCCAACTGCTGCAAATGCGGAGTACTACGCCCGCATTGTGGAGGAGAACGCGATCCTCAGACGTCTGATTGCCTCGGCGAATGAAATCTCTAACCACGCCTATGAGAATAGCGAAGAGTTGGAGCAGATTCTGGATGATGCAGAGCAGAGCATCCTCAGTGTCTCGGAGAAGCGCAACCGCAATGGCTTCGTGCATATTGGGGATGTCCTGCAACAATCCATCAATAATATTGAGGAACTCTCCAAGGATCATTCCGCAGTCACAGGGTTACCATCTGGCTATCCGGATTTGGACCGAATGACGGCGGGGTTGCAGGCAGAGGAATTGCTGATTGTGGCAGCACGTCCCGGTGTAGGTAAGACGGCTTTTGCGTTAAATATTGCCCAAAATGTGGCGACGAAACAGGGGGCAACGGTGGCTCTGTTCAGCCTCGAAATGGGGGCGGAACAGTTGGTGAACCGGATGCTCTGCGCGGAAGGAAGCATTGACGCAGGGAGATTGCGGACGGGGCAGTTGCTGGAACAGGAGTGGTCGGACCTCATTATCGCGATGGGGGCGCTCGGGGATTCAGAGATCTATATTGACGATACTCCAGGGATCCGCATGTCCGAGATTCGTGCGAAAACACGACGTCTCTTGCAGGAGAAGGGCAAACTTGATTTAGTCGTAATCGATTACCTGCAGCTGATCGAATCCTCACGTCACGGGGAGAGCCGGCAACAGGAGGTCTCCGAGATTTCTCGGCAGCTGAAGAAACTCGCGAAAGAATTACATGTCCCGGTAATCGCACTGTCGCAGTTATCGCGGAGTGTGGAACAGCGCCAGGACAAGCGACCAGTTTTGAGTGATATTCGTGAGTCGGGATCCATCGAGCAGGATGCAGATATTGTTGCGTTTTTATATCGTGACGATTATTATGAACACGGCGGGAGCGATGACGACGATGAGGGTGAAAATGATGATAACAATATCGTCGAAGTCATCATCGAGAAAAACCGCTCCGGTGCACGTGGCACTGTGAAACTTATTTTTACCAAGGAATTTAATAAATTTTCTTCTGTCAGTTTCAGACAGGAAGATCAATAGGGAGAGAAGAGAGTTATGGCTGGAACAGTAGTCGTTGGAACGCAATGGGGCGATGAAGGAAAAGGTAAAATTACCGATTTCCTCTCTGAAGACGCAAAATTAATTGTCCGCTACGGTGGTGGGGACAACGCCGGGCACACTATTCATTTCGATGGGAAGAAGTTCGCTCTGCATTTGGTGCCATCTGGGATCTTTAGTCCAGAGAAATTATCGATCATTGGGAATGGTGTCGTCGTGAACCCTAAATCTCTCGTCGATGAATTGAACTACCTCAGGGATGGTGGCGTGGACGTTTCGGGATTACGTATTTCGAACCGTGCGCATGTCATTTTGCCATACCACATTGCTTTGGACGCTCTCGAAGAAGCAAAACGCGGCGACGGCAAAATTGGTACCACCAACAAAGGGATTGGACCTGCTTACATGGACAAAGCACAACGGATCGGGATTCGGATGTGCGATTTGATCGAGGAAGAAACCTTTGCGGAAAAATTGAAAGCGAACCTCGAACTGAAGAATGCCCTCATCACGAAGGTTTACGGTGGCGAAGCACTCGATTACCAAACGATGTACGATGAATACTATGCATACGGCCGAGAACTCAAACAGTATGTGACGGACACCTCCGTATTGGTGAATGACGCATTGGATCAGAACGAAAATGTGCTGTTTGAAGGGGCACAGGCGAACATGTTGGATATCGATTCAGGGACCTACCCATTCGTAACCTCCTCCAATCCAGTCGCAGGGGGGGCCACGGTCGGCGCAGGGGTTGGACCTACGAAGATTGATAACGTGATCGGCGTCTGCAAGGCCTATACCTCACGTGTGGGCGAGGGCGCATTCCCAACTGAATTACTCGATGAAACGGGTGACCGGATCCGTGAAGTGGGGCATGAATATGGAACGACTACGGGACGTCCACGCCGCATTGGGTGGTTTGATGCGGTTGTAATGAAGCATTCCAAACAAGTCTCTGGGCTCACCCACTTGAGCTTGAACTGCTTGGATGTTCTCTCCGGTTTGGATGAAGTGAAGATCTGTGTCGCCTATGAAAAGCCAGACGGCACCCAAATTACTTACTACCCAGCCAGTTTGAAAGAATTAAACAGCTGCAAACCAGTTTATGAAACCCTCCCAGGTTGGTCCGAAGATATTACCAAAACTAAGACGTTGGAAGAGCTCCCGGATAATGCGCGTCATTACCTGGAACGCATCAGTGAATTGATTGATGTGGAACTCGCAACCTTCTCAGTGGGGCCAGACCGCAAACAAACGAATGTGTTGAAACAAATTTGGTAATAAAGAGCTAGTGATAATAGGACAATCCCTCCGCCATGTCAGTATGTGATACGACGGAGGGATTTTTTGTGATGATGATTTTTATAAATATATTCTAAGAGATAGCAAGATAAGTGTATTGCTTATAATTTTAAAGTGTAAATCCTTTGTAAACCACTCAGACGTAATTATTTAACATCTGGATTGATCGCTACAATCGTCCGCCCGAGATGCTTGCCATCCTTTAACGCTTCGAAAGTCTCTGGCAGTTCATTGAGGGAGATTTCATTGAAATTAAGCTGACTCGCGATATTCCATTCCGTGGCGATCCGTTCCCAAACATGTTTTCTAAGTGGCATTGGGCAGTTGACGGAATCAATCCCAATCAGTTGGACGCCTCTGGAGATGAATGGGAAGACCACGAAGTTTAGATCAACGCCTCCCACGCGACCACAGAGGGTGAGTGCGCCCTGGTGATTAATAATCGGAATCAACTGGTTCGTGATCTCGCCTCCGACGGTATCCACGGCGAAATCAAATTGACGATGCCCCAGTGGACGCGGCGGATTCTCGGTCAATGTATGGGCATAGAGAATATCTGATGCGCCGAGTGAACGGACTAATCCTTCCTGGTAACTTTTTCGAATGATGGCGGTGAGATTCTGGTATCCCAGATGATGGAGGATAGCGAGGGCAATGCTTCCGACCCCACCGGACGCTCCGCTGACCACAATCTCAGGTTGATCGGACGCATCCATGCTCGCTCGCTCCAGTCGGTCCACGGAGAGTGCAGCGGTCAATCCTGCTGTCCCGAAGATCATAGCATCCTTGAGCGAGAGGGATTCAGGCAGTGGCAGCACCCAATCACTATGGAGGCGTGCGTATTCACTGTAACCCCCTGTATGTGTCACACCGATCTGGTAACTTGTCGCAATGACAGGATCCCCAGGGTGAAATCGTTCGTCTGTACTCTCTAAGACCACGCCACTGAGGTCAATCCCTGGAATCATCGGGTATTCGTCCGTAATATGCCCGTCGATTTGGTTCACCAGCATGTCCTTATAATTTACGCTGGAGTAGGCCACCTCAACCAGCACCTCGCCATCACTGAGGTCATCCACGGTTAATTGCTCAATCTGTCCGGTAATCTGGTTCTCTGTTTTTCTTACGACGTAGGCTTGGAATTTATCCATACAATTACCTCCTTAGAAGCGATGAGACGTTTCATACATGGGTTTTAATCGTTCATCATATCTTAATTATAATGGAACTCGCTCAGATTGTAGAGTAAGCGCCCTTGAATCTATTTTTTGAAGTTTAATCTCCATACAAAAATCCCGTCCATGCGCTGTTTTAAACAGTAGATAGACGGGATAATGATTATTTAGTGATGAGTGAATGACCACAGACTTTTTACAAAGCTGCTACACTCTCCCCAATTGCTTTTTGCACCTTCGCCTGGTCGCGTTGGATCATGTTCACACGACTGGCGATGACTTTGGTATCCATGACAATTTCACGGGTGAGGCCTGGGGTGTCAAGCATTGGATTGAAGAAGTCCTTGAATTCATTGAGACGTGCCTTAGTGTGGAAGTGACGCGCAGTAACGGTGATGTAGGTGGTAAATTCCATGTCGCCACCAACTGTTGCCTCAAGCCAGCCCCATTCATTCCGGAGCCAATCCCATGCCATCTGTTCACCGGCTGGATTGACTAAGGTGCGGAAATACCACGAACGTAAATCTTGTGGCTTGATGGTGTCGGCGTCCTCGAAGGCACCCACGATCTGCTTGAGCTGATCCGCATTCTTCGGAGACGTGAGGGCATAGAGGATGTCCTCTTTGTAGGAGCTATTACTCGTCTTCTTGTACGCATTGAGCAACTGATCAAAGAGTGAATCAGTGTTGTAGTGCTTCATTTCATTCTGGAGCACCAAGGCACGGATATCGGAGGACATTGAAAGCATGTCTTCTTTGTTTTCGGTAAAGAGAGCATGTGCCTGCTCAATGGTTTCTGGATTTTCCGCATACAGGGAGGCACTCAAAACGAGCGGACGAACGAGGAGATCATCGTTATTGTCGTCTCTGTTCGGTAACCAGTCGAGGCGGTTCACATGTTTGGCGCTCAGATGATCTACGAGTTGTTTGAGTTGTTGTTCTTCCGCAGATTCTGGTTCTACAAAGAGTTTCAGGCGGTTCACGATGCCGTACAGGGCCTCATTGACGATGGTGGCCGTGCTACTGCTGAAGGTCTCCAGGAGTGGAATCAGTTCAGCGTAGGAGGTCATCCCGCTATCTGCGAGCAGACGCAGATCCTGCAACAGCTGTAGTTGATCGATCGGGGTGAGGTTGTCGGCGTCCTCCAAAATATCTTGGAGCAGTTCCGGTGCATAGTTCACCACAACATGGGAGGTGTTTCCAACGTTGAAGCGCAGCGGTTGGTTGGTTTGTTGGCGCAGATCTTGGTAGTTTCCAATCGTCGTTACTTTTTCGGTGAGGAGCTGCGGTGCCTGGTCGAAGTTCGCATGGAGTGGTACCTGCCAGAGACGGTTCACCTCTTCGCCTTCCCCGATGAAGAATTGTTGTTGCTCGATGGTGAGGTTGCCGTCCTTCACGGAGACGTTCAAAACAGGATAGCCGGGTTGTTCGAGCCAGGAGTTCATGATCGCACCGATGTCCAGCTTGGAGGATTTACCGAGTGCTTGCCAGAGATCGCTCCCGACCGCATTGTTGTATTGATGAGCGGCAAAGTAATGCTTGAGTCCTTCGCGTAATGCGTCGTCCCCAATGAGTGCACGCACCATCACGAGGAGACGGGAGCCCTTCGCATAGACGATCGCACCGTCAAACAAGGAGTCGATTTCTGCTGGGTCATTCACGTCCACATGTACAGACTGAACCCCATCCGTCGCATCCCGCTGAAGAGCTGCTGGAGCTTCGGAAGTCTGGAACAATTCCCAGATGTGCCAGTCTGGTTCAATCGCATCCACTGCGACATATTCCATCATGTTTGCGAAACTCTCATTTAGCCATAGATCGTCCCACCATTTCATCGTGACGAGATCCCCGAACCATTGATGGGCGAGTTCGTGAGCGATGACGGTCGCAACGAGGCGTTTGGTATCGAGCGAGGTGTTCTCTGGATTCAACAAGAGGTAGGCCTCACGATAGGTTACCAATCCCCAGTTCTCCATCGCACCTGCGGAAAAATCAGGGAGAGCGAGTTGCCAGGAGTGTGGGAGTGGATAGGAGGTTTGGTAGTAATCCTCGTAGAATTCGATCGAGCGTTTTGCAATGTCCAATGCGAAATCGAGTTCTTTGGCTTCGTGTGCTTTAGTTGCGAAGACCCCAATCTTCACACCCGATTTGGTTTCGGTGAGTTTGGACTGCATGTCGCCAAACGCGAAGGCAACGAGATACGTGGACATTTTGACCGTTGTATCGAAGGTGTGAACGCCATCCTTTACGCCGATTTCTGGCATGTTGCTGATGACGGTTTCGCCGGGGTGTTCGTCAAATTTAATGGCGAGGTCGAATGTTGCCTTGGCCACGGGTTCGTCAATCGATGGGAATGCTTGGCGCGCAAAGGTCGTCTCAAATTGGGTTCCGACGAGTTGTTTTTTGACGCCATCCACTTCATAGTAAGAAGGATAGATCCCCATCATCGTGTCCGTTAATTTAGCGGAGTAGCTGATTTCTAATCTAACGTCCTCTGCTTCTGGCACGCTGAAGGTGATTATTTCGTCCTTGTCGTTGAAGTTGAATTCAACGTCTGTACCGTTCACCTTGACTTCATTGATCGTGAGGAATTTCTGATGGAGGGCAATATCTGTTGTTGAGGCGTGCCCTGTAATCTTCGTAATTCCTGTGAATGATTTGGTTTCTCGATTAACATCCAGATAGATGTCGTAGTGTTCAGGTTGGAATAAATCATAGAGATGTGTTACTTGTCCCATTGTATGATCCCCTTTCCTTTGTTAGTAAGTTAATGATACGCTTTTGAAAATGATAAATCTACTGACAGAGGGCCCTCCGTTGATATTTTCATGAAAAGTGAAGACAGGGACAGGAACAGCCGTTTGACGATAAACAGATATCATCAAGTTTCCTCGGCAGACGCCTAATCTTTTCAAAAAAGGGGTTGCTTTTTAATCGCTCAGCAGTTATGATAGTTAAGTAGTCATTGAAACGGGCTCTTAGCTCAGTTGGTAGAGCAACGGACTCTTAATCCGTGGGTCGAGGGTTCGAGCCCCTCAGAGCCCATCGTTATTGACGAGAAGTCAGCGTGATTGAAACGCTGGCTTTTTTGTTGCATCGAAAAAGTGATAGGATAGAACTATCATTATTACATGTGACGAGAAAGCGAGGCAGATAGCGATGCGTATTGTATTAGCCCCTGATTCATTCAAAGGCTCCCTCTCAGCCAAAGAAGTCTGTGACGCGATGGCAGCAGGTATTCACTCCGTTCTCCCAGAGGCGGATGTGATCGCAATCCCCATGGCGGACGGTGGCGACGGGACAGTGGAAGCGATGGTCCTAGCGACACAAGGGAAGTGCTACACGGAGACGGTGCAAGGACCACTGCCTAATCAACAGGTAGAGGCGACGTATGGCATCCTCGGTGACGGGGTGACGGCTGTAATCGAGATGGCAGCAGCGAGTGGCCTCGATCTCGTACCAGAGAGAGCGTTGAATCCTAGAATCGCGACGACATATGGCGTGGGCGAATTAATCACCGCTGCTTTGGATCAAGGGGCAGAAACGATCATTATCGGCCTCGGTGGGAGTGCGACGAATGACGGTGGAGCAGGCATGGCGCAGGCGCTCGGCGTGAAATTCTACGATGCCAATCACAAGTCACTGAAACTGGGCGGGGCAGCTCTTTCGGATCTCGAAACGATCGACGTGAGCGAACTCGATCCACGCTTACAACAGGCCCGTGTCATTATGGCGAGCGACGTCACGAATCCACTCACAGGGCGTACGGGCGCGACCGCTGTCTTTGGTCCACAAAAAGGCGCGGATGAAGAGAGTCAAGAGGTGTTAGATGCCGCTTTGACGCGTTACGGTGAAGTGTTGAGAGCGCAGGTAGGGCAGGATGTGTCTAATAATCCTGGTGCCGGTGCTGGTGGCGGAATCGGAGCAGGACTGATGGCTTTTCTAGGGGCAGAGGTCCAACCTGGCGTGGATGTGGTGATTAGAGCCACTCATCTCGAGCAGCGCATCTCAGCGGCGGATGTGGTATTCACAGGTGAGGGGAGAATTGATGATCAAACCCAATACGGTAAAACGCCCCAGGGAGTCGCTAAAACCGCCAAGAAATACGGCAAGCCCGTGATTGTGATTGCGGGTAGTATTGATGGGGACGTTTCTGCGCTGTATCAGGAGGGAGTCATCTCAATTTTTGGGACGATCAAACAACCCGGTGACTTGGAGGACGTGCTCCGAAATGCTAAACATGCGATCCAACAAACAAGCGCGAATGTCACGCGATTACTGGTGAAGTAGGAGTGACGATGGGAGACGGTACTTTATTTTAGAGAGGAATGCACTTTATTTTAGTGGGGAGGAGTGTGCACTTTGTAATGAAGAGATGTGTTGCTTATTTATTAAAAGCGTTTGTACCTTTCCTCTGCTTTCATTTGCTTTCAAGTCAGTCTGGTTGCAACCTATATTTTGTTCTAAAATGATAAAAGAAATTAGAGCGAACAATGAGGTGTCATAAGAGATGAAACATACCCAGCACCAGTCCACGCAGCAGCTGCCATATGGATTATTATTGACAGCGAACAGTGGCACACTGACATCTTTCACATATTTATATTGCGATGGGACATTTGCTGGCTTTCAGAGCGGAAACATGGTGAAGTTAGCGGTGAATATTGGGGCCGGCCACTGGAGCAAGTTAATTCCACTATTGGTATCCGTGTTCTCGTTCATGCTGGGGGTCTTCGTGGTGCGCTATCTCCAATATCGGGGGATTCGTCATTACAATCTCCTGCGTCGTCATCGCTATGTGCTCTGCTTGATGTTACTGATTCTCCTCATTGTTCGTTTCGGTTATGACCTGCTGCCTACGATTGTGGTGAATGGGCTGCTCTCGATGTGCGCTGCGAGTGAGTTTGAGGAATTTCGCCTGCTACAGGGCGGTGGTTTCTCCCATTTGATGATGACGGGGAATCTGCGCACATTGTCTGAGAGTATTTTCGATTATTACAAGAATCCAGTATCGAATGAGCATAATGGGGCCGTGCGTACGATGAAACGGATGGGGGCACTGATTGGAGGATATTTGATTGGCGCGATGGCTGTGAGTGTTGGGAGTCATTGGTTCCATTCGCACGTGATTGGTCTTTCCTTCTTTATGACGCTGACCCTCCTATTATTGACCTTCCGCATGCCACCAGAACCTATTGTGGAGGAAGGTTAGAAGTACTGTCGACGGATGGAGGCAGATAACGTGTTTTCTTTCCGTGAGTGGTGAGGGTCATTCATCACTTTCACACAGACTGTCCCATTCTAGGTGGGCGTTTGAGCATTAAGAAGCGCGGGCAATATGATAGAATGATAAGCAATAAAACCAGTGAATCAATACTGAGACAGGAGGAAAATCAATGCGTAATGTAGCGGTTATTATTCCAGCCTATGTTCCTGATCCCTCATTAATCGACTATGTAAAGCAATTAATTAATGAAGTGCGTCTCGTGATTGTGATCGATGACGGGAATACCGATGATCAAGCGGCGTTATTTGAGACCTTGGCGGGCTATGAACAGGTGGAGGTGCTCCATCATCTGATTAATCGTGGCAAGGGGGTGGGACTCCGGACAGCTTATGACTATCTGTTGAAGCACCACCGAGAAATCGAAGGCATCGTGACGACGGATGCGGACGGGCAGCTCCTCGTAAAAGACGTGCTCCATGTGGCGGATGTATTGCTCTCGAGCGATAATAACTGGGTGCTTGGTGTTCGTGCGTTCGATCATGAATACACCCCACGTAAGAACAAACTGGGGAACCAAACAACCTCACGCCTCTTTCAGTGGCTGTTCGGGACGTACTATCAGGATACACAGACGGGATTGCGCGCATTTCGACGAGAACAGTTACTGCTGATGGCGTCGATTCCTGGCCAGAAATTTGAATACGAAATGAACGTGTTAATTGCCATGACCCTGTTAGAAGCAAGCTATGCGGAGGTCCCGATCGAAACTGTCTATGTAGAAAATCAGCCGAGCCATTACCATGTATTGAACGATTCCTTAGCGATTGCGGGTGAAATGATCCACGCAAAACGGCATCCTGAGTGTCTGTTAGGTGGAGGCACTGTCAGATGACACCCACGCATTACGGTTCGTTTTTTCAGATTTTACGGCATCTCGCACGTCTCTTCTTCAAGCGCTATCGTTTTCAAAAACCGCCGAAAGTGGATGGTCCAGTTGTGCTCGTCTCGCATCACCAAAATCTGGTGGGACCGTTCACGATTATGCTTTGGATTCCGATGTTTGTGAGAATCTGGGTGCTCGGGGTATTCAGCCGTACCAAGGATTGTTACAACCATTATGTTCATTGGACCTTCACGAAACGATTTCATCTCCCTGTTTGGCTCGCAAAAATATTAGCGTGGCCGGCTGCGCATATTATTTCTTTGGGGACGAAATCGATGGGGGCCATTCCTGTATTTCGGGGATCACGTGACATTGTCAAAACGATGAACCAATCGATCGAAACACTCCAAGCGGGCATTCCTGTGTTGATTTTTCCGGATCAGGATTATGCGAGTGATTCGGGGGCAACAGGGGAGATTTACGCCGGCTTTCTTCATTTAGAGAAGATGTACCATCGCAAATTCCACGAGCATATTAATTTCGTGCCGATATTTTCCGATAAACATGAGCGTTATATTCGCTTTGGAGAGCCGATTCGTTTCCGAGAGGATGAGAAATTCCGTGTGGGCCGCGATCGGGTCGCTCAGGAGTTACGAGATGCGTTGAATGAATTAAATCTCGAGGGCGAAGAGGATGCTTCAACTATGAAAGAATAGATAACGGATGAAAACTTCCAGTTCATTAGTCAGTAGTGATCGTGCCAAACAGTGATAGATCTCGTCTAACTGTTTGGTGCCATTGACCGGTACTAACGGAGTGGAAGTTTTTATTTTAGTGAAAGGTAAAGGCGCATGGGCGATCATTAACGACTGGGGGATGCTATGATACAATCAACCTAGATAAAACAAAGAAGGGGGCGTGCCCAGTGGAAAAGACGATCCATCAGAAGAAAATTCTCGAAGTCGCATTACTCGCCGGTCAGATTATGTGCGAGAGTAATGCGGAATCCTATCGTGTGGAGGATACGATGAACCGCATTCTCACCTACTCTAAATCAGCCTATGCGGTGGCGGTGTCGTTCTCCACGAGTATCTATGCCCTCCTCGATGATCCCACTGAAACGAATGGGAGCTATGTCGGTATCAAGCGTATCACCCGGCGCAGCAATAATTTGAATAAGATCTCTCAGGTGAATACCGTCTCCAGAAAGCTCCTCAGTGGCAAAATCACGGTGGACGAGGCATTGACAGAGCTGCAGTATATCCGCTCCAACAAGCCGCAGTATAATACCTTCTGGAGTTCAGTGGGTGTCGTTGGGCTGGCGGTCAGTTTCTGCGTGATTTTTGGTGGAACGACAGCAGAGGTGATTGGTTCCTTCATTAATGGGATCGTGTTGGCGTTCGTGATGCACTATATGGATCGCTATCTGTTGAATGAGGCGCTCCAGAATGTGGTCCAGTCTACATGCGTGACAATTGGCGCGTATCTGCTCTATACAACGGTACTCAAAACAGCTGATCCGAATGCGATTATCATAGCTTCCCTGATGCCCATGGTGCCAGGGACTGCGATTACGAACTCTCTCAGAGATATTTTCCGTGAAGATTATCTGGCTGGGGGCGCGCGCATGATGGAGGCGTTCTTCAGTGCGTTGATGATCGCGCTTGGGTCTGTGGTTGGGCTGGCCGTGATGAGGAGTGTGATCCTATGAGTGGCTACCTCATGCAATTAGTAGCCGCTTACGTGGTAGGGATCTTTTGCACGCTGAGTATTGAGGGCCCGCGCAACTTGATGTTTAAGGTGTCGATCATTGATGTGGTTGGCTGGGGGACATACTTATTGGCGCTGAACCAGTTCAATCTGAGCCTCCCCATGGCGAATTATGTGGCTGGACTCGTGATTGCCGGCATGTCCCACTGGTTTGCACGGATGTTTCACGAGCCAGTGACTGTCTTCTTCATCCCGGGATTCTTCACGTTGGTTCCGGGTGGGGGGATGTATCGCACGGCATTTTACCTATTCCGCGGCGATACGCATCGTGGCCTCGCTGAATTATCGACGACCCTCTTCATTGCACTGGCGATTGCGCTCGCGGTGTTTACGGTGGATTCTTTGGTGTCGATCATTATGGGGCAGCGGTTCTTGAAATTTATTCGTCGTTCTCCACGGAGGCTTAGGGGGCGTAATGGCGAAATGACGAATCGCATGCATCCAAAATCATCCATTGATCCGAACGTCCTCAGGCTCTCAAAACAAGTTCCGCTTTCTCTCTCAGGATCTTCTGCTTTAATGAAGAAATACGCGGAGCAAACGTCTAACCAATTAGACTTAAAAGAACAGATGGAGGCCTCCAAAGCCGACGATCGCGCTCGATGGATGGAGGAGCAGGGAGGAGAACCAGCAGGAGTGGATCATTCAGACCAAGCACAAAAGCAACCAGTAGAACGCTTCACTAGTGAGGTGGGGGATAGAACAATAGAAGAAACATCCGACAATCACCTAGCGAAGGAACGAGATCGTGAGACAGTAGAAGATCACCCAAACGAAACCACACCTCCCACGGCCGCCACGCATCAAACGACTGATGAGTGTCATCGAAACCATCAGTAGGACCATTCGTACGTCCCAACCCATGTAAAAGGAGAAAACTATGCAGACAACCAAATGGATCAAGGATAACTACCCAAAACAGAGTCAGTGGCTCAAGGTGATCTTATTGCTCCTGCTTTTTATTGTTGTGGATTTTGTGATTCAAAATGGCGCAGCAGCCTATGCGATAGGGCATCTGGGTATCACAGGCTCCGATCAGCTCTTGATTACACTCAACGCCTACCCGTTGTATTTTCTAATCCCAACAGTGCTTTGGACAGTGCTCTTTATTGTGATCTTGCAGCGTGCGGGGCTCAAGTTGTTTGGCGGTTTTCGATTCAGTCGTCATCAAGTCGCTCAGTGGCTGATCGGGATGCTATTCATTACGATCGCCCAAATCGGCATGTCTAATCTAACGGCGTGGCTCTATCCGGAGCAGATCCAACCAGCGAATGAACAGATCCTAGAGAGTGCGATGCCACAGATGGCAGTATGGAAGAACATCCTCGTCTTTTCAATCTACGCACCTGTACGCGAGGAGGTCCTCATGCGTGGGCTCATCATGCGCTATCTCTTTCCCAAATGGCCGTATGTTGGAATGATCGTGAGTGCCCTCGTTTTTGCGTCGCTCCATGTGACGACACTCTGGATTCATTTCCTGACATATTTCTTGATGGGGTTCGTCTTCAGCTGGACGTATTATCGGACGGGGAGGATTGAATATCCAATTGGGCTTCACGCGCTCAATAACTTCCTATCTACTATGCTGATGAGGATCTAACTAAAGGGGGGAACAACAATGAAAATCCATGAGTGGTTTCCTCAAGGGACCTATAGCCTGATCTCAAAACGATTGAGTGAGCGGGGTGGAGAATTATTGTGGGCATGGCGTGAATCACCGAATCGTCCAGAAGATAGCGGGTGGCGGTTCTTAAGTTTGCATGATACCCAGCAGTCATTGAAGCGTGAGGCCCCAGAATATATTGCATATGCTGATCTGGTGGCGTTAGAGCCGGCTGTAGCGCAGATTTTCGCCTATCCTGTGGGCACGGATCTCCAATTGGCGCGCAAACAAGGTGAGAAATTCTTTGTCTACAATGATACCTTCCAGCAGGCGACCCCGGCAGAACGCATGGAGGATTTGCCGAGTGATGAGGTGGCCTTCAGCGATCACTTTCCCAAGCTGGCGCAGTTACTCGAACAGAAGCGCCATTATCAGATTGATCAACATGAGCTCGAACATCTCAATCAGGCGACGGAACAGATCGAACAGTTGATTCATATTTTATTGGGGACACGCATAGATACATTGAGCGCGAGTGAGTTGTACCTATTGATTGGGATTGTGCTTGGCTTTCAGGAGCAGGTGGGTAGACAGGAATCGACGGTGGCGCTGAACCGCTTGACCAATTTCCTATTAGCGTATCTGCATGATCATTTCGATTTGGCGTTGTCAGAGGGGCAGCAGATTGTCCAAGCTTACCAAGAGACGCCCGCCGCTGTTCATCAGCAGCTATTAGCGTACGGGCACGCGTTCTATCAGTGGGTCCAAGATGGCAAACTAGCGGCGGTGAACCAGGAGTACCAACACATCTGCCAGTACTACCTGTCACATGAGGAGTAGCGCTCAGCTGAGGAGATGTATTTGAACCTAGCTGAAAGAATGGTATGAGTAGAAGAATAGGTAGCGTTTGTAGAGATAAAGGTAGCTAGAAGAGTAGATAAAAGGCGGTTATAGGCAGGGACAAGATTTGTCAGGAAGGTCCTAACCGCGTTTTGTGTTTAGAGTAGTGATCCATTAGACAGGAGTGCGCCAGGTGAAGTGATCCACTTACGAACAAAGCCGCTGGGTGCCAAACGAGTGGTTTATACGGAACTCTGTCGTCTGTTAGTGAGGGAGATAGGTGTTTTAATTAGGACTATCAAGGGAGCTTATCATAGAGGAGTTCGTAGTATCTTAGCGAGACCTGGGTCAAACTGAAGAATCAGTGAGCGATTTTTGGTATCTTAGCGGGACAGGAATCAAACTGAGGCATCAGTGAGCGATTCGTAACGCCTCAGTAGGGCTGGTGTCAAATTGGAGGATCCGTGAGCTTTCTACAGCATCTTAAGAGAAGATATAGTAGGAGTTAGCGGATTATCATCAGTAAGTGGTCCATCACATTGTGGCAGGGACAACCTAGGACTCCGGTATCTTAGTGGGGGGATTCATTGTCAGCGCGCACTGTGAGAGGAGGGGGATGGTTCAATGGGAGGATGCCCCGTTAGAGAGAACCTGCTTGATCGTTTGTTGTATCAGAGAGGCTAGTTGCTTCTGTGAGGGCTTAATGCGCTCTGCTTGGGGCATTAAGACGCGACGACAGAGTTTTTTGCTGGCGAGGTAAGTTTTTTGAAAAAACAGTTGACATACGTGTGAAACATGGTAGACTAAGGGAGTTGTCACTTTGAGAGCTAAACGTTGGCGCTAAGGTGATGATACAATTTTTTCGCGTTAGACCTCTGATGCGAAAAAATAATTTTAAAAAGTGGTTGACAAGTCGATTACAACATGGTAAACTGCTTGAGTTGCATCGGTCAGACGCAACGAGTTAATTGATAGGCCTTTGAAAACTGAATAAAGAAGACGAACCAAATGTGTAGGGATTGAA
>JAUMZE010000010.1 GCA_030528285.1 Aerococcus sp. | reverse complement strand
CCTATTCCATTTTTATAAATGGATATTTCTTTTAGTCTATGCTGTTCCCAAGCGTGTTTGCTTACTAGGCCTCAGTCCAACCCTTTTCAATAACTTTTATCTTATTTTCCCATAAACTATTTTGGCTGAATAACACTTTATATACTATTAATGAAAGGAGAACTTCTATCAATCACTCCATAATGCTTCTATTAGCTTTATTTGTCGTTTAATGTATCCTGTCGTTTTGGTCTTAAATCGTCTTTTTAAACTAGGCATTCTAGGTCCAATTTTCATTATGAACTTCTTCTTTCTTTTATCGCTATCCTATTATACAACTTAAAAGTGCACCACTTATTTCCAGCGGTGCACTACATATATCAGTTAAGTTCAATCGGTGATTCTTCTAGAAAATCAGATGTTTTACTCACGCTCTGACTAAACGAATAACTCATTCAGGAACGCTGCCTTCAATCGTTTCAGCTTTTCGAGCTTACGCTGATGAAGGGAGATGAGATCATCTATGCCTCGCAAAAAATGACCTATTTTACTTTGTTCCTCTTTTGATTTAGGAACAAAAAAGTAATACTCTCCATATTCATGAGCGTTTACTCCTGGTTGGCCAGAACGTTGAGAAGTAATACGGACGAAATCATTATATTTATCAGTTAAGGTATTTTGAAATATAAACTCAGCGTCATACGCCTGCTTAGTTTTTGCTCGAATAAGAAAACCAGCAAAATAGACCGTACCATCTTCTTTTTTATAGATGTACGTCTTCCCAACACTTGCTCCCGTACGAGCAAACACTATATCTCCTTCAGATAATAGATAATTAGTCTTATCAGATAAATCAATATCAGGAGATACTAGTTCTTTTTGAGAAAATCCTCGACTCTCATCATCAATATCCGTTATACGTAGATATTTATTTTCTCCATCGTACTCTTTTGCAGCAGCATTTAGTCCATATTCGAAAGTACTACATACTTCCCCTAACCTATGCTGTTCCCAAGCGTCAGTGAACCCCTTGAATCGGCGTTTTGGCTCACGCTCTCCCTCAGCAGGGAACATTTCGGATAAATAAGCTGTTTTTAGTTTTTTTAGCTTATCAATCTTTAGCTGATGAACAGAAATAAGAGAATCTAGATTTCCAAAGAAGCTTCCTATTAGTTTCTGTTCCTCATAACTAGGCGCAGTAATCACAAGATTTTTGATGATAGCTCCTGATAGATTTCCCTGCCCACCTTGCAAATAATTATTTATGATACTTTGTTTTTTTGATCTCAACCACTGCATAATAAAATCAGAGCTAAAGTTATTTCCTGGACGAATGGCTAATACAGCTTGATTAATAGCTCCATTAATTCTAGATATCCCAACTTCCCCGCTAGTTGCTCCATATAAAGCGTAAAGTATATCACCTATCTCAACCATTTTAGCAGATGAATTCTCCAATCCTTTTAACGTTAAAGATAGTTCTGTGGCATCACTATTTATCTCGGAAGAACGAATAAATGGGATATCTCCATTATAATATCCTTCATTTCCAACTGAGGGGGTACCTCCTGAATAAGAACTCGTAATCTCCCCTAACCTATACTGTTTCCAAGGTGGTGCATCTTCAAACGATCTAAAGCGTCGCCTTGGCATACAATTTCTCCCTTTAGTTTTCATTTTTTCACCACCATATCGTTTATCAATACATCTAAATCAGATTCTCTCAGTTGAACTTTAGATTCTATGTCATCTAATAGATATGAATATCGCTCATCTAACATTTTTAGGATATTTATATCATACTCTAATGGTTGAACAACGAGCTTTTCCATTTCTGATTCAAAGTGGTCAAACCATTTCTTCTTCATGAGTTTATTAATCTCGCCCTCAGTAAGTCTTTCAATGCGATTATCAACCAACTCTCTGAGATCTTCTTTCTTGCCGTTGATGATGTGATTTAACTTCTTGCGTTGGGATACCAACTGCTTCACATTGCGAAGAAGCTTATAGTCTTCTTCCTGCAGATCTGGATCTCTCAATTTAGCATTGATTCTAGTTTCATCAAACCTACCTGTTGGCTCATTATATCTATTAAGATTTAAACCATCATATAGCGCATCATGTTCTTTAGTATTCTCATTTTTAGCGGCTTCTACCAAATCGCTAAGCTTACTTCCTATACTATCCGATTGATTTTTTATCATATTAATCACAGAATACTCATCGTTATATATCAAATAAATAATCAGATTAGTGGGGATAATAATACTCTCCCATCCCTCTTGAACAATATGTTTATCTTTCCCAGATCCTTTTGTAACCATATGAGGTTTTCGTGTTCTCCCAGCTACATAAAATCCGTTATTAGAGATCTGTTCGATATCAGATGCAAGAGTGTTGCGCCATAGATCAGCCACCACTTGAAAACCGGCATATTCATCGACGTTCACATATTGACTGAGAATCCGCTTGATGTCATCTAACATACCTGTTTTTAACTTGAAGATATCTGTTTTAAGGTCAACTTGTTTCAACAGTGAATAATAATAATCCACGTAATCTTTGGCTGACTGTCTAATCTGCTTGATTTCTTCTTCTACCACCATGGAATGTATAACTTTATCCTTGATCTGATCCACCGTCATATTTAATTCTACATAATCTGGACGTAATGGGGTCACTGCAGATACTAAGAATTCTTTAGCAACTCTGTTGAGTGCGGTGAGCCGGTCGAGATTGCTTTCTGGAATGCCACCCATGAGATGTGCATCGACGTCTTCTGGGATCTCCTCGTCATTGGCGGAGACGTAACGCGGGATGTTCAGGTTATAGTCGTTTTCAATGATTTCCTGGCGAGTCGCGAGGTGGCTGTAACCTGAAATTTCCAACTTGTTGACGTAGGTATCCACGATTTTTGCGATGTCTCGTTCACGTAACCTATTTTTCTTCCCTGCTTTGACAAAATCCCTTGAAGCATTCACCATGAGCACCGAATCACTCAGGTTGCGGTTCTTCTTGAGAACGAGAATCGCCACCGGAATCCCGGTATTGGTGAACAGATTACTTGGCAGCCCGATAATCGCGTCAATGTTGTTCTTCTCAATCAGGCGTTTGCGGATCTCACCCTCAGAATCACCGCGGAACAATACCCCATGAGGGAGCACAATCCCCATCGTCCCCTGTTGGTTCAGATGGTACAATCCATGCATGAGGTACGCGAAATCCCCTTTTGATTCAGGTGGGAGCACGCCGAACTCAGAGAAGCGCGGATCGCTGACTTTGAGCGGTTTATCCTCATGTTTGTTCCAGCTCTTATCAGAATAAGGGGGATTCATTACCACCGCATCGAACTGAACCCCTTCACCTGGACGAGAGGGATCTTCTGGCCAGTCAGCGGCGAGCGTGTTGCCGTTACGGATGGTCATGTTCTCCGGACGCACCCCATGCAGCAACAGGTTCATCCGCGCCAGGTTGAACGTTGCAGTGATATATTCCTGTCCGTAGTAATGGAGGTTCTTCCGGGCGTCTGGGGTGAGATGCTTCCCAACTGTGAGGAGGAGAGAGCCGGAGCCAACTGTCGGGTCATAGATGGATTTAATGTCCGTCGTGCGGGCAATGATCTGTGCGATGACCTCGCTCACCTGTGCGGGCGTATAGAATTCGCCGGCCTTCTTCCCAGCATCGGACGCAAATTGCCCAATCAGATATTCATACGCATCCCCCAGAATATCGCCGTTTTGGAGGTCCACCATGTTCAGGTCCGCGAATAGCCCGATCAGATCGCGGATGTTCTTGCTGCGCTTATTGAGGTCGCTCCCCAGAGACGGGTCGGTCATATCGATAACGGAACTCGAGAACAGCCCTTTGAAATCATCGGAGTCAGCGGTGGTTGTGATGGAGCGTTCGAACGCATTCAGGCTGTCCATAACCTCTGACAGCTCGAAATCCCCGTTCTCAATATCTTCCTCCCAGGTCTGGTAGAGATATTCCGGCGCCACATGATAACCGAGCACCTGTTGAATCATCTGGTCCAATTCCGCACCATATTCCTCGTGCGCCTGGCGATACTCTGCCAACACATTC
Organism: Aerococcus sp.; assembly: GCA_030528285.1. GTDB lineage: Bacteria > Bacillota > Bacilli > Lactobacillales > Aerococcaceae > Aerococcus. The sequence continues at coordinate 25,705 of JAUMZE010000010.1, read as the reverse complement.
GCATCGTCCGGGAGATCCGCCGTTTCCTTGAACGTTTGGAGCGTCTTATCACTCAGGAACTTATAGAACATCAGCCCTAACATGTAATCCTTGTAGCGACTCGCATCCATCGTCCCGCGCAGATTGTCGGCACCATTCCACAAGCGCCGTTTTATTTCTTCAGAAGTAATCATTTAATACCTCCTACTCTTCCTATAATAGATAATGGGTATCCACCCTATATAGTATACCTTAAAGAATCAGCTTTCAGTAGTCGGCGCAGGCCTTCCCCCCATTTTACCTTTTGCTAGGTTAATCACCCTATCTAGATTGGCCTTTCATTACTAATGACGTCACTGCCACTATAGCATATTTTCCCCTGTCGTTTATTATCTTTTGTTGGATTGGAACAGGCACTCCGCATTCTGGTACATGTATTTTGGTAGGGCCTCCTGGAGAGATAGATCCTCCTCTAAGGCATGGATTTTTTGTTCAATCTGCAAAACAGACGTATATGGGAAATCCCCGCCGAACAGAATGTGGTCATCATCCACCAAGGTACGAAGAATCTGGAGGCCAGCTGGATAGATGTCCCCTGCCAGATCGAAATAGAACGACTGCATGCTGGTCTTAACGTCCACGGCCTCTCCAATCCCCTGCTTTGCGAGCACCTGGGTAATCCCAGTGAGACGGTCAACGATATTTGGGAGAAAGGATCCACAATGAGGGACGATGATTTTAACATTGGGGTATTTCTCTAAGGTGCCGGATGTAATGAGATTCACAACAGCGCGCGTGGTATCCGCCATGAACTCAAACAGTGGGAGTACTTCACCCGTGAAACAATCGGCTAGGTAACGCTTTGGCGTGGTTGGATGAAGAATACCACGGCCTGACGTTCATTGAGGCGCTCAAACAATGAATCATAATGCGCATCGCCAGGATAGAGTCCGTCCGCATTCGTTGGGAGTTTCACCGCATCTGCTCCTAGTTCATCATACGCTACGTCCACCGCTCGAATAGCCGCGTCCATCTCAGGTACGGGGAGTGATGCAGCAAACAGGAAACGATCGGGGTATTCTCGTTTCAACATAGCCGCATACTCATCCACCTGTTGCCCCAATGACACAGTTTCATTCCTATCTCCGTAATAAAAATGGGGCGACGAGAGGGAGAGGAGACATTTCGTGATGCCTGCTTGATCCATGTATGTGAGATGCTTCCCCACGGACCACTCCGGCATCAGGGATCCGTCCTCCATCGTCTTGTCGTGGCGTTCCAGGCTCTCCTAGTATGCTGGACAAATAAAATGCGAATGCACATCAATAATTTCTATCCGGTGACCCCCTGTGCTGATTCTTTCCATAGTGACGCCCCCCAATCCTTAGCAACCTGCTAACAACTGGGGGGGCTGTGTTCTAAAAGTATTTAGTTATTGATAACGGCGATTGCGTCCACCCATCTCGACTTCACGTGCGAGAGTACGGATGCGTTCCATGATGCGCCCTGCTTTGACAGGTTCGTGGCTCTGGCCATGATCCGAATGAGCGAAGTGATCCTCTAAATCGTCCATATCGAAATTCGAACTGAACAAGGTGGGACGTCCCTCACTCATGCGGCCCTGGAGCACCACGCCGAGCACCTCATCGCGTTCCCAGGCGGTATTCTTCTCCGCACCAATATCATCAATCACGAGAATTTGTGCCTCTAACAATTCATCAATGCGATCCTGAACAGTATTGTCATTGATGGATTGTTTGAGCGACGTGACGAAGGTGGGATAGTGAATGAGGACAGATTCGATGTCATGTTCTGCAAAGGCATTTGCGATGGCACCGAGGAGATACGTCTTGCCCACCCCGAATGGCCCGTAGAAGTACGGGGCCTGCACAAATTTTCCCGGGTTGGCAATCACTTGTTCCGCGAAATCCACCGCGGCCTCGAGTGCGTTTTGGCGGGCAGGATCGGACTGATCGAACTGATCGAATGTCGCATGATGGAGGTCTTTGGGTAATTGAACGAGAGACACTCGCTCCAATCGCTCGCGCTCGGCTTGTTTGGCGAGATATTCCTCTGTCGGTACATACTCAATGTCGATGTAATTCACGTTTACGATCAAACGCGGATAGTAATTTGGGAATTTCGGCGTCTGATGAGTTTCGATGCGGTGCTTCTCCTGCACATATTCATAGAGTTTTGAGAGGGAGCGATCAATCGCGTTCGAAGTGAGTTCGGACTCGTGTTGGTGGAGGAAGGCTCGCACATCAGAATCTCGAAGCACCTCCTCCTTCATCTGTTGGAGACGCTCTCTGTAATTGGATTTATTCAATTCATGGGTGATGTCCTGGCCAATATTACGCATGCGCTAATTCCCTCCTTTGTTCATTAACCGTTTGAGGCGCTGATTGATATCCGCTTGCTTCTGGGTGGTTTGTTTGGAGCCTTGTGAAGCAGAGGACGATTGCTGGTTGGTATTCTTTTGGTTTGCGTTGGATTTGTCGCTCGCCTTTTTTTGCGTTGAACGCTCTGTTTCGTTCGGCTGATTCGACGTTTGCGTGCCCTTCTTCTGTTCGACTAACCACTGTGGTATGCGCTCCTGATACCCGCGCCTTGGCTTGTTGTAGCGTTTCTGTTCGAGTTGCTCCTGGCGCTTCACTTGACGTTCTTTGAGGTAGTAAAGGGCATCCTCGGCAGAATAGATCTTTTTCTGAGACCAATCATCCTCCGTGCTCTGAAGCGTGTAGACGCGGAGATTCTCATTTCCTTGTTCTATCAGATAATAATACGTCATGATGTTGATGACTTCTGGTTTCAGATGTCCACGCGCCACCATATCATTGAGGCCCTTCATCTCCTTGTCGGTGAGGAACCCTCCGCGAGCTTCCTTCAGATATCTAGCAAACACAACGACGTGATATACCTTCGCATCACGAGCAAGTGCCAGCTGATCATCCGTGAGGCCTTTTTCTTTCCATTGTTTCTGGCTCTGCTCTAGAACGGCTTGTTCGAGCTTTTTGGCCTCGGTCGCGCGTTCCTGGAGTGGCTGCCCAGCTGGTGCGGTGGTAGACGGAGAGGTGGCCGTTGTCGTATTCGATGTGATCGCGTTCGGTTTGGATACTTCCGAACGCGTCGCAGTCTCCGGCTTCGTACGTGGGGGTTCCGTGGCAGCTTTGAGTGCGAGGGATTGATACCGTTTGACATCAATCGTATTCGTCCGGAGATCCGCCGCTTGATAAGCCAAACGTGCGAGATCCACCTCATCGTACCCATACAGCTGATAGAGGGTTTCCGACATATCGAGAACTTCGGTAGTGATTGCTAACTCCCCGAGAAATCCCTGCTGGAGATAATCCTTGAAGAACGAACGATCGAACCCACTCTTGGAGAGCGGGATTTTGACCGTTGAAGCATCCGTTATATGCATCTTGGCATCGGTATCTGTTGGCGGGGTATGAGTCGGCAGGTGATATACATCCTTAAATTGCGCCGTCGTTTCCTTCCACTCCTCCCCCTTGATTTTCTGGAATGCGGGGATCTGGTCGGCATTGAGGAGTTTCTGATAGGTTGCCTCGCCCACAGCCCCATAGAGGAGAGAGCTCAACGTCGCATTGCCAAAGAATGTCTGACGAGAGACCGGCGCATATAATAACACGAGTAATTGCGGATCCTGAAATTGTTCCTTGCGCGTGTAAATTTTCAGGAGACCGAGTGCTTCAAGACGCCCCCGTGCACGAATGTAGGTCTCCTTATTCCAAACAAGCATGTTCATGAGATCGCTGTGACGCAATACCTCTGACTGGTAGGTTTCTCGGTTAATCTGCTGGTAGAACGTGTGGAACAGGGTGTGGGCGTCACTGCCGATAATTGGGAGATAGAGGGCCAGTAAATTCGCCCACGCCTGGTCTGTGATCCACTCCCGCTGAACGAGCTGCAGCGTATCATTCGGCCGTAGATTTTCCCATGGATAATTTGACATGACGTCCCCTCTCTCCCTTCACTGTGATATTTCTCGTACCTATTATTTTCATAGTGAGCGCATACCACTTCTTATGGGGCAGGTTCACTCACTAGTCGTTTGGTTCCTCTTCCCCAAAATCAAAGCTCGTTTGCCCTTCTGTTTCGGTTTGTTGTTTCTTCTTCAATTCTTCAATCTCCTTCAAGAAGACGGAGGCATCCTTGAAATCGCGGTAGACGCTCGCATATCGGATGTAGGAAATCTCGTCCACATTCGGCAGGCGATCCATCACCATTTCTCCGATCACTTCAGATGGAATTTCGCGCTTCCCAGTTTGGCGGATTTCCGATTCAATCTCTCGGGTCATATCCTCGAGCTGTTCAATCGCAACCGGGCGTTTCTCTGCTGAACGAACGAGCCCGCGCAGTAATTTCTCCCGGGAAAATTCCTGGCGATTGCCGTCCTTCTTGATCACAAGCAGTGGCTGACGCTCGAGTCGCTCAAATGTGGTGAACCGAAACCCGCAATTCGGGCAGGATCTACGCCGTCTGATCGCAGTGCCATTCTCGATGGGACGGCTATCAATAACTTTAGTACCTTCTTCATGGCAGTTTGGGCAGTGCATGTTGTTCACTCCTTCGTTGGCGAGAATTTTTTGGATGTCCAATTCCTGAAACTCTTCGCCCATTTCTTCACGTGGATACTCTATATACAGATAATATCATAGCACACCCAAATCGCGTAAAGTAGTGAAATGATCAACCTTATCCCCATTTTTATTATCTTTTTAGTTTCTACATGTAGTGGCCATCTGTCCTATTCCTTCGTGAAATGGAAGGCGTGTTCTAACTCACTGAGCCACTGATCAACCTGGCAATAGGTATCGTCAATCGTTCCGCTGTTATCAATCACCGCATCCGCTCGTTGTTCTTTGTCTACTAACGGTATCTGGGAAGCGATCCGAAGTTCTGCGTCCGATTTACTGAGATTGTTTCTCGCCATCAAGCGCTCCAGCTGCAGGCGTGGGGAGGTTGAAACAACTATCACCTGATCGCACCACCACTGATAATGCTGTTCGAATAATAGCGGGATATCGAGGACAACGAGGGGCGTTTGATGCAAACGTGCTACCTCCAACTGCTCCTGGAGGGCGCCCACGATAAATGGTCGCATAGTGTGGTTGAGCCGCTCTAACGCCTCAGAATCATTGAACACCCGCTTGGCCAAGTGTTTGCGGTCCAGCGCGCCATCCCTTGTCACGATTTCAGGGCCAAACTGTGCCTGGAGCGCTGCCAAGGTCGGGGTATTGGGCTGTTGGAGGTTATGCACCATCTGATCAAAATCAATCACGGGTATTCCTCGCTGTTTGAGGTACCGACTGACCGTGGATTTTCCCGTCGCGATGGAACCCGTGAGTCCCACCACAACTGTCGTATCTGGCGTCGTTACTTGACACACAGGACAATAATGGGTCCCGCGCTGGCCGACCTTGATTTTCACAATCGGAGTGTCGCAGCGCCAGCATGGTTCGCCCGCACGCTGGTAAACGGCAAGTTGTTTCTGAAACTGTCCCGCTTCCCCAAAAGCATTCTTATAGGTCCGGACGGTGGTACCACCTGCCTCAATACCAGACACAATCACCCTCTGAATGGCTTTGACGAGGCGTGTATATTCCAGATCGGTCAATGTATGTGCGGGCCGTTCTGGGTGAATCTCTGCGCGCCACAATGCCTCATCGCAGTAGATATTCCCGACACCGGCAATCACATGTTGATCGAGGAGGACATTTTTAATACTGCGCGTCGTTTTTTTGAGTGCTTTCTGGAGATATTCCGTTGTAAGCTCGCTTGGTTCTAGTCCTAGTTTGAGATCCGCAATCGCTTTTGGCATCTCGGACTTCTTGACACGATGGATACGACCAAATTTCCGGACGTCCTGGTAGCGCAAATCCTCCCCATTCGTGAGCGACAGTACGACATGGGTATGTTTGTTCACGGGCTCTGTATGAGGAACAATCAGCCATTTGCCCTCCATGCGCAGATGACTGATCCACCCATCCTTACTCCAGTAGAAAAACAGGAATTTCCCGCGCCGTTTCACCTGTTCGAGGGTCTGACCGACCATCTGCTGGGAAAATCCCTCGACTCCCTCACTATCCTGGATAATGCGTGGCCAGGTGACACTCACATGTTTAATGGTTTTACCAACGACGAGCTGCTCCAATCCACGCCGGACAATCTCCACTTCTGGTAGTTCTGGCATAGTGCCCTCCTTTTCAAAAGGGAGGCTGGGTCTCACCCGCCTCCCTACTTACTATTGATTCATGTGTGTTCAGCTTCTTAGATGCTTACTGCCGATCGATCGCTATTTAGCTTCGTACCAGGTTGGCCCATAACTGGCGTCCGCAGCGAGTGGCACATCGAGTGTGACTGCTTCTTCCATGACTTCTTTCACTACCTGGCTGAGGGTTTCTAATTCCTCCTCTGGCACTTCGAAAATCAATTCGTCATGTACCTGAAGCAACAAGTTCGCCTCTAAGTGATGCTTCTGGAGTGCGTCGGCCATTTTGACCATCGCAATCTTGATGATATCGGCTGCGGTGCCCTGGATCGGGGAGTTCATCGCGGTCCGCTCCGCAAAACTGCGCACGGTGAAATTCCGGGCGTTGATGTCTGGGAGGTAGCGCCGACGATGGAAGAGGGTCTCCACGTAACCCTTCGATTTTGCGGATTGAACGATTTCATCCATAAATCGTTTCACATCTGGATAGGTTTCGAAATAACGATCAATGAATTCCTTGGCTTCCGCTCGTGGAATGCCCAGGTTCTGACTGAGGCCATAGTCGCTGATCCCATAGACAATCCCGAAGTTAACGGCTTTAGCTTGGCGGCGTTGGTTCGGGGTGACTTCATCATGCGGAACCCCGAGAACCTTGCTGGCGGTGTCGCGATGAATGTCCTTTCCATCGATAAAGGCTTGCTTCAGATGCTTATCGCCGGAAATATGTGCCAACACGCGAAGTTCAATCTGTGAATAATCGGAGGAGAAGATCTGCCAGCCTGGTTTGTCCGACATGAACGCCCGGCGAATCTGGCGGCCCTCCTCGGAACGAATCGGGATGTTCTGGAGGTTAGGATCGGCAGAACTCAGCCGCCCTGTCGCTGTTAAGGTCTGAATGAAGCGTGTGTGGACCTTCTGATCGTCGGGATGGATGTAGTCGCTGATTCCCTCTACATACGTCGACTGCAATTTCGAGAGCTGACGGTAATTCAGGATCAAGTCCACAATCGGAACCCCCTGCAATTTCTCCAGTTCACCCTGTGCCGTCGAATAGTAGGCGTGGCCGTCATCCGCTTTCTTCTTGAGCTTCTTGCCGCCCTTGAGTCCCATTTCTTGGAACAGGACGTCACTCAATTGATAGGTCGAATTCACGGTGAAAGGATGCCCCGCTTCGTTATAGATGGCAGCTTCCAGGTCATCGAGACGCATGGCAAAATCCTGCTTGAGGTCATCGAGGACGGTTTGATCGACGTGAATCCCGTCCATCTCCATCTGCGCGAGCACCTGAGAAAGTGGCAATTCCATATTGCGGTAGAGATCAGCCATCTGATCGTGCTTTAGATGTTCATGTTCGAGCGGGACGAGCGTTTGAATCAGCTGGATTTTGGCGGCAAGATGGTCATACATTACCGCTTTATCGTCCGGCACTTGGCGCTTTTTGCCTTTGCCATAGACGGCTTCATCGTGCGGGAATGGCGGTAAGGATTCGGCTTCACTCACGAGCGCAATGTCATCACTGAGGTCCTTGGCGTGACTGAGATAGGAACCGATCAACACATCCTCTGTAATATGATTCAGTTCGCCTCCGTAGCGGCGGAACATCACGGTCTGGCGTTTCCCGTCGAATACCCATTTGGCTTTCGTATTATCACGTAGCCATTCCTTAAACACGTCAGACGCGAGTGCAATATCTGAATCTGCCACATATATCTGATCATTATTCCCCCACGCGATTGCTACGAGTTCCCCCTCATGGTAGTTCGTCTCCAGCATTTCGCCGTACAGGGCCATGGTGTCCCCACTGAAATAGTTTGGCGTGATCTCAGCTGGGTCACTGACAACTGTATAGGCCGGTGTTTCTGGAGTATCAGGCGTCTCCACAACGTCTTCCGTCCCAGTCAATTCACTCAAGAACTGGTGGAAATCCATATCCTGGTAGAACTCACGGAGCTTCTCTGGATCTTTCGGCTGTTTCTTGATGTCATCCAGAGTAATCGTCAGTGGTGCGTTGGTTTCGATCCGAGCGAGTTTCTTCGAGAGGAAAGCTTGGTCTTTGTCATTAATCAGATTCTCCCGGCGTTTCTTCCCGGAAATCTCATCAATATGTTCATAGATATTCTCCACGGAACCATATTCCTCCAACAGTTTGAGGGCGGTCTTCTCCCCTACACCGGTGACGCCGTGGTAATTATCGGAGGAGTCCCCCATGAGCCCTTTGAGATCGATAATCTGTTCAGGGGTAATGCCCATTTTGTCCTGGATGGTTTGTGGAGTGTAGGGATCCATCTCACTCACCCCGCGCCGATTCAATTCCACCGTCACATGGTCCCGGGCGAGCTGGGTGAGGTCCTTGTCGCCTGACACGATCACCACATCGAATGCATCTGGATCTGCCTGCATCGCCATGGTCCCAATAATATCGTCGGCCTCATAATTGGCGAGTTCGTAATGTTTGATCCCGAAACCATCCAGCATTGGGTTGAAGAATGGCATCTGTTCACGGAATTCCTGTGGGGTACTCTGACGCCCCCCTTTGTAGTCTGGATACATCTCCGTTCGAAAGGTTGTCTTCCCTGCGTCCCACGCTACGAGCGCATAATCCGGCTGTTCAACCTCCAACACATGCGTCAACATGCGGTGAAAGGTATAGAGTGCGTTAGTGTGACGACCATTCTTATTGGTAAATTTACTAAAATCGCGAATCGCAAAGAACGCCCGAAACGCGAGCGAACTCCCATCAAATAAGACAACTTTTTGTTTATTCTTCACTAGGATTCGTTACTCCTTCCTTTAATTGCTCTGGCGTCGTGACTTTGATTTCTGAGGTTGCTTGTTCTTCCATTTCAGAAGCTGCCTGTTGTTCTGCCTCTTTGGTTTCTTCTGCCTCGTGCGCCTGTTCTTCCTCGTCCAGCATGAGAACCGTCAACATCGCGTCCAGTACGTTCTGTTCACCGGTCATCTCGTTGTTAGCGGTCACATGGATCAACAGGAGATTCTTCCAGGTTTCTTTTCGGATCGCTTCGAAGTTAAAGGTCAGAGTCGATCCCACCGGTATGCGCTCACTCTGAGAGAAATTCAATTCCACCAGCGTTGAATCGAGTCCCGGAAAATGCATGGAGACCGTCTGCGTGAGTACGCCCAACAGCGCAATCACTGGCACACTCCCAATCGCCTCCCCCGCTCGCACCTCTCCTGTTGCGACCGGTCCGAGGTAACGCGAATTAGTATCGCCTGTCACACCCATGTACTGGAGAATATCTTGTGGGCGGAAGGACTCCGATACACTAAAACTATCACCAATTTCAATCGTATCGAATGCCTTCACAATTGGTTTTGTATTGAGATATTGTTTTTCGCTCATTCATTTCACTCTCTCACTCAAATTCATCATATCTAGAGGTTGATGATCGTTTCTATTCTCCCCTAGTGTAACATAGGGCCCCACCAAATTTTAACGATGAGGCAAGGTCCCCCCATAATTTTCAAAGGAGCAAGTAGCTTATTTTTATCCAATAGAATGGGCCTCTTTACAGAAACATGGAAGGATTATGATTGGACAAAACGAGCCCTTCTATACAAAAAGTACTGACTGGTTTTCATCAACAGTGCGCTCCTTTGACGCTAAAAAATTACATTCGCTGTAAAAATAGAAGCGGTTTCATTGGAACACTAGGCGAATAACCTGCCCTGTGTTAAAATAACAATAAGAAATGATATTAGAAGGGAGTGCTACAGATGCAAGCGATTCATTATTACTTTATTCGGCATGGAGAAACCACCGGCAGTCGCGATGGAATCATTGAAGGCTGGCAGGACACACCGCTGACAGAAACAGGTAAAGCGCAAATGACGGCGCTCAGCGAAACATTTCAATCAATTCCGCTGGCACTCGCCTACTCCAGTGACCTAAAACGTGCCACGGACAGCGCCAATCTCCTCTTGATGAACCAACCGACGCCAATGAGTGCCGAACCGATGAGTGATTTCAGAGAGTATCATTATGGAACCCTCGAAGGTAAGGAAGAAGATCAAGTCTTCCAACCATCCATCGAAGAACGCCTCAGTGAGATGATTGAACAGGGCATTCCAAGTACGGAACTATTGCCGCAGCTGATTCACCAGCTCGCTCCAATCGACCCAGAAGGCAAGACCGAACGCTTCGTGGATTTCTGGACACGAATTGAGAACGGGATGCTGGCGATTCATGATGACGCATTGGAGTATCGGTTGGATAACCAAGCCTCTGAGATTAATGTGGCGATCATCACCCACCAAATTCCGATTCGCGCGTTCCTCCATGAGGTGCTCGCTGATTTCGACCTCACTCAACCGCTCGAATGCGGCCACTATGCGAAGGTCACCTATGCCCATGGTCAATACGAACTCGATGTATGGAACGAACACTAATTTACTTTTCATCGATTTCACAACAAAAAACGCCCACGCCTGAGGAAGCCGTTATGATTGGCTGTCCCTCGGTGTGGGCGACTTTTATATGCTTATTTTTCTGCTTTGAGACGTGGGATAATGTCTTCCTTCAACATTTCGCGGAAACCGTCTTTGATTTCTGGATGGTTAAGAGAGTGTTGGATGCTGGCTTTGACGAGGCCGAATGGTTTCCCTACCTCATACCACGTGCCAGAGAAATGGCAGGATAACAAGGTGGATTGTTCCGCTAACTGGCCAAGCGCGTCCGTAAGTTCAATCTCTCCGGATGTCTCGTTCTCTGCCAAGGACGATAAGATATCGAAAATCTCACTCGTCAATACATAACGTCCGCAGATAGCTTGTGCATCGCCATCTACATGCGCGGGTTTTTCCTCGAGGCGTTCGATTGGGTAGACATCCTCTGCCACGGCGTCCCCCTCATAGACAATCCCGTATTGATCTGCATCTTCACTCGGTACGGACTGGGTGAGGACGGTCATGGCATCGTGGGCGAGAGCTGCTTCAATGACTTGATCTGAAGCGGTTTTGTCCCCATCGACCTCTAAGATATCGTCCCCCAACGTCAACAGGAATGGATCATCCCCTACGAAGGATTTTGCCTGAAGCACCGCGTCCCCGAGCCCCTTTGGATAATGTTGGCGTTTGAACTGGATGTTTCCGAGGGTGGAATTCCGCACCATTTCAAGCATGGTGAGTTTGCCCTTGGATTCGAGGTTGTTCTCAAGTTCAATATTGGCATCGAAATGGTCCTCAATCGAACGTTTATTGCGCCCGGTAATGACAAGAATCTCCTCAATCCCACTCGCTAATACTTCTTCGACAATGAATTGAATCACGGGTTTATCGACAATCGGCATGATTTCTTTGGCCATTGCTTTCGATGCTGGGAGGAAGCGCGTCCCCAAACCAGCAGCAGGAATCACAGCTTTTCTAATTTTCTTCATGTCAAAACCTTCCTTTTCCAATGCCTATAACTATTTCGTTGTCAGTAACGCCTCGTATTGGTGTGCATACTTCATCACGTCGCCTGCGCCCATGAACAGGAGCACCGCATTCTCATAATCGAGCAGTTTATTCACATCGTCCATCGTGAGCAGTTGCGCTGGGATGGTCATTTTCGCAATCACATCCTGACTGGACACTTCATGATGGTCCTGTTCACGTGCCGATGCGAAAATGTTGCAGATGTACGCTTCATCCGCGTGATCCAACGCTGCTGCAAATTGCGTGAGGAGCGCCTTGGTCCGTGAATAGGTATGCGGTTGGAAGATCGCGACGAGTTTGCGGTCTGGATATTTCTGGCGAGATGCTTGAATGGTTGCCTTGATTTCTTGTGGGTGGTGCGCATAATCGTCAATCACAACGTTGGAACCCACTGGACGATCATTGAAGCGCCGTTTAACGCCATGATAAGTCTTGAAGCTCTCTGCTACGACCTCTGCTGGGAAGCCTTCGAAGTAACAGAACGCAATCACAGCGAGGGAGTTCAGGATGTTGTGGTCCCCAAATTGATGGATGTGGAAGCGTCCGTAGTATTCGTCCTTCACATATACGTCAAAAGTCGAGCCCGTCGTTTCACGCATGATATTCTTCGCCATAATATCGTCTGTCTCCTTGAACCCATAGTACCAAATATCGCGCAGATCTTGGAGCCGGGCGAGGAGTGGGTCATCTCCGTATGCGATGACTTTCTTCTTCACTTGTTCTGCGAATTGGCGGTTAGCGTCGTAAACCTGTTCGATGTTGTGGTAGAAATCTGGATGGTCGAAATCAATATTGGTAAAGATCGCATAATCTGGATGATAAGCGAGGAAGTGTTCACGATACTCATCGGCTTCTAGTACGAAATACTCAGATCCAGGCACACCCTGTCCGGTGCCGTCCCCAATCAGATAACTCGTCTCGATATTATCGCTCAAGACGTGACTCATGAGGCCAGTTGTGGAGGTTTTCCCGTGGGAGCCGGTAATCGCCACACTCGTGAATTTTTTTATCCACTCTCCGAGAAATTCGTGGTAGCGAATCACTGGGTCGTTGAGTTCCTTGGCTCGTAATACTTCCGGATGGTCATCAGGGAAGGCATTCCCCAATACCACCGTCATTCCTGGTTGAATATTATCAGGAGAGAATGGATAGATAGAAATCCCCGCTTCAACGAGTCCGTCCTCCGTGAAGAAATGCTTCTCGACATCTGATCCTTGAACCATAAATCCGGACCCTTTGAGGACCCGAGCGAGCGCACTCATCCCTGTGCCTTTGATGCCGGTAAAATGATAACTAACTGCTTTATTCATCCTTATTCTCTTCTCCATTCATTGCCTTTTTTAAGTACGGGGGTTGATGTTTCACTGTAGAATGATCATCGTGACTCAAAAAGGGTTGTCCAGAAACTGGGCGCTCATGGGCCATAATTTCCGACAAGTTCATATTCAATCCGCGTTTGGGTTTTGTTTCGGTTGGTTTCTTCTGAGGTGCTACCGGTTGCTCCGTATGCGTCGGCATGATTGGCTGTTCATGGGTTTCTCGAATCGCTGGCGTATAGCCTTCTTCCTGTTTTGGCGTATGTTTCTCATCATGTTGCCAAATCGATGGCACACTGGATGATTTGAACGGCTGGCGAGAACGATACACTTGGTAATCCGCTAACTCCTGGCGCAACTGTTGGTAGTAGGCCTCCTTATCTGGGCGTTTCCATGTCACATCAAAACGGCCCCCGCCATGAGTGGGGGTGTGTTTTGCGGATGGCATCTGATCCTCCTGATACGGGGGCGCATTATTCTCAGGTTTTACTTGACGTTGAGGATTCAAATAGTTGGGGAAATCACGCTTCTCACGGCGTTTCTGAGGACGACTGACTATCTCGTCCTCTTCGTAAAAAGGCACAAAACACTCATGTTGATGATGATCTTGGCGTTTCTTTTCCCAATCCATATGACTCCTCCTCTCTTCACTATTGAGAGCTGATTATTTGATCTGGTCGATAATATCCTCCAGTGGCGTGCCCGGTGCGTAGGCTTCATCTAAGTCCAGGATGCCCTTCAGTTGATGTTCTGGGTCCAACCCTAATTCATAGGCCGAGCAGAGCATACCAAAACTCTCCACCCCGCGCAATTCGCCTGGGCGGATAATTTGACCATTTGGCATCACCGCGTCACTCAAGGCCGCAATACTGGTCATATCTTCGTGGACATTGGCCGCTCCACACACAATCTGGAGTGGTTCCTCCAACCCTACCTCTGTCTGTGTGATAGACAGATGATCCGAATCCGGGTGTGGGGTCACACTGAGGACATGCGCTGCCACCAAACGCGGCGTGCGGTCAATTTCAATCGGATCAAACCCAAACTCATACAGGCGCTGATTCAACTGTTCGAGCTGTTCGTCACTCAAAACAACATGGCCCTCATCATGAATCGTGAAGTAATCGGAAATATGATCAACGTTATAACCAACTGTGTCATTGGTTTGATTATCATAGATGCGCGTGATATTTGCTTGTGTTTCTGCTGCTGTCCGTTCTCTCGGCAGATCCCCAGCGACGAGCATGAGCACATCCCCAACACCCTTGGGATTGTAGAAACTTAACCACATGCGATAAAACTCTCCTTCATCCAGCGTCAAATAAAAAGTCTAGCCTACACTAGACTCTTTTTAACGTTATTTCTCTCACAATTATAGACTTATCCCCAACAAAAGGCAACGACTCATCCCAGTTTCACTCGTGCCGGGAAAGGTCGATGGATCAGTGATTATTAATTGATCAGTTGATAGAAAACTATTTATCTATTCTCCCCACACAAAAAGCAGCAAGTCCCTCCTCTCAGTGAGTAGGGGGACTTGCTACCGTTATGGTCTGAGGAATCATTTCCACTCAGTCATTCATTCTTTATTCTGTTTTGCCTTCAACGGTTGTGAGATCATTCTTGCCGTCGAAATCCACAATGGCTTCCAGTGCAGCCACAATCCCTTTCACAATATCATCGAGGGCCATGGATGGCGTACCTGGGCGTTCCACCACTTGGCTTGGGAGGAACGGAATATGCATGAATCCCGCCCGTTTACCTGGGAATTGTGTATTCGTCAGGTAGAGCGTCTGATACATAATGTGGTTGCAGACGAATGTGCCCGCTGTATTCGATACGCTCGCTGGGAGGTCAGCTTTGCGGATATAGTTCACCATTGCCTTGATCGGAAGTTGACTGAAGTAGGCGGGTGCCCCTTCTGCTTGAATTGGGACATCAATCGGTTGTTGCTCTTCGTTATCTGGAATGCGCGCGTCATCCATATTGATGGCAACCCGTTCCGGCGTTAAACCGAATCGTCCCCCTGCTTGCCCGATATTCAGGATGTAGTCAGGATCTTCTGCTTCAATTGCTGCTTTTACCTTGTCTGCGCTCTTATTAAAGACAGTCGGGATTTCTAATGGCACAATCTCTGCCCCGTGAATCTCTTTTGGTAGGCGTTTTACAGCTTCAATAGCGGGGTTAATCGTATCACTGCCGAATGGATCAAAACCTGTCACTAAAATTTTCATCGTCATCACTCCTTTTCACTGTGTAGAGGGCTCCTGCTACTCTCATTGTGCAGGGTCACTCACTATTTGTCATCTAAAATGCCCAGAAGTACATCACGACAATGTGGAACACCAGTAAGACTACCGCAAACGGAATCTGGGCTTTGAGGACGCCATTCTCGTCTTTCATCTCGAGAAGGGCGACCGGCAAAACGTTGAAGTTCCCGGCCATTGGGGTCATCAAAGTCCCACAAAATCCCGCGGTCATCCCGAGGGCGCAGACAACGACCGGATCCCCGCCTTGAGAAATCACAAACGGAATCCCGATCCCTGCCGTAATCACGGTAAACGCCGCAAATGCATTCCCCATGATCATTGTAA
The DNA here is from genome assembly GCA_030528285.1 of Aerococcus sp. Classification (GTDB taxonomy): domain Bacteria; phylum Bacillota; class Bacilli; order Lactobacillales; family Aerococcaceae; genus Aerococcus. Next base: position 10,148 of record JAUMZE010000010.1, on the reverse strand, counting down.
ATACGGCCATCCCCAAGACATACGCCACGACGCCCCAGAACGGATTTCCTGCTGGCACGGCCTGACTGATGAGCTGGCTCACCACGTCACCAACGCCTGCAGCCACGAAGATCGCGCCCAACGCTGCCAATAATTGTGGGAGGATGCTGGTGGTTCCGACCTGCTGCACCATGCGATCCGATTCCTGGATAATTTCTTTCGGTTTCGGTTTGAAAATCACCAGTGCCACGAGAAGTCCCCCCAATGCACCGAACGCCACGGCAGACGCCCCTGCCTCCTGGAAGAGGAATGGAAGAACCAACGCAACGACGGCCATCGTTACGAGCGGAATAAAAATCTTCCCGCCGAGTTTGTCGGCACTCGCCTCGGCTTTATCGTCGTCATTCTTAAACTGCGTCCCGATCCCGACCTGTTTGAACAGCGTCAGGCAACCAATCAGAACAACGAGGAGGCCAGAGAACCAATATGGCAGCCACTTGCCCGCGATGAAGATCACCGCCAACAACCACCAGAAGAAGGCCGAGCCGATCCTTTTGTCGTTTGTTTCATCATGGAATGCCGAATACCCGCTGTAGAGGAACATCAAGCCCATCAAGATATAGAAAATCTCTAATGCAGTGTCAAAAAAGGTAGCCATGATTATCCTTCCTTCTTACCAAAATGCGCGTTCAGTCGTTGATCAAATCGCCAATTCCAGATCCACCCGAGTACCAACGAGAAAATGGCGACGGGGAAGGATGCCAATGCGATTTGTACGTTCGTCACCTTGAATCCGAGCTCGCTCAACGCCCCGACAATCAAGAGGACCCCTGCGCTCCCTGCGAAGGTCTGTTGTGCAAAGAAGTTCCCGATATTTTCGACGGCGGACACGTGCCCTTTCACCTGTTCTTCCGCAAAGGTGTCACTCTTCCCGTAAGACGCGATCACGGCTGCTTGGGTCATCGGTTCAATCAATGGCCGGATAAATTGTGGGTGACCCCCGATACGAATCGACGTCATTCCCGCAATTTCACGGAAGAGTAAATACAGCATGTTAAACTTACCGGCTGTTGGATTTTTGACCTTGTCGACGAGATGCACCGCCTGCTGTTTCATACCGTAGCGCTCCGCCAAACCGATCATCGGCAGCGTCACAATGAAAATCGTTACTAGGCGCTGTTTCACGAACGCCTCCCCGATCAATGAGAGGAAATCCATCAATGAAATGTCGCTCACCAAAGCCGTTGCGAAACCCGCAATAATAACGACGGCGATCGTATCGAGTTTCAGTGCGAACCCGACCACAATAATCAAAATCCCAATGAGTTTTAGATAAATCATCCTGCAAACCTCCTACTTCACTCGTATTTCTCACGGATAGTACTCTGAAATGCATATAACTTTATTAATATGTAATTCTTTCACTTAACAAACGAGGGCTACTAATCGCATTCCGACGCACTGTGAGTTAGTTATTAGTATACCATATCTAAATCTAACTTTTGTAAAAATATTATAACAGCATTAGTTAAGTCTTAAATCATGCTTATTAGAAAACATTCTCCTCCTAACTGTGGTACACTAACATTAATCAGTAGAACAGGAGTGACACGAAATGACGCTATCAAACGACTTACCTGCTACCACCAAAGACGATCAGCCAACCAAAGAAACCAGTGATTGGAAGGGGAAACTGCCCATTGTGCTCCTCGCTTGTGGAACGATTGCGGGTGCCTGTCTCGCCGCTGTCCTCACTGATCAATTTCTCGCTAACCGACAATTATCAGCCAAGGATGTCCTCTCTCAAGTGAAAGACTATGTGAAAACCACCCATCACAACATGGAAGGTTCCTGGATTGAGGTCCAACCTGTGAATGTTGAACGGTTCAATCAGAAACAGTCCCTCTACTACGGCGGATTCTCCTACCGCGAACAAGGCAAGATGCAACAATTTGAGTTCTACGCAGATCCAACGACGGGGCTCTTGATTGACGTCTTCCGCGCGCATTAATACCTAGCGCATTATAATCAGATAACGCATAGGGGAAGTGACTGCGGACTGAATAAGATGCACAGGAAATGGGCCTCAACTATCATTGTTACCTATAGAGGTAATCTACACCCGCATTCACACACTCTGCACACAAAAAATAGGGAGGGATGGATCAATCGTGATCCATCCCTCCCTATTTTAGTATTTATATTATTCGTCTTGGTAACGATGGAACGACTCACTAATACCGAGTGCTGTGTCGTTTTTTAACATGGCTTCGTTATTAAACACGGCTTCCACGCGATAAATCGGTTGTCCCTTGGCGCTGAACTTGTCCTCGTACTCCGTGGTGACATTGCCTTGGAAGTGGCTGTGGTGTAGATCCAACGAGAGGTCCACCAACCGCATCCCAAACTGTGAGAAGCTGCAGAGTGAGTACTCAAACAACCCACGATTATCTGTCTTAAAGATAACAGAACCCTTATTCGAGAGGACCCGCTGATAATGCGCGAGAAAATCTGGATGTGTCAGCCGGCGTTTGGCATGGCGACGTTTCGGCCACGGATCAGAGAAATTCAGATACAACTGATCCACTTCTCCTGGCGCGAAGAACTGATCGATGTCCTCTCCGTTGCTTCTGATCAGTCGCAAATTCGGGAGGGGCGTTTCTAAGAGTTGCTGGAGTGCCATCACGAGGACGTCCGACTGCATCTCAATCCCAACGAAATTACAGTTGGGATGTTGTTTAGCCATGCCCGTGATGAATTGACCTTTTCCGGTGCCGACCTCCACGTGAAGGGGCTGTTCAGTGGGGAATGCCTCGCTCCAACGTCCCCGGTAATCTTCAGGAGTAGGAATTACCCACTCTGGATGGTCATTAATCAAATCTCTCGCCCATGGTTTGTGTCGAACGCGCACAGTCACTCCTCCTTCATTCTTCGTTTATACATTCGATTGTTGATAATAACGATGTATGTAAATATGTTTCATCTTCTGGATCCACACATTGAAATCATGATAGCGTTCCTTCATGAAATCCGCGCGCGCCAAATATAGTAGATTCATCAACGAGTACCATTCGAGCCGGCTGTAGGAGTCATTCGTAATCGAGACCCCGTAGAGATCGAGCCAGCGTTGCCAATCGGACATCGGGATGTATTGGACGAGTGCCTGCGTCAGATCACTCATCGGGTCCGCCATCTTCACCATTTCCCAATCCACGAGATAGAGGCGGTTATCCTCCGCCAGCAGAAAGTTTTTGCGGTTAATATCCCCATGGCAGACGGTTTTCTTGGTGTGTTCCACAAAGGGCACCGTCTCTTTCAAGTAGGTGATAATCGTATTGATGAACTCTAATTGCGCAAAGTCATCAGGTAAATGCTCCGTGAAATCCTCCAAGAAATCAGAGGCCTCCCACATTTTTCCACCAATTTTTTTAAGCATACGGTAGAGATTATCTGAATGGTGGTAGTGGTGCATGAGGTGGATTACCTGCATACTCTGCATCTCCTGTTTTGAGAGCAGATGTCCATTCATCCACTCCTGCGCTGAAAAGACGTCCCCACTCGTTGTGCGCTTCGTCCAGATAAGTTTCGGCGTCAACCCCTCCATCGATAGCGCAGCCAGGAAAGGTGAGGAGTTCCGTTTGAGGAAAATTTTTTCTTGATTATGTGTTCCCATGAATGCTTGCCCTGTGTCGCCACCCACAGGATGCAATGTCCATTCATCGTTGAATTGATATTCCATACGGCCCTCTCTTTCCTTATTAATTTCAACGTGCGCCAGTTAGGCAGAATACTTACTATTTTAGCGAGAAGCCCGGCACTCGTCAACAGAAGTTCCATCCTGACAATCACCGACTCACTCCCCCCTCTACATGGAGGAACAACCTCACATGCGCTCTCTGATGGGTAGCTCCCAAATGGCTGCTTTGATTGAATGGCTGCGTGACTCTCACAATGCTGTTTGGATAGATAACCGAGTGCTTGGCCTCCGTACGCCCTTGACGGCTAAAAGACCTTCCACATCCTCCTGTTGTGAAAGCACTGTGGAGGTAATTAACGACTGCTACCTTTTCTTACTTAAACGATGCGGGAGATACAACCCGACAAAGGCCCCAATCACCAGCAACATAATGCCTAGACTAATCAGGATATAGGGCCAATCGCCGAAGAACCGTCCCACAACAATCACAACAAACAAGCCCCACTCCAGTAACAATAATTTCGCTAATAATTGCTGAAAGGCCGGCTGTTTTGTCGATGGATCAAGCGGATAGATCTGAAGCAGTGGATGACGCTGATAGGTACGGCTGAGCGGGAGGAGTTGAATGCCACTGAGCAGTAACAACAGCCCCATAATTCCCCAACTGAGCGGATGATTCGGCAGGAAGAACAAGAGAATTGCCCCGATCACAGATAGGCGCATCCACAGTCCAAACCAGGCACCCTCTCTCACAAAACTGCGTGCATAGAGCCCTTGAAAAACTGAACGTGTCCTATTGAAAGCTGGCAGCGTGAGGTCGAGCCATCGTCTGCGTCGTACGGTCTGTTCCCCCTTTTGAACGTCCACGAAGAGCCCTAGGACCGCTTGGATTTGTTGTTGGCGGTTGGCTTCTGACTGGAGGAGCTGTTCCCAGTCCCAGCGCCGCCCCGCTTCAAACGGACGGAGGAAATAACTCATTGCCACATAAAAACCGCCTGTCAGTAACAATGCCCCCACTGGACGTTCCAGAATCCCGAAACTGAGAAGGGACACATCTGCCAAACTCATACCAAAACTCAATACATGCCGATCGATCGTGGTATAGTGATGGCCATTCTCGCTCTGAACTTTGAGGTCAATCGCCTTCATCAGGACGAGCGTCAGATAGATCACCCCAAGGATTGGCCACGTGACGCCATGCACCGCCTGTAAAAACGGAAAGCTCGCAATCAAGGCCACCGCGAGTGTCCCTAGTGGCAACAAGAGACTGTATCGATAAGCCAGTTTCATGTAGTTCCCCATCGCATGTTCAGCGGGCAGGAGGAACACAATATCCGCCTCATTGAGATAGGTCGCCAAATGCCCAAATCGAATGAGGAGCGTCATCCCAATCACCCAGATCCACAACCACGCGCTCGGATGTGGCGTTTGTGGGAGATGATCGACCCATTTCGCGTACTGGAACATCAACGCCCCCAATAGAAAAATCAGCGCGACGACAAAATGGTCATTGAAAATATATTTAAAGTAACGGAAGATCTGGCGCTGGTGCTCACTGCGGCGTTTCTGGAATAACTCCTCAATCTGCATCGTGCTCCCCCCTTGCTAAGGCAAAGTAGAGCTCGTCTAAAGTCGCATTCGGGAGTGAGAGTTGTGATTGAATCTCACTCAAATTGCCCTGTGCCTTCAAGCGTCCATCCTTCAAGAAGAGGAATCGATCACAGTAGCGTTCAGCATTTGCGAGAATGTGTGTGGAGAGGAGGATCCCCTTCCCAGCAGCCTTCTTCTGTTCAAGCAGGTCAATGAAATCGTGAATCGCGAGCGGATCCAAGCCCACGAACGGTTCATCAATCACATAAAGGTCCGCGTCCGTCATCAGGCTACAGATAATCATGACTTTCTGCTTCATCCCTTTTGAAAAATGAATGGGGAGCCACTCCAGACGGTCCAACAACCGGAACTGCTCGAGTAAGGGATACGCGCGCTCCATGGCTTCCTCTGGTGAATAACCATACACACTCCCGATCATTTCCAGATGTTCCTTGAGCGTTAAGGCCTTGTAGAGAATCGGGGTTTCCGGGATATAACTGAGGGCTTGATGATACCCCTGATTATCCTCAGCGATCGTTTGCCCGTTAATCGCGATTTTTCCAGCGATCGGCGTCAACAGACCGATAATATGCTTCATGGTCGTACTCTTGCCGGCCCCGTTCAACCCGATCAACCCGACGATCTCGCCGATATCCACGGTGAAATTTAAATCCTTAATGACTTGTCTTTGACTGTAACCCCCAGCCAAATCACTCACTGTTAATAGCTCCATAGCTGTCCTGTCCTTCCCTAAACCAGTTACCGTCATTTTAGCAAATGTCACCTCGAATAGAAAGCCGACACCCCTCAGCGTTTCGGATGTTTAATGGCCGTGGATATGCTAAAATGGAACCTAAGTAGGCGATTTCTTAATATTGTCTTTAAGTTTATTTATGCAACCATTAATCGCCATTATCCATGTAAAGGAGCGAATGACTATGAAAACAACCAAACCCGATTGCATCTTCTGCAAGATCGCGAACGGTGAAATTCCAACACACGTGGTCTATGAAGATGATGTAGTCATGGCTTTCCTCGATACGAGCCAAATTACGAAAGGTCACACCCTCGTCGTCCCAAAATACCATCTCGATAATATTTTCGATTACGAGGCGGATGATGCAGCAGCGATCTTCCAGCGTCTCCCGAAAATTGCCCAGGCAATGCAGCGCGCATTCCCTGACATGCAGGGCGTCAATATCCTGAACAATAATGGCGAGGTCGCATTCCAATCAGTATTCCATACGCACATCCATCTGATTCCGCGCTACACCAACAAGGACGGTTTCGGGTTGAAATGGATTCCTGCCAAAGAAGGCACCTACAGCGATGATGTGCTCGAAACCATTGCCCAAACTGTCCACGCTGAAATTAAGGAGGACTAATATGAAAGCATTTTGGAAAGGATTACTCTTCGGTGGGAGCGTTTTTGGAGCACTCACTCTGCTCAAAAATCCCAATACTGGCGAAACAAACCGTGAAAAACTAAAAGACTGGGCCAAAGAAACCGAAATGGCTACCCGCACTTTGACGCAAAACCTCAAGGGCCTTCAAAATTCCCTCCAAGAGCTGACCAACCAAGGCAATGAATCCCTCCTCGAAGTCCAAAAGAGTCTTGCTTCCCTCACGGCAGATTTCATTGACAGCTCAGAACCACAAATGTTGCGCCTCAAGAACAGCCTCGATCGTCTCAAAGCGGACCTGCAAACGACCGAAGAAAAAATGGCAAAGATGAAAGAAGACAACCAAGAAAAAGCAGATGACGATAAAGAGTTATCGGATAAATAGGATATAAACAGCTACACCAGTTACTTAAGAAAGGATGAAGTTTCAGCACGAGCGGAAATTTCGTCCTTTTTATTTTGCGCGCTGTGGTATCATCAATTACGATATTTATTTAAATTGAGGAGTCGACAAAATGATGACGATCAAAAAACACAAACTCGCAATCACAGGCCTCACCCTCCTATCTGCTCTCAGTCTTGCTGCCTGCCAATCCAACAGCTCGGATGCCAAGGTTGTGACCGGAAAGGATTTCTCCATCACTGAGAAGGATTTCTACAATGAAATGAAGAAGCAGTCCGGTGAATCGGTCCTGAACCAGATGTTACTCAACGAACTGTTCAAGAAAGAAATCGGCGATGACCGCTACAAGGAAATCGAAAAACAAGCCGACGAGACAGTTGCCTCTTCCAAGAGCTCATTCGGTGAAGATGGCTTCAAACAGCTTCTACAACAAATGAGTATTGGATCTGAGGATGCATACCGCCAAAATCTGATTTTCTACAGTTTGATGAATGAAGTGATACCAAAATACGTCAGCGTGTCCGACGATGAAATCAAGAAAGCCTACGACGACTATCAACCAAACGTCGATGTCTCCCACATTCTCGTGAAAGATGAAAGCAAGGCCAAAGAAATCATCAAAGAACTGGATGACGGCAAGGATTTCTCTGAGTTGGCGAAGAAGAACAGTGAAGATAGCCAAACCAAAGACAAAGGTGGCTCGCTCGGTTCCCTCGACCAATCCAGCGTGAAGAATCTCGAACAGGCCTTCCAAGACGCAATGAACAAGCTCAAGGCCGGCGAATACACCAAGGAACCCGTCAAAACGAGTTATGGTTACCACATCATCAAGGTCAACAAACGCGATGAGAAGAAATCCTACAACGATATGAAGGACGAACTCACCAAGCAAGTGAAATCGGAAAAATTGAAGTCCGACAATATGACCATGGTAAAAGCGATGCACCAACTGATTGAGAAATACCAAGTCAAGATCAACGACAAAGATCTGAAGTCCATTCTTGACAACTACGATCCTGATAAAGTAGAGAAAAAACAAAAAGAAGCTGAAGAAAAAGCCAAAGAGTCCTCTGAAAAAGCCGCTAAGAGTAGCAGTGACTCCAGCAGTAGCAACTCCAATAGCAGTGCTTCTTCCTCTAGTGAATCCTCCAGCTCTGAACAAAGTAGCCAAGAAAGTTCAAGCCAGGAAAGCTCTCAATCCAGCAAATAATCCCTTTATTTTTGATTCCATCAAGAACATCCTAAAGCAACCAAAACGCAACTGTTTGATGGCGGTTGTGTTTTTTTGTGGCATCAAGAGTCTTCAATTGGTTGTCGACGCAGAAAGTGAGATACTCAAGGGGAATATTAAACGGAATGGACGCCGACTTTCGAAAGCAGAAAGTGAGAGCTCATAAAATCAAGCGGAATCCTCATATATAAAGAAAGATAGACTCGATGCCGTTCATTGTCGATGTAAAAGTGCTGAGGATTTAATCAAGATTAAGTGATGGAGAAAACGACACGCTTGGGAACAGCGAAAACTATTTGATAACTTTGATAAGATAATTGATTTCAGAGGAAGAACGCCTAAAAAGCTCGGAATGGAGTGGAGTGAGAGTGGCTATCTAGCTCTATCCGCTTTAAACGTTAAAGATGGATACATTGATTTTAAAGCTGATGTTCATTACGCCAATCAAGAACTCTATGACAGGTGGATGTCTGGTAATGAATTATATAAAGGACAAGTTATTTTTACAACAGAAGCTCCAATGGGAAACGTGGCTCAGATTCCTGATGACGGAAAATATGTACTGAGTCAGAGAACAATCGCCTTTAATATTGATAAGGATAAAATTACTAATGATTTTTTAGCAGTACTCTTGCAATCTAAAAATACGCATGATGACCTTAAGGCACTAGCTAGTGGCGGAACAGCGCAAGGTGTAAGTCAATCTTCTCTTTCTAAGTTGACAGTGAGAGTTCCTATAGATATAAGCGAGCAACAAGAACTGGGCAACTTATTCAAAAAGATAAATTATCAGATTGCACTTCATCAGCGTAAGCCATTTGGTAAAGATGGAGGATGTTGAAAATGATTAAGCATAATTTTACCAGCGAGAGTCTCTTTAAGGATTATTTTGCGTACTGGATTAAGTTATACAAGGAAGGGGCTGTGCGTCAGGTTACGTTGGAGAAATATCGGAATAACTATCGGCAGGTTTCGGAGATTTTCCCGACACTGAAGATGAAGGAGTTCGACCGGAATGTCTATCAGGAGTTGCTGAATCAATACGCCCTCACCCATGAACGGCAGACCGTGATTGATTTCCACCACCAAGTCAAGGGAGCGATTCTCGATGCGGTGGATGATGGGCTGATTGACCGCGATCCCACGAGAAAGGCGATTTTTAAAGGGAAAGCGCCCCGTGAGAAAAAGCGGAAGTATCTCAATCAGTTCGAGCTCCACAATTTGTTGGAGGATCTCACGCTGGAAAACGCGATCACGTGGGATTGGCTGATCCTCCTCATTGCGAAAACGGGGTTGCGATTCTCGGAGGCATTGGGGTTAACGCCCGCTGATTTCGATTTTGCGCGGCAGACGATCTCCATAAACAAAACCTGGGATTACAAGAATAATACCGGGTTCCAGCCGACCAAAAACCGCAGCTCCATTCGCAAGGTGCAGATGGATTGGCAGTTGGGCATGCAGTTCCAACAGCTCATCAAGCATCTGGACGAGGACAAACCGATCTTCGTTACAGGACCGGTTTGTAACTCCACCCCTAACAAATGGCTCGCGCGCCACTGCCGAAACTGCGGGATTCCAGAAATTTCTCTGCATGGACTGCGCCATACGCACGCATCACTTTTGATGTTTGCGGGTGTCTCTATTGCGAGCGTCTCCCGGCGTCTAGGGCACTCATCCATAACTACCACGCAAAAAGTCTACATGCATATCATCAATGAGTTAGAGAACCAGGACAATGACCTTGTGATGAGATACCTGTCGAGCTTGAGCTAATAACTGTTATTTTTTGTGCTTACGCTGATGAAGGTCAAGGAGGAAGTCGATTTTATAAAAGTAGTCAGAGAT
>JAUMZE010000001.1 GCA_030528285.1 Aerococcus sp. | reverse complement strand
CCGGACAAGAACAATCAACCAGATCAGGATGAAAAACCGACTCCGGACAAGGATGATCAACCAGATCAGGACGAAAAACCGACTCCGGACAAAGATAACAAGCCAGATCAGGAAAAAGAGCCGGATGCTAAGCCAAATAAACCAAACCACAAAGGGCATTTAGATCTCGCTACCCTCAAAGCCTTTCCAAAAACCGCAAAAGGGAAAGATGGCAAACCATATACGACCAGTGACGGTTATACTTTTAATGTGGAATCGGTGATGGAAGTAGCTGCGAATGGTGTGGTCGCAAAACATGAAGAACATACTCACTACATTCCATTCGGCGATCTCGATGACTCTGAATTAGAGGCACTCGTGAAATATGTGAATGACGATAAGAATGAAGTCATTGACGGCAGCCAGACTGAGTTCTCAAAGGCAGATATCCAGAAGAAATTGCGTTATATCTCCTATGAAAGTGGCACCCACATCAGCAAACTCCAGCAAGATGGAAACCAAGTGATCATCCCTCATGGCAATCACTTCCATACCAAGGATTTGCGTGATATTCCATCCGTCATCAGAAAGAGTGATGCGGCTCATTTAGAGGAAATTTCCGGGATGAGCTATACGGATATGATTGCAGCGATGAAGATGAACTACATGAAGGCGTATCGTGGGGCGAGCCAAGTGATTCGTCATGGGGCCATGCTCTATGTCACAATCAACGGCCAACAACAGACAATGGCGCTGAAGGACATCACCTTGGAAGGACTCGATTATGAGGAACCAGATTTCGGTCCAGTATCTGATCAAAAAGATGAAAACAAATCCGAAGCAAAGGTAGATGATCAATCCGAAAACAAGGCCACTGTAAAAGTCGACTCTCAAAAGACTGAGAAGGAAACGGCGAAACCAGCATCGTCTGAGGCAAAAGCACCAGAAAAAGCAACAGATGATAAGGAAGACACAGAAGCCTCTGAGTCAGCTCAAGCAGAGGACGATAAACAAGAGAACAAAGATGCAAAAACATCTTCAGACTCAAAAACAGACGATGAAGAGGTAGTCCCTACAACAGACGATGAGTAAAGCTCAGCGAATTTAGCCACCCTGAATATCCCTAGTGTCAGTGAGAATTTTTTCTCATTGATGCTAGGGATTTTTATTAAACGTTGGTTGTTGCTTTTTCAGGGAGACCCAATACACTGAAACTAACAGAGACTATCAAAGGAGGGCGTTCGGGAATGGAATTAGATCAGATACAACCAGAACAAGCCAGCGTTCAAGTGGGAGTAGCCGATGCGCCGGTTCAGATCGTGGAATATATCAATCTGCGCTGCCCAGACAGCAAACACTATGAAGAAGAGGTAGCCTCCCTCCTCAAATCGTATATCGAACGAGAGCAGGTGGTACGCTACCTCAAGCATTTCGATAAACACAAGGGCGTGTTGGAGCGCGGACAGTGGGCATATGATTATCTGCCGGTTTTGGATAATGAGGCAGCTTGCCAGTGGATTCAATTCTTCTTCCAGAATCAAGCGGACTGGGGCAGTTTAGAATCACACGTAGCCATTGCCCACTACGCCGAAGCACAGGGCCTCACATTATTTCCAGAAGCAAAAGTATGGCACGCCGCTGTTCAAAAAGAGATCGAGGCAGTTGGAGTAGAACGGATTCCAACCGTGATTGTGAATGGGACACCGCTCATTGAAAAAATTACCTCAGAAGAATTACAAGCAGCAGTAGAATCGGCCCTCCATCCCGGTGCCTAAGAAGTAAAAACGAACAATCAAAAGCAAATATCGAAAAATCATTCCGTAATTTGAGGCAGTTGGATTGACAAGCAGCTAGTTTTTGATAAGATAGTCGATAAAACTAATGTCGATGACAAAAATTTATTAGAAGGAGTGTTGACGTTTCATGTCCAATTGGGAAACGAAATTTCAAAAAAAGGGATTAACCTTCGATGATGTGTTATTGATTCCTGCTGAGAGTCATGTCTTGCCGAATGACATTGATTTGGGGATTGATCTCTCGAAGAATATCCATCTCAATATCCCGGTTTTATCCGCCAGCATGGATACTGTAACGGAATCCAAAATGGCGATTGCCTTAGCACGCCAGGGTGGGTTAGGTGTCATCCACAAAAATATGTCGATTGATCAACAAGCGCATGAAGTAGCCAAGGTGAAGAAAGCTATCAATGGCGTGATTCTGGATGTTTATTACCTCTTCCCTGAGAATACGATTCTTGAGGCAGAGCAAATGATGAAGGAAAAAGCCATCAGCGGAGTCATGGTGATCGATAATGAGGAAGATCATCATCTCGTTGGCGTGGTGACGACACGCGATATTCGTTTCGTGAAGGACAAGAACCAACCGATCAAGCATTTCATGGCGGACGCTCCGCTAATTACTGCGTTTCCTGATATTACCCTGGATGAAGCCAAAGATATCCTCCAAGAGAACCGCATTGAAAAATTACCGCTCGTCGATGAAGAGAATCATCTCAAGGCATTGATTACATTCCGCGATATTATCAATGCTGAGGAACATCCGAATGCGGCCGTTGATGCGCAAGGACGTCTGATTGTAGCGGGGGCGGTCGGCGTAACCAATGATACGTTCGAACGTGCCGAGGCGCTCGTTAATGCGGGGGCAGATGCGATTGTCGTCGATACTGCCCACGGTCATTCTGCCGGTGTAATTCGTAAGATCAAAGAAATCCGTGAGAAATTCCAGGACGTCACGATCATTGCGGGGAATGTCGCAACCGCAGAGGCAACACGTGCGCTGTATGAGGTCGGTGTGGATGTAGTGAAGGTCGGCATCGGCCCAGGTTCCATCTGTACCACGCGTGTCGTAGCTGGCGTTGGTGTTCCGCAGATTACTGCTGTTTATGATGCAGCGGGCGTTGCAAATGAATATGGACGCACGATCATTGCGGATGGTGGGATCAAATACTCCGGTGATATCGTCAAAGCCCTCGCAGCTGGTGGACATGCGGTGATGCTGGGGTCCATGCTGGCAGGAACGGCTGAAGCACCCGGTGAAATGGAAATGTACCAAGGTCGCCGCTATAAGACGTACCGTGGGATGGGGAGTCTCGGCGCAATGACACATGGTTCGAGCGATCGGTACTTCCAGAGTCAGGTCAATGAAGCCAACAAACTCGTTCCAGAAGGTATTGAGGGGCGTGTGGAATACAAGGGCCATGTCAAAGAAATCATCTATCAAATGATCGGTGGTTTGCGTTCAGGCATGGGCTATGTCGGTGCCAAAGACATCCAAACCTTGCGTGAAAAAGCTCAGTTCGTTCAAATGAGTGGTGCGGGTCTGCGTGAATCTCACCCACATGATGTCCAAATCACCAAAGAATCCCCGAACTACTCGATGAAATAAGCCAAATGAAAAGCCTTCGTTCACTGAGACCACGATGTCTTGGTGAACGAAGGCTTATTTTTTTATTCGAGGATCCCAAATTTAAAATGATGATCCTTGTAAAACTGAATCACCCCAGCGAGCGATTCGGTCGTTAATCCGTGTCCGGATGAATCATGCATGAGAACCACCCGCACGCCGTAATCTGGGAAGAAGTTAAGTGAACGTGCATTGAAATCGAGCATTTCTTGGACGGTTTTGGGTTGTTGGTCGGGGCTGAGTGCATCCCCAACTGCCGCATTCCAGTCGATGGCATAGATGTTTTGTTGTTTGAGTGCTTCATCGGTGGCGGATATATTCCCCCAGGACATCCGCCCACCTGGATAGCGGAATACCTGACTTTTGAAATCTGGGCCGAGCACTTGCTGCATGGCATGGAGACTCTCTTGGTATTCCTTCGTCAGTTGCATTGGATCGGCTTGGCCGTTGGGATAGAGTCTCTGGTAATCATGGGAATAGGAATGGATCCCAATTGCATGTCCCTCTTTGATCTGGCGTTTGAGAATCGGGGCCGTTTTATCGTTCACGAACCGCCCAATCTCAAAGAATGTCGCGGGAACGTCTTCCTTTTTTAGGATATCGAGGATCTGCGGCGTATTTTTACTGTCGGGTCCATCATCAAAAGTCAAAAATACCACGCGCTCCTTGATGGTTTTGTCCTTGCCTTGCATCTGTTGGAGGACGTCTTTGGCGGTATAGGCGTGATTGGTGGCCTGTTGATTATGATTGGTGCTCGATTTTAATTGTGCCAGGTCACTGGTTTTCTTCATCTTGGAGGGACGAGCACTAGCGGTTGTCCTCGACTCCTCATTCTGCCCGATATCAATTCCAAGCGAAAAACCTGTCGCCAGAATCAATAAGGCGAGAATCGCTAGGAGAGCATGTTGGACAGTAAAGTTTAAACGCTCAAACATGATAAAAACCCCTTCTTCACTCAACGACTGTTAAACAGGAGACGATCCAAAATCCCTCCAATGAAAGCAACCACCTAGGAGAGCCATTGAACGACCCAATGAATAACGACCGTGAGCCCGTACGTGTAGGTGAACAGAGTGAATGGTTTACCCAAGGCGAGTAACGTAAAGAACGTCTTAAAATCAAGGTTGGAAAGCCCTGCCAGTAACGTCAAAGCGTCCGCTGGGGAAACCGGGAAGAACATCCCAAAGGCAAAGATGCGCTTGAACCCCTGTGTGTTGAGCGCACCGACATAGCGGTTATAGAGTTTCTCCCCTACGAGTGCTAAAACAAGCGGGCGACCATAGCGACGTGCGAGGAAGAAGTTCATCACAGAACCAATCATGATTCCGATGAAATTCAAGAAGAATCCGCGCCACATGCCGAAAATCATCGCTCCCGCCGGACAGGTCAATGCTCCCGGGATGATTTGAACCACGGTTTGGATGATCTGAATGATGATAAAAATAATCGGTGCCCAGACACCGGTGGAATGGAGATAGTTCGCTAATTTCTCTTGGTCGGTAAATAAACCCATCTGCCATGCCTTTACAATAATCCAGATGGTGAGTATTAACCCGAAGACGCTAATCACTGTTAATATTTTATTGATGAGTTTGGAATGATCGGTTTCTTTATTATCTAAACGTTTTTGACGAACACTATCAGCGAGAGAAGGCTTTTTTTCGATTTCTTCTTGTGCCATTATGGCCTCCTTTCCAGATAAATCCGTGTATTTGGTATTCCTCATTATACGCTAAGCTTTGGGATGCGTGACAGAAAAGCTGTCTAAAGATTATCTAAAGAATCCAGGAAGTTTTGTCACTTAGAAGACGGACCTCTTACAATACAGGCGGTCATTAGCTGCACATCATCAGCGAGTCTGCTAATTGTAGTGTAGTTGTCTTATGAGGAAAAGTAAATGAAATCGCTTGGTACAAAGGGACTCTGAGTGCCTTTTAATGCTTTCTTAACGCTTTCTTAGGCGCTTCGTGATACGTATGTGGCGGGGAGTTTGCTACAATGGAGATAATTAATCAATATGTTAATTGAACAGAAAATCTAAAAGTGATAATCATACGCTGTCGATGAATCAAGGATAGATCCCTATTTTAAGTTAAAAATCACATAGAAAGAGTGGCTGAGATGAAACTATTAATTGTTGATGATGATAAAGAAATTGTTGAATTACTCACGATCTACTCGACCAACGAAGGGTTTGAAGTCGTGAAAGCTTATGATGGCGATATGGCGTTGAAACGTTTGAGTGAGAATCCAGATATCGCACTTATGATCCTCGATATTATGATGCCAGGCAAAGACGGCCTCACCGTGGTCAGGGAGTTGCGCCACCGTCATATGGACCTGCCTATTTTACTCTTGAGCGCGAAATCCGAGGACATGGATAAAATCTCTGGGTTAACCACGGGGGCGGATGATTATGTCACTAAGCCATTTAATCCATTAGAAGTGATGGCGCGAGTGAAGACACTCCTCAGACGAACCGGAGTAGAGCAAGGCAATAACAGCCAGATGATTGAGGTAGGGCCACTGGTGATCCACAAGAGTTCCCATGAGGTTCATACGATCGAAGGCACGGAGATTCAGCTCACCGCTTTGGAATTTGGGATTTTGTATCTCCTTGCGAGCCATCCCAATGAAGTATTCAGTGCGGATGAGATTTTTGAACGGGTATGGCAACAGGATTCCGTCGTGTCCGCCAAGACCGTGATGGTTCACGTGAGCCACTTGCGTGATAAAATCGGCGAAGCAACGGGTGGCAACAAGGTCATTTCAACCGTCTGGGGTGTGGGTTATAAGATCAGTGATCCTACCAATGAAGATAACTAATTAGGAGTAGACAACCAATAACGATGAATCAGGAAGAGAGGGTGAGGATATGCCACAAGCAAAAAAGCGCTGGCGAATTTTTATTGAGTTAGCCTTTGAATTTATTGCGATCTCAGCGATTTTATTGATCGGTTATTTTGGGTTGCTCTTCGTCTTCTTGGCCGCATCTGAGCATCTCTTTCCTTATGTCGCAATGAATTATCCCTACTATGCGGTGGTCTATCCGCGCTTCCAACAGTATTTTGCGGTTGGATTTACCCTCCTATATGGGGCGTCCAGTTTGGCAATCCTCATTTGGCGGGTGACCCATCGTTTGCGGACGATTCAGCTGGGCTATATTCTCGATGAACTGCACTATATCTCGCAGGGACATTATGACTATCATATTTCTGACAAACATCTCTCTAGCATGCGACCCATCGTTGAGAGCATTAACCGCCTCGTAGATAGCACCGTTCAGGCGATGGAGGAGGAGCGGCAGATCGAGAAATCTAAGGATGAACTGATTGCGAACATGAGTCATGACATCCGAACGCCGCTCACCTCCATTATTGGGTACATCGGCCTCATTCAGAGTGGACGATTTGAAACCAAAGAGGATGCTCAGAAATATGCGGACGTTGCCTACAACAAAGCGATTCAGATGCAGCACATGGTGGAGGACCTCTTTGAATATACGAAGGTGAGTCAGGTGGGCGTTCAGTTCCATTTTGAACGCGTGAATGTCCTGCGTCTCCTCGAACAATTAGAGGTTGAATATGATATCCAAGTGAAAGAAGCGGGTCGAGCGCTCACCATTCAGGCCAACCAGGATCCATTGATGGTTGATATCGACAGTGAAAAGATGGTGCGGGTCTTCTCCAATTTAATCACGAATGCATTGAAATATGCGGGAGATGAGGGCCACTACATTAAAATCACCGCCACTCAGTCGGACCATGAAACGGAATTCTGTGTCGCTAATGATGGGGTTCAGATTCCTGACGCACAGCTGGGATTGTTCTTTCAGCGGTTTTATCGGGCAGATCCCTCTCGTACGACGAAGGGGAGCGGTTTGGGACTCGCTATTACGGAAAATATCGTTCACAACCATCATGGAAAAATCTGGGCGGAATCAGATGAGGAGAGCACGCGCTTTATCTTCGTGATTCCCAATCAACAAGGGGAGGGGAATGAGAATGGATAAACAACCAGGGCCACTCGCTCGATATCTACAGTCGTTGTTTCTGGTGATGCTGGGCTGCGGGCTGTTCACATTGGGCAGTGCCAGTGCAGCGACAAACCAGAATGTTGACGCCTTCTCTCAGACGATTGACCAGAATCATAACTTCCAATTTCAATCCGCCATGGCGATCGACCAGGCAACAGGGCAGGTGCTCTACCAACACAATCCCGACCAGCTCGAGGGGATTGCGTCCCTGTCCAAGGTGATTACGTTAGGCGTGATTTATGATGAGATCAAACAGGGCAAATTGAGCCTCGAGGACACAGTACCGGTGAGTGACGAGGTGTCGGCCTTATCAACGACGGAGGGATTATCCAATGTGCCGCTTATCACCTCGACGAATCAGTACACCGTCAGCCAGTTGATGGACGCGGCAATGATTGAGAGTGCGAATGCGGCGGTGGTTGCATTGGCAGAACATGTCGGAAAAACCGAGGATCAATTTGTGAAGAACGAAATGACACAGAAGATCAAAGTAGCGGGGGTTACTGATTTCAAACTCTATTCTGCTTCGGGATTACCAGGGAACTATGTGAATACGGATAACCAGTTCTTCGGCTATGCGGAGACGGATGAGAATCAGTTGAGCGCCGCTGGATATTTAAAAGTCGTGAGAAATATCCTCAATGACTATCCGGAAATTATGACACGTTCGCTGGCCAACAAGAAGGCATTTGCGGTAGACGATCAAACCACGATCACGATGGAGAATCAAAATGAGATGGTTCCAGGGATGGCGTCCGGTCGTTCCGAAATCACCGGTGGCAAGACGGGAACGGGTGACTTGTCTGGTTACTCGCTTCTCGTTCAATTAACGATTGCTGGCCGCAAAGTGCTCGTTGTCACTTTGGGAGATCCAACCAAAGCCTCTCGTTATAGTGATATGTGGCAGCTCCTCGATGCGTTGGAGAGTCAACTCCAGTGGTACACGATTCATCAGACCGGAGAGATCGTGGGCGGCACTAACAAGCAGGTTCTCGTTGCGAATGGGAACCAAACCACAACCCAGCTCTATTATGGGAGTTCGGTGGGATTGTTCCTGCCAAAAGACCAACTGAACGATCCGCAGATAGAACTTGGGTATCGCGATCAGCTCCAATATGACACAGAAGGGCAGCTCCAAGTCAGTGCGCCTTTGACGAAGGATGAAACGGTCAATATGGAATACTATCATCTGCCATTCGCACATTCCCTCCTATCCAAAGATGGCTCCTATGAACTCAAGGAGAGCATGAAAGCCAAAGAAAGCATCAGTGAGGTGTCCTTCTTTGTGAAGATTAGCCGGCTGATGAACGACACGATCGCCAATGTGACACAGTGGTTCCAGAGCTTCTTTAAAACAATGGGATATTGAGGCTATTAATCAAGTCGAGCATGAAGATCACTCAAAAATAATAAACACAACAAAAGAGGCGCATCCGCCATTCCAAAACCAGTGATTACAACTGGTGAAGGAAGGCAGGTGCGCCTTTGTTATGAGCTAAAATACAAGGTTGGGATTAGATACCCATTGCGTTATCTTTGGTAATTTCACTCACACCGCCCATGTAAGGAACGAGGACGTCTGGGATCTTCACAGTGCCGTCTTCAGTTTGGTAGTTTTCCAAAATCGCAGCAACGGTACGTCCGACAGCGAGCCCAGAACCATTCAGGGTGTGAACAAGTTGTGGTTTACCATTCTCGTCGCGGTAACGGATTTGGGCACGGCGCGCTTGGAAATCTTCACAGTTCGAGCAGGAAGAAATTTCGCGGTAGGTATCTTGGGCTGGCATCCATACTTCGATATCGTACGTCTTCGCAGCGGAAAAGCCCATATCACCTGTACTCAAGACAATCCGACGATAAGCGAGGCCGAGTTTTTCGAGGATGTTTTCCCCGCAGACGGTCATATGTTCGAGCTCTTTGTAGGAGTCTTCTGGTTTGGCGAATTTCACCATCTCAACCTTGTGGAACTGGTGCATGCGGATCAAACCACGGGTGTCGCGCCCTGCCGATCCTGCTTCAGAACGGAAACATGGGCTCATCGCGGTGAAGTAAATGGGCAGTTGTTCCCCAGGGATGATTTCACCCGCATAGTAGTTGGTCAATGGCACTTCAGCGGTTGGAATCAAGGTGAGGTCACGATCGTCATTCACAATGGAGAAGACATCTTCCTTGAATTTCGGGAATTGGCCGGTCCCGTACATGGTTTTATCATTGACCAAGTATGGAGTAATTGTTTCGATGTAGCCTTCTTTTTGGTGTTGGTCGAGCATGAAGTTATAAACCGCCCGTTCCAAACGCGCCCCAAGACCGCGATAGTAAACGAAACGTGCCCCGGCTACTTTTGCACCGGCTTCGAAATCGAGAATTCCAAGCTCTTCACCAATTTCATAGTGGGCTTTTGGAGTGTAAGTAAATTGTAGTGGTTCCCCACGGCGATGAATCTCAACGTTGGAGTCTTCATCTGGACCGACTGGCACATCGTCATGCGCTACATTCGGGATGCGTGCCATGTGATCATTGTAGTCCGCTTCGATGGCTTTGAGTGTTTGATCGATTTCAGTAATGGTGTTCCCGAGTTTACGGGTTTCCGCCATTTTATCAGCAGCATCTTTGCCATCACGCTTCAAGGCACCAATTTCTTGGGATGCTTGATTACGTTGTTGTTTTAATTTCTCGGTTTGGGCAATGAGTTCCCGGCGTTTCTGGTCGAGTGTTTGGATTTGGTCTAATTCCGCTTTGTCGACACCACGATCCGCGAGGCGCTGTACCATTTCATCATAATGCTCACGTAGTTCACGAATATCTAACATAGTGCTTCCTCCTCTATAGTAGTAGCGAATCAAAAAAGAGCCCTTTCCCCACTAGGGACGAAAGGACTCAAATCGCGGTACCACCCATATTCAGCCTACATTAGACTGCACTCAACATGCGATAACGGGCGACCGGCGATACTTATAGCTCATGATATCACATGTGCTTTTCGTACGCAGACATTGTGTGGATTCCGGAGTAGCTGGTCCATCACTCCCACCAACCGTGATGTCTCTAGGCGCCAAGGCTACTTGTACTAGTCACAATGGATTCTTTAAGATTTAGGCTCATTCTATGCTCTAAAATGACTACTGTCAAGCGGAATGTATTTTATTTTAGGTGAAAAAGGCTTATAATCATTGCTTAGAGTTAAAAAATGATAAAAATCTATTAAGAATAGGCAGTAATTAGCCCTTTCACTCTAACGGTATTGTAATACTAAGATATTACCTATTAAAAAGGAAATGGGGCTGGACAATTAGCACCAAAAAGTAGCTGATTTTCAGTAATAAATGTCCTGGAATAAACGAGCGGGGAGGAGCACAGTCAGAGCTCACCAGCAGTTAGTTAATAGGTTTTGTGTCGTTTGTTGGTCATTAAGAAGTCCCTTGTGTCGGTCAGATAGGAGATGAGTGATCTATTATCAAGGGATGACGTTGGTTAATAGAGAAAGGAATTAGTTTTATGAGTAGTCGTGTTGATCGTCCATCAAAAACGAGTCACACCAATACCCCTGAGCACGTCAGCAAGCATGGTGGCAGCCTCAGTATTTTAATGATCGGTTCGATCCTTGCGATGATCTTCGCAGCAAGTACTGCCTACTCCGGAATGAAAGCCGGATTGACGGTTGCTGCGGGGATCCCAGGAGCCATTATTGGTTCTGGATTAGTGCGCGTGTTCGCCAACCAAAAAGGCATCTATGGGAAAAACCTGATTCAGGGGATGTCCAGTGGTGGGGAATCCATCGCGAGTGGGATGATTTATGTTTTACCAGCCATCATTATTATTGGTGAAAAGATCAATTTCTGGAGTGGCCTCTTAGTAGGTGTTCTAGGTGCTCTGTTCAGTGTCGGGGTAACCAGCCTCGTGGAGAACTATCTGATTGTAGAAGAAGATGGAAAGCTCGCTTTCCCAGAATCACAAGCGATCACAGAAGCCCTCACCAGTAGCGAATATGGTGGAGAGTCATTGAAATTCATGGGGATCGGATTTGGTTCCGGGGGGGTTATTACCGCCCTCACCACCCAGGTCTTCGGTTGGATTAACAGTGTCATCAAATTAGTAGGGAGTGAATCCTACCAGTGGCAATTCTCCAGTGAAGTCAACCCAATGCTTGCCGGGATCGGTTTTGTGGTGGGGCCAAAAGTCGCTCTCACCATGTTTGTTGGGACCTTCTTCGCTAACTTTGCGATCACCCCATTGATCAGCTACTTCACGCATTTGGCAGGCGACTCGGTGACACTCTGGAGTGACGCGTCGGTAATCTTGAACCAAATGACGGTTGAACAAGTGGCGAGTGACTTCACCAAGTATATTGGGGCCGGAATGATGCTGTGCGGTGGTTTGATCGGGGCCTTGAAATTGATTCCAACGATTATCACCTCCATCAAGAAAACCCTTGGTGCCCGTAAATCCGGTGAAGAAACAGCTAGTCGCTTGGGGTCCACGTTACTGTTGGCCTCTACTGTCTTGACCTTTGTAGCAGGATTCATCCTGTCTAATAACTTAATCATTACGATCGTGACCGCTGTGCTCGCATTGATTTTGTCTATGATGTTCATCATCGTAAATGCGCGTTTTGCCGGAACGATTGGTTGCTCCAATGCGCCTGTTTCAGGGATGACGATTGCTTCACTGGTGGTAATGACTTTGGTGTTCGTTGTTTCTGGCTGGAAGAGTACGGCCCATGTGACCCTCCTCTTACTCGTTGGGACCTTCATCGTGACGGCGATTTCTGTCGGTGGTGCCTACACGCAAACGCAGAAGGTGACCTACCTCATTGACGGCTCGCGCAACGAAATGATGAAATACTTCACGATCGCAACGATTATCGGTGTGGTTGTGTCCGTCGGTATTATGAAATTATTGGAACCACAGCTCGCCATGACAGGTGTGAATGCGCCATTTGGTTTGCCACAAGCGAACTTGATTGCAACCTTGACGTCAGGGATTATGTCCGGTGAATTACCATGGATCATGATCATTGTTGGGATTGCCTTGGCCTTAGTGCTCTGGTTGTTAGACTTACCGATCATGACGATTGCGATTGGGTTCTACTTACCAATTTCAACAACCTCAATTATCTTGATTGGGTCTGCGGTACGTTGGATCATTGAATTAATCACGAAAGACAAAGAAGTTCTCGGTGAACGTGTTCAAAATGGGATTTCCCTCTCGTCTGGTTTAATTGCCGGAGGGTCGATTATTGGTTTGATCGGGATTATCCTGAATGTAACGGGGATCTTACCGGAGAAAACACCAATGGGAGCGCTCGCGACAAATGGAGCAGCAGGTGTATTAATGCTCGTGTTACTCCTCTCGATGTTCCTGCCACTCCTCAGCGTCCGTAAACGGAAATAATATTGATGAAGCATCCAACGCAGGTAGAAGACCTGATCTACGCAAAACGCTCCGACGTGTCGTATCGAGTAGAAGAGGGGATTGTAACGATCTGTCGCCAGCAGAATCATCCTATCCAACAGTTTTTCCGGAAATATTGGAAGTGGTCCATCCCCCAACAGAGCACATTAACGCTCGACGAATATGGGAGTTTGGTGTTCCAGTTGATTGATGGAAAGCGTACGGTTGGGATGATTGCTGAGGCACTAAAAGCATCATATCCAGAAATAGATATACATTTAATGACACGATTAGTGCTATACTTAAATCAAATGGAGAAAGATGAACATTTGGTGGTTTGCTTAAATAATGATCAATAAATAGGAGGAAGTTACAATGATGGATCCATTTGAATCATCCGCATGTACCTCGATCATGGTGGGCAAGAAAGCCTCGATTGATGGAGCCACTTATATTTCTCGTAATGAAGATCGTTTGAATGCCATTTACGCGAAACGAGCGATCGTGCGCCCCGCAAAGGTTAATACGGATCGCACCTATGTTTCTTTGTACAACCAATTGAAAGTCACCCTCCCAAAGAAAGCGATGCGCTACACTGCAACGCCGAATGCCTTCCCCGCACAAAATGGTGGGAAAGACTATGAAGATAAAAAACGCGGCAGTCTTTGCCATAATCATGAAGGAATTAATGATGAAGATGGTTTCAATGAGCTGAATGTTGGGGTGTCCGCAACGGAGAGTGTGTACGGGAATGAACGCGTGCTCGCTTATGATCCTTATGTGAAGAACGGGATTGCGGAAGACTCACTCGGAACCCTCCTTTTGCCATATGTGACGAGTGCACGGCAAGGGGTTGAATTCCTCGGCGAACTCATCAAAGAATATGGAGCTGCAGAAGGTAATGGGATTCAGTTCAACGATAAAGATGATGTATGGTACATGGAGATTGTGACCGGTCATCAATGGGTCGCTGTACGCATTCCGGATGATTGCTATGCCGTGGCTGCTAACCAGGTGGCCATTCAGGACATTGATTTCAATGATCCAGATAACTACATGTGGGCAGAGGGCATTCAAGAGTTCGTCAGTGAACACCACCTCAATCCAGATCCAGATCGCTGGAACTTCCGCCATATTTTTGGGACGGACACGGAGAAGGATCATCACTACAACACTCCACGGGTTTGGTTTGCACAGCGGTACTTGAATCCAGAAGACCAAAGTCAGGATCCAGAGTCTGCTGAGCTCCCATTCATCAGAAAAGCCAGCCGACTCATTTCAGTAGAGGATATTCAATACATCCTGAAATCCCACTACAATGAAACGAAATATGATCCACTAGGGAATGGTGATGAACATGACCGCAAGAAATATCGTTCCATCTCCCTCTCTCGGACTGCCAACTCGCATATCCTGCAGGCGCGTCCAGGCAAAGAATCGATTCAATGGTTAGGTTTTGGGATTCCTACGTTCAATCCACATGTACCGTTCTACACCAATGTGAATGACATTGATCCGTCCTACAGCAACTTCACACCGCAATTGGATCTCGATTCGGCTTACTGGTTGCAGTCAGCCTTAGCCATGGTGGTGGAGAGCCATTACTCCGAATTCATGGAGGATGACCTCGCTTACCAGAAGGACTTGAACGAGTGGGCGCATCGTAAAATTGCCGAAGTCGATGAGAAAGCAGCAACCTTAGAAGGAGAAGCCTTGACGGAATATCTTACCACGGTTAACCATGAAATTGCTACCTACTACAACAAGAAGACGCGCGACTTCCTATTCGAATTGATCACGCGCGGAACTGAACTCTCCAAACTTACCTTTAAGATGGATCCTAATTTATAGATTGGGCACTTAGCTTCATGACAAAGTCTCTCCCTGTCACTTGTTGCGGCGGGGAGAGATTTTTTATGGCCATTTTTTGAGAAAAGAGCGTGCACACAAAGGATGATAAAATTTTATCTCAACAAAATATGATAATTTATTATCAATTTATTTTATGATGGGAAACGCCATAAATGCCTGTATATCAGTGTTGATCGATTTCTATCACACCGTTTATATAATAACTGATGCTTTTTATTGTTGGTTTTACGATCAAAAAGGCAATAAAAATCCGCGGAAAGTGATAAAAAATTATTGACATCCAGTGATAGCGCTTTTATACTAATAATTGAATCGTGGTTCTGATAAATAATTATCAATTGATAATGTTGACAGTTAAATATCTGACACGGAGGTTTTCTAGATGGATTTATTATTTGGTGTCGGCTTACTGATCCTTGTTTTGGCCCTATTCACCTTGTTCACCTATAAAGCTCCCTATGGTGCAAAAGCAATGGGCGGTTTCGCTGATGCTGCTTGTGCCACTTTACTGGTTGAGGCTTTCCTTTCTTCCTTTGCAGGGAATGTGTTTGGGATTGATTTCCTATCGCAATTGGGGAGTGCTGCTGGTTCGATGGGTGGTGCAGCAACGGCGGCATTGGTTGCGATTGCGGTCGGTGCCACACCAGGGTATGCCATGCTCTGTGGTGCTGCGGTTTACGGAATGGGGATTATCCCTGGACTCGTTGTTGGTTATCTCTGTGGATTCGTGATTAAGTATCTGCAGGAAAAACTACCTGCTGGATTGGATCTCTTATCCATGATTATCATTGTGGCACCGTTATCGAGAGGACTGGGGTTACTCAGTGAACCAATCGTTGAAGCCACCCTGCAGCAGATCGGCAATACCATCACGGCATCGGGGCAGAGTAATCCGATTGTGATGGGAGCGGTGATCGGTGGCATTATGGCAGTGGTGGGGTCGTCACCAATCAGTTCGATGGCCATCTCCGCCATGCTCGGTTTAGTGGCTGTGCCAATGGGGGTGACCACGATGGCTATTTGGGGCTCATCTTGGTTAAATATGGTGCTGTTTGGTCGCTTGAAATTTGGTACACAGCGCGAAACGATGGCTGTTTTTATTGAACCAAAAACACAGGTTGACTTAATCTCAGCAAACCCTATTATTATTTATGGAGCAAATTTTGTTGAAGGCGCTTTATGCGGGATCTTCATCGCATTATTCGGCTTACAGAATATGGCCTCGAGTACTGCGACCCCATTTGCGGGCTTGGCCGTGATGTTTGCTTATAACTCGGCAGGGCGTGTATTAATTGCGGCAGCGGTCTGCGTTGTGATTGCCGTGAGCGTGGGCTTTGTCTTCTCGTTGATTTTCAAGAACAAGAAGATCACCACTGCCCAAGATATGGCAGAGCGTGAAACTACTACCAAAAAACAACCCAAAGAGCATTATCAACAGGCTGAAATGTTGGCTAAGGAAGCATAAAATTTCAGGCTGGATCTATGAATGAAAGTGATGTCCTGGTATGATTTTACTAGGGGTATTATTTGAGAAAATGAATAAAGGAGTGTTCGTAAATATGTCAGAAGTGGATGTACAGAAATACATTGACAGTAATCCTGTCATTCAAGAGATCACTGATCTGAAACCTGTTTTTTGGATCAATGATAAAAAAGGCAAATTCCAAGAAGTAAAGGATAAAGTGCCTTATAACTACTTGGATGTCAAAGATGCTGAAGAACGTTTGGATCGTTTCCGTCCGTTCATCAAGGCCAACTTTGAAGATACGGTGGATCTTGATGGTTTGATTGAATCCCCAATCACCAAAATCGAAAATTTCAAGGCGGATGAAGCTGAACGTTACGCTTTAGATATTCCAGGTACCCTCTACCTCAAACGTGATGACTTACTGCCGATTTCTGCCACAATCAAAGCCCGTGGAGCAATCTATGAAGTGCTCGTTCACGCGGAAACCGTTGCTTTGGAAAATGGTTTACTCAGCGGTTTTAATGATGACTACGCTAAATTCAGTTCCAAAGAATTCCAAGACTTCTTCTCCAAGATGAAAGTCGTTGTTGCTACAACCGGTAACTTGGGAATTTCTGTTGGTGTGATGGCTGCGAAATTAGGTTTCACCGCGATCGTTCATATGTCGACTGAAGCGAAACAATGGAAGAAAGACTACCTGCGTTCTAACGGGGTCAACGTCATTGAACACGACACGAACTTTACGGAAGCAGTGGCAGCTGGGCGTAAAGCGGCTGAAGAAGATCCTGATTCTTACTTTGTGGACGATGAAAACTCCAAGTATCTCTTCTTGGGTTACACCACCGCAGCGAGCCGTTTAAAGAAACAACTAGCAAAAGAAAATATCACGGTTGATGATGATCATCCACTCTTTGTTTACCTGCCATGTGGTGTTGGTGGCTCCCCAGGTGGAATCACATTTGGGTTAAAACATGCCTTTGGAGACAATGTCCACGCCTTCTTCGCAGAACCAACCCACGTGCCATCCATGTTATTGGCCTTACTCACCGAAGAATACTCCAATGTATCCGTTTATGACTTCGGGATTGACGGGAAGACTGTAATGGACGGTTTAGCAGTGCCACGGACGTCCAACTTTGTATCGATCGTGATGGAGAACTTCTTCAACGGTGGTTACACATTGACAGATGAAGAATCCACGAAGGCTTTGACTCGTTTGGTAGACACCGAAGACATTCCACTTGAACCGGCTGCTGTGGCTGGTTTAGTAGGACCTGCGAAACTCTTCGGTAGTGAAGCAGGCAAGAAATACTTACAAGAAACCGGCATCAACGCCAAAGCTGAAAACATCACCCATATTGCCTGGGCCACAGGTGGTAGCATGGTGCCTGATGCTGACAAGAAAGCCTTCTATGAATTAGGAGTTGAATAATCTCACAGACTAGTGCTTTGATTAGAGAGAACAAGAACGGGTATCCATCATTAGTATAAGATAGCGTGTGATGAGAGAGACCTTGTTCTTTGGAATGATGATTCGCCATTACAACCGTAGTGGGCCTCGATAGCTCGTTTTGCTGGCAAAACGAGCTATTTTTTATCAGAGGATCTTGTTGCCAAAGAGATGCATTGAAATTCCTGAAAAAAAGAGTGGAGAGTCATGATATAATGAATGCGGAATCATTCTTGAAAACAACGCTAATCTCCGAAATCAAAGCATAAACATAGGTGGGATTGATTATGAATAAACAAGTCATTGAAACATATAAACAGCTCGCCCGATTCTTGGGAAAGACACTGGGACCCAATTATGAAGTCGTGCTCCATGTGATTGACGACGACGAAGGAGCACACATCGAAGAAATCGTGAATGGCTACATCAGTGGGCGGACCGTAGATTCTCCATTGACCAGTTATGCTTTGGACCGTATTCAAGGCAAAGACTACCTCGAGAATGACTATGATATTCACTATAAGGTGCTCGCAAAACCTGGCCATGAAGTGTACGGATCGACCTTTTACATTAAGGATGGAGATGAACTGCTTGGGCTCCTCTGCATCAATGCGGACCAATCGCAGTTCATTGATAAATTATGCGACCTGATGCGGATGTTCCCAGGTGGTGATCAGACCGTCGTGGATTATTTTGTTACGGAAACGCCTCACCCCAATAAGGTGATGGAGGTGCTCTCCAATGATATGAGCGACGTGATCAGTGATTCGGTCAGTGAAGTCATGGATCCGAGTCAATTAGAGGCAGGACACACCATGAGTAAAGCCGAAAAAATCAATGTCACGCGCAAACTCAAAGCACGCGGGATCTTCAATATGAAGGGAGCCATCCCGAAAGTCGCTGAATTCCTCGGGGTCTCGGAACCGACCGTTTATCGTTATTTGAATGAAATCTCTCAAGAAGTCGTCGAGAAGCATTAAGTACTCATCAGGGAAGGGAGTTCTCACTTTGAAAAAGGTACTGATTGTCCATGATATCTCGTGCTACGGAAAATGCTCAACCACCGTTGCACTCCCGATTATTAGCAGTATGGAATTAGCAGGGGTGTTACTACCGACCGCACTGTTATCCACGCATACTGCCGGATTTAAGAATTACACTTGTCTCGATCTGAGCAAAGAAATGCCAAAGATTGTGGAACACTGGCATTCTTTTAATCTGAAATTCGACGCGATCTATGTCGGTTATCTCGGCGGTATCGATCAGATCCACTATCTGAAGGAAACTATTCCAACCTTGCTTTCTCGCGAGGGTAAATTCTACCTCGATCCCGTCATGGCGGATAATGGTGAATTCTATCCAGCCTTTAATGAAGATTACGCGAAGGAAATGCGTGCACTCTGCGACATGGCGGACGTGATCATGCCAAACCAAACCGAGGCATCCTTCATCTATGACCTCCCGTACCAAGAAGGCATCGGCGGGCTCGATGTGGTGGATACCCTCATCCAAGAAGCAAAGAGTCACCAGCAGTCTCTGATTTTGACGGGAGCTGGCTATGACGATCAGGGACAGACCGGCGCCTACTACTATGATAATGAGAGCGAAGAACAGGGCCTACTCCAGGATCGGTTTGTCGGTGGACGTTTCCACGGGACCGGGGATATCTTCGGCAGCATTGTGGTGGGAGTACATGTGAATGGCGCTTCCCTCAAAGATGCTACCCAACTCGCCGTCAAGACCTTGCCTGAGATGATTGAACACTCCCAGATGAATGAGAATGTCATGATGGATGGATTGGACTTTGAGAAGTCACTCGGCGACCTCTCAATGTTCGTGCGCCAACTGAAACAGACAAAATAACGAATAATAATTTAAGGAGGCTATATAGATGGCTGCATTTGCAAATTATCGAAAAGAAAATGGATTTATTTTTATCTCGGGACAGCTCCCGATCGAAGCGGATGGAGAAATCTCCAAAGCATCGATTAAGGATCAAACCTTATTGATCCTCCAACATATCGTGGATGCTGCCAAGGCAGAGGGGATCACCAAAGAAGACGTCATTAAGACCTCGGTTTATACCACTGATGTTGCGGCTGTGGGCGAAATTAATGCAGCCTATGAAGCATTCTTTACCGATACGAAACCAACTCGCAGTTTGTTTGGTGTCACGGGACTTGTTCGCGGTGCTGCTTTAGAGATTGACGCCGTTATCAAAGATCCAAACGCTTAATCAAGCGAAATCGAATCCATCAGCGCACAGCATCTCTGTAGTGAAACAGGGTTGTTGTGCGTTTTTTGGTAAGTGAATAGGGGCATATCATTCGCTTTTATGGATGTGCGCCAGTACAATAGTGGGAAAATCAACAGAAGAGAGAAGTGAAGACGATGAGTGAACAACAGGAGAGAACAGCAATTTTTGCGGGTGGGTGTTTCTGGTGCATGGTGCATCCGTTTGACGAACAACCAGGGGTTCAATCCGTGATCTCGGGCTACACCGGTGGGACAGTCCCCAATCCAACCTATGAACAGGTATGTAGTGGAACGACCGGACATACGGAGGCCGTTCAAATCACCTATGATTCAACAATTATGAGTTATGCAGACCTCGTGGAAATCTATTGGCAGCAGACCGATCCGACTGATGCGATGGGTCAGTTTGCGGACCGTGGCAGTTCATATCGTCCGGTAATTTTCTACCAAGATGAAGAACAGAAGGCCATCGCTGAGCAGTCGAAAAAAGCCTTGGCAGCGAGTGGTCGTTTTAAGGATCCGATTGTGACGGCGATTGAACCAGCCAAACCATTCTATCCTGCTGAGGAGTATCACCAAGACTACTACCAGAAGAATCCGCTCCACTATCAGCTGTATTCCAAGGGCTCTGGACGTCAACACTTCAGGCAGAAACATTGGCAGCAGTAGTGATTTGTGTTGACCTTCAAACGCTAGATTTTTTAGTCTAATGTTTGGAGGACACATCAGTGAAGGCCACTTACTTGGAAGATGTAAATATAAATAACGGTTTTAGCTTGCACTTCCTAAAATAAAGTGATAGAGTACAAACAGCTAATAAGCTACTTTTGGAAAGGAAGGGTATTTATGAAACGTTTGCTTGAACATCGCTCTGGATTTGTCTGTTGGTAGCGCGTCTGTTGTCAAATGATCCAGTCATCGATACCCGGAATTGAAGAAAGGAAGCCTATCCATGTTAATGAATAATATCTTAGAATCTGTCGGGAATACGCCCCTCGTTCAATTACAAGGTCTCCCAGAAGACGTTGCGGACGTCTATGTAAAGATTGAAGCAGACAACCCGAGTTTCTCCATCAAGGATCGTGCGGTGAAATTCATCCTGAATGACCTCATGGAGAAGGGACAACTGAAACCGGGCGACACAATCATTGAGGAAACGAGTGGAAATACTGGTATCGGTCTCTCTGCAGCAGGGGCCGCTTTGGGACTCAATGTGATCATTGTGATGCCAGAAACCATGAGTGATGAACGCAAGCAATTGATTCGTGCATATGGAGCCACTTTGGAACTAACGCCTGGTTCAGAAGGGATGCAAGGGGCTGCTGATCGTGCCGAAGCTCTCGCCAAAGAAAAGGGCGCTTTGTTGTTTGGCCAATTCACGAATGATGCCAATGTGAAAGCTCACTACGAAACAACCGGTCCAGAAATTATGAAAGACTTACCGGACGTTGATGCCTTTGTCGCAGGTGTTGGGACAGGTGGCACGGTGACTGGTGTGTCGAAATATCTCAAAGAACAGAATACAGACATTCAAACCTATGCGGTGGAACCTGCTGACTCTCCGCTCCTCAGTGAAGGGAAAGCTGGCTCCCACAAGATTCAAGGGATCGGGGCTAATTTTGTCCCACAATTATTCGACAAACAATATATCGACCATTTCTTGACAGTGACGAATGAAGATGCGATGGCAATGATGCGTCGTTTAGCGAGTGAACAGGGGATTCTCGCTGGTATTTCCAGTGGGGCCAATGTCTCTGCTGCATTGCGCGTAGCCAAAGAACTTGGCAAAGGCAAAAAAGTCGTGACTGTATTACCAGACACCGGGGAACGTTACCTCTCAGCTGGGATTTTCGGTGTTGAATAATGATTAAAATGATTAATCGGTGGCTGGAACGCGCGCATTTGGCAACCTACATTCAACAGCACGATGCCAATCGACGCTCACTGACGGAAATCTTCTGGTACGATGCGGGCGTGCGGGCAATCTTTTATTATCGACGTGCACACGAGCTCGCTCTCACTGGCCATCATTTCCAAGCAGAAAGAATCATGGCACATGCAAAACGCGTGACGGGGATTGAGATTCACCCCAAAGCGACGATTGGGCGTGATATTTTCATTGATCATGGGGTAGGAACGGTGATCGGTGAAACAGCGGTGATTGGTGACCGCGTAACGATCCTCCATGGGGTGACACTCGGGAGCGATGGGCGCACGCATACCCCACACGCACATCGCCATCCTGTAGTCGATGATGACGCCTATATCGGGGCTCATGCACAATTAGTGGGGGCCATTCATGTCGGCCACCATGCGAAGATTGGTGCAGGCGCGGTCGTGATTGAGGATGTGCCGCCTTATGCGACCGCAGTGGGAGTTCCTGCTCGCAATATCCGTCACCGAAATGAATGATTCCTAAATACAAAGCCAGATCAATTTCGGTCTGGCTTTTTTAGTGTGCCAAGCGGGGGAAGCGAGATAAGACAAGGGAAATACCTGAATTAGAAGTAAGAAAAGTGTCTTCACTTGCATTTTAAATAAGACTCGTTATACTTATTGATGTCATTAAAGATTACAAATGTAAACGAAATAAAATGAGGAGTGACACGAATGCCGAAAGCAGACAAAGGGAATGTGGTACATAAAGAGGAGGCCATGTCTCATAAGCACGATGAACAGATGGCTCACCATGATGATATGGAACACATGCATCATGACCATTTCCATGATCATGTGCAAACAATGCACAATCATGAGGGCCATGACATGCACCATGTGGACATGGGCCAGCACGATATGCATCATCACGATCATGACATGGCTCATATGAATATGGATCACCACAGCCACCATGGACATGGAAATCACCATATGATGATGATTGCGAATATGAAGAAGCGCTTCTGGCTCACTCTGCCGCTCGCTTTGGTGGTGGCATGGCTATCACCAATGATGATGATGCTGTTTCATTACCAGGTTGATTTTACAGGGCAACGTTGGGTGGAATTTATCCTCTCCACGATCGTCTTTTTCTATGGCGGTCAGCCTTTCCTTAAACATGGCCATCAGGAATTACAGTCGAAACGTCCGGGGATGATGATGCTGATCAGTTTGGGGATCATTGCGTCCTATGCATACAGTGTCGTCGGTAGTTTCATCCTGACGCCGGATCCATCGCAGGGAATGCTTGGAATGCATAATTATTACTTCGAGATGGTGACATTGATTCTCGTAATGTTGATTGGTCACGTGATCGAGATGCGTTCTGAAATGACCGCCTCCAAAGATCTCGAAGCTCTCGCTGAACTCCTCCCGAATGAAGCGCATCGCCTCACCTCAGATGGCTCCATCGAAACGGTCCCTGTGACAGAGATTAAACCGGGTGATCAGGTCCTCATTCGTCCCGGTGAAAAAATCCCACTCGATGGGGAAGTGATCTCTGGCCATTCCGAAGTCAATGAGGCCGCATTAACCGGGGAATCCGTCCCTGTTGACAAACAAAAAGCGGATCAAGTGATTGCGGGTGCGATTAACGGTGATGGGTCCCTCACAATGAGCGTTGAAAAGACGGGAGACGAATCCTACCTCAATCAGGTCATCCAGCTCGTTCAGGATGCCCAAGCACAAAAATCAAAAACACAAGGACTCGCGGACCGGATCGCGGGCTACCTCTTCTATTTAGCGTTGGGGGTTGGTTTATTGGCTCTCGTGATTTGGTGGAAACTCGACAGCTTTGATGTGGCGATCCAGTTCATGGTGAGTGCATTTGTTATTGCGTGTCCACATGCGATGGGGTTGGCGGTTCCCCTCGTCAATGCGCGTTCGACCTCTCTCTCTGCGTCCGCTGGGTTACTGATTCAGCAACGAATTCCATTTGAAGAAGCGCACAAGATTGATACGGTTGTTTTCGATAAGACGGGGACATTGACACAAGGCACATTCGGCGTGGATGAGATCGTTTCACTTGCCGATTGGGACAAAGATCAGATTCTCCAATACGCCTACAGTCTGGAGCGTCAGTCGGAACATCCGATCGCGCAGGGAATTGTGCGCTATGCCGAAGATCAACACATGCAGACGCTCACGGTGGATGACTTCAATAGCTTAACAGGGAAAGGTTTATCCGGCACCATCCAGGGGCAGAACATCCAAATTCTCAGCCCAAAAGCGACGGAGCAAGCAGGGATTAACTTGGATACAGAGGCCCTTACCAAAGCTTCTCAAAAAGGACGGACGGTGGTTGTCGTCATCGCAGACAAGCAAGCAGTCGGTTTGATTGCGTCTAGTGACCAAGTCCGTAAAGAAGCAAAAGATGTCATTCAGAAATTGCATGAACAAGGCATTCAAGCAGTCATGATGACGGGCGACCAGGATAGTGTAGCTCAAGCGGTCGGGGAAACGTTGGCAATTGACC
This sequence comes from Aerococcus sp., assembly GCA_030528285.1. GTDB lineage: Bacteria > Bacillota > Bacilli > Lactobacillales > Aerococcaceae > Aerococcus. Next base: position 407,661 of record JAUMZE010000001.1, on the reverse strand, counting down.
ACGTGTTCAGTGAGGTACGTCCTGATGAAAAGGCCAGTCATATCCAAGAACTCCAGTCAGAAGGCCATGCGGTGATGATGATTGGGGATGGGATTAATGATGCCCCAGCGCTCGCTCAAGCCGAAGTGGGGGTAGCGATTGGCGCTGGAACCGACGTCGCGATCGAATCAGCGGATATCATCTTAGTAGAGAATGATATTTATGATACGTTGAATGTCCTCGCACTCTCTAAAGCCACACAACGGAAGATTAAACAGAATCTCTGGTGGGGTGCGGGTTACAACCTGATTGCCTTACCAATCGCAGCTGGAGTGCTCGCTCCGATCGGCGTTACGATTGGACCGGCCTTGAGTGGATTGATCATGTCCTTCTCCACCGTGATTTGTGCCGTGAATGCGCAGTTACTCAATGATTCCGTACTCGTACATAAACGTTAATAAATAACCCACAGCGCAATAAAACCACATCCGATTGATCTATTCCGTAACGCCGGAGTAAATTAGTGGATGTGGTTTTTTCGTGTTAATGACTAATAAAGGGCTCGCGGTAGGGTTCAACGTGCACATCGACCGCCTCAATCCCGAATTGGTCATATAGGAGCTGTTCCACGTCTTCCGTGACACTGTGCCCATCATCGACAGACAGCTGCCCGTCGATCAGAATGGTGATGTCGAGGTAGATATTTGCGCCATATTTACGCCCGCGGATCGTCCGGATTTTGCGGACGGCGGGGATGTTATTGAGGATCGCCACCGCGTAGTGATCCAGTTTTGCCTTATCGAAACCATCCGTCAACGCAAAGGCGCTCTCCTTGAAGATTTCCAGTCCGGTGCGAATAATAATCCCACCGACAATCACGGCCATCACAGGATCGAGCCAGCTGATGCCGAGCTGTGAGGCCACGACGGTAATCGCAGTCGAGAAGGACGTGAGAGCGTCGGATAAATTATCACGGGCAGAGGCTTTGAGGCTGAGACTATTAATTCGTTCGCTCAAGCGGTTATTGTAGAGGTACACCCCGAGCATCACGACACCGCTGACCAATCCAACGACCGCTGAGAGCAGATGCGGGGGTTCGGCGGTGGTGGTGAACAGTTTCTCTACGCTGTCGACGAGGACTTCAATCCCAATATAGAGGATAATAAAACTCATCATTAATGTCGCGATTGTTTCGCCCTTCCAATGGCCATAACGATGATTATCGTCAGCGGGGCGCTGTGAGTAGCGAATTCCCGCGAGAATAATGATTGAGTTGATCGTATCAGTGAGGTTGTTCATCCCGTCTGCGAGTACCGCCTGGGAACCGAAGAGCATTCCCACCGTGATTTTCGCAATCGTAATTAAGAAATAGGTGACTAAGGATAGCCAAGACCCTTTTTCAGCTTGTTGTAAATGATTATGAGCAGATTGTTGAGACATCCAGCACCCCTCCCAAAAAGCGTTCGGGATCCATTATAACAGCCTTTTTTGAAATGAAAATGAAAAAGTCATCGCATAGCCAGCCATTTTGCGAGATGAAAGGAACCAATCTCAGCCTAATCACAACAAAAAGAACGCTCAATACCTAACAAAGAACGATCGCAGTGAAAGTTGATTTCAAAACATGTAATAAAAAATCACTCTAAATGTGATGAAAAATGTTTTATGATCTATCCGCGTGATCAGGGAGAATAACCCTGTGAAAACAGTTGCATTTTTGGAAAAAGGCAGATAACATAGGGTGTAACAACTCGCAAAAAGGGGCGACGATGATGAAAGAAAAAGAACTACGCCGTTCAATGGCCGTTTTTCCGATCGGGACAGTGACTAAATTGACGGATCTTACAGCCCGCCAAATTCGTTACTATGAGGATCAGGAATTAGTCTCACCGGATCGGACAACCACGAACCGGCGCATGTACTCGCTCAATGACGTGGACCGCTTGCTGGAGATCAAGGATTATTTGAGTGAAGGACTCAGCATCAAAGCCATCCATAAACTCTACCACAATCCGGAACATGCGGCTGAAATCAAGAAGGCCCTCTCCAAGGATCAAGCCGACAGTCTCACCGAAGAGGACGTACGCCGGATTTTATACAATGAATTCCTCACTGCTGGGGGATTTGATCGCGGCCCCGGTGAAGAACCGCGCTTCTGATTCTATCCCCTACGCCACCGTTTTTGTGGGGGTGGCGAGGATGCTAGCGTGAAGCTACAAGTTTAGTGGCATTCACTCGGCGTATAAGTATTTTAGCTGGGACCGTGACATGAGATTAACCGCGCCGGATGATGAAACTCATGTGACGGCCTTTTGTTTTGTCTTGGCGGTAGGAAAATCCCGTGTCTTCACTGAAAGTATCAAACGTGGAGCGGGTAATGTTCGATTCAGGAATGCCGATGCGTTTACACTGTTCATAGACGACACCTTGATTATCAATGTGATACTTGTGTGTTTCTGGGTGATAAGCGCTATAATGGGTCGCATATCCGAGATGGTGGAAAAGCTCATAGACGTCTTTATCCACCTCGAAGTGTTCCATAGAAAGCGATGGTCCCAATTCTACATGGAGATGGTCCATTTGAAAGTTTTTCTCGCTCTGAATTTGGAGGAGGGCTTTTGGAGTGATGCCCTGAACGGTGCCACGCCAGCCGGAATGAATCACGCCGATGAGAGTTGACTCATCATCCCAGAAAATCACTGGCACGCAATCTGCTGTGAAAATAGCTAGCAAGAGATCCGTCTCATCGGTGTAGAGGGCGTCGCAGTCTTGAACCGCCATCATGATTTCATCGAACCCCCAGCCACCATTTTGATGAGTGACCTCACAGACGACATCGCTGTGCGTTTGGCGCGCTTGGACCCACTGATCTTTGGTGATACCTAATTCATTAATGAAGGATTGGCGGTTTTTCATCACTTCGTTGTGGGTATTGGGATTGCCAATGCCCATACTGCCTTCAGCTGGTAGATGGGGATCGCGCAAGGTGACGCCGGTCGTGAGCGCATCAGATTTTTGATAGTAATGGATAAACATAGATGATCGCCTCGCTTGGTTAATAATCGTTATCGGGATAACTCCCCTTCGCCTACTATTGTAATGCTTTCTCGATTAGATAATAGGGGCAGGGAAGGATCTTAGTATAAATATAACAGCCAAGCACATGAGATGAATGAAAAGAAATGAGGAATATCAATGACAGCATTACAGCACGGTTTTCGCTTGATCAAAGAGGAAGCGTTGCCGGATATTGGAGCTGTAGCCTACCACTACCACCACGTTCGGTCGGGGGGTGAGGTCGTTTGGCTCAAAACATCGGACCCTAATCGAACATTTGGGATTGGTTTTAAAACACCGCCTGAGGATTCCACAGGGGCCGCACATATTGTCGAACATACCGTCCTCTCTGGTTCCAGAAAATACCCCGTCAAAGATCCATTCATGCAGATGGCGAAATCATCCATGAGTACTTTCTTGAATGCAATGACCTTCTCGGATATGACGTGTTTTCCTGTGTCGTCCATGAATGAGGAGGATTTCCATCATCTCATGGATATCTATCTGGATGCCGTTTTCTTCCCGAATGTATTGAACGACGAGCGGATCTTTCAGCAGGAGGGGTGGCATAAAGAAATCACACGCCTCGATGAAATGATGCACTACAACGGTATCGTCTATAACGAAATGCGCGGGGAGTATGGGGATCCTGATCGCATGGTGACCCTTGAAATCCAACAAAAAGCGCATCCAAATTCCACCTTCGCGAACGAATCAGGCGGGTTCCCGTATGAGATTCCGGCCCTCACCTATGAGAATTTCAAAGCGTTCTACCACAAATATTATCGTCCAGATAATGCCTTGGTGGGATTGTACGGGGAGATTGATATTGACCGCACGCTCCAGCAGATTGATGGGGATTTCTTCAGCCAGTTTGAGGACACCAAGCAGACGGTGCATTACCAAGTTCCAGCCTGGGCAACGGGACAAGTGCAAGAGACCGTCTACTACAATGGGGATGGTCAAAAGCGTGCAGATCGTGATAGCTACCTCTCCTACACGCTCCCATTTAGTACGAATGCGTCGGTGATGGATGGGTATCGTTTAGCTATTTTGACGACGGCTTTGGTGGAGAGCGAGGCAGGTCCTCTCCAGGAAGCACTCGTTAATCACGGACATGCGGAAGACCTCTATATGAATATCGGAGGAAGTTACTACCTCGATTTTAGCTTTGTAGCGGAACATGTGGATAGCCACCAAGCAGATTCCCTCGTTCAACTGATCGACCAAGCCCTGGCAGAGATCGCAAAAACGGGGATTCAACCGGAATTATTGAGTGCTGTGCTCAATACAACGGAGCTCTATCTACGGAAACTTGGGGGTGCCAATCGGGGGCTCACGTTATTCACGCAGATGTTAGCGGGCTGGCGGTACCGAAATAATCCGACCGATAGCCTGCATTATGGAGAGATCTTTGAACAATTGCGGAGAGACATTGAACAAGGGGCGTTCAATCAATGGGTCCAAGAGAAACTCGTGAACCCTAAACAGCGCGTTGTTCTCGTCCATGAACCGAACAATGGCTTGTTTAGTAGTTGGGACCAAGAGACTGCAAATAAATTGGAGCAGGAACAAGCCACTTTATCTTCGGATGAATTAGAGGCGCTGATTCACGCGAATGAGGATCTCAAGCAGTACCAACAAACGCCTGATAGCCCAACAGCGCTCCAAACCCTCCCAATGCTTCAGTTAACGGATATTTCTCGACATGTGACAACCTTTCTGGAGAACTGCTCTGAGCTATCAGGAGGGAGACGTTTGCTATACCATCCGCAGCCGACCAATGGGATTCGCTATGTCACTCTCGCGTTGTCATTGAATCATCTGGAGGCAGCGGAATTACCCTATGTGAGCGACTTGGCGCATCTGTTGGGAACGTTAGACACGGCTCATCACAGCTATCAGGCGTTAGAAATCGCTGTGGCGGGTATTACAAACGGGATTCTGCTTCAGCCAAAAATTTACACACCAGAGAACTTTGAAACACCAGGAGAGGCACGCTTCCTCTGTTCCTTCAATGCCTTGACCCCTCGTGCCAATGAAGCGCTCTCGCTACTGAGTGAGGTGCTTCTTGAAACGAAGTGGACGGATATTGCCCGGATTCAATTAGTATTGAAGCAATTAAAGACGGGACTGGAGGAAGAAATGGATGATGCCGGTCACCGACTCGCAATGACGCGTGTAGGGGCAGCCCTCTCTGAAGATGGCTATTACCGTGAACTGCTGGGCGGATTGTCTTATTATGATCATGTGGTTCAACTCTTAGACCAGTTTGAAGCAGATCCTACCGCGGTCATTCAGCGTTGGCAGGCCGTTTTGACAAAAATTCTGCACGGCTCAAAACCAGTTATCAGTTTAACCGGTGAAGCGACAGATGAGGCCGACTTTACTAGAGCAGTTGCGTCCTTTATCCAACAGCTACCACTGGGGATGGGGACTACTCGACGCCTTCACGCTGACACATTATCATTGGAGAGTGAAGCCATCACAACGCATAACCACGTCCAATATGTGGCGATGGGAAATCAAATCCTAAACTGGCAGAACCACGGCAAATGGCGGGTGCTCGGGAATTTGATGAGTAATGAGATTCTCTATGAACAAGTGCGCTTAGAAGGGGGCGCGTACGGGGAGGGATTCCTAATCACTAATACTGGCAGTGCGGTGGCCTACTCGTACCGCGATCCACACCTCGACCGGACGATTCGATCCTTCAATCAGATGGCAGAGAGCCTAGAACGTTCTGATTACAATGATCAGGCGTTAGCGCGTTTGATCATTGGGACCTTGACTAGCTACCAGTTCCCGCTCCCACCGCAACAGGTCAACGGATTGGCGCTCAACCGCTACTTCAGACATACCACGACCGGACAATTACTCCAGCGCTTAGATGAAACCTTGCAGACGTCGACCAAGGATTTAGCGGACTACCGCGAGTTCTTAGAGACATTTAGGACCGATCCGAAAGTCGTCGTGTATGGGAACCAAGATAAAATTAAGAAAACCGACTATCCATTCCAGAAAGTGCGTGCCTTCAAACAGTCCTAAACAAAAAAGACGGTGAGTCTTCCTCATCGTCTTTTCCTATTGGAGGTTGAGCTGAGAGCCAAAGGTAATTACGATCACTGCAATCACCAAAAAGGCAATGCTGATTGAGCGTAATAATTTCCTGGAATCGTTCGCTAGGGGAGTGTGGCGGGCGCGATAGATGAGATAGAGATTAATTCCTACCGCAATCAGAGCGGACAGGGAGGCAATCGTGTTGGCAGTCATAAACCCTTTCCTTTCTTGTGATATACGATCATTATAAGCGACTCTCTTCAGAAAGCGAAACCTGTTGCCACGAAAGAATGTATGAAAGTCATTAAGAATGAGGGGAAATACTAGCCAGGTGGATGGAAATGATTACAATGAAGTCAATTTAGTAATACCCCATTTTGGGGCGTATTTAAATGAATGAGGGACCAATATGACAAATGAAAATGGTGTAATGATGCAGTACTTCGAGTGGTATCTCTCCAGTGACGGGAAACACCTCCAACGTGTGAAGGAAGATGCCAAACATCTCAAAGATATTGGGGTGACCCACGTTTGGTTGCCACCTCAAACCAAAGCAACGGGAGCGGATGATGTTGGTTATGGAATTTATGACCTCTTTGATTTGGGTGAGTTTGATCAGAAAGGGACTGTGCGCACCAAATATGGAACGAAAAAGGAATATCTAGCAGCCATCAAAGCGCTCCATGATGCAGAGATTCTCGTCTATGCGGATGTCGTCCTCAACCACAAAGCCGGGGCGGATGAGAAGGAAACCTTCAACGCTTATCCGGTCAATCCCAATAACCGTGAAGAATTAGAAAAAACGGAACCGATCGAGATCGAAGCGTGGACCAAATTTACTTTTCCGGGGCGAGGGGATACCTACAGCGATTTTAAATGGGATTGGACCTGTTTTAGCGGGGTGGATTACGACGAACGCACTGGCCAGAAAGGTATCTACATGATCGACGGTTTTGAGAAAGGCTGGGCAGATTCTAGTCATGTAGACGATGAGAACGGTAATTACGATTATCTGATGTTTGCGGATATCGATTATAAAAATGACAATGTCGTCAACCACGTCAATGACTGGGCAGAGTGGTTCATCAGTGAAACGGGCGTCGACGGTTTTCGGATGGACGCCGTGAAACACATCGATAGTGATTTCATGAAGCAGTTCATTGAAAAGATTAAAGCTGCTCATGATGGTTTCTTTGCGGTCGGTGAATATTGGAAGGGCGATTATGAGAGTTTGAATGCCTACATGGAAAAGACGGATTATGCATTGGATCTGTTCGATGTCCCACTCGCTCTCCAGTTCAAGGCAGCCGGCGATCAAGGTGCGAATTATGATATGAGCCATCTCTTAGACAGCAGTGTGCTAGTCAAGAATCCGACCATTGCGGTGACATTCGTGAATAATCACGACTCCGAACCAGGTCAGGCGTTGGAGAATTGGGTAGCTGGTTGGTTCAAACCGCTCGCGTATGCCATTATTCTTCTGGAAGAACGCGGCTTCCCCTGTGTGTTCTACGGGGATTATTATGGGATTCAAGGCGACCATCCGGAAGACGGGCAATCGGAAATCCTCGATCAGCTGTTGAAACTGCGGCAGGAGCGGGCATATGGAGAACAGACGCTCTACTATGATGATCCGCACTGTGTGGGATTCACTCGCCACGGGGATTCAGACCACCCGAATAGTGGACTCGCTGTCATTATGAGTAACGAACACGGCCAGGAGAAAACCATGCAGGTGGGGAATGAACATGCCGGCGAAGTCTGGGTGGATCAACTCCAGCATGTCGAGGGAGAACTTACGATTTCAGAGGATGGCGAGGCGACTTTTGCTTGTGCGGATGGCTCCGTTTCCGTTTGGGCAAAAAAAGACGTGAACGAAGAATAATATCTCTAGGCCAAGGCGTTAAATAAACCTAAAGTCATGGGGATGGGCCTTGGCAGTACAGACGGATTTCGAAATAATAAATGAGAGGTTTTGTGTCACTATTTACGCGGTCTGAGAGATTTAATATAATAATAACGTGTGATCCTTATCATGAAAGAAAGTGAGGCGGTTAGTGTGAAGCGAGGATTTGAAGTCGTTACGAAATACCAAGATCAAAACATTCATTTACCAAAACGAGCAACCCAACAGTCAGCTGGTTATGATATTGAGGCAGCGATGGATATTGTGATTCCTTCTTTTTGGAAATCAGCAGTGAAGAGTGTTGCGAGAGAGTGGGGGCCGTTCCGAACAAATCGGAATTTCACTAAAGAGATTGATCCCGCGGTGATGAAACCCACCCTTGTACCGACTGGATTAAAGGTTTATATGCCAAAAAACGAGTATTTACAGCTCACCTGTCGCTCCAGTAACCCTCTGAAACGCCAATTGATGTTGCCAAATGGTGTGGGGATTATCGATAGTGATTACTACAATAATCCGGATAATGAAGGGGAGATCTTCGTGCAACTCCTGAATTTCGGATTGGAACCCGTCACGATCAAGAAGGGCGAACGTATTGCTCAGGGGATTTTCCTCCAATATCTGACGGTCGATGATGAAGAAGCGATCGATACAGTGCGTTCAGGCGGATTTGGTAGCTCCGGTGTAGAGGCATTGGGGGATCATCATGGCGAAGAAGCGTAAAGTCACCTACGTCTGCCAAGCGTGCGGCTACTCTTCGCCACAGTGGTACGGGCGCTGTCCCAACTGTGGCACGTGGAACCAGATGGAGGAGGAAGTGCTCAACGGACAGGCTATTGACCATCCAGAAGATTATCCTGCTCACTATACTACTTCCAAACCTACCACCCTCAGCAATGTTCAGGCTGAGAATGAACCGCGGATTAAAACCCAACTTTCCGAACTTAATCGCGTACTCGGTGGAGGGATTGTGCTAGGTTCTCTGATTCTGATTGGTGGGGATCCGGGCATTGGGAAGTCCACCCTCTTACTACAGGTGTCTGCTGAAATGAGCGCCATGGAAAAAACGGTCCTCTATGTCTCTGGTGAAGAGAGTGTCCACCAGATTAAATTACGTGCGGATCGCTTAGGTTTTGAGGGAGCTGATTTCTACGTTTATTCCGAAACCGATATGAGCCAAATTGAAGTAGCAATTGCGGATATCGAACCTGATTTCGTAGTGATTGATTCGATCCAGACAATGACTCATAGCGAGAGTGACGGCATGGCAGGGAGCGTCTCTCAGGTGCGTCAGTCCACCAATGAACTGATGCGCATCGCCAAGCGTTTGAATGTGACCATCTTCATCGTGGGACACGTCACCAAGGAAGGGAACATTGCCGGTCCTCGCATGTTAGAACATATGGTGGATACCGTCCTTTATTTTGAGGGCGAGAAATATAATACCTTCCGTATGTTGCGCGCTGTGAAGAATCGGTTTGGTTCGACCAACGAGATTGGTGTGTTCGATATGCATGAGAACGGGCTGGAGGAAGTCACCAACCCGAGTCAATTGTTCATTGAGGAACGATTAGCCGGGGCGAACGGATCAGCCGTGGTCGCATCGCTCGAGGGGACGAGGACCTTAATGACGGAAATCCAGGCACTCTTAACCCCGACTGCCTTTGGGAATGCACGTCGGACTGCTTCTGGCCTCGACTATGCGCGGGTGTCCGTGATTATGGCCGTATTGGAGAAACGCGCTGGATTGATGTTACAGAACCAGGATGCTTACCTCAAATCAACAGGGGGCGTACGCTTAGATGAACCAGCGATCGATTTAGCGATTGCGGTGGCGATTGCCTCGAGCTACTGGGAGAAAGAAACGAAATCCACCGATTGTTTCGTTGGGGAAATCGGCTTGACCGGCGAAATTCGGCGTGTCTCCCGCATTCAGGATCGCATCTCAGAAGCCGCTAAAATCGGTTTCGAGCGGATCTTCGTACCTAAAGGGAATCTCGATGGGTTGCCCCCTGCTGACGGGATTCAGGTGATTGGTGTCAAAACCCTGCGCGAAACGCTGAAACGTGCGCTCCCGTAATCACTTATCTATTTTTAAGCAGTGAAAGGAGGTGAAAGAGAGAATGAAATTGAAAAGAGATTCACGTCTCTGGGACTTATTATTAGATGCCATTGCGTTGGTTTTGGGCGTTGGGATTGGATCCTACTTGATGCCAGTCGTTTGGGGCTTGCTTCATATCACAAATCCTTGGATCAATAATGTCATCGTCAATAGCCTCATAGGTCTGTTAATTTTTGCTGTTATTATTTATTTATTGCGCCCGTTGCGTGATCGAATCGTGGATAACATCGAAACCACTATCAGTACCTTGTCGCTCAGTGATATTTTACTAGGCGCTGCAGGAATCGCATTAGGACTGATTTTAGCGTGGTTAGTTAATATTCCGCTGGTATGGTTGAATAAACGTTTCATTAGTGACGTCATTCCGGTCATCATCACCGTGCTCTTTGCGACATTAGGATTTACCGTGATGCACATCAAGGCCGATGATGTCCGGCGCTTTTTCGATCAGATTACAGGAATCCGGGAAATCGGTCGGCGGTTAATGGAGCGCGAGAATGAAGAGGACGAGCAAAGGGAGAAGACTGACCCTAAAGCCCTGAAGTTCCTGAGTCATATCTCTGAAGCGGACGAGCATTTCCAACCGTTCAAGATCCTAGATACGAGTGCTATTATCGATGGACGGATTCTGGATGTACTCAATACTGGATTTCTCGAGGGTGTGATTGTCGTCCCTAATTTCGTATTGAAGGAGTTGCAGTATATTGCGGATTCCGCCGATGCTTCTAAACGCGTGCGTGGGCGGCGTGGGCTCGACATCTTGAATGCGATTCAGGAATTGGAGGACGTGCCTGTTGAATTCTACTCAGGCGACTTCGATGAGGAAGAGGTCGATCTGAAGCTACTATTGTTGGCTCAGGAAATTGATGGGGTCGTTGTGACGAATGATTTCAATCTGAATAAGGTCAGCCAGTTCCACGGGATCAAGGTGCTGAATGTCAATGAACTCGCGAATTCATTGAAGATCATTGTCATTCCAGGCGATGAGATGGATGTGAAGATCATCAAATCTGGGACCGAACGCCAGCAAGGGGTCGGCTATCTTGATGATGGCACGATGATCGTGGTTGAAGAAGGGCGTCGTCATCTCGATGAAGTCCTCCATGCCGAGGTTACCAGTGTCATTCAAACCAATGCCGGCAAAATGATCTTTGCGCGGATTAAGCGCTAATCACTCATAAAAAGAACAAAAAAAGAATACAAAGGTCACTGATCGTGTAAGGGAACCATATGAACGATTAGTGACCTTTTTGAGCTTTATAGCATAAAAAGAGAATTTGATCTGAATAATATATTAATCATTTTGGCATTTGCAAAAAAAAAAAACGATTATACTGTAAGGGTAGAAAACACGCAGAGGACTTGATCGATGGTCTGGAGGGGAATCATGCGGAGACGCCGAACACCATTTTTAAACCAAAGCAACGATCGGGTTAAAAGGCTAACGATAAGTACAATTATTGTATTTAATAATTGTACTTATCGTTAGTTTTTCTTTAGCTCCAAGCGGGAAATTAACGAGAGAGTTTTTTGAGATTGGGAGAAGGAGTGATTGAGGATTATGGTAAGTAGACGTAATCAACAAGTACGGCGGCAGAAGATGAGTCAACGTGCAATGCAGTGGTCCATCCGCAAACTGAATGTGGGGGTGGCCTCTGTTGCGGTTGCAGTAGGGATGTTTTTGGCAGGCGGCGCGCTCGAGGTAACGAACGTAGCCCATGCAGATACCTTAGCACCAGCTGTGAGTGAACAAGCGGATACAGACCAAGCACAAGAGACAACGGAAGATCAACCGAAAGCAGTGGTGGAAGACACAGATACAACGGCAACCACTACCGAAGAAACAGCAACAACGACTGACGAGGAAACCGCTGATCAAGCAGCTACAGCGGATGATCAAACAGACGCCAAGACAGAAGACGCAGCGGACGTTGAGACAGAGAACAGCGCGGACCAAGTAACGAACGACCAAGCAACCGCTGATGCAACCACTGATAAAGCGGACGATAAAACAACGACTGAAACTCCTAAAAAAGCAGAAAAGGCAGCAGACAATGCAGATCGAGCAGCTACCTCAAAAGATGTGACAGCTGATTTAACAGATCAGAAAGTTCAATTGAAGGGTAGCGACGGCAACCAATTGCCAGATACCATTCGTCCTCATAACTCTGAATCTCTGAAGGTGGAATACAGCTTCACTGTGCCTGATAGCGTGAATGCTGGGGACACCTTCAAAGTAGGCTGGAGCAAGAACTTAAACTTGTACGGGGTGAGTGCACCAAATATCGATGTCCAAAGCGTTTTCGATGCCAATGGAAATGTGATTGCGCGTGGGCAGTACGATAAAGAGGCTGAGACGATCGAATACACCTTTACGGACTACGTGACAAATCACCAGAATGTCAAAGCACGTTTGGAATTACCATTGTTCATTGATCCAGAATATGTATTGAGTGATTCAACACAAGCACTTACCGCTTACTTCGGTGATGTGAAGGATGCTCAAAACATCAAGGTGAGCTACGACAAATATATCGGACCAGAAGGACGTGCGAATGGGGAAGCCTTCGTTAATAATGTCGACCATAACAATAATACCTTTACCCATACAGTTTACGTGAATCCATACGGGGCAACCTTAACGAACCAGGAAATCTACATCCGGAACCAAAATGTCAATGAAACGGGTAAAACATCCGGGATTATCTACAATCCGAATATCACCAATTTTAAAATCTACCGCGTAAAGAACCTGCAGAACCTCAACCACAGTTTCTGGATTGACCCGGACAATGTGGTCGATATCACAAACCAGGTCTACTATGCTGCTATCCAAGGGAACTCCCAGATTGCGATCAAGGTGACGGAGCGTCCAGATAACTCGACCTACATTATCCAATACACCACTGAATTTGACCCGCAAAAGGACATCGCGCCACGGGTAATCATGATTGCACAGTCTCAAAATGGTCAGAAGTACCAATGGAGCTGGGATAACTATGTCCAGAAATACACCGGTAACTCAGACGGGGGTGGAGATCAAACCCAGCCAGGTAAATTCATCGAGCATCACGTCTATGAAACCTATGTCGACGGCCAAAAAGTCGATGAAAAAGTGGTCGATGAAACACCACAAGAAGGAAACAAGAACGAGCAGTATCAAACTGGTAAGAAGGAAACAGATGGCTTTACATTTGTGAAGACGGATAATCCAGTGAATATACCGACCTACAATGAGGACGGGAGCGATGCAGCCGGTAATTTCGTTCCAGGTCAAACGCAGGAAATCACGTATGTATACCGCAAAGACTTGTACACGGGTGGGTTCCAAGAACATCATGTTTATGAAACCTATGTTGACGGTAAGAAAGTGAACACTGAAACCGTTGACGGAACACCTTCACGTGGAACGGAAGACAAAGAATACACCACTGGTAAACAAGAAAAAGACGGGTTCACCTTCGTTGAAACCAAGGATCTAGTGAACGATCCAACCTACAACGAAGACGGAAGCCAAGAAAATGGTCATTTTGTAGCGAAGAAAGATCAAGAGATTACCTATGTTTACCGTAAAGATCTCTACACAGGTAGTTTCCAAGAGCATCACATTTATGAAACTTACGTAAACGGGAAGAAAGTCAACACCGAAACCGTCGACGGCACCACCGAACGCGGAACGGAAGACAAGACCTATACCACCGGCAGGAAGGAAAAAGACGGGTTCACGTTCGTTGAAACGAAAGACCCAGTGAACAATCCAACATTCAATAAAGATGGTAGTGATGCAACGGGGCATTTCGTAGCCAAGACCAACCAAGAAATCACGTATGTTTACCGCAAAGACATCACGGTTGAGCCAGGGAAATTCGTGGAACACCACATCTACGAAACCTACGTTGACGGTAAAAAAGTGAGTGATGAAACGGTCGACAGTGCCCCACAAGCAGGCCTCGACAACGAAGAATACACCACGGGTAAAAAGGATAAAGATGGCTTTACGTTCGTTGAAACGAAGGCTCCAGTCAACAACCCAACCTTCAATAAAGATGGTAACGAGACAACTGGGAACTTTGTACCAGGCGAAACCCAAGAGATCACGTATGTTTACCGTAAAGACTTGTACACCGGTGGATTCCAGGAACATCATGTTTACGAAACCTACGTAAACGGAAAATTGGTTAATACCACAACCGTCAACGGCACCACCGAACGCGGCACCGAAGATAAGACCTACACCACCGGCAAGAAGGACAAAGACGGGTTCACGTTCGTTGAAACGAAAGATCCAGTCAACAACCCAACCTTCAATAAAGACGGTAGTGAAGCAACGGGTCATTTCGTAGCCAAAACGAACCAAGAAATCACCTACGTATATCGCAAAGATGTAACGGTTGAACCAGGGAAATTCGTGGAACACCACGTCTACGAAACATATGTTGATGGTGAAAAAGTGAGTGATGAAACGGTCGACAGTGCCCCACAAGCAGGTCTCGACAACGAAGAATACACCACGGGTAAAAAGGACAAAGAAGGGTTCACGTTCGTTGAAACGAAGGATCCAGTCAACAATCCAACCTTCAATGAAGATGGTAGCGAGACAACGGGGAATTTCGTTCCAGGACAAACGCAGGAAATCACGTATGTCTACCGCAAAGACTTGTATACCGGTGGGTTCCAAGAACACCATGTTTACGAAACGTACGTAAACGGTAAGAAAGTGAATACCGAAACCGTCAACGGCACAACCGAACGTGGCACCGAAGACAAGACCTACACCACCGGCAAGAAGGACAAAGATGGCTTTACGTTTGTTGAAACGAAAGACCCAGTCAACAATCCAATCTTCAATAAAGATGGCAGTGAAGCAACGGGGCATTTCGTAGCCAAAATGAACCAAGAGATTACGTATGTCTACCGCAAAGATGTAACGGTTGAACCAGGTAAATTCGTGGAACACCACATCTACGAAACCTACGTCGACGGTAAAAAAGTGAGTGATAAAACGGTTGACAGTGCCCCACAAGCAGGTCTCGACAACGAAGAATACACGACAGGTAAAAAGGACAAAGATGGCTTTACCTTTGTGAAGACCGATAAACCGGTGAACGATCCTACCTATAACGAAGACGGTAGCCAGGCAACCGGTAATTTCGTACCAGGCGAAACCCAAGAAATCACTTATGTCTACCGTAAAGACTTGTACACCGGTGGATTCCAAGAACACCATGTTTACGAAACGTACGTAAACGGAAAATTGGTTAATACGGAAACCGTCAACGGCACCACCGAACGCGGCACCGAAGATAAGACCTACACCACCGGCAAGAAGGACAAAGACGGGTTCACGTTCGTTGAGACCAAAGCCCCAGTGAACAACCCAACCTTCAATAAAGACGGTAGTGAAGCGACCGGTCATTTCGTAGCCAAAACGAACCAAGAGATTACCTATGTCTACCGCAAAGACATCACGGTTGAACCAGGGAAATTCATTGAACACCATGTTTATGAAAACTACGTGGATGGTAAGAAAGTCACTGAAGAAGTCGTTAATAGCACCCCTCAAGAGGGTCTCGACACGGATCAATACCAGACCGGTAAGAAGGACAAGGATGGATACACCTTCACCAAGGTAGAAAATCCAGTCAATAACCCGTCTTACAATAAGGATGGTAGTGAAACAAGCGGACATTTCGTACCAGGGAAGACCCAGGAAGTGACCTATGTCTACCGCAAAGATCAATACACCGGGAAATTTGTAGAGCACCACATCTACGAAACCTATGTAGACGGTAAGAAAGTCAGCCAAGAAGTTGTGGATGGGACGCCACAGAAGGGACTCTCAACCGAAGAATATCTGACGGGTAAGAAGGATAAAGATGGATTCACCTTCAGTAAGGTAGAAAATCCAATCAACAACCCAACTTACGACAAAGACGGACATGAAGTGAGCGGACATTTCGTTCCAGGGGAAACCCAAGAAATCACTTATGTCTACCGTAAAGATGTAACAACTCCAGAAAAACCAGAGAAACCAGAAGAACCAACCACCCCAGATTCACAAAAACCAGAAGTTCCAGGGAAACCAACCACCCCAGAAACTCCTGAACAGAAACCGGGTGTGCCAGTAGGGAACAATGAATCCTCTAACAAGAATCAACCGATGAAAGAAACTGAGAAAGCACCAACTGACTCTAAGCAACTGCCACAAACAGGTGCCCAAGCGAGTCAAACAGGTCTCCTCGGTGCAGTCGTCGTAGCGCTCGGTGGGCTCTTCACCTTTGGGCAAAAGAAAGAACGGAACGACAAATAATCATTAATAGGCTCGTGATTGACTAACATCACTAGCGAAGAGGGCGACATCATTGTGGCCCTCTTTTTATTGTGTTTTCAGGGGTAGGAGAGTTGACAAATGAATTCGGGTTCGATTAAGATTGAAATGAATTATGATCATGGGTGTTCAGGCGCCTAATTTTTAATAAAGGAGTGTTCCACTTTGGCTGATCATCAAATTGTTTTGGCGTGTTCGCGCTGTGGTTCGCGTAACTACTCATTTAAATCCAATACGCCACGTGCGGAACGCTTAGAAATCAAGAAGTTTTGTAAGTATTGCAAAGCACACACACTGCATAAACAAACCAAATAATGAGTGAGGCAGATCATGGGAAAGATTTTTGGAGAACTGAAAAATATCACCTGGCCTACAGGAAAGCAATTGCGGCGTGATACCGGCGTTGTCATTATGACAATCATCATTTTTGCGATCTTCCTGGGCGTGGTGGATGAACTCGTTACCTTGGCATTCAGATGGTACTTGGCGCTGTAAGATAAGTGCGCTATTTCTTTGCCAAATGAAAAAGCAATTGAAATCAAGAGCAGACATAGCAGAGCACAAGCGAGTTGTGCTATACTGGTCTCGAAGCAAAAACCTTTCATTGTGAAGGTTTTTTTGTTTGAGTTCATTTAGGTAAAAAGACAATAAGTAAAAGTATGCATTGAGAGGAGCAGACAATGGCTGAAGAAATTGAATCCAAAAAGCAATGGTACGTACTACATACCTACTCCGGTTATGAAAATAAGGTGAGAGAGAACCTCATCAGTCGGATTACATCGATGGATATGGAGAATAATATTTTCCGTGTGGTGGTACCTGAAGAAGAACATGTCCAACAGACCAAAACTGGGAAAGATAAAATCGTTAAAACCAAGACATTCCCAGGCTATGTGTTTGTAGAGATGATCATGAGCGATGAAGCCTGGTTCGTAGTTCGGAACACACCGAACGTGACCGGGTTCCTTGGTTCGCACGGGCAAGGATCCAAACCTGTGCCACTGCTCCCCGAAGAAGCGCATCGTATGCTTCGCTCGCAAGGCATCCAAGCACCGAAACGCGACATCAAATTCGAAGTCGGCGAACAGGTGGAAGTTGTGGATGGGGCCTTCCTTGGTTTGGAAGGACGCGTGGAAGCCATTGACGCTGAGAAACAAAAATTACATTTAACCATTTCGATGTTTGGGCGCGAAACTGCTGCTGAAGTGGACTTTGACCAAGTGGATAAAATTAACTAAGTAGCTATCTAATATTAAAAGCGCATCAATAGAACACTCAATCCTAAAAATCTCGGTCGCATGCCTCGTTATCCCTGTATACCAGAGGATCGGGCAGGTAGTTAGCCGGGATTTTTTGTTGTGATGGGGATTATTGTGGAATAGAAAGCGATTTAAGAGATAGTGAACAATATCGTTCGCTATCGGAGCCATATTTAGCCTAAAAAGAACAATTTTCTTCTGGGTAAGGGCTGTCACTTTAACACCAGATTAGAACTGTTATAATAATGGCAGATCAAACAGAAGAAATATTGGAGGTATTGACGATGAAATATGCAGTTGTTGGCACATCACATGGCGGCTATGAAACCGTTCAAACCCTATTAGAGAAAGACCCCAATGCTGAAATTCATTTGTACGAACAGGGGACGACCGCTTCCTTCCTCTCTTGTGGGATCCAATCCTACTTAGAAGATGAATCGAAGTCCCTCGATGATATTCACTATGCCACTGCGGACTCCTACCAGAAACAGGGCGTTCACATGCATATTGAAACCCAAGTGATCGACGTGGACGGCACAAACCACACCATCACAATCAAGGACAAAGACGGGGAACACACCGAGACTTACGATAAATTGTTCCTCTACCCAGGCGCCATCGCAACGCCACTGCCTGTCGATGGGACGGACTTGGATCACGTGTACTACATGCGCGGACGTGACTGGGCGAATGCGATCAAGGAACGGATGGCGGATGCTAAGAAAGTCGTTGTGATTGGTGGCGGCTATATCGGGATTGAAGCTGCTGAAGCCTACGCACTCGCTGGGAAAGACGTGACAGTGGTCGACTTCCAGGACCGGATCTTGCCAACCTATCTGGACAAACCATTTACTGACCGTTTGGAACAGCATGCAGCAGAGAAGGGGATGAAGTTCTACGGTGACCAGGGTGTGAAAGCAATTGAAGGTGAGAATGGCGCTGTTACGAGAGTCGTGACCGATAAAGGTGAATATGAAGCAGACACCGTGATTATTGCGATTGGTGTGAAACCAAACACGAAATGGATCGAAGGTAAAGTCGATCTCGATGACAAAGGTTTCATCAAGATTAATAACCATGGCGAAACCTCTATGAAAGACATCTATTCCGGTGGGGACGCAACCCTCATCCCATTTAAACCAACTGATTCACTCGCTCCGATTGCGCTTGCAACGAATACGCGTCGTCAAAGTGTCGTCGCTGCTCTGAATGCGTTGGGCGAGGATGTGACAATGAAACCGATCAATGGGACATCCGGGCTCCATCTGTTTGACTATCAATTTGGGGCAACAGGTGTGAAGGATGCAACAGCTGATCAATATGATGGCAAGGTCGCTTCTCACTACATGAGCGCGCACATCCATCCAACCTTCTTGAAGAACATTCCAGAAGAAGATAACACCATCTATATGCAGATTAACTACGACGTCGATAGCAAAGTAGTGCTGGGCGCTCAATTTATGAGTAAAGGCGATGTAGCTGGTTACGCCAACCTTGTCTCCTTAGCGATCGACAATAACTACACACTGGCACAATTAGGGCAGGCGGACTTCTTCTTCCAACCAGAATTCAATGGGCCATGGCATCCTGTCAATACCTTAGCGATGGCAGCAGACGGTCAGACATTCGGTTCTGACAAGATGCTCTTCATGTAAGCGTAGATAAGGAAGTCTGTTAGTCAGTCGACATTTATATAGAAAAAAGTGCGATGGAGGGAGAATCAGCGAAAAACTGGTGCTCCCTCCTTGCATATTGATCGCGTTTATGGTTAAATGTGGTATTGTGTGTTGTGCACATGAAGTGGTTTATACTTCAATGAGTGGGAGGAGAAAATCTCTAATCTCCATCTAACCACATCACGATTATTGTTTAAGGAGGAATCTGTCGTGGCTAAAAAAGTAGACTCAATTGTTAAGTTACAAATTCCAGCAGGTCAAGCAAGTCCTGCTCCTCCAGTTGGTCCAGCTTTAGGGCAAGCAGGGATTAACATCATGGGATTCACCAAAGAATTCAATGCTAGAACCCAAGACCAACAAGGATATATTATTCCGGTTGTTATCACCGTTTATGAAGACCGTTCATTTACGTTTGAAACCAAAACACCACCAGCAGCTGACTTACTGAAGAAAGCGGCTGGCGTTGAAAAAGGCTCTGGTGAACCAAACAAGAACAAGGTTGCTTCTGTAACGAAGGATCAAGTTCGTGAAATTGCTGAAACGAAGATGAAAGATCTCAACGCAGCGGACATCGAAGCTGCTATGCGTATCGTTGAAGGTACCGCTCGTTCTATGGGCTTCACTGTTGAAGGCTAAGAAAGGTAACCAACGATCACGCCATAACCCGTCTGGTGTTATGAGTGGGAGGGTTAACCGCTAAAACCACAAGTAGGAGGAATAATAGATGGCTAAGAAATCGAAGAAATTACAACAAGCTTACGAAAAATTTGATCGCAACAATGTCTACTCAGCCAAAGAAGCGTTGGAACTCTTAAAAGAGATCTCTTACGTAAACTTTGACGAGAGTGTTGAAGTTTCTTATAACTTGAACATTGATGTGAAGAAGAACGACCAACAAATCCGTGGTGCAATGGTAATGCCTAAAGGGACCGGTAAAGACCAAACTGTTTTGGTATTTGCTCAAGGTGACAAGGCTGAAGAAGCACGTGAAGCAGGTGCTGACTACGTTGGTGACGACGATCTCGTTGAAAAAATCAACGGCGGTTGGTTCGAATTTGACGTCGTAGTTGCAACCCCAGATATGATGGGTAAAATTGGTCGCTTAGGTCGTGTCTTAGGACCTAAAGGCTTAATGCCAAACCCTAAGACCGGTACCGTAACGATGGACGTGAAGCAAGCTGTTTCCGACATCAAAGCTGGTCAAATTGAATACCGCGCTGACAAAGGTTCTAACATCCATGTACCATTGGGACGTGTTTCCTTCAGCGTTGAAGACTTGGAAGAAAACTTGAAAGCAATCAATGAAGTGATCCTCAATGCGCGTCCTGCAGCTGCTAAAGGTCGTTACATCCGCAACATGGCTGTTTCTACCACTATGGGACCTGGCATCAAGGTAGATCCACTTTCCATCGCTTAATTTTAGTGATCGTATCACCCCCAAAAGCGCTTGACTGAGTTTTTTGGGCGTGTTATGATGGTTAACGAATTTAATATTCATTGTACCGAAGACAGTTAGTGGTTCTTGTAACCTTAATATCTAACCGAGGGAGAATGACTAGTGGCTAATTTTGGCCTTACTATGTTTAACATCTCTATGTCTTTCGGGGCATAGAGTTTTTTATTTGCCACAATAAAAAACTCGCTAACTTAATTCATGGAGGTGAATGAGAACGTGAGTGAAGCAACTATTCAAGTGAAACAACAAATGGTGAACGAAATCGTTGACCAAGTGAAAGCTTCAGATGGTATTGTTGCCGTTGATTACCTCGGTTTAACCGTTGCTGAAGCGACTGAGCTCCGTCGTCAATTGCGTGAAGAAGGCGTAACCTTCAAAGTGTTGAAGAACACCATGATGCGCCGTGCAATGGACGAAGCTGGGATTGAATACAGCCAAGAAGTCTTTGAAGGACCGACTGCTGTTGCTTTCAGTGGTGAAGATGCTACCGCGCCAGCACGTATCTTGAAGAATTTCTCGAAAGATGCTGAGGCCCTCGAATTAAAAGGTGGTTTCTTCGGTGGGAAAGAACTCTCATTGGATGAAATTAACCGGATCGCATCCTTGCCTAACCGTGAAGGAGTCCTGTCTATGCTGTTATCTGTATTGCAAGCACCAGTCCGTAATGTGGCTTATGCTGTTAAAGCAATCCAAGATAAAGCAGAAAGCGAAGGCCAGGAAGCCTAAGCGTATCCAATTAATCGTTTATAACCCAATCATCAAGAGATAATTAGGAGGAAAATATATTATGGCATTAGACATTAATGCAATTGTTGATCAATTAAAAGACGCAACAATTTTAGAATTAGCGGACTTAGTATCTGCTATTGAAGAAGAATTTGGCGTAACCGCAGCTGCGCCTGTTGCTGCTGCTGGTCCAGCTGCTGACGCTGGTGCCGGTGAAGAAAAAACCGAATTCGATGTTGAATTGACCGATGCTGGTGCAGCTAAGATCAAAGTTATCAAAGCTGTTCGTGAAGCAACTGGCTTAGGCTTGAAAGATGCTAAAGACTTAGTTGATGGCGCACCTAAAGTCATCAAAGAAGCAATGCCTAAAGAAGAAGCAGAAGCCCTCAAAGCTGCTATTGAAGAAGCTGGCGGATCTGCTGAACTTAAATAATCACTTTTTAACGGGTGATTTAGGGACTGAGCGAGAAATCGCTCAGTTTTTTGTTATCTAGCTTGTTTAGTTGCTTCATCCTTGACGTTGCAGTGACTTAAGAATAGTTACGGCATCTTTAATGACACAATGATTCGGGGACAGTGACTTTGTTGTTAATGATGCAATGGATCGCCTCATAAGTGAAAACCTGTGACAGGAATAAAGCTCTCTGATAAAATAATTAGCGAGTAAACCGTTCTCTCATGAGTAACACACCCAAACACGGAGATTTATTCCGTGATTGTCTCTTATGGATAGACGAAGCGCCCCAGATGCCAGGTGGATTGGTATCTGGGGCGCTTTGTTGTATCTTTATTCTTCTTTTTTGATCAGCGTTCGTCTTCACGTTGCTTGAGTGCGCGATAGATTGGGAAGAAACGAATGAGCTGTACCACATTGCTGGCAGCGAAACTGACAAACAAAATTTTAAAGAAATCCAGTCCGTTTGTTGCAGGAGCTGCACTATTAATCGCCATCATGACGAAGACAACAGCGAAAAATGCGCGCAGTCCCATATTCGTTAAGACCATTTTTGATGACATAGGCATCCTCCTTACATGGATTTTAGTGGTTGTTTGTGCGCGATCTTTCCCTAATGTAACGAAAAGAAAAGGCGAATGCAAGCGATACAATGAATTTGGTCAAAAAAAGTCAACCTTTTCTATTGCAATCTCTATCGAAAAGGGTTACTATTACTAGTGTCAGTTAGCACTCTAATGATTCAAGTGCTAACCAGGCGAAAGGTCATAGTGATGATTATTAAATGCAAAATGATGGAGGGAACGTTAATGTTAAAACCATTAAATGAACGTGTCATTGTTCAAGTCAAAGAAGAACAAGAAGAAAAAACAGCTTCCGGTTTAGTATTACCATCCGCTGCAAAGGAAAAACCACAAATTGGTGAAGTAATTGCAGTGAGCGATGCAACCGATGACTTCACTCCTCAAGTGAAAAAAGGCGATCATGTCTTATTTGAGAAATACGCTGGTAGTGAAGTAACCTTTGAAGGTGAAGATTACTTGATTATGAAAGAAAAGGATATTGTCGCTGTCATTGCTTAATTAAGCATATCAAAGATAATCAAAATCAAAGTCAGAAGGAGAGACAAGTATGAGTAAAGACATTAAGTTTTCCGAAGACGCACGTCAAGCCATTTTACGTGGGATTGATCAATTAGCCAATACCGTTAAAGTCACCTTAGGACCAAAAGGACGCAATGTTGTTTTGGAACGCAGCTATGGTTCACCAGTGATTACTAACGATGGGGTCACCATTGCTAAAGACATTGAATTAGATGACCACTTTGAAAACATGGGTGCGAAATTAGTGACTGAAGCAGCTTCCAAGACGAATGATGTGGCTGGGGATGGAACGACGACCGCTACCGTATTGACCCAAGCTATTGTGCATGAAGGATTGAAGAATGTGACGGCTGGGGCAAATCCAGTGGGTATCCGTCGTGGGATCGACAAAGCAGTAGACGCTGCCGTTGCTGGTTTACGCGAAATCGCTGAACAAGTAAACTCCAAAGATGCGATTGCTAACGTTGCTTCGATTTCTTCCGGCGATGAAGAAGTCGGTCGTTTGATTGCTGAAGCGATGGAAAAAGTAGGTCAAGATGGTGTAATTACTATTGAAGACTCCAAATCCATCGACACGACCTTGGACGTTGTGGAAGGGATGCAATTCGACCGTGGCTACCTCTCCCAATACTTTGTTACTGACAATGACAAGATGGTCACGAACTTAGAAGATCCATACATCTTGTTAACCGACAAGAAGATCACCAACATCCAAGACATCTTGCCGGTATTGGAAAAGATCGTTCAACAAGGTAAATCCTTATTGATCATTGCCGATGATGTTGAAGGGGAAGCATTACCAACCTTAGTCCTAAACAAGATTCGTGGGACATTCAACGTGGCAGCTGTCAAGGCTCCTGGCTTTGGTGACCGTCGTAAGGAACAATTGGAAGACTTAGCAATCCTTACTGGTGGGACTGTCATTACCGATGACTTGGGCTTAGAATTGAAAGACATGAGCTTGGATCAACTCGGTCAAGCAGCAAGCCTCACCATCACCAAGGACAACACCACGATTGTTGGCGGCAAAGGCAACAAGGAACAACTCGAACAACGCGTAGCTCAGATCCGTCGTCAAATTGAAGAAACGACTTCTGACTACGACCGTGAAAAATTACAAGAACGTCTCGCTAAATTAGCTGGTGGGGTCGCTGTGATCAACGTGGGTGCAGCAACCGAAACCGAACAAAAAGAACGCAAATGGCGCATTGAAGACGCATTGAACGCGACCCGTGCTGCTGTTGAAGAAGGGATCGTTTCCGGTGGTGGAACAGCCTACATGAACGTTCAAGAAAAAGTGAACGCCTTGGCAGAGTCCCTCACAGATGATGAACAAACCGGTGCTCAAATTGTGAGCCGTGCCCTCGAAGCACCTGTTCGCCAAATTGTTGAAAATGCTGGCTTAGAAGGTTCTGTGATCGTTGAACAATTACGTTCTAAAGAAGCAGGTGTCGGCTACAATGCAGCAACTGGCAAATGGGTCAATATGATCAAAGACGGGATTGTCGATCCAGTGAAAGTTTCTCGTTCAGGTTTACAAAATGCAGGCTCTATTGCAGGTGCGATCCTCTCAACGGAAGCAGTCGTTGCTGACCATCCAGAACCAAAATCTGATGCACCAGAAGCTCCACAACCAGGCGCAGGCATGTATTAATCCTAGATAAGAAATAACGCTTTTACCAAGTATGGTAAAATGATACAGTGACTTCCAAAAGTGAGTGCTATCAACAAGCTGTAGGAGTCATACAAAAAGAGTTCTGTTTCGACGGAGCTCTTTTTTCATGGTCAAGTAGTTATCAGTAAAAATCGCCCGAAAGAGTGGTCTATCCAGTCTTTCGGGCATCCTTTTATCGAGAAAACGCCCTCGATCTATGTTAGAATGGGGCTGTATGAATTCTAGAATAAGGAGAGACGGTCATGGCAGACAAAATTAGAGTACGTTATGCGCCAAGTCCAACTGGGCATTTGCATATAGGAAATGCACGGACAGCATTGTTTAATTATCTATATGCGCGTCATTTCGGTGGCGAGTTTATCATTCGGATTGAAGATACCGATAAGAAGCGGAACATTGAAGATGGTGAACGCAGCCAGTTGGAAAACCTTAAATGGTTAGGCATGGATTGGGATGAAGGTCCAGATATTGGTGGTCCACATGCACCATACCATCAATCCGAGCGTAATGCCCTCTATCAAAAATACATTAAGCAATTGATTGAGTCCGGCGATGCGTACTATGCATTCGATACGCCGGAAGAATTAGCCAAGACCCGTGAAGAACAAAAAGCAAACGGTATTATGCCACACTATGATGGGACTTGGCGTGATCGTTCTGAGGCAGATATTGAAGCTGCGCGCCAAGCGGGTTTACCAGAAACCGTGCGCTTCCGTGTTCCAGAAAACAAAGACTATCAATGGGACGATATCGTGAAGAAATCCGTATCAGTGAACTCTGATAATATCGGTGGCGACTTCGTGATTATGAAACAGGATGGCACCCCTACCTATAATTTTGCGGTTGTGGTAGATGATCATGAGATGGAAATTTCCCATGTATTGCGTGGGGATGACCATATTGCCAATACTCCTAAACAGATGATGATCTACGAAGCACTCGGCTGGGAACATCCAATCTTCGGCCATATGAGCTTGATTATCAATGTCGAAACCGGTAAGAAACTCTCGAAACGTGACGAATCAATCCTGCAATTCATCGAACAATATCGTGACCTTGGCTACTTGCCAGATGCGATGTTCAACTTCATTACATTGTTAGGTTGGTCACCTAAGGGAGAACAGGAAATCTTCTCAATCGATGAATTTATCGAGATGTTTGATCCAAAACGGTTGAGCAAGTCCCCTGCGTCCTTCGATAACAAGAAGCTTGCTTGGGTCAATAACCGCTACGTGAAGGCTGCGGATCTCGATTCGATTACCGAGCTTGCGATTCCACATCTTCAAAAAGCAGGTCATATCTCTCCAGAACCAACCGAACAGGAATTAGACTGGGCGAAGAAATTGGTATCCCTCTACAAGGATGAAATGTCCTATGCCGCAGAGATCGTGCCGCTCTCAGAACAATTCTTCGTGGATGAGATTTCTATCGACGAACGTGGCCACGAAATTCTAAGCGTGGAAACGGCACCAACCGTGATCAATGCCTTTGAAGCGAAGGTTAGAGCGATGGACAATTTCACGTCTGATGAAATTATGGCAGCGATCAAGTCCATCCAAAAAGAGAAAGGTATCAAAGGGAAGAATCTCTACATGCCAATTCGTGTAGCAACGACGGGTGAGGAGCATGGCCCAGGCATCGGGGAAGCTCTCGAACTCCAAGGAAAAGAAACTGTCTTAAACCACATCGAACAAGCCAAAGCGATCATGGCACAATAAAAGAATAAGGAATAAGGCTGTTACGTCTCATTCCCTCAGCGCAACAGAAACGATTCACTTTCTGTTGCGTTTTTTATTAAGAAAACCATTTATTTTATATAGTCTCCTCATCGGGAAACCTTTTTTTAATCGCTTGAGGATTGATATGATGGGAATTAGCGCTAATTGATGTGAATAATGAGAGGAATTTCTCATTTTGGATGCTAAGTGGTTGGCGTAAGCGCTTTCTAAATATGCTAAGATATGAGTGTAGGAAATAGAATTTATAAAAAAGGAGAGAGTGTTGATGACTGATCGTCCAATTAATGTCTACTCAGAAATTGGTAAGTTAAAAACAGTGATGGTTCACCGCCCAGGCGATGAATTAATCAACTTGATGCCTGACTATCTCGAACGTCTCTTGTTCGATGATATTCCTTATTTAGCAGATGCACAGAAGGAACATGATGGTTTTACCAAGCAACTGCGTGATTTAGGAATTAATCCAGTTTATATTGAAGACCTTGCAACTGAAGCAATTGATGCAGCCGGTGTGAAGGAACAATATATCAATGACTGGACTAAAGAAAGTGGCGTATCCAGCGAACGTGAAGCAGATGCCTTGAAAGAATACTTGATGGGTATGGACACCAAAGCTATGGTCATGAAATCCATCGCTGGTTTCCGTAAATCTGAAATTCATGCGAAAGGTCAAAAACATTTGGTAGACTACACCGAGAGTGACTATCCATTCTTAGTAGATCCGATGCCAAACCTTTACTTCTCACGTGATAACTTCGCTTCGATGGCACACGGGATTACGTTGAACCACATGTACTCCGACACGCGTAACCGTGAAACCTTGATTAGCCAATACATTTTCGATCACCATCCAGTTTACGGCAACGGCCAAGTAGATCGCTTCTATGACCGTACCGAAAACACCCGGATCGAAGGTGGGGACGAATTAATCCTCGGTAACAACACGATTGCTTGCGGAATTTCTCAACGTACCGACGCACGCTCCATTGAAAAAATGGCAAAACGTCTCTTTGCAGGCTCTGAATTCAAACGGATCTTGGCCTTCCACATTGCGAATAACCGTAAGTTCATGCACTTGGACACCGTATTTACGATGGTGGACTACGACAAATTCACGATTCACCCAGAAATTGAAGGCGATTTGACCGTCTTTGATATTCAACCAGGCGACGGTGACGAAGAATTACGCATCGTTAAACGTGAAGAAAGCCTTGAATCCATCTTGAAAGAAGCTCTCAACCTCGATGAAGTTCAATTACTTCGTTGCGGAGGTGGAGATCCAGTTGACGCCGCACGCGAACAGTGGAATGATGGTACTAACACGTTAGCCGTTGCTCCAGGTGAAGTAGTTGTTTACACGGCCAATACCATTACCAATGCCTTGATGAAAGAACACGGCATTTTGGTTCATGAAATTGAAGGTGGACAATTGGTTAAGGGTCGTGGGGGCCCACGTTGCATGACCATGCCACTCTACCGTGAAAATATCTAAGCGCTTTGATTGACGCTAACGGATGAAATAAGAGAAAGGACCTAAAGCTATGTCAGGAGTTTTCCAAGGAAGAAGTTTATTAAAGGAAATTGATTACACACCAGAGGAATTAGAATACCTCATTGATTTCGCGATTCATTTGAAAGAT
This sequence comes from Aerococcus sp., assembly GCA_030528285.1. GTDB lineage: Bacteria > Bacillota > Bacilli > Lactobacillales > Aerococcaceae > Aerococcus. The sequence continues at coordinate 379,481 of JAUMZE010000001.1, read as the reverse complement.
TTGAAGAAACGCGGAATCCCACATGAATACATGAAGGGTCAAAATATCGTTCTGCTCTTCCAAAAAACCTCTACCCGTACGCGCTCTGCCTTCACAGTAGCAGCGAACGACTTGGGCGCTAACCCAGAATTCATGGGCCCTGGCGACACCCAATTTGGTAAGAAAGAAAGTGTAGAAGATACCGCGAAAGTCTTCGGTGGTATGTTCGATGGGATCGAATTCCGTGGTTTCAGCCAAGAAATGGTTGAAGAACTTGCTGAATTCTCTGGCGTACCTGTTTGGAATGGTTTGACCGACGAATGGCATCCAACCCAAATGATCGCTGACTTCATGACTATCAAAGAAGAATTTGGTAAATTAAAAGGCTTGAAGTTAGTTTACTGTGGTGACGGCCGCAACAACATCGCCAACAGCTTACTCGTTACAGGTGCAATGCTAGGTGTTTCCGTAACGATCGCAACGCCAGAACAATTGAATCCAACCGAAGAAGTGCTCAACTTAGCCAAAGAACGTGCTGAAAAGAGTGGTGCGAAGATCGAAGTGACTGCTGACATCAACAAAGCCGTTGAAGATGCAGATGTGCTCTACACCGATGTTTGGGCATCCATGGGTGAAGAAGACAAATTCAAAGAACGTATTGATTTGTTGAAACCATACCAAATCAACGAAGAATTAGTGAGCCACATCAAAGGTGACTACATTGTCTTGCACTGCTTACCAGCCTTCCACGACACCAAGACGAAGATTGGTAAAGAAATGTACGATAAATATGGTGTTCCAGAAATGGAAATTAGCGATGCTGTCTTCAGAAGCAAAGAAGGTCGTCAGTTTGAAGAAGCTGAAAACCGTATGCACTCAATCAAAGCGATTATGGCAGCTACCGCAGGACACTTGTTCATTCCACGCGTATAATTAGTGCATCACTATTTCACTGATCGTTTGTAATAGAGGAAGTCCTTCCAAGCGAGGGATACATAAACATTTCCTTCATCCATCAATCAGTGTGCGATGACTCGAGGTGATGGTTGTGACCGTTACGTTCACTCATAACAATTGCCTTAGTCAGATGAACCAAACAAGCCAGGATGGAGTTGACATCCTGGCTTCATTTTTCGTTTGATTTATAATTAATAAGATCTATTAGTGATAACGATACTACCTATCTGATAACAAAAATCTCCGCAAAGCAAGAAATGATCATTTCCAAGTTGAGGAGAATTTGTTAATCTATTCTTGATCAATGAAAAGGGGGAATTACAAATGTCGGAAAACCAAACAGAAGCGCCGAAGAAAAAAGGTTTTAAGTTGCCGAGTTCTTTTGCGATTCTGATGCTGTTAATTGCTGTCTTGGCGGTATTGACCTGGATTATTCCTAGTGGGCAATATAATACCAACGATGACGGCAGCATTATTGCAGGTACCTATCATGCGGTGACACAGACGCCACAGGGATTGTGGGATGTCATTGCGGCACCAGTACGTGGGATGCTCGGAACCGATGCAACAGGCGGTGCGGTTGAAGTGTCTGTTTACGTCTTAGTGATTGGTGGTTTCTTGGGAATTGTGAATAAGACCGGAGCCATCGACGCAGGAATTGCCAGCGTTATGAAGGCTAACAAGGACAACATTAACCGTCTGATTTGGATTTTGATGTTTATTTTTGTACTCGGTGGATCGACTTATGGAATGGGTGAAGAAACAATTGCTTTCTACCCAATCTTGATTCCAATGACGATTTCACTCGGGTTTGATGCTTTGACAGCAACAGCTATTATTTTCTTGGGTTCCAACTTAGGGAACTTGGCTTCAACGGTGAACCCATTTGCAACCGGGGTAGCTTCGGACGCAGCCGGTGTGGGTATCGGTGAAGGGATCGTTTTACGTGTCATTATGTTCGTTGTCATGTGGGTTTTAGGCTCCATTTTCGTTACACGTTACGCTTCCTCATTGAAAGCCGATATCAAGAACTCGTACGTCTATGACACTATCGAAGAACAACGCGCGAAATTCCAAGTGCGCAATGAAGGTGAAAAGATGACCAAAAAACAAAAGGGTGTTTTATGGTTATTCGGCATTACCTTCGCATTAATGATTATTGCATTGATTCCATGGAGCGATTTCAACATTTCGCTGTTTGAAAACTTCCATAACTGGCTCATGGGTGTACCATTCCTCGGTCATTTCGTCGGATCTTCACTCTTGCCAATGGGTCAATGGTCCTTAGTTGAAATTACCTTCCTCTTCTTTGCCTTCGCGATCATTATCGGTCTGTATGCAGGCATGGCGGAAGAAGAAATCGTGGATACCTTCATTGATGGGTCCAAGGATCTCCTCTCTGTTGCTTTGATTATTGCAGTGGCACGTGGGATCCAAGTGGTCATGAATGATGGTCAAATTACAGCGACGATCCTCCATTGGGGCGAAAGCTCCCTCACTGGTTTATCCAAAGGGGTCTTCGTTACGATTGCGTCCCTCTTCTATGTGCCACTGTCCTTCTTGATTCCATCGACATCCGGTTTAGCGGCTGCAACGATGGGGATCATGGCACCATTAGCAGACTTCGCTGGGATTGCGAAGAGCTTGATGGTGACGATTTACCAAACCGTGGCTGGATTAGTCAACTTGGTATCACCAACATCTGGGATTTTGATGGGTGGTTTAGCATTAGCAGGGATTAACATTACGACCTGGTGGAAATTCGTTTGGAAATTCCTCGTTCTGATCAGTGTGATTAGTTTAGTCATGATGATTGCCGCCGCTTACCTTTAATAGCGGACGTATGAAATAAGGTTAAGGATAACTGGTAGTCACCCAATAGAACAGGTCTTACTTTTCCCTTGTGCAGAAGTGATTGACTGCTGAACGGAAAGGCGTGCGGGAGGATTACCAGTTATTACTTTTATATTCCCTTTTTCCAATAATGAAAGCGTTATTTTTAAATGATAAATAATAAAAGTAAGGAGAATGAAGTAAAATGACGAAGAAAAAAATTGTGGTTGCTTTAGGTGGAAATGCGATTTTGACGGATGACCCAAGCGCAAAAGGTCAAAAAGAAGCGCTGGAGAAAACAGCAGAACAGCTGGTAGAATTAGTAGCAGCGGGGAACGACCTCATCATTACGCATGGGAACGGCCCACAGGTAGGGAACTTGTTGCTCCAAAATATTGCAGCTGACTCTGAAAAGAATCCGGCCTTCGAATTGGACTCACTCGTGGCGATGACAGAGGGCTCCATTGGTTACTGGCTCCAAATTGCGATGGAAAATGCTTTGAAACAACGCCAAATCGAAAAATCAGTCGGTACCGTGGTCACCCAAGTAGTCGTTGATAAAGAGGATCCAGCCTTCAAGAATCCATCCAAACCAATCGGCCCATTCTACAGTGAAGAAGAAGCAAAAGCCGAAATGGATAAAACCGGAGCAACGTTTGTAGAGGATGCTGGTCGTGGTTGGCGTAAAGTCGTACCATCACCAAAACCAGTTGATTTACCAGAAATTGATTTTATCCAAACATTGATTGATAATGGACATGTAGCGATTTGCGCTGGTGGTGGCGGTGTGCCTGTTTACCGCGACGAAAATGGCCAACTCGCTGGGGTAGAAGCGGTGATCGACAAGGACTTCGCATCTGAAAAACTCGCAGAAATGATCGATGCCGACACTTTCATTGTGTTAACGGCGGTTGATAATGTTTATGTGAACTTCAACAAACCGGATCAAGAAAAATTAGAGAAAGTCACCGTTTCACAATTAGACACCTACAAAGCAGAAGGTCAATTTGCAAAAGGTAGCATGTTACCAAAAGTAGAAGCAGCCACTGCATTTGTGGAAAATAACCCAGCTGGAACGGCCGTGATTACCTCATTGGGTAACCTGAAAGATTACATCGAAAACGCGAGCGGGACGATTATCACCAAATAGCTCTCAGTGACAAAGGGGGAGAGAGGCTTCTATCAGTGGAAGAAAAACGTGAATAACAGGCGGATCAACGTTATATTCGACCCTATAGCAGCAGAGGGATGAACCGAGATTTAGAGTTTTATATTGAGAATCTGGAGAACCTAGAGTTTTTTAAACATCTATCCAAAGAAGACCTCACAACGTTGAAATCAAATTCAATTATTCATCAGTACTCTAAAGGGCAGATTTTATTTTTTCAGCAGGACCTGTTGAATTATTACTATTTCGTTCTAAAAGGCTATGTAAAATTGGATCGCCGTGATTCTGAGGACCGTTTTTTCTACGTCGATTATATTAAAGAAAATGCTTTTTTCCCTTATCGTAATTTTGCCCATAACCATTATTATGGCTACAGCGCGGTCACCAAAACCGATGTCGATTTGTTGCTGTTGCCGAAGACCTTGTTTGAGGATATGATTCGCCATAATTATGACCAGCTCATGCTCATGTATAATCAGCTGGCGCACATCCTGAACTACCACGAATTACGCATTCAGATGACGTTGATCTCGAGCGCGTATGATCGGGTGGTGCAGACGGTGAGCTTGTTGAAGTACGACATGGCACGTCAAGAAGGTCATGATGCGGTGATTCATTGTCCGATCACGATCAATGAGATTGCGGAATATGCGGGGACAACCCGTGAAACAGCCGGCAAGGTCATGCGTAACCTAGTGGAAGAAGGGCGTCTTGCTTATTCGCATAAAATCATCCGTTACATTGATGTCAATTATTTTGATCGTCTGATTGAAACATAGTGGGGTAGCCTACCCCCTATCAGCGAATGATACAGGGCAGACCCCATAAAAAGGCAGTTTATCACTCTACGAAACGAGGTTGACTGTTGACATTTGAAAATGAAGTCGATATACTCATTTCCATAGTTATACTTAAAATGAGCTGAGAAGAGTAGATCGTCAAAGCATTCAGTAGCGAGGTGGACTGGGTGAGAGCCACTAATGCATGAACGATTGAACCGCACTCAGGTGAACAAAACGGGTGAATGATCACAGTAGCTCGTTTCGGAGGATTCCGTTATCAACAATCGAGATCTCTATGACTTATTTCATAGAGAAGTAGTGTGGTACCGCATACCTATGCCTCTACAGCGTTGTGCTGTAGAGGCTTTTTTGTTAGCTCATTTAAGTCACTAATCTTCATCATCACAGATTCAGGTAAACAAAGAAAGGAAGCAAAAGTATGGATAGTAAGCAGGTTGTTGTTGACTTATTAGCACCGATCGTCGGCGATGTATTCAGCGCGGACGAAATTTTGGATATTGTCGAAGCGCCAAACAAGGATGAAAACGGGGATTGGGCGTTTCCAGCTTTCAAATTAGCGAAGACATGGAAGAAGAATCCAGTAGAAATCGCCAAAGAAATTACAGAACAAGTTCCAGAACATGATGCGATTGACTCTGTGAAGGCAGTCGGTCCTTACGTGAACTTCTTCTTGAACCGGATAGAGAACACGAATGCCATTTTGCATGGCGTATTAGAAGCGGGCGAAACATATGGCTCCAAAGACCTCGGCCATGGTCGAAACATTACCCTCGACATGTCTTCACCAAACATCGCAAAACCAATGTCAATGGGGCATTTGCGTTCAACCGTGATCGGGAATTCTCTCGCTAAAATCATCGCTAAATTAGGCTACAACCCAGTGCGGATTAACCATTTGGGTGACTGGGGAACCCAATTTGGGAAATTGATCGTGGCTTACCGTAAATGGGGCGACCCAGAAAAGGTACGTGGTGAAAATGCGATCAATGAACTGGTAAAACTCTATGTGAAATTCCACGTAGAAGCAGAAAAAGAACCGGAATTAGACGATGAAGCGCGTGCGACCTTCAAAGCGTTGGAAGACGGTGATGAAGAAGTGACTGCTTTATGGAAATTGTTCCGTGAAGAATCCTTGAACGAGTTCAACTCCATCTACAAACGTTTGAACGTTGAATTTGACCACTACACAGGTGAATCCTTCTATGAAGACAAGATGCAAGAAGTCATTGATGACCTCAAGGGAGACGGCCTGCTTCACGAAAATGAAGGCGCACAGATTGTCGACTTAGATGACTACAACCTGCCACCTGCATTGATCCAAAAATCTGATGGTGCAACGCTCTACATCACCCGTGACTTGGCAACAGCTTACTACCGGAAACGGACCTTCGACTTTGCGCAGAGCTTGTACATTGTTGGTAGCGAGCAAGCGGTCCACTTCCAACAATTGAAAGCGGTCCTTGCGAAGTTAGGTAAGGAATGGCAAGAAGACATGCACCATATCCAATTTGGGTTGATCACTGTGAACGGGAAGAAATTATCGACTCGTGCTGGGAAGATCATCCTCTTGAAGGACGTGTTAGATGAAGCTCAACGCCTCGCTCAAGAACAAATTGATACCAAGAACCCAGATCTGCCAAATAAAGAACAGGTTGCCCAAGAAGTTGGGGTAGGTGCGGTTATCTTCCACGATTTGAAGAGTGAACGGTTGAATAACTTCGACTTTAGCTTGGAAGAAGTGGTTCGTTTCGAAGGGGAAACCGGTCCATACGTTCAATACACCAATGCACGGGCACAGAGCTTGCTCGAAAAAGCCGGCGTGGACATTGATCTGGACGCAATCCATGCCCTGGATGATGACTTCAGCTGGCGGATTGTCAAATTGCTGAACGAATATCCAACTTATGTTGAACGTGCCTTTACCACCTATGAGCCATCTGTCATCGCTAAATACACGATTACGTTGGCACAAGCCTTCAACAAGTTCTACGGGAATACGCGGATCTTGGACAAGGATGACCAACTAAATGCACGTCTCGCTCTCGTTAAAGCAACGACGATTGTCTTGAAGGATGGGTTGAGCTTATTGGGTGTGGCTGCACCAGACAAGATGTAATCCGTCGATTTATAAACCGGGTGGGAGACTGTATGATCGCTGAATCAAACAGTCCCTGCTAAGCGGTATAAAAAGTGAGCGAGTGTAATTGGGCACTCGCTTGTTTTCAAGTTGAGGTGAACAATGAGTATTAAATTAATTGCAACCGATATGGATGGAACCTTTTTACGTGAGGATAAAACATACGACCATGCCCGTTTTCATCGTATTCGTCAAGTCCTGAAAGAGATGGGGATTCAGTTCGTGATTGCAAGCGGGAATAGTTATCATCAGTTGAAGTTACAATTTAGCGATGAAGATATGGCAGGATTGTATTTCGTCGGGGACAACGGCAACTACATCGTGCATGATGGCGATGTGATCCGAAATAGCGGGGTGCCACGGGAAGAATTCCTGGATGTGATGGATTATCTTGGCCAATTCTCTGATCGCTTGGATGCTTATATCTCTACAGGTGCACGTTCTTATGTCACGAGTCATGATGAAACGTTCAATAAGATTGCACGTGTCTACAACGGGATTCTGGTCATATTAGATGATTTTCGTGAGATTCCACAAGGTGAACGTGCCTCAAAAATCGCCATTATCACGAAGGACGAGCTAGACCCAGACAATCCCCTGATTGATGATTTGCGTACACGCTTCCCGGATTTACAGAGTATGACGAGCGGGAACATCTTCATTGATATTATTCCAGCAGGCAGTGGGAAGGGCAGCGGGATTAAATTACTGCAGCAGCAACTCCGGATCACGCCGGCTGAAACGATGGTATTTGGGGATCAGATGAATGACGCCAGCATGATGGAGGTCTCTGATTTTAGTGTGGCAATGGCTAATTCCATTGAACCGCTCTTACCATACGCAAATTACCAGATTGGAACAAACGAGGAGCAGGGCGTACTCGATGTCTTGGAAATGGTCATTGACGATCCAAGTGGAAAATCGCTCGCTCCCTTTGTGATGAATCATTAATAATGGGAAAGGAAGAGTGATCGTATGTCGGTTTTACCGGATCCAAGTGTGGCCTATGACTTACTCAAAGAATACGATATTGATTACGAGCGGCTAGACCACGAACCGATTACCTCAGTGCAGAATATCGATATCGTTTTGCCCGGGCAGCAGGTGAAGAATCTCTTTCTTAAGGGAAAGAAAGGCAAACACTTCTACCTCGTCCTCTTGCACGATGAGAAACGAGCGGATATCCATCAACTCGCGGAAGCCTTGGGGGATAAACGTCTATCTTTTGCGAGTGATCATTATCTGGAGGAATTACTCCATGTAGAACCGGGCGTGGTGACTCCATTTGGCGTGTTCTATGACATTGAACATAAAGTCGAAGTGATCGTGGATGCGGAGGTGGATCGAAGCAGTACGGCGACAGTCGGGTTCCACCCATTTACGAACACGACCACCTTGAACATTAAATATACGGATTTTGATCGCTTGATGCGGGCGTTGGATCACCCTATTCGTATTATCGAAGCCTAGAATGAACGAAGGTAGCTCTCCTGTTGAATGAGGGCTGCCTTCGTTTTCATTGGCAGGCGAAAAAGCTTGATTTAACAGATTTTTAACGGCCGATTATGGTAAAATGGCGCTAATAAGAAACCAAGATTGGTTTTCTCGGGCTGGTGGATTGGACGCCAGCACATTTAATCAAGTGAATTAAACCGTGGGGGAGTATCATTATGCAGAAAAATGGCGAATGGACAAATTGGTATCGCATCCTCATCTGTGCGACCGAAGCCATTCTACTATTCCTATCGTATATTATTTCGTTTCTGATCCGTTTCCAGAGTCGCTACATTCCGCGTCCGAACGGGATTGCCTTTCAAAATCTGATTCCGTGGTTGATTTTGATCTTTATCGTCTTCAACCTCTTGTCTGGGGTGTATGTCCTCTACAATAAATCCAAGGGGGACTTGCTCTTTATTACGATGATTACTCAGGGCTCTTTGGCGGCAGTGACGATGGTTTTGTCCTTTGTAAGTCGAAGCTTTGCCTTTCCAAGGATGGTCATTCTGATTGATTTCTTCGTCAGCGTGCTCCTGCTCTATCTGTTCCGACTGGGGATCTTCACTGCCTATCGCCGCTACTCCAGCACAAAGCGGATTATGATTGTGGGGAACGAACGTGAAGTATTCTCTGCGGTCTATAACTTCAAAAATAGTAAGAGCGCCCGCCATATCGTGACGCATGCGGTGGTGGCTGAGTTCTACAAGAATGTCTTAGAGAATCTGGATGACATCGATATCGTCTATCTAGCGTCTCCAATCGATGAGAATGAGAAATTAAAGATTTATGACCTTCTCATGCGCGAACAGAAGAAGCTCTTTTTGAACTCTCAATTTGAAAATCTGGTGATGGTGAATCCAAATATCATGAACTTCGAGGATGAATCGATCATCGAAACGAGTGACTTTGCGATTCCGGCTGACCAAGCGTTGATCAAACGAGCCTTCGATATTCTGTTGTCACTGATCCTAATTATTGTGACCTCTCCGATCATGTTATTGACGGCGATTGCTATCAAACTCACCTCGAGAGGGCCGGTCTTCTATCGGCAAGTGCGGATCACCGAGGGCAACCGGGAATTTGATATTTTTAAATTCCGTTCGATGTATAGTGATTCTGAGAAGAAAACCGGACCGATCATTGCACGTAAACATGATGACCGGATTACACCAGTGGGGCGATTCATTCGTGCCGTTCGGATTGATGAACTACCGCAGCTCTTCAATATCATTCGTGGGGACATGTCACTGATTGGGCCACGTCCGGAACGCCCATTCTTTGTGAAGCAGTTCCAGGAGGAGAATCCGCACTATTACCTCCGTCACAACGTCAAAGCGGGACTCACCGGGTATGCGCAGATTTACGGAAAATATGCGACGGACTTCAATAGTAAATTGAACTTCGACTTGATTTATATTAAAACCTACTCCCTGATTTTGGATATGAAGATTATGCTTCAGACTGTGAAGATCCTCTTTGAAAAGGTATCGTCGAGCGGTGTGGATGAGAATGCACCACATAATACGCGCGCGGATATTATTGAGATGGGGATTAAGGTCATTGAATAAAACTTTTAAGGCATCTGTTGCTTGACGGATGCTTTTTTTGTAGGACGAAAAGAGAGGGAAAAAGGGGCGTTCAATCATTACCACCCGCTCCTTAAGTATTAATAATCACTAAACTTTTTAACTTAACACCGATTAAACCGGTGCTGGATTTCTCTTTTTAATGTAAAGCGTGCTACAATAGGACCAATTGTTACGGCGGATAAATGGTAGGATTCGGTTAGAAAATTAGGAGTGAAAGAAGAAATGACAGTGTACCATGATGACAGCCTCGCGCTGCACACGGATTTATATGAAATCAATATGATGAAAGCTTACTGGAATGCAGGGCGAGCGGATCAGCGGGCCATTTTTGAGGTGTATTTCCGTGAAAATCCTTTTGATAATGGTTTTGCGATTTATGCAGGACTCGAGCGCGTAATTGCTTACTTGAAGGATTTACATTTTACAGAGGAAGATATTGCCTACTTGCGTGAGAGCGAGGAGTATCCGAAAGCTTTCCTCGATTATTTGAAGGAGTATCGTTTCACAGCGACGGTGCGTTCCATGGTGGAAGGAGAGCTCTGCTTTGCGAATGAACCGCTGATGCAGATTGAAGGGGAACTGGCAGATCTTCAGTTAGTGGAAACAGCAATCCTCAATGCGATTAATTTCCAAACACTGATTGCAACCAAGGCAGCACGGATCCGCACAGTGGCGCCTAATGATGCCTTAGCGGAATTCGGGAGTCGTCGCGCACAGGAGATGGACGCGGCGATTTGGGGCGCACGGGCGGCTTACATTGGTGGGTTCGATTCTACCAGTAACGTCCGTGCAGGCAAGGTGCTCGGTGTGCCAACGTCTGGGACCCATGCACATGCACTCGTTCAGGCATTCCGGAGTGACTATGACGCATTTATGGCCTATGCTGCTTCACACAAGAATTGCGTTTTCCTCGTTGATACCTACGATGTCTTGAATTCAGGGGTTCCGAATGCCATCCGCGTGGCGAACGAACTCGGAGACAAGATCAATTTCCTCGGTATTCGGATTGACAGTGGAGATATTACCTACCTCTCCAAACGCGTGCGCGAAATGCTGGATAAGGCCGGTTATCCAGATGCGATGATCGTAGCCTCCAGCGATCTCGATGAAAAGACCATCCTCAACTTGAAGATGCAAGGGGCTAAGGTCAATTCCTGGGGTGTTGGTACGAAACTCATCACGGGGTATGATCAGCCAGCATTAGGAGCGGTCTACAAACTCGTTGCGATCGAAAATGAGGCAGGCGAGATGGTGCCAACCATGAAGATCTCCTCCTCACCCGAGAAGACCACCACGCCTGGACGCAAACAGATTTGGCGCATCACCCGTGGCTCGGATGGTAAATCGGAAGGGGATTATGTGGCCTTAGAGGAAGAACAAATCAATGATGCTAATGACCTCTTCATGTTCCATCCAACCTATACTTATATCAATAAGACCGTCAAAGATTTCAACGCACGTCCATTGTTACAGACGATTTTCGATGAAGGAAAATTGGTCTATGAACAACCAGACCTCGAAACGGTGAAACAGTATGCGGCGGATCGTTTGGACGAATTATGGGATGAATACAAGCGAATCCTCAATCCTGCTCACTATCCGGTCGATCTCTCCCAAAAATTGTATGACCTGAAGATGGCCAACATCCATACGATCAATGATATGGTCAAGAACTTTGGCAAAGAACAACAAACGGAGGCGACGGATGACCATGCGTAAACAGCAACAAGCCATTATTGAGGCATTAAAGGTAAAATCCACCATCGATCCCAAAGCCGAAATCCGTTTGAGTATCGAATTCATTAAGGACTATCTAAAGACCTATCCGGGTATGAAAACCCTCGTCTTGGGGATCAGTGGCGGACAGGATTCGACATTAGCAGGACGTCTTGCACAGCTGGCCGTTGAAGAGATGCGCCAGGAAACAGGAAAAGATGATTATAGGTTCATTACGGTTCGTCTGCCCTATGGAACCCAAGCGGATGAGGCAGATGCGCAGCTCGCGTTGTCGTTCATTCAGCCGGATGAATCGCTTGCTGTGAATATCAAACTAGCTGTGGATCAAGAAGTCACTGCATTGGAAGATAGTGGTATTAAGATTTCCGATTACAACAAGGGGAACATCAAGGCTCGGCAACGCATGATTACACAATATGCGATCGCAGGGGCACGGCACGGTGTCGTTATCGGGACCGACCATGCAGCGGAGGCACTCACGGGATTCTACACGAAATTTGGCGATGGGGCAGCGGATATTACTCCACTCTGGCGTCTCGATAAGGGCCAGGGACGTCAACTGCTCCAGGCGCTCAATTGCCCACCTGCCCTCTATGAGAAAACACCAACTGCTGATTTGGAGGAAGACCTCCCACAGCGTCCCGATGAGGAAGCACTCGGTGTGACATATCAGGTGATTGATCAATATCTGGAAGGCCACGAGGTATCCAAAAAAGACGCTGAAACAATTGAAGCCTGGTATCAAAAGACCGAGCATAAACGCCACTTACCAATTAATGTTTATGATGATTGGTGGCAAGGTAAATAAGAACGATAAGAAAAGGACGCTAGGTGTCACTACTTGTAGGGAAGAAAGTGGTCACATTTGGGCGTCCTTTTTTCTCGATTTATACTCAAAAAGTTTAAGTAAGTGCTTTCATTTTTGGCAGAAGTATGTTATATTCCTTATGAGGCAATCTCAGTAGCGAGGTTGTATCATCCTTTCATTTTTGTTTTTTCCTTAACCCCTCGGTCCCTTGCCGAGGGGTCTTCGTATTTATTTTTTATGATGGGCTTTTTTCGCTTGTTTGAGTTTCTTCGGGGTGATGTCTTTGCCGTTGGGATCAACCACCTTCGTATTGAGGAGGATCGATTCGAAATTACCGCGGAACTGTTTGAGATATTCTTCCCGCAGTCGTTTTTGTTCCTGCTTCTCTTCAGGGGTGAGTGTGCCATCTTTCTGTTTGGCAGCGAGTTCATTGATACGAGGGAGTAATTCATCCATTGTAGTTTCATCCTTTCATGATCGTTATCGCTAGCGTACCATATTTCCCACTCAAAACGAAAACATGCACACTGAATTTATCGTTAATGAGTAGTAAACGGACATCTCATTACTGTAGAGGAGATGCCTGATACAACAACCGGAGTAAATTGTCGGAGGGGCATTTGTTTGCTACAATTGAGTGGAATTAAGATAAAGGAGATGGGCGCATGAAAATCCTAGCCCTTGATACCTCGACGAAAGCGATGAGTATTGCACTCATGGAAGCCGTTGAGGATCTCAATCACGCCCGGATGCAGGCGGAAACGACAACCAATACCAAAATTAAACATTCGACTCAGTTACTGCCACTAGTGGAGAGCTTGCTTAGAGCGATTCATTGGGCACCCACAGATATTGAAGCGGTGATTGTGACGCGTGGGCCAGGCTCCTACACCGGATTACGGATCGGCGTGACCTTTGCTAAGACGATGGCGTGGACCCTCAACATCCCGCTCTATTCGATTACGAGTCTCGAAGCGCTCAGTGCGAATCACCCGGTGGACGATGGACTCATTTTTACGTTCATCAATGCTCGGCGTCAGACGCTCTTTGGGGCCGGCTATCAATTCAAGCAGGGAACGATTGCCGAAGAAGTAGTTACGAGCGATTATTACACCTTAGCAGAATTTCTCGCTCAGGTAGAACAGGTTTTGAAGGAAACGACGAATCCAAATCAATCCCTCTATTTTGTGAGTCCTGATTATCAGGAGTTTCACGACGCTATTGTGGCTCGTTTCGGGGAGCAGGCAGTGATTCTGACCGGCGAGGAGGTTGTGATGCGAGCGAGTCAGTGGATGCATCTACCACTGAGACGTGAGGACGTAGCAACCTTTATCCCTGAGTATTTGAAACGCGCTGAGGCAGAGGAGCATTGGCGTGAGGCGCATCAAGAGGAAGCGCTGAATGACGGTGGTCATTATGTGGAACGCGCGGATTAAAACTCTGTATCAAAAAATTAAGCAGCATGTGCGTGCCTGGGCGGAACTCTTTCAGGAGGAACCGCTCAATGAACAAGTTGAACTATTAACGAACAAAGAAGCCTTAGCAAATGGGGAATGGGTTGAGTGGCGGTTGTCGGATCCTACGCTCATTCATGAGATGGAAACAATCGAGCATGATGCTTATCTTGGAGTGACCATGTGGCATCAGATCGATTTCTATGAGGATATGATCTATAATCCGCGTTCATTCTACTTACAGGGGCTGATTCAACGTGAACTCGTTGCTTTTATTGGGGTGAGACGGGACGCCAAGGATGTCCATATCTCCAATTTCGTGGTGCGTTCAGATTGGCAGTCACACGGCATTGGTAGTCGCATGCTTCAACAATTGCAGCGCCTCCTGCCACAACTGAACCGCCCAAGCCTCTCACTAGAAGTCAGAGCGACCAATGTGAGGGCTCAGGCATTTTACCAGCGTCACGGATTCATCATCGAACGTGTTGAAGAAAATTACTATACCAACAATCATGAGGACGCCTACTGGATGACATATCAGGACAATGCTGAAGTGAATGGAACAGATAGTGTGCCACTGCCAGCTGAGGGGTGTCTTCGTATCAGGAAAGAAGAATGAGAATGACCACAATTTTAGCTATTGAATCGAGCTGTGATGAGACGTCTACCGCGTTGATTGAAGATGGACATGTGATCCTCTCCCACGTGATTGCGACTCAGATCAAGAGTCATATGCGTTTCGGTGGGGTAGTGCCAGAGATTGCCAGCCGCCACCACGTCGAAGTCATTACGCAGGTATTGGAAGCAGCATTTAGTGAAGCAGGGAAAACCTGGGATGATGTAGATGCAATTGCCGTCACGAAAGGTCCCGGGCTCGTAGGTTCGCTCCTCATTGGGATTACAGCAGCCAAAACGCTCGCCTGGATCCACCAGAAACCCTTGATTGGCACAGACCATATCGCAGGGCACATCTACGCTAATCAATTAGTGGCATCCCTGCAATTTCCTCTGATGGCACTGGTGGTGAGTGGGGGGCATACGCAACTCATCTACATGCCAGAAGACGGGGTATTTGAAACGATCGGTGAAACGCGCGATGATGCGGTCGGAGAAGCCTACGACAAGGTGGGGCGCGTATTGAACCTGCCATATCCGGGTGGTAAGAAGATGGATGAACTCGCTCATTTGGGGGAAGATACCTACCACTATCCACGGCCAATGATTGATGAGGAGAATCTCGATTTCAGTTTTAGTGGGTTGAAATCAGCCGTATTGAACCACCGCCACAATGCTGAGCAGCGCGGGGAAACCCTCATTCCTGAAAATATCGCAGCAAGTTTTCAAGCGGCCATTACCGAGGTGCTCGTCACTAAAACCATGCGTGCGCTCGCAGACTATCCGGTAAAACAGCTCGTTCTGGCTGGTGGAGTTGCTGCCAATTCCGGACTGCGAAATGGGTTGAGTGAGGCGCTCAAGAATCATTATCCAGATATCACCTTCTCCATGCCACCATTGAAACTTTGCGGGGATAATGCGGCGATGATCGGAGCCGCTGCCTACACTCAATACCAACATCAAGACTTCAGTGATCTGAGTTTGGACGCGATGCCCGGACTTGATATTGAAGCAGCCACCATACATTAGACAGATAGAAAGAATCCCCCCAGTTGTGAATGCGTTCATCACTCACAGCTGGGGGTTCGTTGTTAGTGTACTCGTTATTGATCTAAATGGCTTTTTCCGGTGGCGTAATCAATGATGACCCCGGGTTGGCGATTTGGAACAAAAATATTGAAGCAGAGGCCGTCTCCATTGTCTTCGATTGAGAAGCCTTCCATGAAAATTCCGGTGGCGAGGAGGTTGTTGCCTTCAAAGACAGGAGTGATCCGATAGCGCACATGATTCCCGGAAGATTCAATGTAATGTGCCACGAAGTTCTCGAATGGAAGCATCCCTTCGACGTTAAACCAGCGCGTCCCTGTCATCAAATTCTTCGGGTCATTCTCGCTACCGGCCAGTTGATAGCCCACGAGATGTGACCGATTATAGAGCCAGCCTCCAGGTACCGTTGTTTTGTAGCGGGCTTGATGCCAGCCAGTGGGTTTAATACTTGCGTCCATACTCCCGCGCTCCTCAGGTGGCATGAGTGATTCATCGAGGAGAGCATTGGCTGTTGTAACCCGTCCGAGATGATCCAGGGTGCCATAGTGGGCGTAGGCGTCGGTTTGGGTGAGGTCCGCATTGGTGAAGAATGGGATATTATCATTGACCTTAACGAAACTTGCACCATCCGGCACATTGGGCGCGTGTGACTGAACGGTTTGGCGGGCGCGTTCAATCGCTTCATCAGACGACCTTGAGGATTGCTTCTTTTCACTGGAAGACGCGGCCTCTTTTTTAGATGAGGAGGCTTTTTCCTTTTCAGTGGAATCAGAGGAGGTTTTTGAGGATGACGACGACTCACTCTGGGACGTAGCGCTGGAGGACTTTGAATGGCTACTCGAGGAGAGGGCAACACTGGATTGTGCCTGGTTCGCTTCTTCAGGTTGAACGGCCTGGTTCGCACTGTAGAGAATCCCAGCTGCAATGAACAGCGCCAGCCCGGTTGGAATCGTCAGGAGCGCTTGTTTAGGCCAACGCCGGTCACGAATCCCATGATAGAAGAAAAAGAGCACGCCGATCATCGGCAATAGTATAGCTAGTATCCCAATAAAAATCACAAGAGTCACATTCTCGTCCACCTTTCTAAGGCATAGTATACTATGAGGCGGTCACTAAATGGGCATTGAGCAAGAAAAAGACGTAACAAAAAAGCCCCTCAACTAATTGAGGAGCCACAAAAATGCGAGAGAAGGGATTTGAACCCTCACGTCTTTCGACACTACCGCCTGAAGATAGCGCGTCTGCCGTTCCGCCACTCTCGCGAATAAGAAAATGACTCGCGGGAGGCTCGAACTCCCGACCCTCTGATTAAAAGTCAGATGCTCTACCGACTGAGCTAGCGAGTCATAAGAAATGGAGGATGAGGGGCTCGAACCCCCGACATCCTGCTTGTAAGGCAGACGCTCTCCCAGCTGAGCTAATCCTCCAATATGTCACTGTGACAACTCCGTTAGTATAGCACTAACGCCCCGCTATCGTCAAGGTGTGCTTATAAATAAATTGGTAACTAAAAATAAGTGTTACGAGCATATTGTTTGAACCATCAGCTTTAGGTTGTTAGGATAATAATAGAAAGACGAAGGAGGTTACTATTTATGGCAAAAGTTGCGATTGTACTCGCTGATATGTTCGAAGACGTGGAATTGACCTCACCGAAGAAAGCATTGGAAGATGCAGGTCATGAAACGACCATTATTGGAAGTAAAGCAGGTGAAACAGTCACTGGTAAAACAGAAGGCACTGAAGTCACCGTTGAAAAAGCCTTTAAAGATGTGAAACCCGAAGATTTTGATGCGCTGTTGATTCCTGGTGGCTATTCCCCAGATCATCTGCGTGCAGACGATGACGCCTTAGCCTTTGTACGTGGGATGTTTGAAGACACGAAACCAACCTTCTCCATCTGTCACGGCCCACAACTCTTGGTTAATGCGGATGTATTGAATGGAAAAACCATCACCGCTGTTAAACAAGTTGCAGTGGATGTGAAAAATGCCGGAGCAAACTTTGTCGATGAAGAGGTTGTGATTGACGAACCAAACAAGATCGTCTCCAGCCGTACCCCAGCAGACATTCCTGCTTTCGACAAATCCATTGTTGAAAAATTAGCAGAGTGGAACAAATAATTGATTATTAGATAACGTAACTCATCAATAATATGAACAGCGAGCGAACAGTTTTTCTTGTCCGCTCGCTGTTTTAATGGCCAAATGTATCTGGATAGTTCTGTGCCTTGAGGAAGATATCTTCCCCAGGATATACGATGGTTTCGATCCACTCAGATTTGATCTCCCATAGATTGGCTTATGTTTGAATGGAACTCAGATGATCTACGTGAAAAATTCGCTTCCAACTCATCTGGATCCGATGCTCAATATCAGGGAAGAGACGTGCACAACGCCCCTGAATAAATTGAAAGGAGTCACTGACCCCAAGCTTCTTAACTTCAGCTTGAAAGGACTGTTGGTCCCAATCATCAGCAGAATATAAAGGTAGTTTAGGACATAATCCTATTTGAGACCGTCAAAAAGAATCAGCTGATCATCCGGGTCATTGAGGCAGTAGAGGACCTGCTCGTCGTCTGGGATGAGTACTGTCTGTTTACTGATTCCACACCCAATAGGGGATTCAGGGCGAGGGAGGTATTTTTGGGCGAGCTGAATGAACGTTCGATAGCGCTTATCGAAATAATCAGCATCCTTTGCCATATGCAGTTTCACATAGATTTCTTTATTGATGAAGTGTCCATCACGTTCCAGTGCGTAGAGCGAGTTTTTGTGTTGGCGGGTGCAGAGGCGCCTCTAATCACATCCTTCATTTGGAACAACTGGTTGTGATTCTGTTCACATAAAGTATAGCATGCGTCTATCCTACTGCCCAAACAAAATCGCGTTATAATCAGGGAATCCTCT
The DNA here is from genome assembly GCA_030528285.1 of Aerococcus sp. Taxonomy (GTDB): domain Bacteria; phylum Bacillota; class Bacilli; order Lactobacillales; family Aerococcaceae; genus Aerococcus. The sequence continues at coordinate 360,948 of JAUMZE010000001.1, read as the reverse complement.
CAAGGAAATTCCAATTGAGGAAAGGGCATGGATAATGCTTAATCCACATGAAAAACAAATCACAGCAAAAGAGCTCCAGGAAAACTATGACCGCTTAGCCTTCCCTATAGAACGCGTACTGAAAGACCTACAGTGGAGTGAGGAGGAACTCATGGACGCGCTAGAGGTGGCACGACAACAGCTCGTAACACCTGGCGATATCTGGAAGTTATGCGATTATCTGGAAGACATGCTGACTCAATCTGGCAAAGAGATGCAGCCTGAGACCAGGGCGCAATCACTGGTACAGCTGTCATAAAACTTGGTAGAGCATCCAAGGTATAAGAAAAACCTGGCTTACACTCCTACCTCTCACAGGTAGGAGTGTAAGCCAGGTTTTTTTGTATGGATTAGTAACTCATATGAATGTCGGCTGGTTGATCCTGATTAAATTGGCTATTGTACAAATCTGCGTAGAAGCCGTTCTGTGCCATGAGTTCGTCGTGCGTTCCATGTTCAATAATGGTTCCATTCTGCATGACGAGGATCACGTCCGCGTTCTTGATCGTGGAGAGGCGGTGGGCAATGACGAAACTGGTCCGTCCTTCCATCACGCGGTCCATTGCTTCTTGAATGAGTTGTTCCAGACGGGTATCAACAGAGGAAGTGGCCTCATCCAGAATCAGAATGTCCGGATTCGAGATCACAGCACGCGCAATCGTAATTAACTGCTTCTGCCCTTGAGAGACGTTATTCCCTTCTTCGTTGATTTCCATACTGTAGGTGTTTGGGAGCGTTGTGATGAACTGATGGACGTTTGCGATCTTGGCTGCATCCACAATCTCATATTCATCCGCATCCAAATCACCAAAACGAATATTTTCCGCAATGGTATCGGTATAGAGCCAAGCATCCTGGAGCACCATCCCCATATGTTCGCGGAGATCGTGACGGGAGATATCCTGGATATTGACATCATCGATCCGGATCGCCCCGTCGAGTACATCATAGAAACGCATCAACAGATTGATCAAGGTCGTCTTCCCTGCACCGGTTGGACCGACAATCGCAGCTGTTTGTCCGGGTTGAATGGTGAAGGAGATATCATCCATCAAAACATTCTCTGGGTCATAACCGAATTTAACATGATCAAATTCAACTTTACCGTGGACCTTCTCAGGGAGTGCGTCGGTAATTTCTTGTTGAGGTTCTTCCTCTTCATCGAGATAGGCGAAGATCCGCGCCGTCCCGGAGAAAGCACTCTGGATCAATCCCGTTAACTGGGTGATCGCGTTCATCGGCCCATTGACTTCCATGATGTAGATCACGAATGCCTGCAAGTTACCAATGGAGAAGTGACCATTCAATACAGAGAGACCACCAAACAGGGTCGCGACTGCATATGCCGAGTTAAACATCACGGTTGAACACGGTTGGAGGATCGAAGACAGGAAACCTGATTTGAACCCGTAATTTCTCAAGGTGTTATTCCGCTCTCTGAAACCAACGATGGTATCCTCCTGTTTGTTGTAGGCTTTAATTTCGGTGGAACCAGATAATTGTTCCTGCGTATAAGCAAACAGTTCACCCAACGCATTTTGTTGTTGTTGGAAGATCGGCTGAGAGTAAGCAATGATCCGCCGCGCCACGAAGACACTCAGTGAGATCGCTGCGACCACAATTAGCGCAAGTTTCCAGTTCAAGATGAACATCGCAATAAAGGTAAAGAGAATCGTCAAGAAAGAGGTGCAACCTTGAATAATGGCCTGTTGGAGGGCGTTGGAGACTGCATCCACGTCATTCGTGATTCGACTCAAAATATCACCGAGCTGATGGTCATCAAAGTAAGATACTGGGATTTTGTTGGTTTTTTCGGAGATGTCGTTTCTCAGATCGTGCATGGCGCCTTGAACAACTTCTGACATCAGGAAGTTGCCGACAAACTGACTGCCGGATTGTAAGATCCCAAATGAGAAGTAGACAAGGGCAACTTTACCAATGTAATTGAAATTAATCGCTGCGCCTCCGCTGTTTCTCGCCATTCCGACGACATCTCGCGCCAGTTCAGTGGTTGCGAGCCCACTAATGAAGGGGAGGATCGCTTGAGAAATCGTCATCAATACGACTGCTAACATCGCGATAATGAATTTGAGACGGTAATGTCTGAGATAACGCCAAACACGTTTCGTCGTAACAATGATTTTATGCATGCTTCAATTCCTCCTCACTAAGCTGTGATGATGCAATCTCATAATAGAGATCAGAGGTTTCGAGCAATTCTTTGTGAGTGCCTTTTGCGGCGATTCTACCGTGGTCCAGGACAATGATCTGGTCCGCATGCATGATGGTGGACACCCGCTGCGCCACGATCACAGTCGTTGCATTGGCTGTTTCACGTGCGAGTTTACTCCGAACAGTGGCATCGGTTTTGTAGTCGAGGGCAGAGAAACTGTCATCGAAAATATAAACCTCATGATCACCAATTACTGAACGCGCAATGGAAAGGCGCTGTTTCTGGCCCCCTGAGAGGTTCGATCCACCTTCTGCGAGATAGGTCTCATAACCTGCTGGCGTACGACTGATAAATTCACTCGCCTGAGACACATCCGTTGCGCGCTGGAGATCGCCTTGATCCGCATTTTCCTTACCGTAGCGCAGATTATCCGCAATGTCACCAGTAAAGAGGTTCGCACGCTGCGGGGTATAGCCGATTTTATCACGCAGAACATCCAGATCCATGTCGCGCAGGTCGACCCCATCGAGCAGGATTTGACCTTTCGTAACGTCATAGAATCGTGGAATTAATTTCACGATGGTTGATTTTCCTGAACCGGTGGAGCCAATGAAGGCCACCGTTTCGCCTGCTTTGGAGGTGAAGGAAATATCTCTAAGCACTGGCTCGTCCGCATCTGGGTAGCTGAAATCGACATGGCGGAATTCCAATGTCCCACTGCCGTCTGTTTCAGTGATACCATTTTCAGGGCTTTGAATGGTGATCGGGGTATTGAAAATTTCCTGCAGACGATTCGCGCTCACCTGGGCACGAGGATACATCATGAAAATATTGGAGAATAAGGTAAAGGAGAACAGGGCCTCAAATACATATTCAATGAAGGCCACGAGATCCCCTACTTGTAAGGCGCTCGTTGCAATCTGCTGCGCACCAAACCAAATCACCAAGGCTAATGCACCATGAATCAGGAGCGCAAAAGCTGGCTGGGTGGATCCCACAATCTGGAATAAACGCGTGGAGAGACCGCGATAGGCGCTGTTCACGTCTTCAAACCGTTCTTCCTGCAATGGTTCGCGGTTGAATGCCCGAATCACACGCAGACCAGTAATATTTTCTCTTTGAATGCGGTTGATATGATCCAGAGAGGTTTGTTGCTGTTTGGAGAGTGGCAGGGTGAGCCGTACCACAATGAAAATAATTAAGAGAATCAGAGGGACCACCGTCAGCACCTGAAGACCCAAGTCCAAGGAGAGGTTAAAAATCATGCTGACACTCGCCACAATCATAATAGGCGCTGTCAGTCCCATACTGAGCAGCATAATCGAAAATTGCATTAAGATAAATGCATCTGTCGTAATCCGGGTGGTTAAAGAGGGGACACCCAATTCCTGAAACTCATGGAAAGAGAGCCGCTGAATCTTGTCGAAGATGTCATTACGGATATCTCTCACCATCGTATTGGCCAGATTACTGACAAAATACCGTGATAAAATTTGACCGGAAAATCCAATGGCAATGAGAATGAACATCCCAATGACGTAGGTGTAGAGACGTTCGCGGGAGCCAGGAATGATCGCATTATTGATGATATACGATAGGAAGGTGGGTAAACCGACCGTTACGAGTACGAATGCGAGTGAGCCGATGAGAGCCATCACAACTCTTCCTGGATACTGCTTCATGTATCGCCACATAAATCCCATAGCAATTCCTCCTTCTTCTATATTAATGATAGTACTTCTCACAGTGTGATTGCGAGCAGACTAATTATGGATTCTAGCATATTTGAAGCGCGTGATTCTAATGATTTGCAAAAGAAATTTCAATAAAAAGAAGGCGCTCCAGTCGCCTTACGAGTAAGAGATATATAATACCTAAAATGATTCAGTTGGCCATTCCACTGTCACATTCACGGGATGATCATCGATGTAGGGTGTAAGGATCGCCGAGACATTGACAAATGGCATGAGGACAGTAAACATTGCTTTCAACCTCTGGATGAGTATTTGAGTCGTTTCATTCAGGGGGTCTGATTTTTGTGAGGAGCGGACGGAGTCTTTGATGATTTCACTTAGTTCTTCAGCGTGCTGAAGATAAATAGCGAGCGGATGGCGATGCATGTGAGGGAACGCTCCCTATTTCTTGATGGATAGGGTGAGTGCCTGTTCATAAGGGCATTTTGGATGTTCGATGTGTGAGAGTGCTTGGCGGAGGAGAATGGGAGTCGTTGCGTCCGGCGTGATCACGGCCTCTTGCAGCAGGAAGATTATTTGTTGAAGGGCCGCCAATGTTTGCTGGGTCTGGGGAAAATCAGTGCTACCAACTGCGATACAGACGCCAAGCCAGCGACTGAGGGTGTCTGTTGCCTGTATGACAGGGATATTTTGGTGACTTGAATCAACCACTGCGCCACTCATCAAGGTGATTGTTCTCACTTGGTTTCGGTATGCCGGCATTGTTCACTCCTCTCTTCTTGATAGTGGACTGCAAAAAAAGCATGTGAGCCCATTATAGAAAGAAATCACAGAAACCACAACGGTCGCACGATGGGTAGGAAACGGTTGGGACTGATTGAACGAAGGTTTAATAACCCCCACTCAACAAAAAATCCTCCGCCCAGAAGCGAGTGGAGGATACGTGACAATAGAATCACTGTTGATTTTACTCTGAGAACAGTTCATAACAGAGCCAAGCAAACGGCAGGGCCAATAGGAAACTGTGAAAGAGTAATGTGAAAACAATCAAGCTGAGTAATGCACAGGGAACACCGGGATTAAATTCTTCGAGTAGGGAAGAAGGTAGCTTCGAGTAAGCCATCTGTTGTATATCTCCTTTGATCATAAGCAATGTAAGTGTGTCGACAGAGACTATTTGGCTCTGTAACCGTTATTATACTAACAGATCGTTTTCCTGTCATCTAATGATCCAACAAAACCTAACAAAATGTTAATTGTTCATTGTGCCCAGAAAAAAGCGCCTCGTGAGAAGAAGCCAGCACAAGGCGCACTCATACACGCTATTGGAATCATTAAGCGCGCGTTAGTTTTTCAGCTTGTTCGCGGAGGATATCTGCCTTATCCGTGTGTTCCCACGGTAAATCAATATCCGTTCGACCAAAATGCCCATAAGCAGCGGTTTGCGCGTAGATCGGTTGCTTGAGATCTAAGGTTTCGGTGATACCGCGTGGGGTAAGTTGGAAGTTATCCCGCACCAATTGGACGAGGGCTTCTTCGCTGTAATTACTGGTGTTTTTGGTATCGATAGCGATAGAAACAGGATGGGCCACCCCAATTGCATAGGCTAATTGGATCTCACATTTAGCAGCGAGCCCGCTCGCCACGAGATTCTTGGCAATATAGCGTGCCATGTAACTGGCGGAACGATCGACCTTGGTGTAATCCTTGCCGGAGAATGCGCCACCCCCATGCGGAGCGGTCCCCCCATATGTATCCACAATAATTTTGCGTCCGGTGAGCCCAGAATCGGCAACAGGGCCCCCGATCACGAATTTACCAGTGGGGTTAATGTAGAAATGCGTCTGGTCATCAATCCATTCTTTAGGGAGCGTTGGAAGGATGACCTCCGTTTGAATGTCTTTTCTCAGTTGATCGAGCGGGATATCTGCATGATGTTGTGCACTGACAACGACCGTATCGATTCGTTTCGGTTCATCACCGTCGTATTCGATCGTGACCTGCGTTTTGCCATCAGGACCGAGATAATCTAGAATTTCGTCTTTGCGAACGGCAGTCAAACGGCGGGCGAGACGGTGCGAGAGGGCAATCGGCATCGGCATCATTTCCGGTGTTTCATTTGTAGCATAACCAAACATCACGCCTTGGTCCCCGGCACCAATTTCCGGTGTTTCGCCATTGTGGGCTTCACGGCTCTCATAGGCGTCATCCACCCCGAGCGCGATATCCGGTGATTGTTCATCGAGTGAGACGAGAACCGCAATATGATCGGCGTCGAATCCGTACAGGTCATCGGTGTAGCCAATCCGGCGAATCGTTTCGCGGACGATGGATTGGATATCTACGTAAGCGGAGGTCGTCACCTCACCGAATACGAAAACGAGTCCGGTATTAACAACCGTTTCGCAGGCAACACGCGCGCCTGGGTCTTGCGCGAGGATGGCGTCGAGGATGGCGTCACTAATTTGGTCGGCCACCTTGTCTGGATGGCCCTCAGTGACGGATTCTGAAGTAAAAAAGTGCTTGTTCAATTCTTTTCCCCCATATCTAATTTGATCTGAGCAGATCTTCTCCCTATATAGAAGAAAAACTGCGAGTGTCATTGATTGGTTACAAGGCATATCTATAAAAGATCCTATCGGGAAGTGCTGTAACTCATATCATTATATAGAAATTTGTCTGTTTGCCTAGTTTTATTTTCGATTTTAGGGGGATTGCTGATACATAACAGGGATTTAATCTTGTATAAGTAATAAAAAGTTGTAAAAATAGGCAATGAAAGTATCAAGAGGATTACGAGAGCGGATTTAGATGACAAATATGTAACAAAACGTTTCGCCCCGTTTAAGCATGATTGACAGTTCGCGGATTTGCCCCCTTTCGCCAAAAAACCGTGCTAGTATAATAGGCGTCGATGGCAAACAGTCATCGCTCTACTGAAGAGACCAGTAGAGAACATAGCATATCTAGTAAGTCGCATTAGTATCTAGCATTTTAGAAAAGGAGAATTTACTTCTATGAATTTACGTCAAGTGATCGCAGGAACCGCCGTTGCAATGTCCGCTTTTGTTGCAGTTAACTTCGGTAGTGTCTCCGAGGCACGTGCTGCTGAAAAATGGGAAGCACGTACCGTTGAACAAGTGAAAGCAGATTTAAAAGACAACCAAGCTGGTGAAAAAGAATACACCATCAAATCTGGGGACACTTTAGGTGTGATTGCTAACGCCGCTCAAGTGGATGTAAATGCCTTAGCACAATTAAACGAAATTGCTAACGCTAACTTGATCTTCCCTGGTACTGTCTTGACCTTCGATATGGACGCTCAAGGTAAAGTCGCTAAGGTTGAAGTTGAAAATCAAGGTCAAAAACAGTCTGTGAATGTGAAACAAACCACTACCCAAGCACAAACGGTACAACAACCTGCTCAAACGCAAACCCAATCCCGAAATGTCAGCTACTCCGGTCAATCTTCTAGTGCAAAAGAAATCATTGCGCAACGTGAGTCCGGTGGTTCTTACTCCGCACGTAATGGGCGCTACATTGGTCGTTACCAATTAGACGCTAGCTACTTGAATGGGGACTACTCACAAGCAAACCAAGAACGTGTGGCTGACAACTACGTAAGTCAACGTTATGGTTCTTGGGATGCTGCTTTAGCATTCTGGAATAACAACGGTTGGTACTAAGCCGTTTGATCAAACACAAAACTTTTTTGAGCTAGGTTTCGGCCTAGCTCTTTTTCTATCTACTTTAAGGCTTTAAAGGGTAGGGAGCGAGTAGAATAGCGTTCGCTTTTCTTCTATGTAGAGAGGTGAAATATTGCCTGGAATTCGCATAACTATAATGTTTACGATGTGGTTTGCTTTTCCCATTCACTGAGGGATTGGTTATAATGAGAGTTAACAGCAGATGTGAATAGGGTGACTGCCAGCCGTTCAATCAAGGACGATCTGGGGTAGCCGTTTGACACAACGCGGTGAGTGAATCATTAATTTTTAATTATGCTTCCCAGCAGATTCTAGGAGTGGCTGGGCGGTGACATGAAACAATCATATCGTGAGGGAGTGGGGAACATGCATTACTATCAAATTGTAGGGATTCGTAGCAAGCAGCAGCGCGAACATCTCGAATCTGCTCTAGCACCTTATCTGCCTGAGGGGGCGACACTCGCAGCCAATTATTTGGCAGTGAAGGATGGGGTCGAGTTGGATCCGGTGATTGGCATTCTGGCGTTTGAACAGTTGACGTTAAAACCCTTGAATGAGGCAGAGGTGAAACAGCTGTATCAGGCTCACTCTGAAGACGAAGCCCTCGCATTGTCCGAGGAATATGACGGGGACCATGCGCACGAGGCGGAACATCAGATGGGAGCTGTTTTTGGACTCAATGCAGCATTCACCCTCTTGGAACTGGTAACTGGCTATCTGTTTAAGAGTACTGCGGTTTTATCCGATGCGATCCATGACTCCGGCGATGTGCTGTCGATTGCGATTGCGTGGATCTTGGAGAAACTTTCCAATAAACCAGCCGACGATCATTATTCATACGGCTACCAGCGCTTTTCCTTGTTGGGTGCGTTGATCACGAGTATCTTCCTTCTGATTGGATCGCTCGTCATTATTGTCTCGGCCATCCCGAAATTAATCCATCCTGAACCAGTGAACACGACTGGAGTATTGTGGCTCGCTATTTTTGCATTGGCGATTAACGGCGGGGCGGCCTATATCTTGCGGCGTGGACGTTCAGCCAATCAGCGTCTCTTATCGATTCACTTGATGGAGGACGTCCTAGGATGGGTCGCGATCTTACTGATGACGATCATTTTACGCTTTACAACATGGACGTTCTTGGATCCGCTACTGTCGATGGGGATTGCGGGGTGGATTATTTATGAGACTTTCCCCGAGTTTCAGAAAATCCTCGCTGTGTTCCTTCAGGGGACACCCAAAGAAGTTGATCTCCCCTGTGTGCGTGAGGATATCCTGAAGATTCCAGAAGTCGCCGGAATTTCTCATTTGCATGTGTGGTCCACAGATGGCCATTATCACATGGGGACCGTGACGGTGATGACGACAGCGGATACCGTGCATGAGCAAACCGCCATCAAACAGAAAATCCGCGAGCGGGTCGCACAGTGTCATCTCGTGCATATGACGATTGATGTGGTCTACGTGCCGTCCGATTATCTCTACCAACATAATCATTAAAAGTTTATCTAAAGACTGCTATCTATATTTATTCGTGATATAATGATTAATACATGAAACAGCTATAAGAGCAGATTGCATGATCTCTAGTAAGTACTTGAAGTTGACTTTATATCTGAGATTTTTTAAGATGAACGTATGATGGTCAAAGTTAGTCAACATCAACGAGAAAGAGTGAACAACCATGCAAAATCGTAATATGTCCGATATTATTGAGGCTTATTTAAAGAGTGTTCTCCAAGGCGTCGGTGATGTGGAAATTCGTCGCAGTGAGATCGCTGAAAGATTCGAGTGTGTCCCTTCGCAGATTAATTATGTGATTAATACGCGCTTTACCCCCAAACAGGGTTATGCGATCGAAAGTAAACGCGGCGGTGGTGGCTACATTCGGATTATGAAATTGGAAGTGGTCGATGAGGCGGAGTATCTCGATGGCATGATCTCTTTGATTGAGCATGACATTTCCTTTAGAGATGCCGTGTCGATAATCGATAACTTGGAACAGAAACAGTTAATTACAGCGAAGCAAGCATTTGTGATGCAAGCAGCTGTTGACAATGAAGTAATGAGTCATTTTGAATTCCCGAATCAAGCCCGGGCAGTGGTATTGAAACATATTATTAACCGCTTGAAATATGACTAATAAGGGCGATGGAGAGGAGCCTGTCGATGAGTGAGCATTACACAGAGAAGGCAAAAGCAGCCTTAGCCTTAGCTGTTGAAGTAGCAAAAGGATTTCGCCATGCAGCTGTGGGGTCGGAACATCTCCTTCTCGGTTTATATGAGGAACCGGATGGCGTGGCCCATGCTGTCCTGAGTGAATATCTTCCCGCTTATGAAAGTTTAAAAGAAGAAATTGAGTTTATTACAGGTTATGGGACAAGTCGGGGGCCCCTCGATCAAGAAGGAAACCCCATTTATGCCCCACGCAGCCGCCAAGTACTCTACAAAGCTCGTGAATTTGCGAATGAGTTGCAGGCATCCTTGATCGGAACAGAGCATTTGTTATTGGCGTTGATTGATAGTGAGATGCTTGCCATGCGTATTCTCCGCAATCTGAATGTCGATGTGGATCAATTACGTCATGACATCTATCTCATGATTGGTCAACCTGATCCCAAATCCCGACCAAAGAATCGTGGACAAAAACGGCGTCAACCAAATCAAGGCGAGGGAGGCTCTCAAACGCCTACCTTAGATGCTGTGGCGAAGGACTTCACCCAAGCCGCGCGCGAACATCAGATAGATCCCGTAATTGGGCGTGACAAAGAAATCAAACGTGTGATGCAGATTCTCAGCCGCCGTACAAAGAATAACCCGGTCCTGGTTGGTGAACCAGGTGTTGGGAAAACGGCAGTGGCGGAGGCGATTGCCCAATTTATTGTCGATGACCGTGTACCTGCTAGTCTGATGAATAAACGCGTGATGGTACTGGATGTTGGGTCTCTGGTAGCCGGGACGAAATACCGCGGCGAATTCGAAGACCGCGTGAAGAAAATTCTCGATGAAGTGCGCGCGGATCATCATGTCATTCTGTTCATTGACGAATTGCACACCCTGGTCGGTGCAGGGGGTGCAGAAGGCGCTATTGATGCATCAAATCTTCTGAAACCATCCTTAGCGCGTGGTGAAATCCAAGTCATTGGAGCTACGACACTGGGTGAGTATCAGAAATATATCGAACGTGATCCAGCTCTCGAGCGTCGGTTTGCGAAAGTCATGATTGAAGAACCGACTGAAGAACAGACGGTTGCGATTCTCAAAGGCATCCGCGACTCCTATGAACGTTTCCATCAGGTGAAAATTACCGATGAAGCGATCGATGCAGCTGTGCGATTATCCACACGATATCTGCCGGATCGTTTCCTGCCTGATAAAGCCATTGATGTGATGGATGAAATTGCAGCTACGAAGCGTTTGAATCAAGCATTTACTCCGGAAGCCGTGGAACAGCGGAAAGCTTTGAAGCAACGTTATAATGACGTGGATCGCCAAAAACAGCGAGCGGTTCAACAACAGGACTTTGCATTGGCGGCCCAATTGCACGATGAACAGCAGCAATTAGGCCTCAAACTCCAGCAACTCGGTCATGAACCAGGCACGGACAAGAATGAGTACCAGCTCCAGGCGACGGCGATGGATGTGGCTAAGATGATTGGTGAGTGGACGGGGATTCCTGTCTCTCGCCTCACCAAAACTGAGAATGAACAGCTCCTGAATCTCGAGGATCAACTGCATCTCCGGGTGAAAGGGCAGCATCAAGCAGTCTCTGCGGTGGTGCGTGCGGTTAAACGGTCGCGCAGTGGTCTCGGTGATCCAAACCGTCCGATTGGGTCCTTTATGTTCTTGGGTCCTACTGGTGTCGGTAAAACCGAACTCGCGAAAACCTTAGCTGAGAATCTCTTTGGTTCAGAGTCGGCGATGATACGTTTGGATATGTCCGAGTATATGGAGAAATACAGTACGAGTCGTTTGATCGGATCAGCTCCTGGGTACATCGGTTTTGAGGAAGGCGGTCAACTCACGGAGAAGGTGCGCCAACATCCTTACAGCGTAGTGCTCTTTGATGAAATCGAAAAAGCTCATCCGGATGTCTATGATCTCTTGCTTCAGATTCTCGATGACGGGTATCTCTCTGATAGTAAGGGACGTCGGATTAATTTCCGGAACACGATTATTATCATGACCTCTAATATCGGAGCAACCGAACTCAGAGACGCTAAAACGGTTGGATTTGGTGGTCAGAAAGAAGAACAGAGCTATCAAACTATGAGCAAACGCATTAAAGATGCCTTGAAGCGGTCTTTCCGTCCAGAATTCTTGAATCGTGTGGATGAAACAATTGTCTTCCATATGTTGGAACCGAAAGAAATCCAAGCAATCGTGCGCAAGTTTACGGACCAACTCACAAAGCGTTTAGCAGAACTAGAGATTCATCTGCAGTTTACAACGGGTGCCATCAAGCAAATTGCTAAAGATGGCTTCGATCATGAACTCGGGGCTCGTCCCGTACGGCGCCTCATTCAGCAGCAGATTGAAGATCCAATGAGTGATTTAATGCTGGCAAATCGGATTCAAGCAGAGGATGAGGTTCAAGTCGGTGCACGGCAAGGCAAACTTTACATTCGCATCAAACATCGTGACGGCAGTGAAGAGCATAATACCGTCTCGGATCTACTATCAGAGGCGGCACGTTAATAGCGTTTAGTTACTTTTTAGTGTATGATGAGAGTAACCGAGTCCCATGAGTTTAACTATGAGGTGATCTAAATGAACAAGGAAACGAAGACGGCTTTAATCGCATTAGGCGGACTAGCTGTGATTGGTGCGGTGGCAGCGTTGATCTGCCATGAAGAGGAAGAAAACCAAACCATTAGTAATGCTGTGGACGATCTCAGTCAGAAATTTGAGGAGAGCGATTATCCTGAAAAGATTGAGGACGTCAAACAAGCGGCTGCTGACAAGATGCCAGACATCCCAGCACCTGTAAAAATGTGGCTCAAGAGTTTGGTATAGGGGTCAACGCAAATAAATAGATCGAACGCTGCTGTATAAGGCAATGGATCAATTGAGGGGACTGGGCATAGAGAGGCTCGGTCTCCTTTTCATGATGAGGGAGGGCATTCGTGACCATACATGAACCACAGATGAATTATTGGATGCGTTGTGCTCTCCAAGAGGGGGACAAGGCGCGGCTGATTGGGGAGGTGCCGATTGGTGCTGTCGTTTTAAAGGACGACCAGATCATTGGGGTTGGCCATAATCTGCGTGAGACCTCTAACCAGGCGACCACGCATGCGGAGATGGCGGCGATTGCGATGGCGAACCGTTATTTGAACAATTGGCGTCTCACTGATTGTGATCTCTATGTGACGGTGGAGCCCTGCCCGATGTGTGCGGGGGCGATCGTCTTGAGTCGGTTGCGCCACGTTTACTATGGAACGCCCGACCCTAAAGCGGGAGCAGCAGGCAGTTTGATGAATATCCTGCAAGATGAGCGGTTGAACCACCAAACGGAATTAACAGCGGGTGTACTGGGAGAGGCGTGTCAACATCAGATGCAGCAGTTCTTTCGTGAGTTACGTCAGAAGCGTAAACGTCACTCACGCAAGCCCAAGCAAAACAAAGAATAGGAGAGCGTAAAACCTCATTGGGAAGCTTCTTCATACCGTTGCCTTTTTGGGCTTTTGACTATATAATTGTTTTAAAAATCTATTGAATTAGGATAAAGGGGATATACTCATATGGAAGATCCTGGGGCCTCGTCTATTGGCGGTCAGATCTTATTAATTGTTGTTTTAACGTTACTAAATGCATATCTTGCTGGGGCAGAAATGGCCTTTGTGTCGGTGGATCAGAACAAGATCAAAGAAATGGCGGAAGAGGGCAATGCCAAAGCCATGAATGTGGAGACACTCCTTGGACGCTCAGATAAATTCTTGTCGACCATTCAAGTAGGTATTACCTTCGCCGGCTTCCTCTCGTCCGCATCGGCAGCGAATACCTTCGTTGGGGTGATTTCACCTTACTTGAGAAGCATTCCGGGGGGAAACATGTTGGCAACGGTGATTGTCACACTCATTCTCTCGTATGTGTCCCTTGTGTTTGGAGAGCTCTTCCCAAAACAGGTGGCGATTCAGTTCCCTGAGGATTACTGTTTGGCGACAGCGGGCATGATTCGCTTTTTGATGAAGATATTTACGCCGTTCGTGTGGTTGCTCACCGCCTCCACCAGCTTACTCAAACGCCTGGTGCCGATTGATTTCACCGTGCGTGAGGAACATCTCACGCGTCACGAGATGGGCAAAATTATCGAGAGCGGGCGCAATGAGGGAGCCATTGACCTCGACGAATTCCGCATGATGCAGGGGGTATTGAACCTTGACTCCAAGCTCGGCAAGGAAGTCATGGTGCCACGAACGGATACGATGATGTTAGATATCGAGGATGACACAACTGAGAACCTTGAGGAAATGCTGGCAGCCCCGTATTCGCGTGTTCCCATTTACCGCGACGACAAAGATGATGTGATTGGAATTATCCATGCCAAGGATGTGCTCAGGGAAACCGAACGCGTCGGATTTGAGAATGTTAAAATGGAAAACATCATCAAACCAGCGTATTTTGCCCCTGAAACGATCTTTATCGATGATTTACTCTTACAGTTCAAGCGCAATAACCAACACATGGCCATCCTGAAAGACGAATATGGTGGTGTGGTTGGGATTGTCACCTTGGAAGACCTCCTCGAAGAAATTGTCGGAGATATCGAAGACGAGTATGACGTTGAAACGACTGACTACCAAAAGATTGATGATAATACCTATCTGATCAACGGGACTATGTCGATCAGTGATTTCAACCCGATGTTCCATACGAATATTGAGAGTGAAGAATCCGATACGATTGCTGGCTATGTGATCGAGATTCTGGGACATTTCCCAGCTGACCACGTCCAGGAGAGTGTACGAATTGAGGATTATCTCCTGACGACTACGATTGTCGAAAATGGCCGGATTCGTGAATTGGAACTCTATCATTCGCCATTACCAGAGGATAGCGATTCGATTAACGCTTAATACGGAGCAATGAACGCCCCAAGAGCAGATGTTACGTCTGCGTTCGGGGCGTTTTTATGTGCGCAATAGTTTATTAGTGATTACAGGGAAGGGCTGATAGCTGATTATTGATAGCCACTTTTTTCTATGACTCATCCTTATTAACGATGGATTGTGCGTGTTCCATAAAACGCTCAACATTGACAATCGTCCGCACATGGGTGGCTTTGGCGATTAATTGACCGTGGCTGTGTGCTGCGAGTGTGAGTTGGACTTTCTTTGGAGTATGTTTTGTCACAGTAGCAGTGATGTGAATGTCGTCTCCTACTAGTGAGGGTGCGAGATGATCGAGGGCGAGATGAGCTCCCACTGTGGTCTCCCCCTCTGTTAGGAGTGGTTCGCACGCATGCATCGCCGTATTCTCCATGGCACAGGCTAATGCTGGTGTCGCGAGTACCGGGAGTGATCCGGATCCGACGACATTAGCAAGTTGTGTTGGCTGGACAGTGAATGATTCTTCCATAAGGACCTCCTAAAGCGGTTACATTAGTTATTAAAGAAAAAGGATCAGACCGTTTCATTGTCTGATCCATTAAAGAGCTAAATAACGTATAGCACAAGACGATCAATGCTTAGGGCTGCTTCCTTCCGAATCTGACCCGGTTCACACCATCGTCCTCGCTATACGGTCTTTCGACATCAATAACTATAGCATCAAATCAGCGCTCACGCAAGTTTATTCACTTGGAAGTATTAGCGCTTGCGTAGATAGGAAGCGGGAATGCCCAATTGTTTGCGGTATTTTGCAACGAGACGCCTGGAGATATGAATATCCTCTCTGTGAAGTAACTGCGCGATTTTTTGATCGGAGAGAGGGACACTAGACGGTTCATGAGAGATCAACTGCTGGATTCTCTGTTGAATCTGCTCAGATGTCTGATTGTGCGTCGTTACCGCACGAGGGAAGAAAAGACGGAATGGATAAATCCTTCCCTGGAAGCTGAGCGTCTTCTCCTGTACGAGACGGCTCACGGTGGACGGGTGCACCGCCATTTGTTTAGCAGCCGCTTGTTGTGCGAATGGGTGGAGGTATCGACTATCGCCACTGCTCCTAAAGAATGCATTTTGGTGTTGGATGATCAATTGACTTAAGGTCAGCAGATGTTCCTCACGATAACTCAACATCTGTTTCAGAGATTGGTACTGCTGCTTCTGTTCGTTCAGGAATTTCTGGGCAGCTGGGTCGTGTGCGGCCTTTGCTTCTAACGCCTCGAAATGTTCCTGATCGAACTGCAGACTGTTGGCTAAAGACATATTAAGCTGGCAGTGGATAATTTCCCCCTCAACATTGACCACAATATCTGGGGGTGTTTCGGAGGGGATGCTCACTGAAAAATCAGCGCCTGGTCTCGGATTGAGAGATTGAATGCGAGTCAGGGCCAACTCTACCGCTTCACTGGAGAGATCGAGTTGTTCTTGAATCAGTGGCCAATCGTTGGCGACCAGTGCAGGAAAGGCGTCTCGCACAATCTGATACGCAGCCTCATAGCGTGGCGTTTGACGCTCTAATTGCAATAAGAGGCATTCCCGGACCGATTCCGCGCCAATACCGGGAGGATCGAGCTGTTTGAGTAATTGGAGGGCGTCTTCCAGTTCTTGGATCGAACAGTGTAATTTAAGAGCGAGCGTTGTGTGATCAGAGTAGAAATAACCATTCTCGTCAATCTCACCAATCAACGTGAGGAGGAGTAACTTTGGGAGTGTGACGTGTGGCAGCGTCTGGATCTGCTGCCAGAGATAATCATCGAGGGTTGTGGATGAGGTATCTGCCAGCCAGTTGATGGGATCCTCCAGAGCAGTAGAAGCAATCGGACCAGCAGCAATGAATGGATTCTCTTTGATTTGTTCCTTGATAAAAGCACTCAGATCTGCTTGGGAATAATGAAGCAGATCAATTGCCTGGGTCAGTACTGGCGTGAGTTTGAGTTGCTGAGTCTGCTGCACTTGTTGACGTTGGTTGAATAGCATTTGAACACCTCCCTCCTTAGTGTTGAAATCGCTTTCGAGTGTTTAAACACTATTATCCGAAACTTCCCTGTAAAGTCAAGGCTGAAGTTGGCACGCTAATTGCATATATTCTAGTGTAAGGGGGAATGACTATGACAACGAAATATTTAGTGGCATCACACGGCCATTTAGCAGAGGGACTTCAAAGTGCGATCCACATCTTGGCAAACATGGACGACCAATTACATGTGATTAATGCCTACATCGACGACACGGACTTTATGCCAGAGGTCGATGAATTTCTGGGATCCTTAACCGAAGAAGACCAAATGATTATTTTTACTGATTTAATGGGTGGCAGCGTAAACCAAAAGATTTTCCAAGCGGTGATGACCCAGCAGAAACAAAATCAAGCTTTTATTATTACTAATACTAATTTACCGATCTTACTCAGTATTTTACTCGAGGATAGAGAGTGGGATGGAGACTCGCTCAAGCAGGCAGTCAGTGACGCACAGGTACAATGCCTAGACTTGGGCCAATTATAGAGGAGGAAGGAATATGATTACTCAAATTCGTGTCGATGATCGTCTCATTCATGGACAAGTGGCAGTTGTATGGACGAAAGAATTAAATGCCCCATTACTCGTGGTAGCCAATGATGAAGCAGCCAACAATGAAATTACGCAGATGACGCTCAAAATGGCGGTACCTGCTGGGTCGAAATTACTTATTCGCTCGGTGGAAGATGCGATTCGTGTCTTCAAAGATCCACGTGGGCAGGACAAGCGCATGTTTGTGATCGTAAACAGTGTGGTAGATGCGAACCGTTTAGCACAAGCCTTGGCTAATATTGATACCGTGAATATCGCTAACTGCGGAAGGTTCGATAACTCTGATCCAAAGAGTAAAGTCATGTTGTTCCCGAGTGTGCAATTGAATCCAACCGAACTAGAAGCAGCACGGGAACTAGCAGCGTTAGAGCGGGTGAAGACGTATAACCAAGTCTTACCGTCGAACAAACAATATGACTTGAAAACAGCACTGGAAGAAATCGAACAGTAGAAGGGAGTAAAGCAGATGCTATTTTATGCTGCGATGGCCTTCTTGGCTGTCTTTATCTGTTTTGGTGGTAATTATTTAACAGGGCAAACGATGCTGGAACGTCCGCTTGTGGTCGGTCTCGTGACAGGATTATTGATGGGTGATATGCATGCCGGTATTTTGATGGGAGCAGCACTGGAAGCCATCTTCTTAGGGAACGTGAACATCGGAGGCGTGATCGCAGCCGAACCCGTGACCGCAACAGTATTGGCGACGTCCTTTACCATTGTATCAGGGGTGGAGCAGTCCGCAGCCTTGACCTTAGCCATTCCAATTGGGATTCTCGCGGCGATTGTGATTATGTTCATGAAGAATGTGTTCATGAATATCTTTGCGCCATTATTGGATCGTTATGCCCGTGAGAACGACCAAACGAAAATTGTGCTCCTCCATTATGGAACATGGGTGATTTACTACACGATTGTTGCAGCAATTGCCTTCGTTGGTGTCTATCTCGGCAGTGGCCCAGTGAATGCCATTGTGGATCAGATTCCTGCGACCGTGATGAGCGGATTAAAAGCAGCAGGCGGATTACTGCCCGTTGTTGGGTTCGCGATGTTAATGAATCTCTTGTGGACGAAAGAACTCGCGATTTACTACATTCTCGGTTTTGTTTTGACTGCCTACATGGAATTACCTGCTGTGGCTGTGGCAACGCTCGGGGTGATTATCTGTGTAATGGTCGGTACTCGTGATTACCAGATGAAAACAATGATGAAACAAGCGCAAGTAGCGACGCCAACTAGCGCACCGTCTGCCCAAACGAGACAAGAAGCAGAAGAGGAGGACTTTTTCGCATGATAACGAATAAACAATTACCAAAAGAAGATAAAAAGATGCTCCGCTCGATGTTCTGGCGCTCATGGACCATGTTTGCGAGTCGGACGGGAGCGACGCAGTATCACGCGATTGGGGTGATTTATACCCTCCTGCCAGCGATCAACCGTTTCTACAAGACCGATGAAGAAAAAGCCAATGCCCTCGTGCGTCATACCACCTGGTTCAATGCGACGATGCATTTGAACAACCTCATTATAGGGCTGATGGCAGCGATGGAGAAGGATAATGCCAAGAATCCTGACTTCGATTCGAACACGATTGTCGCAGTTAAGACCAGTTTGATGGGGCCTATTTCAGGGATTGGGGATGCGTTCTTCTGGGGAATTCTTCGCGTCATTGCGGCAAGTATCGGGATTTCCCTGGCAGCAAGTGGGTCCCCGCTCGGCGCTGTGGTATTCTTATTACTCTATAACATCCCGGCTTTCTTAATTCATTATTACACCCTCTATACCGGTTACTCGGTGGGTGAGAACTTTATCCGTAAAATTTACGAGAGCCAAATGATGGATATTATCACTAAAGTGGCCAGTCTGTTAGGATTGATGATGGTAGGGAGCATGACCGCATCCAATGTGAAATTCAAGACGGTTCTCGAAATCAGCGCAAAAGGAGCCGAGGAAGCCATCAAGATTCAGGACTACTTGGATCAATTATTTGTGGGTTTAGTGCCTTTAGTCGCTACCCTGTTGACCTTTTGGCTGGTAAAATATAAGAAAGTCAATATTAACTGGATCATGCTTGGGATTGTCGTAATCAGTATTATTCTCGGTTTATTACATGTCGTTTAGACTATTATTATTTAATCGATATCACAGAAGGGCAGTAAGGTTATCAGGAATTCTGGTAACCTTTTGCCGTAATGAGGAACAGATGGAGGGAGTCATGTGAAGGAAACACTGCAAGAACAACTACGAAAAATCGTTGAACAAGAACCGGGTCAAACGACGGCAGTACTGGCAAAAAAGATTGGTCGCAGTCGCTCCATGACGAGTCTCTATTTAAATGAGTTGTTGAGAAGTGGGCTTATCACGAAAGAATCAGGACGTCCGGTGCGCTGGATCCCTACTAATCGAGAAACAAATCCAGCAGCAAGTGGGGCCTTTACACAATTTGTCGGGGCGGATGGCAGTTTGCAGTCGGTGATTCAACAAGTGAAATCGGCGGTCCTCTATCCACCTATGGGCATGCCGATCCTCTTGCACGGACATTCCGGGGTTGGAAAAACCTACCTCGCACAGGTGATTGCGGATTATCTCAAGGAACAAGATGCACCGAACGCGGAGGGGATAGTAACATTTAATTGTGCGGATTATGCGAATAATCCGGAACTGCTCTCATCGATCCTCTTTGGCTATGTCAAGGGGGCATTCACAGGGGCAGATAAGGCGAGTGAGGGCTTGTTGAAGCAAGCGGATCACGGAATTTTATTTCTGGATGAGATTCACCGCCTCTCATTTGAAAACCAGGAGAAATTATTCCAGTTTATTGATCGCGGGTATTTCCATCCATTGGGCGATGAGAAGACGATGATCCATGCCAAGGTGCGATTGTTATTCGCCACTACCGAAGATCCTAAGCAAGTGCTCCTCCCAACCTTTTACCGGCGGATTCCATTGACGGTGGAATTGGCGGATTTTGATCAACGTCCTAGAATGGAACGCATGCTGCTGGCGGGACATTTGTTCAGTCAGGAAGGGCAACAGATCCAAAAGCCACTCGCGATTGAGGTTGAGACACTCAATCGGATTGTTGATGCGCAGTATATCGGCAATATCGGAAGCCTCAAGAATCGCATTAAATTACTCTGTGCGAACAGTTTACAAGTGGGATTAGAAGAAAGTGAGGCATTAATCGTTAGTGATGAAGCAGGATGGGCAGATCATCAGCAGACGGTGGCCGTTGAACGATTGTTGAACCCCAATATGATCGTTCAGGTGGAGCAGCATAGAGAGAGCGCATTTTGGCAAATGTTACTGGAAACGAGCCACTTGAAAGAGAGACAGCACCTCTTAGAGCAACGGATCCGTGAATGGCAGGAAGAAACGATGACGGTCCAGCAACAACTGCGCCAACAAGCAATAGAGGAATTACTAACGAAAAGATGGCAACAAAAACTGGGGAGAACCAAGGCGATGGATTATTGTGCCGTCGCTCTTGCACATGGGTTGGCGTGTTCAACAGACCTCACAGAAGGATTCAATGAAGCGCTGAAGCAGTTGACGTTCGATTATCCACGAACGACCGCTTTGGCGTATCAGTTGTTGGATGAGAGTGATTTCAACACCGTACCACTGCTGATGATCCTTGGAACGTTATTGATTGATGAAGTGTCTGAGGCTGTTCATTATCAAGGATTACTCGTGGCACACGGGGAATCGACCGCTTCCAGTATTCAAAAGGTGGTCAATCGATTGCTCGATGATTATCTCTTCGATGCGATTGATATGCCACTCGAGGCGTCTGTCACGGATATTGTCGAACAAACGAAGAGCTGGTTGAATGAACGTGATACCTCAGCGGGCGTGATTATGATGGTAGATATGGGATCACTCACTCAACTCTATGAGCAGCTGAAACCACAAATTCATGGACAGTTGCTCGTTGTGAATCACTTGACGACGGCTTATGCATTAGAGTTGGGACATGCCATCCAGCAACAAGCTGATTTCAGTGCAATCGCTCAGGAGATGGAACAACTACCGTCCCCCGCAGTTCAATACTTCGAAGGGTTCGCTTTCACGCCGAATGTGATCGTCTCCAGCCTCTCCGGGGGTGAAATCACGACTAGTTTAGCTAATATCTTTGCGAAATACCTCTATACGAATATCCAGGTCATCCCCCTAGAATTTAACGAGCTCGGGGAAGTCGTCGAACAGGCCCTTGATGATGAGAGTTATCTGTCCTCCACCCAAGTGATTATCACGATGGGAACTAGCAATCTCCCGCCACAACTGAACACCCTCAACATTATGGATCTAATCGGCGAAGGACATAGTGAACAGGCCCTCTCTCCCTTGGTTGGCCTGATGAGCGAACAGAGCTACCCGCGTTTGATTAGTGATCTCCTGCATCTATTCTCTAAGGAAGGATTGAAGGAGAAATTGATCTTCCTCAATCCAGATATTATTATCTCTCAGGTGGAACAGGTCATTGAAAAGATCGAACGACGCTTTCAATATGTGCTGGATCCAGAAATGAAATTCTTACTGATGATGCATCTTGCAGTGATGGTGGAACGCACACTCTTAGAGAATGCTCACTATGAGGTGCCGGTCGATCCAAAAACCTTAACGTTCAATGAGAAGCCATTCTATCCAACGATGCAGGGGACGCTCTACGACATTGAGCAGTTCTACCACATCACGATTAATGATTGGGAGATCTATATCCTGTATGAGATTATGCAGGGCATGCGCGATTAGGGGAATGAATCGATTAGTAGGGACTCACGGTATCTATGCCCTCTCGATACCAATCACACTCTGGGTCATGATGGTGGAGGTAGCCGGTCGCTTCGAGGAAGGAATTGATCGTTTTTGGTCCGATATAGGTGAAACCGTCTGCCTTCATCTGTTTGACGGTGCGCTTGATTAGGGCCGTCTCATCCGGGGCAATAGGTAGAACAATACGATCCAGATAATGATTGAACGGTTCATTCATCCGAGCAATTACGGTCGCGTTGTGGAGGATTGCGTCGATTTTTCGATGATGGTGGATCGTGCGTGGATCCTGCAATAACGCTTCAACACTAGCAGGCGAGAGGTCCGCTAATTGCTCCGGATAGAACCCTTGAAATGCGGCTCTTAGGTCCGTTTGTCGTTTGAGGATTAGACTCCAGGCGAGCCCACCTTGCATAATTTCTAGCGCTAAGCATTCAAAGAGTGTCCGCGGGTTAGTGGTTTTCTGGCCCCATTCATGGTCGTGATAATCTAGTAATAAGTCGTTCGTTACCCAGTCACAGCGTTTCATTTGAATTTGTCCTTTCTTAGGCAGTGCGTGTCATTAGCAGTTGCTCTATCCATCATAACGAAAAATCCTGGAAAGATGAAAGAACTTGAAATCGCTGTATTCCGTGGTATAATACTACTGTTGTGGTTATACACAATGATACTTGTTGGGAGCGGATGGGTTCTGGTGTTCCCTCTGGTCTTCAAAACCAGTATGAGGAGTTAAGAGCTTCTTGGGTGAGTTCGATTCTCACACGTTCCCGCCAGCTAATAAAGGAATCGATCAGTCATCAAGATCGATTGACGTGAAATGATGAAAAGACACTGAGTACATGTGCTCGGTGTCTTTTTTATGCACCCATCTGTTGTTTGATAGGTGTGATCTTATGGGGGAAAAGAAAATCCAGTCATTCATCAACTGGATATTTCAACTAAGTTCACTGGGTTTTTTCATATTTATTCGGTCCCTTTTTGTAACACACAAAATATGTATTGAATTTGTACTCCACGAGTTCTATACTATTTATATGGAATCGCTTACACAATTGTTAACGCTATGATCACTTGCTAAGTCTAAGCAAGAAGAGTGGAGTGTTAAAACATATGGACAAGAAAATATCAAATAAGTTTATTTATTTCTTTGGTTCGTTTGGGGGTATTCTGTTTGGTTACGACATTGGTGTGATGACTGGCGCTTTGCCGTTTCTACAGACGGACTGGAATCTTTCAAGCGCCTCGAGTTTAGTGGGGTGGATTACATCAGCTGTGATGTTTGGAGCGATCTTTGGAGGGGCCTTAGCTGGGCAACTCTCTGATCATTTAGGGCGACGAAAGGTAATTTTATATTCAGCTGTGATTTTCACTATTGGTTCCATTCTTTCCAGTATGGCGCCTTACCAGGGGACCTTCTTTTTAATTATTGTTAGGATCTTTTTGGGTCTCGCGGTAGGTGCAGCTTCTGCATTAGTACCCGCCTATATGTCTGAAATGGCGCCTGCCAAGATGCGCGGACGTTTATCTGGGTTAAACCAAACGATGATAGTTTCGGGAATGCTTCTCTCTTACATAATGGATTATCTATTAAAGGATTTACCGGGCGACTGGGCATGGCGTTCAATGCTATTTTGCGCCGCCATTCCAGCGATCATCCTATTCTTTGGTGTTCTGCGTTTACCTGAGTCGCCACGCTTCTTATTGCGTAATGGGGATAAAGCTGAGGCAAGAAATGTACTATCAATGATCCGCTCCAATCAATCCGAAATTGATGAAGAGATCAATCAAATCAAAAAAACAACAAAAGAAGAAAGCACAGCAACTAAGAATACAAACCTCGCTACTCTTTTCGGCAAAAAGTATCGCTACTTAGTGATTGCTGGGGTGGGTGTGGCGACCTTCCAGCAATTTCAAGGAGCCAATGCGATCTTCTATTACATTCCGTTAATCGTACAGAAAGCAACAGGGAAGGCAGCAAGTTCTGCTTTAATGTGGCCAATCATTCAAGGAATCATCTTAGTGTTAGGATCTCTGCTCTTCATTGTCATTGCGGACAAGGTCAAACGCCGGACGTTACTGATGATGGGAGGATCTGTGATGGCACTGTCCTTCTTCTTGCCGTCTATTATTGACTGGATAATGCCAGATGCTTCGCCGATGATGATTGTGCTCTTCTTAAGCCTGTATGTGGCATTCTATTCCTTCACTTGGGCACCATTGACGTGGGTACTCGTAGGAGAAATTTTCCCATTGTCGATTCGTGGACGAGCTTCTGGAATTGCTTCGTCGATGAACTGGGTCTGTTCTTGGCTTGTGGGGTTGATCTTTCCGATAATGACCGAATCTATGTCTCAAGAACTGGTCTTTGCGATTTTTGGGATTATTTGCGTATTAGGGGTTCTATTCGTCAGAACTCGTGTCCCAGAAACACAAGGTAAAACGCTGGAACAGATTGAAGAACAGGGATTAAATAGATAAAAGAATAACAAATCAAGCCTTAACCACTTGACTTATACGGATAAATAATTTAATATCTGAAATGTAAGCGGTTCATTAAATGAAACTACAAGCGACGCTACTGCCGCCTGATCACACAAGGGGGATATTAACATGCGTAAGATAGAAGATTATAAGTTCTGGTTTGTTGTAGGCAGTCAGCCACTATATGGTCCAGAAGCACTCAAAGAAGTAGAAGAAAACGCGAAAAAGATTGTGGATGGTCTGAATGAGAGTGGGAAACTCAACTATCCAGTAGAGTTTAAACTGGTTGCCACCACCGCCGATAGCATCACTCAGTTCGTCAAGGAAGCCAATTATCATGATGAGGTTGCTGGGATAATTACGTGGATGCACACCTTCTCCCCAGCGAAGAATTGGATTCGCGGGACCAAATTATTGCAGAAACCATTATTGCATTTGGCAACCCAGTTTTTGAATAATATTCCGTTTGATTCGATTGATATGGACTACATGAACTTGAATCAGAGTGCTCATGGGGATCGTGAATATGCCTATATTAATTCGCGCCTGAATGTTCCAGTTGCCACTGTTTATGGCTGGTGGGGCGACGAAGGGGTTCAAGAACAAATCGCTGACTGGCAACATGTAGCGGTTGCCTACAACGAGTCCTTCCATATCAAGATCGCAC
Organism: Aerococcus sp.; assembly: GCA_030528285.1. Classification (GTDB taxonomy): domain Bacteria; phylum Bacillota; class Bacilli; order Lactobacillales; family Aerococcaceae; genus Aerococcus. Next base: position 335,738 of record JAUMZE010000001.1, on the reverse strand, counting down.
GTTTTGGTGATACGATGCGTGACGTGGCTGTAACAGAAGGAGACAAGGTAGCTGCTCAGATCAAACTCGGTTGGACTGTTGACTACTATCCAATTAATGAACTGGTAGAAGTGGTGGATGGTATCTCTGAAGCAGACATTGATGCTGCCTACAAAGACTTGGAAGCTAAATTTGATCTGGTAGAAGGCGATAACGACTATGATGCCTATGTCCACAGTGTTCGCTACCAGTTACGTGAATATCTAGGGATCAAGAAATTCTTAGATGACAAAGGTTATGATGCCTTTACGGATAACTTCCAGGATCTCGAAGGGCTAGAACAATTGCCAGGATTAGCCGTTCAACTATTGATGATTGATAGCTATGGCTTTGGTCCAGAAGGCGACTTCAAGATGGCGGGATTAACACGTCTGCTCAAGATTGCAGCAGATAACAAACAAACTGCTTTGATGGAAGACTACACGCTTGATCTGCGTCATGGACATGAAGCAATCATGGGGTCGCACATGTTAGAAGTAGATCCAACCTTGGCGTCTGAAAAACCACGTGTAGAGGTTCATCCACTTGGTATTGGTGACAAGGATGATCCAGCACGTCTGGTCTTTACCGGTGCAGAAGGTAAAGGATATGACATCACCCTATCTTATTTTGATGATGGCTATAAATTTATCGGCTATCCTGTTGACTGCAAGACGCCAGAAGCAGAAATGCCAAAACTACCAGTGGCTAAACAAATGTGGACACCGGAAATTGGTTTAGAAGAAGGCGCTAAACAGTGGATGAAATATGGTGGTGGCCATCATACGGTCTTGACCTTAGCTCTGAGCGAAGAACAGCTGGAACAATTAGCACGCCTGTTCAATATCGATTTTATCAGTATCAAATAACCAATAAATCAAAGGAGCATTGATGATGGATCAACAAGCAATCATTGAAAAGATCATCAACCAAAAGACGGCTCTGGGTATCGAATTAGGATCCACACGTATCAAGGCAGTTTTAGTAACGGACGATTTTCAAACAGTGGCGAGTGGCGACTACATTTGGGAGAACGAACTCGACCATAATATTTGGACGTATCCACTAACTAAGGTCTGGGATGGCATTCAAACCAGTTATGCAAAACTAGCTGCTGAGGTTCAGAACCACTATCACATTAAGCTGACGAATATCGGTTCAATCGGAATTAGTGCGATGATGCATGGTTACTTGGCTTTTGATAAGGATGGAGAGCTGCTGGTACCGTTCCGTACATGGCGCAATAACATGACGGGTGAAGCAGCCAAGAAACTGACAGAGCTATTCCAGTTTAATATTCCCGAGCGTTGGAGTATCGCTCATCTTTACCAGGCCATTCTTAATCACGAGGAGCACGTGAAAGAGCTTGCTTTTTTCACGACTCTGAGCGGCTATGTGACGTGGCAGTTAACCGGTGAGAAGACGACGGGAATTGGGGACGCATCTGGAATATTTCCGATCGATGAAGCGACCCATAATTATAACCAGGCAATGCTGCAGCAATTTCAGGAATTACCGGAAGTCGCAACTTTCGATTGGGAGATTTCAAGTCTCTTACCGAAAGTTCGCTTAGCTGGTCAGAGTGCAGGTCATCTGAATGAAGCTGGGGCTCACTTAATCGATCCCTCCGGGCAGCTGGAGTCAGGGTCTCTCGTAGCTCCGTCAGAAGGAGACGCGGGGACAGGCATGGTTGCCACTAATGCGGTACGAAAGCGGACTGGTAATATTTCTGTTGGAACTTCTGCTTTTTCGATGGTGGTTTTAGACCAAGAAATGAATCAAGTGCATCGTGATATTGACATGGTGACGACACCAGATGGAGTAGCGGTAGCGATGGTTCACACTAACAACTGTTCTTCAGATATTAATGCCTGGGTAGAACTATTCAACCAGTTTGCCCGTGCGATTGGAGTCACCTTGAAGCCACAGGAACTCTATGAAAAGCTTTTTGACGCATCTTTGCGCGGAGAGATTGATGGTGGTGGACTCGTTAACTTCGCCTATCTCTCTGGGGAAAATATTACCCGTGTTCAAGAGGGACGCCCTATGCTAGTCCGGAAACCTGACAGTCATCTCACACTCGCAAATCTCTTCAAGGTTCAACTCTATTCGGCTTTTGCACCGCTGAAGATTGGAATGGATATTTTACTTCGAGAAGAACATATCAAAACGGATGTGCTCATTGCGCAGGGAGGACTCTTTAAGACGCCGGTCGTTGCTCAACAGGTGCTAGCAGATGCCTTAAACACGCCAATTACGGTCATGAGCAATGCGAGTGAAGGTGGTGCGTGGGGGATGGCCGTTCTAGCACTCTATGCTTTGAATCAACGAAATAAGGACTTGGCGGATTATCTTGACCAAGAAGTATTTGTGAAAGCGGAAAGTTATACCCTCTGCCCTGAACCAGAGAGTGTACGTGGCTATGAGAAATTTATTGATCATTACAAAGAAGCCATGCCAGCAGAATTAGCAGCTGGCCAAGTAATGGAATTAAACTAGGAGCATGTCTATGTTAGAAGAATTAAAGCAAGCTGTTTATGAAGCCAACATGCAGCTACCTAAATTAGATTTGGTAACGTTCACTTGGGGCAATGTATCTGGGATTGATCGTGATGAAGGACTTTATGTGATCAAACCTTCTGGTATTCCTTATGATAAATTGAAACCAAGCGATATGGTGGTTGTTAATCTCAAGGGGGAAGTTGTGGAGGGAGACTACAATCCTTCCTCTGATACGCCAACACATACCTATCTCTATAATCATTTTCCAAAGATCGGTGGCATTGTCCATACGCATTCTCCGTGGGCCGTTTCCTTTGCGGCAGCTGGATTAGATATTCCTGCGATGAATACCACGCACGCTGATACCTTCTATAATGATATTCCAGCTGCGGATGCCTTAACGAAGGAAGAAATTGAAGAAGATTACGAGGGAAACACTGGAAAGACGATTGTAAAAACCTTTAATGAGCGAGGGTTAGATTATGAAGCTACACCAGGGACGCTTGTGTCTCAGCATGGACCCTTTACCTGGGGAGAGACTCCTGCTCAGGCTGTTTACAATGCCAAAGTCCTGGAAGTTGTTGCTGAGGAAGATTTTCATACAATGCAACTGACGATGGCTGATCGTCGTTTGCCGCAGTATCTCCTAGATAAACACTATTATCGAAAACACGGAACGGACGCCTACTATGGCCAAGACAATGCGAAATCGAAGGACCACGCTCAGCATATTTAACGAAGAATAATAGGGACTGCAAGGCGTTCTAGTCACTGGCACTGGGACGCCTTTTTTATGTAGAATGGTGGGAGTGTTAACGTAGAATGTGATAGATGGCATGCAATTTATTTAAGTAACATATACGATACAGCAGACCATAGCGTTAGATTAAGGAGGGAGCTCCATGGCAGAAAATAAATACGAAATGATAGAACGAGGGTTACGCACAGTTATTGAGAATGGTGAATACAAAGTGGGGGACAAGCTGCCGACTGAATCGGAACTAATGGCTCAGTATGGCGTCAGTCGCTATACTGTTCGTCGTGCCATTGGAGACCTCCAAAACGAGCATTATGTCTATCGTATTCAGGGTGGCGGGATGTATGTGGACGATTGGCAGGGGCACCAAAAGCAACGTGTCATCAATAATAAGATGATTGGAGTTGTGACCACACATTTAGCTGATTATATTTTCCCAAGTATTATCGCAGGGATTGACCGCGCTATTTCCGCACAAGGATATTCACTGGTTGTTAGCAACACCCACAATAACCGCGAAAAGGAACGCCAAAGCTTGCAGCAAATGATCGATAACAAAGTAGCTGGGTTGATTATTGAACCAACTCAGAGTGCATTACCAAATCCAAGTATTGATCTCTATCAACAGGTTGCTGAAGCTCAGATCCCATGTATCTTTATTAATGCGCATTATCACCAGTTAGATATTCCTTATTTAGAGGTGAAGGATCGAGAAGCCGAGCAAAAAATGATTGAGTATCTGATTGGGCAAGGCCATCAACGCATTTTAGGAATTTTTCAAGTAGATGATATGCAGGGATTGCACCGCATGCAGGGATTCATCAATGCTTACATGTTGCATCCTGATATTTCCTATCTGAGTGAAACGGTGATGTACCAATCTGGGCAAGATATGACAAAGGTATTTGATCAGGTGGCTCGGATTCTCGATAAAGCGGATCGTCCGACTGCGGTGGTTTGCTACAACGATGAGCTAGCAATCCAAATTATGGACGTCATCCGTTCACTTAATCTCAAAATTCCCGCTGACATCAGCATAGTAGGGTTTGATGATTATGTTCTGTCGCGTTATTTGGAGCCGCGCCTCACCACTGTGGAACACCCTAAGGGCAAGATGGGACTCGATGCTGGAAAGATGATTATGGCCTGCATTAATGGGGAAGAAGTAGATCCCATCCTTTATGATTTGAAGATGGTCTATACGGATTCCACTGCATCACCCCGCCAATAATTTTTTTAAGTCCTAGCAATAAACAGCTACCAATAGTTGTTTATTGCTAGGTTTTTTCTTTGTTCTCCGATAATCAATCTCTGCTAATTAAAAGAAAGATTCTCCTTACCATATATCCATCCATATATCCATTGGCAGATGCTAGAAAGCCCTATTGACGCCAAAATCCTCCTAACAAATCGGAGTGTTTTATCACCTTAAGGGCACTTTAACTTTGATAAAAGTTTCACTATAAAGTCGTAAGCAAGGAAATAGATCAAGAAGATAAAATGTGCTAAGATACAGTTGCAGAGGTATGTAAGCGTGTTCTTACGTCTGTTAAGGAGATGATAATTTCTTTTCAGGAAACGTTAAATTCTTCACTTTGTATTTGACTTGTCATGTGAGAAAACATAAAATAGATATGTAAAGAAGTGGCAACCGCTTACAGATAAGTGGTATCGCATTATAAAAGGAGGAATATAATATGTCACTCGATAACAAAAAAATTGTTGTGATTGGGGACCGTGATGGGATCCCAGGTTTAGCTGTAGAAGAATGTTTGAAGGACACGACCGCAGAAGTTGTTTTCTCATCAACGGAGTGCTTTGTTTGAACGGCCGCTGGTGCCATGGATTTGGAAAACCAACGTCGTGTAAAAGAAGCCGCAGATAAATATGGTGCTGAGAACGTAGCCGTGATTCTCGGGGGTGCAGAAGCCGAGGCCGCTGGATTAGCTGCTGAGACGGTAACAAACGGAGACCCGACATTTGCCGGTCCTCTAACAAATGTTCAGCTTGGGCTTGCCGTTTACCATGCTGTCGAACCAGAATTTAAGGAATTTGTTGATCCTGACGTCTACGAAGAACAAATCGGTATGATGGAAATGATCTTGGATGTAGATGAAATCATCGAAGAAGTATCCAGCATGCGTGAGGAGTTTAGTAAATTCTCATAATCAATCGGCACCATCATCCATTAATTTTGGCAACGAAAGCACTGGTGCCTGCTGTAGGTATCGGTGCTTTTAATTTTATTGTTATGAGGTGAAACAATGAGCGAGATGTATGATGTGATCATTGTCGGTGGGGGTCCTGCTGGTTTGACGGCAGCGCTCTATACGTCAAGAGCACGGATGAAGACCGTTGTACTGGAACGGCAAAAATTCGGTGGTCAAATCACAATCACAGAAGAAATTGCCAACTATCCGGGCGCAGTTATCGGTGAGGGCGAAGAACCGAGTGGGCAAGAATTAATCGATCGCATGGTTGAACAAGCACAGAAATTTGGTGCAGAACTCAAAAATGGCGAAGATGTCGTTAAGGTCGATTTAAACGGTGATGTGAAGCGCGTTGAATGCAAAAATGGTAACGCTTACGAAGGTAAAGCAGTGATCATCTCTGCGGGTGCGAACCCACGTAAACTCGGGTGTCCAGGCGAAGCAGAACTCGCAGGGAAAGGTGTTTCCTATTGTGCGACATGCGATGGTGCATTATTTGAAGATTTAGAGATCTATGTGGTTGGCGGTGGGAATGCAGCCGTTGAAGAAGCCGCATTCTTAGCAAACCTTGGCCGTAAAGTCACGATCATCCAAAACTTATCCAAACTGACGGCGGATCCAATTGCCATCGAACAGTTGAAGAACTTCGATAATATCGAAGTGATTTATAACTCCATCGTCACCGAAATCAAGGGTGATGGCATGGTAGAAGGCATGACGATCAAGAATACCGAAACAGGTGAAGAAACAGAGATTGAAGCTGATGAAGAAGATGGGATCTTCGGTATCTTTATCTTTATCGGATACATTCCTTCTTCCGGCGTCTTCAAAGAAGCTTTGCCAGCTGATGATTATGGCTACCTTGTGACCAACGAAGATATGAGCACCAGCATTCCTGGCGTTTATGTGGCCGGCGATATCCGACCAAAGAGCTTGCGCCAAGTGATTACGGCTACGAGCGATGGAGCCGTTGCTGCGCGCAGTGCCCAACATTATGTGGAATCACAGCGTTAATAAAGTGTGTTAACTATTATAATTTTAATTAATGGAGGGGTATAAAATGATCGAATTAACCAAAGAAAACTGGGAACAAGAAGTAGAAAACAGTGACCAACCTGTTGTTATTGACTGGTGGGGGGAAACCTGTACCAATTGTAAAGCCTTCATGCCAACCATGGAAGCAATCGCAGAAGAAAACAAAGATGACTTCAAATTTGCTTCCTTCAACACCTCCCAGAAAGGCGTTCGTCGTTTCTGCATTAAACATCGTATCTTAGGTTTACCAGTTGTTTCTGTTTACAAGAACGGTGAAAAAGTAGGCGAAGTTGGTAAAGACGATATGACGCGTGAAAATGTTGAAGCTTTGCTCGCTGACCATAAAGAATAACGACTAATTTTTCTTATACTTGTGAAAGATTAGACATTATAAGCAGGATAGTTAGGAGAAAAGCGATGAGTCTTCCAGTATTAAAATCAGCAAGTTACATTCTTGCTCATACGCCGGATTTGGTGATTCACAATGGCTCAACCCAAACGACCGAGCGCATTGTGAATCCAGAGAGCGACTATCTCAAGGAGTTGCCAAAACATCTCCGTAGCTATGAAGAAGATGTCAACTATGCACCCAACCAAACCTATATTGGTAATATGCATTATCGTGAATTAAAGGAAGTGCCATTCCCATGGTATGAACAACCCGTTGAAGGCCAACGCTTCAGCAAGAACGGGGAAATCATGCCAGAGATGGAATTCTACGGTCTGTTATCCTTTGTTGATGTGTTTGATCTCGTCTTCTTGGAAGAACAATTTGCTGAAGAAGTGAAAGCAGAATTAGGCAAACATCACCTCTTCAAGGATGACCTCGACAAGATCAAAAATACGGCTACAGAAGAAGAATTAATCACCCAGATCAATGAGCACGGGGCAGAAGGTCTCTACATCAAGGATCGTCTCGTGGGGGTCGTTAATCGGGCACATGATACGGATGAGAACCTCGCCGGCCACATGATGCTAGAAAACTTAGTAGCAAAAGCCAGTGGGGTCTTGGCCTTGCGCCATCTGGTGAAAGATGAACAAATTGATCCCAAAGAAATTGATTATGTGCTCGAGTGTTCCGAAGAGGCGATTGGGGATGTGAACCAACGCGGTGGCGGGAACATGGCCAAGGCGATCGCGGAACTCGGGGTATTGCCAAATGCTTCTGGGAGCGATGTGCGTGGCTTCTGTGCGGCGCCAACCCATGCATTGATTAACGCTGCGTCTCTCGTTAAAGCGGGCACCTACAAGAATGTGGTGGTCGTTGCAGGTGGATCGACTGCTAAACTCGGGATGAACGGAAAATCCCACGTGGGTAAAGACGTTCCAATCTTAGAGGATAATGTGGCTGGATTTGCCTACCTCATCAGTGAAAACGATGGCAAGCATCCAATTGTACGAACCGAATATACCGGACGTCATACCGTAGATAGCGGATCAAGCCCACAAGCAGTCACCACCGCGCTGATCGGGGCAGCTCTGGACAAAGCGGGCTTAACTGTAAAGGATGTCGATGCTTACTCGGTAGAAATGCAGAATCCTGATATCACCAAGCCAGCTGGTGCCGGCGATGTGCCAACTGCCAACTTGAAGATGATTGCCGCAATCGGTGTGCTCAGAAAAGAAATCGAGCGGAAAGAACTTCCACTTTTTGTGAAGGAAAAACATATTCCAGGTTGGGCGCCAACCCAGGGACATATTCCAAGTGGTGTGCCATATCTCGGTTTTGCCATTGACGATTTGACTACGGGTGATTTGAACCGTGCGATGATTGTCGGCAAAGGGTCCTTGTTCTTAGGACGTATGACGAACCTATTCGATGGGGTTGCAGTGATTATCGAACGCAATGACGGCAAAGAAGAAACAGATGCATCCTCTAGTGACATGAAGGAAATGGTGAAGAGCGAAGTCGCAAAAGCTTTGCGGAACCTTTCCGAGCAATTTGCAGAGTAATAGGGGTGTCTATATGTCTGATCAGATTAAACAAACAATAAGTGAAGTCTTTGCGGAGTTAGCGACGGCACTGGAAACGGGCGATATGGGTCCTAAAATCAAAATTGGGTTGACCATTAATGGGAGTGAGCATGGCTTTGACGTGATGAAACAAGCAGCCAACATCGCTCAAGCAAAAGGCCTATTTGATGTAGTGTTAATTGGTGAAAAAGTTGATTGGACACAGGACTTTGAACATTATGAAGCGAACACGGAACAAGCAGTAGAAGCGACGATTGACCGTTTGATTTCAGACGGGACGATTCAAGGGTGTGTCACCCTGCATCATAATTTCCCGATCGGTGTCTCTACAGTGGGGCGCTATATTGCACCAGCAACAGGACGTGATGTGATTCTCGCAACCACGACAGGAACAACCAGTACCGTTCGAACAGAAGGCATGGTACTGAATGCTATCAACGGAATCATCGCCGCCAAAGCACTCGGCATTAAGGAACCAACTGTAGGTATCCTCAATGTTGAAGGGGCTAAAACAGTCGATCGCGCGTTACATGAACTCTCAGAGAACGGCTATCCGATTCATTTTGCCGAGTCCGTGCGTGCTGATGGTGGGGCGGTATTGCGTGGGAACGACCTGTTGACGGGTTCTGCCGACGTGATTATTACCGACACCTTGACGGGGAACCTCCTTATGAAATTAATGAGTGCCTTTACGACAGGTGGGCAATATGAAACAGCTGGTTATGGTTACGGTCCGGCGATTGGTGAGGGGTACGAACAGAATATCTGTATCATCTCCCGGGCATCCGGGGCTCCAGTCATTGCCAACGCTCTCCAATATGCCTATGAAGTCGCAAAAGGTGGCCTCATAGAGACCAGTCAACGTGAATTCCAAGTTGCGAACCAGGCTAAATTGAAGGACATCAGTGAAGCGCTCGTTGAAAAAGATTCTGCGTCCTCGCATGAAGAAGCCGTTACCGCTCCATCCAAAGAGGTCGTGACCTCCTCTATTATGGGGATTGACGTGCTTGATTTGGAAGAAGCTGTAAAAGCTCTGTGGAAAGCAGATATTTATGCGGAAAGCGGGATGGGGTGCAGTGGCCCGATTGTCCTCGTAAATCCAGCGAAGTTTGAGCGAGCAGAACAGATTGTAAAAGACAATGGTTTCTTATAATTAATAAAAGAAGGCAAAGAAAGCAATGACGATCACCACCTAGCTCTCTTCCTTATTTAAAAGATGATAATGGTATTAAATTTTGAAGTGAAAGGGCTATAGATATGGGAACAAGAACATTACCTCCCTTTGCCACCACATTAATCGGTAGTTGGCCAAGAACAAAATAGATTCTCAAAGCACAGCGTCGTCTCCGTCACGGACAGATGAATAAAGAAGCATTCGATCAGCTGATTGAAACGGAAACCGCGCGCATCATCCACCTCCAAGAAGATTTGGGACTCGATGTGATTGTTTCTGGAGAACTGGGTAGTGATAACTACTCTTCCTTTGTGGCAGATCATCTGGGCGGTGTGTCGATGCTTTCCATGAATGAGGTAGCAGAGCATATTCAAGATAAGAAGCAGTTCGAGATATCCTCCAGATGCTGGACGTACCGGCGATCAGTATGCACAATGCGATCTGTACCGGAAAACTAGAGTATCCTCCGATTGCTGTCAATGAACTGAAATTGTTCAAGAAATACACCAATCGTCCGGTGAAAATCACGCTACCCGGTCCTTATCTTCTGACGCGTTCAATGTGGATCGCAAACTTGTCTAAGGTTGCGTATGACTCCAAGGAAGCATTAGGGCAGGCCGCCGCTGATATTCTCTGTCAGGAAATCGATCAGTTGCAGGCGATTGGCGTGGACATTATCCAATTTGATGAACCTGTTCTCACCGAAGTCGTCTTCACAGGAAGGAAAAACGCGTTCATTCATGTGTGTGGCGCTTTCCGAGAAGAAAGACCCTACCGAAGAGTTGGCCTTTGCGAAGTCATTGCTACAGCCAGTGTTGGGACATATCGATCGGACCCAAACGATTGCTTCGCTGCATGTCTGCCGGGGCAATTGGAGTCCCGACGAGAGCATTCTTTTGACGGGACCGTATACACCGCTTCTCGATGTGTTCAAGGTTGCTAATCCGGACCTTCTTACTTTGGAATTTTCAACGTCGCGTGTGGGTGAATTGGATATTCTTTTCCAAGACCAAGGCTTCCAAGTGACATTCGTTTGGGGCTCGGCGTTGAGAATTCGCGTTTACCTGAGGCAGAATCTGTCACATCGATTGTTGACCGTGCCGAGGAAGCGCTCAAGTGGGTAGCAGCGGATCCCCTCTTGTTGAACCCGGACTACGGGTTTGCGACATTCGCGAACAGGCCCGTCAACGCAGAGGAATTCTTGCCTAAGAAGATCCATGCGATGGTAGAGGCCTCTGACATCCTGCTCCCAAAATATGCAAAGTAGGCGGTCATGATGAAAGAATTGACGAACGCTCAATACAACTACGATATTAGTTTGCGTGCCATTTCCGAGGATCCCATTCAAGTCAAAATTTATACTGATAAAGTTATTTGTTCTATCGATCAAGAGATGAGTTTTGACATTGAAAATGAAGCATTAACGAGTGTTGATCTTTTTGCGGGTGACATTGCCTCCAGCATGCTACTGGCACTGTTCCATTATGATCAGAAACACGATCAGATCATTGAGGAAGTCGAAGGGCAATTTGTCTTCCATTTGAAGAATCCATTGACCTACCTCCATGTGCGTGGGTACGACGAGGTGCCGACCGTCTGCGGATTAACACTCAAATGCTACATTGTGACCTATGAGGATGAAGTCAATTTTCAAGCGCTCTTTGATGAAGCATGAAAAATTGTATTTTGTATCAAACAGTGAAGGACGTCATAGATATCTCGGTTTCATTCAAAGTGATTATTTAATTAAATGTATTTATATACTCGAGGTGTAAGATGATGTCATGGTTAAGCAAACGGACGCGCACCCGTTGACCAGATTGTGCGTGACTAGTTTAAGTTAAAGATTATTGTTAAGGATTTGAGGCATTGATGTTATTAATCACAAATAATCCCAAAGTGAGGGAGACGGCAGAGATCAAGATCCCGATCGAATTTATCGATGGGAGTTATCTCGATGTGCTCAATAGAGTGCGCCAGCATCTGGTTGATGATAGATATCATTTAGTTACTCATCCACTAAGCGGGAGTATTAAACCGAATGAAACTATTTATAAGTCAATCATCCTGTTAGATGAATACCATGGGGCTATCTCAATGGAGAATTTGGATATGATTGATCACGCTATCGAAGTCTATCATCGTTTCCAAGCAATGCGGGCCACACCTAATTGGACAGACCGTGTCCTTCAAGACTTTGCTTTGATCGATTACGATTTGGTGACGAGTGCATTAAATCGAATAAATGTCCCACCTTCTTTCTTGTAGAGAAGAGTCATAAAGATGTAGAGGTGATATTTTTGAAACTGGAATTAGGTAAAATTAATATCACAGATGTAAAATTTTCCGATGAAGCCAAAGTGGAAAACGGCACGCTGTATATTAATGAACAAGAAATTATCGATACGGTGCTCGATGATGACCGTATCGCAAGTTGTAAAGTTGAATTGGCCTTCCCAGGAGATAAGACCCGTATCACCCCAGTGAAAGACTTCATTGAACCACGCTGCAAGGTGGACAGTGAAGCAGGTGTTTTCCCTGGTGTGATCAGTAAAATGATAACAGTCGGTTCTGGCCGGACTCATGCGCTCAAAGGCTGCACGGTGGCAACGGTTGGTAAAATTGTTGGGTTCCAAGAAGGGATTGTTGATATGTCCGGTCCTGGGGCAGAATTAACCCCATTCTCCAAGACCATCAACATCTGCTTAGTGGTAGACCCAGTCACAGATCTTGAAACCCATACCTATGAAGAAGCCGTGCGGATGGCTGGGCTGAAAGTAGCGACCTTAATCGGAAAACTCGGTGAACAAGTAGAACCAGATACGGTTGAAACCTATGAAACCAAACCTTATCTCGAACAAATCGCTGAATATCCAGACCTGCCGAAGATTGGTTATGTTTACATGCTCCAAACGCAAGGGCTGTTGCACGACTCCTATCTCTATGGGACAGACGTGAAACATATCGTTCCCACCTTGATCTATCCTACAGAAGTGATGGATGGGGCTGTAATCAGCGGGAACTGTGTGTCTGCTTGTGATAAGAACACCACCTATCACCATTTGAACAACCCAGTTATCAAGGATCTGTATGACCGTCACGGGAAAGATCTGAACTTTGTGGGTGTGATTGTTACCAACGAGACCGTTTACTTGGCAGACAAACAGCGCTCCAGTAACATGTCCTCTCAATTAGCGGAGTTCTTGGGCCTCGATGGGGTTGTGATCACACAGGAAGGGTTCGGTAACCCAGATACGGACTTGATCATGAACTGCACCAAGATCGAGAAGAAGAATATTGATACCGTGATTGTGACTGACGAATATGCTGGACAAGATGGTGCGAGTCAATCCCTCGCCGATGCGGACAAATTGGCAGATGCCTGTGTCACCGGTGGGAACGCCAATGAAGTGATCACTTTGCCAGCCATGGACAAATTGATCGGTATGTATGATTATGTAGATGTGATTGCTGGTGGACACGACGGCAGTCTTCAAGAGAATGGTGAAATTGAAGTTGAAATCCAAGCGATTACAGGGGCAACCAATGAGCTCGGATTCAACGTTCAATCCGCTAAAGGTGTCTAATTCCCAATAAAGGAGGTTTGTGATCAATGAAAAGAATAGTGCATTATATCAACCAATTCTATGCCGGGATTGGTGGTGAAGACAAAGCTGGGATTGAACCGTTTAAAGAAGACGGCTTCAAAGGTCCTGGGATGGCTTTAGCGAAAGCAATCGGTGACGAAGGCGAAATCGTTGGGACCGTTGTGTGTGGGGACTCCTACTTCAACGAACATGAAGAAGCCTTGGATACCGTGTTGGACATGATCAAGAGCTATGAACCAGATCTCGTGATTGCGGGTCCTGCTTTTAACGCTGGACGTTACGGGATGGCGTGTGGGGCTGTCTGTGATGCGGTTATCCGTGAAATGGGCATTCCTGCTGTGACTGGGATGTATGAAGAAAACCCAGGGGTAGAAATCTACAAGAAACAAGCCTACATTGCACAGGTAGGGGCTTCCGCAGCGAAAATGCGTAAAGCCATCCCTGCTATGGCGAACATCGCGAAGAAACTCTTGATCGGTGAAGAATTATCGCCAGTTGCAGATGGATACTACACCCGTCACCGTGAAAACTTCTTTGCGAGTGAACGTGGATCCAAACGTGCGGTGGACATGCTGATCAAGAAATTGAAAGGCGAACCGTTTGAAACCGAATATCCAATGCCGGAATTCGACAAGGTAGACCCTGGTGAAGCCTTGACGGACCTGTCCCATGCGAAGATTGCGTTGGTAACGTCTGGTGGGATTGTTCCAAAAGGCAACCCAGACCATATCGAATCCAGTAGCGCATCGAAATATGGGAAATATGACATCTCAGGTGTGGATGACCTCACCTCTGAAACCTACGAAACGGCGCACGGTGGTTATGACCCAAGTTACGCTAATGCTGATGCAGACCGGGTATTACCAGTCGACATCATGCGCGAAAAAGAAAAGAATGGCGAAATTGGCGAACTGTATCAATACTACTATGCCACTGTGGGGAATGGGACAGCCGTAGCCAGTGCGAAGAAATATGCTGCAGATATTGCGAAGGATCTGACGGCCGACGGAGTAGATGCCGTTATCCTCACCTCCACCTGAGGTACCTGCACACGTTGCGGAGCAACAATGGTAAAAGAAATCGAAAAAACCGGTATTCCAGTTGTCCATATGTGTACCGTTGTACCAATCTCATTAACAGTTGGTGCTAACCGTATTGTACCGACAATTGCGATCCCTCACCCACTCGGGAATCCAGAATTAAGTCTTGAGGATGAACGCAAATTACGTCGTCGCTTAGTTGATAAAGCCCTGAAGGCATTAACCACGCCAGTGAGTGCCCAAACAGTTTTTGAAGACTAATCGCATACTGACGATAAAAATAAGTACCTTGAGCCTTAAAAAATAGGAAACAGAGAGTGTGCTATCTTGTAAAAAGGTGGCACACTTTTTTTTTGTAACAAAAAGCCCTGCATCAGCTCAATTGATTGGTGCGGGGCTTCAATCATTTATTAGTGATTAATATTTCTATGGAATCGGTAAACCGGTCACTGCTTTACCGAGACAAATGGTGAGGACATCCACAGAAGGCGCCATTACTTCACTCGCATAAGCATCACGGAAGAGGCGTTCAATGTTCAAGTATTGATTATAGATACGTCCGCCACCGATCCGCATGGCAATTTGACCCATCGCCATTACATTTTCGCTGGCGGGAATACGAGCGGAGAGGATACGTAGGAGCGCGTCTGCATCCCCATCCCGTTCCAGTATTCTTGTTTGAAGGTAATGCCTGGTGTGTCAGCGGGAACGACCCAGTTATTAATGCCTTCGTTGGTTGCGCTTGGGGTGAGAATCAGGTAGTAATGAGCATTGCCGGCTGAGGGGACCATGCTCTTCTTGTCGGTGAAGCCTTCATTGTCGCCTTGGATGTCTACTTCGAGTTCTGGCTTGTAGAAGTGAGTACCGGTACCCGATTCGCTATAGGCCAACGCCATGAAGTGCTGGTTATTCACGATATCTTGGGTAATTTCTTGGATCAGGGTATCAGAACCATTGACGAGGACACACATGAGCGCGGTGTTATGCATCATGTAGCAGAGTCCGGCAGTTGGACTGGCTTCAGCAAAGGCACGGCAGACCTCCGCATGATCACTGATATTACCGCCTTGACCGCCTAATTCATTTGGAATCGATAATTTGAAGTATCCAGCTGCTCCCATTGCTTGGATCGATAGTTAATTTTTATTTGATAAAAGTAAAGGAGTCCATTATGTCAGAAACAATCAAAGTCGGTGCTGTTGTTTATGCTCCTCCAGTCACAGTCGTTTGGGATATTATTTCCGATTTCTTCGCGAATGGAGGCTTACCGCTCGAGATGGTGTATTTCAAAGATTACCGTGCCCAAGTTCAAACGCTCTTAGATGAAGAAATTGATATTGCGTGGAACTCACCATTGGCTCACGTGGAAGCTACCCTCAAATCTGATGAAGTGGGTTACAGCGACATGCGCGATACGGACCAAAATCGTCGCAGTGTCTACCTCGTGAAGACCGGTAGCGGGATTAACTCTGTGGAAGATTTTCGTGGCAAAACAATCGGGTTCGGTGCTGTGGATTCTCCACAAGCTCGTCTTGTTCCAATTGCCGACCTCCTCGAAAAAAGGGTTAGATCTCGATCACGACTACAAAGAAGTGACCTTCGATAAAGACCTCGGTTTTGATAGGGACCATGTCGGTGGAGAACATCTCGCCCTTGACGCCCTCAAAGCCGGTGATGTCGATGTGTCAGTCACCACAGAAGGGAACTACGACGAATGGGTACAGGATGGTACGATCAACGAAAAAGAAATCAAGATTACTGATAAGACTGGCCTCTATGACCACTGTATCTTCACCACACGTCCACATTTTTCAGATGATCTCAAGAAACAATGGGAAGAAACCCTCGAAAAAATGGACTACAACAATCCAAAACACAAAGTAATGATGGATTTAGAAGTCTTGAAGAAATGGATCCCAGGCCGCACTAATTACTTTGCCCTCTGCGAAAAAGGGGTTGAACGGACGGACCTCTTCCATTTAAACCACTAATTGCTATTCAGTGAAATAGGCAGCGAAAGTAGCATGGGCCCTCTCGCTGTTTTTATGACGAAGAGAAACAGAGCCAATCTCTGTATAGCGCAGGAGAACAGAGTCGACCCTTTTATGACAAACAGGAGCGAAGCCGATTCTTTTATATTTAATAGGAGCGAAACCGATCCCAAAACCGTGGTAAAATAAGAGTGGTAACAACACATGGGAATGAATCTCCCATGTTAGCGCAAACAAAATACTTGTGTTACACTTATGATTGAAAAGTGTTTCACAAAGAAGGAAGTGACGAAATGACAGAAGAAAAAGTAGCAGCGGATCGTTTGGTCATTTGTGGTGGATGTAATGCCAAAATCGGTGCTGGCTATCTTTCCGAAATTCTCGCCGATTTACCGAAACCACCCAAACGCGATGGGAATCTGTTGGTAGGATTTGACTCGGCGGATGATGCATCTGTCTACAAAATAACGGATGATGTCGCATTGATCCAGAGTGTGGATTTCTTCCCAACGATGGTAGCCGATCCATATCTGTTCGGGCGGATTGCGGCGACAAATGCGATGAGTGATATTTACGCGATGGGCGGGGAGGTCTTCACCGCTTTGAATATCGTGATGTACCCCGAAGAGAAGAATTTAAACGTGCTCAAACGCATCTTGGAAGGAGGCGCGGATGCCGTTCATGAGGCGGGGGCCACGCTTTCAGGAGGGCACAGTATTAATGCGTCCACCCCGAAATATGGTCTATCTGTGTCTGGGCGCGTCCATCCTGACAAGATCATCAAGAATGATACAGCCGAAGCAGGCGATGCACTGATCCTAACGAAACCGCTGGGCGTAGGGATTGTAACGACGGCCTACAGTGTGAGTGAGGCGAGCGAGGAGGCCTTCCAGCAAGCGGTGCGGGCGATGACGACGCTGAATAAATATGCAGCGGACATTATGAAATCTTTCCATGTTCATAGCTGTACCGATGTGACGGGCTTTGGGTTACTGGGGCATTTGAATGAAATGCTCCATGGGAAATTCTCTGCACAAATCAATGTTAAGGACGTGCCATTTATCCCCAAAGCTTATGAGTGTGCGCGCGAATTCCTCGTGACAGCCGGCGGGCAGAAGAACCGTAATTATCTCGAACAAGACGTCCAGTTCGATTTCGATGATTATGCCATGGAGGAAATCTTCTACGATCCGCAAACCTCAGGGGGACTGCTCATCAGTGTGGACCCAGAGGAAGCAGAGGCACTCGTCACGGCCTTGAATGAATCCGACAAGATGGATGCCCACTTGATCGGTCACGTGGTTGAGAAACGTGACCGAGCGATTTATATCAGTTAAGTCTAATTATCAATGAAAAGGAGTAGATAGTATCATGAAAAAAGTCGATGTATTAGGTAAAGCATGTCCCATTCCCGTAATCGAAGCTAAAAAAGCATTGCGCGAGGACAATGAAGTAGAAGTCCTCGTTGATAATGAGATTTCCGTTCAAAATCTCGAAAAAATGGCTAAGCAATTGCAATATGACTACTCTCATGAAAAGGGTGAAGCGGGCCACTACCAAGTCAGCATCAAGAAAGGGGAACATGCCCATGGAACCTCGCCTGCAATGCAAGGTCAAGTTGTTTCCTCGGATGAATATATCGTTCAAATTGACTCTAACAAGATGGGGAGTGGTGACGAACAACTCGGAAAGAACCTCATGAAGAGCTTCCTCTATGCTCTCTCTGAACAAGACGTCCTGCCAACGACGATTCTCTTCTATAACTCTGGGGCTTTCCTCACCACGAAGGATTCCGATTCTCTGGAAGACCTGAAGAAGATGGAAGAAGCAGGTGTTGTGATTGCGACATGTGGTCTCTGTGCCGATTATTATGATCTGACCGATGAAATTGCGGTTGGGTCCGTAACGAACATGTATGCGATTATTGAGACCTTACGTCAAGCAAACCGCATCGTGAAACCATAATCAATAATGAGACCTTACAATCATTTGTTAGACAGAACAGGAAAACAAGGCTGGGGATGTCCTAGCCTTGTTTTCGAATGGAGGACCGGATGGAAATTATTATGATTTTTCAAGGGGTGCATAAGGCGATGGAGAGTGAGCAGATTGTCAAAAATCATGGCTACCAAGCACGTCTCATTCCTATCCCTGGTGCCATTTCAGCAGGATGTGGGCTCGGACTCAAGGCAGATGAATCCCTCATGGAGGCATTAGTAGCTACTTTTCAATCAGAGGAATTAGAACCCCTCAAGGCCTACCGGATCCATGAAGATACAGACACGCACAAGAAGAACTATGAACTCATCAAAGAGTGGAGGGAGGCGTAGGAATGAAGAAATCAAATTTTGTAATTGGAACTGCGGGGCACGTCGACCATGGGAAAACAACCCTCATCAAGGCGTTATCAGGGGTGGATACAGACACCACGCGTGAGGAGAAGGAACGCGGACTGACGATTAATCTGGGGTTCACCTTTATGACCTTGCCAGATGGAGAAGAGGTCGGGATTGTAGATGTTCCAGGCCATGAACGTTTCGTGAAGAATATGTTGGCAGGGGTTGCCAGTATCGATCTCGTGCTCCTCGTGATTGACGTGAACGAGGGCATCATGCCACAGACGATTGAGCATTCCTCGATTTTGCGGTTATTGGGCGTGGAGAATTACATCATCGTTCTCACCAAGGTGGATGATGCGGACCCTGAACTGAAAGAAATTATCTATGAGGATATTCAGGAGCGGTTCCGAAATACCCCACTGGCAGACGCCCCCATTGTCGAAACGGACGCAGTGAGCGGGACAGGCATTGAGGAACTTAAGCAAACAATCCAAGACAAACTCAGCCATCTCACGGAGAAGGAGAGCGACCTCCCACCGCGGTTGAATGTGGATCGTGCCTTCTCAGTGAAAGGATTCGGGACAGTGGTAACCGGGACACTCGTGGATGGACCATTATCAGTGGGAGATGAACTCTATGCCTATCCATATAACAAGAAAACCAAGATCCGTAATATCCAAATCCACAACAAAGACCAAAAACAGGCCTTTCCTGGGAATCGAACCGCGCTGAATCTGACCAATGTGACGGTGGAGGAGATGGAGCGAGGGACTGTTTTGAGCGGCGTCCCACTGGAGGACTCCTACATGCTGGATGTGAAGGTAGAGTGTCTGCCTGAGTCGCCATATGCCTTGGAACTGTGGGATCGCGTCCACGTGCATGTCGGGGCGGCGGAGGTACTCGCACGAATTGTCCCGATCGATAAGGAAAAAATTGTTCAGGGAGATTCGGGGTATCTGCAGCTGCGTCTTGAAGAGCAGGTTCACGTGAAGAAAGGCGATCATTTCATCCTGCGTTCGTATTCGCCGGTTTATACAGTGGGTGGCGGGACGATTCTCGAGGAAGAACCTGAGAAGCATAAACGTTTCAATGAAGAGGTGATTCATACCCTCCAAGTCAAGGAAACGGGTGACCTAGCTCAGATCCTACTTGACTTCCTCAATCGGCGTAGCAGTGCCCTCACCAGTAAGAAAGAAATGATGCAATACCTGAATGTCGAACAGCAACAAGTCGACGAAGCGATTGAGACTTTGACCCAAGAGCACGAATTACTGGTCTTTGGACATCAATATATGTCGGTTCAAAAATTTAATGAGTTCAAGAAAGAGATTCTCTCCCTCTTAGAGACCTATCATGCGCAATATCCGGTGCGCCAGGGTATGCCACTGGAGGAGCTTCGCAGCAAATTCAAGAATGTGAGTGCCAAGGAACTGGACCGTCTCCTTAAACAGCTGCGTGAGGACCAACAGATTGCGATTGAATACGGGCGGGCGCGTCTGTATGATTTCACCTATCAGTTAGATTCTAAGAGTCAAATGGAACGAGATGCCATGGAGCAAACACTCAAGGACGCCAAAATGACTCCACCTGAAAAAGACGCACTCACACATGGGGATGAACATCTAGAGGAATTATTTAACTCCATGATGGGTAGTGAGATTTTCCAATTAGATCGAAATGTCTATGTCCATATGAGTGTCTATGAAGCAGCCAAGCATTTCGTGGTGGATTACATTAATGAACATGGGGAACTGTCTCTCGGTGAATTCCGCGATGCTTGGGAAACGAGTCGGAAGTACGGAATGGCCTTCCTCGAACATTTAGATGCGATTGGTCTGACGAAACGGGTCGGTGATGTGAGGGTGTTGAAACATGAGTAAGAAAAATATTAGTCCGGAAATCCAAAACAAGTTGCGCCAGTTGCCGTCTGTGGACGAGATCCTCTCACGCCCTGAAATTCAAGCGTGGAGTCAAACGATCAACCATGAACGCATCAAGCAGCAAGTCCAGCAAGTATTGAATGAGACGCGTCAATTGATCCTACGCGGTGAAACCGTATTGATTGATCCAGACACACTCGCCGAAAAGACCACCAATAAACTCCAAGCACTGGGAAGTATGACCCTAAAGGAATGCATCAACGCGACGGGAACCGTGCTCCACACGAATTTGGGACGGGCCTTACTCGCGGATGAAGCGGTGGATGCGATGCTTAAGGTAGCGAAGCACTACAACAACCTCGAATATGATCTCGATAAGGGAGAGCGAGGGAGCCGTTACACCCATCTGACAGAGATTATCAAGGAACTCACCGGGGCAGAGGATGTCCTCGTCGTGAACAACAATGCGGCGGCCGTCATGCTCTATTTGACGGCACTCATACCAGCAGGGAGCGAGATTTTGATTTCTCGCGGTGAGTTGGTGGAGATTGGCGATTCATTCCGGATTCCAGATGTCATTCAGAGTGCCGGTGCCGTGTTGAGAGAGGTCGGGGCCACCAATAAAACGCACCTCAAAGATTTTGAGCGGGCAATCACTCCAGAAACGGGAGCACTACTACGGGTACACACCAGTAATTACCGGATTGTCGGTTTTCATAAAATGGTGCCGGATAGTGAGGTGGTCTCTCTCGCCCACGCGAATGATCTGCCTGCCTTCAAGGACTTGGGGAGCGGGCTATTGATCAATCTTGAACATCTCGGTTTGCCCGCAGAACCAACCGTTTCGGAATCACTCGTTGCCGGCTATGACGTGGTAAGTTTCAGTGGCGATAAATTGCTTGGAGGTCCGCAGGCAGGCATCATTGTTGGTAAGAAAGCCTACATCCAAAAACTGAAGAAACATCCGCTCCTGCGCGCGCTCAGGGTGGATAAATTTACGATTGCGGCCTTAGAGAAGACGCTGACCTTCTATTTGAATCCTGACTATGCGATGCAGAAGATCCCGACCTTGCGCATGCTGAGTCAAGAGATAGACACGCTCCAGAAGCAAGCGGAAATGTTACAGGGTATGATTGAACGCGAGACGACAAGTTATCATGTAGCGGTAATTGGTGGGCGCTCCCAGATCGGTGGTGGATCCTATCCAGGAACGTATCTACCGACTGCCCTCGTCTCTCTGACGTCAGATCAATGTTCGACCTCGGAATTAGAGCAGGCGTTAAGACTCGGTCCGCATCATATCATTGCACGGATCAACGAGGATCATGTGCAATTTGATGTGCGGACATTGTTATCTGAGGACATGAGAGTTATTGCACAATATCTGAAGGCAATCGAGCAGAAAAACCAGTATTCACATTGATTATGTCATCACAAAGTTCGCTTTTTAATGAGTAATCAGTATCCTTTAATAGTCATCATTCAGCAAACAGAGGCAGCGCCTTCACTACCGCTGTTTTGCGTTGTTAAGCGGTGCCAAATCAGCGAAAAGCTATAGATTGTTTTTTAATTCAATGGTATTATGACGAGAGAAAGTAAGAGTCTTATCATCAAGTGTCAACACACGGGAGAGGGGGACGAATTCTTGTGAAAAATGTCGTTATCATTTTTACACGGCTACCGATTCAAGGTGAAACAAAGAGTCGACTCCGTGATTTTCTCGACCCCAGAGCTATTCAACAGCTGAGTCAATACTTATTAACGAAGAATTATCAAGCAGTGAGTGAACTGCCCTATGATATCCAGTTTTGGGTCACCAGTAGAGATGAGTCCAAGACCTTAGCGGATTATCTCGATTATGATCCATCCTGTGTCACGGTGCATCGCCAAATCGAGGGGGATCTCGGTCAACGGATGGCATATGCGATGGATCAGGCTCAATTAGCTGGTTATGACAAGGTCGTTTTGATGGGAACCGACCTCTATGATTTGTCCACGGATCATCTCACAGAAGCCTTTCGCGCCTTAGATTATGAGGATATTGTACTCGCACCAACCTATGATGGTGGGTACGGCTTGATTGGCTGGAAACAGTCAACCCCGTCCTTATTCGAGATTTCGGGGTATGGCGGGCAGTCTGTCTATCGAAAAGTAATCACAAAAGCCTCCCAAGCGCATTTACAGGTGCACGTGCTCCCACGTATCCATGACATCGATACCAAAGAAGATATTGCGCGTGTCCTTACCAAAGACGAGGACGCAACCTTTCTGGCGCAGGGGGAATACAATGCGAATTTCCGTTTTCACAACGGAACGCGGTTGCTACGGATTGCGTTAGGGTCACAACTCCATCTAGCGCACCAGATCGCCTATGAATATCACGCACTTGAGGGATTACAGGAGAGCCAGGTGACGCCGATTCCGCGTCAGTTAGTGGAGGATGAACCATTAATCCATGCGGGCTATCTTGTGGAGGATTATCTCCCGGGACGTCCGCTCGATTATCGAACAGACAGTGCGAATGCGGCCAAATTACTCGCTCGGGTGCATCAGGTACCGCGCTCAAACTGTCCAGAGCTGATTTTGGCAGATCAACCCTTTCAAGTGATGATGGATGAATTCCATACGATGTTTCGGGTATATCAAGAGTGGGATCAGAGGGACCTGCACGTTGAACAACGCATTCAAAACCTGCTCGACCGTCTCGGAATTTTTGCCCTAGACCAGCCGCTTGAACATCCCTGCATCATTAATACGGAGTTAAACAGCAGTAACTTCCTGATCAATCATGATGCGAGCGACTCCTATATCATCGACTGGGAGAAACCATTGATTGGCGAGCGTGAACAGGATCTGGGACATTTTCTCGCACCAACGACCACACGCTGGAAGACGGATTATCTGTATGATCGAATGGGGATCCAGCAGTTTGTAGTCGCCTACAACGCTAAGAGTGAGGTTGCCATTGATGAGGACAAACTCACACAGTATCTTCTCTTTACCTGTTTGAGAGGATTGACGTGGTGTGCGATGGCCTATGTACAGTACCAATCTCAAACCAAAGTAGCCCAGAGTCAAGCGACGTACAAGGTCATTAAAAACTACTTGAGCGATGAATTTTTAACGATGATTGAACGCTATTTTGACGAGCTATTGGGGTATAGAGGAGGCGGGAGATGCCATTTATTAAACGTTTAGAGCAGAGTGTGATCGGAAAAGTAGCCGAGCATATGGTGATTACGATTGATGAGGAACCACCTGTTGCGACGCTGGAAAAGCCTCTGAATGAAGCCAGAGTGGCCCTCGTGACAACAGCGGGGATTCGCAATGCAACGGATCCTCCCTTTGATACGAAGAAGGGGGATCCGACCTTTCGTGTGATCGATGGGGATGTCGACTTTCAAACGTTGGTGGTGAACCACGATCATTATAATACGAAACGTGCGAAAGAAGATATTAATATCGTCTTCCCGCTCGAAAGACTGAGAGAACTTCAAAGTGAGGGCGTCATTGGCAGTGTCGCACCCCGACATTTTGGCTGGATGGGTTATATTCCACGCACGGCAAAATTAATGAAGAAAACCGCTCCAATGATGGCGGATATGTTATTAGAAGATCATGTCGATATCGTTTTATTATCACCTGGCTGATATATTTGTCATCAGTCCGTGGGATTAATGCAAAGAAAGATTGAGAGTCGTGGGATTCGTACCGCCGCGATGATTCATTTAACCAATGTTATCAAGAAAGTACGTCCCCCTCGTGTCATGGTGACACCATATCCATTGGGGCAAACCTTCTCAGAGGAACCCCACGATCGTCGTATGCAAACGGAAGCAGTTAAAAAATTATTAGCGTTGGCTGTTAATGGAGGAAAGGAAGAGGTTGTAAAATGGAAATGACAAAGCAATCGAGTATGATGAAACGTTTAGCGACAGCAGCATTGAGTGCACTGACCATTTTTACGCTGAGTGCTTGCGGCCAAAATACGACGCAGAGTGATGCGAAACCGGGCACTGTTTCTGAAATGACGGGTGAGAATCTCGATAAGATTTTGGAAGACACGAAGCAAAAAGAGAACTATCTCGTGATTGATGTCCGCCCAAGCGACGAATACAAGGAAGGCACCGTGAAATATGCAGTTAATATTCCTGAAGCGGATATTGATTCAAAAGCTGATACCTTAAACGACTACAAGGATAAAGACATCGTAACGATTGCGGACTCCAAAGATAAGAGTGAAGTAGTAGCGAAGAAACTCGTAGATAAAGGCTTCAACAAAGTATCGAACGCAGAAGGTATCAAAGATCATCAATATACCGTCACCACCAAAGTTCAATTTGTGATTGGGGATGCGCTCCAAAAAGCAGCTGACTCCGGTGACTATACAATCTTAGATGCTCGTGATGAAAAAGATTATGAAGCGGGCCACTTGATGGGCGCTAAACGCATCGATGTGAAGAATCTCGATGAAGAAATTAAACAGGTGCCAAAAGATAAACCGGTGATGACATATTGCTACTCCGGAAATAAATCCTACAAAGCGGCTCAAAAATTGGTCGATGAAGGCTGGAGTAACGTCTATAACTCCAATGATGGAACGAAAGAACACGACTTCGAATTAGTAAAAGATTAAATGAAATAATGAATGGGGATGAAGTGATCATCCGATGAAATGAGGCAGTCACGCACTTTTTAACTGATGATAGTGACGGATAGATCGTTCATCCCTATTTTTGTTGATTGGAGGAGGAATGAAAGCAATGCCACCGAACAGACAGCAACAAGCAGCGAACACCGAAAACTACCGTAAAAAGCGCTGGGTCTTAATCGGTGTGGTGGTCGTATTATTGATTCTCTACGGGGTAGTGCCTCCACTGCGTAATATGATGAATCATATCATCTATATGTTTACCACCGGGAACTTCCAAGCGGTGCATGATTTTATTGGTTCGTACGGTGCTTATGCGGCCCTTATTTCATTCTTATTAATGATTATGCAATCGATCATCGCGCCACTGCCCGCTTTTCTGATTACGATTGCGAATGCGAATCTCTTCGGCTGGTGGCAAGGGGCGTTATTATCCTGGTTCAGTGCCATGGTAGCAGCGTGCTTGTGCTTTTATCTAGCGCGGATTCTAGGACGCGATCTCGTTGTGAAAATCACGAGTGAAAAAGGACTTAATAATATCGAGAACTTCTTCGATCATTATGGGACACACACGATTTTGATCGCACGTTTGTTGCCATTTATGCCATTTGATATCGTGAGTTTTGCAGCTGGATTAATGCCGATGAGTGTGGTGGAATTTGTGGTTGCTACCGGGATTGGACAATTGCCCGCCACCGTCATTTACTCCTACGCGGGAGGAAAATTGACCGGAGGTGCACAGGCCTTAGTGACTGGGTTATTGATTTTATTTGCAGTTGCGATTTTGATTTCCGTATTGCGGATGCTGTGGCAGGAACGTCACAAACACCAACAATAGGATAGGAGGGGAACATGTCCAAACAACAACAGAGGCTGTT
This sequence comes from Aerococcus sp., assembly GCA_030528285.1. Taxonomy (GTDB): domain Bacteria; phylum Bacillota; class Bacilli; order Lactobacillales; family Aerococcaceae; genus Aerococcus. The sequence continues at coordinate 309,681 of JAUMZE010000001.1, read as the reverse complement.
ACAGATTGTCGTGTTCTTGGTGATTGTTCTGGTGGGATTCTTCCTATTTCGCGGCATGAGCATTGAAACGATTCGGCGAGCTGTGGTGGATAGTGGACCACTCGGAATTGTGATCTTTGAATTGATGTGGATCTTCCTACCGATTTTTCTCTTTCCAGTGTTGGTGTTGGCGATTGTCGGTGGGATTGGTTATGGATTGTGGTTTGGATCGTTTTTGGTACTGATTGGTGCTGCTTTGAATATGTGTACGATGTTTTGGATCTCCCGCTACTTGGCTCGAGATCTCGTGCGCAACTATGTGAGAAACAATCATCCCAAGCTCTTCCAGTGGCTCTACCAGCAGACAGATAAATTGCCGCAGACGATTTTTATTTTGCGGATTTTGCCGGCGATCTCCTATAATCTCATCAATTATGTGAGTGGGTTGACCGATATCAAAACCCGCGACTTCTTAATCGCATCGACCTTGGGCATTATGCCGGGAGGATTGGCATACGTCAATATCGGCGACAAATCCCTCGATCCATCATCCCCTGAGTTCGTCCGCTCGCTCATTTACTTTGGGTTATTTGTGGTGACGACGAGTGTAGTGGTTTACTTCTGGAAGAAACGCCAGGGGAATAGGGGACCGATTGAATGATCAGCATCATCATTCCTGTTAAAAATGAAGCCCAGCGCCTGCCTCAGCTATTGGAGCAATTGCGGTCGTGGGAAGATGGCCCTCAGCATGAAGTGATTTTTGTCGATGGAGGTAGTCAAGATGAAACCGTGTCGTTCGTTCAAGTGGCGGGATATGCTATTTATCATACGATGCCGGGACGTGGCTCGCAGCTCCAATATGGCGTACAGCAAAGTCAGGGGGAGCGATTGTTTTTCCTGTATGCGGATAGCCAGTTCCAAGAGTCCCCTCTCCCACTGATTGAACGGACCTGTCAGACTGAGGCATTCGGGTGTTTTCGCCTGCATTATGAGACGACAAATCCCGTCCTCAAAGCCATCAGTTGGGGAGCCAACTGGCGGGTGCGTTATCGTCACATTGCATTTGGCGATCAGGGGATGTTCATGACTCGTGAGGCCTATAAAAGGGTTGGCGGGTTCCACTCCCTCCCATTGATGGAGGACTATGATCTGTCGTTAAGGGCGCGTGATTCAGGGATTCATTGCCAGTTAGTGGAGCAAACAATTACTAGCTCCACGCGTTATTTCGAGCAGCACGGAGCCCTGTGTTCACTCTACCGCATGCAGAAATGTCAGTGGCTGTTTCGTCACGGGGCAGCGATCGAACGGATTCAAGCGGAGTATCAGCGCTAGCAGTGAGGAATGCTCCTCATACAATATAATGGGTATCAATCAATAGAAGGATGGAAAATATATGAAACTCAAACGGATATGTTTAACAACAGGGCTTGCATTCGTGTTACTTGCAGGTTGTGGCACTAATAATAGCCAAAACGCCTCCTCGTCGCAGGCCAGTGAGAGTGCGTCGAGTCAAATGGCATCGACTCAAACATCTAAGAGTCAAACAACGGATGTACACAGTGCGGATTATCAACCACCTGCACCAACGCAGGACGTGACGCATTTTGTCAATCACGACAAGATCACGGATAATGATTTCTTCGTAGATGCACAATGGCTGAAGGGTAAATTAGACCAAAATAAGGATCAACAGAACCTCAAAGTAGTAGAGGCAACATATGGGGATGAGGCCTATAACAAGGGCCACATTCCAGGTGCCATCCACATCGATACTATGGACGTCGAATCGGAAGACAGCGATTGGAATTTGTTTGAACCGGACAAATTAGCGAAGACCTTCCTCGATCGTGGCATTACTCATGATACCGAATTAGTGGTGTATGCGGATGACGTTAATGCAGCTTCCCGCGTGGCTTTTGCGGCTTACTACCTAGGTGTTGACAAGGTAAAAATCCTCGATGGTGGACGCAAAGCTTGGGAAAGTCTCGGTCAAGAGCTGACCAAGGATGCCCCAACTGTGACTGTGGCTAAGGACTTCGGTGTGAAATATCCTGCACGTCCAGATATTTATATCAAGACCTCAGATGATCTGTTGAAAGCGCAAGAATCAAATCCTGACTTAGTGGTTGCTTCTGTGCGCAGTTGGCCAGAATTCATGGGCAAGACGAGTGGTTACGACTACATCGATAAAGCGGGTGAGATCTTCGGGGCGGTTTGGGCAGCTGCCAGTGAAACCGCGTATGACCTCAACTACTTTACGAATGAAGATGGCACATTGAAGGATCCAACCCCAATTTTCAACATGTGGAAAGACTGGGGCATCACCAAGGACAAAGACGTCACCTTCTACTGTGGAACAGGTTGGCGCAACACTGCCGTCTTCTTCATTACCCGTCAGGCAGGCTGGGATAAGACGTCGGTTCAAGATGGCGGTTGGTACGAATGGAATCTCAAACACAAGAAAGATCCAGTCCGCTACCAAGTCCAAATCGGTAATCCCCTGAGTGACGACTACAAGATCGAACGCAGCTAAATATGGAATGTTTAGGAATGACGATTAAAAAAGGCGTGCAAGGCTTCCTCTATGTGGTGGAGGTCGTGCTACTCTATCTGATGACACAAACACCCCACTTCTATGGGAATCACTTGAACTTTATGCGCTCCGTCCTCTATCGCTCGCACCTGATTGAGGAGAATTATCTGTGGATAATCCAACTTCTCCCACCTATTCTCCTAGTGATTGTTGGGCGCCTACTGTGGCGGAAACGGACGCTTCACGGTTGGCTCGCACTCATTCTATCGATCAGTTATGCGGGATTAACGTGGGGATTCTCGCGGAGTGTGATTCCGAGCTACTTTGTGATTCTCCTGTTATTGCTGGTGGTGGTCATTCTTCAGATTGTACAAGTATTGATGAGTCGAATGGGTTGTAAAGCATGTAATAATATTAGAGAGGTGAAATGATGAATCAGCATAAGAAAGCCAAGACACTCCTATCACTCTTTTTGCTCTGTTTTGTCTTCTTATTTGGATGCCAATCATCCAATGATAAAACCGCACAGAGCCAAAGTTCCAGTGAAGTCAAAACTGAAAACTACAGTGATATGAGTTTTGACGACCTCAAGAAAAAAGCAGAAGGCACCGAGGTCACTTTCTACGGTTGGGGTGGCGATGAACAGCTCAATAACTGGCTCAAAAACGTATATGCGCCTCACATGAAGGAAAAATACAATATCAAGATGAATATCGTCGGCATGGATATTGAGGACATCCTCAATCAAATGACCAACGAGAAACAAGCCGATAAGAAAGACTCCGATATTGATATGATTTGGATCAATGGGGAGAACTTCAAAACAGCTAAAGAAAATGATCTCCTCTATGGACCATTCACCAGCGCGCTGCCAAACTTCAAACAGTATATTAATCAGGACGATAACGAAGTGAAGCAAGACTTTGGTTATCCGATAGACGGCTATGAAGCACCGTATGGGAAAGCTCAATTAGTCATGATGAAGGACAGCGCGAAAGCCCCAGAAACGCCAAAGAATGCCCAAGAGTTCCTTGAATTTGCGAAAGCACATCCGGGCCAAGTGACCTATCCAGCTTTACCAGATTTCACCGGGAGTGCATTCGTCCGCAACATTATCTATGAATTTGTCGATCCTAAGAAATTCACCGAGATGAAAGATATCAATAAGGAAAATGTCAAGAAATTGATTGAACCAGCCCTCGCTTATCTGAGAGAACTCAATCCCTATCTCTGGAATCAAGGCAAATCCTTCCCATCATCCTCCACGGAACAGGAGAAGATGTATGAAAATGGGGAACTCATCTTCCATGTGTCTTATGGTTCCTTCGATAATGCGACCGGATTGGAAGAAGGGCGCTACCCTGAAAAGAGTGAAACCTTTATTTTCGATAAGGGAACGATCGGTAACACCAACTACATGGGCATTGCGAAGAACTCCGGCAATATTCCAGGTGCGATGGTTGCCATTAACGAGATGATGTCTCCGGAAATGCAGCTCTCCCGCTACAAAGAACTGAAGAATATCCCGGTTGTTGATAATGACAAATTATCGAAAGACCAGCAGCAGGATTTCAGTGAGGTGAAACTCGGCGAAGGGATTATTTCTCAAGAAGACTTATTGAAACATCGCTTACCAGAACCACCATCTGCCTTTGTGCCATTGATTGAAGAAATCTGGCAAGAAGAGGTTGTTGGCAAATGATATCCAAACGGTTTATCACTATTTGTTTATTCTTACCCCAGTTAGTACTAGCTGGGGTACTTGTTTATGGATTAGTCAACAGTGTCCTTCAGAGTGTGGGCTGGATCCCGGCCGTTCATTTAACGACCATTACGGGACAATATTACCAAGAAGTTTTTTCGAACCCGAGTTTTATTCAGGGACTCTGGTTTACACTCAAAGTTGGATTTTTGAGTGCAGGGCTCTCCCTCCTCATTGCCCTCCTGATTTGTTATTGGATGTTGAACAAAGCATCTCAGTCTGAACGATTATTGCATCTCTTCCAGCTCCCAATTGTGGTGCCACATCTGATAGTGGCACTGTTTGTCTTACTCCTGTTTACGAAGGCTGGACTCATCGCACGCCTCTTAATGGCAATGGGAGGCCAAAAACTCTCAGATGGGATGTCACAGTGGGTGTTCCACGAGAATGCGATTGGCATTACTCTTGCTTATCTTTGGAAGGAAGTACCATTCATTGTCTTCTTCTGCTATCCTTTGATGAAGGAATATACGGAGCGTTTCACCCCGGTAGCACTGACACTCGGGGCGACACGCTGGCAGACATTCTGGCAGGTGACGCTCCCTAACTGCTGGCACACCTTGGCGTCTAGTTTCTGTATTATTTTTGCTTATGCGGTGGGGGCGTATGAACTCCCGAAACTGCTGGGCCCCACTGTGCCACAGACGCTCCCTGAATTAGCGTATGTGGCTTATACCTATCCGGATCTCAGGCACAGGCCGTATGCGATGGTGATGAATGTCGTGATGGCGTTGATCGGGATTATATGTGTTGTCGGTTATCTGTTGTCCATGTCTAGAGAGGAGGATCACGGCTAATGAAGGGAGTTAAATCGAGCTCAATCAGTGAACGCCTCGTCATTGGGATCCTCTTAGTGGTGATTCTCTTTCCACTCTGCCTATTACTGGTGTGGAGTTTCACTGCGCGGTGGCCCTGGCCGAACCTCTTACCGGAGCGTTTCAGTTTACGCGGGTGGCAGCAGCTCCAGATGGAATCCACCTCGCTCTTAGCAGTTCTTAGAAATAATATCTTTATTTCCTTGAGTGTGAGCTTCTTGTCAATCGTGATCGCACTCTTAACCGCCAAAGTATACGTAGGGCAGTCCAAAAGCATCCAGAAACTCATTCGCTTTCTGGTGGTGTTACCATTACTGATTCCTGCGACGGTCTTTGGGATGGGGATTCATCCCGCTTTTATTCGTTTAGGATTTGCGAATACGAGTGTGGGTGTGATCCTGTCACATTTGATTTACTCACTGCCTTATGCGGCACTCCTCATACTGAATGCATACAGTGGACAAATCCCCAAACTCGAGGAGGAGGCCCATGTGCTCGGGGCATCCGCATGGCGAACAACCGTCACAATCACGCTGCCGTTATTGTCACCGGTGTTACTGGTGGCGTTTGTGATGAGTTACATTGTGTCCTTCAGTCAATATTTCTTAACGCAACTGATTGGTGGAGGGATGGTACAAACACTCGCTACAAAAATCTTTCCGTATTTACAGGCGAACGACCGCACTATTGCGAGTGTGTACAGCCTCGTCTTTCTCATATTGACGGTGGCATTATTTGCCCTCGTTGAAATGGGCGTTAAGAGATATCAACAGCGACACGCATGATAGGAGGACAGCAACAAATATGAGCTTAACGATTAAACAACTGAGTGTCACCCTCGACCACAAGGAAATCTTAACAGAGATCAATCTCGATATCAGCGACGGTGAGGTGGTATCGCTCTTAGGGCAGTCCGGCAGTGGGAAGACTACCTTGATCAAAACCATTGCGGGACTGATTGAGAGCGATCAGGGAGAGATGCTATTAGATGGCGAAGACCTCAATCAGAAATCTCCTCAAGAGCGTGGGATTGCGTTAGTTTTTCAGGATCTGCGCCTCTTTCCACATTTGAATGTCAAAGAGAATATTGCCTTTCCGATGAAGATGGCGGGGATTCCCCGTTCAGAATGGGACGCGCAGATTCAGCAATTGTTGGCGGATGTGAAGCTGGCAGGTTTTGCATCTAGGCGTATCTCCTCACTATCAGGTGGGCAACAGCAGCGGGTCGCCATTGCGCGCGCTCTGGCAACGAAACCGCGCCTGTTACTGCTAGATGAACCGTTCTCTGGGTTAGATGAGACATTACGGCTAGAGATGCATGATTTCATTCGCCGGATTCAAGCACAGTACCAACTCAAAACCCTCCTGATCACCCATGATGCGAACGAGGCGATCACCCTCAGTTCACGGGTGGCCTTCCTCCATGACCATCGCTTGCAGCAATTTGATACGCCGGAAATACTCATGAATCACCCGCAAAACGCCATCGTAAACCGGTATTTTTCAAAAGGAAATGTGATTCATGGCGAAGTACATGACCAAGTATTTGAAACCTCACTTTTTAGGCGCAAACTCACGACGCAAACACTGCCAGATAGGGAATACGTGGGAATCCTCTCGCCCAATGCCCTCACGCTGTCGGAGGCGTCAAATCAAAGAGAATCGAAACGGGATTGGACCGTCACAGGTGTCTGGACTTATCTTGCTTATACACGAATAGAGCTGACGCATGATCGTGGGATTGTGTGGTATGCGCATATCTCTAACCAAAAACAAATGTCCTCACACTACCAAATCGGGCATCAGGTTGCTATTGACTTTGCCACGGATCAATTATGGTGTCTCAGTGAACAACAATATCAAGGAGGATCCTATGAAAGTCGTGATTGATTTTGATAATACCTTTTTCACGCCACAAAGAGACATTGACGATGGATTAGCGCTCCTGTATCTTTTAGGTTCCCCAGAGGTAGAAGTAATCGGGATTACTGGGACATATGGCAACAGTCTGATTGATATCGTCACTCAAAATACCCATCGCCTCCTCCAAACATTAGGGCGCGAGGAGATTCCTTATTTTGCAGGGGGACGGATGATCGGGGACTATGACAATCCCGCTAGTCACCAACTCGTTCAGTGGGTGAGAACCTATCCGGGGGAATTAGCAATTGTAGCGACAGGCTCATTGACGAATCTCTGGGGCGCGGGGCTCATGGATCCCACATTTTTCTCGCAGGTGAAACAAATTGTTCTCATGGGTGGAAAAACAGCGCCGCTCCAGTTCCAGAAACAGGAAATGCAGGAGCTAAATTTCTCGTGTGATCCTGTCGCGAGTTTTCATGTCCTCACAGAAACACCCAACTTAGCGATTATGACGGGCAATCATTGCCTCGATCTGCCGTTCACAGAGGATCATTACGAGGCACATTTCGGGCGGTATCAAAATCGTCATGTCGTTCAGCTGATTGAACGCTATTCAGAGGGGTGGTTCCAAGATAATCGTGATATTTATGGAATTGATGGCTTCTACAATTGGGATACGCTCGCTGCGAGTTATCTCGTTCATCTCGAGTACTTCCAGGAGGAGTGGCTCCACAGTACCTTGAGCGTCGAGGGACTGACTCACGGGTGGCTCACCACAGAGGTAGGCGCGAACGGCTTGCAGCAATCAGTCTCTCTGAATCTACCGCGTGTCAAGGAGGCAGAGACATTGCGGGGTCATATTTATAACACATGGTTACAGGTTGATTTTTAATGAGAAAGGAGTGAGAGAAGATGTCACAAACACCAATGCCCATTTTTGTGAGTACGAAATGGCTGGCGGAGCATTTAGAGGATGAAAATTTGATGATTGTGGAGGCGTCCGTCTTATTTAATAGATCGAGTGCACCCACTCTTCAGTCCGCAAAGGCTGCCTATCAACAAGCCCATATTCCTGGCGCTCATTTCATCGATTTAATGGATGTGAATAAGATGGACGGGGCTATTCTCTTTACGGTGGATAGAAAACATCGCCGTATGAAAGCTGCACTCGAGGCAGCGGGCGCGACGGATGACACGCAGATTGTGGTGTACGATCGTGGCGCAATGGGGGATGCGCCGACGTTACATGCGGATATGTGGGCGGCGCGTTTTCGCTGGCAGTGTCAGTTAGAGGGCATCACTAACGTTCACATTTTGGATGGTGGACTCTCTAAGTGGCAGCTGGAGAAGCGCCCAGTGACGGATGAAGTGTCAACTGTGACGCCAGGCCAACTCACTGAACAAAGCGAGCAAGTAGAACGTTACGCCACCGTTGAGGATGTACGAGTAGCGAGCCAACGAGACACAGCGGGGGTGATCGATGCCCTCAGTCCAGACCAGTATCTAGGCCAGGTGTGTCCCTTCGAGGAGGAACGAGCGGGGCACATTCCCAACGCCAAGAACTGTTTCTTTGGGTCATTGACGGATCCTAACACAGGGGCTTTGTTACCGGTAGATATACTCAAGAAGAAAATGGAGGCGCTCGGATTCACCGATTCATCCCAACCGCTCATTACCTACTGCGGGTTTGGAATTGCGGCTGCCTATCTCGCCCAGATATTGGAGGTTATTGGTTATCATCATGTAGCAGTCTATGATGGGTCACTACAGGAATGGGCCCTTGAGACGAATGAACCACTCGCTAAGGAGGATGTGAATGAAAGATAAATTGAGTCACTTACCACTCCCGATTACGGGGCTGATGCTCGGCACGTTTGCTTTGGGGAATCTCCTACAATCCCACCATCCACTGATTCGAATGGGATGTGGGATTATCGGTATTGGGATTTTTATCCTGATTACGCTACGGATTCTCTTAAACTGGGATCAACTTCAACGGGAGCGCAAGCAGGTTTTGATGGCATCGGTCTTCCCTACGTATAGTATGAGTACGATGCTTTTGGCGACCTATCTGAAGCCATATCTCGGGATGGATGCGCGCTGAATTTGGTTCTTTGGATTAGGGCTGCATCTCTATTTGCTGCTTTTATTCACGTGGCGGTTCGTTTAGAAATTCCAGATCAAACAGGTCTTTGCGAGTTGGGCGGTCGTCTACGTGGGGCCCGTTGTTGCGAGTGTCACATCCGGCGCCTTCCAGCTGAAAATGATCGGTCAGTGGGTGTTTTACGGAGGCTTTGTAATGGGGATTATTGTGATTCCGTTGATTATTTATCGCTTGGTAAAAATTGGCGAGGTGCTGTTCTCTGCAAAACCATCATCTACCATTCTCTGTGCACCGACGTCTCTGTTATTAGCCGGTTACATGAGTAGTTTTCTTACCCCACTTTCTGCGTTCTCACTTGGGATGATGTGCCTCTCACAATTATTATATGTGATTGTGATGTTCAACCTCCCAGGGTGGCATCGTGGCGGATTTAGACCGAGTTATTCGGCCTTTACCTTCCCATTGGTGATTACAGCCACCAGTTTGAAACTCGTCGTCACCAATCCGGCGTTCAACTTGTCCGGGTTGATGCCACTCGTATTGATTGAGGAGGCCATTGCAACGGCTGCGGTCTTTTATGTGCTCGTGCGCTATGCCCTGCACTGGATAGAAGTCATTAAAGCTTAATGCGACGTGTACCCTCATGTCCGCTGCTTGGCAGTTGGCGTGAGGGTATTATAGACTTTTCTTACATTCCTCCCTCGAAATCCTCAATATTCATTTGAGTGTTTTGTCCAATAAAGGTAAAATATAGCGAGGTTGGCGGGCAACCCGAAAGGTTAGACGGATCATTGCCGTTTTTTCGGGAAGGCTGCAACTTTTGAATGAAGGATAGGAGGCAATGGGAGAAGGAACGATTCAATTTAGTGGATATCGTCGTAGCAGTGAATTGATGAAAAGGAGCGAATGATGAATTTTGTCTTTTTACTTACAGGCTTAGCGTTTGTATTTGGCGTGAGCTGGCTCTTCAGCAATGGGCGTTCACAAGTGAAGTACCAAAAAATGGGGATCCTGTTCGCCTTGCAATTGGTGATTTCATTCCTGTGTTTACATACATCAGGTGGGATCAGCGTTTTGACCCAAATTTCTTATTTCTTTAATTGGTTGATGGAACAGGCAGCTGGCGGAGTGGATTTCGTCTTCGGTGGCTTGATGATCCAAGAGGGCGGCAGTGTCTTCTTCCTGAACGTGTTAATGCCAATTGTGTTTATCTCCGCGTTGATTGGGATTTTGAACTACATCAAGGTATTACCATTTGTGATTAAATGGATCGGGTTCGCCCTGAACAAGGTCGCTCACATGGGAGAATTAGAGAGTTACTTTGCGGTTTCAACGGCTGTGCTCGGGCAACCAGAAGTTTTCTTGACGATCAAGGAACAAATCCCTAAACTCGATGAAAAGCGTCTCTACACGATCTGTGCCTCTGCGATGAGCGCGGTATCGGCAGCGATGTTAGCCTCCTATATGGAAATGATCGAAGGCAAGTACGTGGTAGTTGCGGTCTTCTTGAACATCTTATCAGCACTCATTATTTCTTGTATCATCAATCCTTATGATGTTTCTGCTGAAGACGAGCAACTGATTTTAGAGGATGACACGAAAGACGAATCCTTCTTCCAGATGTTGGGAACGTACATTGTGGACGGTTTCCAATTAGCGATCACGGTGGGCGCAATGTTGATCGGGTTCATGGCCCTGATTACCTTCCTGAATAACTCATTCTTAGCGATCTTTAATGTTTCCTTCACGACCTTGATCGGCTACGTGTTCGCACCAATCGCCTGGTTGATGGGCGTTCCTGCAGAAGATATCGTCAAAGCCGGGAGTTTGATGGCAACGAAATTACTCACTAACGAATTTGTAGCGATGGGGCAGCTTCACGATTTAGCGAGTGGCCTTACCGAGAAAACTCAAGCCATTATTTCTGTTTATCTGGTATCTTTCGCGAACTTCGGGACAGTCGGCATTATCACTGGTTCTCTTAAAGCCATCAGCGAAAAACAAGGATCCTATGTAGCGAAGTTCTCCATGAAATTATTGCTGGGAGCGACCCTCGCTTCGATCTTAACCGGAACGATTGTTGGGATGTACTTCTAGATAATAACTAACAGACTATAAATCTTTTAAGGAAAGCGGCTGTGCACTAGACATGGTCGCTTTTTTATAGAAAAAAATGATCCGCCTTCAACGATCGAGGAGAAGCAGTTGCCTCGTCGTTGATCATGACGGATCATTTTCATTGATTAGATATTAACATCGATTACAGTGATGTATAACCACCGTCGACATTGATGATTGCGCCGGTCACAAAGGAGGCTTCGTCACTCGCAATAAAGGCGATGACGTTCGCAATTTCTGCTGGTTCGGCTAAGCGACCGATTGGCATCTTTGAGACCATGCTCTGTGTGACATCATCTGGCAAAGTTTTGAGGAGCGGAGTGGCAACGTAGCCCGGAGCAATTGCATTGAAGCGAATTCCCTGTTTGGCGTAGGTGACGGCTTGGGATTTGGTGTAGTTTGCGACGCCGGCTTTGGCAGCAGAATAGGCTTGGGAGTTCGCAGCTCCTACCACCCCGAGAATGGAACTCATATTAATCACACTGCCATGCCCTTGTTTAAGCATCTGTTTCACAACGGCTTTGTTGGTGAGAACAACGCCCGTGAGATCGATCGCAATGACTTTCTCCCAATTGTCGACGTCTAGATCTGCCACGCCGCCTTTCTTCTCGGCAATACCGGCGTTTGCCACGAGAATATCAAGCTTGCCATAGTTATCAACGACTTCTTTTACCATGGCTTCCAGAGACGCTTCACTCGTTACATCGGTTTTAATGAACGGAATTGCCTCGTCTTCGGGAGCGCTGATGTCCGCGGAAATCGCAGTTGCTCCTTCTTCCATGAATTTTTGAATGGTAGCCAGCCCAATCCCGGATGAGCCACCAGTCACAACGGTCACTTTCTTCGCTAAATCTTTCATTCTAGGTCACTCTCCTTTATCCTTAGTATACGCCTTATAGAAAGAGCTTACTTAACGTATTATGTTTATGGTACATTTTTAGTATACAATTGTAATCGAAAATTCAAAGACCAAAATAAAAAAATTGGAGGGAAACAAATGGCAGATGCGATTCGCTTGCCGGAGTTAGGGGAGGGATTGTTCGAAGCAGAAGTGGTGAATATCCTCGTGAAACCAGGGGGATGTGATAGAGAAAGAAGCTGTTGTTTCAGAGATGCAGACGGATAAGGCGATGGGTGAATTGATGAGTCAGTATCAGGGGACCATCAGCGAGGTACTCGTTGAAGAGGGGGATATCGTGAATCCAGACGACCCTATTATTGCGCTCAATGGCTTTTATACGGCTGAACAACCAGCTACAGCAACGCCAATCCCCATGCCTGCAGCTCCTGTCCTTAAACAGGCTCTTGCTGCCACCCCAGTAGAGGAACTTGAAGCGAAGGAAACGCTGGCGACTTTTATTACGCCACGATTGGATCGTCCTGTAAAAACAATGCCAAAAACACGCCAATATGCAAAAGAACGCGGAGTCGACATTGATCAGGTGCTCCCCAATGAAGAGGGCTATGTCACGCCCAAAGAGATCGATGCTGTATTCAATCGAGCACTCGCCCACAAACAGCATGATTTTACGCTGGTGGATCAATGGAATCCGGATTACTTCCAATATCCACGTGAGGACGAAGCACGTCGGGAATTGACCTATATCCGTCAATTCGATTCCTCCACGGCCGAGCAGTCCCATAAGAAAGTTCCGCCATTCACTTTATTTGATGAGGTGGACGTGAAGGCTCTTCGTACGCTCTATCAGGAATAGCAGGATGCAGAGATGAATGAGACGGCTGATTTTTTGCCGTATCTTGTGAAATGTTTAGTAACACTGACCAAGAAACATCCCAAACTAAACGCTGGGTTGGATGATACGGTGGCTCAATTTTTCTTCAAGGAACGCATCAATGTTGGATTTGAGATGAATACCGTACAGGGGATGTTTACACCGGTGATTGCCCACGCTGATCAAAAATCCTTGGCAGAGATTCAACAGGAGATAGCGAAGTGCTGAAATCAAGGAAAAGACTTTTGACTATGAGCATTTAAAAGACGGCACGATCACGATTTCAGATATCAGTTCACTGAATGGGGGCGAGCATTTCTTCGTCCCACTCGTTCATTATCCACAAGCCACTTGCCTTGGCGGTGAAGATCACGAATCAACCCGTCGCCGTGGATCAAGAAGTTATCGTCCGGCCGATGCTGCCACTCTCCTTAACCGTTGATTTTCGGGTTGTGGACCGTGGGGTAGCAGTGGAGGCGATGAATGACCTCAAACAGCTGATTGAACATCCGAACCACTTATTCTATCAGGGCTAGAGGTGTTTAATATGGTTTATTTTAGACAAACACAGGCGTCTGAAATTTGGTATCCAGGCACGAACAAAACAGCCATCTTGCTTTTTCATCCGCTCATGACCACGCCTACTGTCTTTTTCAGTTTGGCGCGTCGCTTCCATCAGCAGGGTTACAGTATTTATTGTCCTGATTTCTCAGAACAACGAGCGGTATATTTTGATAAAATTGCCCGCTACGATAGTGAAACTTGGTATAATGAGGTAGAAGTCGCATTGAAGCACATTCAATCGACGGGGGCCGAACAAATCGTTGTGGGTGGCAGTTCTTTGGGTGCATTGATGGCATGGCAGTTGTTATGGGAACACATGGAAATTTCTGCGGGGATCCTGCTCTCTATCCTATTTCAAGGCGGTTGGCAGATAGAACGACTCGAACAGGCACTCCTCACCCATTTCTTCCATGAACAATGGGGGCGTCAGGCAGCATTCTCCCAGACAGCCCACAAAAAAGTCCAGGAGCGTCTCCATCAGTTCCTAGTGGAGATGAACCAATCACCCGAGGAGATACAAACAGCAACTCCTCAATTACCCCCACCGCTGTTTATTGCTCAGGGCGAGGAAGATCAGGTCGCGGCGTGTCGGTATGGGCGCGATCTCCCATTTAGCACGGAACAGGTCATTGATTATCATGTCTATCCTACGTCTGATCATCTCCTGACACAGGGAGCGATACTCTCAGCACTTAGCCGTGACCTCCAAGCATTTTTAGCGTCCATTGATTAAATCACAAACGAATGAAGAAGGGTTAGATCATGATTTATTTAGATAATGGGGCGACAACTCTCAGAAAACCAGCTGTTGTAAAGGAAGCAATGATCGATGCATTGGATCATCTAGGAAATGCTGGGCGCGGGGGGACGCCGACTGCTCTTTCCACGTCCCGCGTGATTTTTGAGGCACGGGAGCGGATGAATCAACTGCTTCATGGTGAGGGCTCTGCGCAGGTGGTATTTACGTCGAACGTGACGGAGAGCTTGAATATCGCAATCCAAGGGTTATTCCAACCGGGCGATCATCTGATTACAACGACAATGGAACACAATTCGGTGCTCCGGCCGTGTTACCTGATGGCGGAGCGAGGCGTTGAATTGACGATCCTCCCTGCCGATCACCAGGGTAATATCCACTTATCAGATCTTGAATCTGCCATTCAACCCAATACAAAAGGTATCGTGATTACCCATGCTTCGAATTTAACGGGAAATGTGACGTCACTGGATCAGGTGAGTGAAATCGCGCATCGACATGGCTTATTACTCATTGTCGATGCTGCCCAAACCTGTGGCGCGCGTTCAATCGATGTTCAAAAACTAAAGATTGATGTGCTCTGCTTTACCGGGCACAAGAGTCTGATGGGCCCCCAAGGGACAGGTGGTATGTACATTCGTCCGGGTGTAATGATTCCGCCACTGAAATTGGGGGGGACAGGGATCGATACCTTTTCTCATACGCAACCAGAGGAATATCCGACCCATCTGGAAGCGGGGACGATGAACGGTCACGGGTTAGCGGGACTGAACGCCGCATTGGGGTACCTCCTCGATTACGGGGTCGAACGGATCGAACAAGAGGAGGCCTCTCTAAGAAAATATTTGGTGGACGGCATCAAGGACCTCCCCAATGTTACGATCTATGGCGACATGGAGGAAGAGGAACATGTGCCGATTGTCACGATCAATATCGGTGAGGAGGACTCCGCAGACATTGGTTTAGCGCTGGCGGATCGTTATGGCATCATTGTGCGGACAGGGGGGCATTGTGCGCCACTGATGCATCAGACCTTCCACACTGAGCGTCAGGGGGCCGTGCGGTTCAGTCTGTCCCATTATACGACGGTAGAAGAGATCGACACCGCTATTAGTGCCATTCGAACCCTATCCCAGGAAGCATTGTAAGAGAGGAGTCAATGATGAGCCAGGTTGTGACCGTTGAAACGGACACCATCAAAGAAAATTGTTATATCATTAGTGATCATCAGGATGCACTGATTATCGATCCCGGAAATGATAGTGAAGAGATCGTTAAAGCCATCAGCGCATTACAGGTGACACCGCATGCCATCCTGATCACACATGCACACTTTGACCATATTGGCGCATTGGAAGTGATCCGAACGACTTATCAGATTCCGGTTTATATTAATCAGATCGAGCAAGCGTGGTTACAAGATCCAGATAAGAATCTCTCGAGTTCCTATCGCTATGCTTTTACCTGTCAACCTGCTGAACATGTGTTATCACCAGTAGTCAATTTTCAAATTGGGTCTTTCCAGATTGAAGCCCGTCCCACCCCAGGGCATACGCCGGGGAGTACGAGCTATGTGTTTGCGTCTGAACGCTTAGTCTTCTCTGGAGATGCGCTGTTTAAACATGCGATTGGGCGTTTTGACTTTCCAGAGGGGAGCGAGACGGCACTGCTCAATAGTATCAGAAAGCAGCTCTTTACCTTACCGGACGATTATGTGGTTTATCCGGGGCACGGATTACCTACTACGATTGGCCAGGAGCGGGCAACCAATCCTTTCTTTCGCTAAATGATTGGGCGGTGGCTCTGTTCCGAGACAAAAATCGCTCGTTCACGCACAGTAGATCCGTTCCAGAACACATAACTACCATTCAGGGACAGCAACCAAAAACCTCCATCCAAACAGCTGCTGAGCAATCATCAGTCGTACAGTTTGGGATGGAGGTTCTTTTTTCTGCGCTAGGCTTTCGTATATTTCTTCACAGTCGGTATGATTTTAGTCGCTAGTAATTCCAAAGTATGCATGATTTGCTTGGTAGATTGCCCGCCAAAATCGATCTGAGCGACATAGCGCTGCATCTCGAATGCCTCATGCTGGGCGAGGAGTTTATCAATAATTAATTCTGGATCGCCGACATTAATGGCACTATCGATGTCTGGAATCTGATTGTATTGCAGGCGTGAGAAGCCGACGCCATTCGCTCGTCTCATTGCATGATCCACATATGGAAAGAAGCTGTCGATCGCTTTTTGACGGTTCTCATCAGCATATAGGAAGCCCGCCGTTGTGAGGGGAAGTTCGCTAGTGTCATAACCGGCATCTGTTGCACTCTTTCGGTATTGTTCCACGGCATAGGTGAAATTATTGAGCTTGCCGCCGAGTGTGGTGATATACATTGGAACGCCTGCTTGCCCGGCTTTGATAGCGGAATCTGCACGGCCACCAACTGCCCGCCAGATTGGGAGTGCGTGCGCAGGATGATCAGGGCGTGGGATCACATGAGCGTTGTGGAGTGGGGCGCGGTATTGCCCCTCCCAATTCACTGTTTCTTGTTCATTAATTTGAAGCAGCAAATGAAACCGCTCCTCAAATAGGGGACCGTAATCCTTCGTGTCGTACCCGAGGAGGTTGAACAACCCGAGTCTGGAGGCACGACCGGCGACGATTTCCATCCGGCCATTGGAAAGGAGATCGATTGTTGCGGCATCCTCGAAGGTACGCACAGGGTCAGTGGTGCTCACAATTGTCGTTGCAGAACCAATGCGAATATGTTTTGTTTGCTGAGCAATGGCGCTGAGGATCACCATATGTGCCTGGCTCACAAAATTCTCCTGATGCGATTCCCCCACATGGAAGATATCCAGCCCCGCCTGTTCAGCTGCCACTGCCATGGTGAGGATCTGCTCCAGCCGCTCCTTAGCACTCAATCGTTCGTTGGTGGTAGGATCAGTCATATGGTCGCCCAGGGTATAAATCCCAAACTGCATCCCCTCACTTATATCAATAGTTGGTAAGATATGTGGATTTTTCTTCATTACGAACCTCCATTTTAATGTAACTGATTACTTGATAGTATTATTGTTCACAAAATCAGAAGTAAAGTCAAATTTAATTACTTTTGATAAGCAAAAAGATTGTGTAAGGGGACTCATGAATGGATGTCCGCAGTTACAGGCCTTCTATTTGCCAAAAAAGCTAAGCCACCGTGGGCCTAGCTTTCACTAAAAGGTGGTATGTGTGTTTAGGCATGGTGATCATGACGATGGCGAATGACATAGACGATCATAATCACAATCAGTAAGATCCCAACATAGCCATTAAGCACGTACACCTTGTTCACTAACTCATCGAATTTCAGGGAAGAACCGATGATGAAACCGATAATCCCTAAAACGACCGCGAAGATCTTATGGCGGGTGGTGCCGTCTTGTGCAAAGGGTGCTACGGATGACCAGAGCAGAGGAACAGCAGACGTAAAGATCCCCAGGCAAATAATCAAGGAGAAGAAGTTCCCAATAAATGGATGAACATTATTCGCCAAGATCAGGGTTGGCACTTGGGAACCTTGGATTTTAGCGAAGGCGGCGGTGAAGGCAAACATCATCACCAACACAGCACTACATAAACCTAAAGCGCCGAACATCCCACCAAAACCGGCTTGTTTGCGGTTAGGTTCCAAACGGCCATTCTGACTGAGGAAAGCCGCCACCCAGATCATATTGAAGCCAACATAATTCAAAGCCGCCAGCCACCATGTCTCGGACGCGACTTTGATGGATCCTTGTGACACAGCACTCTGAATCAATGCGGGCGCCTCACTGAGCGAGCTCCAGTTAGTGACCAGGGAATAGATGCCTAAGAGAATGGTTGCGATCGTAATGAAAGGTCCTAAGCTACCTAAGACATTGGTTAATTTATTCAGCCCCAATGCGACAGTAGTCACAACCACAACGAGCATGATAACCGCTCCTACATAATAGGAGAGCCCAAACTGTTGCTGGATGGTCGTTCCTGCACCAGAAATCATAATCGAGTAGGACAGAAACAGGAAAAATACTGAGAAATAGTTATAGAAAGTCCCTAAATATTTTCCACAGAATACTTTATAGATGTCATTGGGCTTCTTGAGATCGTCCGCGCGATCATATCCTACCGTGAGAAAGGTATGACCGATAAAGGCGAATCCGATAAATGCGGCGATGACACCGAGAACACCCCACCATCCCCAGGAAACAAAGTACTGGACAATTTTTTGACCGGTCGCAAAACCAGAACCGATGATCGTCGCAATCATCGCTCCCGCCATAATTAGGACGCGCGACCAGTCGACACTTGCTGATGTTTGTTTATTCATAAGTCAAATCCTTTCTATTTCTGACATGATAAACAAAGTCATCCGCTAAGTAAAAAATGAAACTATGTGCTATCATTCACAATTTTAGATTGTGAGCGTTTACTTGTCAAGGTGATCAGGATCGCTCTTTTAAATTTTGATTAATGTTCTTTAAAATATAAAGTAAACAAATGATATCAAGAATCAGTGCCTAATTGTTTCGAAGCAGGATAAAGAGAACCCAATGACCAAAAACGCGTCAACATAGGCAATCGGCGTTTGTCATTGATCCGTCCCTTTTATTTCCTAGCAAATCTTCGGGAAAAAGCAATGCGGTCTGTTATAATGGAGCAGAATGACAATAACGAGATTTAGGATTATTAATGGAAAGGAGCAGCACAAATGAGTTACCAGGCCCTCTATCGAAAATGGCGCCCGCAGCAGTTCGCAGATATCGTGGGACAAAAAGCGGTGTCTCGGACCTTGCGAAACGCGATCAAAGAAGATAAAACGAGCCACGCCTATCTCTTCACCGGACCGCGGGGAACAGGCAAGACGAGTGCTGCCAAGATTTTTGCGAAAGCGGTGAACTGCCCGAACCAAACAGATGGTGAGCCGTGCAACCACTGTGATATCTGCCAGGCGATTACGGCAGGGACACTCGCGGATGTGATCGAGATCGATGCGGCCTCAAATAACGGGGTGGAGGAGATTCGGGATATCCGTGATAAGGTGCGCTATGCCCCAACAGAAGCCAGGAACAAGGTCTATATTATCGATGAGGTGCACATGCTTTCAACAGGGGCGTTCAATGCGCTCTTGAAGACGTTGGAGGAACCCCCAGAGCATGTGATTTTCATTCTGGCAACAACGGAGGTTCACAAAATCCCTGCGACGGTGATTTCTCGGACACAGCGTTTTGATTTCAAACGGATCAGCGCGTCAGATTTGATTCAGCGGATGGCCGATATTTTAGAGCAGGAGGGCGTCACCTACGAACCGGAAGCTCTCGATATTATCGCACGGACGGCTAATGGTGGGATGCGAGATGCACTGAGTGTTTTGGATCAGGTACTCTCTTTTTCCGAGGACACATTAACAGCTGACACCGCACGCCAACTGACTGGTACCCTCAGTAATGAACAGAAAATCAGCTACGAAACCGCCCTGTACCAACAAGAGACTGCCCAAGCTTTGAAAATCTTGCGTGCGATTCTCGCGGATGGTAAGGAAGCCAGTCGGTTCATTGAGGAAATCCTCCTCTTTACGCGCGACGTGATGATGGCCAAGGAAGTCACAGCGAAAAAAGTAGCGGAACTGATGGGCGATTACACAGAAAATTTCTCTGATTTAGTGGAGGAGGTTGATTTCGACTTTCTCTATCAGGTGATGCAGGTGTTCAAGGATACGCAAACAGAGATTCGTTTCAGCATGCAGCCAGCGATCTACCTAGAAGTGGCCACTATCCGCCTCTCCCAGCGTGTCATGTCCACCCAACAGACGAAGCAAGTAGAAAACCAATCTGTTGCCACCCAACCGCTTCAGCAGACGGTCCAAGCCCTCCAACAAGAGGTTGAGCAGCTCAAACAAGCCCTGAAGCAAGGACAAACCATCAGTGATACCCAGACCACGGCACAGTCCACAATCAGTGCACGTCCAGAGACAAAGGGCCAAGTGCGAACCAATCACACCTTTGAACCGAAGATGGGACTGATCTACCAAACGCTCTCCCAGGCGACGAATACGGATAGGAATCAAATTGTTTCTGTCTGGAATAGTGTGGTGGAGCAATTACCGACCATGCAAAAGGCGCTCCTCGAACAGACCGAGCCTGTTGCCGCCAGCAGTACGCATTTTGTGGTATCCTTCCAGTATCAGACGCTCTGCCAGCAGGTGGCAGCAAACTCCCAAATCCAGCAAGCTGTCGCTGATAAGATCCATCAAGAGACTGGGCATCCCGGGAAGATGTTGGTGTTAACGGATGATCAGTGGCACCAGGCGCGCCAAACCTACGTTAAGGCCTATCGTGAGGGAAAACAGGAGACCCTCCTCCCACATGATACTGAATCAAAGGCAGAGGATACGCCAGCGAGTGAAGCAGCGGAGGTAACTTCTACTGCGACTATTGCGACGCCCGATATTACTTCGAACGAATCAACTGCTGATTCAGTAGCAGAAACAATCACCACACAGGAAGAACAAGTGGCGAATCCTTTGATCGATCTCTTCGGCAAGGAGAATGTCACAATTACTGATGATTAATAGTTAACAAATAAAATAGCAAAGTGAGGCAATAACCATGGCAAATAACATGATGAACATGCAACAACTGATGAAGCAAGCACAGAAGATGCAAAAACAAATGGAAGCAACGCAGAATGACTTGAAGAAACAAACCTTCACCGGTACTGAACCAAGTGGGATGATCGAAGTCACGGCAACCGGCAACAAGAAAATTACGGCAATCAAGATTAAACCCGAAGCGATTGACCCAGATGATCCAGATATGTTGGAGGATTTGGTGTTAACAGCTGTCAATAACGCACTTGGTAAGGTCGATGCGGCCACTAAACAGCAATTAGGCGCCTTCACAAAGGGCATTCCAGGATTCTAAACGGAAAGTAGCCAATCACGTTCATAGCAAAGGAGGATGGAAAGATCGATGCAATATCCTGAACCGATTGCACGGTTGATGGCGAGTTTCCAAAAATTGCCAGGCATCGGCAGTAAAACGGCTGCCAGGCTGGCTTTTTTTACGCTGGAAATGACAGAGAGTGATGTATTAGATTTTGCGAATGCGCTGGTCGACGTGAAGCGTGAACTCGTGCATTGTTCGGTCTGTGGCATGATTACAGAGCATGATCCCTGTGATATCTGCAGTGACCCTGACCGCGATGATAGCCAGATTATGGTGGTTGAGGAGTCTAGGGACATTATGGCAATGGAGCGGATGCAGGACTACAACGGCAAATACCACGTGCTGCATGGTGTACTCTCTCCCATGGAAGGGACCGGACCGGAAGATTTAAATATGACCAGTTTGTTGACGCGTCTTCAGGATGAAACGATCAAAGAAGTCATTATTGCTACCAACGCCACCGCAGAAGGAGAAGCCACGGCGACCTATCTTGCCCGTCTGATTACGCCTGCTGGTATCAAAGTGACACGGATTGCTTATGGATTATCCGTCGGTAGTGACATTGAATACACCGATGAAGTCACACTCCATCGTGCATTAGAGGGGCGGCGAGAAATGTGAGAGCACATGAACAATATCCGGGGTATTTTATCACGGTAGAAGGCCCGGATGGCGCAGGGAAAACGACACTGTTAAACCATTTGATTCCACATCTCAGTGATCAATTGTCCCGCCCACTCATTACCACGCGTGAACCAGGGGGCGTCCCAATCGCTGAGGAGATCCGTCAAATGATCCTCGATAAAACGCACACCACTCTGGATGCGCGAACGGAGGCGTTATTGTATGCAGCGAGTCGGCGTCAACATCTGGTGGAGAAGGTATTGCCGGCTTTGAATCGAGGCGAGGTGGTCTTGTGTGACCGCTTTGTGGATAGTTCCGTGGCTTATCAAGGATATGGACGCCAATTAGGCAGTGAGGCAATCCTTTCGATTAATCAGTTTGCGACCGAGGGATTAGAACCGGATGCCACGATTTATTGTGATCTGAGCGCAGAAATCGGGCTGGAACGGATCCGAAAACATCGCGAAGAAGCAGAACAGAATCGTCTCGATCAAGAAGATATCGCATTCCATCGCGCGGTTGTTTCGGGTTACGCAGATCTTAAACAGACCGCGGGCGATCGGTTCCTGATTGTGGACGCGTCGATGTCTGAGGAGGCTATGAAACAATCTGCTCTAAGTCAGCTACAGGAGCGTTTTCCAGCGTTGTTTACTCAAACTGTTAATAAATAAAGAAAGGGATCATAATGACAGACAGTATGCAGAAAGGAGGAGATGAGATGCCTGCTTTTAAGATTGAGGAGAAGCAACCCGCATTAGCCAACGCTATGAAGATCGTCGGGAAGCATCGCCGCATCAGCCATGCCTATCTATTCGAGGGCGATTCTGGAGCTGGGCAAGAAGAGATGGCGACATTCATAGCAGCGATGGTGTTCTGCACGAAGGAAGAAAAGCCGTGTGGGGAGTGCGAGCATTGCCGGCGTATATTAAACCACGACTACGGAGATGTGCTTTGGGTGGAACCGACTGAGGGCAGCATGAAGATCGACCAGATGCGTGCGGTGAAACAGGATCTCTCCCTCTCTGCGATTGAGAGCCATAGCAAGGTTTTTGTGATTAATCATGCGGAATTAATGACAACAGCCGCTGCTAATAGTCTGCTGAAATTTCTGGAAGAACCGAATGCAAATGTTCATCTCTTGCTGCTCACCACTAATCGAGACCGCATTCTCCCTACGATTCAATCGCGTTGCCAGATCATTCATTTTCCAGCATTGGAGCGCCAGCAGGTCATTCAAATGCTCATAGAACGTGGCATGGGGGAGGAGCGCGCCCAATTACTCAGCGCATTGACGAGTGATATTGCGCTGGCAGAGACCCTCAATGAGCAGGAGATTTTTAGCCAGCAGATTGAAAAGGTCTGGTCCTGGACGCAACTGATTCTAAAAAAAGACATCCGCTCCTTCATCTTGGTGGGTAGCGAATGGGTCAAGTTGACGAAGGATCGCCAAGAAACAAAACGGTTGTTGGCACTAGTTCTCCTCTATTGTTCGGATCTCCTCAAACTGAAACAGGGCGAAGGAGAAGACAGGCTAATCCAACCAACACTTACGAAAAGTTACTATCCGTTCGTTCAAACGATTGCCCTCGAGAGCCTGCTTCAAATCATGCAATCGATTGCTAAAACACAAGCGATGATTGAACACAATGTGACAGTACAGGCCGCATTGGAGTATTTCGTGCTCCAGTGTTGGGGTGCGCTCTAATTGATAAGTGACAAAAATGTCTCCGCGAATCACACGGAGACATTTTTATATATAATCATTTATTCGTGGGGCCTCGCTAGAATCTGCTCCATTGCGTGATCGACACTCATTGCATAGGTTGGGCCGAATTTCAGTAGGTGGATCATCAATAGATACAACCGGTAGAATTCTTGACGATAGCGGGATCCCTTGGCAGTGGGGAGGGTGTCCTCATAACCACAGTAGAAATCGCCAGAGAAACCGCCAAATGTTCGGGTGACCCCTAAATCAAATTCGCGGTCCCCGTAAAGTGGCGAGGGATCGAACAGTGCAGGCTGCCCGTCTGTTAGAAACATCACATTCCCGAACCATAAATCACCATGGAGGAGGGACGGTTGGCTTGGGTGGTGATTGAGGACGTCCACAATGATGGCACGCACCTCCTGATAACGTTCATTATCCACATCTTGCCACAATCCCTGTTTGAGGAGGACTTGGCTCAGGGTATCCATGCGTTCATTCACGAATAATTGAATCCAGGAATCACGCCACTGGTTTGGAAACTGGATAGCGGTACCTTGATAGGAATAATCGAATCCAAATTGGCCGGTGGGAGACGTCGCCTGGTGCAATTTGGCTACAAGCTGCCCCAAAGCATATTGATTCTGTCCTGTTCCTTCTTCTAGATAGGAGAGGATGAGATAAGCGATATGATCGATTTCTCCATTAGCAATCACACGAGGAGCCGTAATTCCCGCCTCCTGGAATGCTTTTAATCCTGCTATTTCACCCGCATAGAACTCTTTCGTAACGCGAGGTTGGGTGAGGAGAAAATAATCCCCGGCTTCCGTGACTAAATGATAGGCCTGATTGACGTCACCACCACTGACCGGTTGAATCCGAGTGATGTGTGGGAGGGAGAGTTGGTTAAACCACTGTTGTTTCATCATAAAACCTCTTTTCATTCTCTATGATAATGATTGGAGGAGGGGATTGGCTAGGGAGACGCTGTGATGTTAATCAGGCAGATAATCCGCTAGTTCCGAAATAAACTCATCGCTGAATGGAGCCATGGCCATGATCTGAGTGGCGATTTCCTGGCAGTTCAGCTGCTGATAGAAATGCATCACCGCTTCATCCTCTCGATCGACCTTCATTACTAGGGGGTGCGGTAGTGTTGTCATCAGTTGGGTGAGGAGGACGGTTCCAATCCCTTGTCCCTGGTAGTCCGGTCTAATGAGGAGTTGATCCAGTTCCACATGGTTAATACCCTCAATGAGTTCAAAGGCCCCTGCTAAGGTCTGATCCTGATAGAGACCGTATTGACGTATACTCGGCCACTCCCTCGTAAAGGCATAATACGGGGCCTTGGCTGCTTGGTAGCGCGTACCATATGCAGCATTTCCGGTTTGTTGGAGTGCGTTATAATCCTCCCAGTTGGATTCTGTGACGGGTTGGATTGTGAGAGGGTGATCGGGCTGTGGGAGCGTACGAGAAGCCGGCTGTTGGAGAAGCGCATATTGCCCCAACTGGAAACCATCCACAGCCATCTCATCCAGCGTCTTTGAATGAACCCCGACATTATCCGGCCAGCGAAAACTGTAATTGGTAATGAGAGTCCCCTGCTCCGCTAAATCGAATGCGTAGTCTTCGAAATAACTGAGTAGCATCTCCCATTCATCAAGGCGGGGTGAGAAATCGAGCCAGAGTGCATTCACGTTTGGGTCCTTAGGTGTATAGCGATTGAAATAAGCGGAAAAAGCGTCGGTGTCGTCATAATCACTCGCGCCGACGAAGAGATCGCGAAATGTCAGTAACAATGGAGAAAGTCCCCTTTCTAGCGGGATTGGCGCTATCTTTTTATTTAGATTTAGTGTAGCACGATTGGACCTGTTAACAATGGATTTTAAAGTTCTTTCTAGCGGAATCATCGTTCGCACGGTGACAGTATGGTAGAATGATAACCAGCAAGTGAGGGAATTTTCCCCAGAAGAGAAAGGAAGAGAGGATCGCATGAAACCCAATCAGGCAAAAGAAATGTCACAGAAAATCGATCAGATGCATGATCAAATGCAAACGATGCTCTCTCAAATAGAGACATTGAGTGCGGCGTGGAGTGAGTTAGTGATTGAAAACCAGGACCTACAGACAGAGAATCACTATCTGAGAGAACGGGTGCAGACCTTGAGTGAGGAATTAGAGCAGTCCTCCAAAGCCACTGCAGCCAAAAATAACGAAACCACGGGACTGTCTCCGGCACTCCAAAATTTACTCAACATCTATGAGGATGGCTACCATATCTGTAATATCTCATATGGTCAGCGTCGCCAGAATGAGGAGCAGTGTATGTTCTGCCTCGAGATTTTACACGGGGACCGCTCCACAGCAGGTATGAGGTAATTTATGACAGAGAAACAGGAACGAATCGATTATCTCCCAGGATTAGAACTGAAAATTATTCAAAGTGATGATACCTTCGCCCTATCCACAGATACCATGTTTTTAGGGCATTTTACACATGTGCGCGTGCCCGAAAATCAGCGCGTGCTCGATTTTTGTACGGGGACGGGGGCCTTACCGCTCCTGTTGAGTACGAAAACACGCGGGCACATTGAAGGTATTGAGATCCAGCCGAAACTAGCAGAGATGGCCAGACGCTCCATCGCACTCAATCACTTGACCGATCAAATAGAGATTAAAACGGGTAATATCACTGAGGCGAAGGATTGGTATCCCATTAATAGCATTGATGTGATCACCTGTAATCCACCGTATTTCAAACGCTATCCGAATTCCACGGTGAATCCTAACAGTCAAAAGGCCCTCGCTAGACATGAGATTATGATGACTTTAGCGGATGTGTTCGATCAGGCGAAAGTATTGTTGCGGGACAAAGGGAAATTATGTCTGGTCCATCGTCCAGAACGGCTGAGTGAAATGCAGTCTCTGGCCCAAGCAAATGGATTTAGCCTGAAACGCCTCCAAATCATCTATCCAAGAAGCGGGGCTGATGCGAATACGATTCTGGTGGAATTCATGAAGCATGGTAAAGATAACGGACTCAAGATTCTCCCGCCGATCATTGTTTATGACGAGGGGACACAATATACCGAGCAGACGCAGGCGATTTTTTATGGTCACGACAACCACTAATTACTATATGTATGTACTCGCATGTGCGGATGGGACCCTCTACACAGGCTACACCACGCATTTACAGGCGCGAGAACGAGCACATCAGGCAGGACGCGGGGCGAAATACACGCGTCCTCCTTTTCGCCATCCATTAAAAATGATTTTTTCAGTTGCCTTTTCGACTAAACAGGAGGCCATGTCCGCCGAATATCATTTTAAACAACATACCCGTGCTCAAAAAGAGGCCCTGCTCAAACAGTGCGGGGTGAAGATCTTTACACCGAACGCCCCTCATCGCATCGATATCACCGCTGACACATGGAAATCCCTACAGGAGAGAGGTTAGACAGCATGACGATCCAAAAAAGCTATCAAAACAACCAACAAGGGGCACTCTATCTCGTGCCGACACCGATCGGAAATTTAGGGGATATGACCTTTCGTGCGGTGGAGGTTCTAAAACAAAGCGACCTGATTCTTGCGGAAGATACACGCCACACCCAGAAATTACTCAATCATTTTGAGATCACGACCCCACAGAAGAGTTTCCACAAGTTCAATACGCAGGAACGCATTCCAGAAATTATTGAGGAGCTAGAACAGGGGCGGATGATCGCTGAGGTGAGTGATGCCGGGATGCCGGTGATTTCGGATCCGGGGTCTGCCCTCGTTCAGGAATGTGTCAAAGCACAGATCCCAGTGATTCCACTACCCGGTGCAAATGCAGCCTTGACGGGGTTGGTGGCGAGCGGATTAGAGGCGGACTCGTTTACCTTCATTGGTTTCTTGCCCCGCCAATCCAAAGCGCGGATGGAACAACTCAACCAGTACCAAAATCACGCAGATACCTTGATGTTCTATGAGTCGCCGCATCGCTTGAAATCAGCGCTTCAGGACTGTTTGAAGGTATTCGGCTCTACCAGAAAAGCCTGCGTGGTTCGGGAATTAACTAAGCAACATGAGGAATTTAACCGTGGCACTTTGGAGGAGTTGGTCGATTATTACACCGCCCATTCGGAGGTGAAAGGGGAGATTTGTTTCCTTGTGAATGGCAACCCTCATCCCAAAACGGAAAATGAACAGCTCAATGATCAACTTCAAATCCTCTCACTGAAGGAACAGGTCACTTGGTGGATGGACCATGATCAAATCGCGGTAAAACCAGCGATTAAGAAAGTCGCAAAATTAAACGACCTAGCGAAACAGGACGTTTATAAGGCGTATCATGAGATCGAGGGACGGTGAAGCTATGTTATATCTGATTGGGGTGTTATTGATCATCATCGCGCTCTCCCTAGCCATTATGGCACCACGTAATTTATGGGACACGTGGATTGGGACGGCGGGATTGATCGTATTATTTATTGCAGTATCTAGGAATCCATTTTTTGCGCATTATCGCGTCGTGGATGTTCTCTTTCAGTTGATCGATCTCTTGGTGCAATATGTTGCCCCGCTTTTTGCATTGATCGTGGGGGTGTTTATGATTGTGTATGCGATCACCCTCTATCGTTCAGAAGCCAATCGCCTGCAGCTGACGATTGGGCTTGGGATCGCGGTATTACTCGTTGCGGTAGGGCTATTTATTTACTATCTGGCATTCTTTGGGAATTATGTTGAACAGCTCAAGTGGCTACGCATACCGGATTATCTGGTCGTGTATTATTTCTTACTGTTGATAAACTTCCTGATTAACACAGTTCGCCTTTCCTTGTTGGAGGATGAATCGAGGCAGAATTATGTGATTGTTCTCGGCGGGAAAATTTATCCGAATGGGACGCCCAGCGACTTAGTATCGAACCGCTTGGATACGGCGCTTAGCTATCTCAATCGCCAACGCTACCTCTACCAACATACACCGACTGTGATTGTGTCTGGCGCCGATACAATCAAAGGTGTGGATATCACCGAGGCAGAGGTGATGGCCTATTATTTAATGGAACGTGGGATCCCGCGTGATAAATTGATTTTGGAGGAACGTGCGCAGAATACCCACGATAATTTTATTTACACCAAAGAAATACTAAAATCTCGCCATGTCAATCTGGAGACGGTGCATGCGATCTATGTGACGAATGCCTTTCATCTGTACCGCAGTGAAATCTACAGCAATATGGAAGGTTTGTACCAGTTCAGTGGGCTCGGGGCACCATCCACATTGAGACAGTGGTTAGAGAACGGATTTCGCGAATTTGTGGCGCTCATCTTCATGCACCGCAAATTTCATTTTTTCATGAGTCTGATCTTGCTGGGGCTACGGTACTTTAGTTATCGCTGGATCTAATAGACGGATTGTTGAATAATGGTGAGGGAACAGAAAGCGACAGTGTTAGAGGAGGAATCATAGTTCGATGTGGAACGAATTTAAAGCATTTATTGCGAAGGGGAATGTATTTGATATGGCGATTGGGGTTGTGATGGGGTCTGCCTTCACAGCCATCGTGAATTCCCTGGTTAAGGATATTATCACACCTGGAATCGGGATTATTCTTGGTAATATTGATTTATCAGGATATAAGGTTCAATTACTCGGGGCGACATTTGGAATCGGTAATTTTGTGAATGCTATTATTTCATTCTTGATTATTTCCTTGGTGCTCTTCTTCGTCGTGAAGAGTCTAGCAGCAGTGGAGAAATCCCTCGCGAAGAAAGACGCAGAAGAGGCCATTGAGAAAGTCACGCCTCCAACGAAAGAAGAATTACTCTTAACCGAAATTCGAGACCTCTTAAAAGAACAAAAGCAATAGTCACTTGAAAGCATATAAAAACGACCGCAACCAGCCCACTGTTTGCGGTCGTTTTCTATTAATCAAAAATAATATAAGGGTCTGGGCGATAATCCGCGCCTGGAAGAGTTGTCGGTTCCTCCAGCACCATTTTGGCGAGCTCAGCACCAATCAATGGCCCTGTAGTGAGTCCACTTGCCCCAAGTCCACTGGCTACATAGAGATCGGGGATTTCCTTAATCGCCCCGAAGAACGGACTAAAATCACTTGTATACGCACGCGTCCCGACCTTGATCTGTTGGTAGTGGAGGACGTCTAACGCCGGTAAGAGGGGTTGGACGTTTTTTAATAGGTTTTCTAGGGGTGTTGGATCCACATCTAGATTATAGCCAACACCTTTCTCGTGGGTGGCCCCGAGATACAATGTGCCATTCTGATGAGGGATGATGTCCACTGCGCCCTCAGGCATAATCAGTGGCCAATTATTAGTAGCATTCGGCAATTGGTAGAGTGCAAGTTGGCCTTTCTGTGGGGTGATATCCACCTGGCACGGGAAATTAGCTAAAACACTCGGTAACCAGGCACCCGCAGCGACTACCACGCGATCGAACGGTTCCTCATTCACCAAGAGCGAGTCGTTTGATCGCCTTAAAGTGGCTTTGTGACGGTGGATAGTAAGATTTAATTGCGTGGCTGCTTGGAGTAACTCCGAACAAAACAGCCCGCCATCAATCACCGCACCGCCCGCAACGGATAACACCTCATGATCATAGTGAAACAGAGGGAAGCGTTCTTGCTGCATGGTGGGAGAGAGCACCTCCACGTGATGAATCAGGGGAGATTGTTTTTGGCGCTGTTTGACGAGCGTATAGAGCGATTCAATCTGATCTGGGCGTTTCTTCACCAGCCAGGTTTCGCGAGGCTGGTAGGACTGGACGTTAATCCCTTGTTGTTTCATGTCCTCCATCAGTGTCAGGAAGAAATGGGCACCCCGGTCTGCCAAGCGATACCACGCCTGATTACGCCGTTTAGAAAACCACGGGCAAATGATGCCTGCTGCGGCTTTGGTGGCTTGGCCCTCCCCGTCATCGAACAAGGTCACTTGGTGGATGGTTTGACTTAGGTAAAAGGCGGTGACAGAGCCAACAATGCCACCACCAATAATGGCTATTTTCATTGTGTTCGTCTCCTTTGCGTCACTTACTCGTTATCGGATGCGGTCGTGTGATCAGTGGAAGCATCGGTTGAAGAGGTATCGGCTGAAGCGATCAGTTCTGTATCTGACTGTTTCGTTTTGGCGTGTGTGTTTGCTTCGTTAAGATGATTGATGGCGTCTCCGGTATGTTCCGCTACTTTAGGATCTTCGGCTTTTGACAATGATGTGCTGTTTGCTTTCCTGTGTTTTCGTTTGTGGCAATGAGAGGGGCGTTTATCTGTTTGATTTTCAGCAACAGCTTTGCCTTTTTTATCAGCATGCGTGTTCTGGCGTTTGGCACGGGCCGCAATCGCGTGCTCCAAACGTTCAGTAATATTTAGATGGCGCTGCAGGAACTGAGTCAAGCTGTACAAGAGCGCACATAACCAGATCAACCAGACCGGCACATTGAAGATAAAGACCTGGTAAGACAAGGATAAATACGGGACTGCGATAAATAATACGCTCATGAAGATAATCCCCACCAGCATCAGTAAATTCTTTGGTTGGCGCCATTCAGTTCCATATGCGGAGCGATGGATAAATTGCATAATGAGAAAGATCAATACTGCAGCCAGGACGATCTCCAGGGGGAGCCCCAATAAACTGATCGGCACCGGCATATTGATCGCAGCTACGAGCGTTTGATGCGCCTGCCAACCACGAATCGCAATGAAACAGGCATACATAAATAGCATCACACCGACAAACAGCATCAACGTGGACCCAGAGCTTTCGAGTTTTTCATCGAAGCGCGGGGCCTTGGTTTTTCTCAGAATGAAACGCGCATAAGCATCAGGATCTGCATTCAGATAGAAATCTGGATGACTATCGAAGGCTTGGGCATCCTCGAGATGATCGATGAGGCGTTTGAGATATTTTTCATTTTCATAGGTTAAATCCGCTTCTACATAGAGATAGGCCTGGCATTGGAAGAAATAATGCTGCCACGGCTGTTTCAGTTGGCGTGCGCGCTGTTGATTCTCCCGTGCGACCCGCCAGGCTGCTTCACGGTTGGTCGTGTGTGTGTCCAAGAAAGCATCCTCCTTCATGGTGATTGTTAGGCCTATTTTATCATTAACCCCGGATAAAAGGCAGTAGGGAAGACACAGTGAATGAGAAGAAAACCTACAATTGTTGGCTTCAAGCACTCGTACTTTTCAAAAGCTAGCACGCATATTATAATAGATGGATATGAATGCGCTTTATAGAGGAGTGGAGAGGATATGAAGGGTTTGAAGTTCAGTACCGTTCAACAAGGATTATTAAAAACCATTGAAAATACGCAGTTGGTCACCTGTATTGTGGGGCATGCTGGAATCGGAAAATCGCAATTAGTCCGTGGCGTGGCCGAAGAGAAGGGATTTTTTTATCGGGAATTGATATGTTCCTTACTGCAGGAGGGGGATCTCGCTTTTCCTCGAATTGCGGGGGATCGCGTGATTTACATTCTCAATGAGGCGCTGGTTGATATTATTGATTATTGCGAGGCACATCCAGGGGCGGGTGCGGTGCTCTTCCTTGATGAATTTAACCGGGCGAGTGTGCAGGTCCAGGCCGAACTGATGAATCTCGTGTTGCAGCGAGAGGTTATGGGGACCACGCTGCCTGAACACTGCTATCTCGTTTTGGCCATGAACCCGAGCAGTGACGTCGAAGGATTTGAAACGAGCGACTATGCGACGACGGCTGGGGATGCGGCGATTAATGATCGAACGATGCGGATTCGGATGCGGGCCGATCTAACGGACTGGCTGGATAACTACGCCAATCAAATGGTAGATGAACGGACACGGATCTATCCAGGCATCAGTGATTTCTTGCGGGAGAATGGCGAGGAAGCCTTCCTAGTGGTGGATGATTCCCGGGACAAGAATCCAACGCCCCGTGCTTATGAGCGGGTATCCACTTTCATTTATCAATTAATCGATCAGGGACTGGATATTCATGATCCAGCGCTTGCACCCTATCTCTTGGAAGGAATTCAAGGGTCAATCGGGGAACATTATGGAGAAGCCCTATTTGAACGGATCACCGGCGACTACGCCTACATCACGCCAGCTGCATTTCTAAATCAATCAGGCAACAAAAATTCAGCAGAACTCCTCACAACCTTCGATGAAATGAGTGAGATCCGCCGTAAACAGGTCATTATGGATCTCTTGAATGCGATTGTAAAAGATCCTCAGGCGCGTATTGACATTGATGTCGCAACCCGCTACGTGGAATTATTGAAACATATCAATAAGGAGACCTTTGCGACCTTCCTGTATCGCTTGATGAATCAAAAATTTGCGGAAGATGACACCTCAGAAAAGGAAGGCTATGAAGCATTTAGCCACACTTTGTACCAAGAAGATGAAGCGGGCAACTCCATTACCGGACTCTATCAGATGGTTCAGGACACCAATCAAAGTTATCTCAGTCAAATCTAACGAGGGGGCGTTAATATGGCAGATTCACAAACACTCCCTGCTTTATTTCAAGAACTTAAAAATATCTACTCAACCTATGTGACGGACCAGTACCAGGAAGATGGCGAGACCGTAGAAGTGATTCGCTCCCTCTCACCATTGGAACAGGAGGCCTTTTCGCGTCAGGCCCAGGATTTTGTGGAGCGACTGATTGGGAGTTTGATTTTTAACTTTCGCCACGATAATCACCACCTGGGGAGTGGAACGGATCCATTGTTTGCACATTTACTCGCTCATTGTCAGCGGGTGATGGATTTTACGATTCCAACGCCCACCACGATCGGGTTCGATGAGAGCGATCAACTGGTACTCTGGATCCATCCGCTTCGTTTCATCGGATTGGTGCAGTCTGTTCTCGAAGCGCGCGATCTGATTCGCCATGAGTGTTTTCATCTGTTGTTTGAGCATCTGACCATGTATCAGTCGGCACTGAATGACCCGAATCAGCGTGAATGGGCGAACTTGGCAACGGATGTGCAGATCAATCAAAATCTCAATCATATGCCAGTGGGGAGTGTCACCTTAGAAGAGGTGGAGGAAATTGTTGAGCACGCTCTCGATCCATTTGAAGGGTCTGCTTATTATTACCAAGCACTTAAAAAAGCCAGCGAAGAACGCGAGAAGAGCCGTGAACAGGACAAAGCCCAAAAAAAGCAAGAGGGCGGAGGCAGTGAACACGGGGCTGGTTTAGGGAATGAAGGCGTCGACAGTGCGGATAAACAGGGAGTGGCCAAACAAGCGGGAGAATTTAATCCTAATCCCACAGAAGACCGAGCAAATACAAATACGAAGGCACCAACCTCTCCGCAACTGATTCGCTCCTCCGATCTCCAAAATTCCAAACGCCACGATGCTTTTCAATCGGACAGTGACCACCGTCAACTGCAGGAAAATACGGTTAGACAAGCTGTCAAGGAGGCCCTCAACCAGCTGACAGAACGACAACGCGGGTCATTCACGAGTCGCATTGAGCAAGCTGTCAATGCCTTTCAACATGAGCCGGCCCTCGATTGGCGAAGACTCGTGAAACAAGGATTTGGGCGGTTACCGCGGGGCTATCACCCGACGAAGAAGCATATGAATCGACGGCAACCGGAGCGGATTGATCTCTCTGGACGCCAGGTGGACCATCAAGTGACATTATTAGTATTTGTTGATACCTCTGCTTCAATGAGTGAGGAGGAATTGGCCTATATTCTCGGTGAACTCCAGAATATCGCTCATCAGCTCGCCGCTAAGGTCAAAGTGATTCAAACCGACAACGAGATCAAACGCGTCGATGAATTAGGGAAGGTTGATATGGCCAATATCATGTACAAGGGACGTGGGGGAACGCTCTTTACGCCCGCCTTTCAGTGGCTCCACGAAGAGGGATACAACAACCATAATTCGCTCGCGGTCTACTTCACGGACGGATTCGGTGAGAGCGAGGGGAGCCTCAATCGCTATGGTTATCGCAATATGTATTGGGTGCTCGTGGGCGACAGTGTGAATGATCTATCGGTGGAATCGTACGGACGCGCCTATCTCCTCATTAATGACCCGAAATATGTACAGTCTGGGCTCGCCAAACCGAATGACAAATGGAAGGGTGGCTTGTAAGCTGAAACAGAGGCTCTGTAAGAAAGGATATGAGAGGTAATGATTTCCTTAGAAGATCGTATGGATGCGCAATTTATTTTCCAAGGGATGGACGATCCCGATCGCCAGCTCCAGTTTGCCCTGCAGTTGAAGGAGAAGGGGATTACTGCAGCGGAAGTGAGTGAATGGATCGGGGATGACCAACAGGAATTGGGATTGCGTCTCGCGCTCACCCTCTTTGGCGAAGATCCCACCGGTAATCTGAATGACCGACGCAAACGAGAGATCCTAGATTTATTATTAACAAAAGATCTCCATGTGCTCGGGGGTTTCCATTATTTGGTGGTGGATAGTGTCTTTTATATGTTTGGAAAACTCACCCTGAAACGGATGCAGAAAACCCTCCCTGCTCAATATGAAACATTGGTAACGCGTATTAATGAGGCATTTCCCGAAAGCCAAGAACGGTTAAGTGCTCTCTATCAGGATTATCTCAACCAAACAAAATAAAAGGTAGGTACAAAGAGCCCGTCAGTCGCCATTACAAATGCAGACTGACGGGTATTTTGTGGTGTGCTTAGTGCTCCCGCAATTTACCAGCACGGGTCATTTTGTGGATGTCCTGGAGTACGGGCTCAAACAGACTGATATGGTCGTGGTTCTTGCCTGGATACAACTCGTTCGGGAAGAAAATCCGTTCGTCTCCGAGTTCCTGCCCGGTGAAAGCTTGAATCAGGGGACTGGCTTTGGAGAGTTCGTTACAGGTGCCATCTTTTTCAATGAGTTCGATCTGCGTGCGCGGTTTCTCCTGAGTTGGTCGGTAGAGGTCATATGGGAGATCATAGCTACTGTTATCCGCGACATAATAGCGAATATCATACCCCAGTTCAGCGATCTTTTCCTTGAGCAACTGGACGGTTGATTGTTGCTTTTCACGGTCATAAATAACTGATTTGAACGGTTTACGGTTGATGAAGCGGTTCGCCAGGTCAATGAGAATCGCATCGTCACTCTCGCTGATCCACTGCTGGAAATACGTCTCCATCACACCGTCGTCTAGTTTGAGATAATCCATAAGTGTCCACTCATTCTCGAAGAACGGCACCAAGAATGGGGAATAACGCTCAAAGAATTCCGGATGGGCACTGAAGAGGTCGCGAGCACGAGCGAGGAGGCGGTTGAGAATGACTTCCATCGCACGGGACGCAGGATGGAAGTAAACTTGCATGTACATCTGGTAGCGGCTCACAATGTAGTCCTCGACCGCATGCATCCCCGCATAACGGAAGATAATCCCGCCTTGGTACGGCCGCATGGTGCGCAGGATCCGTGTCATATCAAAGGTTCCATAGTTAACCCCCGTGTAATAGGAATCGCGCAGGAGGTAATCCATTCGATCCGCATCGCATTGGCTAGAGATTAATTGCACCACTTGAAGGTTCGGATAGGTGTGATTGATCACTGCAGCTACGTCATTGGGAAATTGTGCGTTGACCTGAGCGAGTACCTTGTGAACTTCAGTCGCTTCATTTAAAATAATTTCACGCGTAATCGCCTCGTGGTCCGTATCGAAAATCTTCTCGAATGTATGTGAAAAAGCTCCGTGTCCAATATCATGGAGGAGGGCCGCACAGAGCGTGACGAGCCGTTCATGATCATCCCAGAGTCCGTCATTCGGTGCTTGGGAAGGATAATTGCGCTGGAAATTATCAGAAATTCGGCGCGCCACTTCATAAACACCGAGGCAGTGTCCAAACCGATTGTGAACGGCTCCGTGGAAGGAAAAACTGTTGGGCCCGAGCTGTTTCACCCGGCGCAAACGCTGAAATTCCTTGGTATTAATCAAATCGAGAATGGTTTGATGTTCAATATGGATGTAGTTATGGACGGGGTCGCGAAAGACCTTTTCAGGGATACGACCATAGTTTGGATCAATTAACATCAACAGTTCCTTTCTAAACCTCCCGACAGTGAGAGGTTGATCATTCATGGCTGAGGCGTTCATTGCGGCGTTTCATGGCTTCGAGATGGGGCGTCATCATTTCCGGTGTTAATTGGAACGGAATGAGTGTGACATCATCGAGTGCTTGGTAGGTGGCTAAGAGTGCTGAAGAGAAATTTTCCACCGTGCCTAAATGGGGCAGGGTAAAACTGAGATTCGCCATACTGGAGGGATCCACATCTGGATAGTGAATTTTAGTTTCTTCACCTTGGAGCCCGGTTTGGTAGAACTGGCGGATCAAATGGCCCCGCTTTTGTTGATCGCCACTCAGTGAGAGATATACATACAACCCAATGGCATCTCCTACCCGACGTTGAGCGAGTCCCGCGATTTTCTTACCGTGGAGGCTCAGATCGTACTTGCCTGGGCAGTAGGATGTCTCGACCTCACCTGCTATAAATTCTTCGTGATAGGGTTTGACGAGAGCATTGAGGAGGTCCACGATGATTTGGTAGGCGGCATTGATGCTCGGTTTCTGCTCAGTTGCATGAAACAACAGAGTAAAATTGATGACGAGCGGGTCGCCCACCACTGCGAGCCCCCCCGCAGGACGAACAACCGGCGTATATCCCGACTGCTCGAGTTCATCAACCCCGGCTTCGAAATAGGGGAGGCGGGTATCTTGCATCCCGAGAAAAACGACCGGATCAGTGGGCCAGAAATGAAGTGCTGCTGGGAACGGGAATTCCCCCGTATTCATCTGGTGGAGAATCGTATCATCTTTCGCAAAGGTTGATTGGATGGTATCCGTGGTTTCAAAATGAGTCATCACCCCAAAGGCATACTCGTCGTTGTTGGTGTCGATATAGTCTTCCAGTAACATTCGATTGTAATCCTTTCCATATTAAGCGCGTTTAGTATAGCATAGATGAGGCGTGGAACTGAACGAATGTGACTGATTTTATGCTAAAAGTAACGAATCACATAACCCACGCAGCGAATCAAAGAGAAGGCCGCTCACCAATCAAAATGAAGCAAGGAAACACCACTTACTAATCAAAATGAGCAGATAACTATTAAAAGCAGTTAAATACCACAGAGAGGATGAATTCAGTGTCAAGAGAATTCATGAAGCCCCAGCCGATCACCATCCAGGGACATAATGAAATCACGCAGGATGGGGAAAAGAACACCATTGATTTTGAAGTCAGTGGGCAATATTACCAGATGCAAAAAGCCCTCTACCTTGAATATGAGGAAGAACAAGAAGGAGAAGCCGTCTCTGTTCGGGTGAAGATTATCCCGGGGGACGGTCTCGTGATTCGGCGCAAGAGTAAAGCCCTCGTCAGTCAGCTGCCCCTCCTCACAAGTGGCGAGAATCAGGTGCATTACCAGTTGAGTGAGGGTTATCAGATTGAACTGGTGGCTCAGGTGAATCAGTTCAACCATGTGGAGGACCAGCCAGGTGAGGGGAGCATTCACTGTGTCTATACCCTCACTAATCCCGCGGGCGAGGTGTTAGGAGAATACGGATTAGAATTGAAATATCAGTCGTGACTAGTGTAGAATGGTAGGGAGTTTAATTAGACGAATGCGGAAAGGAAGGCTGTGTCAGTGAATTTACAGCGTTTAGATCACCAAAATAAAAGTGAGCTCTCTATGATCGAAGTCGCTCACGAAATCCTAGCTGAAACAAATCAAGTTCATGACTTTACCAAATTATTGGAAGAGATTCAGGATTACTTAGGGATGAGTGACCAGCAATTAGAAGAACGCATGGCAGACTTCTATACAGAGTTGAACAGTGATGGAAGTTTTATCTCACTCGGTGAGAATCGGTGGGGGTTGCGTTCCTGGTATGCGGTAGACTCTATCAATGAAGCGATTGTTGGGACGCTGGATGATGATGATTTAAAATCCAAGCATAAGGCCCGCCGTCGTAAAACCAATGTCTTCGCAGATGGGGAAGATGAAATGATCGACTACAATGCGGACGATCCCGAAGACTACGATGAATACGAAGATGAAGAGGATCTGGACGAGGACGATTACGAAGACGAAGAAAACGAAGACCTCGATAATGATCGTGATGACAATGATCATGACAGTGATGATGAGGATGAAGATGAATTGCGTTCTTACAAGCAAGATCTCGAAGAACTCGGTGATAGTGATGATGATGATCTCCCAGAAGACGGGTTAGAAGATGGCCTAGAGGGAGATTTAGCCGTGATCAATGATGATGACGATGATTATGGGATTGATACCGACGACGATGAGGACGAAGACGAATAGCGAACGTCAGCCATCCTAACAACCAATGAGAGGCGACTCAGTGATTGCTGGGGCGTCTTTTTTGTGTGTAGCAATCAGCAGATGGTTGATTTAGTAAAAGCTAAAAGTAATGAGTACCCACTATCGGTAATGTTCGGGAAATCAATCTTAATAAAAGCTATTTTTTCATGGCAATTTTTGTGGCAGTAGGTTTATAATGGAGGCAATGGTAAATATCTACATCTGGGGATTGAGTGATGAATAAAAACAGTCGCACCACAAAATGTAGCGTTTATTTCTTGATAAAGGCACTAGAAAGCCCATACATTTAGCAAAGCGCACATTGGTAAATCAGTGGTGATATCGGGTGTTAAACGTTTTACCTCTATCTTCACAGCGTTCGTCTTTTGCAAAAAAGCAACAGCATTTATAAACAAGAATGTACTGTTTTCACTTGTAATCGAAAGCAAGAACGAACACGGACGTTCCCATCAACCATCTGAGTGAAGGAAAGACGTAGATTAGGCGCGTTTTCATGCTAAAAGCGTGATTAATAGCTACCGTAACGCGGGGGAATACGTTAAACTGGTGATGACTGTGAGTTTTCGTATGAATGACCGAGGAGGGAAATAGTGGAAGTACAGTTTAAGAATGTATCGATGCAATATGCGAAAGGTGAGCGCATGATTTTGGATGATATCAACTTCAAAATCGATGACCATCAGCTTGTATCGATTCTAGGACCGTCAGGAAGTGGGAAATCAACAACTTTAATGCTTATTTCCGGCTTGATTTTTCCAACAGGTGGGCAGATTTTCTTCGATGATGAAGAGGTGACAAATTGGGATGCGGTAAAACGTAAAGTCGGTATGGTTTTCCAGAACTACGCGCTCTATCCGCATTTAAATGTTCGCGATAATATCAGCTTTCCATTAAAGATGGCGGGGATGAAGAAAGAAGAACACTACAAACGGGCGGAAGAACTCGCTGATCTTGTACAGGTGAGTGAGCATCTGGACAAACAGCCAAGCCAGCTGTCTGGTGGTCAGCAGCAACGTGTCGCGATTGCGCGTGCGTTGGCTAAGAAACCGAGCGTCTTGTTGATGGATGAACCACTCTCTAACCTTGATGCCAAATTGCGGGTGGAGATGCGTGAAGAAATTCGCCGGATCCAGCAGAAAACCGGGATTACCACTGTTTTCGTGACTCACGACCAAACGGAAGCCCTATCGATTTCGGATAAGGTGTTGGTATTAGACAGCGGCAAGATCCAACAAGCCAGCCACCCACAACACCTCTATGAAGATCCAGAAAATCTCTTCGTGGCGCAGTTCCTCGGCACGCCAGAGATCAATATTTTCGCCTTAGACTCCTTGAAGGACACCTTGCCAAATGATCTCTATCAACAAATGGTGGATCAAGCAGTGACGCAGGTCGGTATTCGCCCAGAAGTATGGGAACGCACCGATATGAACACGGCTTTGGTCAGTGGTTTGGTGAAACAAATTGAGATTGTTGGTAAGGAACGTAACGTTGAAGTCGAACGCCAAGACGGTCAACGCGTACGGCTTGCGGATTTGCCGGTTGATTTCCAAGTAGGAGATACTCTCCATCTCGGTGTTGACACTGCACAATTTCTTTGTTTTGATCAAGCAGGACGGCGGGTGAAACTAGTATGATGAATGAAACACCCACGTGGCGTCGTACCGGACAAGCCTTTCTCTATTTGATTCCGATGCTAGTCATCGTTGTTGTGTTTAATTTCTATCCGATCGTTAAATCCTTGGCAATGGCTTTCTATGAGAACTACGATATTTTTACCGGTCAGGCTCAGAGCTATGGCTTTGGAAACTTTCAAACGATCTTTAGTGATCCTGAATTCTATTTAGCACTGAAGAATACCTTTACTTATGTGTTCATCGTGACCCCAGTATCGATCGTGCTCTCCTTGGCACTAGCGGTACTGATCAATGGGATTGGACGCTTACAATCATTTTTGCAATCCATTTATTTTCTACCTTTCGTAACGAGTACGGTGGCCATTTCAATTGTGTGGCGCTGGCTCTACCACTCTAATTACGGTTTAATCAATTATTTTCTCGGCCTATTCGGGATCCACGGTATTCAATGGCTGACGGATCCACATTGGGCCATGCCTGCTGCGATTATTATGGCGATCTGGAAGAGTTTAGGGTTTAATATTTTACTCTTCTTGGTGGGCATTAACAACATCAATAAAACCTACTATAAAGCAGCCCAAATTGATGGGGCCAATCGCTGGCAGAGCTTTACCAACATCACCCTCCCACTATTAGGGCCAACGCTCCTCTTAGTTGGGGTTAACTCTGTAATCGGCAACTTTAAAGTTTTCGATGAAATCTTTGCTTTGTTCAATGGTCAACCAGGACCGTCGAATAGTATGGTGACGATGGTGTATTACCTCTATCAGAAGTTCTACACCGAATATGATTATGGCGCGGCCTCAGCGGCAGGGATCGTCCTCTTTGGGATTGTATTACTCTTTACCCTGATCCAGCTCTGGCTTAACCGTCGCTTTATTCATTACAAGTAGGGGGTGTTTGGATGCGAGTGAAAAAAACGACCATACTATTCTATGTACTGTTGACGATTGGTGCATTGACAATGATTTTGCCGTTCTATTGGATGATCGCAACTTCTCTGAAGACGGCTGGTCAAGCAGTGGCAATGCCTCCTGTGTGGTTCCCGGTTCCTCCAAAAATCTCGAACTACTTTGAGGCGCTGCAGGCAGCACCGTTTGGGAGATACTTCCTGAACAGTTTGATCGTAACGGGTTTAAGTACGACCGGAGAGACCTTGACAGCGATTCTTGCGGCCTTTGCTTTTGCACGGCTTAATTTCTATGGCAAGAATGTCCTGTTCACGGCGATCTTAGGGACGATGATGGTGCCAGGTGAATTATTATTGATTCCTAACTTCGAAACATTGTCGCAGTTAGGCTGGATTAATACCTACATGGCGTTAATCGTGCCTTGGTTAGCGAGTGCTTTCTCGGTGTTCCAGATCCGGCAACGGTTCCAGTCCATTTCGGATGAGTTGTATTATGCAGCCAAGATCGACGGCAGTAGTGATTTTAAGTTTTTGTGGCAGATTTTAGTGCCGATGAGTCGCTCAACCATTGTAACGATGGTGATCCTCAAGGTGATTGGGTCATGGAATGCCTTCCTCTGGCCATTGTTAGTCACCAACGATACCAGCATGCGGACCCTTCCAGTAGGGCTGCAGGCCTTCACCACCGAAGCAGGGACCCGTTATGAGTTACTCATGGCCGCGTCAACCATTGTGATTGTTCCAATGATTATTTTCTATTTAGTGTTCCAAAACAATATCAAAAAAGGCATTGCGAATACAGGTACGAAAGGATAGCAATAATGAACAAAACATTCAAGAAGAGTTTAGTGGCGTTAGTCAGTGGATTGATGTTAACTGCATGTGGTGCGAATTCCGGGAGTGGGAACAGCAGTGAACAAACCAAATCAAGTGACAACCAATCAAATAAACCGGTTGAAATCACTTTCTGGCATGCAATGAATGGCCCACACCAAGAAGCATTGACCGAGCTCACCAAAGAGTTCAATGAATCACAGAATAAATATCATGTGACCGAACAGAACCAAGGAAGTTACGCAGACTTGACCAAGAAAGTCATGGCAGCGGGTGTGTCGAAGGATTTACCAACCATGTCTCAAGCTACCCAATCCAACATTCCTGATTGGACGAAGAATCAACTCCTCGCACCGCTCGATGACATTCTCAAAGGCGACGATGGTTTTACCCAAGAAGAATTGGATGATATCTACCCAGGTTTCATGCAGAGTGTGGAATACAAAGGGAAGACCATGGCTATGCCTTTCTCTAAATCGGTTCGGGTAATGTTTGTGAATGACGATATCCTCAAAGAATACGGTGTGGATGTACCAAAGACCTGGGATGACGTAAAAGCACTTGGCGAAAAGATGAAAGCAAAAGGCGACAAACGTTATGCAATGGGCTTGGAAAAGACGATTGACATGGAATTAGAAACCATGGCACGTCAAAATGGCGCAGATTGGATCAAGAAAGACCTCTCGAACGTTGACTTTGCGAGTGACAAAGCCTTGGAACCATTGAAATTCATCAAAGACGGTATTGACGCTGGTTGGGCACGGACAGCTGGTGAAGACGGCTACATGTCAGGGCCATTTGGTCGTGGCGAAGTCGCACTCTACATCGGTTCTTCCGCAGGGCTCGCACATATCACACCAACCGCTAAAGAAAATAATGTGAACTGGTCTGCTCAAGAATTACCAGTTTACAACAAGGGTGAAAAGATGACCCTCTTAGCTGGGAATGACCTCGCAGTCTTCAAATCTGCTTCTGATGAGCAGAAGAAGGGTGCCGTTGCGTTCATGCACTTCCTCTTGAAACCTGAAAACACCGCAAAATGGGCAACGAAGACCGGTTATGTACCTGTTAACCGTAAAGGGGTTGCTGAAAAATCTTACCAAGACTACTTGAAGGAAACCCCACAAGCAGAAGCCGCAACGAAAGAAAATGAATATGCGACTTCCCAAGCTCAATTTGTTGGCTCCGGTGAATATCGTGATAACTGGTCTAAGATCCAAGACAAGATGTTGGTTGAAAACCAAGATCTGAAACAAACGATGGAACAATTCCAGACAGACACGAAGAAAATTATTGAAGACAACAATAAATAACCTTTTCTAAGTGTTTAAGCACACGCACCAAGTCGCACGCTCAAGTAAATGAGTGTGCGGCTTTTTGTATAACTTTTATTTTGGCTCCGATAGAAAATCATGATTTTCGCTTCTGATACAGCCAATGGGAACAGGATATGATAAAATTTAATTGTATACGTATTGTGCATGTCAATGGATGTAGAGAGGGTAGATAATCGACGTGGCAGATTCAGAGAACATGATTAGATAGATCGACATCACGTACGAGTGGTTCAATGAAACCACCCGAGGAAAGGAAAGAAAATTAATCATCATGAAACAACAACTAAAGCGCGGATTGTTAGCGCTTGCCAGTGTTTTGTTATTGAGCGCCTGCGTAAATACTGATAAACCTGCGCAGGAATCATCGACAGCAGAGAAAACAACAGATACGCCAGTGGAGATCACCTTTTGGCATGCGATGAATGGTCCCCAACAAGAGGCGTTGAGCGATCTCGTGAAGGCGTTCAACCAGTCGCAAAAGACCTATCATGTGAAAGAACAGAGTCAGGGGGATTATGATACCCTGTCGCAAAAGGTGATGGCAGCCGGTGTCTCGAAGGAATTACCGACCCTCGCCCAAGCCACCCCGTCCAATATTGCGGACTGGACGCATAACAACCTCCTCACTCCATTAGATGACTGGATCAAGGGCAAGGACGGTTTCACTGATAAGGAATTGGATGATATTTATCCAGGATTCATGGATGGCGTGAAATATCAAGGTAAGCTGATGGGAATGCCATTCGCTAAATCGGTACGGGTCTTCTTCGTCAATACAGATATCTTGAAGGAATACAATGTTGATGTGCCAAAGACCTGGGAGGATGTCAAAGCGTTTGGTGAAAAGATGAAAGCGAATGGCGATAGTCGTTATGCCTTAGGATTTGAATCTGGTGTGGAAATGGAAGTTGAAACCATGGCGCGTCAAAATGGGGCGGCCTGGATTAAAAGTGACCTCTCCACCGTCGACATTGCGAGCGACAAGGCGATTGAACCGATCCAATACATCAAACAGGCACTCGATGCTGGTTGGGCACGTCTCCCTGGAGAAGATGACTACATGTCGACACCATTTGGGCGCGGGGAAGTAGCAACCTTTGCGAGTTCATCGACCGGACTCGCCTACAT
The DNA here is from genome assembly GCA_030528285.1 of Aerococcus sp. GTDB lineage: Bacteria > Bacillota > Bacilli > Lactobacillales > Aerococcaceae > Aerococcus. The sequence continues at coordinate 264,961 of JAUMZE010000001.1, read as the reverse complement.
CCCGCCTATTGCTAAGGACAGCGGGATTCACTGGACAGCCGTGGAACTCCCAACCTTTAATGAGGGCGATCCACTGACACTCTTAGCAGGGAATGATCTGACTGTGTTCAAAGACGCCAGCGATGATCAAAAACGTGGTGCCGTTGCCTTTATGCATTTCTTACTGCAGCCGGAAAATACCGTAAAATGGGCGGTGGCATCTGGATACCTTCCTGTCAACCATGCCGGCATGAATACTGAAACCTATCAAAACTACCTCAAGGAACATCCTGAAGCCAAAGCAGCGACCAAAGAAGCCGAGTATGCCCAGGCACAGACGAAATATGTGGGCTCCGGTGAATACCGCGATGACTGGAAGAAAGCACAGGATCAGATGCTTCTGGAAGGTAAAGATATTAAAACAACGATGGAACAGCTTGAACAGAACGCGAAGGACATTATCAAAAAGAATAAATAGAACAGCCCATGTGTTCAGAGCTGTGAACTCCCTTAATAATAGATACTAAAGATGAAAGTAGGATGTGGTGCAATGAAACTAACGATTTTGGAGACGAGTGATGTACACGGCTACCTCACTGCTCAAAGTGATAAGGATATCGATGCGGTAGAGGCATATGGTTATACGCGAACGGCTACCATGATCAAACGCCTGCGCCAGGAATTGGATCATCCCGTACTCTATATTGATAATGGCGATTCGATCCTTGGCTCCCCGCTCGCTGCCTATCAACATGGCTACAAACACACCCCAGAATCCATCACTAAGGTCTACAACGCGATGGATGTGGATTATTGGATTCCGGGCAATCACGAGTTTAATTTTGGACAGGAGTATCTCTTCCAAGCCAAGAAATTACTCAATTGTCCCCTGCTCTGCGCCAACATTGTAGATGATGAGGGGACGCCTGCACTTGGGCAACCCTATGTGATTCGTGACTACCAGGGCGTGAAGGTTGCCATTCTCGGTTTGACCACTATGTACATTCCACATTGGGAGGAACCCGAACATATTGAGGGGCTTCATTTCGAATCAGCTGTTGAGACTGCTAAACGTTGGGTGCCATATCTCAAAGAACAGCGCCAATGTGACATCATCATCGTGAGCTACCACGGTGGTTTTGCGCGCTACATTGAGACCGGTGAACGGATTGAGGAAGAAACCGGGGAGAATGAAGCCTATGATTTGGCGACGAGTGGTTTGCCAATCGATGTGCTCCTCACAGGTCATCAGCACCGAGAAATTGTTGGACGTGTGGATGGTATTCCAGTGATTCAACCGGGATCGAAAGGGATGGTGTTAGGGCGTGTGGATCTCACCATCGAAGCAAAAGGGACTCACTACGCCGTCACGGATAGCCAAGCCGAATTGATCGATTGCCGCCAGCTGCGCGAGGATGAGGAAATCCTGAATCTCGTGAAAGCAGACGTTTCGGAAGTCCAAAAATGGTTGGATCAGCCACTGGGAGAGACAGCGATGGACCTCACTGTTTCAGACCTCCACACAGCGCAGATGGAGGGGCATCCGTACTTTGATTTGATTAATGAAATTCAGATGTCTGTGAGTGATGCAGATATTTCCGCGACCTCTGCCTTTAGTGATGACATCAAAGGATTCGCTGGTGATATTTCTTACCGGGATGTGATGGATAACTATCCATTCCCGAATAAACCAACCATGGTACAAGTGACTGGAAAAGAGCTCAAAGAAATCCTCGAGAAGAACGTGGAGTATTTCGTACTCGATGAACAAGGCGAGATTACGATTAATCCGGCTTACATTGCACCGAAATACCAAGCCTATAATTACGATTTCTACACAGGTATCAGCTACCAAGTAGATATCGCCAAACCTGTGGGCGAACGAATCAGCCATGTGACCTATCACGATGAACCAATCCAACCTGACCAAGCACTCAAGATCGTCTACAACAACTACCGCGCGGGTGGAGGTGGCGATTTCCCAGTTCTGGATCAAGAGCATGTGGTTGAGAAATGGGACATCGAAATGCCAGAAGTCATCGCAGACTACATTGCTAAACACTCCCCAGTGAAACCAAACTCCTACAAAGGCTGGACCTTGGTGAACTCTAAAAAAGACTCCAGTGACAGTGGAAAGGATGAAAATTAACGAATGATTGATCGCTACACCCGTCCCGAAATGGGGCACATTTGGTCCTTACAGAATAAGTACCAAACCTGGCTTGAAGTTGAAATCCTTACAGTGGAAGCCTGGACTGAACTCGGAGAAATTCCCGCATCAGACGCCCAAAAGATCCGTAAAGATGCAAGCTTCACAGTGGAACGCGCTCAAGAGATTGAGCAGGAAACGCGTCACGACATGGTGGCCTTCACCCGGACGGTCTCGGAATCCCTCGGTGAAGAGAAGAAATGGATTCACTACGGCTTGACCAGTACCGATGTGGTGGACACGGCACAGGGCTATCAATTAAAACAGGCGAATGATCTGATCCGCAAAGATCTCGAGCATTTCCTCCAGGTGATGAAAGAGAAAGCTCTCCAATACAAGGATACCGTCTGCATCGGCCGGACGCATGGTGTGCACGCAGAACCGACCACATTTGGGATGAAATGTGCGCGCTGGTACTCTGAAATTAAACGGGATATTGAGCGTTTCGAACATGCGGCACGTGGCGTAGAAGCCGGGAAAATCTCAGGAGCAGTGGGAACTTTTGCAAATGTCCCTCCGTTTGTTGAGCAATATGTCTGTGAACATCTCGGCACTCGTCCGCAAGAAATCTCCACCCAGGTTTTGCCACGCGACCTCCATGCGGAATATATTGCGACCTTGGCATTGATTGCGACGACCATTGAAAATATCGCAACCGAAATCCGCGGCCTCCAGAAATCAGAAGTGCGCGAGGTCGAGGAATACTTCGCAGAAGGACAGAAGGGCTCCAGTGCGATGCCACACAAACGAAATCCAATTGGCTCTGAGAATGTGACGGGGTTAGCACGTGTCTGCCGCGGTCATGTAGTCACTGCCTATGAAAATATTTCTCTTTGGCATGAGCGGGATATTTCCCATTCATCGGCAGAACGGATCATTTTGGCGGACACGACCATCTTGGTGGATTATATGCTGCACCGTTTCAGCCGGATTGTGGAACAGCTGACAGTTTTTCCAGAGAATATGAAACGAAACATGCAGGCGACGCACGGGTTGATCTTCAGTCAGCGCGTCCTGTTGAAACTCGTGGATAAGGGCCTCTCCCGTGAAAAGGCATATGACCTCGTTCAACCGCTCACTGCCATCAGTTGGGATGAACAGCGCGATTTCAAAGCCCTAGTAGAGGAGAACGACGAGATCAAACAACTACTCACACCTGAAGAAATCGACGACGCCTTTGACCCGTCCTATCACTTGCGCCGCGTCGATGAGGTGTTCCGCCGCGTCGGCTTGTTAGACGCATAGCCAAGTGTATATTTCGCATTAGATCATATCACTAGTTTTTTTGACGCCTGAAAATACGTTAAACGATCGTGAGACAGAAGCAGGAGTTTTCATCCTAAAATTCCTACTTCTGTTTTTTCTTTTGGAAAGAGCGCTTATGGTCGGTGAAAGCAGGTTCTTTGGTATGTGGATGTGGCAGGATTTACCACCGCCCAAAATGGACAGAAAAGATGGGTGTGCATTGCTCTTTTATGAATGCCAGTCGTTGTTTGAGATCAGTTGAATGGGGAGGCCGCTTTTTTCATTCAAAAAGGAGGAAACAGATTGAACTCACTGGGAATCTATGAGAAGGCACTCCCAAAAACGGATTCGTGGCACGAACGCTTGCAGCAGGTGCACGATTTAGGTTTTAATTTCCTGGAATTATCGGTGGATGAGAGCGATGAGCGGTTGAAACGTCTGGATTGGGCGAAAGAGGAACGCGCCGAGGTCCGAGATGCCAGTTGGGAAATGGGGGTTCGGATTCATACTCTCATGCTTAGTGGCCATCGCCGCTATCCATTAGGGTCCGCGGATCCAGCTATTCGTGAGAAAAGCCTCGATATGCTCTACAAGGCCGTTGATTTAGCGGTGGATCTCGGTATTCATAACATCCAGCTCGCGGGTTACGATGTGTACTATGAGCCAAAAACCGCAACTTCACGGGGATATTTCATTGAGAACTTACAGCGTGGGGTCCAATATGCGGCGGCGAAAGAAGTCGTCTTGGCAATCGAAACCATGGATGATCCTTTCCTGAATGCCTTGACCAAGATCAACACCATCAAAAGTCAAATTCACAGTCCGTGGCTCCAAGCATATCCGGACCTCGGCAATCTCACCGCCTGGCCGGAGAATAATGTGGGGGTACGAATTGGAACAGGGGATTGATCAGATCGTATCCGTTCATCTCAAGGACACCACCCCTGTGACGGCAGAGAGCAGCGGGCAATTCCGCGATGTACCATTTGGGGCAGGGATCGTGGACTTTGAAGGGGGTCTCAGAACGTTGAAACGGCTCTATTACGGCGGGGCGTTCACGATTGAAATGCGGACCGAAAAGCCGCAGATCCACTGAGTGAAGTAAAAAAAGCCAAGTCTTATTTTGATGATTTATTTGAACAGGTAGGGCTCATCCAAGAACCTGTGAAATAAGGGAAAATCAAGCAACCTTGCGCTGGTGCATTCAATAAATGACAGCGCTATCTAAAAATAGGAGGGAATACAGGTTCTAGAAAAATTAAAACAAGAAGTCTATGAAGCCAATATGCAGCTGCCCAAGCTCGATTTAGTGACCTTTACCTGGGGGAATGTGTCCGGAATTGATCGTGAAAAAGGGCTCTTTGTCATTAAACCCTCTGGTGTGGATTATGAGGATTTAACGCCGGATGATATGGTGGTCATTAACCTCAAAGGCGAGGTCGTGGAAGGCGATTTGAATCCGTCCAGCGATACCCCGACCCACACCGTTCTCTACAATGCCTTTCCAGAAATTGGGGGGATTGTTCATACGCATTCACCATGGGCCGTTGCCTTTGCCTCTGCGCACATGGATATCCCAAATTTGAATACCACGGCCGCCGATACGTTCTATGGGGATATTCCAATCTCTGAGGAACTGACACAAGCTGAGATTGAGGAGGCCTACGAAGAAAATACCGGGAAAGTCATCGTGAAGACCTTCCAGGACCGCGGGATTGACTACAATGCGGTGCCGGCTGTTATCGTCAGTCAGCATGGGCCATTCACGTGGGGACCAACGCCCGCTAAAGCTGTCTATAACGCCAAAGTGCTGGAAGTCGTCGCAGAGATCGATTATCATGCTCTGAATTTGACTCGCCAAGATGTGCATGTGCCACAGTACTTATTAGATAAACATTATTATCGTAAGCACGGCAAAATTGCTTACTATGGACAGGACAATGCCAAATCCATGAACACGATTGCGCACGCTTAGACCATTAACTGAGCATCATCATACAAAAACCAAATGAAAATTATTTCAAACCAGTGCGTTTATTTTCACTGATAGAGGGGAGTGACGTGCTGGTTTTTTCTTGTAAGGTCGGGGATCTATGCCTTTTACGGATTTACTAAATTTCCATGTGAAAGCGCCCTCTCATTTGTCAAGCATTCAAGCGGTGTGATAAAATGCAAGTAATTTTGGATAGAGCATTTTTGTCTTCTGAAGATCCTCTTTTTACTAGTTGGAAGGCAGAGTGATGATTCGTCTATGGATGGATTTCATCATGCTCTATATCACGTGTGGCCGAAAGAGGCTAGCTACTTGTTCACAGCCACCCAATACAAATCAGCGAAAGGAACGAGAAATGAAAAGATTTGTCATTAATGGAGGGCGACCACTCCATGGTGAGGTGACCCTCAGTGGGGCGAAGAATAGTACAGTCGCATTGATCCCAGCTGCTATTTTGGCAGACTCCCCCGTTGTTTTGGAGGGAGTACCAGACATTCAGGATGTCCATTCCTTGATCGCAATCCTGCATGACTTCAACGTAAAAGCGACCTTTAACCAGGGAACCCTCATGATTGATCCCACTGAGATGATCAATGTGCCAATGCCAGAAGGAAAAATACAGAGTTTACGGGCGTCTTATTACTTCATGGGGGCTCTGCTCGCAAAATATGGGACCGCAACAGTGGGGTTACCGGGGGGATGTTCGATTGGGCCCCGTCCGATTGATCTTCACATCAAAGGTTTTGAGTTGCTCGGATCTGACGTAGAGACGCGGTTCGGAGCGGTGGGTCTCGATGCCCCGCACGGTCTCGTTGGAACAGATATTTATCTCGATGTCGTGAGTGTTGGTGCGACGATCAACATTATGTTAGCAGCTGTTCGCGCCAAGGGAGAAACCGTGATTGATAATGCAGCGCGGGAGCCAGAAATTATCGACGTGGCCACGCTCCTGAACAAAATGGGTGCTAAGATCCGTGGTGTTGGGACCTCGACGATTCGTGTGGAAGGGGTCGAGGAACTCCACGGGGTGATCCACCAAATTATTCCGGACCGCATTGAAGCTGGGACCTATTTAACGGCAGCAGCAGCGATCGGACAGGGGGTTACTATTCATAATGTGATTGCGGAACATATTGATGGCTTGATTGCGAAGATGGGTGAGATGGGCGTAAAGATGGACGTCTATCCCGATTCCATCTATGTGCATCCAGCCACCTCTCCGCTCAAGATGGTTAACATCAAAACCATGCCGTATCCCGGTTTTGCCACAGACCTCCAGCAACCCATCACGCCTCTCTTGCTATTGGCAGAGGGGCATGGAACGATCCGCGATACCATTTATCCAAAACGTGTGAAGCATGTCCCAGAACTGCAGCGTATGGGGGCAGCTATTGAAGTTCACAATGACGATATTCATATCAAGGGACCAAACCAACTCCACGGAGCAGAAGTGACAGCTTCTGATCTGAGAGCCGGTGCGTGCTTAGTGAATGCAGCATTGATGGCCGAGGGAGCGACCGTACTTTACGGGGCGGACCATATTCTGCGTGGGTATGATCATATTGCAGAGAAATTTAATGCGCTCGGCGGGGATATCCAACTCATTATTGACGACGAGGACTAATCACCTGCGTTAAAAAACAGCCATTTTGTGCTGTTTTTTTGTCGGGAAAGGACGTTTTAATGACGGAAAAAGAATCAGAAACCAAAAAGAAGAACCAACAAAAGGATCCCTATGTGAGCTTTGAGGCGCTCCAGAATATGCATCTCAAGGATATCTATAATTATGCTAAAAAATATAAGATCCCGTACTACAGCAAGATGAACAAGAAAGAGCTCATTATGGCTGTGATGCGCCAACAAGAAAATGCGCAGGGCTATGTCTCGGTCGAAGGGGTCTTAGATATTACAGGGAGCGAGTTTGGTTTCCTAAGGCCGATCAATTATTCTCCGAGTCAAGAAGATATCTATATCTCAACGTCTCAGATGCGGCGGTTCGGCCTCCGCAATGGGGACCTCATCTCAGGGACGGCGCGCCAACCGAAGAGTAATGAACGTTACCTGGGGCTCATGCATGTCTACAAGGTTAATGGAAAGGATCCCGAAGAAGCAACGGAACGCGATCATTTTCCTGCACTCACGCCAATCTATCCGGACGAACAGATCCAACTGGAATATACCCCGAATGACATTGCCACGCGCCTGATCGATTTGATGGTGCCGGTGGGATTTGGCCAGCGTGGATTGATTGCAGCTCCTCCAAAAGCAGGCAAAACCATGCTAATCAAGGCGATTGCGAACGGGATTGCGCATAATTATCCGGAGGCGGAACTGATCATTCTTCTTATCGATGAACGTCCTGAAGAAGTGACGGATCTCGAGCGCAATGTCAAAGCCGAGGTGGTCTCCTCTACCTTCGATCAGAGACCCGAAAATCATGTGCGCGTCTCTGAACTCGTGTTAGAGCGGGCGCGGCGCTTGGTAGAAGACAAACGGGATGTCATTATCTTGATGGACTCGATCACACGACTCACGCGGGCATATAACTTGGTGGAACCCCCATCTGGTCGGACGCTCTCAGGTGGGTTAGATCCATCTGCCTTTTATGGGCCGAAACGGTTCTTTGGGTCAGCCCGGAATATTGAGGATGGCGGGAGTCTCACCATTCTCGCTACTGCCCTCATTGATACCGGTTCGCGCATGGATGACATGATCTATGAGGAATTCAAAGGCACCGGGAATATGGAACTCATTCTCAGCCGCGAACTCTCAGAACGCCGCATCTTCCCAGCCGTGGATATTAAACGTTCCAGCACCCGTCGCGATGATCTCCTGTTGAATGAGGAGACGGAACGGGTCATGTGGGAACTCCGGAAAGCCATGACAGACGATACCACCGCCAATACCCAGCAGCTCTTGCAGGAGCTGCGTCGGGTGAAAACAAACGATAAACTGGTGGAACATGTCACAACTTTTTTGGATAATGCCAAACGTCAGAAGGCAAACAACGAGAAAATGCCTCAACCCCCAGAGACCCCCGAAAATTAAACACACACCAATAACGCACGCTAACCAATCAAAGGAAGGATACTCTTGGCTAAGAATAAGAAAACCAACGTCATGCGTTTATTAGAGCAACATCAGATCGATTATACCCCGCATCTGTGGCAGGAGATGAGGGATATGGATCAATATCACAACTACAAAACTCTCGTCACGACCGGCAAATCCGGAGATCATTATGTTTTCGTGGTGCCGAGTCAAGCGGAACTTGATCTGAAGAAAGCCGCCAAAGCAGTAGGAGAAAAGAACATCCATATGTTGAAGCAGAAGGATCTCCTCCCTCTGACCGGCTACATTCACGGCGGTTGTTCCCCCATTGGCATGAAGAAGGAGTTTGTCACGACCTTCGATGATTCAATGCTTCAATATGAGACCGTCAGTTTCAGTGCTGGTGAAGTAGGAAAAGCCGTCGAACTCAATCCGCGCGATGTTGAAAAGGTGATTGATTTTCAATTTGCGGAGGTCAGAACGACGGAATAAAACTTAGATCATTCAATACAAAAGTAAAACCGTCAACCAAAAAACAGGGCAGAGAAGCTGTTTTGCGGCTGGCGGTTTTTGTGGGCGAATGGTCGCTGTTTAATTCCTATACAGCGGGTGTCGATACTCAGGGCGGCATTAATCCCACTCAGGCAGCCTTTGAAGCGGATCAATCACTCACCCAAGAAGAACTCAAAAGAACCTACCAAGCATTGTGGCAGAGTTCGGTGGATGCGTGGAATCAAGGAGAAGGCTACATTTATTGGACGTACAAGCTCAATATCGATACGATCAATGAACCTGCCTGGTACGGATGGGACTCTTGGGATATGAGTCGCTGTCTCTTAAAAGGCTGGGTGTCCCTCTAACACACTAATCGACCTCCCATCATCAGCTAGTCTGGTGGTTGGAGGTTTTATTATGTGGTAGGATAGGACTGATCGTGTGGTATGAAATTAACCACACATGAAGTATAAACAGAACCATCACAAAGGAGCTTTTCCATGACACCACTCGAACGAATTACTGAAGGATTGAAGCAACTCAATGACCAGCAGCTCACGATTATTGAACAATTATTGGCGAGTTGGCAGATCGATGTAGATGATGAAACCGATGAAGAGACCTCCGCAGCTGAGAAATTGATGAAGGACATGAGCCCAATTCAACCAGCGAAGGATAATGATATGAACGATTTAGAGCGGATTTTAGGACGTAAATTCTAGATGACGATTTTTTGAGAAGGGATCATAGTAATGGCAGAAGTAGAAAGTTTTACCCTCGATCATGATAAAGTCAAAGCGCCGTATGTACGTTTGGCAGGGCAAACGATAGGCCCTAAAGGTGATGTCGTCTCCAAGTTTGATATTCGTCTCACCCAACCGAATCAAGAAGCCATCCCAACTGCCGCCCTCCACACCATTGAACATCTCTCAGCCGGCTACATCCGCGATCATCTGAAGAATGTGATTGATCTCTCGCCAATGGGTTGTCGAACGGGATTCTATCTCTCGACGTGGGGGGAACCTACCACAGAAGAGGTGGCGATCGCTTATACTCGGGTATTACGAGACATTGTGAAGAGTCAATGGTCCGATGTTCAGGGTGTAGAGCGGAAGAGTTGCGGAAACTACCGCGATCATTCTCTCTTCGGTGCGCAGGAATGGGCAAAATACATCCTCAACCAACAATTCTCCTCCGATCCATTTGAACGCCAGATTGTGGATGTTCCTGAGGTAGAATAACAGCTTCATAAATTAATATGCATAAAAAGCAGCTCGCGCCATGATCGATATTGGGTCATGAAACGAGTTGCTTTTGTGTACTTATTTAAGCATGATTAATTGTAGTAGAGTTTTCCATTTGCGTAGACAGGGTCATTAGTGATGTTGATTCCAAGCTGTTTGAGCGTTTGTTCATTCTCATGTGTGAGGATGAAGGTCGCATGGGCTTCGGTATTTTGGAGTTTATTCAATTGGCTGTAGGCGAGTTTTGCGGTTGGGTTCGTGAAGGCACTGACGGAGAGGGCAATCAATAATTCATGGGCGCTCAACGTCGAGGTATGTTCGCTCAAACCATCTTCTTTAAGTTCTTGGATAGCGTTGAGTATTATCGGAGCGAGGAGATCAATCTCATCATTGATTCCAGCGAGTACCTTCAAGCTGTTCATAATGACAGCCCCACTTGCATCCATCACATCGCTGGAACGACCGGTTACAATGCGGCCGTCATCCAACTGCAGGGCAATGACTGGGGACGGTTCGCTTTCGTCCACGCGTGCTTTCACTTCATTCGCATATTCACGGGCAGGGGCCACGACAGCGCGATCGGTCACTTTGAGGCCACTTTCTTCCATAATAATGCCAATCCGGTTTTTGGCTTCTTCAGGGAGTTGTCCCTTCTTGACGTCATTATGAACGGAGAAGTAACGGCGGATGATTTCTTGTTTGGCAGCTTCCTGGCAGACTGCATCATCAATAATTCCGTCTGCGACACAGTTCACACCCATGTCGGTTGGGGACTGGTAGACGTCCTCTTCAGGCAGGATGTTTTCCAGGATCCGGCGAATAACCGGGAAGATGTTCAAGTCACGGTTGTAGTTGACTGCTACCTTGTCATATGCATCGTAGTGGTAGCTATCGATCATGTTGGCGTCGTTAATATCTACGGTGGCTGCTTCGTAAGCGACATTGACAGGATGTTTGAGTGGTAAATTCCAGACAGGGAAGGTTTCAAATTTCGCATAGCTGGCTTTTACGCCGCGTTTGTTTTCGTGATAGATTTGGCTGAGGCAAGTGGAGAGTTTCCCGCTGTTCGCTCCTGGTGCAGAGACAACAACAACGGGTTTTGTGGTTTCAATGTAGGCATTCTTGTCAAAACCGTCTGGACCGAAGATGGTGTCCATATCAGTAGGGTAGCCGTCGATAGCTTCATGGTGGTAGACTTTAATGCCACGGTTCTTGAGGTTGAGCATGAAGGATTTTGCGTTCGGTTGATGATTGTAGCGGGTCACGAGGACGCTGTTAACAGGAATGCCATAAGAATGATACTCATCAATCAAGCGGAGTACATCTTCGTTATAGGTAATCCCATAGTCGCCACGCACCTTGTTATTTTCGATATCACCTGCGTAGATACAGATAATGATTTCCACCTTGTCCTTGATGGTTTGGAGTAATTTCATTTTGGCGTTCTCATCAAATCCCGGCAGTACGCGCTTGGCATGTTTATCTCCAACGAGTTTCCCGCCAAATTCGAGATAGAGCTTATCCTTGCCTTTGACGCGATCGAGAATCTGCTTGGATTGATTTGCCAGATATTTGTCAGTATCAAAACCAATTTGCATAGTGAGTGGGCCCCCTTAATCATTTTGTGGATGTCACATTACCAAGAGAACCTTCAGTTTTAGGATGAATGGGAAATGGAAATAACAAAAACAAGAGGAATTACTTTGGTATCAAACCATCCTCTCATTCTCCCATGCTTCTCTTCATCCAAAAAAGGAAGGCCTCAAAAACATCAACCAATAGCATACCCCTTTTTTTCTCAAATTTCACCCTCTTTTTTATTCGAATAAAGCTTGTTATTAGTAAGTATTTAGTGATGTAAAAAGACACTCCTATCCCTTATCCCCTTTTAATAAGAGGGGGCATTCTGTTGAGAAACTGCGACTCAATCACTATCTACCAATATTTTCTTTTCGACGAATGGAAAATGATAGACAAGCAGGCGAAATAAGAGTAAATATAGTAGAGTGATATTGTTCACTTGTGAACGAAATGGGAACGAATGACATCACTACTAAAAAGGAGGTTTGCTTATGAACAAACAAGCAGTGACATATCAAATCAAGCATTATTTTATTCTCTTAATCGGGATGGCCCTAATGGGGGCGAGTGTAGCCATGGCACGATTGGCGATGCTTGGGACGTCTCCGATTTCCAGTGTCCCGAATGTCGTGAGCATCCTACTCAATCAGCCTTTAGGACGAATGAGTAATATCTTTCAGGTGATCTTACTCATCATTGAATGGTTTTTATTGGGGCGGGACCGCTCGTTTAAGATCGTGATCCAGCTCATCCCCGCTTTTATTTTTGGTTTCTTTATTGATATTTTCATGGGGATCTTCAAGCACACCCTCCCGATGCCGAGTTACTGGGCTGAATTTGGATGGATGGTTTTATCTGTTATTATTCTCGGGATCGGTGTTTATTTTGAAGTCGGTTCCCAAACCATTCTCATGACTGGTGAAGGTGTGGCCCGGGCGATTGCGCTACGGTTCAACCTGCCATTTGGGCGCGCCAAGATCTATAATGATTGTGCCATGGTGATTGCGGCGGGGTTGATCTCTTTCTTAGCAACCGGTAAATTCATCGGGATTCGCGAGGGAACACTGATTACGGCCATGTTTACGGGCGTCGTAGTGAGTGCTATTCGAGGACACCTACACCCATTGAACCGTTTAATTAATTTAGAGGATTAAGGCCGTCGTATATCCGCTCTAGATCCCCTAAATTTTCCTGTTTTCTTAGGCTGTTGCTTGCGTGGAGTGTTTAGATATGATAAGATCCTTTTGTTATGCAAAATAATCTCTGAAGTGAAAGATATTCAGGGCGAAAAGGAGAGTATCGTAATGAAACAAGGCATTCATCCAGATTATCACAAGGTTGTCTTCATGGACACCACAACAGGTTACAAATTCTTATCTGGTTCAACCCAAACGTCTGCAGAAACCGTTGAATGGGAAGATGGAAACAGCTATCCATTAATTCGTATGGAAGTAACTTCTGACTCTCATCCATTCTACACCGGTCGTCAGAAATTCACCCAAGCAGATGGTGTGGTTGACCGCTTCAACAAGAAATACGGTTTTACCAACAAATAATCTATCCGGTGGCGTTGACAGCGATGTCCATTTAGCCACTAGGATCCATTTGATGAATAAGGCTTTACATTCTTCGGAGTGTGAGGCCTTTTTTCTTTGCCTGAAAGCAATGATAAAACGGGAGCTACCTGTAACTCCTGGGATTCTTTTGAAACAATCATTGTACAACCTAGAATGCGAGAAATCACCATTTTAGCGGATGAAACCGCTGTTCTGTTAATGAGGTTGATTCCTCAAATTTAATCGCTAAAATCAAAAGTTATCATTTTTTGTTCATGGAGAGCGGGTGGTATACTTGAGCGCGTTAAGTGAAAAAATAGGAGGAATCATCATGTTTTTGGCCATTAATGAAATTCGCCATTCGAAATTACGTTACGTGCTCGTGACGGGGGTCATGTTTCTGATTGCCTACTTGGTCTTCTTCTTGACGGGGCTAGCGTATGGACTCGCGGAAGATGGTAGGCTCGCAGTTGATCAGTGGCAGGCGGACCAGATCGTCATGACGGAGGATGCTGATAATAGTTTGGATATGTCCATATTTACCAAGGGGGACGCAAACAAGATCAAAGCAGACGACAAAGCGCTCCTTGCTACCGGATTTGAAGCAATTTCCAAGGAAAATAGTTCAGATAAAATCAAAGTGAATTTCTTCGGGATTGATCCAAACCAATTCCTAATGCCGAAAGTCACAGAAGGGCGTTCATTCACATCAGAAAATGAAGTGGTCGCCGATGAAAGCCTCGTGAAACAATATGGGATTGGACTGAATGACACGATCAAAGTAGGTGATCATACTCTGAAGATTGTCGGCCTCACAAAGGATGAACGTTTCAGAGTGTCACCGGTCCTCTTCACCTCGCTCAAAACCTATGAAGATCTAAGGTACAATCAAGCAACGGATGGTGATCATGCACGGATTAATGCGGTGGTTGTACGTGGCGACATTGATTCAGTGCCTGAGGACTTCAAGGCATCTAACATCAAGGATTTCATTAATGACTTACCGGGTTATAGTGCACAGGTGATGACATTTGGGCTCATGATTGGCTTTTTAATTGTGATTGCAGCAATTGTGATTGGGATCTTCGTGTATGTCTTAACGATGCAGAAATCAGAAATCTTTGGTGTGATGAAGGCACAGGGGATTTCGAGTGGCTTCATCGCACGTTCTGTGATTGCTCAGACCTTCCTCTTATCAGCGACCGGCGTCATTTTGGGATTATTATTAACGCTTGGAACCTCAGCCATTCTGCCGGTAGCCGTCCCATTTACCGTGAATGGGTTGTTCTTCGGTGGGATTAGTGTGGCAATGATTGTGATTGCGGTGATCGGAGCACTCTTCTCCGTTCGAACAATTGTTAAAATCGATCCACTGAAAGCTATTGGATAGGAGGAAACAACATGACAGCCATTGAATTTAAGAACGTAAAGAAATTCTACCAAGATGGAGACGAAACGATCGAAGCACTCAAGGAAACCAATTTTTCCGTAGATAAGGGCGAGTTTGTGGCGATTATCGGGCCGTCTGGTTCCGGCAAGAGCACCTTCCTAACGATTGCGGGTGGCTTGCAATCGCCGTCAGAGGGGGCCGTTTATATTAACGATCAACCGTTCAGTGAACAGAAAGAAAAAGAACGCGCAGCCCGGCGTTTCAAGGAGATTGGGTTCATTCTTCAGGCATCTAACCTTGTACCGTTCCTCACGGTGAAGGATCAGCTCAC
Source organism: Aerococcus sp. (assembly GCA_030528285.1). Classification (GTDB taxonomy): domain Bacteria; phylum Bacillota; class Bacilli; order Lactobacillales; family Aerococcaceae; genus Aerococcus. The sequence continues at coordinate 249,887 of JAUMZE010000001.1, read as the reverse complement.
CTTGGCAGATCGATTCCAACAGGGAGAACGCCCGCAATCGATAGAGAGTCTGTTTGATCAACTGGATATTACGAAGCTTGCGAACAAATATCCGGAAGAACTCTCAGGTGGGGAGCGGCAGCGAGTAGCGATTGCGCGTGCATTATATACCGATCCAACCATTATTTTAGCGGACGAACCGACTGCGAGCTTGGACTCTCATCGTGCAATTGAGGTAGTGAAAATCCTCGCCAAGGAAACGAAGGAAAAACAAAAATCCACGATTATGGTGACTCATGATACGCGTTTGATTGAGGATTGCGATCGCGTCCTTGTCATGAAGGATGGCGCATTGGAAGAAAAGAAATAAAGGTGGTCCGAGCCACATGAAATAATCTTGTAGCTGGATGGATCGAATGCGGAGGGGCTCTTCCTAAATAGGGGAGAGTCCTTTTATTGTGAGGCGGGTGTGTAATCAATCACTGATGATTTCAGCGAGATAGTTATACTTGTAATTAAGCGTTCATCCAGGCATAATAACCTCAACGGATAACGGAGGTTAAAACTATGAAGAAATGGGATTGGAAGCGCTGGTTTGGCATCGTGTTGATGATCGTGGGGATTGCCCTGATTATTTACCATTATGTGCCCGGCGTTCAAGTATGGCTCAATCAGCAAGACGTGTCGATTTCAGCCTATAATGCTAATCAAATCAAGGATAATACCGCCAAAGCCAAAACCGAGCAGTATGAAACCAATGATGTGAAAACCGCTACGCCAGAAGAGGTCGCTGCATCGAGGGAACGGATCAAAAGCGGGAAGGATCAATTGACGGTCCTCGGTGCGGTCTACATGCCAGAACAGAAATCCTCGGCATCCGTGATCGCAGGCTTGAGTCAGAGTGCCTTGCTTTCAGGGGTGGGGACGTTCTACCCTGATCAGAAAATGGGCGAGAATAATTATCCGCTCGCATTCCACAATATGTCGACGGTCGCCCCCAATCTGTTGCTCACGGATATGGTGAATAACACCAAGAAAGGTGATAAAATCTATCTCACCGATCTGAATACCGTCTATGAATATGAGACCTACTTTGCGGATCTCGTCCCAGCAACGCGACTCGATCTGGTCGATGAATCCCTCAAGAAAGATGACAAGGCGATTATTACTCTCCAGACGTGCCCACCGACCGGGGCAGATGTCAGTCGTTACATTGTCCAAGGCAAACTTGTTAAGACCTTCCCTTATGACAAGGCTGAAAAGAAAATTATTGATGGTTTCAATAAAGCCTAATCCTAAAAAAATAACCCGCATCCTTGTGATCAAAGAGATTGAATCACAGGGATGTGGGCTTTTGTTTAGTCAAGGCTGTTCGTTGCGATGTGTTGGTAGAGGGTTTGTTCGTGGTGGGAAAAATAGTGAATCCACGCCTGATACCATTTGTGGTCAGCTGCCAAGGCAGGATCTGCATAATGAGTGAGAAGACGACTCAGTTCTCGCGGAGACTCCACATGCAGGAATGCCGCATTCGCCCGGTGATATGAATCCAGGGAATGATGTGGCAGGACGTCCGGGTGATTGCACAATTGGTCTAGGAAATGCTGGAAGGTGGCAGCTACCGCAAAATGCACGTCCGTTGAGAACTCATGGTAGATAATGCGCGGTTGGTTAGAGCCTGCCAGTCCCGTATAATCGAAGGTCAACACACGGTCATGATCCTCGTAGAAAATTACCTCATCTTCCCCGACATCTTGATGGAAATAAAAATCCGTCTGTGCTAGCAAGTTGGGGACGAGGTAAGGTTCGGTCGGTGTATGGTCATAGAGGCCGGCAATATAAGGCACATAGAGATGATCCGTTGCGTCGAGCGTTTTATGTTTGGTGGGGAGATAGCTCGCCATGGTGTAGCCGCCATTACTCGAGAGGTTGATGAGATTATGGTAGGCAACAGGTAAATCTTGAACAGCGATCTTTCCTTTGATGGGCGTAGATGCGAGATGGGTATGTTGTTTCGTTTGAAAAGGTAAATGGATCAATGTCATAGATAAACCTCCTCCAATGTTGATATCAGCGTTTCTGAGTATAGGCGTTTCATAGCCCTTTGTCCAGCCCCCCCCCCTTGTTTATAGGTTCCTTGCACCTTCCAACAGTCCCTTCACCGTTCTATTTGCGATATGGTAAAATTCCTAATCAGGCGTGCATTTTACGCCAGAGAATAGGTATAATAGAAACGATCGCAATCAAAAGCTGTTCATGTGTCTAATAAGAATGGAAGGATATTGCGATTGAGCCCATTGTCGGGAATTCTGATTGATCAAATGAGCGAAAAGAGAGGTGATGGACTTGTCCCAAAACTACATTTACGTTTTGTTAGATACCACAACGAATCAGGTCGATACGCGTGGCATTGGTTTACATTATTTATGGGAAGCAATGAAGCAGCCGGTTAATAATGTGCTCATTCTCTCCGGTCCCAAAAATATCGGGGGATTTGATGACTATACGCGCTTCGAAGTGATTCGGGGGAGTCAAGCGTGTGATGAGTTCATTCAGCAGCAGATCAAGACCGCAAAGTACAATGTCAAATGGGTCGATTATGAATCCCAAGAGTTTCTGCATCAGTTAACGCCGGGAGAGATTGCGGAGCTCCTCTATTTGGAGCACACCAATCGCCATTGGCATTCGCCGTTCTTCTATAAGTTGCAGAATAACTATGTATGCCTGCCCGGGGAGAACAACATTATGCGCTGTTACTACCGGCACATCTCGGAGTTCTTCTATCAGTTGGCCCATCAGTTGCGTGATGCCGTGCAACCCTATGAAACCAGGCGTTCACTCTTTTCGTTGAGTAGCTACACCCGTCATCATGAGGTCGCCGTGCCATCGCCTAGTGTTATCAAAGCGTTACGGCCCTTGCTCTATGAAGGGGTTGTCTTTGATCTATCAGAAATGAGAATCAAAGGTAAACTGGAGATTCCCATCTATCTAGCGGAAGATCGTGTCGATGAGGTGTTACTGCAGCTGAGTAAGGCTGAACGGTTAGGCACATTGATCTATAGTCCGCGTCACAAAGAATGGCGTTTGGAATCCGCATTTAATAGTGAATCATTTGGAGGTTAATAATGAAACTAACGTTAATTTATGGTGGAAAAAGTCCTGAGCACGAAATTTCGGTTTTGACAGCAGCCTCGGTGATGCGTCACTTAGACTACAGTGAACATGTGGTACGTCCGGTGTATATTAATCATCATGGAGAATGGATTGCAGGAGACGAACAACATGCCCCACTCTCTGACGATGTAACGCTCTACATGGAGGCAGGCGACGCAGTAGAATATCGGAACGCATCGGAATATGAAACGTCGATTGGGGTGACGGTAACGCCAAGTGATGTGCTGGGCCCTGATACGCTTGCATTTCCAGTCTTACATGGACCAAATGGCGAAGATGGGACGATCCAAGGCCTCTTTGAAACGTTAGATGTGCCATATGTCGGCTGTGGGGTACTCGCCAGTGCGACTGGTATGGACAAGATTGTCTCCAAACGGTTATTCCGTGAAGCACAAATTCCACAAGTGCCATTTACCTGGATTCGCCGTTACCAGTGGGAGCATGAACAAGAAAAAACGCTCCAACGTATTGAAGGTGAACTGGTTTATCCATTATTTGTGAAGCCTGCGAACATGGGATCGAGCGTTGGAATTTCTTATGCAGACAATCGTGATGCCTTGATGACAGCGATCGAAGAAGCATTTAAGTATGATCGTCGCCTCATTATTGAACAGGGCGTGAATGCGCGTGAAATCGAACTCGCCGTGATGGGAAATGACAATCCGATCGTATCGGTACCTGGTGAATTGGTGAAACAACAAGCCTTCTACGACTATGATTCGAAGTACATTAATAATACCGTTGAAATGCAGATTCCTGCTGAGGTCCCAGACGCATTGAAGGAACAACTCCAAAGCTATGCACGCTCTGCTTATTTAGCGTTAGATTGTGCCGGCCTCACGCGCTGTGATTTCTTCGTGACCTACAACAACGATATTTATCTGAATGAAGTTAATACCTTACCGGGCTTTACCCAGTTCAGCATGTTCCCATCGCTTTGGGAAGCAACAGGTAAATCCTATGCGGAAATTTTAGCGGAACTGATTGATTTGGCGATGGAACGCTACAATGAACGTGAGGCATTAGCACTTGAGGGGGAATAATACGATGAGACCCTTAACCATCAAGGAAATTGTACGCTGTGTTAGGGCAATCGATTATCCGTCCATGCAGCGTGACGAAACCATCGACAGTGTGGCATTTGATTCGCGTGAAATACCAACAGGTGGGCTATTTGTCCCGCTCAAAGGCGAACGAGATGGACACGAATTTGTGACAGATGCCATTCATCATGGTGCCAAGGCGACTTTTTGGGCGAATGACCCGAACGACGCCCCGAGAGATATTATTGTGATCCAGGTGGACGATACGCTCCAGGCCCTCCAGGATTTGGCGCATTATTATTTGAATCTGATCCAGCCAAAAGTGGTCGGCATCACCGGATCAGCGGGCAAAACGACGACCAAGGATATGACCGCTGCGGCTCTTTCTGCGACTTTCCACGTGTACAAGACGCAGGGAAATTACAATAACGAAATTGGACTGCCAATGACGATCCTTACCATGCCTGAAGACACCAAAGTTTTGGTGTTAGAAATGGGAATGAGTGATTTTGGCGAGATTGACACACTCTCACGGCTCGCAACGCCAGATGTGGCTGTCATTACAATGATTGGGGAGAGCCACATTGAATATCTCGTCTCTCGCGCCAATATCGCCAAAGCCAAGCTCGAAATCTTAAACGGATTGAAGGAGAATGGCACCTTTATCTATCCAGGCGACGAACCGCTCCTGAGTGAACAACTCGGGGAGGATCTGCCATTTACTGCCATTCGTGTGGGGCTCGATGAAGGGGAGGATGTCTATGCGATGTCCATCAATATCACCCCAGAGAAGACGACCTTCTACACGAGTATGGCGCCGGAAGTGGAAATGGCGATCCCTGTGGCCGGTCTTCATAATGTGCGGAATGCGCTCGTGGCCTGTGCGGTTGCCTATACGCTCGGACTCTCCATGGAAATTATCAAAGAAGCATTGGCCGGCTTCCACTTGTCTGCGAATCGAATGGAATGGGTCGCAGGAATGGATCACTCCAGCATCCTGAATGACACCTATAATGCCAATCCAAGTGCGATGAAGTCCGTGATCACAACATTTACTCAGATGCCGGAGTCAGACATGCACAGTCGCCGGATCCTCGTGTTGGGGGACATGCTGGAACTGGGAGATTACAGTGAGGAATTACATGCGAGTGTCTCGGAAACGATTGATGCGGAATCTATCAGTCAGGTTTATCTCTTAGGGACGGAAATCGTCGCATTAAGAGATGCCCTCTTGAAAAAGAATTTCCCAGCTGAACATATCCACTATTATTCAAGTGACAAAGATCAGCTCATTACTGATTTGAAGGAGGACTTGCATCCAGATGATCAAATCCTCGTCAAAGCGAGCCATGGGATGGGACTGATTGACGTGGTGAATGCGCTACGCTTACAATAGAATCAGGAGAATCAGGGGGAAGAGATTTCCCGTATATCTATCAGGTTCAAGTCCTGATGCACCGTTCTTTTTAATGGAGAAGATAACTGGCATTAAAAAGGACAAGGTAAAATAGTCGATAGTCAGGAATGGATAGCGACTATTTTTTTAGATAATGAGCTCAGAGAAAGGAGCTTGAGATGAAATTCAAAAAGATGCAGTTATCTGCTCCGCTACTACGGGCGGTCGATGAGATGGGGTTTGAGGAAGCAACCCCGATTCAAACGAAAACAATTCCACTCGGGTTAGAAGGCAATGACATCCTCGGTCAAGCGCAGACAGGAACGGGGAAAACTGCTGCATTCGGATTACCCCTGCTCGAAAAAGCAAAGCGCAGTAATCAGCGCGTGCAGGCCCTCGTGATTGCACCAACTCGGGAATTAGCGATCCAAAACGGCCAGGAACTCTTCCGCCTAGGTCAGCACAAGAAATTGCGTGTGGTCACGGTGTACGGAGGAGCGGATATCCGCCGTCAGATTCACCAGTTGCAGCAACCCACACAGATTGTGGTGGGGACACCGGGGCGGATTCTCGATCTACTTCAGCGCGATGTTCTCAAGGTGAGTGGGGTGGAAACCCTGGTCCTCGATGAAGCCGATGAAATGCTCGATATGGGTTTTATTGATGATATTGAACAGATTGTGAGTGCACTGCCTAAGGAACGTCAGACGCTCCTCTTCTCGGCGACACTGCCCGAAGAGATCAAAAAACTCAGCGAACACTTTATGACGGATCCTGTTTCCGTCAAGATTGAGACCCAAACGCTTACGGCCCAGACGATCAAACAATACTTCACTCGTTGTCGTGACTGGGAAAAATTTGATCTGCTCTGTCGATTTGTCGATGTCCATAATCCACGCTTAGCAATTGTGTTTGCGCGGACGAAACGGCGCGTGGCAGAGGTGTCGCGCGGATTGATTGAACGTGGTTATGCGGCTGACGGACTCCATGGTGACCTCGATCAATATCAGCGCTCCTCCATCATGAAACGATTCCGCAATGGGGACATTACTATCCTCGTGGCAACCGATGTGGCAGCACGCGGGCTCGATATTAGTGGGGTGACCCATATCTATAACTATGATATTCCGCAAGATCCGGATAGTTACGTGCACCGGATTGGCCGGACTGGGCGTGCCGGACGTGGCGGGATGTCGATTACCTTTGTGGATCACCACGAGATGGGCTATCTTCAGACGATCGAGAATCTGACCAAAGAATCCCTCTCTCCACTGCGTCCGCCTACGCAAAATGAGGCCTTCACCGGGCAGATGCGTCAGGCAGTCAATGCGGTGGGGCAGTTGGTCGCTTTGGATGAGCCAAAGAAATATCAAAAAGCGCTCGGCTACTTGATGGACACCTATACGAGTGAGGATCTGGCATCGGCCTTGTTGAATGCACTCACCAAGGACCATACCCAAGAAATTAAAATCTCACCGGATCATCCACTGAAGCCAAAGAAAGGTTACAAAGGGAAAGCACGCCGAGGCAAATATACGGATAAGAAAAAGCGCCATTTCGAGAAGAAACAGACGAAATCTGCTCATCCCAGTCATCAGAAGAACGATCATCACCGCCGTTCGGATGAGAAGACTACCCAAAACACGCCGAAGAAGAAAGTCCCACGCAAGGATTTCAAGATCCATTAGGGGGGTTACTATGGCGATTATCGGGATTGGCATCGATTTAGTAGAAATCGATCGGATCAAGGACGCACGAATGAATCCTCGCTTTATCGAGAAACTGCTCACATCCTCTGAACAAACGGATTATGATCAATTAACGAGTGAGAAGCGCCAGCTGGAATTTCTCGCCGGACGCTGGGCTAGTAAGGAAGCCTACGCCAAAGCATATGGCGTCGGGATCTATGGGGGGAGTCCTCTGAGTTTTCATGAGATGGTAGTTAAAACCACAGCGCTCGGTCAACCCCATATGGCAGGGCTGAATCCAGGGGAAGTGGTCCACCTCTCGATCAGTCATACCGATCATTATGCAATGGCCAATGTCATCGTCGAAAGCAGAACAGATGAATCATGAGATACAGAAATTAGGCCTTTTCAAGGGCCTAATTTTTCGTTATGATGAGAGGCGTTGTTCGTGACCCGCCAACGTAAAAAAAACTAAGGGAGGAAATTTGATGTCTGAACAAAAATCCAACACGCATGTCCTCGTGATTAATGCGATTGTGGCTGCGATTTATGCATTATTATTCTTCATTCTGCCACAAGTAGCGTGGGGCCCGATTCAATTTCGGATCTCAGAAGGACTGAATCATCTCAATGCGTTCGACCGTCGCTATAAATGGGGTGTCGTGGTCGGTGTGTTTGTCGCTAATTTCTACGGTTTTGCGACCGGACTAGGGGCGCTCGACCTCTTCTTTGGGACGGCGCATACATTGATCAGTTTCTTGATTTGTGATTATGCCTACCGTTTTGCTAAAGACATGAAACAGCGCTTGATTGTTGATGTGATCGTCTTCAGTCTGATGATCTTTATCGTCGGGATTGAGCTTTACATGATCGGGATGCCGTTCTGGGCAACTTATGGAACATTAATCCTCAGTGAAGCAATTATTCTCGCTATCACTGCACCCATTATGTTCTATGTAAACCGTGCTGTTGACTTCAAAGCAAAAATGACCCGTCGCTAATAGATTACTAAATTTAAATGAGTGGATGACCCTCGTCTTAGGTGTTTCCTAGGGCGAGGGCTTTTTGCTGTCCAAAAGAAACCGCTATCATATAATAGTAGAGACAGATCGTTGACAAGTGAACTTTTATAGCTTACAATAAGTTAGTGAATAGCTAACAAAAGGCAGCAATAAGTAAAATGACAGTAGAGTGCGGAAGGAGGAACAGGCGCATGCAGGCAGATTATCCAGAGATGCCTTTAGAATTTGGACTCTATACATTGGGGGATCATATGCCAAATCCAATGACACATGAACAGATCCCGCCCCAGGAACGTCTCCGCCAGATTATCAAGCTGGGACAACTGGCGGAACAGGCGGGGTTCGATTCTTTTCAGGTTGGGGAATCCCATCAACAATATTTTGTGAGTCAGTCACATTTCAGCATTCTAGCGGCACTGGCAGCTATGACCAAGCGGATTAAAATCGGCAGTTCCGTGACGACGCTCAGTGTGCTCGATCCAGTACGAGTATATGAGGATGCGACTACGATTGACCTGTTGTCGAACGGACGTATGGAACTCGTGGCTGGACGTGCTTCTCGTCTCGGTGGATTCCAGCTGTATGGAATTGATCAAGAGGACTATACCGATATCTTCGAAGAGAAGTTAGCACTCTTGAAACAACTATTGGTTCACCCCGAGGCTGTTACTTGGTCGGGACGGTATCGCTCGTCCCTGCACCAGCAGACTCTCTATCCGAAACCACTGCGGAAACTCCCTCTGTATCGTGGAGTGGGGAATACGGCTTCCTCTGCGATCAAGGCGGGACAAGCAGGCCTCGGATTGTATCAAGCGCATCTCGCCGGTTCCACCAATATGTATAAACACCGCATTGATAGCTATCGAAAAGCGGGGGTTGAAGCCGGCTACACTCTGGAGGAGCTGCCGGTACAGACGGGCGGATTAACGATGGTGAAGAAGAATCAGGATGACGCCTTTAGAACTGCCTACCGTTACATTGATCACGGCTTTGTCTTAGCGAATGGTCAGCACTTCAACAAACGAGCCTTTGCGCAGGGGCGGAGTGTTAAGAGCATCGTGAATGTCGGAGATCCAGCACTTGTAATTGATAAACTGCTCTATCAATATGAACATCTCCATCAAAATCGTTTGAGCTTTGAGATTGATTTTGGTGGGCTCCCATGGTCGGATATCCAAGAAACATTCGATTTACTCGCAGAAGAAGTACTACCTGCTGTCAAACGCCAACTGAAACAATAAACGAATAAAGAAATAATATGAGGAGGAAGGAAAATGGAAAATCCACATATCTTACCTAAGATTGATACATCAGACGGCATCGAGTTTGGGATCTATACATTAGGTGACCACATGCCAAATCCGCATACAGGAGAGCGCATCTCAGCAGCGGATCGACTCCATCAAATTGTTGAGATGGCAACAATCGCAGAAAAAGCCGGCGTTGATATCTTCCATGTGGGGGAATCCCACCAGGAGTATTTCGTGAGTCAGGCACATATGGTGATCCTCAGTGCGATTGCTCAGGCAACCAAACAAATGAAGATCGGGTCGAGCGCTACGATCATTAGTACGAGTGATCCAGTGCGTGTATTCGAGGATGCAGCAACGATCGATCTCTTGTCTAATGGGCGCATGGAAATCGTTGCGGGTCGGGCATCCAGACTCGGTTTGTTCGAACTCCTCGGGTATGACTTCAATGACTACACTGAACTCTACGAAGAAAAATTGAATCTGTTGCTTCAGATCAACGAAAATCAAACCGTCAACTGGGAGGGTAAATTCCGTGCTCCCCTCAAAGATGCCCAGGTGATTCCACGTCCCAATAACGAACACCACGGTCTCCCAATCTGGCGGGCAGTCGGAGGACCTCCAGCGTCTGCGATTCGTGCGGGATTAGCAGGACTTCCGATGTATATCACGACTTTGGGAGGGACGAGTGATTACTTCCAGACCTCGATTGATATTTATCGGGCGGTTGCTAATCGTCAAGGTTTCGATGGGACCAACCTCCCACTCACAACAGGTGGCTTCCTCTATGCGAATAAGGACCTCGATCAGGCCTATCGCGAAGCCTACCCACATATTGACCGGGGCATGATGCTGGCGAACGGCCAAGGCTTTGATCGTCGCCTCTTCGCTCAAGGAAAAGACGTCAGAAGTTCCATCAACGTCGGCGATCCACAATTAATTATTGATAAGATCCTTTACCAATATGAACTCTACGGGATGGATCGTTATGTGGCTGAGATTGATTTTGGGGGCGTTCCAACCAAGGAAATTATGAACACGCTTGACTTGATCGGAACGGAAATTCTTCCAGCAGTGAAGAAATATACGCGTGATCATAAGCCATCGAAATCCACGCGCGAGAATCCTAACCAATGGGAACAGAAGATTGATGAATTACTATAGGAGGTTATTATGAATATCCTAGTTTTATCTGGCTCCAACGTTGGGGAACATACGGAGCAGGCAACCACTGCTCTTTATGACCTCCTCAAACGCGACCACAGTGAGGGCAATGAGCTCCATTACATCAGTCTGCGCCACAAGGATTTAATCTTTGCGGACGGGAGGAATTATCTCGATTATCCCGGAGACACAGGCGAGGTAGCAAAAGCGATGATGGCAGCGGACATTATTTTCATTGGGACACCGATTTTTCAGGCGTCCATCCCTGCCGTCCTCAAAAATGTATTTGACCTCCTCCCACAAAAGGCACTGGAATATAAGACAGTGGGCATTATCACCAATGCCGGATCCAATCGTCACTTCTTGATTCCTGAGCAGCAGTTGAAACCAATCTTAGGCTATATGAAAGCCAATGTTGTCCCACGTTATGTCTATCTGAACGATCGTGACTTTGGACTGAGTGGGATTGATAATGACGATGTGCTCTTCCGGATTCAGGATTTAGTAGAGGATACCCTCGTTCTGGCGGAAGCCTATCAACTCGTGTGGAAGAAGGAACAGGAGCGTTACGGTTTTTAGCGACAAAAAAATAATTAGCGTTGAGAGTGTAGTGTTCTATTTTTGGGAACTACCAATCATGAGCCAGTCAACAAAAAGCGGATGTATGAGACGTCCGCTTTTTTGCTGGAGAGATTGAAACCTAAATAGGGTGCTTGCTTGACAAACGGGGGCGTGGTTATGAATAATGGTCGAGGATATTATCAACGAGCAGTGGCATTTGAAAGACCACTTAAAGGAGTACAATGATTTATGACAGATCAATTAGTAAAAGCTTTGGCCTTCAATGACCAGATCCGGGTAATGGCGGTGGATACGACGCAAACGGTTCAAGAGGCGCACCAACGCCACGATACCTGGAGCAATGCATCGGCAGCACTCGGGCGGACGTTAACCGGGGCATTGTTGTTGGCATCGGGAATGGATTCGGATGATCAACTGACCGTCCGCATTCAGGGAAATGGCCCCCTCGGTCAAATGATTGTCACCGCCAATGGACACGGCCAAGTCAAAGGTTACGTAGAACAACCGCATGTAAGTCTTCCACTCAATGATTGGGGCAAGATTGATGTCTTCGGCGCAGTCGGCAATCAAGGAAGTCTCTCTATCACCAAAGACATGGGAATGGAGGAGCCTTTTACCGGGCAGGTGCCGCTCATTTCCGGTGAGATCGCGGAGGACTTTACCTATTATTTAGCACAGTCCGAGCAGATTCCGTCTGCGGTTGCCTTGGGAACCTTGGTGGACACCGATGAATCGATCAAGCGTGCAGGTGGCTGGATGATTCAGGTGCTGCCATTTGCGGAGGACGCGGTGATCGAACGCATCGAACAAGCTGTGAAAGAAATTGCCCAGGTGACAGAACTATTGGAGGATGGACTCGATCCCCGAGGCATGATTGAGAAATTACTGGGAGCAGAAAATGTGCGCTTCCTCGATGATTACCCAGTTGAATTTGCCTGCGACTGCACCAAGGAACGCTTCCAAGCAGGGCTTCATTCACTCCCGAAAGATCAACTCACGCCATTGATTGAAGAAGATCATGGGGCAGAAGTGACCTGCCAATTTTGTGGTAAGAAATATACATTCACAGAAGATGAATTAAGAGCTATCCAATCAGCATAATCGAAGGAAAAGGACGAGAATCGTGATCAAGATAGGAAATATAGAAATAGCCAACCCCATCGCTGTGGCTCCCATGGCAGGGATCTCCAATGCTGCCTTTCGAACGATGGTGAAACAGCAAGGAGCGGGTCTGGTCGTGTGTGAAATGATTTCAGACCAGGGGATTCACTTTAGAAACGAAAAAACGCTCTCTATGCTCCATATTGAGGACAGTGAGTGGCCACTGTCGCTCCAGATTTTCGGTGGGAGTGGGGACTCCCTCGCTGAAGCCGCTGAATTCGTGGAGAAAAACACTAAAGCCGCTATTATCGATATCAACATGGGCTGTCCCGTGAACAAAGTCGTGAAGAGTGGGGCGGGATCAAAAGTTTTACTCGATCCGGAAGAACTCTATCGTCGCGTGGAGAAGGTGGTACAGGCAACGAGTCTCCCGGTCACCGTCAAGATGCGCACCGGATGGGACGATCAGCATCTGTTTGCCGTGGAGAATGCGCTTGCTGCCGAATCTGCTGGTGCCAGCATGGTTGCAATGCATGGACGGACGCGCGCACAGCAATACCAAGGCCAGGCCAACTGGGAAATTCTCGATACAGTGGGGAAACAGTTGCACATTCCTTTCTATGGAAATGGGGATATTCGTACTCCTGAAGACGCCAAATATGCGCTGGAACATTACCACGTGGATGGCGTCATGGTGGGGCGTGCCTCTCTCGGGAATCCGTGGCAGATCCATCGCATGGTGCACTATGTCGAAACGGGCAAACTTTTACCTGAAAAAACTGGTTCAGAGCGCGTTTCAGCCGCAATGGATCATCTCCAACGTCTCAACCAGCTCAAGGGAGACTATGCAGCGACTCACGAATTTCGCAGCATGGTGAGTTACTACCTCAAGGGCATTCCGCGCGGGACCAAAGTTAAAGTGCAATGTATGGAGACCGAATCCGTCCAAGAGACATTGGATATTTTAGCCGCCTTCCATGAACAGACTGTAAAGCGTGAAGCAAGACCGAAACGTGAACGCCCACGCCGTCAAGCGGTGAATACACGCGAGAAATAATAGAAAATAATATCTTACTACTAGGGAAGTTTCTGGGTTTCTGCTATGATAGGGACGATGTGATTTTTTGATCATAAGACGAAATCGAGGGAACGAATAGACCACTCAGAACTAGGAGGGACAGCATGGCAAATCAAAAAAATCATGAAGCATTAAACGATCAGATGCACGTTCGGCGCGAGAAGGTAGAAGAGTTACACGAGAATGGATATCAAGCTTACCCAAGTGCCAATTTATTCAAGCCTGAAGAGCACATTGCTGCTTTACAGGAACAATATCAGGATAAATCCAAAGAAGAATTAGCAGAGATGAACGTCTATGTCAAAGTGGCAGGACGTCTCATGAGTAAACGTGGTAAAGGAAAAGTTGGTTTTGGGGATATCCAAGACGCCACTGGGAAGATGCAGTTATACATTCGCCGTGATGAAGTCGGTGAAGAAGACTACAAAGCCATCTGGAAACGCGCGGACCTCGGCGATATTATCGGTTTAGAGGGTGAAGTCATGCGCACAGATATGGGCGAACTGTCTGTGCGGGTAGAGCGGATCTATCACCTCACCAAAGCATTACGGCCACTGCCAGATAGCTATTACGGGTTGAACGACCGTGAAACGATCTATCGTGACCGTCAGCTGGATTTGATCACCAACCGTGCAAGCTATGACGTGTTCGTGAAACGTTCCGCGATCATTGCGGCGGTGCGTCGTTTCTTGAACGAATCCGGGTATCTCGAAGTCGAAACCCCAGTGCTTCATAATTTAGCTGGTGGGGCCTCTGCTCGTCCATTTATCACTCATCACAATGCCTTAGATATGGACCTATATTTACGGATCGCGTTGGAGCTACATCTCAAACGCCTCGTGGTTGGTGGGATGGAACGCGTGTATGAAATTGGCCGCGTCTTCCGTAACGAAGGTATCGACCATACCCATAACCCAGAGTTCACCGAGCTTGAGGTATATACGGCTTACTATACCATGTGGGATGTTATGGACCTCGTAGAAAATCTCTTCCATTATGTGGCAGAAGCAGTAAACGACGGCAACATGACTCTGACATATGACGATCAAACGATTGATTTGGGTGGCGAATGGCCACGAATTCACATGGTTGACGCGATCAAGGATGCATGCGGTGTGGATTTCTGGCCGGAAATGTCCGATGAGGAAGCACGCTCTCTCGCCAAAGAACATCATGTGGAGTATCAAGAAACTGATACATACGGACATATCGTGAATGCCTTCTTTGAGGAATTCGTTGAGGACACCTTAACGCAGCCAACCTTTATCTACGGCCATCCAAAAGCCATCTCTCCATTGGCACGTGGGAATGAAGAAGATCCACGTTTTACGGACCGCTTCGAATTCTTCGTAGCAGGGCATGAATACGGGAATGCCTTCACCGAACTGACCGACCCAATCGATCAGCGTGAACGGTTCGAGCAACAAATGAAAGAAAAAGAACAAGGAAACGACGAAGCCCAACCATTAGATGAAGACTTCTTACGCGCCTTGGAAGCAGGGATGCCGCCAACGGGAGGTTTAGGTATTGGAATCGATCGAATGGTGATGCTCTTTACGGATCAACAATCCATTCGTGACGTGCTCCTCTTCCCAACTTTACGTAATAAAGGCTAATTAAAAAGCGAATAACGATTGAATACCGTCATCCAAAATAGGCCCTCTCGTATGCGAGAGGGCCTATTTTTAGATATATTAACGTAGACAACCGGCTAAGCATTTATAAAAAAATTACTGATTTTCAGTTCGTTCGCTTTAGTATTCTGGGACAGGAGGAATGGCATTCACAAAATCCACAAATTCCTTTTGCATCGAATGGATTTTTAATGGGTTGATCTTTGGTAGATCAGAAACGTCAATTTCATCTTTTCCCAGTAATGTGTGAAGCGCTACATTGACCATACGGATATCATATTGCCTTTGAAAGAAGGAAGTAATCAGACGATCTAGGTGCAAAAGTTTGTAAACGGCAATCATAGCAGTGCGCATACTCGTCTCTACTGTGAAGACGACATCTCCTTCTAATTCGACAAATTGCCCAATGAAGGTGAGGTTAGCGCTACTTTGTGGAATGACTGCAGGGCGATCGGTGAGTGTCCGTGGCATAAATTGGGAGGTAATATAAGGCATCACAGTAGAAATAGCAATCGCATGAGCAATGATCTCATCCATCTGTGCTTCCAAGCCACAATGATAGAGAAACTCCCGTAAGATCACTTCACTAGTACATTCGTTCATTACGATAGCAATAAAGGATTGTGCAATCATCAGTTTCCCTTGATTTATACAGAAATAGACAGATCGCAAGGGATTGATGGATTTTGAGGAGGGCTTATGCGACAAAAAGCGGAATATCGCAGTGCTAAACGCTCAAGAAATTTAATCAGACAAGCCTATATGGAATTATTGCAGGAAAAACCGCTCGCAAAAATCACAGTCACAGATATTGCTAAACGAGCAGATATTAATCGAGGAACCTTCTACGCGCATTATCCTGATGTTAGAGGCGTCACTGAAGAAATCGAAAGGGAAATAATCAAGGAAATGTTGATTTTGCTAACGAAATTTGAGTGTTCGCATTTCTTTTCTCATCCAACCCTGCTCTTATTGAAAATCAGTCGTTTTTTAGAGAAAGATGAAGACATTTATAAGGTATTAATTCGTTCGGATAATGCAGGAAATTTTTTGGAAAAACTCAAGCAGATATTTGCTGATCATGTGCTATCAGATACAGATATACCAGCAGATCTTAAGAACGCCAAAACAGTAAGCATTCGAATTAATTATTTTGCAGGGGGGATCGTCAATGTGTACAAGCAGTGGTTTACAGGACAACTCGATTGTAGGTTAAATGATATGGCTCTAGAGATTAGTTAGTTACTAAGTTTGGAATCAGACGCATTGATTGAGTGAAAAGCAGCGGCCTTATAGAGGATAAATCTTGGCCGAGTTTATTTATCACACCTTACCCAGGAATTTTTTAGAAGATCAGGATTTTAAATTGACTTTCTAAAATTAGGGTGGTACCCTGTTGAAGGTGCTTTTTGTATGCAGATTCCTGTATATGAATCAATACAGTCGTGCTGACTGATACATAAGTACACTAACTACGCGAAACGCAAAAATCGGCGTTTCGATTAATTTTAGTCTTTTATGACACGCTCGGATCTGTGGATCATGAAAGGCCAGCAAATAAAACCCATAAAGGGAAGGAGGAGCAAAAGTCGATGCCTACAATTAACCAATTGGTACGCAAACCGCGTAAATCATCGCAATCCAAGTCAAAATCACCTGCATTGAGCTATGGTTATAACTCAATGAAGAGCCGTCCGACTCACACACACTCTCCTCAAAAACGTGGAGTATGTACTCGTGTTGGGACGATGACACCTAAGAAACCTAACTCAGCGTTACGTAAATATGCGCGTGTTCGTTTGTCTAACTTACTCGAAGTTACGGCTTACATCCCAGGTATCGGTCACAACCTTCAAGAACACAGTGTGGTCTTGATTCGTGGGGGCCGTGTAAAGGACTTGCCAGGGGTACGTTACCACATCATCCGTGGTGCTTTGGATACTGCCGGTGTAGATGAACGTAAACAAGGCCGTTCTAAATACGGGACGAAGAAACCTAAGAAATAAAAATTAAACGTTAAAAATCCTAACTATGAAAGGAGGATAATGAATGCCTCGTAAAGGACACATCGCTAAACAAGATGTTTTGCCAGATCCAATTTATAAATCTAAATTGGTGACCCGTTTGATCAGCCGCTTGATGGTGGATGGTAAACGTGGAAAGGCTGCTACAATCACTTACAAAGCTTTCAATATGATTAACGAAGAAACAGGTCGTCAACCAATGGAAGTCTTTGAAGAAGCAATGGAAAATGTTTCACCATTATTAGAGGTTAAAGCTCGTCGTGTCGGAGGTGCGAACTACCAGGTACCTATGGAAGTTCGTCCAGATCGCGCCCAAACCCTAGCGTTACGCTGGTTGGTAACGGCGGCACGCGGTCGTGGTGAAGGCGAAATGGAATTACGCCTCAGCCGCGAAATCATGGATGCTGCTAACAATACCGGTGCGGCTGTTCGTCGTAAAGAAGAAAGCCACCGGATGGCAGAAGCCAACAAAGCCTTCGCACACTTCCGCTGGTAGGAATCATTGAGTTACTTTTCCGTCAGACATCAAGAATGGAGAAGTAACTCTTTTCCCACATATGCGGTGTAAAAGTTGTTACTTTCAATCATAAGAAAAGGAGTAATAAACAAGATGGCAAAGAGAGATTATCCTCTTGAGAAAACAAGAAATATCGGGATCATGGCCCACATCGATGCAGGTAAAACGACCACGACTGAACGTGTTCTCTACTACAGTGGTCGTATTCACAAGATCGGTGAAACCCATGATGGTGCTTCTCAGATGGACTGGATGGAACAAGAACAGGAGCGTGGGATTACCATTACTTCCGCTGCGACAACTGCGCACTGGAAGGGATACCGCGTTAACATCATCGACACCCCAGGGCACGTGGACTTCACCGTTGAAGTAGAACGTTCCTTGCGTGTGTTGGATGGGGCTGTGACGGTTCTTGACGCTCAATCCGGGGTAGAACCACAAACTGAAACCGTATGGCGCCAAGCAGACACCTACCATGTTCCACGTGTTGTTTTCGCTAACAAGATGGACAAAATTGGTGCTGACTTCCTCTATTCGGTAAATACGATTCGTGACCGCTTAGGCGCGAACGCTCATCCTATCCAATTGCCAATCGGTGCCGAAGATAACTTCACCGGTATCATTGACTTGGTAACGATGAAAGCTGAAATCTACAAAGATGACTTGGGAACCCAAATCGAAGAAGAAGATATCCCAGCTGAATACGTTGATCAAGCAGAAGAATGGCGGACAGACTTAATCGAAGCTTTAGCTGATTTGGACGACGAATTAATGATGGCTTACCTCGATGGGGAAGAAATCACCGTTGACCAATTGAAAGCAGCCATCCGTAAAGCAACCTTGAACTTAGACTTCTTCCCAGTAATGTGTGGGTCTGCGTTCAAGAACAAAGGGGTTCAAATGATGTTGGACGCCGTTATCGATTACTTGCCAGCACCTACTGACGTACCTCCAATCCAAGCAACCGATAAAGACGACCCAGATAAAACCATCGAAGTTCGTGCCAATGATGATGCACCATTTTCTGCATTAGCCTTCAAAGTGGCAACGGACCCTTATGTTGGACGCTTAACCTTCGTTCGTGTTTACTCAGGAACGTTGCAATCTGGTTCTTACGTTCAAAACTCTACCAAGGACACCCGCGAACGTGTAGGTCGTTTGCTGTTGATGCACGCGAACTCACGCTCTGAAATCGATGAAGTCTTCTCTGGAGACATCTGTGCAGCTGTTGGTTTGAAGAACACCACGACCGGGGATACCTTGTGTGACCCAGATCATGAAGTGCTCTTAGAATCTATGGTCTTCCCAGAACCAGTGATCGAAGTAGCGATTGAACCTGACACCAAGGCTGACCAAGACAAGATGCAAATTGCTTTAGGTAAATTAGCTGAAGAAGACCCAACCTTCCGTGCTACAACGGACGATGAAACGGGACAAACCGTGATCGCTGGGATGGGTGAGTTGCACTTGGACATCATCGTTGACCGCTTGAAACGTGAATTTAACGTGGCAGCGTCTGTCGGTGCACCTCAGGTATCTTACCGTGAAACCTTCACCAAACAGACGGAAGCAGAAGGTAAATTCGTTCGTCAGTCCGGTGGTAAAGGGCAATATGGGGATGTTTACATCGAATTCACCCCTAACGAAGAAGGTGCCGGCTTCGAATTCATCAACAATATCGTTGGTGGGGCTGTGCCTAAGGAATACATCCCATCTGTTGAAGCTGGGTTGAAAGATGCTATGGAAAATGGGGTTCTCGCTGGCTTCCCACTCGTTGACGTTAAAGCACGTCTCTACGATGGGTCTTACCACGATGTCGACTCCAGTGAAGCAGCCTTCAAAGTTGCTGCATCCTTGGCATTGCGTGAAGCTGCTAAGACCGCTAACCCAGTGATCTTGGAACCAATGATGAAAGTAGACGTTGTTGTTCCAGAAGAATATCTTGGGGATGTGATGGGGCATGTTTCCGCTCGTCGTGGTCGCATCGAAGGCCAAGAACCACGTGGAAACGCACTGCAATTGCACTCCATGGTACCTCTTTCTGAGATGTTTGGTTACGCAACCACCTTGCGTTCCAGCACACAGGGACGTGGGACCTTCACAATGACATTCGACCATTATGAAGCAGTTCCTAAGTCTGTTCAGGAAGAAATCATCGAGAAATACGGTAAAAATAATTAAAGCTGAATAGAAGTCCGTGCAAAAGGTGCAAGAAACCGTGAGATTTCTTGACTTTTGCACGCGGGCTTTTCTATAATAGTGTTGTCATATGCTATTAACAGCGCAATCTTTTTAAATTAGGAGGATTTATCAATGGCTAAAGAAATGTACGACCGCAGCAAACCACATGTTAACATTGGGACGATTGGTCACGTTGACCACGGTAAAACCACGTTAACGGCTGCTATCTCTACTGTTCTTTCAAAACGTGGAATCAACAAAGAAGCTGCTTCTGACTACGCTTCTATCGATAAAGCACCTGAAGAACAAGAACGTGGGATCACAATCAACACCTCCCACATCGAATACGAAACAGAAAAACGTCACTACGCACATATCGATGCTCCAGGGCACGCGGACTACGTTAAGAACATGATCACTGGTGCTGCTCAGATGGACGGCGCAATCTTGGTTGTTGCTGCTACTGACGGTCCAATGGCTCAAACCCGTGAACACATCCTCTTGGCTCGCCAAGTTGGTGTTCCTTACATCGTAGTATTCTTGAACAAGACGGACCAAGTAGACGACCCAGAATTATTGGAACTCGTTGAACTTGAAGTACGTGACTTGCTCTCTGAATACGACTTCCCAGGCGACGATATTCCTGTAATCGCAGGTTCTGCTTTGAAAGCCCTCGAAGGCGACGAAGAACAAGAAGAAAACATCCTCAAATTGATGGATGCTGTTGACGAATACATCCCAACTCCACAACGTGACACCGAGAAACCATTCTTGATGCCAATCGAAGATGTCTTCACCATTACCGGTCGTGGTACTGTTGCTACTGGTCGTGTAGAACGTGGGACCATCAAAGTTGGGGACGAAGTTGAAATCGTTGGTATTAAAGATACCGCTAAGACTACTGTTACCGGTCTTGAAATGTTCCGTAAAACTTTGGAATACGCTGAAGCTGGGGACAACGTTGGTGCTTTGTTGCGTGGGATTACCCGTGACCACATCGAACGTGGACAAGTTTTAGCTGCTCCAGGAACCATCACCCCACATACTACCTTCGAAGCTGAAGTTTATGTATTGACGAAAGAAGAAGGTGGCCGTCATACGCCATTCATGGACAACTACCGTCCACAATTCTACTTCCGTACAACTGACGTTACCGGTATCATTCACTTGCCAGAAGACACGCCAATGGTTATGCCAGGGGACAACGTGACAATGAAAGTTGAATTGATTCACCCAATCGCTATCGAAGAAGGTACACGCTTCTCTATTCGTGAAGGTGGCCACACGGTTGGTGCTGGTACTGTTTCTAAGATTGACGCTTAATCAATCCATATTTTGATCAGACGAGATAACGATGAGGGATTTGTCCCTCATCGTTTTTTTGTGTGCTCAGGAGTCCTGGGGAAGGGATAGAAAACCAAAGTGATTGAGAAAGCGCATTCTCAATAAAAGCGGGATTTTAGCCGCTTTTTTAGGTGAAAATCCTTGCCATCAGTGACATTTTCCTCTATACTCGTAAGAGTGCTGTTCATTTTTACTGCGGGGTTGCTATGCCCATCGGTAAGGGACAGTCAGTGAGCAATGATGTATAAGGTTGCGACACACCCGGTTGCATTGTCATGAGGGGGTGTTGGGAATTTATACGGAGCAAGTCACTTATATCAATATCTGACGAGGAGGAAATATCATGGCAAACCAGAAGATCAGAATTCGTTTGAAGGCGTATGAACATCGTGCGCTGGATCAATCAGCACAGAAGATCGTTGAAACCGCAAAACGTACAGGTGCCCAAGTATCAGGACCTGTTCCATTGCCAACACAACGGTCCCTTTTTACTGTTATCCGCGCAACGCATAAATACAAAGACTCACGCGAACAGTTTGAAATGCACACCCACAAACGTTTGGTAGACATCATCAATCCAACGCCCAAAACCGTTGATGCATTGATGAAACTCGACTTACCATCCGGTGTTGACATCGAAATTAAACTGTAATGACGGATCTCTTCTATTATATTAATCACGTTAATAATTTAATTATTAAAAATAAAAATTCGGAGGTGTAATCATGACTAAAGGAATCTTAGGTAAAAAGGTTGGAATGACCCAATACTTTAACGAAGCCGGTGAACTTGTTCCTGTAACAGTTGTTGAAGCTGCTCCTAATGTAGTTTTACAAGTGAAGAACTTGGAAACTGACGGTTACGAAGCTATCCAATTAGGTTTCGATGACAAACGTGAAGTATTAGCAAACCAACCAGAAAAAGGTCATGTGAAAAAAGCAGACACGACTCCTAAGCGCTTCATTCGCGAAATCAGAAATGTTGAGCTTGGTGAGTACGAAGTTGGACAGGAAGTAACGGTGGAAACGTTCCAAGCAGGCGACATTGTTGATGTGACGGGAACCTCTAAAGGTAAAGGTTTCCAAGGCGCGATCAAACGTCATGGTCAGCAACGTGGACCAATGGCACACGGTTCTCACTATCACCGTGCTCCAGGTTCCATGGGTATGGCTTCCGATCCAGCACGCGTCCTCAGAGGCAAAAAGTTGCCAGGTCAAATGGGTGGCAAACGTGTGACTATCCAAAACTTGGAAATCGTGAAAGTTTTACCTGAAAAGAACGCCCTGCTCATTAAAGGTAATGTACCAGGTGCGAAGAAATCGTTAGTCGTTATTGAAACAGCAAATAGCGCAGAATAAGCGGGAAGGAGGAATTTAAATGGCTAAAGTTAACGTATTCAACCAAGATGGCTCCAAAAACGGCGAAATCGAATTGAATGATGATGTGTTCGCTATCGAACCAAATGAACATGCGATTTTCGATGTAATCATGATGCAACGTGCTTCTAAACGTCGTGGTACGCATGCTGTTAAGAACCGTTCCGCTGTTCGCGGTGGTGGTAAAAAACCATGGCGTCAAAAAGGAACTGGTCGTGCACGTCAGGGCTCTATTCGCTCCCCACAATGGGTCGGCGGTGGTGTCGTATTCGGACCAACGCCACGTTCTTACGCTTACAAATTGCCGCGTAAGGTTCGTCGCTTAGCACTCCGCTCATCATTATCCCGCAAAGTAGCAAATGACGCATTCATCGTTATGGATGCATTGACATTTGAACAACCAAAGACCAAAGCATTCCAAGAAGTCTTAAACAATGTGAATGCTAACGAAAAAGTCTTAGTGGTTATCGATAAAGAAAACGAGAATGCAGTTCGTTCCGCACGCAACTTAGCAAACGTAACGCTCGTTGATGAAAACCATGTAAATGTTTATGATCTCGAAAACAATCATAAAGTGGTTATCACCCGTACTGCACTCTCCAAAGTAGAGGAGGCGCTAGCATAATGTTCGCAGAAGATGTTATTTTGCGTCCTATCATCACCGAAAAAACGATGGATGATATGGATGACAACAAATACACCTTTGAAGTAGACGTTCGCGCTAACAAAACGCACGTCCGCCAAGCTGTTGAAAAACTTTTCAACGTGACCGTGACGAACGTTAACATCTTGAACGTACATCCAAAGGTTAAACGTGTCGGCCGTTACGCTGGCATGACCCGTAAACGTCGCAAAGCTGTTGTAACGTTAGCTGAAGGAGATTCTATTGATATCTTCCCAGCAGAACAAACCGAAGAATAGGAGGAATCAACGTGGCGATTAAAGTGTACAAAGCGACTTCAAATGGTCGTCGTAACATGTCCGGTTATGATTTCTCAGTTATTACGAAATCTAAACCAGAAAAGAGCTTATTAGATAAGCAATCCAAACGTGCTGGCCGTAACAACCAAGGCCGCATCACCGTTCGCCATCAAGGTGGTGGACACAAACAAGCTTACCGTATCATCGACTTCAAACGTCGCCATGACAATGTCGAAGGTATCGTAAAAGCTATCGAATACGATCCAAACCGTTCCGCAAATATCGCTTTGATCCATTATGTTGACGGTGTGAAAGCTTACATCATTCATCCACGGGGTTTGAATGTTGGAGACCGCATCGTTTCTGGTGACAGTGTCGATATCCAAACCGGGAACGCCTTGATGCTCAAGAACATTCCTGTTGGTACCGTGGTTCACAACATTGAAGTGAAACCTGGTAAAGGTGGCGCCTTGGTACGTTCAGCTGGGACTAGTGCTCAGGTGCTCGGCCGCGAACAAGACTCTAAATATGTGCTCGTTCGTCTCTCTTCCGGGGAAATGCGTTTGATTTTAGGTACTTGCCGTGCAACGATTGGTGCTGTTGGTAATGAACAACACGAACTCGTTCGTCTTGGTAAAGCAGGACGTTCACGTTGGATGGGCAAACGTCCAACCGTTCGTGGGTCTGTCATGAACCCTAACGATCACCCTCATGGTGGTGGGGAAGGTAAAGCACCTATTGGGTTGAAACATCAGAAAACTCCATGGGGTAAACCTGCTCGTGGCGTGAAGACACGTAAAGGCAAAGCGCGCAGCAATAAACTGATTGTTCGCCGTCGTCGTAACAAGAAATAGTATCGAGATCTAAAATCGAACGAAAGGAGTCTAGAGTATGAGTCGTAGTATTAAAAAAGGACCTTTTGTCGACGAACATTTAATGAAAAAAGTCGAAGCTCAACAAGACCAATCTAAAAAACAAGTCATTAAAACTTGGTCCCGTCGTTCAACGATCTTCCCAAACTTCATTGGGTTGACGATCGCTGTTCACGATGGACGTAGACATGTTCCTGTTTACATTCAAGAAGACATGGTAGGCCACAAATTAGGTGAATTTGTGCCTACACGTACTTTCCGTGGCCATGCAAAATCTGACAAAGCCACATCTATTCGTTAAGCTGAGAGGGGGATTTATTGATGGCAGAAGAAATCATGACTGCTAGAGCAACTGCTAAGACTGTTCGCATTACTGCACGCAAAGCTCGTTTTGTGATTGATCTCATTCGTAACAAACCAGTTGGCGAAGCAATCGCAATCCTTAAAAATACTCCTCGTTCGGCTTCTCCGATCATCGAGAAAGTATTAAATTCAGCGATTGCTAATGCTGAACACAATTATGACATGGATGCTTCTAAGTTATACATTAGTGAAGCTTATGTTAACGAAGGGCCAACCATGAAACGTTTCCGTCCACGTGCAAAAGGTGCCGCTTCCGGTATCAATAAACGGACGAGTCACATTACTATCGTAGTCAAAGAAGCAGAGGAGGAATAATCCAGTGGGTCAAAAAATCAATCCTACCGGCCTTCGCATCGGTGTTATCAAAGACTGGGATGCACGCTGGTATGCAGAAAAAGATTATGCTAGCACGCTTTCTGAAGACTTAAAGATTCGTGAATACATTGCTGGCCAATTGGCTGAAGCCTCTGTATCAGAAGTAGAAATCGAACGTGCTGCTAACAAAATTAACGTGAACATCCATACCGGGAAACCTGGGATGGTAATCGGTAAAGGTGGATCTGAAGTCGACAAATTACGTCGCAGCTTGAACACCCTCACCGGCAAGAGCGTTCACATCAATGTTGTTGAAGTGAAAAAACCAGAAATCAGCGCTCAATTGGTCGGTGAAAGTATCTCCGAACAATTAGAAAATCGTGTTGCTTTCCGTCGGGCAATGAAACAAGCAATTTCCCGTACGATGAAGACAAACGACGCGAAAGGAATCAAAGTTCAAGTAGCTGGTCGTTTGAACGGTGCTGATATGGCTCGTGTTGAAACTTTAGTTGAAGGAACTGTTCCACTTCATACTTTACGTGCTGATATCGATTATGCATTGGTTGAAGCAGATACCCAATATGGGATTATCGGGGTAAAGGTTTGGATTTTCCGTGGTGAAGTTCTCCCAACTGTGACTGATGTAGAGGAGGCGTAAGAACGTGGTTTTAGTACCAAAACGTGTAAAACATAGACGTGAATTCCGTGGTAAAATGCGCGGAGAAGCTAAAGGCGGTAAAGAAATCGCTTATGGTGATTACGGCCTTCAAGCCATCGACTCAAAATGGATCACAAACCGTCAGATCGAAGCCGCTCGTATTGCGATGACGCGTTACATGAAACGTGGTGGTAAGGTTTGGATTAAGATCTTCCCACATAAATCCTACACATCGAAAGCGATCGGTGTCCGGATGGGTTCCGGGAAAGGGGCTCCTGAAGGTTGGGTTTCTCCAGTAAAACGTGGTAAAATCTTGTTCGAAATCAGCGGTGTCTCTGAATCGGTAGCACGCGAAGCTTTCCGTCTTGCGTCCCACAAGTTGCCGATCCGTACGAAATTTGTGAAACGTGAAATTGGTGGTGAATCGGATGAATAAATTTAAAGACTTACAAAACCTTTCCACTGATGAATTAAACGCTCAAGAGCAAGAGTATAAGCAACAATTATTCAATTTACGATTCCAATTAGCAACTGGTCAATTGGAAGATACCGCACAAATTCGTAAAGTGAAGAAGCAAATCGCTCGTATCAAAACCGCTCTTCGTCAACAAGAGCTTGCTGAGTAGTTCATTTCAAATCAGTTAGGAGGGAACATTAACAAATGGCAGAAGAACGTAAGCCACGTCGCATGCTGCAAGGACGCGTCGTATCAGACAAGATGGATAAAACTATTGTTGTTCAAGTAGATACCTTCAAGTTCCATCCTGTGTACAAGAAGCGTATTAAGTATTCCAAGAAATATAAAGCACATGATGAAAACAACGAAGCAAAACTGAATGACAAAGTACGTATCATGGAAACTCGTCACTTGTCTAAGGATAAATACTTCCGTTTGGTTGAAATCGTTGAAAAATCTGTTGTGATTTAGTGAGTGCTGGAAGGAGGAAACGTTAAATGATTCAAACAGAAACTCGTTTAAAGGTAGCCGACAATTCTGGTGCTCGTGAAGTTTTAGCAGTGAGCATTTTGGGCGGTTCAGGCCGTAAGACTGCTAACATTGGTGACGTTATCGTCGCAACCGTAAAGAGCGCTACACCAGGTGGCGTTGTTAAGAAGGGCGAAGTCGTTAAGGCAGTTATCGTTCGCAGCAAGAGCGGGGCTCGTCGTGCAGATGGTTCTTACATCAAATTCGACGAAAACGCCTGCGTTATCATTCGTGATGACAAGACTCCACGTGGGACCCGTATCTTTGGACCAGTGGCACGTGAATTACGTGATAACAACTTCATGCGGATTATTTCCTTAGCTCCAGAAGTTATTTAATCAAGAAGAGAGGTGCCAATAGATGCGAATTAAAACAGGTGACAAAGTTGAAGTAATCGCCGGTAAGGACAAAGGTTTACAAGGCGTTGTCACGAAAGTTTTCCCTAAAAAAGATCGTGTGATTGTTGAAGGGGCAAACATCGTGAAGAAACATGAGCGTCCTTCTCAAGCAAATCCTCAAGGTGGGATTGTTGAAGAAGAAGCACCTATTCATGTTTCTAACGTTCAAATTTTAGACCCAGAAACCGGAGAAAAAACGCGCATTGGGATCAAGATCGAAGACGGCAAGAAGAGCCGTGTTGCGCGTAAGACGGGCAATAATATTGATACTAAACACGGAGAGGAGGAAGAATAATCATGGCTAATCGTTTATTAGAAAAATATCAATCTGAAATTATCCCTGCATTAGAGGAAAAGTTTGAGTACACCTCTCCTATGCAAGTACCTAAGATTGAAAAAATCGTGATCAACATGGGTGTTGGTGACGCTGTTGCTAACGCTAAAAACTTGGAAAATGCGGTTAACGAATTAACCTTAATCGCTGGTCAAAAACCTGTAATCACGAAAGCTAAGAAATCCATCGCTGGTTTCCGTTTACGTGAAGGCATGCCAATCGGTACTAAAGTGACCTTACGTGGTGAGCGCATGTATGATTTCCTTGATAAGTTGATTTCCGTTTCACTTCCTCGTGTTCGTGATTTCCGTGGAATCAGCAAACGTTCATTTGATGGACGTGGGAACTACACATTGGGCGTGCGCGAACAATTGATCTTCCCAGAAATTGACTTTGATGATGTCGACAAAGTCCGCGGTATGGATATTGTGTTAGTAACAACAGCAGATACCGACGAAGAAGCACGTGAATTGCTGGCTCAGCTCGGTATGCCATTCCAAAAGTAAGAACTTAAGGAGGTTTACATTTTGGCTAAGAAAGCAATGATTAACAAAAACAAACGTCCAGCTAAATTCTCAACACGTGAATATACACGTTGCCAACGTTGTGGTCGTCCACATTCTGTATACCGTAAGTTTGGTTTATGCCGTATCTGCCTTCGTGAACTTGCTCATGAAGGACAATTGCCTGGCGTAAAGAAGGCTAGCTGGTAATCAATAATTCTTTAATAAAGGAGGGTATACTTGAATGGTTATGACTGATCCAATTGCAGATTTATTAACGCGTATTCGTAACGCTAACATGGTACGCCATGACAAGATCGAAGTGCCAGCGTCTAAAATGAAGACTGCAATTTCTCAAATCTTAGCAGATGAAGGCTACATCAAAGGCTATGAAGTCGTAGAAGATGACAAACAAAACGTGATTCGTATCTTCATGAAATATGGTAAAGATAACGAACGTGTAATCACCAATTTAAAACGTATTTCCAAGCCAGGACTGCGTGTATACGCCAAGAGCGATGACATTCCTAAAGTTCTTAACGGCTTAGGTATCGCTATTGTTTCTACCTCTGAAGGGGTAATCACCGACAAAGAAGCACGCGCTAAACACGTTGGTGGCGAAGTGTTGGCTTACGTTTGGTAGAATTATCCAGAGAGGAGTAGCTAAATGAGTCGTGTTGGTTTAAAACCGATTGAGGTTCCAGCTGGCGTTACCGTTGAAATCAATGGTACCACCGTTACCGCTAAAGGACCTAAGGGTGAATTATCTGAGACATTCAACCCAAAAATGGAAATTTCCATGGACGACAGCATTATTACTGTTTCTCGTCAAGACGACAGTAAAGAAGCTCGTTCATTGCATGGTACGACCCGTTCTTTGATCAACAACATGGTTGAAGGGGTTCACACCGGTTTTGAAAAGAAATTGGAATTAACCGGGGTTGGATACCGTGCTGAATTAAAAGGTAAAAAATTAGTACTGCATGTTGGTTTATCCCATGATGTTGAATTCGAAGCACCAGAAGGTATCGAAATTGAAGTGCCTTCTAACACAGATATCACGATCAAAGGTGCAGACAAAGACATCGTTGGCCAATTAGCAGCAAACATTCGTGCCACCCGCTTGCCAGAACCTTACAAAGGCAAAGGGATTCATTACTTGGGTGAACATATCTTACGTAAAGAAGGTAAAACGGGTAAATAATCGCTTCATTAGCGATTATCCGTTACTTGCCGCATAAAATTAAAGAAGAGGTGACTAATTTGATCAGTAAAGCCGATAGAAATAAATTACGTCAAAAGCGTCATGGTCGTATTCGTCGTAATTTAAACGGAACAGCAGAGTGCCCACGCTTGAGCGTTTTTCGCTCCAATAAACACATCTACGCTCAATTAATTGATGACGTAGCGGGTGTTACGCTAGCTAGTGCCTCTGATACGAATGAATTCAATGAAGGAACAAAAGTGGATCACGCCAAAGCAGTTGGTCAGGCCATTGCTGAACGTGGGAAAGCAGCCGGCATCGTGAAGGTTGTCTTTGACCGTGGCGGATACCAATACCATGGCCGTATCGCTGCTTTAGCAGATGCAGCACGTGAAAACGGCTTAGAATTCTAAGATAAAGGAGGACAGATTTATGGCTCAAAACCTAGCACAAACCGAAGACAAGATTAATGAACGCGAAATTGAAGACCGCGTAGTTGCCATCAACCGTGTTTCTAAGGTTGTTAAAGGTGGACGTCGTATGCGTTTCGCTGCCTTAGTTGTCGTTGGTGACAAAGATGGTCATGTTGGTTTTGGTACCGGTAAGGCTGCCGAAGTTCCAGCTGCAATCAACAAAGCGATTGAAGATGGTAAGAAGAACATGATTACTGTGCCACGTGCCGGAACGACCATTCCTCATGAAGTGACTGGTATTTTCGACGGTGGTCAAGTATTGCTTAAACCTGCTAAACAAGGTTCTGGGGTTGCTGCTGGTGGTGCTATTCGTGCCGTCATCGAACTCGCAGGGATTGCGGATATTACCTCTAAGAATATTGGCTCCAACACACCAATCAGCATGGTTCGTGCCACTGTTGAAGGCTTGATGGAATTGAAATCACCAGCTGAAGTGGCTAAGTTACGTGGAAAATCCGTAGAAGATTTATTAGGTTAAGGAGGATACAACAATGGCCGAATTAAAAATTACTTTAAGTCGCAGTTTCATTGGACGTCCTCAAGACCAAATCAAAACCGCTAAAGCATTAGGCTTAACACGTGTTGGGCGCACAGTCGTAAAGACTAAAACGCCAGCCATTGAGGGCATGATCAACAAGATCCCACATCTTTTAACTGTTGAAGAAGTTAAATAATTTATTGAACGAAGGAGGTGCCAATAGATGTCATTAAATGAATTGAAACCTGCTGAAGGCTCCCGTCATTCACGCAAACGTGTAGGACGTGGCTCGAGTTCTGGTTATGGAAAAACGTCCGGTCGTGGCCAAAAGGGTCAGCTTGCTCGTTCAGGCGGCAAAACCCGTTTAGGCTTTGAAGGGGGACAAACACCTCTCTACCGTCGTATTCCAAAACGTGGCTTCACGAACATCAACCGCAAAGAATACACCATCTTGAACTTAGAAGATTTGAATGTCTTTGCTGATGAAAGTGTTGTAACGCCAAAAGAATTTGCTGAAAAAGGTTTGATTAAGAAAGCCAACGAAGATGTTAAGATCTTAGGCTATGGTGAGTTAGAACGCAAATTAACCGTTAAAGCAGCAAAATTCTCAGCATCAGCTAAATCAGCGATCGAAGCTGCTGGGGGAAGTTACGAGGTGATCTAATGTTCCAGACGATTTCCGGAGCTTTTCGGGACAAGGACATTAGAAGTCGACTTGGGTTTACCTTATTGATGCTCATTGTCTTCAGGATCGGGAGTCACATCACTGTGCCTTCCGTGAATGCTGAAGCGGTGAATACCTTAGCGAACTCGGGTCTGTTTGGTTTGCTGAATACATTTGGTGGGGGTGCGTTGTCGAACTACTCCATTCTCTCACTTGGGGTATCGCCATACATCACCGCTTCCATTGTGGTTCAGCTGTTACAGATGGATATTATCCCTACCTTCACTGAATGGTCGAAGCAAGGTGAAGTAGGGCGGCGTAAATTGAGTACGTGGACCCGCTATATTTCAGTAGTTGTGGCTTATGCTCAAGCGATCGCTATCTCACTCGGCTTTAACTCATTAGCACAGTTTGGTTTGATCAATCATCCAGGGTTAGAGACCTATTTGATGATTGGGTTGGTGATGACAGCTGGATCGATGTTTACGGTTTGGCTGGGCGATCAAATTACTGCCAATGGGGTCGGTAATGGAACGTCAATGATCATCTTTGCGGGGATTGTTTCCCGGATTCCAACAGAGTTTTACCAATTTGTCCAGAACCGCTTTGTCGGGAAGGGTATGGATGAACTGGGACCGAACATCGGTTTAGCGGCACTCTTTTTGGTCGGCATGCTGTTTGTCATTACCTTCGTGGTGTATGTCAACCAGGCAGAACGGCGAATTCCAGTGCTTTATTCTAGACGTGCAAGCGTAACAACACAGCGTTCTCATTTGCCACTGAGCATTAACTCTGCTGGGGTTATCCCAGTGATTTTTGCTAGCTCCCTCATTATGGTACCGCAGACCATTCTCGGGTTACTGCAGGCGTCACATGGGGATGCTAAGTGGTTTACTATTTTATCGAATGTCTTCAGTTTACAAAAACCAGCTGGGATTGCAGTCTATGCGGTGACCATCATTTTGTTCACATTCTTCTATGCGCATATTCAGATTAACCCAGAGCGTATTGCCGAGAACTTCCAGAAATCTGGGGCCTACATTCCAAGTGTACGTCCAGGATTGGCAACAGAGCGGTATGTCTCCAGCTTGTTGAATCGACTGAGTACGTTTGGATCTGTATTCTTGATGCTGATTGCCACAGCACCATTAGCGATTGGTTATGCGTTCAACCTGCCGCAGCGTATTGCATTGAGTGGGACGAGCTTATTGATCGTTGTTGGGGTGGCATTGGATACCTACAAACAGATCGAAGGACGACTGATTAAACACCGTTACGTTGGATTTATTCATGAGGAAGATTTGGAGAGTGAATAGTGTCATGAAACGCAATATCATCCTAATGGGGTTACCCGGAGCAGGAAAAGGAACACAAGCAGAAAAAATTGAAGCTGAATTCCAGATTCCGCAAGTATCAACGGGTGACATGTTCCGTGAAGCCATGTCTCAAGGTACAGAGCTCGGAATGAAAGCCAAGGAATACATGGACGCAGGGAATTTAGTTCCTGATGAAATCACAAATGGGATCGTGAAAGAACGTCTCGCTAAAACCAGCCCAGAAGAAGGATTCATGCTGGATGGATTTCCGCGGACGATCAATCAAGCAGAAGCCCTCAATCATATTCTCGATGATTTAAATCTTAAACTCGATGCCGTGATTGAAATCGATGTTCCCGATGATGAACTGAAGAAACGTCTCTCAGGGCGCATCATTTGTGATAACTGTGGGGCGACCTACAATGTACATTCCAACCCACCTAAAGTGGAAAATACATGTGATCGCTGTGGCGGACATGAGTTTCATCAACGTGACGATGACAAACCAGAAGTGGTCGCTAATCGTCTCGCTGTCAACAAGGAACAAACGACACCAATGTTGGACTTCTATGAGAAAATGGATGTTCTCTACAAAGTCGATGGCACCATTGGCATCGAGAATGTCTTCAACGCGATTGCGGATATTCTCAACGAAGACTAGATAGTTGCGTTACATCGCTTGATATGATATCCTTTGTGGGTTAGTCGAGTCTGTAACCAATACTTTTTAATGTCCGTTGTTGTAGTGTTCCTGGGTTCATTTAATTTAGGAGGTAACCTTTTTGTCTAAAGAAGATATGATTGAAGTTGAAGGTACCGTTACAGAAACGTTACCAAACGCGATGTTTAAAGTAGAATTGGAAAACGGATTTGAAATCCTAGCTCATGTCTCTGGCAAAATTCGCGTCAATTACATTCGGATCTTACCAGGAGATCGTGTAAAAGTAGAAATGTCTCCCTATGATTTAACCAAGGGACGGATTACATACCGTTTCAAATAGGGAAGAGCGAAGAGGAGGAAATCAATCAATGAAGGTTAGAGCTTCAGTTAAACCTATGTGCGAAAACTGCAAAGTCATTCGTCGCAATGGGAAAGTTATGGTAATTTGTAGTAACCCTAAACATAAACAACGTCAAGGTTAGGAGGAAAGCATAGATGGCTCGTATTGCAGGAGTAGATATTCCTCGTGACAAACGCGTAGTGATCTCTTTGACTTACATTTACGGTATCGGCACCACAACTGCTAAAAAGATCTTAGCAGAAGCGGATGTTAACGAAGATACACGCGTGCGTGATTTAACGAACGATGAGTTAGACCGCATCCGTAGCGTCGTAGATACGATCAAAGTCGAAGGTGACTTGCGTCGCGAGGTCAACATGAACATTCGTCGCTTGCAAGATATCGGTTCTTACCGTGGAATGCGTCACCGTCGTGGATTGCCTGTTCGTGGTCAACATACCAAGAACAACGCACGTACACGTAAAGGTAAACGTGGGCAAGCAATTGCTAATAAGAAATAATTTATAAATAGTGAGGAGGGAAATAATACATGGCAAAAGCAAAAAATAACAAGTCTCGGAAACGTCGTAACAGAGCGACCGTTGAGAGTGGTGTTGCACATATCCATTCAACCTTCAACAACACGATCGTTATGATCACTGACCAGCAAGGAAATGCTGTTTCTTGGTCTTCAGCTGGTTCTTTGGGCTTCAAAGGTTCACGTAAATCTACCCCATATGCAGCGCAATTATCCTCTGAAGCAGCGGCTAAGACAGCGATGGACCGTGGTATGAAGACTGTTGAAGTGTCCGTTAAAGGCCCTGGTTCTGGTCGTGAATCTGCTATTCGTGCGCTTCAAGCTGCTGGGTTAGAAGTTACCTCTATTCGTGATGTAACGCCTATTCCGCACAATGGATGTCGTCCTCCAAAACGTCGTCGTGTCTAATTTTCAAAACGCGATTCAGACATTGGGTGTCTAGCATAAGGTGCATTGTTTATCACGTTTTGAAAGGAGCTAACTCTTAGAATGATCGAGATTGAAAAGCCAAATATTGAAACCGTTGAACTCCAAGAAGATAACAAATTTGGTAAATTCGTCATTGAACCATTGGAACGTGGTTACGGAACGACACTAGGCAATTCATTGCGTCGGGTCTTGTTGTCATCATTACCTGGGACTGCTATCACATCGATCCAGATTGATGATGTTCTTCATGAATTCTCTACTATCGAAGGTGTTCGTGAAGATGTTACGCAGATCGTTTTAAACGTTAAACAGCTCTCCTTGAAACTCTATGATGTTGAAGAAAAGGATATTGAAATTGATATCGTAGGGCCGAAGGAAGTCACAGCTGCGGATATTACAGCAGACGCTGATTTTGATGTCATGAATCCTGATTTGCACATTTGTTCAGTTTCTGATGATACACATTTCCATATGACGATGCATGTCTCAAATGGACGTGGGTTTGTTCGGAGTGAGCACAATAAATCAGAAAGTATGCCAATTGGTGTTATCCCAGTTGACTCCATCTACACACCAATCGAAAAGGTCAATTACCAAGTTGAAAATACTCGTATCGGGGAAATCAACGAATACGATAAGTTAACGATGGATATCTGGACTGATGGCACGATTGGACCAAAAGAATCGCTCAGTTTAGCAGCTAAAATTTTAACCGAACACCTTGCCATTTTCATTGATTTAACTAATGAAGTGCGTGATGCTGAAATTATGGTTGAAAAAGAAGAAGACCAGAAAGAGAAGAATCTCGAAATGACGATTGAAGAGTTGGATCTCTCTGTTCGTTCTTACAACTGCTTGAAACGTGCGGGCATCAATACGGTCGAAGAGTTGATCAACAAGACCGAACCAGAAATGATGAAGGTTCGTAATCTTGGTCGTAAGTCACTCGACGAAGTGAAGAATAAATTAGCCGCATTAGGTTTATCTCTAAAAGAGGAAGAATAACAACGAAGATAGGAGGATGAATCAATGAGTTATCGTAAATTGGGTCGTACAAGTTCCCAACGTAAAGCTATGTTACGTAACTTAACGACCGATTTATTAGTGAACGAGCGTATCACTACGACTGAAACCCGTGCCAAAGAGGTTCGTAAAACAGCTGAAAAAATGATCACGTTAGGTAAAAAAGGCGATTTAGCTGCGCGTCGTCGTGCTATTGCTTTTATGCGTGATGAAATCGCTGATGTTCGCGCTGAAGAAGACAAGATCATCATCGAAAATGCTGTTCAAAAATTATTTGGTGAATTAGCAGAACGCTATGAAGGTCGTCAAGGTGGCTACACTCGCATCTTAAAAACGGAAGCTCGTCGTGGTGATGGGGCTCCAATGGCTATCATTGAATTAGTCTAATTACCTGTGAGCATGACGTTTGAGTGTCATGATGATGAAGTAATAACATTATTATTTCAAGTCTAGCTCTTTCATTCCTGAAGAGGTAACTATCTCTTCAGGAGTGAAAATTTTTTTATTTAGAGGCATGTATGCACGGTCGTATATGCTTTTTTATTTGGTATCTCATGGGACGCCTATACACCCGTAGAAGTATTCAGAAGTTCTCAGTCCGTCGCTAATGACTAACTGAATCCGTTTCCCCCGTAACCACGGATTAGGCAGGTTAAGCACGCCAGATACAGAGCAGGAGATGCATCTGAGGCACCATCCACACATATTACTATTCTCTCGTACAGTAAACACCTTATGCTAGCCACTGAATATCTGAAGGTAAATAAATTCCAGCTGAAGAAGAATGACGCGCTGTCAGCAGTGCGGAGTTTCTATCAGCTGGATTTTTTGTAGTAGTATACATAAATTTTATATTATAGACAGATCGTTATTTGATAATAACAGATGACATCCCTTAACTACGCTATCTGTTACCGATTTATCCCTCTAGTAAGCGTTGGATATGGATAGTGAGATAGACCTGTTCTTCGGGATGAACATGGTAGTCATAGCGGTTCTTCACATATTGGGCGAGGCTATCCGAAATTGCAAAGGCTTCGGGATAATTTTTCTGCACCTGTTCATAGAGGAACGTATCGTCGCGCGTGGGATAATGGTCATTATGATAGATCCGCTGTGCGAAATACTGCAAGTGCGTTTGCAGGCGACTGTAGCTCAACGATTCCATGTCGAGGGGGTGTCCGATCTTCAGTTCAATCAGATGCAGGAGGTCGCGTACAATCCCCAGCATGTGCATTGTTTCATTCAACTGCATGCCTTCCTTGGCGCCATTGATCAGATGAATCGCAATAGAGGCCACTTCTTCCTCTGGCAGAGTGACATGGAGAGCATCGCCAATAATCGCAACAGCCCGCTGACTAAAGCTAAACACATTTGGATAGAGGCGTTTAATGTCCCAAGCGAGCGGATTGTGAATGTTGATCCCCTGTTCACTGCGCGTAATCGCAAAATGAATATGATCTGCTAACCCCAGGAAGAGCGAATCTTGATAGGTCTGATTCAGCTTCTGTTCAGCCTTGGTGATGATTTCTGCGGTGACAGCCAGAATATCGTCGGGAATCATCTGGAGCAGTTCCTCAATGCGCTGATCGTCTTGCTTCAACACAAAGACCTTTTCTACCTTGGTGTCATCAATATGATCCTGCTTCTTCATTTGGAAACCGACACCCGGCCCCGTTACAATCACCTGCTCCCCCGTGTCCAGTGTGGATTGAACGGCATTATTGTTCAGTACGCGTTCAACTTGCATACATGTACTCCTCCTCTCTTATATTAGAGTTCATGAATCTATTGTATCACGGAAAGCGCTAAAATAGGCGAGAAAGTCGTACCTGTTCAATGGGTTCGCTTTGCATGAAAGAGAGTTAGCATGTTACTCTAAACCTAATTATTAATACTAAGTGCATCCACAAAGGAGCGGATAGAGTGTCCAAACAGCTGAAAGAGGCCTTGATTGCGGGGGTTGTTGTGGCGGTGGTCCAATATTTCTATAGTCTCTACACAGACGGAGGGAGTCTCCACAATACAGGGAGCCTCCTCATTCAGATCGGTGTGATTCTCGTCGCTGCGGTCGTGGTCTATGTGATCGCGAAACGCCATCAGGAAAAATAACCAGGCAAAAGAGCGGTATTTAACACCTCAATCGCGGTATAATAATAGTGGATTTCCAGTAACAATTTCCCAACCCGTTGTTGCTGGAAATTTTTTATGCTCATTTTCCGTGATATGATAGGGCTAAGAAGCAGTTTGTCGCAAGAACGAGCGAACGAGGGAGGAAGCCCCGTGATTGAATTACGGCATTTATTATATTTCTCAACGGTGGCAGAGGAGGGGAATATCACCCGGGCGGCCAATCGACTCCACATCACGCAGCCCACATTGAGCCGCCAAATTCATGCACTGGAGGAGGATTTGGGGACGGATCTGTTCCTGCGTGATAAGAATCATCTCACGCTTACAGAGGCCGGGCTCTTCCTCAAGAATCGTGCGGAGGAGTTATTGACGCTGGCGGATCAGACGGAGCGTGATTTCCGTGAACAGCAGCGCAAATTATTGAGCGGGCATATCTCGATCGGTGCAGTGGAGGCGGATAATTCCGAGACGCTGGCGATGGTTTTGGAGGAATTCACGACGGATTATCCGCAGGTGACATTCAACCTCTTTAGCGGGGCAAGTGACATTATCAAGGATCGCCTGGAGAAAGGGCTCCTCGATGTGGCGTTGTTATTGGAACCCGTAGATGATGTGCGCTACCAAAAAATTGTACTCCCGTGGCAGGAACGTTGGGGGTTACTCGTTCCTACGTCTTCCTTTCTCGCACAGCAGCCAGCCAGTCAGCCGGAAGATTTGCGTGGCGTGCCCCTGATGGTCGCACAGCGGACAGAGGTTCAGCGCTTCATCTCACAGTGGGCGGGGTATCCGTTTGATGAACTTAATATTGTGGGGAATTTCAATTTGAGTTTCAATGTGTTCCCGCTCGTTTCAGCCGGAATTGGGAGTGCGATTGGAATTGAGGGTGTGATTCGCGATCGTAATACCGAGGCGATCACTTTTATTCCGTTTGAACCAGCATTAAAGAGTCACTGCCTCCTCGTGTGGAAGAAGAATCGGACCTTATCGCCGACTGTGGCTGCCTTTATTAAACGATTCGACTGTGCCAACAAAGCATAGTTTCATTATATGAGAGGTATTGGCGCATATATCGAAGGGTTGTAACCTGTAAATGAACAAAGGTTACAGCCCTTTTTTAGAGGGAAAGGAGGAGCATCATGGCAGTAGTTGTTTATTTTTCACGAGCGGATGAGAACTATGTGAATGGAGAATATAAAACGCTCGTCCTCGGAAGTACCGCGCGCATGGCTCAACAGATTGCTAAAAAGCTCGATTGTCACATGATTGAAATTAAACCAGTAACCCCCTATCCTGCTAATTACCAGGAGATGGTGAGTCTCGCTGAAACTGAGAAGGACCAATCATTGCGCCCAAAAGTTGAAGAGACCGGCGCACTGAATGATCAGGATATTTATCTGGGCTATCCGATTTGATGGGGGATTCCGCCCATGGTTGTTTTCAGCTGGCTCGATCGTGTGGAGACAGACTGTTTCACGATCCATCCCTTCTGTACGCACGAGGGGAGTGGTATCGGGAACAGTATGACAATCCTGAAACAGAATTATCCCAACGCACATTTCACACGGGGACTGGCGGTGCGTGGATCGCGCGCCAATAAGGCAGACAAGGAGATTCACGATTGGCTACACCTTATGAGTGATTAACAAGCATAAGGGAGACGATCTATATAGCAAAGAAACAAACAGCAGGCCGCGACAATCTCGGCGAATTCGCACCGAAATTTGCGGCACTCAATGATGACGTATTATTCGGGGAAGTGTGGTCCCGTGAGGAAGAACTCTCGCCGCATCAACGGAGCCTGATCACCATTTCTGTGTTGATTTCAGGTGGGAATCTCGAACAACTACCAGCGCATTTGAAGATCGGGAAACAAAATGGCATCACTACCAAAGAAATTGCGGAAGTGATTACCCACTTATCCTTCTACGTCGGTTGGCCAAAAGCATGGTCTGCATTCAGTCGTGCCAAGGAAATTTACGGAGAAGACGAATAAAGAGACTACCTTCCTAGAACAGAGAAAAGGAGAAAACAAAATGACAGTGAAAAATGAAGATGTTAAAAATGGTGTGATCTTTCCGTTAGGGGACAAAAACGAGGCCTACGCAGAGTATTTCGATGGGCAGAGCTACCTCAAAATGTTGGCAGCTGATCCAGATATTACGGTGAGTGTGGGCAATGTGACATTTGAACCAGGCTGCCGCAACCACTGGCACATTCACCATTATGGGTTCCAGATTCTCCTCGTAACAGGTGGAAATGGATGGTACCAAGAAGAGGGACAGACTGCACGCGCGCTCAAATCAGGGGACGTGGTGATCACTAAGGACAGCGTGAAACACTGGCATGGCGCTCAAGCGGACAGTTGGTTCTCCCACATCGCGATCTCTGCGGTTTCCACAGAATGGCTCGAACCGGTCAGTGACGCGGACTACGCACAATTATAAATGATCCGCTACATAGAAAAGAGGATATAATGAGCATATTGAATGAAACATGCCCCCTCAATAACGGGCTCACTATCCCTAAACTAGGATTTGGGACGTGGGAAATTCCCGATGATCAAGCAGAGGTGAGCGTGAAGAAAGCGCTGGAAACAGGATACCGCCTCATTGATACTGCCCAGGCGTACGGGAATGAAGCAGGCGTTGGGCGTGGGATCAAAGCATCCGGGATTCCACGTGACGAGATTTTTGTGACGACGAAATTAGCCGCTGAGATCAAGGACTACGAGGAAGCTAAAAAGGCCATTGATGAATCACTGGAGCGCCTCGGGATGGACTATATCGATTTATTGATTATCCATAGTCCAAAACCGTGGGACAAATTTTATGAGGATGAGCACTACTTTGAAGGAAATCTCGAAGCCTGGAAAGCAATGGAGGAAGCCTATCACGCAGGTAAGCTGAAGGTGATCGGGGTGTCTAATTTCGAACAGGTGGACCTCGATAATATCCTCAACCACGCTAGCGTGAAGCCAGCTGTGAACCAGATCTTGGCACATATCGGGCAAACGCCGCTCGATTTGATTCAATACACGCAGGATAAGGATATCTTGGTAGAAGCTTATTCCCCAATCGCACATGGGGTCATGTTGAATCAACCGATGATCAAGGATATGGCTGAACGTTATGGTGTCTCGATTGCCCAGCTCGCCATCCGATATGACTTAGAGCTCGGACTCCTTCCACTGCCGAAAACAGAGAATCCCGCTCATATGGCGAATAACGCCAATGTAGATTTCACCATCACAGAGGACGACATGGAGACATTAAAAGCCATCGATCATTTCACCTATGAGGAGTTTGAGCAATTCCCTGTCTTTGGGAAAACCAAGCGCTAACTCCCACCTAAACTTAATCTCTCAATTAAACATGCCAATCTTAATCACTTTTCCTAATAACTGAACCTCAATTACAACGAAAGACCTGTCGCGTCATATGGAAATGGCGTAACAGGTCTTTTTAGGATCCAAAACAAAAGCGCAGCCACGTTGGAGGGGACTGCGCTTAAGGCTATTAGTCTTGAGGAAAGTTATTGTTTAGGAACTGAGTAATTGGTTATTCGACCGATGAGAGGGCCTCGAGCATGTCGACACGTTTGAGGCGTTCGTGAATCACAAAGGCGAGCACGGTCGTAATTACGATGATCACAATCGCTGGCACAATGAAGTTCATTGGCGCATTGGTTGGATCGAACATGATATTCTCAGGCGGTACCACTCTCAAAATGTACTGGTGGAGGAGTTCCCCAATTCCATAGCCGACGAAGATACCGATGATCGTCAGTAAGATCGTCTCGCGGTAAATATAGAGGGTGACTTCCTTGTCATAGAACCCGAGCACCTTGATCGTAGAGAGCTCACGCATCCGTTCCGATACATTGATATTGGTGAGGTTGTAGAGAATCACGATTCCGAGTAGCCCCGCAATAATAATGAGCACTTGGAGCACTTTATTCATCGAGTGGACAATCGTTTCGATCAGATTCGTGAAGGTGGTATTTTGGAGGACATTGAGCACGCCGGTATATTCCATAAAAGCAGAGGCTTCCTTCTCAATATTACTCATTGAAGAATCGTTGAGTTTCACCATCTCTGCGTCCGTTTCATAGTCTTTGTGGAAGGTGTCACTGTAGGCTGTTGGACTCATGAAGGCAAAGTGCCCCATGTACATTTCGGTAATGCCCGCGACTTTCATTTCACGTTCTTGATCCTCATCATCCGTGAAAGTAACGGTCTCCCCAACTTTCGCATCAATCAATTGGGCGAGACGTTCACTAATGACCACACCGTCATCAGGGAGGCTGATGGCTGTCTGTGATTTCCGTTCTCTCAGGGAGATATAGTCCTTGAAGGTATTGGTGTCTTCTGGCACCAGTAATTTAATGTCTTGTTTATCTTTGTTTCGTCCTGCGACTTTGGTGAGGGATTCATAATGAATCGGCGTGTATTCTTTCACCTGGTCGCTATTGAGTCGATCATTGATTTCTTTACTCTCATCGGCAGTCAAATAATCATTCTGGGCAACGATCATATCGTAATGGATGATGTCCCCAAACTGTTTATCATTGATCCCACCAATGGAGTTTTGAACGGATAACCCTGTGAACAGGAGGGCCACCGCACCCGCGACTCCGAAGATCGTCATCAACATCCGCTGTTTGTAACGGAAGATGTTCCGCGCAGTAACTTTGTGTGTGAAATTCATGCGTCCCCACAAGTGCGGCAGACGTTCGAGAAAGATTTTCGAGCCGGCTGCAGGTGGTTTCGGCAGGAGCAGTTGTGCTGGACGTTCCGTTAGTTCCTGTTTGGTAGCAATCCATGCCGGTAGTACCGAACTGAGGAGTGATAATACGAGGGCAATGAGGGTAATCCTCCAGTGGAAATGCCACTCAATCTTAGGAAGGGTAATCCCGACCTTGTAGGCGTTGTAGGCAATGGATGGGATCAAGGTATGTCCTAAGGCAATCCCAATCACTGTCCCCGTGAGCCCTGCTGTTAAACCATAGAAGGCGAATTTTTTGAAGATGTCCTTGTCGTCATAACCGAGTGCTTTGAGCGTCCCGGCATTGATCCGTTCCTCATCCACGAACCGGCCCATTGTGGTAAAGGCAACGAGCGCAGCCACGAAATAGAGGAAGATAGGGAAGATATTCGCTAAGGCATCGACGATATTGGCGGTGTTGGTGTAGATTTGAGTTCCTTCACCACCTGGAATTTCACGACGGCTGCTGATCGAATAGGTTGGGAGCGAGAGATGATTGAGTTCCTCTTTAGCTTCATCGAGTTCGTCTTGCTTGTCGTTAATTTCCTTCTCAGCGTCTTGCTTCTTGTCGTCAAAGGCCTTTTTATTATCATCGTATTCTTTTTGTTTATCGGCGAGGGTTTGCTTACTATCAGCAATTTGGCGTTCCCCATCCGCTTTCTTAGTGGCCAGTTCGTCCTTGGCAGTGGCGAGTTCCTGTTCCTTATTGGCGAGGGCTTGTTCTGCAGTCTTCAGGCGATCGGCGTTGGCTTGATACTCTTGGGACTTCTGATTGAGCTGGTTCATTCCTTGTTGCCATGCGGAAACCCCCGCGTAGTAGGTGTTCAAATTCGCATTGTAGGATTGAATCCCAGCGTTGTATTCATTGAGTCCTTGTTGGTAAGCGACTTGTTCTCGTTTGAGGTTTTTTTCTCCACTCGCGAGTTTATTCTGCGCGGTTTGGAAGTCTTTCTTCCCTTGTTCGAGGGCTTGTTTCTTCTGGTTTAGGATGGATTGGTTATTGTCCAATATTTGTTTGCCCTGATCCAGTTTCTGTTTCGCAGCCGTTAATTTTTGTTCAGCCGCATCGAGGGACTGTTTGGCTTCATTTAATGCCGTTTTTTTAGTATCCAATTCCTTTTGCTTTTCTTGGAGGGTTTGGATGCCTGGTTCATACGTGTCGCGGTTAAAACTATCCAACTGACTCTTCGTTTGCATCAATTTTTCTCGAACCGTTTTTAACTGCGATTCGAGGGTCGCTTTCTCTTCGTCCTTCAAATCCGGATATTCGAGTTGTTTTTGGAGAGCTTGTTCCTGATTGGTTAAGTCCGCAATCGCTTGGTTATACTGATTACGCCCATTCTCGAGCTCAGTCTTCTTACTATCGATTGCTTGCTGTGCCTGGTCAATTTGAGCGGAATTCTTTTGATACGCTTGCTGTTTCTTCTGGAAAGTAGCGTTCGATTGATCATAGCTGGCTTTTTGATCGTTCCATTGTTTTTGACCAGCAGCTAATTGTTGTTCAGCTTGTTTGATCTGTCCCTCTGCCTCCTGTAATTGCTGTTGGCTCGCCGCTAATGCTTGATATCCCTGGGCAATTTGATTTTGTCCTTGGGTAAGCTTTTTGGCCCCGGCACTCAATTGTTGGTTCGAAGCATTGAGTTTCTGTTTTGCAGCGTTCAGTTGTTGTTGACCGCTCGCTAATTGCTGCCAACGTTCATCCAAGGCTTTAGCCCCTGCATTCAGCTGTTGCTTCGCTGAGGCTAGTTGTTGCTGTCCAGATGCTAATTGAGATTTAGCATTCGCGATTTGGTTGGCGCCGTCATTAATTTGACCCTGTGCATTATTCACTTGTTTGGTTAATTCCGCTTGGGCATCCGCAATTTTTTGACTGCCTTCTTCTAATTGTTTCTTGGCGTCTTTGAGCTGCTGTTCTTTATCAGCGAGCTCTTTATTCGCATCATCAATTTTCTTCTGTCCATCATCAATTTGATCTTGATATTCCTGTTTCACCGCATTGAGTCGGTGATTGGGTTGATTTTTGAGTTTGTCATCAAGATCGTCCTTGTGCGCTTGGAGTTTGTTGGTGTAGTCCTCAGAGTAAGGATCCACATCGAGTAAGTCGTCGAAGCGTAACCGTGCGACCATGTAGA
This sequence comes from Aerococcus sp., assembly GCA_030528285.1. Classification (GTDB taxonomy): domain Bacteria; phylum Bacillota; class Bacilli; order Lactobacillales; family Aerococcaceae; genus Aerococcus. Next base: position 205,834 of record JAUMZE010000001.1, on the reverse strand, counting down.
CATCGGAATCAAAAGCATCCGGTGTCAACACTCCGTAGCCCTTGAGTGATCCGGTCCCAGCCGTTGATTGCCCGAGGTTATTGCTGGAGAGAATTTCCCCGGAATAAACGAAACCAACGATCTTATAATGAGGATCTTTGAGGACCTTATTACCTGACGCATCTTCGGCTTCATTGAAATCGATCGTGTCGCCGATATGGTATTTGTCCGCATAGGTGGCGCTGATTGCTACTTCATCGGCTTTTTCTGGGAGACGTCCCTCGCGTACCTCATAATGTGAGATATCATCGGTTTTAGAGAAGAGACGGAAACTATCGGTGGAGTCTTTCAATGTGACGTCTTTGAGATAGCCATACTCAATCTTGTTGACACCCTTTACTTGATCGATTACTTTCTGGTCCTCTTCGTCAATCCCGAGTGTCCCAATCACGGCCATATCTGCCACGTTGAGGTCCTTGAGATAATGACGTCCGGTATCGCGCATGTCAGGCCCCGTTACCTGGAGTCCCACGAGTGCGAACGCCCCGAGGAGCATCAATCCCAGAATCGATAAGAAGCGCCCCTTCGAATGACTGATTGATTTAAAGATATCTTTCCATAAACTTTTCTTCTGTATCATCTACTGTCACCACCATTACCATTCGATATTTTTAATATCTTCGGGGTGGTTGTTTACTTCAATACTCTGGACTTTGGCGTCATGCATGCGAATCACACGGTCCGCAATCGGTGCCAAAGCGCCGTTATGGGTGACGATAATGACCGTCACATTTTCCTTACGACTCATATCCTGAAGAATTTGGAGGACCTGTTTTCCGGTTTGATAATCCAAGGCCCCAGTTGGTTCATCACAGAGCAGAATTTTTGGTTTCTTGGCGATCGCACGCGCAATCGAAACACGCTGCTGTTCACCACCAGAGAGCTGCGACGGGAAATTATTGATCCGCTTGCCAAGCCCAACTGCTTCGAGAGTGTCCACAGCGTCCGCAGCATCTTTCACAATTTCTGAGGCTAATTCCACATTTTCCTTGGCAGTGAGATTCGGAACCAGATTGTAGAACTGGAATACGAATCCCACGTCCTCACGCCGATACTGGGTGAGTTCTGTGCGCGAGTAGTTAGCGATATTTTTTCCGTCGATAATAACTTCGCCTTCGTCATTGGATTCCATTCCCCCGAGAATATTTAACAGGGTGGATTTTCCTGCCCCGGATGCTCCGAGGATGATGGCGAGTTCACCTTGTTCGACGTTAAACGTAATGTCGTTATTCGCAACGATTTCGGTATCACCCGTTTTAAAACGTTTGTAGCTATGATTGACTTCAAGATAGCTCATTTATCTGTTTCCTCCTTACTTCATTCTAAACAAAATGAACAACACGTTGATTCATACAGTAGAAAAGTATATAGTCATAGTCGAGGGATTACAATAAGCAAAACGAACAATGTGTTGATTTAATCGATAAAAGATGTTGATTTAACTAGGAAAGGATGTTTTACCATGCAACGACGAACACAAACGCTTCCTAAGATTAAAAAGGCCTTTATTAAATTGATTCATGAAAAAGGCATGGATAATTTGACCGTGAGTGATGTTGCCCGTGAAGCCGGGATTAACCGCGGGACCTTTTATCTTCATTATATTGATAAATATGACCTAATGGAAAAATTAGAATCACGTGCGATTATTGATTTGGAGACGATCCTCAATGACAATATTAATTCCGAGAATGTCGAGGATCCGCTCGAACTCATTCCTTATGCTGCTATCTACAAAGCTTTACTCTATGTGAAAGAGGAATTTGCTCTGGTGGAAGCTTTGGCGAGCGATGGGGGAGATCCGTCCTTCTTTGATCGGGTGAAGGGGATTCTCGAACAATTTGTGGCGCAGAAATTGGATCTATCTATGACCTTAGTGATCAACCACCATGCCTTTCCCGTGGATTACGCGAAGGAGTTATTGCTGTCGGGAACAGTGACGATTATTGAACGCTGGATTCATAAAGGCGGCGAAGAGGATCCAGAAATAGTAGCACGGATGATTGAAGAGGCCAAACATCTCTCACCAGTTGCCTTGATTGCGACGACCAAACAGAATGCGGAGGCACAAGAAGACGTCTCTGCATAAAAAAGGACCGCCTGCGAGAAAACCACAAGCGGCCCAAAAACTAATTAATCATTTGTGAGGTTGGTTGAAGAATGCAATCGGACGGTCGAAATACGGGAGGAAGAAGCGCCCCACGTAGAGAAATGCACTCCCCAGAGACAATCCTGCGCAGACGTCGCTGAAATAATGGACGCTCAAATAGAGGCGTGAGTAGGCAATCCCCAGTACCAAGAGTGTCATGACCGTTGCCAAGAGTTTCTTCACACGTGGGGAGGGGTGCCAATAGTGGAGGATCAGGATGGTCAAGGCACCGTAGAAGATCACACTTCCCATCGAATGCCCGCTTGGAAAGGAATAGCCTGATTCACTGACTAAGCGGAGGGCAACATCGGGACGGGGACGCGTCACTAAGGCTTTGATGAAAGGGTTCAGGATGCCGGGGCCTAAAACGACTATCAATCCAAGCCACCCACCGCGCCAGGAATGTTTGGTGAATGCGACGATGATAGCCATCATGATTGCAACGATCACAATCACATAGCTGTTTCCAAGCATAGAGTAACGTGCCACCCACTGACTCAACGTGGAGCCCGGTACCCCGCGCAAGGTGAGGCCAATCATATGGTCTAACTGGTAGAGCGACTCAGGTGACCGCATTAGCCAGAGCAGAAAAAATAGAAATGGTGCTAATAAGAGCAAGGTTGTAATAACAGATGGCTTTTGATTGGGGGTTGTGATGTGTTGTGGCATAATCATCCTCATTTCCAGGTATTCATTTTCAACTCACCAGAACGCAGTGAGCAAAAACTCACAGCTTAATTGGCTTCTAGTATCTTAGCACGGCGGATAATTTTTTGGCGAATGATGGGCAAAGACTTGCGAAAATTTAAGGAGATCGTTATAATTAGCGATGTTGTGATTGACCTATCCTTCGTTCAACGACTCACCGACGTTCTACGCAGGATATGGCAAAAACTAGGAAAGGTGGAATAATCATGGCATTATCATTAGAAGAAAAGGCAGCAATTATTGAGAAATATGCGCAACACGAAGGCGACACAGGTTCTCCTGAAGTTCAGATTGCTTTGTTGACTGCAGACATCAATAAATTGAATGACCATGCAAAGACGCACAAGAAGGATTACCATTCTTACCGTGGCTTGATGAAGAAGATTGGTCACCGTCGTAACTTGTTAGCCTATTTACGTAACAAGGACGTGACGCGTTACCGTAACTTGATCCAAAGCTTAGGTTTGCGCCGTTAAGCATTACGGATAACACGAATGAGGTTGGCGTTTGTCAACCTCTTCTTTTTTATCTTGAGTTTTTAAGACGTGATGAGCGCTTTACTACTCAACGCTATGTGAGAAATATTGATTTTTAATATAGCCTTGAATAGTAAGTTCGCTTGTCCAAAGAGAAAGAAGGAGACATATTGACGGAAGAGAAGAAAGTATACAAGATGAATTGGGCGGGGCGCCCGCTGCAGGTCGAGATTGGCCAGGTCGCAAAACAGGCAACCTCCGCTGTTTTGGTCCGTTACGGGGACACGGTGGTTTTGACAGCCGTTGTTGGTGCCAAAGAAGCCGTTGAAGGACAGGATTTCTTCCCATTACAGGTCAATTATGAGGAAAAAATGTATGCAGTTGGGAAGATCCCAGGTGGTTTCATCAAACGGGAAGGCCGTCCAAGTGAACATGCGACATTAACTGCACGTTTGATTGACCGTCCGATTCGTCCAATGTTCCCAGAAGGCTACAAGAATGAGGTACAGGTGATTAATACGGTGATGTCCGTGGATAATGACTGCACCTCTGAAATGGCTGCGATGTTAGGCTCCTCCCTCGCCCTCACGATTTCGCCAATTCCATTCGACGGTCCGATTGCAGGTGTGAATGTGGGACGCGTGAACGGAGAATTTGTGATCAACCCAACCGTTGAACAACAAGCCCAGTCTGATCTCGAATTGACGGTGGCAGGGACCAAAAATGCGATCAACATGGTAGAAAGTTCTGCTGCGGAATTGAGTGAGGATGAGATGCTCGCAGCGTTGATGTTTGGGCATGCGAACATCCGCGAACTCTGCTACTTCCAGGAAAAGATTCGCGAAGAAATTGGCCAAGAAAAATGGGACTATGACACTAACGAACCAGCCCCAGCCCTCGTTGCAGAAGTCACCACCCAGTATCATCAAAAAATGGTCGATGCGATCAAGACCTTCGACAAATTGGAACGTGAAGAAAACGTGCAAGCCGTCAAAGATGAAATGATCGCTGCTTACGATGCGCGTTGGGCGGAGGATGAACAATTTGACCGTCTCCATGCTCAGATCGCTCATTTAGCCGATGAACTGGAATATAATGAAGTCCGTCGCTTAATTACCGATGACAAAGTGCGCCCAGATGGCCGTAAAATTGATGAGATCCGTCCACTCAGTTCCGAAGTCGGACTTCTCCCACGTGTCCATGGGTCCGGCCTCTTCACCCGGGGACAAACGCAGGTGCTCTCTGCCTGCACCTTAGCACCGGTTTCTGAAGAACAGAAGTTGGACGGGTTAACCCCAGACACCGAACGCCGCTTTATTCACCACTACAACTTCCCACAATATTCCGTGGGGGCAAATGGCCGTTATGGTTCACCAGGACGTCGTGAAATCGGTCACGGCGCATTGGGTTACCGAGCATTGAGCCGTGTGATTCCTGATGAAGCCGACTTCCCATATACGATCCGACTTGTAGCTGAGGTCTTGGAATCGAATGGCTCCTCTTCTCAAGCATCGATCTGTGCAGGAACCTTGGCCTTGATGGATGCTGGGGTTCCGATCAAAGCACCAGTTGCCGGGATTGCGATGGGGCTCATCCAGAACCAAGAAAATCTGAGCCAATACACCATCCTCACCGATATTCAAGGACTCGAAGACCACTTAGGGGACATGGACTTCAAAGTGGCTGGAACGAGAGACGGGATTACGGCACTGCAGATGGATATCAAGATCAAAGGAATTACTGAAACCATTCTCCGCGAATCCCTCGCTCAAGCGAAGAAAGCACGTTTCGAACTGCTGGATCACCTCCACAATACGTTGGAGGCACCACGCGAAACCCTGAGCCCATATGCACCGAAGATCAAGATGATCCAAATCGATCCAGATATGATCAAGGTTGTGATTGGTAAAGGTGGCGAGACCATCAATAAGATCATCGATGAAACCGGCGTGAAGATCGATATCGACGAAAATGGTCAAACCAGCGTCTACTCCGATGATGAAGCTGCGATCCAACGTGCCATCGAGATTATTGAAGAGTTGACTTTCCAAGTCGAGGTAGGGCAAGTCTACGAAGGCAAAGTCACTCGCATTGAAAAATTCGGGGCCTTTGTTGAGATTTCGAAGGGACAATCCGGGCTCGTACATATCTCTGAGCTGCAACATAAGCGCACCAACCGCGTAGAAGATGTCGTGAACCTCGGGGATGTTGTCAAAGTGAAAGTCATTGAAATCGATAACCGTGGCCGGATCAACCTCTCTATGAAGGCACTCTCCGATCCAAAGAATGAAAAATAAATCATAAAATAGAGATGATAAAAAGGCATGTGTTGCAACACTCCAGAAGTAAGAGGTGAAGCAATCCATGCCTTTTATATTTACTGTTCTTTGGTCTGTTTGACACGAAAAATCATTAACGACGTGCCATAAGAAATCAAAGCCAATAATATAATGGCGATGAGTGCTTTAGCTGATAATAGGAGTAGATGACCACTCGCGAAGGATGCGATATTTGTTAATTTGGTAAGGGCAGTCCCAATGATTAGGAGCGTCACAATCATAATGAAGAGCCCATTCTCCAAGAATAAATAGAGAAAAGGAATGGCGACAGTCAGGTACAACAAGGAAATCACAAAGGTCACAGGAACGATCGTGAAAAGCGTCTGCCAAGAAAAGCTATGAGTAAAGACCAAGGTGTCTGCTATCAAAAACGTAAAGACGAGATTACTCAACAAAGCATAGATGCCAGCCGATAGATAGCGTGCGAGTACAATCGTTGGCGCTTTGAGTGGGGTGGTTACCTGTATAAAATGCAACCACCCTGAATAATGATCCTCCATGAAAACTTTCACCACGTTATTCAGTAGGATGAACAGCAGGAAAATCGCAATGAGCATGAGTGATTGGCGTAAGAAGAGAACTGCCACGAGAAAACCTAATCCAAGTGTCAGGAAATATTTCTTTGTGAGCAGGTTGTTCTTCAGTACCAGCAGATCTTTAATCATTAAGCCAGTCATTGTGATCACTGCTTTCTTTGATGAAGTCTTTTATGGTGGCGGTGGTTTCCGTCTCATCCAGCATTTTACGGCCGGCAATCGTTCCATGTTCCAGGACGAGGAGTTGATCGGCCACGTGCGGGATATCCTCCAAGATGTGGGTGGAGAAGATCGCGATGGCTGATTTCTTCTTCACATATTGTTTGATGTCAGTGAGGAGTTGTTCACGAATAAAAGGATCCAGCCCACTCGTCATTTCGTCGAGCAGGAGATACTCAGGTTGATGGGCGAGGAGAATACTCATATTCAGTTGCACCAGCATGCCTCTGGAGAATTCGTTGATGGGTTGTGTTGTTGGAAGTTGGTAGCGCTCAATTGCTGTATTGAAATCTGACGTGGACCAGGTAGGATAAATGCGCCGAAAAATCGCTCGATACTCGTCAATCGTCAGTGAATCAATCAGTAAACTCGTATCAAACATGAAGCCAAGCGCACCCGCATCAATCGCTGGGCGTGTACCACTGTCAGGTGGCGTAATGCCGGCGATGAGATTCAAGAGGGTGGTCTTCCCAGCCCCGTTATGGCCTACCAGCGCAATGATTTCACCTGGACGTGCGCTAAAGGAAATATCGCGAAGAGTGAAGTGTTCGCGTCGTTTAGTGAGATTCGTGAAGGTAAGTGTTCTCATTCTTCTCTCCGTTTCAGAGCTTGGTATAGGAGGCTCACAATCAGTAATAAGCCAATCGATGCTCGAAACCATACTTGATCCACTGGAATGAAAAAGAGTACGATCGTTATAATTAGTAAAATAGCCCCTAAAATGCGTAGTAATGAGAGTTTATCCATCTCAATCAGCTCCTTGGAAAATGCGTATGTATCTCTTACTATTTATTATCATAGAGCGCATACAAGGAAAGGATCAACTAAAAAGAGTCGGATTGACCAAAAAAACAAAATAAGACCAAAATCGATAGAGAAATGTTTTTAGAAATACGTAGGGATAACGACAGAAGTAAGATATTCTTATACATCAGCTACTTCCAAAATAAAAAAGCTTCCATCAAAGAAGCTAAAAAGGATACGCATGATTGGAGGATGAAGGGGATAATGATAGCGACTGACTTACTATTTCCTCTTATCCCGTCGTTGTTTGGCAGCAACGGCGACGAGGGCGAGGACGGTAATGGTGAGGGTGGTGGAGAGGCGACTGAAATCCACAAAACCAAGTGCTTGTCTCTGGATCAGGATGCCGACGAGATTGGCGATAATGAGAACGAGGATCATCGCAATATAGGGGTGGCGGTGAATGGCAGTGGTTAGTTGTTCACGAAAATGTTTCAGGCGTTGGCGGAACATCACAGTCTTCCTTTCTATTTAACGGTTGATTCTTATTCAATGTAAGGGATACCACGCCTGAAGTCAATTGGATTTTCATGTGTGGGTGAGTGCGCCTAGGTAAAATATACCCGTCTGATTTGAGGTGGGGCTGGATATTTGCTAGAATAGGGGCAGCGATTAGCGGTTTACGGGGGTCTCCCGTGTCATGAATCAGTTACAGGGCTTTAACTAGAGTCCAGCGAGTGGTGAAACATTCGCCCCACACATAGGCCGGTTGCTTATGTGATTTTTATCGATCATAAGAAAACGACTCAGGAATCAACCTCGAGCCGTTCTTAAACAAAGGAAGAACAGAAAGGAAGGCTTAAATGAGCGATATCAAATTAATTTCGCTCGGGGGTGTCCGTGAAGACGGTAAGAATATGTATGTAGTAGAGGTTAATGATATGCTCTACATTCTTGATTGCGGTCTGATTTACCCGCCGGATGAAATGTTAGGGATTGATGTGATGATCCCAGATTTTACCTATTTGAAAGAACACGAAGATCAAATTGCGGGGGTATTCTTGACCCATGAGCACGCGGATGCGATTGGGGCACTCCCTTATTTATTGCGTGAAATTCATGTGCCCGTCTTTGGAACGGAACTGACGATCAGTCTCGCCAAATTGGAATGTAATCGCCTCGGTGTGAAAAATTACCGCGATTTCTATGTGATTGATGAATCGAATGAGATTGAGTTTGATGATGTCACTGTTAAATTTTTCAATACGACGCACTCGGTTCCTGAATCAGTGGGGATTTCGATTGTGACGGATGAGGGCGCGATCGTCTACACCGGCGACTTCAAATTCGATATGACGGTGGGGGCCGATTACCAGACGGACTTCAAGAGAATCAACGAAATCGCTAATGACGGGGTGCTTGCACTCCTCAGTGAATCACAGCAGGCAGAGAGCCCATTCAGTAATACCCCAGAAATTGAACTGGAACAAGCGATTGCGACGGAATTCCAGAAGGCAGAGGGACGCATCATTGTCGGTGCGACAGAAGGTAATATTTTACGTCTGCAGCAGATTATCGACGTCTCACACCGCATGCACCGCCATATTTTCCTCTCAGGGGACGATGTGGAGAAGATTATTGACGTCGCAATCCGCTACAATAAATTAACTATTCCGTCCAAGAATCTCTTCAAGAAGATGAAGGAACTCGACCGCTATCAGAACAGTCAGGTGGTCATTCTGGAAACCGGAACGACCGCGGAACCGTTGATCTCCCTCCAGAAGATGGCACAAAAGCAGCACGGCAAATTGACGGTGCAACCGGGTGATTTGGTGATGCTCGCAACAACACCGAGTGCCGGGATGGAGACGATTGTGGCCGACACGAAGGATATTGTGTATCGGGCAGGTGGACGCACGGTGGACTTGTATGAGGAATACCACTCCAGCGGCCACGCGACACCGAAAGACCTCCAGTTGATGATTCAGCTCATGCGCCCACAATATGTCTTCCCTGTGTCAGGAGAGTACCGCTTGATGCATGCACACCGGCGTTTGGCGCTCGATTGTGGGATTCCGGATGATCACATCTATCTGATGGCTAAGGGGGACGTCCTCCACTATCAGGATGGCAATATGTATCTCATGGCGAGTGTCCCAGCAGCCAATGTTTTGATCGACGGAAGTGGCGTGGGCGACATCGGTAATGTTGTCCTCAAAGACCGCCGTATTCTCTCAGAAGATGGGATTTTCGTTGTGATCGCGACGATTTCTCGTGGAGAAGGAAAAATCCTCTCCGGTCCGGAAGTGATCTCACGTGGTTTCGTGTTTATGAAGCAATCCACTGATATTATTGAAGACAGTAAAGCCTTAGCGACTAAAGTCCTCAATGAGACATTGGCGAAACCGGATCAATTTGATTGGAGCACATTGAAGAGTGATATCCGAGAAGCCGTTGGGAAATATCTCTACCAAGAAACACAGCGGCGTCCGATGATTCTACCGGTGATTATGGAGGCCTCCACGCGCCGTAAGAAGCGGAATTTCAAGAAAAATTAGGGAGGGACGTTTGTGAGAGCAGCAGATCGTATTGTAACCTTTGTGGAAGGACTGTTACTAACAGCACTGGCCTTCCTCGTTCAGTTCGTGTTCCCTGCGATGGTTCAGTCCTGGGACATTATCTTAATGTTCGGGGGCGCCCTGGTGATTCTTTATGCATTGCGGCGTGGCCCGCTCCCAGGTTTCTTCAGCGGGGCGCTCCTGGGATGTGCGCAGGCGATTATGATCGAGCAACCCAAAGAACATATCGCACAGATTGTGGGGTTGATTTTAGCAACCAGTATGCTGGGGTTAGCGGGTTATTTTGCCCGGAACCTGCAACGGACACTTCACAATCACCGCATGTTTTCGGTGTACTTGAATCTCGTGACGGGCGTGATTGTGAGCGTGTTAGCGTTCTTCATTGTGCGATTCGTTGTCATGCAGTACTTTGATACGAGCGTGACGATGCCGCTCATGACAGGACTCAAGCAGAACAGCTGGAGCTTCCTCGTGAATGTGGTGCTCATATTATTGATCTTAATCGTCCTATTGAACACCATGACCAAAGCCTTTATCCCTAAAAATACCCCTTATATTTCGAGAAAAGAACGTTCCCGCTTACTGAATGATTAGTGGAAACTCGATAGATAACAAAAAACAGAGGTCGAGCGTGACCTCTGTTTTTTTCGTGGGAAGTATGCTTAAATACAATCAGTAAAAGAGACACAAGTAGCGAGGAAGTTGAATGCGAGGTAACTATGGCTAGTTTTATCAGTTTGTTTATTGCGGTGAATACGATCTTAGCGATTATTACGGTCTTTCGCCAAGAGCGGCCGATTTCGACGATCTGGGCGTGGCTGTTAGTGTTGATCATGCTACCAGGGGTTGGGTTCATCTTATATTTCTTCTTTGGACGACGGATCTCTAACCGGCGCATCTTTCAATTGAATGAACAAGAAGCGATGTGGATGACTGATCTGATTGATACCTATGTGGATCGCAATGGAAATCAATGCGCGATTAGCCATTACTCGCCGGACCAGCAGCAATTGATGACACTTCTCTACCGCAGCAATTTCTCGATTCTAACGGAGAAGAATGACTACCAACTCTATCACGACGGTAAAGAAAAAATGGCCGCGCTCATTGAAGATTTGAAGCAGGCTAAACATCATATTAATATCCAATATTATATTTTTACTCCGGATGAAGTGGGACAAGCGATTCTCGATGTCTTGACGGAGCGGGCACAAGCAGGGGTGCATGTTCGTTTACTCTATGATGCAATTGGAAGTCGCAAACTGAGTCGACGCGCCCTTAAACCATTGCGAGAAGCAGGGGGAGAAGCGATTTCCTTCTTCGGGTATCTACACTGGATCCAGAGTTTGCGCGCGAACTTCCGGAATCACCGAAAAATCGTGGTTATTGACGGGAAGGTGGCGTACATCGGTGGATTCAATGTGGCCAAGGAATATATCGGTAAAGGCCCCCTCGGTTATTGGCGTGATACCCATATGCGCGTGATCGGTGAAGCCGTTCAAGCACTCCAAAGTCGCTTTATTGTTGACTGGTGTGCCAGTGCTCATATTCACTATGAGAATTTCTTACAGGAATTTGAGGGCGACCGGACACTTGATTACTTCCCAGAGAATGAGGTGACGACGCACACACCCATGCAGATGGTGTCCAGTGGTCCGGAAGATGACACTGATCAGATTAAAATGGGGTATTTGAAGATGATCAGTATGGCCAAAAAATCGATTACCCTACAGACGCCGTACTTCATTCCGGATGAATCAGCGTTTGAAACCTTGCAGCGTGCGGCGTTGTCTGGGGTGGATGTTAAGGTGATGGTACCATGTAAACCGGACCATCCCTTTGTATATCGTGCGACGGAGTACTATTGTAAGCAAGCGTTGGAGTGTGGGATCAAAGTTTACCGCTATGATAATGGGTTCCTCCATGCCAAAGTGCTCACGATTGATGATGGGATTACGAGTCTGGGGACCGCCAATTTTGATGTGCGCAGTTTCCGGTTAAATTTTGAGATGAATGCGTTCGTTTATGATGCGGCATTCACCCGCCAGATCAAAGAGCAATTTGAACGAGATCTTCAACATACAACCATCATGGATAAGACGTACTTCAAGAAACAATCACGCTTCTTACGCTTCCGTCAGCTCGGATCGCGCTTGTTCAGTCCATTGTTGTAGTGGGCAGACTATTCGTGGATAGAACCTCCCCTTGATTTCTTCGTAATGGATAACCTAGCCTTCAGTGCTTATGGTGAAGGTGAGGAGGGTATCACATGGAATGAGCCGTTCCACCTGATTATCAACATCGAAGAACTGAAGCATGCCACGCGTGACATGATCCGTCTGAAAGTAGCCAATGAGTCGTTCGCGACTCGTGATCGGTCCCATCTGACGACTCACGGTGAGAGCCATGAGGGCATGTTGGTGATAATAATAGTGAATCGCTTGGCTGAGGGAATGTTGATCTGCCAATTGTTCAGCAGGTGGCGCCATAGTGCTCGTAGGATTGTTCACTGTGACGACTGCTGCACTGTCTTTTTGCACAGGGCGCTGGTGTTTCTGTTTGAGGAAATAAGGAAACCAGTGTTTGGTTTGAATAGTTGTTGGATTTTGCATGAGTGGGACCTCCTTCGCTTTTCTCTTGTACTGGTATTTGTATCAATTAACCTGTTCGCGTTGTGTTCTAAAAATCGAACAGGTGTTCTTGATAGATTTAGTTTAGCGAACAAGCGTTCTGATGTCAAGTGGGATAATGCGTTTTGTTTTGGGAAGTGTTTTTGCGAATTAAGCGCAGAATGATTCACTTTGCACCTTTTTATGATATGATAGGAGTCACATTATTGAGTGAAACGGATGAAAGGTGTTCTATGAAATCGAAAGGATTATTAGTCGTGCTTTCTGGTCCTTCCGGCGTGGGCAAGGGGACGGTCAGAAAAGCACTCTTTGAAACAAAAGAAGGACAAGATCAATTTTTCTACTCTGTCTCAGCAACGACGCGCCAACCGCGCAAGGGCGAAGTTGATGGCAAGGATTATTTTTTCGTGACGAGGGATCGCTTTGAGGAAATGATTGAGCAGGAACGGTTATTAGAGTATGCGGAGTATGTCGATAATTACTATGGAACACCCCTCGCGTATGTAGAGGAGATGACGAATCAAGGAAAGGATGTCTTCCTGGAAATCGAAGTCCAAGGTGCTCTGCAGGTGAAACGCCGCATGCCAGATGGTGTTTTTATCTTCCTCGCGCCACCAAATCTCCGTCAATTGGAGTCACGGTTGGTGAACCGCGGCACCGACAGTCCTGAAGTCATCGCCAAACGCATGGGCAAGGCGCGTAACGAACTGCAACTGATGACGCAGTATGATTATGTTGTTGAGAATGACGAAGTAGAAAAAGCCGTTCACCGCATTTTAACGATTATTAACGCGGAACACTTGAAGGTGGACCGTTTCATTGACGATGTAGTTGAAAATTATTTAGGAGAGGGCGAACAATCTTGATTATTTATCCATCCATTGATAAATTAGTTGATAAAATTAATTCCAAGTATTCGATTTGTAGCATTTCTGCTAAACGGGCGAATGACCTGCAGGAACATCAAAATCCAATGCTTGAACACTACGAATCACCGAAGTATGTTGGCCAAGCGCTGGAAGAAATTGTTAGCAGCGATTTGGTGATCGATCCGGAATCACTCTCCCAAAACTAATAATTGAATGATAAATCCATCTGCCGCTATTCTTGAGGAGTTCATCAGAATAGCGGTTTTTCTATCGATTGAGGGTGGCTGGAGGTTTGGCCTCAACCATTTGGGGTGTGTATAATAGCTAGTAAGCAATAGAAAGGAGTCGTGAGGAATCAAGTGTCAGAGACATTAATCAATAACCAACCGCCACTGTATGCGCGGGTGATTGTAGATGTGCCAACACAACAGACTGATCATCCCTTTGATTACGAGATTCCTGAAGCATTGTGCTCCTTGATTCAGTGCGGGATGCGCGTGCAGGTGCCATTTGGGGTGCGAGAACTTCAAGGATTTGTGGTGGATCTCGCAGATGAGACCGATTTTTCGGGAGACATCAAACCAATCACGCGTCTCCTTGATGAAGAACCGGTCCTCACTCCCGAGTTGCTCGACCTAGCGCGTGACATGGCGACGTCCCTTTTTACCTTTCAGATCAAAGCGATGCAGGCCATGCTCCCAGGTATGCTGAAGGTGGCATACCACAAATATTTCATTCCGACCGAACAGCTCACATTGAAACACCGCAAGATCTATTTTCATATGGCGGACCAAGTGAGTTGGGAGGAGGCCGAAGAAACCGGGCAGATTGAGAAGCTCCTCCAGTTGAAGGATCATGGTGAGGTTCGGATTCATTACACCGTGGAGGATCAAAAAAATGTACAAACGGAGAAATGGATCCAACCCCTCCTCCCTGCCGTTAAACTAGAGGAGAAGAAATCCACGCTCTCTAAAAATGCTAAGAAGCAGCAGTTACTCCTAGATATCCTGATCGCACTCGACGGCCAGCGCCTCAAAGTCAGTGTCCTCACCCAGGAATATGCGCTCTCCATGGCAACGATCAAGCGTTTGGAGGAAAAAGGCTGGCTGAAGTTATTCGACGTGATTGTGGACCGCGATCCCTATGCCGATAGAGAACATGCCACCCCCAAACCAAAATCTCTCCAATCGCAGCAGCAGGATGCTTATGATCGAGTGAGTGAAGCCATCGACCAGCACCAAGATCAGACCTTCCTCCTTCAAGGGGTCACAGGAAGCGGGAAGACAGAGGTCTATCTCCAGCTGATTCAACGCGTGCGCGAACGGGGAGAGGATGCAATTCTTCTCGTGCCTGAGATCAGTTTGACGCCACAGATGGTCGAACAGATGAAAGCACGTTTTGGCAGTGAGGTAGCCGTTCTGCACAGCCGGTTATCGGTCGGGGAGCATTTTGATGAGTGGCGTAAAATGAAGGAAGGGCGTGCGCATATTGTTGTAGGAGCACGTTCCTCTATCTTTGCGCCGTTTGAACATGTCGGGTTGATCGTGATTGATGAAGAACACGAAACGACCTATAAACAGCAGAATGATCCGCGGTATGATGCGAGAAATATTGCAAAATGGCGTGGACACTACCATCACTGCCCGGTCCTTCTCGGGAGTGCAACCCCCTCGTTGGAATCCCGAGCACGGGCGCAGAATCAACGCTATGAGCTACTGCTGATGCCAAAACGGACGAATCAACAACCGCTCCCTGCCGTCAGCGTGGTCGACATGCGTGAAGAATATAAAAAGAAAAACTATCATACCTTTTCAAGAGCGCTCAGAGATGCCATTATGGAAGCAGTGAGTGCGGGACATCAGGTAGCCCTCCTTCTCAACCGCAGAGGGTACGCGAATTATGTGATGTGTCGAGATTGCGGGCATGTATTTATGTGTAAAAACTGCAGTGTAGCATTGACCTACCACTACCAAGATCGCATGATGCGCTGCCATTACTGTGGCTACAGCGAACCGATTCCACAACGCTGCCCCAATTGCCACGGCCAACATCTCCGTGACTTCGGGACAGGTACCGAACGGGTTGAGCAGGAACTACAGGAACTCTTCCCTGCATATCGGGTGGCACGCATGGATAATGACACCACGCGCAAGAAGAATGCTTATGAGAAGATCCTCAGGAAAGTGCAAGATCAGAAAGTCGACATTCTGCTCGGCACCCAGATGATTGCGAAGGGACTCGATTTCCCGAACATCACCTTGGTAGGGGTGTTGAATGCAGATACGGCGCTTTATTTACCAGATTTTCGCTCGGCGGAACGGACTTTTCAGCTGTTGACGCAGGTGAGTGGGCGTGCCGGACGTGGGGAGGAGATGGGACGTGTGATTTTCCAGACATTTAATCCAGAACACTACGCTATCCAAGCAGCGAAAGACCAGGACTATGATGCGTTCTACCAGCAGGAGATGCGCTATCGCAAGCTCAACCGCTACTCGCCGTATTTCTTCACGGTGCGTTTTACTATTTCACATTTTGACGAGGCGGATGCTCTCAAAGCAGCCACGACGCTCGCAAAAGTATTACGAGAAGACGCGAAAGGAAGCAGTGACCGGGTAATTGGCCCGAGTCAGAGTGCGATTGCTCGGATGAAGAACCGCTATTATTTCCAGATTCTCTACCAGTATCGCGACCCCAATCGAATGCAGCAGATGCTCTCGAACTTGAGAGAAACGGCCCAGGAATGGGGATTGCAGCATATTTATTTAGCGATCGATGTTGAACCACAGCACTTTATCTAACCAAAGGAGTTTTCACGTGAAAAAAATAATCTTTATGGGAACACCGGCTTTTTCGGTGGGCCCCTTAGAAGCACTCGTTCAATCCCCAAAATATGAAGTTGTTGGGGTCGTGACACAACCGGACCGGCCAGTGGGGCGTAAACATCGCCTGCAGCCGAGCCCTGTGAAGGAAGCGGCATTAAAATATGATTTACCGATCTTTCAACCAGAAAAAATCAGTCGGGATGAAGAAGTAAAAAAACTCATTCGAGCACAACAGGTGGATTTGATTGTGACAGCCGCATTTGGGCAATTTTTACCGGAAAGCCTGCTCCGACTGCCAACAGATGGGGCGATTAATGTCCATGCGAGTTTGCTGCCGAAATATCGCGGGGGCGCGCCGGTACATTATGCGATCTGGCACGGTGAAGCAGAAACAGGTGTTACGATTATGCGGATGGTGAAACAGATGGACGCGGGGAATATCCTAGCGCAACAAGCCATCCCGATTGAACCAACTGATACCGTCGAAAAAATGTTCGAGAAGTTGAGCGTGCTCGGGACGGAATTATTGATGACAACTCTCCCATCCCTGTTCAACGGGGAACTGACCGAAATTCCACAGGACGAAAACCAAGCAACCTTTGCACCGACGATTACGCGCAGTCAAGAACGGGTGGATTGGTCTGATACTGCTGAACAAATCGAACGTCAAATCCGTGCATTCAATAGCTGGCCGATTGCGCATACTATTATGGATGGCGTGCGTTATAAATTGTGGCAGTCCCGAGTGAGTGAAACAACCACTACCAAACAGCCCGGCACAGTGATCAAGATCCAGAAGAAACCGGCAATCTTTGAAGTCGCTTGTGGGGACGGCTCTGTCCTCCAGTTAGACATGATTCAACCGGCTGGGAAGAAACCAATGCCGATCGCCAGTTTCATCAATGGAGGGAGCGGCGATATTCAAGTCGGTGACGTCTTCGAGAGCCGTGATCGCTATGACGCATAATCTGACGCACACCGCTCGCTACCAGGCGATGCAGCTCCTCAGTGACGTCGTGTCGGGGCGTGTCTTTATTAATGAGGGATTAGCGTCCATACTCAAGGAAAATAGATTGCCAGACAGTGAACATGCCCTCTTCACACAACTCGTGTATGGGACGATGCAATATCACTTTACCGTGGACGAGATATTGAAATCACTCGTCAAACGCCCCAACAAGGTGAAACGCTGGGTGTGGGAGCTATTGGCCCTCAGCAGTTATCAATATTTCTATTTGGACCATATCCCACAGCACGCCATCGTCAATGAAGCCGTTAAGATCGCAAAGACACGCGGGAATCAAACACTCTCACGGTTCGTCAATGGCGTGTTACGCAATCTCATGCGCCAATTTGAAACAATAATGGATGCCATTGACCATGTGGCAACAGATGACACCGAGCGGATCTGCCTCATCGATAGTTTGCCGATTGAGTGGTTTAATTATTTTGAAGAACGTTTTGGACGAGAGGAGGCCATCCAATTAGCAGAGAGTCTCACCCAACCGTCTCAGGTCAATGTGCGGATCAATCAAACAAAAAATCTGGATATCACCTCAATCATCTCCCAGTTACAGGTGGAGGGCTACCAAACTACACCGAGCACGATTGCTCCCACCGTGTTAAAGGTCGCTAGTGGCAATCCCGCCCAGTCTCAGTTATTTAAACAGGGTGTCTTCACAATTCAAGATGAAGCGGCGAGTCTCGCAGTCAGTGTGCTGAATCCAATGCTTGGGGAGTGCGTACTCGATGCGTGTGCGGCGCCAGGCGGGAAAACGGTCCAGATCGCTGAAGCAGTGGGGAAGAAGGGACACGTGGAAGCGCTCGATATGGAAGCTAACAAGTTACCGAAGATCCAAGCAAACGTGGAACGGATGGGCGTGAGGGAGCAGGTAGCGATCCACCAACAGGATGCGCGTCAACTCGATCGATATGAAGCGGAGTCGTTTGATCGAATCTTGGTGGACGCACCGTGTTCTGGAATTGGCCTCTTTCGTCGGAAACCCGACACGAAATATCACAAGGCCTTATCAGAGATTAAGGGCCTGCCAACCATCCAGTTAGAAATTTTAGAGGCAGCCACACCTTTATTAAAAAAAGGGGGGCATTTTGTTTATAGTACTTGTACAATAACAGCAGAGGAGAATGAGCAGGTGGTCAAACGTTACCTCAAACGCCACCCTGAAATGGAGCTCATCCCTATTGAGGTGGATTCAACGCACCCACTACATCGAGCCCTCACACAGATGGGAACGCTCGAAATTCTCCCACATTATTTTCAAAGCGATGGTTTCTTCATTGCTCACATGAAAAAACGAAATGATCAATCAGCATAGAGAGGCAAAGAGGTGAAATAAACAATGGAAATTGCACAATTAACGGATGTTGGTGAACGCCGCCACAGTAATCAAGACCAGGCGGGGGTGTTCTATAACCAAGACGATGAACCGATCCTTCTGCTCTGTGACGGTATGGGTGGTCACAATGCGGGCGACGTCGCTAGTGAGATGGCTCTCTATCAAGTGGGCGTGGCCTGGGAAAAGACGACGCACCGCCCCCTCGCTGATGTGAAATCATGGCTCAATACCACCATCAAAGCTACCAATCAACGCGTCTTAGAACAATCCATGAAGTATCAGGATCTGAGTGGCATGGGGACCACACTCGTCTGCTTTGTCCCTCAAGGTAAAACGGGTATGGTGGCGCATGTGGGCGATAGTCGGCTCTATCAATGTCACGAGGACGAGATGATTCAACTGACAAAGGATCATTCTTATGTTCAAGAACTCGTCGATAGTGACATGATTACTCAGGAACAGGCACGGAATCATCCGCAGAAAAATATCGTGACCCAATCGATTGGTGTGACTGAGGAAGTGAATGTCTCCTTCAGTACAGTCGATATTACCCCGGGAGACCTCTATATCCTCTGCTCAGACGGTTTGAGCGATATGTTGGAGGATGATGAGATCTTAGGGGTGCTCGAGAATACGGCGGACCTCAATATGGCGGTTCAAGAACTCGTGGACCGAGCAAATCAAGCAGGAGGGTTTGATAATATTACCGTGCTTCTGATGCGTGCAGAAGGAGGCGAAACCGAATGAGACCCGGACAAATTATCGATGGTCGCTATGAAATTATTCGGCATATTGGTTCTGGCGGTATGGCCACCGTTTATTTAGCCTTGGATCCCATTCTGAATCGTGAAGTCGCTATTAAATTTCTTCGCCTGAACTCGAACTCAGATGAGAATGCATTGCGGCGATTTGAGCGTGAAGCTTATTCGATTGCGGAACTCAACCATCCTAATATCGTGAACATCTATGATATTGGAGATAATGAGGACGGTAATTACATCGTCATGGAATATGTGGACGGGATTGACCTGAAACGCTACATCAAGGAAAATAATCCGCTTGCACCCGATGAAGTGCAATCGATCCTCGCTCAAATCCTGGACGGGATGCAGACCGCACATGATCATTATGTGATTCATCGAGATTTGAAACCGCAAAATATCATGATTAAGCCGGATGGCACGGTGAAGATCATGGACTTCGGAATTGCGGTGATCTCTACGGAAACGTCGATCACCCAGACCAATACGATTATTGGATCCGTCCATTATCTCTCTCCGGAACAGGCTCGGGGTGGCAGTGCAACGCCACAATCGGATATCTATGCCTTGGGGATTGTGGGCTACGAGATGTTGACGGGACACGTGCCGTTTGATGGCGAATCAGCCGTCAGCATCGCGATCCAGCATTTCCAGGAACCTTTGCCTGATATCAATGATGTGCGTTCAGACGTTCCTATGGCGATGCAGAATGTGATCTATCGTGCCACTGCCAAGGAGGCGAGTGACCGCTATGAGAGCTGTCAGGCGATGCGTCAGGACCTGTTGACCTCTCTCGATCCAGAGCGCGAGGATGAACCAAAATTCGTGCCGGCTGTGGCGAATGAGGAAACGATGGTCATGGCGACCAAGGACATTAAGGAGCAGCTGACTGATCAGACGACGGTGGTCTCCCCGACGCCACTCCCTGAATGCCATACTCGAATCGAAGAAGAACCGAAGCAAGAGAAGAAAAAAGAAAAAACACAAACACCACCTAAAGAAGACACAACCAAGAAGCGACGTTTGCCACGTTTCTTGGTGATTCTCGGTGGGCTGGTGGTATTACTCTCAGTCGCTTTCCTGGTGATTTACGGGAAGGAAGGCAGTAAAACAGCACTCCCGGACTTGAGAGGGCTCACCCTCACTGAGGCACAGAGCCGACTGGAAGAGGAAGGTTTCGTTCTGGGCAATCAAAATCACGCCTACAGCGATGACGTGGCGAAGGATCGTGTCATTTCTTCCAACCCGAAAGAGGGCACAGAAGCAGCGAAAAATACCCATGTCAGTGTCACAATCAGTGATGGGAAAGAACCAAAGCAAGTGCCCAATGTCGTCAATAAGAACTACGACGAGGCGAAAAAACAACTCGAGCAGATGGGATTCACCGTTCAGCGTAGTGAAGATCAGTTCAGTGATGAGGTCCAAGTAGGCAATGTCATGAAACAGAGTGTGGACCAAAATCAAAAGGTCATTCCATCTGAAACAACCATTATGCTGACCGTGAGCCAAGGCCCGCAGACGACGACTATGCCAAATATGCTTGGGTGGAGTCAAGCAGCGGTTCAGGACTACGCAAACAGAAACGGACTGAGCGTTACCTTCTCAGAGGATTACTCCGATCAATATACATCCGGACAGGTGATGGCTCAGAGCATCAGCGCGAATACGACGATTAAACGTGGGGATGCCTTAGCGATTACCCTATCGAAAGGCTCCAAACCTGAATCCTCCTCATCGTCCAGCTCGAACCAGGAAGTTCAATTTACCTATGATGTCATGATTCCAGCAAAAGGTGATAGCGACAACAAGATTGAAGTTTATATCGAAGACAAAAATCATCAATTTGATGATGTCAGTGATAGCTTCACTATCAATAGTGATCGTCGGTATCATTTGACCTTTACCACGGATTCAGGCAAACCGGCGCGCTTCAAGATTGTGCGCGATGGCGAGAAGATCATGGATAATCGGGTGGTGCCAGATGACGAATAGTGAACCAGTCAAAGGGCAGATCATCCGAGCGCTGAGTGGATTCTATGACGTCAGATTAGCAGATGGGACGATTGAACGGACGCGTGCACGCGGGCAATTCCGCAAAACCAAGCAGACACCGCTCGTGGGGGATTGGGTGATGATCCATACTGAGCAGGAAAATGAAGGGGTGTTAACCGAGATCCTCCCACGACGAAACGCCATGCAGCGTCCCCCTGTTGCAAATGTGGATCGGGCATTGGTTGTGGTGTCTGTGACCTACCCAGAAATTCCTCTGAAACTCGTGGATCGTCTGCTTGTCTATGCGGAGAGTTTGGATATTCAGCCCCTCTTATATCTCACAAAATGGGATCTGTTACCTGACCAGGCGGCGGTTGAGGTTGCTCAGGCACAGTTTCAGCCATATGAAGCGATTGGGTATCCGGTGTTAACAGGCGATGTGTCGAAGGTAGCTGTGGACGTTTTGATGCCCTACATAGAGGATCAAACGGTGGTCGTGATGGGGCAATCAGGCGTCGGAAAAACTACCCTGTTGAATCAGTTATTACCCGATAAGGAACTCGCAACAGGTGAAATTTCCCAAGCACTCGGGCGGGGACGTCACACCACGCGCCATGTGGAAATCCATCCCGCGCTCAAAGGACAGGTGATTGATACACCAGGGTTCTCATCACTGGAACTCGCACAGATCGCGCCGGATCAACTTGCCCAATATTTCCCAGAGATCTGGGCGAAACAACCCGAATGCAAGTTCCGCGGGTGTCGCCATCTCAAGGAACCGCACTGTGCTGTAAAGGAAGCAGTCCAAGCGGGCATTATTACCCAGGCACGGTATGATCATTATGTTGCCTTTTTTGAAGAGATCAATGCGCATTATTCCACTTATTAAATGAGTACTAAAGAACAGTAAGGAGAGTCTCTCATGAAAATTGCACCATCCATTCTCAGTGCAGATTTTGCACATTTACAACAAGACATTGAAATGGTTGAACGAGAAGGAGCCGAGTGGTTACATATCGATGTGATGGACGGCCATTTCGTTCCTAATTTGACATTTGGAACGGGGGTCATTAAAGACATCCGCCCGCACTCTAAGCTCGTCTTTGATTGTCACATGATGGTCGAACATCCGGAAAACTACATCCAGGATCTCGCCAAGGCCGGAGCTGACAGTGTAACAGTGCATGTGGAATCCACCCCGCACCTTCATTCCGTTCTCCAACAGATCAAACAGGCTGGCATGAAAGCATCAGTGGCGATTAATCCAGCCACCCCAGTGAGTTTACTTCACCCAATCCTCCCAATGCTCGACATGGTGCTGGTGATGACGGTGAATCCTGGATTTGGCGGACAACAGTTCCTGCCAGAAATGACGGCGAAAATCCATGAATTGGATATGATCCGCTCTGCCCAACAGCTCGATTTCGTGATCGAAGTGGATGGGGGAATTAAACCGGACACCGCCAAACAATGCCTCAATGAAGGCGCAGATATTTTTGTAGCAGGCTCCTACATCTTTGGTGCGGATGATCCAACTGAGGCGATTGCTTCCCTCAAAGCTGTTCAATAAGGGGGTGAGAGGATGCGCTATGCTTATTTCATCGGCAGTGGTCCCTTTGACGCTGAGCAATTCTTGAAGGATGTTGAGGAGGACCGAGCGGACGCCAAACGCCAACAGCAATCATTCGAGACCTATTTCATTGGGTGTGATCGCGGGGCATTGCGCTTCTTGACGCTCCCTAGTGAACGTGAACCGAAGATGGATTTAGCGATCGGGGATTATGATTCCATTACTCCCAAGCAGCGCGCGTCCGTTCAAAAAGCAGCCGCCTCCTTTATCGGCCTCCCCGCTGAAAAGGATGAAACGGACATTGAAGCGGCCATTAATGCAGTATTGAAGGACTTTGCCCCTATGGATGCTTATATCTTCTATGGGGCATTAGGCGGTCGACTCGATCATACGCTCCATAATATTTGGCTGGGGCGTCAACCGCGCTATCAAGACATCATCGACAAGTTCCAACTGCGGAGTAATGACAATGATGTCACCTTCCTCAAGCCGGGGACACATGTTTTACATCAGATGTCCAATCGCAAATATCTCTCCTTCATTGCATTGGAGACGGTCCTGGGGCTTGACTTGATCGAGGCGAAATATCCGCTCACGCACTACGACATGCCATTTGCACAATCAATGATTAGTAATGAATTTCTCACGGATACCATGACCATCCATTTTGAGAGTGGGATCATGCTCGCCATGCAGACCAGAGACCATCCAACTCAAGAAAAAGAGGCTTGATTTCTCTATTGTGGTTATGATAAAGTGGGTAAGTATTTGATGTTCACTTGAATGAACAACCAAGGTCTTCCGCTTGAACCTCTCTCATTTCAAGGAAGAATCCATAGAAAGGAGCTCCGCTAGCTATGTCAAGAAAGTCTTACTTTAGTGGAAAAGGTACGACATTCGGTAACACGCGTTCTCACGCTTTGAATGCAAACCGTCGTACGTTCAAACCTAACCTTCAAAAAGTTCGCGTACTGATCGATGGCAAACCTAAAAAAGTTTGGGTTACTGCTCGCGAATTAAAATCTGGCAAAATTAAACGTGCATAATGGGCAGGGGATGACCTACCTGTATGCATCCACAATCTGAAAGCGACACAGTGTTTTTTCGAGAATGCTGCGGTCGCTTTTTTTCATAATAAGTAGTTCTTCTTTCGTTTGGACGGGGAATGTGAGAAACTGAGAGAGGATGGAACCCTCAAAGGAAAAGACAAATGACTAGAGTTAACACCTAGTTAGGGTGAAACAATGGAAGGGAAGTTATATCATGGGACTTTTTGATTTTTTTAAGAAAGAAGAAGCACCGAGCCAAAAAACGATCGCTATCCATTCACCACTCACCGGTCAATTGGTACCGCTCGTTGATGTACCCGATCAAGTCTTTGCGGGAGAAATGATGGGGAACGGGATTGCCGTCCAACCGAAAATGAAGAAACAGACGGTGGTATCGCCAATTTCTGGGGAAGTGGTCAGCGTGTTCCCAACGAAGCATGCGGTGACCTTGCAAACGAATGAGGGGATTGAACTCCTCCTTCACGTAGGGTTAGATACGGTGGAACTGGAAGGTAAAGGGTTCACTGCCCATGTCAAGGATGGCGACACTGTCAAAGCCGGCGATGATCTACTGACGGTGGATTTTCCAAGTGTGGATGCAGCAGGGTACGCCACAGTGACGCCAATCGTAGTCACGAATGCGAGTGACATTCACGGGATGGCCCTTGTCGCTTCCGGCAGTGTTGATGCAGGTGATACACTTTTGATGGTAACAATTAACCAGTAACGAAAACGATCGACTAATCGCCTTTAGTGAGCATAATGAGTGAGCGTCTCCGATATGGTTTGAGACGTCCCGAACTGCTTACTAAGGGCTTTTTTGTATACATTAAATAATTAATTTTTCCGTAAGCGCTTTATAAATGAAGGGAATATCATTTTCAAAGTAAGTAGAAACGAGTATACTAGAAAGGTGGTGAAAATGTTTTCACTATCTATCATTTTTGAAAACGGATTCAACAAGTACACTAGACATGAGTAGTGGAGTAGACAGAGAGTCAATATGTGTTTAGAGGGAGGCAGGGCGATGGATGTGATAGCGGCAATCGAAGCGAATTACGCGCTGTTATCTAAAACGGAGCAACATTTAGCTCTCTATGTGATTGAGAAGGGGAGTGAGTTGGCGAACACTGGCATTAAGGAGCTGGCGAACCAGACACAGGCCAGTTCAGCGACCATCTCGCGGTTCGTCCGGAAGCTCGGGTTCAAGAATTATGAGCACTTTAAACTGGCGCTCGCCAAGGATCCAAAGCAATCCCCACCACTGCTCGGGGGAGTGTCCTCGCCGGTTATGGCTGAATCGATTCAAGTATTTAATACCTATCAAGCCGTGATCAAGGAAGCACAGGCGTCATTAGATAAGGAGATGATGCAGCGGTTACTCGACAGCATTCAATCGGCTGAACGCATTTTCATTTATGGAATGGGCAGCTCCGGGCTGAGTGCAACGGAATTCTCCCAGCGATTAATGCGCATGGGACTGACGACATTTGTGGCGTGTGATGACCACATGATGACGATCTATAACCACATTTTGCACAAGGAAGACCTCGTGATTGGGATCTCCTCAGAGGGTGAGACCGTTGAAGTCAATCAGTCACTCAAAATGGCCAAGCAGAATGGCGCTAAAACGGCTGCCATTACCTGTAATCGCACGGGACATATTATTCAACTAGTGGATTATCCGCTCATTACGGGCATGCATTTACAGATTACGGAATTCATCAACTCACAATTTCCGTTGATGTACGTGATCGATGTCTTATCCACGCTGTTATTGGAGGACAAACGCTATCGCTGGAATATCGAACGTACGATTTCCGCGATTTATGCGATCAAAACTAATGATGATAGAGAACATTAGTTAATCTTTTAAGGGGGATGTTGACATGACACAGATCGACAAATTTACCGGTGTGATTCCTGCTTTCTACGCGGCATATGATGAGAATGGCCAGGTAGATACAGAGCGCATCAAGAAAGAAGTCGAATACTTCATTGAAAAAGGTGTGAAAGGTATTTACGTGAACGGCTCGTCCGGTGAATGTATCTACCTCACCGTGCCAGAACGTAAAGCCGTTATTGAAGCCGTCATGAGTGTCGCAAAAGGTAAATTGACGGTGATTAACCACGTGGCTGCCAACAGCACCATGGAGAGTCAAGAACTCGCCAAACATGCGGAAGAACAGGGGGTTGATGCGATTGCTTCGATTCCACCGATCTACTTCAAACTCCCACCATATTCCGTAGCGAACTACTGGAATTCGATTTCTGCGGCTGCACCCAATACGCCATTTGTGATCTACAACATTCCGCAATTGGCAGGGACCGCATTGACCGTGCCACTCTACCAAGAAATGTTGAAGAATCCAAATGTCATTGGGGTTAAGAACTCCTCCATGCCAATCCAGGACATCCAAATGTTTGCGACAACCGGTGGCGAGGACCACATCGTCTTCAACGGATCAGACGAACAATTTATCGGTGGTCGTGTGATCGGTGCTAAAGCCGGAATCGGTGGGACGTACGGCGTAATGACTCAATTATTCCTGAAACTGAATGAGCTTGTGGAAGCCAACGACATGGCAACGGCTCGCGACTTGCAAAATGCGATCGATGAAGTGATCTACACGATGGTTTCTGGTCGTGCCAACATGTACGCCATCATCAAAGAAATTCTTCGTATCAATGAAGGACTCGACCTCGGATCAGTCCGTGAACCGCTCGAACCACTTGGAGAAGATCGTCCAATCGCAGAGAAAGCGGCTAAAATGATCAAAGCAGCGGAAGCTAAATATTTATAGAATTCACCTGCCCTCTGAAGTGAGTATTGGTTGCTCACTCTATGGAAATTGATAAAAGTAGAGGTGTCATGATGGCAATATTAATGAATACGGCGATCTTCCTGGACCAACTCCAAGAAGGCAAACGCCAGAGTGAACTGCTGCCACTGTTAGAGAATCTAGAAATTCAAGGTGTTCAGGTGCGTGGCGAGTTCATGCCAGAAACAACAGACGCATTCGAACATGAGATGACAGCGCTGGTGGATGAATGTAACGCTCAACACTGGGAGTTGCATTATTCCGTTCCAAAAGCACTATTTGTGGATGGCGCAGTGAATCCAAAACTAGCAGAGTACTTGAAGACGGCTCAGCAGTACGAGTTAACGAGTTTGAAATTCAGTTTAGGAGCGGCGAGCCCAGAAGCGATTCAAGTAGCACGGGACCAGATCCAATCGAGTTCAGTCACAGTGACCGTCGAAAATGAAGGAAATGATCAGGGAACGGAGATTAACCTCCAGGAACAGTTACCCGTCATCACTAAAGACGGTGTCATTGGATTTACCTTTGACGCGGGCAATTGGTACTGGGTTTCAAAGAATTACAACGTCCCAGCGATTTTCAAGAAGTTGAAACCGTACGTGACCGTTTTGCATCTGAAGAACATCGATGTGAAACAGTTGGAAACGACGCTCCTCAAGGATGGCGATACGGATTGGCAGGCGCTCGTAGCTCAAAATGATCCATCTGTTCCGATCTTCCTCGAGTATGCGATCTCAACTGATGAGATTTCATCTGAACTAAAACAAGTACGCGCGGTTCTCTTAGGAAAAGAATAATGAAACGGATGAAAGCATGCGCCCCCTTCTGTTAGGGCCCATGCTTCTGTTTATAGGGAAAATAGAAAGCGCTTTAGTTCATAGTGTGTATTAGAAAGAAGTGAAAACGGATGAGTAAAGTCGGCTTTGGTTTGATTAACGCCATTGTGGTGGTAGTCTACCTGCTTTTTATGCTTGGTGTAGGGAGTAGTTTTATGAAGAAAGCCTCTAAAAATGCGGATGCGTTCTTTAGAGCAGAAGGGAAATTACCAGGCTGGGCTGTGGGGATGAGTATCTTCGCAACAACGCTCAGTTCGATTACGTTTATGTCCATTCCCGAAAAATCATTTACAACGGACTGGGCCTTTGCGATTGGGTCGCTCTGTATTATTCCGATTATCCCAATCTTGATGGCGTATTACGTTCCGTTCTTCCGGAAACTAAATGTCACAACGGCTTATCAATATTTAGAAGAACGTTTTAATCCGGCGATCTGGACATTGAGTAGTTTACTCTTTATGATCTATCATTTGGGCCGGATTGCGGTGGTTATTTATCTGCCAGTACTCGCAGTCGCATCGGTCACAACGATTAATCCGGTGTTAATTGCGATCGGCGTGGGGGTGATTTGTATTGTATATACCTTCCTCGGTGGAATGGAAGGGGTCGTTTGGAGCGACGTGATCCAGGGATTTGTCCTGCTCGGTGGGGCGGGCCTCATCATTATCGTTGGTCTGACCCAAATTGATGGAGGCATGGGAACCGTCGTCAATGACATTGCCTCTGAAAACAAATTCCTCTCGATGGCAAACTTCAATATTTCTGATCTCGCACGGTTTGCTCCATTGATCTTTTTCGGGCAGTTCTTCAACTCCCTCTATCAATATACCGGGTCTCAAGATGTCGTTCAGCGGTATTCTTCCACTGGTTCGCTCAAGGAAACCAAACAGTCACTCTGGATTACTGGGGGACTAGGGTTATTGGTCATTCCTCTGTTCTTCGGCATGGGGAGCATTCTTTACAGCTTCTACAAGAATAACGGTGGCTTACCAGCAGACTTCAATACGAGTGCCTTAGTCCCTTATTTCGTGCTCCGTCAATTGCCAGCTGGAATCGGGGGACTTGTGATTGCGGGGATCTTCGCAGCCGCTCAATCCACCATCTCCAGTAGTTTGAACTCGATGTCTGCTTGTTTCGTGATTGACTTTAAACAACGCTTCTTTAATGATAAATTTAAAGAGATGTCAGATGTTGCCTTGGCACGTTGGGTGATCGTGATTGCCGGGATTGTCGGAACCATGATTACGATTTACTTCACCTCTGGGAATACCTCCCAAACTTGGGAAATCTTCCTGACCGTGAGTGGATTGTTCGGTGTGCCAATTGCTGGGGTCTTCGCTTTGGGAATCTTTACCGAACGTGCGAATGGAAAAGGCGTAATGGTTGGATTCGTTTTGAGTGTGATTCTCGCATTGTGGGCGAACTACATCCACATCTCATCCATGTTAGTGGCAACGATTGCCTTTGTTGCCTCCTTTGTCTTTGGGTATGTAGCGAGTTACTTCTTCCCGAACGATAAGAAGGATATTGTGGGCTTGACCTATTCGACCAGAAACGAAGACTACAAAGGACAATCTTAATTTAGGAGGAAACGATGCTGATACTCGTTTTGGATATTGGTGGCACAGCCATTAAATATAATCTCTTTACCCCTCAAGGTGAAGCTGTGGAAGCAACGCATGAAGTGCCAACCGCAGTAGATCTAAAAACTGGGGAAAATCATATTTTAGAGCAGGTGTTAGCTCTTACTGAACACTATCAGGCGGTGATTGATGGTGTAGCGATTGCGAGTGCCGGCGTGGTCGATGTCAAACAGGGGCGTATTACCTATGCGGGCCCAACGATCCCGAACTACCAAGGGACGAATTTCAAACAGGCCATCTGGGATCAGTTCCAACTGCCAGTGAGTGTCGAAAATGATGTCTCCGCAGCCGCACTCGGTGAAGTGTGGCGTGGAGCCGCCAAGGAGGCAACGAGTGCAGTCTGTTTAACGATTGGAACCGGTATCGGAGGCGCAGTCATCCTCAATGGGGATATATGGCACGGCATCTCCCATACGGCGGGCGAGGTTGGGTATCTCCCTGTGAAGAGTCAAGCGTGGCAGGATATCGCCTCCACCACCTATCTTTGTTGCCACTATAGTGAACTCAAAGGGATTGATCATGTGGTGGACGGACGCTATGTCTTCAGCCAGTATGATCAAGGGGATGCGACAGCTGAACAGGCGATTGAGAACACCATGCACAATTTCAGCTTGGGATTAGCGACCATCTGTTATCTGGTGAATCCGGAACGTCTGATTATCGGCGGTGGCATCATGGCGAGAGCGGAGGTACTGCTTCCGATGATCGAACGCCACCTCCACCAGTTCATCCAAGGCGAGATTTTCCTGCCGAAACAGATCGTCCCCTCCCCACTCGGAAATGATGCCAATCAGTATGGCGCATTGTATCAGTTTCTTCAGGAAATAGCGCCGTCATAAAAAAACAAAATGAAGGAAGGACACATTGATGAAGCGTGAAACATTTTTAGAGAAGATTAGAGGAGGATTGATTGTCTCCTGCCAAGCACTCCCGGGGGAGCCTATGTATACCGAAGCAGGTGGGGTGATGCCTTTGTTCGCCAAGGCCGCATTAGAAGCGGGCGCTGTCGGACTACGCGCAAACTCGATTCGAGACATCCAAGAAATCAGAGCAGCGATTGATCTCCCAATGATTGGGATCATTAAACGCGACTATCCGCCAACCGATGTCTATATCACTGCCACCATGAAAGAAGTCGATGAATTGGTGCAAACGGGGGTTGAAGTCATTGCCTTGGACTGCACCCTGCGCGACCGTCCAAACGACCTCACCGTGGCCGAATACATTCAAGCGATCAAAGAGAAATATCCTGATCAACTATTGATGGCAGATATTGCGACCTATGAAGAGGGAGTGAATGCCTATCAAGCAGGTGTTGATTTTGTGGGGACGACCATGAACGGTTATACGCCAGAGAGCCAAGCCAATCCAGTTCCAACTGAGGAATTGGTCAAGAAGTTTGTGGCTGATAAGATTCCTGTCATCGCAGAAGGGGGCATTCATACCCCAGAACGTTTGCGCCAGATTCAGGATCTCGGGGCAGATGGGTTGGTCGTCGGCGGTGCGATTACCCGTCCTAAAGAAATTGCGGAGCGTTTTATCGCCGCTTTAGCACCAAAAAATTGATGAGAAAGTAGACGATTAGCATGTTTAAGAAGTTTTCGGAACTCGGACGTGCCTTCATGTTGCCAATCGCGATTCTGCCGGCAGCGGGGCTCTTATTAGGGTTAGGGGGTGCATTGACGAATGAGAGTGCAGTGGCTGCCTACCCATTCTTGAATCAATCATGGCTCCAGACCATCCTCATTGTGATGAGCTTTGCCGGAAATGCGGTCTTCTCTAATCTGGCTTTGATTTTTGCGATTGGGGTGTCAGTCGGACTAGCCAAGGGAGACAAGGGGACTGCTGGATTAGCCGGTGGGGTCTCCTTCCTCGTCTTCACGGCGACCATCAGTGGACTCCTCCAACGCTTTTCCACACCGGAAGCGACGATTGATACCGGGGTGATTGGGTCGATCGTGATCGGGGGGATCGTTGCCTTCCTACACAATCGTTATCGTAAAATTGAACTACCGACTTTCTTAGGATTCTTCGGAGGTTCGCGCTTCATTCCGATCATCTCCTCCATCAGTGCGATTCTGATCGGGTGCGTCTTCTATCTGATTTGGCCACCGATTCAGGACGGCATGGTGGTTCTTGGACAACGGATTGCGCAGATGGGGAGCATTGGGACTTTCTTCTATGGATTCCTATTGCGTTTGACTGGAGCGGTGGGACTGCACCATACGATCTATCCCATGTTTTGGTACACGTCACTGGGCGGTGTAGAGACCGTCGCCGGGAAAACGGTGGTGGGTGCGCAGAACATCTTCTTCGCACAGTTGGCGGATCCGACGCACAAAGGCCTGTTTACATATGGCACCCGTTTCTTCGCGGGACGTTTTGCGACGATGATGTTTGGATTGCCGGCTGCCTGCTTAGCAATGTATCGCGCTATCCCTAAAGCCAACCGTAAACAAAACGGAGGTCTCTATTTCAGTGGGGCGTTGACGTCCTTCTTAACCGGAATTACGGAACCGATTGAATACATGTTCCTGTTTGTCGCACCGTGGCTGTATGTGATTCATTCCTTCCTGGACGGTTTATCCTTCTATTTTGCGGACATCTTGAATATCCGGATTGGAAATTCCTTCTCAGGCGGGCTGATTGACTACTTGTTATTTGGCGTGCTGCAGGGAAATGACCAGACGAATTGGATCAAGGTGATTCCGTTTGGGCTAGTGTGGGCTGTGGTTTACTACGTGGTCTTCAGTTTCTGCATCAAGAAATTCCATGTCCAAATTCCAGGTATGGCAGTATCAAAGGAAACTGAAACGACGCCTGCGACTGATGCATCTGGGTCTCAAAGTTTAGCAGATGAGGCAGAACAGATCATTCAAGCGCTCGGTGGCGATGACAATATCGAGAGCGTCATGGCCTGTGCAACCAGGCTTCGGGTCGCTGTGAAGGATAGCACCAAAGTCGAAAAAACGGTCTTTAAAAAGTTGGGGGCAGCGGCGGTCCTCGAAGTGAAAGGTGGCGTCCAAACCGTCTTCGGTGGGAAAGCCGACCTCTACAGCCAGGAAATCAATCAGTTGCTCGGACGTGATGATTGAGATAAAAAGTAAATAAAGATGGACGCTTCATCCATCCAAAAAATCCAGGTTCTCTAGTTTCTACATAGACTAGAGAGCCTGGATTTTCATTTGCTTTCGTTCTGTAATTATTTACCAATCAGTTCGAGGACTTGATCATCCTTCGTCACGGTTTGATCCGTCATTGCTTTTACATCAGCAAAGTTATTGGTGTTCGTGACCACCATCATCACTGTTGCGTCATGGCCGGCTTTTTCGATCTCATCGCGGTCAAAGGTAGCGATCAATTGACCCTTCTTGACTTGTTCCCCTTGTTTAACCTTGCTGGTGAAGCCGTTCCCTTTCATTTCAACGGTATCAATCCCGATATGAATGAGGATTTCTGCACCGGTATCAGAGACGATCCCGTATGCATGTTTGGTTTCGTAGGAGATACTAATTTCACCATCACATGGCGCATAGACGTTCTTGCCGGATGGATTGATCGCAATGCCTTTCCCCATGAGTTCAGAGGAGAAAACTTCATCGGCAACACTTGTGAGTGGAACCGTTTTTCCTTCCACAGCAGCGTAGATGTCGGTATTCACAGTAGCATTGTTAGTGGTTTCCGGTGCTGTTTCGGTTGAGTGTTGGGATTGATGATCCGCCATCTTGGTCAAAGCTTCTTTTTCAGCGTCGACTTCTTGAGCAGCGAGCTGACGGTTGTGGTATTTCCCGTAGAAGTAAGTACCCGCAAATGCCACGAGTGCTGCGACAGCCTCTGCAATGAGGTAGATCTTGATATGTTTACTGATCATAGAGATAAAACCAATGATCCCAGCTGAGCCGAGACTCGCACTTGCCACACCGAAGATCCCGAGAATCACGGAAGCAATCCCGGACGCACACATCGCAATGTAGAATGGATAGCGATGCTTCAAGTTCACCCCGAACATTGCAGGTTCTGTAATTCCGAGGAAAGCAGAGATACCTGCTGAGGAAGCAAGGCTTTTTTCTTTTTCAGATTTAGCGAGGAATAACATCGCAAAGGTCGCACCACCCTGTGCCATGTTCGCTACCGATGCGATTGGGAAGATGAAGTCCCCACCGGTTTTGGCGATATCCGCAAGTAAGGTCGTTTCAATCGCAGGGAAGGATTGATGCAGCCCCGTGAGGACGATCGCAGAGTAGAATAACCCGAAGACCCCATAGCCAACTGGACCGGCGAAATTAATCAACCAAACGAGTCCATTCAAGAGGGCATCCGAAGCAGTCCGCAATACCGGCCCCACAAAGGCAAAGGTAATAAAACCAGTAATCAAAATCGTTAATAATGGCGTAAAGGTAAAGTCTACTGCGTTGCTGAGATGTTTATGGAAGAATTTCTCAACCTGAGCGAGGATCCAAGAAACCCCAATGACTGGGAGCACTTGGCCTTGATAACCGGCTTGCGCAATTTGGAAGCCAAAAATGTCCCAAACTGGCATCTTGCCGGCTGCCATCACGTTCGCAACGTCATAACCAGAGACGAGGGCAGGCATGACCATGATCATCCCCATTACGGCCCCGAGATATTCATTCCCACCGAATCGTTTTGTTGCAGAATAGGCAATCAGAACAGGCAAGAACGTGAATGCTGCCCCCGCGAAGGTATTCACCATCGCTGCAATATCCTTGAAGGCAGGGTACATTTCCACGATCGATTGCGCACCGAAGAGACCTTCAGATACTAATAAGTTATTCAGTGCTAATAACAAACCACCTGCCGTCAATGCTGGAATCAGTGGGACGAAAATATCCGATAATAATTTCACGAGGCGCATAAGGGGATTCTTGTTCTTTTGATCGGCTGCATCCTCTTTGGCCTGTTCGGTGGAGACAGCCGGGGCACCTGTTTGATGAATCAGGGCATCGTACACCTTTGAGACATCGCCAGGTCCCACGATGATCTGATATTGACCATTCGCGCGGAAGGTTCCCTTAAGATCAGGATCCTCATCCAATGCCTCTTGATTAATCTTTTTCTCGTCCTTCAATACTAAACGTAACCGCGTCGCACAATGCGCAGCCGATGCGATATTGTCATCACCGAGCGCGTCCGCAATGCGCTGGGCCACTTTCTTGTGATCCATGAATACATCCTCCTTTTAAGCATAAACCGTTTTCATATCAACAGCTTACTAGGAAAATTTTAATATGTCAAACGTTTGACATAAATAAATTTATAAATCACAATAGGAACCATCATGTTACATTCGATGTGAAAGAAAGCGTTTGACATATTTATCTGAGATTCATTACAATGATGAGAGAGTCTGGAGGAGGAAATTTACATGGCATTTAGCCTGACCACATTTACAGATCAATTGCGTTATCTTCCCTATAACGAATGGGATAACGATTATAAAGAACGCCTCAATACACTCGCGGACCAATCCCCGTGGCGACTGCAGTACCACATTGAACCAAAAGTAGGGTTACTCAATGATCCTAATGGTTTCAGTTATTTCAATGGGCAGTGGCAGTTGTTCTATCAATATTATCCATTCGGGCCGGTACATGGATTGAAGTCGTGGTTTCATTTAACGAGTTCAAACCTCTTTCATTGGCAAGAGGGAGAGATTGCGCTCACGCCGGATAATCCTTTCGATTCACATGGCGCGTATTCAGGGTCAGCGATTGCGATAGATGATCAGTTGTTTATGTTCTACACAGGAAATGTCCGCGACGAGAACTGGCAGCGGATCCCGTATCAAAATGGCGCGTGGATGGATCAAGCGGGACATGTGACCAAGGAGAAGTTGCCACTCATCACGCCTCCTGATTTCGTGACGGATCATTTCCGTGATCCAAATATCTTTGAATTTGAAGGGGAATATTACGCGTTGTTAGGTGCACAACTTCGCGACGGAAACTGCGGTGTCATCCTCTTGTACCGGGTGATCGACCAGGACGTTAAAAAATGGGAATATGTCGGGATATTAGACATCGGCGAGAGTGAATTAGGTTATATGGTGGAATGCCCAGCCATTGCATTTGTTGAGGGGCATCCAGTGCTCTTCTTCTGTCCGCAGGGGTTAGCACAAGACGTAGATCCTTATGACAATATTTATCCAAATAAATATATCGTGGCAGAAACGTTTGACCCAGAGCATGCGAAACTCGTCAATCCAAGCACGATGCAGAACGTGGATGAGGGATTTGAATATTATGCGGCCACAACAGCGAATGGCGCACATGAGGAGGCCTTGTCCGTTGCATGGATTGGGGGTCCAGAAATGGCCTCTCCAACTGATGATTATGGTTATCAAGGGGCACTCTCAATGATCCGCTCCTTATCGTTGGTAGACGGGAAGCTGCACCAAACTCCTGTTGTTCCCGCTGACGCTTTTTCAAAGGCCCCTCTCATAATTGCGGGCACAGAAATCTTGGAACATAACCACTATGTCCTAGATACCACCATCCAACCAGGCGACAGTGAAACGATTAACTTCTTCTTGGGGGAACAGGACGACGAGGGGCTCTTCCTCACTGTGGATGCAACCTCAGGGATTGTAACGTTGGACCGCTCCCATACAGATTATCCAGTAAGCGAGGCATCTGGCACGACCCGGATGGCACAGGTGACACCAGGCGAATCGATCCGAGTGAATGCTTATGTGGACGAGAGCTTAGTAGAAATCTACGTGAACGAGGGTGAACGAGTACTGACTGGCCGTTACTTCCCACGTGCGGGGCACACAGGCGTTAAGGTCACACAAGGAATCGTTCATATGTTTTAGAGAGATGGTACAATAGAGGGTGTAACGCTAGCGATAACAGGTTGATTGATAGAGAGCAGGAAATGAAATGAAACGAGCAAAATTAAGTGATGTGGCTGAACGCGCCGGGGTGAGTCCAACCACGGTGAGTCGTGTGATTAATCATAAGGGCTATCTTTCCCAGAAAACCATCGCGCGCGTCGAACAAGCCATGGCGGAACTTCACTATCAACCGAATCATCTCGCCCGTTCCCTCCAAGGCAAGGCAACGAAACTGATTGGGCTCGTTTTTCCATCGTTGGAGAATGTGTTCTACGCCGAGTTGATCAATGATTTGGAGCGTGAGTTGTTTAAACAAGGATATCGCTCATTTTTGACGATCAGCGAATACAACGGCGACAAGGAACGCGAATCGATCGGGATGTTACTGGCCAACCAGGTAGACGGAATGATTGTGGGGGCCCACCAGCTCACGGAGAAGGACTACGGAGCGATCACCGCACCCATTGTGAGTTTCGATCGCTACCTCGGGGAGAAAATCCCGATTGTGTCGAGCGATAATTATGCAGGTGGACGTTTAGCCACTGAGCAGCTCCTGAGACACCACCCGCAAAAGATCGTCATGATTACTGGGAATAATGATCCACAATCGCCCACCTATCAACGTTTCAAGGGCTTCAGTGATGTGCTGAATGAGGCAGGGATCACGGGTGAGGCGATTTCGATGGGGAATGCCAAGACGCCACTCAGAAAACAAGCACAGTTAAAATCACTCCTATTAGACCAAGCAATTGATGCCTTGTTTTGTTCCGACGATATGACGGCTCTGTTGGCGCTCAATGTTTGTGAGGAGTTAGGATTGAAAACACCGGACGACATTACCATTGTGGGGTATGATGGGACGCATTTCATTGAGCATTATGTTCCCCAGCTGACGACGGTGAAACAGCCGCTTAGTGATATTTCCGCTTTGATGGTGGATGTGCTGTTGGAGCGGATTGAGGGCAAAGCAAACTACGAGAAACGCTACAGTCTGCCTGTCACGCTCTTGAGTGGTCATTCTTGTTAATAGAGTCAATACATAAAATAGGTACGCTAGCCTTCGATCGAACAGTAGGGGGCTAGCTTTTTAATGATGCGGTGATCATCAGAGGAGGTATTGGAATGATTGAGATGGCGACTTATGCATCGATACTCGGTGATGTTTATTTAGAAGCGACTGACAAAGGACTAGTGGGCGTTTGGATGGATGGACAGTCCCACGCGAAGGCACTTTTAGCGTCCGAAACAGCGATCACTTCACCAAAATTTTTAACTGATCGAACTGTGGATCCCTCTGAAGTCTTAGCGGTAACGAAGCAGTGGTTGGATCAATACTTTTCAGGTAAAATTCCTGAGTTCACACCGCCTCTCCATTTAGTAGGAACGGCTTTTCGTCAGATGGTGTGACAGATATTGTTAGAGATTCCGTACGGCGAAACGATGACGTATGGGGCGATTGCGCAGCGTGTGGCAGCTATGACCCATCGTTCGCACATGTCCGCGCAGGCTGTAGGTGGGGCAATCGGCCATAATCCGGTGCCTATCATTGTGCCGTGCCATCGCGTAGTAGGGATGAATGGCAGCCTGGTCGGTTATGCGGGCGGTCTGGACAGGAAGATCCAACTGTTGACGTTAGAGGGGGTAGAGATGGGGCACCTGTTTGATCCACATCATCAGAAAGGATAAGTGTCAAAAACAAGCTAACTCTCAAACAACATTTAATCTCATTAAAAATGCCATCGCCTAATAACCATCTAAGTAATAGATTTTAGAAAAACTTAAGGTGAATGCATATAAGTAAGAGGTAAGTTTGTTATAATAATGTGATCAGACTAATAAAGGAGTCACGCAAAAGATGAAGCGAAAATATTACGGACAACTAGATACTATTCGTCTTATTGCGATGCTAGCAATTATTTGTTATCACTACTTTAAACATGCGATTACGGGGGGCTTCCTCGGAGTCGACTTATTTCTACTTTTATCCGGTATCTTACTTGCGAGCCATCTCGAACAGGATTATCTCTCGGGACGTCGGCGTCATTGGCTCCTTCAAATTTTAAAGCGCTTAGCCAAATTGTTCTGGCCGATGTTGGCGGTGATTTTGGTGTGCTTGAGTGTGCTGGTACTATTTCGGCCCACATTACTCACGAATCTCAGAGGCAACGTCTGGTGGAGTTTACTCTTCCTCTCAAACTGGCAACAGATTCTCAGCGGGGGGTCATACTTCGCTAATTACCTCCATCCGTCGATTGTGACGCATCTGTGGTATTTGGCAGTGTACGGGCAACTGATGCTTGTGATGGAGCTGTTCTATGCTTATGGGCGACGCTATTTCAAGAGTCCGAAGCAGGTGGCATTGTTCTTCTTCATTTTGAGTCTCATCAGTGCGGGATTGATGGCTCTCCTCTATACACCGGGTCAGGATCCAACGCGAGTCTACTATGGAACAGATACACGCTTCTTCAGCTTTGGACTGGGGGCAGCAGCCGTCCTCTTCCTCCATCCAATCCCACGTCTCGTCCGGAAACGTCG
Source organism: Aerococcus sp. (assembly GCA_030528285.1). Lineage (GTDB taxonomy): Bacteria > Bacillota > Bacilli > Lactobacillales > Aerococcaceae > Aerococcus. The sequence goes on along the minus strand of JAUMZE010000001.1, from coordinate 167,303 downwards.
CAAGAAACGGAGCGAGAGTGCATTACGAGGCGAAATAGAGCACTCTGAATCCTTCCGTGTGAAACCGCAGCGGGCGACGGGCGTCTTTCAGCTATTTAACCACTGGATCATCGACTTGATTGCGCTGGTAACGTTGGGGTTAGCAGGCCTCCTTATGTTTACGCTCACCGACAGCAGCCAGTGGACCTATTACGGCGGGATGCTTGGATTTAACCTGCTGGGAGCGATCGGGCTGGTGGCATTGATGCAGGGGCAGAGTTGGCTTGGACGCTTGCTCGATTTCAAACCCGCAGTCTGGCTCGGACAACGGACGTATCCAATGTTTCTCTGGTACTATCCTATTTTTGTGCTGTTCTATTCGAGTATCGATAACTCATCTTGGATTGCGACCCACGCCATTCTCCAAGTGGTGCTCATTCTCTTACTTGGGATTGGCACCTACGCCTTGTTGAGTGAACGGCGCTTTTTCATTCCGATTTTCATTCGGCCAAAAGGGGAACCACTCCGTCTCTTCCAGGGCGTACGTCAGGTCAAGAATCCCGAAACCCCGCTCTCCAGTAAGATTGGATTCTGGGTGAGTGTTGCGATTGTCTTCATGGGAACGGTGGCCTTTGCGATTGCGCCGGTGGATACCCAGGCCAAAGCCGAAGAATCTGCCGCCAAACAGCAACAGGAGAAGAATGATGAGGCCAATGCAAAACGGGCGAGTGAGAACAAAGCTATGGCATCCTCTGAGTCCTCTAAGAAAGACGAAAAACCAACCCTCTCAGATGAAGGTAAGAACTACTACAAAGAAAAAGCTGATTTTGTCGAGGGGTTCAGTGACGATGAATTGGCAGTGGCCTACCAGTTGCCAATTACCTTCGTTGGGGATTCACTCCTCGTGGGGACGTCTGATGCAGTGTATGCTCTGTTCCCGCACGCAATTGTGAGTGCATACGTCGGCATGCAGATGTACGAGGCACCGGGCGTGGTTCAATCGCTCAGTAGCCAAGGCCAACTCTACAATAATGTCGTGCTCGAACTCGGGACGAATGGGCCGTTCACCGACGCTCAGTTTAACCAGTTGTTAGAAGCAATCGGTAAGGACAAACACATCTACCTCGTGAATACTCACGTCAACCGGCAGTGGCACGATCAGGTCAACCAAGCCCTCAAAACTAAAGTAGATGCGAATAAGGACCATCTCACTTTGATCGATTGGGATAATTATTACCAATCAAAAGATCACTCCAGTTGGATGGAGCCGGATGGGTTACATTTGAACAAAACCGGCGCCAAAGTATGGATGTCCTTCGTTGGAAAACAGATTCTCGCCAACCAATCATAAGAGCCTATTTTTCATGAAAAATATCGTCCATTCAGCCAGCGTTTTCCATTGCAATTAGTAAGTGAATTGGATACACTAAAAGCAGTTTAATAAGTCTTCGAGACAGGGTGAAATTCCCGATCGGCGGTGACAGTCCGCAATTGCGTGAGCGCAGGTAAACGGTGCAATTCCGTTACCGACTGTAAAATCAGGATGGGAGAAGATGTTTTTGAGAATGAATCGACTGTTTAATAACTTTCGCTGAGATGTCACGGTTTCAACCGCTCATTTTGATCGCAGTGAAAGTCTGTTCAAGAGCACTCCACCCATCTGTGGGTGGAGTTTTTTGTGGAGAAGATCAGCGGTTCATTGTTGCGGGGTATGCCCACATCACCATCAGGTAGTCATCAATAGAAAGAGGGACCATAATGGCGCTACCGATTTTATCGGTTGATCAGTTGCATTTTAAATATGACGAAGAGCAAACGGTAGAGACACTCACAGACATCAATTTTGCGATCGAAGAGGAAGAATGGATTGCGGTGATTGGGCACAATGGGTCGGGGAAATCGACCTTGGCCAAACTCATTGATGGTCTGTTGGAGGCAAACTCCGGCACCATCACCGTCGATCAACTCAAACTCAGTGAGGAAACCGTCTGGGATGTCCGGAAGAAAATCGGGCTCGTGTTCCAGAATCCAGATAACCAATTTGTGGGCGCCACCGTGGAGGATGATGTCGCATTTGGACTAGAGAATGCGGGCATTCCGCATGATGTGATGGTCGAGCGCGTGAATTGGGCGCTGGAGCAGGTCGGTATGAGTGACTATAAGGATAAGGAGCCGGCCAATCTCTCAGGCGGCCAGAAACAGCGGGTGGCACTCGCTGGGGTGCTTGCTCTCCAGCCCAAGATCATTATTCTCGACGAAGCCATGAGCATGTTGGACCCTGAAGGACGCCGCGAAGTGATGAGTGTCATTCAGCAGGTCAAGGCCAAACAACATTTAACAATTATGTCCATTACTCACGATATTGACGAGGCAGCGTTGGCAGATCGAATTCTCGTCATGAAGGGTGGCCAGCTCGTGGGCACGGGCACACCTGCAGAAATCTTTAGCTACGGGACGGAATTAATCGAAATGGGGTTAGACGTGCCTTTCCCAGAAAAACTGAAACAGGCACTCAGAGACCGTGGCTTTCCAGTACCACATGGATATTTATCGACAGAAGGGATGGTAGACTGGCTGTGCAAATTCAATTCCACCAAGTAGGCTTTCACTATGGCTTTGGAACGCCATTTGAACAGGAAGCGTTGAAAGACGTCAATTTCACAATCCCTGACCAAAAATTTACCGCACTGATTGGACAGACAGGGAGCGGGAAATCGACCGCTGTCAAGCATCTCGTTGCCCTGTTAAAACCCACCAGTGGGAAAGTTGTGATCGGCGACTGGACGCTCACTAGTGAAACGAATGGGCAGACTCTCCGCGATATCCGCAGTCACGTCGGGATCGTGTTCCAGTTCCCAGAATCGCAATTATTCGAGGAGACCGTGCTCAAGGACGTTATGTTCGGTCCGAAAAACTATGGAGCGACTGAAGAGGAAGCAACGGACATGGCCAAGCAAGCGCTCAAGCAGGTGGGAATTTCCGAAGAGCTCTTTACGCGCGCACCATTTGATCTCTCAGGCGGTCAGATGCGCCGGGTTGCGATTGCGGGGGTACTCGCGATGAAACCAGAACTCCTCATTCTCGATGAACCGACTGCCGGTTTAGATCCCAAGGGCCGCCAAGAGATGATGGACATGTTCTATCGCCTCTACCAAGAACAGCAACTGACGGTGGTACTGGTGACCCACCAGATGAATGATGTCGCTGAATACGCGGATCATGTCGTTGTGATGGAGCAACACACTGCTATCAAGGAAGGCTCCCCCGAGGAAATTTTCGAAGATGAACAGTGGCTCGACGCCCATCACTTGGGGTTGCCAGATACTGTCTCCTTCGCAAAAGAATTAGCAAAACGTGGCGTGATTGATCTCCCCAAACGACCGTGGCGTTTCGAAGCCTTTGCGGATGCCTTAGCAGAAGCACTAGAAAGCGGGGGAGAAAATGGCTAATCAATTGATCTTGGGACGATACCTCCCTGGTGATTCTCTGATTCATCGTTTAGACCCCCGTATGAAAATCATCGCGATGTTTTTCTTATTGGCGATTATTTTCTTTGCGAATAATTGGTGGACCTACCTCTTACTCTTTGCTTTTGTGATGGTGGCGATCCTGCAGACGGGCATTTCTGTCAAGATCTTTATTCGCGGATTACGCCCGATGCTGTTCTTGATTGTCTTGACCGTTTTATTGCAGTTGTTCTTCACAAAACAGGGTGCCGTGATTTTTGAAATTGGACCGATCGCACTGACAGAGGGAGGGCTCGTGAATGCCTTCTTCATCTTGATGCGATTTGTGTTCATTATCTTTATCTCGACGATTTTGACGCTGACGACTTCGCCATTGGATATTACGAATGCGATCGAGAGTCTCTTCTCTCCGTTGAAAAACATTCTCCCGATCCACGAGATGGCGTTGATGCTTTCGATTGCGTTGCGGTTCGTGCCGACATTATTGGATGAAACCGATACAATTATGGATGCTCAGCGCGCACGTGGGGTGGATTTCTCTGAGGGGAATTTGATGCAGCGGGCGCAATCATTCCTGCCGATTCTGATTCCACTCTTCATCAGTGCATTTGACCGGGCCTATGATCTCTCTACCGCTATGGAAGCGCGTGGCTACCATGGGAGTGACGGCCGGACAAAATATCGCCTCCTTCATTGGCAAACGTCAGACACCTTGATGCTGGGGTTGGTCTTCGTCGTTGGAGTACTCGTTGTGGGGTTACGCCAATGGTAGAGAAACAAACGACTTCCCAGCGCTATCGTGTCCTCATTGAATATGATGGGACGCCGTATGCAGGTTTTCAGATCCAACCGAATGAACCCACTGTCCAGGGAGCCATTGAGCGTGCATTGGAGCTGATGACAAAAGGCGTTCCGGTTTCCATTGCTGGATCTGGACGTACGGATTCCGGCGTCCATGCGACGGGACAAGTGATTCATTTCGACTATCCGAGTGCGATGAATCCGACGGCGATGGTGCGTGCCCTCAACAGTATTCTGCCGGGAAGTGTGCGCGCACGTCAGGCGGAAAAGGTATCCTCGGATTTTCATGCCCGTTATGATACGAAATCCAAACGCTATCGCTACCGTGTGAATCTGGGGCAGGTGCAGTCCCCATTTGAACGGGATTTTGTCCTGCATCATCCCTATCGTACGGACGTGTCTCGGATGGAGGCGGCATTACCGGTTTTACTCGGGACGCATGATTTTGTTAGTTTCTGTTCGACTAAAACGGATAAAACCGATTTTACCCGGACGCTCACGACGGCACGGATTGAACATGTCCCGAACAGTTCAGAGATTCAATTCGTGTTCGAGGGGGACGGGTTCCTCTACAACATGGTGCGCATTCTCGTGGGAACGAGCCTCCAGATTGGCGATCGGTTGCGCCCCGTGGAGGAGTTTGAGCGCCTATTAAGGGTGAAAGATCGCAATGAAGCGGGTCCGACTGCTCCGGCGCACGGACTGTATCTGGAGCAGGTGACCTATCTCACCCCAGAAGAACGCCAGCAAAAGACCCAGCAGTGGCTCGATGCCCAAGCAAATACTGATAACTAAGATAAGTAGCCAGTGCTACTGACTCAATGTGCTTCCTCAAACATCCGATTTTTGAGGACTGGCATCATTGGGCTAGGTGACTGGCTTTTTTTGTGGTATAGAAAGCAATCACAATGAACAATGTGTGGAAGAATGCATATTAAAAAGTATTAACGACAATTTATCCCCGCAAGTCACGGAGGATATAGTATACTAACCTTATCAACTTTTATCGATTTTGAAAGGAGGCTGGTCGAATGATTGCGGTTGTGCTGTGGGGCGTATTGGCATTTTTAATGGCTGTTATTACGATTTTGTTTGGTTATTTCTTTATTGAAGCATTCCTGAAATCCAAGAAAAAACGCATTAAGCATCCAAAATTATTATTGCTGCCATTGGGATTAGTGACTGTGTCGTTACTATTGATCTGGCAAACCACGCATGCATATGGGCGGTACCAAATCGCCCAAGAAGAAGCAGCTAAGGCAGCGGAGCAGGCCAAAGCCGAGCAGGAGAAGGACCAATTTAATCAACAAGTTACCCAGGATTTTGAGAAATTGTTCAAGGATCAGCCGGGACAGATTTCGGCAACTATCCTCGATAGTACGGGGGCCGCCATCACGAACATCAATGGCACGACGACGAATCAAACCGCCAGCCTCTACAAACCCCTGGCCGCCATGAGTGCTTTTCATCTGTTGGAACAAGGGAAGATCGAGTCTGATGAGGAATCCCAGATCATCCAGGACATGAAACCCGCGCTCCTCCAATCGGACAACGCAACAGGAGTGGATCTTGCGGATAATATTGTCGGGTGGGACCGCCTAGCAGATACCATGCACGAATTAGACTTCTCATCGTTTGAGATCCTGGACCCCATATACAATGCACCAGGCATCTCCAGTCAGGACATGGCAACATTTTTCTATCAGCTGAACCAGGGTAAACTCGTGAATGCGGACCATACCCAGCAGATCCTGACGCTATTGGGGCAGTCCTATGAACCGTGGCCGATCGATCAAAAGGACTTAGATGCATATGACTACACGAATAAATATGGCAATCTCGATGACGTCTACAATGACAGCGGAATCCTGAAGACGCCGAATGGGAAAACCTACTATCTCGCGTTCATGGTGAATCACTGGCAATCTACCAGTACCGAGCTTTCAAATTTGTATGCGCAGATTGAAACGACCCTCGCCAAACATCTGAAATAAGGAATACCCGAGCGTTCTGGAGTTGCCAAAGCCAAGAAAGACTGGAATAATAGGAGCAATCATTAACTGCCCCGTCTTAATGAGATATAAGACGTTCAAACGAGGGCGGATGGACCACATGAGGAGTGATTAGATGGCTACGATACCAACCTTCCCAAAACGCAGTGAAATCGCAAAAGAAACGACCTGGGATCTCACGGCCCTCTTTCCAACAGTTGCTGATTTCGAAGCGGCCTTGGTTGAGGTGACTGAGCAAGCAGACAACTTCCAAAAGCAGTACAAGGATCAATTAAACGATCCAAAGACGATGGTTGAAGCGATCCAGGCGATGGGCGAGATTTTTAAACGCGTCTCACGCATCTCACATTATGCCTTTCTACCAGTGGAGGCGAACCGTAACGATCGCGATGCCATGCTTCGTCTCCAGGAAGCCGACAACGTGATTCAAGCGGTCATGGAGACCACCGCTTTCTTGGAGAATACCCTAATGGAGAAGGATGATCCTGAGCTGGATCAATTAGAGGAGATGGACGCTACACTCCATGACTATGTGCGCCGCATGAAGCGTGAAAAACAGCTCTATCTAGGCAAGGACGTAGAAATGGCGCTACAAAGAATGCGACCATCCTTAGGGCAACCGCAAGAAATCTACAACCAAGCGAAATTAGCGGACATGACCTTTCCGAATTTTACGGTGGATGGGGTGGACTATCCATTGAGTTTTGTGCTCTATGAGGATTTTTACGCCTATCATCCGGATACTGCTGTGCGTCGGGGGGCATTCGATCAATTTTCAAAAACTCTCGCCCAGTACCAACACACTGTTGCCCAGGCCTACTACGCGCATGTCACTCGCGAAAAGGCCGAAGCCAATTTGCGTGGGTTCGATAGTGTGTTCGATTATCTCTTATTCGATCAGGACGTGACGCGCGAGATGTATGACCGTCAAATTGACGTGATTATGCAGGATTTGGCACCTGTCATGCAGAAATATATCACCCATCTCAAAGAGGAAAATTGTCTTGACAAGATGACCTATGCGGATTTGAAGATTGATCTGGATCCAGAATACAGCCAACCGATCACCTGGGAGGATGCCGAAGACTATGTCAGAGAGGCAGCGAGTGTCCTCGGGGAAGACTATGTGGAAAAGATTATCCCAGCCTTTTCAGAGCAGTGGATTGATTATGCCAAGAATGAGGGCAAATCAACGGGTGGTTTTGCGACAATGGCAGCAGGTGTGCACCCGTACATCCTGATGAATTTCAACGGGCAACTCTCAGACGTCTACACATTGATCCACGAACTCGGGCATGCAGGGCAGATGATTACCGCCGAACAGAATAATTTCTATCTGACGGATACCCCGAGCCTCTATCTTGTGGAATCGCAGTCTACCTTTAATGAGTTATTAATGGCAGGTTATCTCAAACGGACGCAGGAGGACGATCGGACGCAGCGGTTTGCACGTGCTCAGATGATAACGAATACCTATTTCCATAATTTCATCACGCACTTACTGGAAGCAGCCTATCAGCGGGAGGTGTACCGTCTCGTTGATGGTGGCAAGGGATTCACCGCAGAAACGCTCTCCCAGATCACCCATGACGTGTTCCATCAGTTCTGGGGGGATGCGGTGGAATTGAACCCTGGCTCTGAACTCACCTGGATGCGCCAACCGCACTACTACATGGGACTCTATTCCTATACCTACAGCGCGGGATTGACGATTGCGACCCAGTCTTATCTCAATGTAGCAGACGAAAGACCTGGCGCGGTGGATGACTGGCTCAATTACCTCAAACTCGGGTCCAAGCCCGTGGTGGATGCAGCCAAGGTAGCGGGCGTCGATGTCACAACCGATCAGCCGCTGAAACATACGATTAACTATCTCGATCAGACTGTGGACGAAATTATCGCTTATTCCCACGCACTCGCCAAAGCCCACAGCGAGGTCAACACCTATGTCACCGAGCAGGCCAAAACCAAAGAAACCGTGAAAGTCGAACGTCACCAGGAGCAGTCCGAACACTAATGGCACTGAATATGTTACTTATCATCGCTTTTATAGCAGATATTTTGCTTCTAGGATCAGGCTATTATCTCTATCGCAGAAGTCAACGGACATTCTACCTTAGTGCTCTTTTTCTAGGGTTACTACTGTTAATATTATTGGCGATTTTACTGATGCTCCATGTATTGACATAGTTTGGAATAAGAGGTGGAAGAACTCTTCTTATCTTTTTGAGGCCAACAGGAGCTCCTTCATATGATTAGAGGATCATGAGAAAATGGGCTAGATTCTTTCTCATGATGAGAAGTCAACGAGAAAAAACAGCCTTAAGGTTCCTAAAAAGGTGTATATGTCCTTAATAGAACAGGCATAACTTTTACAACACAACCGGGTGTTTACTAGTGATTATGGGTTGACTTTAGCGTGTTAAAACCGTATGATATTAAACGGTATTGTTTGCCCCACGATTAGCCCCGGAATCTAATTGTGAATCGAACAATCGTTTATAAGTAAGACACGGAGGAATACACATGCGTCAAACATACATGGCTAAGCCAAATGAAACTGAACGTAAATGGGTGTTGCTCGATGCGACAGATGTCCCACTTGGCCGTTTGTCAACTGTAGCAGCAAGCATGTTACGTGGTAAAAATAAACCAACTTTTACCCCGAACGTCGACACGGGTGATTCTGTGATTATCATCAACGCAGAAAAAGTAAAATTAACGGGTAAAAAAGCAAGTGACAAGAAATACTTCCACCACTCTGGCTATCCAGGAGGAATCAAGGAAGTCACTGCCGGCACTCTGCGTGAACAAAAACCTGAACGTTTAGTGGAAAACTCGATTCGTGGGATGTTACCACACAATAGTTTAGGTCGTTTACAGTTCAAACATCTGCACGTTTATGCAGGGTCTGAACATAAACATGCCGCACAACAACCCGTTGCATTGAACATCGAAGACTTAATCTAAGGAGGGAACAGCAAGTGGCACAAGCACAATATACAGGAACTGGTCGCCGTAAAGATTCCGTTGCCCGCGTACGCTTAGTACCTGGTAGTGGTAAAGTGATCTTCAACGGTAAATCCATGGAAGACTACCTACCATACGCTTCGTTATTCGTGATTGTTCAACAACCATTCGCGACAACCGAAACTGAAGGTCAATATGATGCTTACATTAACGTTAAAGGTGGCGGATTCACCGGACAATCTGGTGCAGCTCGTCATGGGATCGCTCGGGCGTTGCTCCAAGTTGACCCAGATTTCCGCAAATCATTGAAGGATGCTGGCTTATTGACACGTGACCCTCGTATGAAGGAACGTCGTAAACCAGGTCTGAAGAAAGCTCGTAAAGCTCCTCAGTTCTCCAAACGTTAATTTATTTACATTTGGAAAAACCAAACCACTTTGTTTTGTTGCAGAGTGGTTTTTTCATAGTCATTTTTCCACCATCGTTGTGTTATTATCACTAAATCGAGTAAAATGGTGATGAAAAATTGATAGTCACCAATCAGGGTGGCGGGGCGCTTGTGGATTTAGCGGATCAGCATTTTACCCATTATTCGAATGAGGAACATTGTAGCTATCACAATCTCACGTCGCAGCTTCCTACGATGTTCATTATTGAAACGCTCGGTCGCCACATCAAGGCGCTGAAAAACCAGGAGATCCAGTAATAAATGAGAAGCTCACTGCTGCAATAAGAAATGTCTTATTTTGAGTGAGTGGTGCATCGCTCAAAATACAATGATAAACATCGAATCTAAGTAGGCGCTGAGGTGTTTGAAATTACATCGCGACACGCATTGAGAGGGGAGTTGTTTGGATGTTTTATTATCTCTTATATTTTATTGTGATTATAATTGCCGTCTTCTTCGGGGCAATGGCAGGACTCGGAGGTGGGGTGATTATTAAACCCGTGCTGGATGCGATCGGTCATCATCCGCTGTTCATGATCAACTTCTTCTCCAGTGTGGCGGTTTTCGTCATGTCCATTACCTCGATCACGAAACAGGTGAAGAGCGGGTTCAAAATTCAATGGAAGGAAAGCCTCGCATTAGCAGTAGGCTGCATCCTCGGTGGGATCATCAGCAATCAGTTTTTCGATTATTTATTGCGTCTCCTCCCCAGTGAGGACGGGGTGAAACTGATTCAGATCGCGATCACCATTTTGATTCTTGGGGTGGCGGTGCTCTACTCAACCTTTTCACGCGCGTCTCTTCATATCAAGGGTGGTGTGCCAATGTTCATCATGGGGGGGGTACTTGCCTTTCTCTCGGTATTACTGGGGATTGGTGGTGGGCCGATTAACGTGGCCGCTTTCCTCTTCTTCTTCGGCATGTCGATGAAACAGGCGGCAGTTTATTCGATCATCACTATCTTCTTCGCCCAGGCTGCCAAACTCGTGACGATCGCTGTGACGAGTGGGTTCGGGAGTTTTGAACTGACTTACCTGATTCCGGTGATTTTAGCTGCAATCATGGGGAGCTATCTCGGTTCCGTTGTCAATACGCGCATAACAGATCAGAGCGTTCGGCGCGTCTACATTGTAGTCACAATCCTGATTATCGGGCTGAATATCTATAATGGCATGATGTTGTTGGGGTGAGCACGCGATCGTTAGCTTTGTATAAAATGCATATAACAAAGAAATGCCCGCTAGCGTAGAATAGGGTGATGATGTGACCCCCAAAAAGGGACCGCAATAGGCATTTTTATTATCTCCGCGTCATTTGGAATTACGATGATTAATTCTTACGCGCCAAGTGTTGCGAGCACTTATGGTTGGCCGACCGTATTCCTGGCAACGGCGATCATTCCGGCACTCGTTTTAGTGATTTGTTACTTCGCATGCCGAATAAGAAAACTGAAAAGCCAAGCGAGGCAACACCAAAATTAGCAGAAAAAATCTCTTTAAAAGATAGTCTGGCGAGGATTGTTAAGGATAAAAACATCTTATTGTTATACGTTGCTGGTTTCTTTGCAACGGGAACCACGTGGGGTGTCATAAACCGGACGAACTTGTATATGACAAATAACGTCGGTGTGAGTTCTGTCTTTGCGAGTTCGATTATGTCCATCTATGGGATTGCGGCACTTATCTCCAAACCAGTGGGGGGACTTCTTATCTGATTACTTACCTATTATAAAGGGTGTCATCTCAGCAGTCTTCCCGTTTCTTTTTACACCAGCCATTCTATTTTTCGCAAGTACAAGTGCGCCTAATTTATTGTATCTGAGCGGGCCTCTGTTGGGGATCGGCGCTTTCGTGTACAGCCCAGTGTTCAATGCCTTAGGGGTGAAGGTAGCCCATCCTAAAATCAGAGCAATGACGGCTGGCTTTATCGATTTGTTTAATCAGATTGGTTCGCTCTCTGCACCGCTCCTATTTAGGCAAAATTCTGGAAGCAACTGGTGACTACAGTTTGCCATTAAAACATCTGACTGTATTCCCAGTAATCGGTCCCATCGTTTTATTCTTTGCGAAGTTATCACCTAAAAAAGTAGTTAAATAGTAGGGTACTAAACATTACATGTATGCTAAAAGGCTTGTCTGAGGGATGAGCCTTTTTGTTGCGGATATGTAGGCACAAGGCCTCGTTTTTCTTTACTGATTTTGTTTTTTTGTGCTCTCTCTAAAAATCAATTGGCTTGCGGTTGTGATTTTTATTGGAGTTGTAAGATGACCCGCGATTAATTCCTGGAGCAACCAAACACCTGTCTCTCCCATCTGGCGCGTTGCCAAATGGATCGTACTGAGAGATGGGGTCGTATATTTACTTACATCCAGATCACCAAAGCCAATGATTTCTACTTGATCGGAACCACAACATGAGCATCATGAAGCGCCTTGATAGCGCCAATCGCCATCGTATCACTTGCCACAAAGAAGGCAGTAGGCAAGGAAGTTGTTAGGGAGTGAAGAGCTGCATGCATAGAGTCATAACCGCTTTCAATACTGAAATCACCAGTAAAAATTAACGCTTCATTGTATAAACCATGTTCGTTCATATACTGGTTATAGGCTTTTGTACGTGGATCCGTTTGGTCGGATTCATGGGTAGAGGATCCTGCAATGAAGCCCACTGTTTGTGCGCCATCAGAAGATAAATAAACAAGGATTTGCTGGACGGCTTGCTCATAATCGGAAACTACACAATTGACCTGTTGAGGTAAAGTATCAGCGTTAATCACAACGAGAGGGATATCTAGTGATTTTAATTGTAAGACCTCAGATGAATGGAAAGGACCAATTGCAATGATTCCTGCTATTTTGGATGCCTGTGGGAAAACCTCACCGATTGTGTGGCTGATGATAGAATATCTCGCACCCTTAAGTGCTGTCTCAGCCCCCCAACGAATCGATTGAAAATAAAGGTCAGTCAGAGATAGCAAATCTGAGTGGCGGTTGACGATTAATATAGATCCTTTTCTCTGTTCAGGTTTAGGTTCTGTTGTTGTGTAATTCAATGATTGGGCGATTGTGAGAATGTGATTCCTCGTTTCACTGCTTACTGAAAGTGTGTTATCAAATCGCAGTACACGAGAGACAGTACTCTGTGAAACTCCAGCAGCATCCGCAATATCCTTAATAGTTGCCATGGTTATTTTCTCCTTTGAATACTTTTAGTAAACATGAAAAGGCTTAAAAAGATAGTTCTGTCCATCAGTGTAGTCAATAAAATGGGGGAACGCAATCGAAAAGAGATCAATGAGGCATATTAAACAGTCTCCCTATATTTACTAAATAAGTAGACAGTTAGTAAATGAGATGCTATACTAATTTGAATGGTAGCGCATACACGTGTGCGAAGTGTAGTTGAAAAAATAATAGGAGGTTCTATTATGGCAGGAAGTATTTCAACGATGCATATTATATTGTTGACGTTGTTGTCGGCACTTTGTGGCATTGATCCCTATATCTCTGGACTTCAGCTTAGTAAGCCGGTGATTGCTGGTTTTCTAGCGGGAATTGTGATGGGAGACATTCAAACAGGTCTCGTTGTGGGATCGACTTTACAATTAATGGTATTGGGGGTTGGAACATTTGGGGGTGCATCAATTCCTGATTTTGCCACTGGAGCAATTATCGGAACGGCATTAGGTGTATCCAGTGGCAAAGGTATGGAGTTTGCTATTGGTGTGTCGGTTCCAGTTGGTTTACTCATGGTGCAGTTGGATGTCTTTGCTCGTTTCTGCAATGTTTATTTTGCTCATCGGGTAGATAAACATATAGATGATCTGGAGTTTGACAAAATTAATCTCGAAGCGTGGCTGAGTTTGGTCCCTATTGCGCTCTCTCGTGCCATTCCGGTAGCGATCTCTTTATTCTTTGGAAACAGTGTTATTAATGTGGTTTTGAACTATGCTCCAGATTGGCTAATGGGTGGATTAAAACTAGCAGGTGCGGTGTTACCAGTTGTTGGGATCGCAATTTTATTACATTATCTTCCAGTAAAGAAGTTCTTCGCTTATTTGATAGTCGGATATCTCCTAGCTGCTTACTTCCAGATACCAATGATGGGAATTGCTTTAGTTGGAGTCGCATGTGCATTGGTCTATTATAAATCTCTACAAAATCAGCAAGAACTAAAAAGTCTAATTCAACGCCAGGGCACAGTGAGAATGTCTGTAGAAGGAGAGATTGATGATGATGAACTCTAAATCGCAAAAGCTTGAGTATGCAGATTTAAAACGCGCCAGTCTACGCTATATGTTTGGTGCACAGTTGGGATGGAACTACGAACGAATGATGAATATCGCTTATGTGCATGCCATTCTTCCTGCCATGAAGAAGATGTATGGGCATGATCCAAAACTCCTGCAAGAGATGCTACGGATGGAAGTGCAGTTCTATAACTCAAGTCCTTTCATGTCGGCATTTATTACGGGAATTGATTTAGCGTTACAAAATGAAAAAGGAGAAGAAGCGAAAGACTCAGTTATAGGTTTAAAGACTGGGATGATGGGGCCATTTGCAGCTGTAGGAGACGCATTATTTGGCGCAGTCCTGCCAACTATCTTCGGGTCCATCGCTGCGTATATGGGTCTAGAAGGCAATCCATTCGGGGTCATCTTGTGGCTAGCTGTAGCAGTTGCGATCTTAGCACTCCGCTACTTTGAATTACCAATTGCTTTTCGTGAAGGTAAGAAGTTGATTGCTAATGTAGGGGATTTGTTAAATAATCTAACTGATTCCGCGACCTTACTAGGAGTTCTTGTGATTGGTGGGTTAATCCCAACTGTTGTCAAAGTGATTGTGCCTTTCAAGTTTGTGATCGGTAAGAAAGAGTTAGCCCTGCAAACAGACATGTTTGATAAGATTCTTCCTGCATTAGTACCGATCTTTTTAGTAAGTATTGCTTACTGGTTATTAGGACGAAAACATCTTAATTCCACACGGGTTATTTGGATCTTTTTGATCGGGTCGATTGCTCTATACAGTCTTAAACTGTTGGCAGTAGCTTCTTAGCCTTTGATTGAATTCTATTGAAGGCTAAGAAATAGCGAGATGTTATAATGAGGGATAGTTGAAAAGGGCAATAACGCATTAGACAAAAACGGAACGTATCGGCAAAAATGGAACTAAATAAGAAGTTAGAGAGGAAAGGCGCAGATGATGGAAAAGCCAAATGTCATTCTTATTGTTGTGGATCAAATGCGGTCGGAGGCACTGGCATTAAATGATCCTTATCATTTTGCTAGTACACCGACGTTAGATATGATGGCAAACGAAGGCTATAACTTTGAAAATGCATATTCGCCGGTACCTAGTTGTGTGCCGGCACGTGCAGCATTGCTAACAGGTCTCGATCAGGAAAATTCTGGGCGTGTTGGGTATGAAGATGAAGTGCCGTGGAATTTCACTAATACACTGCCACAAACCTTTAAGAACTTTGGGTATCAAACAGAAGCGATTGGTAAAATGCATGTATATCCCGCTAGAAAACGATTAGGCTATGATCACGTCGTACTGCACGATGGCTATCTACATGTGGATCGCAAATATGATAAGCCGTATGGTAGTCAGTTTGAGTACGTTGATGATTACTTAGAGTTCTTGAAATCTAAACTGGGGCATGAGGCAGATATTATTGATGATGCTGTGAATTGCAACTCCTGGGAGGCGCGTCCTTGGCCGTATGATGAGAAATTACATCCGACGAATTGGGTAGTGAGTGAAAGTATTAAGTTTCTCCAACGACGAGATCCGACTGTGCCTTTCTTCTTGAAAATGTCATTTGAAAAGCCACATGCGCCGTTAGATCCACCTGAATACTATTTCAATATGTATATGGATCGTTTACCTGAGAACATCGACTTGCATATTGGCAATTGGGAAAAGCATACTGATGGCCCCGTTAACATCTATGCAAAGAAAGGTCATCTCAAACAAGATGATCAACGACGAATGGTAGCTGCTTACTTAGGATTGGTTTCCCATATCGATCATCAGCTGAGTCGTTTCTTGACAGCACTAAAGGAATTTCGACTGGATAAAAATACAATTATCTGGTTTGTTTCTGATCATGGTGATCAACTAGGAGAGCATTATCTTTTGCGAAAAGCGTACCCTTATCAAGGGAGTATCCATATTCCGTCATTTATTTATGATCCCGGCAATCTAATTGGGGCCAAACAACACACGGTTTCCTCTCTCGTTAAATTACAGGATGTCTTTCCGTCATTAGTGGAACTGGCTACAGGTACTACTGTTGATGTTGACGGAAGCAGTGTGAAGCAGCTACTATTTGGCAACTATGAAGGATGGCGAAGTGAATTTCATGGTGAACATGCACTGGGCGAGGATTCCAGCCAATACATTCTTTCTGAGGAATGGAAATTTATCTGGTTCCCTGTTCGCGATGAATTTCAATTATTTCATATGCCTACAGATCCACATGAACAACATAATCTTGCCCATGATCCAACTTATGCCCCTGTGTTAGAATTATATTATCAGAAACTAGTTAAATATCTAACTGACCGTCCAGAAGGTTTTGTTAAGGAGGGGCAGTTAAGGAAGATCTCAGAGTCAGAAATTCTTTCGACTTTGGATAATCACTACACGACAGAGGGGGATGACCCATGCAATTTGTGAAGATACCAGAACAGACTTTTTCCATGGGGACAGATGATCATTTAGGATTTGTAGAGGATTTTGAGGGACCGAAAACACCTGTCCATGTGCCTGCATTCGAGATGGCAGAAACACCTGTGACGAATCGTGATTTTGCGGCATTCTTGCAGTCAACAGGCTATGTGACAACCGCAGAAAAGGCAGGCACGTCCTATGTGTTTGCACTGTTCATTCCGGAACCGGAGCGTCATCAATATGAACATCCAGCAGGCACGCCCTGGTGGTTGAGTGTGCCCGGTGCAGACTGGTCGCACCCATTTGGACCAACGTCAGCGCTCAACTATGCGTACATGGATCATCCAGTGGTGCATGTGTCACTCGCGGATGCGCTGGCATATTGTGAGTGGGCGGATATGGCGCTCCCGACTGAGGCCGAGTGGGAATGTGCGGCGCGTGCAGGGAGTCAAACGACCTATCCATGGGGTGATGAACTTGTGGACATGGCGGGCTACCATGCGAATACGTGGCAAGGCGAATTTCCGTGGCAAAATGATGCAGCGGATGATTATGTAGGAACGGCGCCGGTCTATAATTATGAACCGAATGATTATGGACTGTACCAGATGATCGGAAACGTCTGGGAATGGTGCCGTAATCCGCGTGCAGTGATGCTGGAGACATTCAATCAGGAATCCTATCCACTCACAACCGCGCCAACAACGGGGGATTATGCGATCCGCGGTGGTTCATTCCTCTGTCACTGCTCCTACTGCAATCGTTATCGCAGTGCAGCACGCAACGGAGCTGAGGCAACCACCACGAGCAGCCACTTGGGATTCCGCTGTATTCAACGGGAAGCCTAGATATCTATTCAATAGAAAGCTGGGAACTATATGACAGATTACTTATATCTGGTACGACATGGCGAGACGCTCTTCAACGTACGTCATAAAATTCAGGGCTGGTGTGATGCGCCACTGACAGCGCGTGGAATCGCCCAGGCCAAAATCGCCGGCCAATATTTCAAAGACCACGACATCACGTTCGATCACGCTTACAGTTCGACCTCGGAGCGCGCCAGTGACACATTGGAACTCATGACGGATATGCCCTATACGCGGGTGAAGGGGCTCAAGGAGTGGAATTTCGGCACGATCGAAGGGGAGAGTGAGGGCCTCCATCCGCCATTGCCTTATGGAGATTTCTTCAAAAAATATTATCACGGCGAAGGGAAAATGGGGGGTGCGTGAACGCCTCGCCAAAACGTTGGGAGAGATCATGGCGCGCCCAGACTATCACAGTGTACTCGCCATCTCGCACGGGGGAGCGTGTCGAGCCTTTATGCGTTATTGGGAAGAGAATCAGCAGGTCGATCAGAAATCGCGCTTGCGTAATTGCGGCATCCTGAAATTTGAATATGCAGATGGCGCATTTACCCTGGTGGAGATTATCAATCACGATTTTTCTCAACTCAAAGCAGAATAACAGTCAAAAAGAGGGAGTGACTCGCCACAGTGTTGGTGGGCCACTCCCTTGTTTTTGATCTTATTTTCTTTTAGTGATTAGACTCATCGATTGCTTTACCTTTTCTGAGGTACGTAAATAGGCAGTAGACAAGCGCAAAAGTAATATAGGTAATGAATGAATAGAGCCCGAAAAAGTCAATGTCAGTGATCTGATTAAGGATCAAAACTAACAGAAAGACGCCTCCCATCACCGTCAGTGTTTGGTTAAAAGCATATTTCATAAATGGTCCCTCCTTGTCGCAAATAGACAGGATCACATAAAGGTATGGATTATATACTATTAATTATTGATCATAGGATCCTTGATAAGAAAATCCTCGAATCTGAAATACTTTTCCATTTTCAAAGGATTGAGCCCCTAGCGCACCAGAAATCGCTCCAATAGCTGCTGCCCATCCAGCTCCAGGTAATAAGCTACCCAAGGCTGCAGTTATAGCAGAAAGGCCAGCCGATGAAGTTGTGTTTAAAAATCCTTTACTCAGATAGATATCGGCATCACCATTTGACCAAGAAATAACATCAACTTTAGTTTGACCATCCGCAAAAGTTGTAGGAATGGAAGAAACATCATATCCAGATTCGTCTAAAGCCTTAATTATATCTGAATCATGTAAAGTGATTGTCCCTTTGTCGCCATCTCTTTCTATATGAGCGTATTTACTTATATTTTCTTTAAGATTCCCTACACTACCTTCCTTCAGATATGAATCATTTGAGGGAACACGAGTTTGAGCATGGGCAGATACAATAGGCATCGCAGTGGATGCTAAAGTAATAGCTACTGTAATTGCGTATAGTCCTTTTTTTTAATTCATAAAATAATCTCTCCTTATCTTATTAAAACTAAACTACTACGCTAAGTCTATTATAACAACTGTATATGGTACTCTCAAATAATAAGGGTTGATTTACATCAATAAAACAAAATAAATAACCAAAATTTACTAATTATAAAGAAGGGACGTATCCTCATCTAATCTCAAAAAAGCTTGCGATGAGTGAGGTGACAGTGTTCTCTCTTATAATCACTAGAGAGTGCGTGTCATCTATCGCAAGCCTTCTTTATAGTAATCAAATATGCTTCTCACTTTACTTTGCCACCATGATATTCACATCAGCAGTGATATTTTGGAGGGCGCTCGGTTCGTCGTTAATAATTAGGGTATCGATGTCATTCAGGTCATAGTAGGTGTAGAAGTCCTTCTTACCGATTTTAGAATCATCGACTATGAGGAATTTTAACGCGGAATTATTCAACGCGATTTTCTGCGAGGTGCCTTCCTCAACGGCGGAGGTCATGACGTCATTGTTGTAGATCGCGTTGCAGCTGAAAAATGCCTTATCGAAATATATGTTGGAGAGGGTTTGAGTGGTGATGTCCCCGTGGAAGGACTGAGTAATGCGGCGAATCTCACCACCGATCAGATAGAGGGAGATATCGAGATCGCTATTATTCAACGTCTGGAACACGGGCAAGCAGTTGGTGATAATGCGCAGATTCTCCTGATCGATGAGGCTGGCAAGAATTTCAATTGTTGTGCCCGGACCCAAGAATAGCGTATCACCCGGGACAATCAGGTCGTGCGCTTTCTTGGCTACCTGGTGTTTCTGTTCGATATGAATAATGCGTTTGTTCGTGTGGGAGAGTTCGTGCGAGATGAAATTCCCGTTCGTGGAGATCGCACCACCTCTGACCCGTTTCAATTTACCGCTCGACTCCAACTCATCGAAATCGCGGCGTACCGTCATATCTGAGACATTTAACTCTTTAACGATATCAGTGACACTGATCGATCCCAGCGTGTCGAGCTTCTTAAGAATATGATATTTACGTTCTTCTTTTAACATGAGCATTCCTTTCTACCCATAAGAAAAGCAGATGGCACTCGAGTCCACCTGCCTTTGCCTACAGAAAAAAGAAAGTATAAGTTAGACTTCTTTAATATCAATTTGGTCAAACAATTCCTGGAACCGACTGCGATCAATGTGGCCGGTTGTTGCTTCAAGGGCGTTCAACATACCGCATGTCATCCCATATTTCATGATGTTTTTCGGTTTGAGGCCCTGTTGAATAGCCACCGCGAAACCGGCGATCGTTGCGTCCCCGGAGCCCACTGGATTGACCACATTTGGCAGATGCGGGATGTTCGCCTTGAAGAAGTGGTCTTGGAATTTACCAAGCGCGCCACCCTTGCCGAGGGAGACCACGACGCATTCGATCGGACTCAACAAATCATCTTGGAGACATTGTTTGAGTTCGTCGCCGTTCGTGATGCTTTTTCCGAGGAGGGCTTCCAGTTCGGATTCGTTTGGCTTAATCAGATAAGGCGTTTCTTTGGCGTGAAGGGAGGCTTCCAGACTCGCATTGGACGTATCGAGTAACGTCTTCACCCCTTGTTTGTGACAGAGGGCGATGAGTTCAGCATAGAATCCTGGTTTGAGGCCTTGTGGGAGGCTCCCAGAGAAGGCAACCACTTCGACGCGTTGAATCAGCCGTTTGAAATTCTCAATGAAAGCTGAACGTTCTTCCTGACTGATAGTAGGACCCGCTTCCAAGATTTCCGTTTGATTCCCGTCGTCATGGAGAATCGCAATGCATTCGCGCGTATCGCCTGCAATCGGGGTGAAATCATGCTGAATCCCATCACGATCGAGTAATTGTTTGAGTTCCTCACCATAATTTCCACCAACGAAACCGGTCGCAATGACATCTTCTTCGAGTTCACTCACGACGCGGGCAACATTGAGGCCTTTTCCTCCTGCCGTGCGTCTCACCTGCTTGATGCGGTTCACATCGTCAATGTGGAGATGATCGAGGGGGTAGGATATATCGATGGATGGATTTAATGTGACAGTTAAAATCATCGTTTTCCTCCTAAATCGTGGTTATGGATAGCGATAGACAGATCTACCTCTATCATACCATATTTTTAGCGAATTAGTCGTGATAATAGCCCTCTGCCCATTTTTTCTCTTCATCAGCAAAGAGTTTAGGATCATGTTTTTTGGGATCATGGGAGTCAAGGGTACTGATCTTTTCAATGAGTTTTTTATTTTCGTCGGTTGGTTGGTATGGTTCGTTGATGAATGCTTCGATGATGTCTTCCATAAGAAATTCCCCGGAGATCGTTCCACCGAATGCGATGACGTTCGCATTGAGTTCCCGGCGTGCATACAACGCAGAGGTCATGTCACGAACGAGAGCGGCACGGACACCTTCTACTTTGTTAGCGGCATTGCTGATCCCAACACCGGTTCCGCACATCACAACCCCGAAATCAACGTCGCCGTTGTAAACGAGTTCGCCGACTTTTTTGCCGTAGATCGGGTAGTGGGTCCGAACAAAACCATGTGTGCCGACATCGATCACTTCATGTCCCATTTCACGGAGCTTGTCGGCAACTTTGATTTTCATATCTGTAACAATGTGGTCATTTCCAATTGCAATTTTCATTAGTGATACCTCCTCAATGATGATGTGAATGATTACAGCATTTCGTTCAGCATGTCCACCCGAACTTGGTGACGACCGCCATCATAATCCGTAGAGGTGAATTCACGCACGATATTCTTCGCGAGTTCCACACCGACGATATCCTGCCCCATGGTGATCAAGCGGGCATTGTTGTGGCGACGCGTCATATAAGCGGTTCGCTCATCCGATAATTCTGCAGCCACCATGTTTTTATGTTTGGATCCTGCCATGAAACTGCCCACACCGAAACGATCGATCGCAACGCCCACCGCTTTTTCGTTAGCTTCGAGCGCTTCGATAATGGCGTTAGTCGATTCCACGAAGTCTTCGGCAGGTTCTTCGGTTACGTCGATAACTTCATGGCCTTCTTCAGTTAAGAAAGCCTTGAGTGTTTCTTTTAAATTCATTCCGTCCTTGTCGGTACCAATTACGACTTGCATATTTGACACTCCTCTGTCTTTAATCTTTCAAAATCAAACATTTTATGTTTGAAACTGTTCAATTAAAGGATAATACTTTCTTACCCAACTGTCAACGAAAGACCCCGAGAAAGAATAGGAAAAGTAAGATATAAGTGGATATACCTTCTAATAATGATTTTTCAATGAAGATAGACGTACGTAAAAAGAGTGATAACATCTGTTTGAACCTGTGAGTAATCAGTTAATAATGATCAAATGATTGTTCAATGTAAAATGTGGCGCGTCCGTGAAGAACGAAAAAGAAAGATCAAACGAAGCGTAGATGAGAAATGGCGAATATAGAATGAGAAAAAGAGAGGACAGCCATTCAATAGCGGATTAATCCACACGTGAAATAATGCAACCGATTTCCTTATAAACAGCCATAACTAACCTAAAAGAAAGCAAGACATTTCTAGATAAACTGGCTTTCCTTTAAGAAAATAAAACCGTCTAAAACTTTTCCTTTTCACGCAACCGATTTCATGGTATGATACTAACGGAATGAAAACGGTACCAGAAAGCTGGGCTGTTTTTCGCTAAACAAGTGAATGGATATGTTGTGGTTTGTGCATATAGAGAGGAGCAGTTGTTGTGTCTGGATTAAAGCAGTTGTTGACCTTTGAATTTTGGCAGAAATTCGGGAAGGCATTGATGGTTGTGATCGCCGTGATGCCGGCAGCCGGATTGATGTTGAGTATCGGGAATGCGCTGCCGCTGATCAACCAGGATTTGCCGTGGTTGGTGACGCTCGGTAGTACATTAGCTGAAATTGGTTGGGCTATTATTGGTAACTTACATATTTTATTTGCAGTCGCTATTGGCGGTAGCTGGGCGAAGGATCGCGCTGGCGGAGCTTTTGCGGCGGTGATTGCATTCTTGTTAATTAACCGTTTGACCGGGGCGATTTTTGGTGTCACGGCAGACATGTTGGCTGATCAAACCGCGATGACACATACCTTGTTCGGCCAAGCAATTCCTGTGAACGGGTATTTCATCTCCGTACTGGAAGCGCCTGCCTTGAACATGGGGGTCTTCGTCGGGATTATCGCCGGTTTCTTGGGAGCGACGGCTTACAATAAATACTACAACTACCGGAAATTACCGGATGTCTTGTCCTTCTTCAACGGAAAACGGTTCGTACCATTTGTGGTGATTCTCTGGTCCGTGATTGCGGCGATTGTGTTGTCATTCGTTTGGCCAGTCATCCAAGGTGGCATTAACAGCTTCGGTATTTGGCTCGGAAAATCGCAGTCCAACGCACCGTTCTTCGCGCCATTCCTCTATGGGACGCTGGAACGGCTACTCTTGCCATTCGGGTTGCACCACATGTTAACGATTCCGATCAACTATACGTCTGTCGGTGGTGTGTACGAGATCGCAACGGGCGCGCAGGTTGGCCAAATCGTTCAGGGACAGGACCCACTCTGGTTTGCTTGGATTCAGGACCTCGCTAATTTGCGTAATGCGGGTGACACCTCCGCTTATCAGCATCTCTTAGCCACCGTGACCCCAGCTCGTTTCAAAGTCGGCCAGATGATCGGTTCGAGCGGGATCATGATGGGGATTGCTTATGCGATGTACCGTAATGTGGACATGGATAAACGTGCCAAATATAAAGGGATGTTCATCTCCACAGCCATCTCTGTATTCCTGACAGGGGTGACCGAACCGATTGAGTTTATGTTTATGTTCATTGCGATGCCACTGTATGTTGTGTATGCCCTCCTTCAAGGGGTCGCATTCGGGATTGCGGACCTGATACATCTGCGAGTACATTCATTCGGGATGATTGAGTTTGGTGCGCGGACGCCACTTATGCTCAGTGCGGGCATCGGAGGCGACATCATTAACTATCTCGTTGCCTGCGTGGTCTTTGGGATTGTGGCATACTTCATTGCGAACTTCATGATTAAGAAATTCAACTACGCAACGCCAGGACGCAATGGAAATTATGATGGCGTTCCAGCTGACACAACAACCACTGTGGATTCGAAGAGTGGGGGGGCTGGTGTCAGTGCAGACAGTGATCAGCAGCTCGTCTACAATATCATTCATCTGCTCGGTGGCCGTGACAACATTGAGGACGTCGAAGCCTGCATGACGCGTCTGCGGGTCAGTGTCAAAGATCCTGGAAAAGTCGGGGATGAAGAACTCTGGAAGAAGAATGGCGCGATGGGGATGATGATGAAGAATAACGGGGTCCAAGCGGTGTATGGACCAAAAGCGGACGTTCTCCATTATGACGTCTTAGAAACGCTAGAGTCAGGCATTGAGATTCCAGAAGCCAACTTCCAGACGAGAGAACCGGTTGTGGAGGAAATAGCGCAAACGTCCGCACATCCACAAGCCGTGCCAGAACTCCTCGCTCTGCCAGCAGAAGGGCAATTTATTCCAATTACTGAGGTACAGGATGAAACCTTCTCCAGCAAGATGATGGGGGACGGTTTTGCCCTAGAACCAACAGATGGTCAGATTGTCTCACCGATCAAGGGGAAAGTCACCACGATCTTCCCAACGAAACACGCGATTGGGCTGAAAACCGATACTGGCGTGGAAGTACTTCTCCATCTAGGATTAGATACCGTTGAACTCGAGGGCAAACCATTCAACGTCCTAGTACAAGAGGGTGACTGGGTAGACCTCGCCGATCCGATTGCGGAGATGGACATTGAGATGATTAAATCCGCCGGGAAAGAAGCTACGATCGTTGTCATCATTACCAATATGAATGAGATTTCCTCCTTCCATGTGGTGGATCCAAATCAACTCCATAAAGGGAGCACGATCGGTTCATTTTTAGTGAAATAGGTTATACTATGGGGCTGAGGATGCAGGTTCTCAGTCCTTTTTTCCTTAGTAACAACTAGAGAGGAAACAGGCATGAAATATTTAACGCTGAACACCCACTCGTGGAATGAGGTTGATTGGGTGGGGAGCTTCAAAACGGTATTTGAATTTATGATGAAAGAAAGTCCGGATGTGATCTGCCTACAAGAGGTCAATCAGTTGCGCAAGGGGACAATGGGATCGCCAGAAGGGGTTGTGGATGCTTGTTTTCGAGCGATTCTCCCTCCGCTCCACCAGTATCCAGTGAGTGATGTGGGGACGATGGATCGTTATCGACCGGTGCAGGATGAGATTGCTATTCGAATGGATAATTATGCAAAGTTGCTCGTCTGGGCTTTGGCGATGAATGAGCAGGCATACTATTGGACCTGGGCACTCGCGCATATCGGGTATGAGCAGTTCGATGAGGGGGTGGCCATCCTCTCTAAACAGGATTTCACTGCCGAACAGATCGTGATGAGTGATCCAATGTGGAAGTATCATGATTATCAGCGACGCGTGGCAGTGAAGGCAGTCTTTGAGGAGGATCAGCGCGTCGTCTATAGCGGTCACTTCAGTTGGTGGGAGAGTGATCATACGGGGTTTGAACATGAATGGAATATCCTCAATCAGGACCGCCAGCAGTACGCGAATGGTGAGCAACTGCTTTTCGGGGATTTCAATCAAATTGCTGATCAAAGGGGTGCGGGGTACGACTACATTAGACAAACCGCACCGGATCTGCGTGATAGCTACAAGGTGAGTCCAGTCGTCATAGGGGATGCCACTATCCCTGGCGACATTGATGGGTGGCACGGCCAGTCCACGCCCAAACGGATCGACTATGCGTGGGTCAACAACAAGGTCGCGATTGAGCGCCACGAAACAGTTTTTGATGGTGAGAACTACCCAACTGTGAGCGATCATTTTGGGATCCTAGTAGCAACGAAATAATGAAGAAAAGTGAAGAACGCCAGGTGTGAGAAAGCATGCCTGGCGTTTTTGAGTGACGGCATAAGAGAGAGGACCAGCGAACACCTGATACGTAATGTAAGCAGATGGGGGCTTGTCCTTTTCATCATATAAGTGAAAGGATTGTTTTAAAAGGGATTGACTTTTTCGAATCAAAAATGTATTGTTTGTTCAACGATAATATAAGGGAGAAGAGATCCTACTTAATTAGTAACAAAGATTTGGGGATGAGCAGATGAACAAAGAGGAAATTAAAGCACGTGAATGGATGATAGAAGAGAACGAACAAGCAATCGAAAAGAATGAAGCAGTTGTTGAAAGAAGTGAGGCAGTGATTGAAAGGATGGAGGAGGAAATAGAGGCGTTGGAGATAAGCATCGAGCAAGCAGAAGAAATCGAGGAATAACCAATGGAGCCCAAAGACTATATCAGTACTTTCTTTTACAAAAATAAATGGACCGTCTTTCTAACGGTCCTCGTCTACATTGCTGAGTCCCTGTTGAACATCTTGGTGTCATGGTACCTACAGCTGTTACTCGATGCGATTCCTGCGGGGACCGTTGCGAGTTTGACCTCTTTTACGGTATTATTTTTCGCTTTAATTCTCGTAGTGACCATCATCTTCATAGCTAAATATTTGACGTATCCTAAATTCCTGGAACGGGCAATGGTTCAGTATCGTGACAAAGCTTTTCGGGACTTATTATCCAAGAACACGGCGTCTTTTTCCTATGAGAAAACGTCCACCTATCTATCGGCGTTCACGAATGATATGATCTCGATTCAAGATAATTACTTGAAAAATATCTTTAATTTCGTTCAGATGATTGTGTTACTGGTTGGGTCGCTGAGCTTAATGTTCTTCTACAGTGTTAGTTTGACGCTAATTGCGATTGGATTATCGCTGTTGCCACTCTTAGGGTCTATTTTTGTCGGTGGCAAGCTAGCAGAGAGACAGCGTGTGGTATCCGAGAATAATGAAATCTACGTTTCTTCCTTAAAAGACATTCTTTCTGGGTTCAATATCATTAAAACTTTCCAAGTAGAAGAGGATGTGCATGATCAGTTTGATGCGACCAGTAAGAAGCTGGAAGGGGCAAAGAAAAAAGCTAATCAAACAGAAGAACTGATTCAAGGGATTGGTGGATTGACTAGCACCATTGCTCAAATTGGTGTCATGTTAGTAGGGGCCTATTTCGTTGTGAGTGGGTTTAACCAGCTGACGGTCGGGATGGTCATCGCATTCACGAACTTGATGAATTTTGTGATCCAGCCGTTAGCCTCCATCCCCCAAATAATAGCTGAGCGAAAAGCGGCCAAGGAACTCGTTGAAAAACTCAGTAAGAATCTGCAACATAATAGTGAAGATAGTGGTACAGAAATCCTTGAAAAGGGCAGCCAACCACCACGAGTGACAATCGATCATGTGTCCTACACTTATCAAGATGGGAATGCAGGTTTGAAGGATGTTTCCTTTGAATTAGAACCAGGAAAAATCTACGGGGTGGTCGGTGGATCCGGTTCAGGAAAATCGACCTTACTGAATGTGCTGATGAAATCATACCAAGACTACGCAGGCCATATCTTTGTAGATCAACATGAACTCAGTCAAATCACCGCGGACTCACTCTATCGCTCGTTCTCGCTCATTCAGCAGGAAGTATTTATTTTTGACACGACGATTGAAAACAATGTCACGATGTTTAAACATCTGCCTCAGGAACAGGTGGATCGTGCCATCGAAATTTCCGGGTTGGCGCCACTGATTGCCAAGAGAGGGCAAGATTATACAGTGGGAGAGAACGGCCACAATCTGTCGGGGGGCGAACGTCAGCGGATTGCGATCGCACGGGCATTGATCAAGGATAGCTCGGTTATCTTCGTGGATGAGGTGACGAGCGCTCTGGATAATGCGACTGCGCAGAAGATTAACCAGACATTATTAGCATTAATGAATCGTACGCGGGTAGTGGTGACGCACCGTTTGGAGGCTCAGACTTTGAAACAGTTTGATCAGCTATTTGTGATGAAGAACGGGGAAATCATTGAAACAGGTAACTTCAATGATCTGATGGCGGAGAAGGGCTACTTCTACTCCCTCTACATGGTTGAAAATTAAAGAAACGAATGATAACTGGGGAGCCAGTGACAGATAGAATGAGAACGCCAGGTGTGAGAAATCATACCTGGTGTTTTTAGTAGTAGCCATGTATCCGCTTTCTTTGATTTGTGATATGATATATAAAAATATAGAGTACGATTTGAATGTGCCAGAGAGGAGGAAGACGATGAAGAAGTGGACGTGTCAGTGTGGCTACCCCATGGACGATTATTCGGAGACGACGTATGATGCATATCCTTATGATGTTGTGACTAGATTAATTGCAACCAAAACTGATTTTAATGGTGAAATCGATGTGGATGACATTCCAATAACCGATATTTCATTATGGCAGTGCACCAAATGCAATAGTTTGATGGTGATTGATAGAAATCAGTATCCCAATCATTATCGTTTCTACCAAAGTAGTCAACTGGATGAGAAGAAGTGGAAGATCAGTCACCACATATATGAGGCAACCTCGGCTAAAAAGAAAATCAGAATCGCTGCTGTTGTATTTTCTCAGTGGGGCTCAAGTAGGGACAAAGAGTATTCATATATCTGTGATGATCCAACCATTTATGAGCAACATACAGTAGAGGTACCAGTAGGCAAGGATAATCGCGAAACACTAGCAACAGTAAGGAAAATCTATGAAATCCTGCCTGAAGAGAGTCCTTATCCAGTCAATAAAATGAAAAGAGTGATTAAGCGCTATTCGCATTTTGATTGGGAAACAGCTGAGAAGATTGCACAAGTGTTAGAGACACATGGCAACGTATTAGATTTAACAGGAGTTGAGAGGTCAGTCGATGAAAAGAAGCAATATGATTTGATTCAAACGCCCCTGGGACAATTACACGGAGGATAATAGCTTCGATTTTCTCTATAACACGCGGGAAATCTTCAAGGAATACTACATGGAAGCGGAGATCCCACTCCTGCGCTACTTTCCTGAGAAGAAATACCACGATGACACTGAAGCCAATCGCGAAAAATGGGCCAATCTCTATCGTGGATCCAAGGAATTATTCGTTTACGGCAAAGCGTCTGGGCACATGTTCTTCCAAATTACGAGCCTCAATGAAAATTATCGCACGTATGGAGCCAGCACGGGGCAGATCTATGCGGACGCCCTGCCACAAGAGGTCTGCATCGGGAGCGTGCATGGCGTGATTAATATCGAGCTCTATCCCGATAAATTCTTTGATTGGATTGAGGTGGAGAACCCCTACCAGAAACGGTCATGGCTGAGGCGCTGGTTGGGGGGATAGGGAACGAGTAAGTAAGAAGACTTTCTACAGCATAAGCCTAATGTGTTGCGTTATGAAACACATTGGGCTATTCTTTTAAAAAAGGGGTCTGATAAATATGGCACATACTAAATCTGCGAATGTTAATGTAAGGATACAAGCGAACATTAAACTGCAGGCAGAAAAGATTTTAGAGACTATCGGTATTTCTAGAGCAACAGCGATTGATATGTTCTATCGCCAAATCATCTTAAATAAAGGCATTCCCTTTGATGTCAAGATACCTAAATCTTTACCTGTCAGAGGTGAAATGGAAGCAGAAGAATTTAATGCAATGATGGCGAAAGGCTACGAACAAGCGGTTAAAGGAGACTCTTACGACATAGACGAGGTTTTTGATGAACTAGAAAAGGACCTGTAATGGATAATTATAAAATAGAGATTACCCAACAAGCGAGATCACAACTTGAATATATTAGAGAGTACATCGCAATAGACCTTAAAGAACCTCTAGTAGCTAAAAAATTACTTGATTTGTTCTTGATTTGTTAAGGATAGAGATGCATTCTTTGGAGAATATGCTATATCGTGCGAGGCTTATTGAAGAGAAGCCATGGGGGAGATCTCGGGTTAAGGAAAATCAGAGTAAAGAATTATTATGTTTATTTTATAATTATTGAGGATAGAGGTGTCGTTCAAATCGTAGCTGTGATTTATGCTAAGCGCGATCAGACGCAGCAATTGAAAAACTTATGAGATTACTAACCATGATTGAAAGTACTCCCAGAACACTTTTAAAAAAAGAAGATTGTCTTTTTGACAATAAATTATATAAAAGCTCAGTGTGAGATGATATGTATTCTCTAGAGTAGATGCTTTTAAAGTGAAACTACTCTAGAGTTTTTTTATATCTAAAAACGCAATAAGGGCAAACAATCCAGGTATACAAAAATAGGGATGAACAGGGCACCAGGAGAACATTATCTCATCCTATAATGAAGACGAGAGGTGAAGAAAATGAATGAGCGGGCATTACAGATTGCTAAATTTTTACTGCAGCATCCTGGGATCACAATTGGTGTTTTGAAGCGTGAATTACACCTAACGCGTCGGCAGATCAACTATTCGATTGAGCAATTGAATGAGCGGCTCGAGGAATTAGAGCAGCCACGTATTCGCCGGTACAGTGATGGGACTTTCCGTTTGCCTAAGGAGTTCACGCTACTCATCGCCCAAGCGCAAGAAGTAAAAGATGACGATTTCATTATGGATACGATCGATCGTCAAACGGTCTTGATCTTTTACTTATTCATTGCACCCGAATATATCTCCTTGCAGCATTTGATTGAGCTGTTATCTGTCACAAAAAATACCGTACTGAATGATATCAAACAAGCAGATGCCTATCTCAATCAACATCACCAAGTCACGATTTCCTATTCACGCTCACAGGGATACCAGCTCATCGGTCATGAACAGGATATTCGACGCCTATTAGTGAATATCCTGCAGCGTCACTCACTCCCGCTTAATCAGATGATGACCAAATATTGGGATCTACCACTGGATGAGATGCGCGCGTTCGTCCATCAAATCGAGAAGAAACTGCAGCTTAATTACTCTGATACCTCGTTTGAACTCTTGGTGGGATCCTTTAGCGCCATCGTGAAGCGAGTGAACGGTGATTTCTATCAACCAAGCGTCTTTTTTCGGGAAAAGGTGAATCAAACGATCGATTATCAAGTGATTGAGAAGCTAGTGAATACAGATTGGCAGCTCACTCAGGATGATAAAGAATGGTTGACGCTCGAATGTCTTGCGGCTAATACAGTGGTTAATAATGCCACGATTCGACTCGGTGGCGATACCGGAGACATCGACCTCAAGCAGATTGTGCATCAGATGGTGATTCAGTTTCAAAACCAGACACTCATTCAAATTCCCGCTGAATCAAAATTTGAGAGGCGTTTGATTAATCACCTGCGACCAGCCTGTTTTCGGATTCGCTTTGGATTTAATCTGCACTTCAATGATATGGCAGCCCTAATGCCGACAACGATCGATCATAAATTATTACGGAACCTCTTGCAGGAATTATTGGTGCCTCTGGAGGAACAATTACACTCTCCATTTCCAAATGAAGAGGTGGAGCTACTCACTTATTATTTTGGCAGTCAACTGATGACAACGAACCGCACCCTGATCCAGAAGAA
Organism: Aerococcus sp.; assembly: GCA_030528285.1. Taxonomy (GTDB): domain Bacteria; phylum Bacillota; class Bacilli; order Lactobacillales; family Aerococcaceae; genus Aerococcus. Next base: position 136,134 of record JAUMZE010000001.1, on the reverse strand, counting down.
AGCGGTCGTTGTCTGCAATAACGGATTGGTAACGGCCCATATTCTCCGTGAAAAGATGGCGCAGCTGTTTCCGGAGTTAGAGATTGTAGCGGCTATCTCTGTTCGTCAGTTTCAGCATGCAGGGACGGCTTTTGATTTGGTCTTCACCACGGTGCCACTCAATACAGCGCTCACTCAGTATGTGGTGTCACCGATGATTTCGTATGAGCAGCAGATTAATCTGCGTTATCGAGTCCTTCAAGAGGAGAATCTCCGTGATGATGATAAACGGGTAGATCATTTGATGGCGTTGATTGATGAGTACGCGGATATTCATCATCCAGACAAACTAAGAGATGCACTCCAGGAGAGTTTAATCCTGAATCATCAAGATCGTTATCCACCAATAGAGGACGCGCAACTACCAAGCCTCACAGACTATCTTAAACCAGATTTCGTTCAGAGAATCACGGAAGTAGTCACATGGTCTGTTGCTGTGCAGATGGCAGCGACACCCTTATTAGAGCATGGGATAGTTGATCAATCATACGTAGACACTCTGATTGAACCAACCAATCAGACGACAGATTACAGCTTCTTGAATGATTATTTCTCGATTCCACACGCGCTTTTCACGACACATGGAATAAAGGAGGGGATTGCATTGGCGATTTTCCCACGCGGAGTCATTCATCCAAATGGGGAGTGTGTTTATTTCATTGCACCGATTGCAATCTATAACCTGACCCAGCATTTCCGTGGGATTAATGAACTTGCCGCATTGAGTGAGGATGAGCAGTTATTACATCAGTTATTGGAAGAACCAGATATAGATAAAATCAGGTCGATGATTTTTAAATGAAAAGGAGCGGATATCATGCACGTTTTTTCGGATGGCATTATTTTATTAAATCAAAAGTTCTCAGATGAACAAGTGGCGCTCACGTATTTATCGGAGGTCCTAGTTGCGAAAAAAATTGTAAGTCCTGATTTTCCCAAGCAGATTTTAAAACGTGAAGAGACCTATCCTACAGGGTTGATGCTCAGCCGCTTGGGTGTTGCGATTCCACATACCGATGCCCAATATGTGAATCAGGACCAAATCGGCGTAATGACACTCAGTGAACCTGTTACTTTTAAAAGTATGGCTGATCCGAATGAAACAGTGCCAGTACAAATGATTTTTATGTTGGCACTTCATAAATCGGATGAGCAACCCCGGTTATTACAGCAGCTCATGACGCTATTCCAAGAAGAGGAGTGGATGGATCAGTTATATCAAGCCACATCGACAGAGGAGGTATTACATTTATTGGATCAGACAGGACTGATTGATATTTAATAAAGGAGGAGTAGAAAATGGAAGCCATCACACAGTTTTTACAAGGGTTTGTGGACTTAGGGGCAAGTATCATGCTCCCAGTGATTATCTTTGTGTTTGCTATTATTTTAAAGATTAAACCCGGCAAAGCATTTACAGCTGGGTTGACGGTCGGCATCGGATTTGTTGGGTTGAATTTAGTGATTGGGTTATTGACCGATACAGTGGGCCCTGCTGCCTCTGCGATGGTTGATAAATTTGGGCTGTCACTACAAACAATTGATGTTGGGTGGCCTGCCGCGTCTGCGATTGCTTATGGAACGATTCTCGGGGCGATGGCCATTCCAGTGGGGATCATCGTGAACCTGATCCTGTTACTGCTTGGGCTCACCCGCACCATGAATATTGATATCTGGAACTTCTGGCATATTGCGTTTTCAGGGTCGATCGTCTACATGATCACCAATGATTTTGCGTTGGGGCTATTTACGATGGTGACGCACTCACTCTTACTGTATTTCGTGGCAGATGTGAGTGCCAAAGACATTGAAGAAACATATGGCCTACCGAATATGACCTTCCCACAAGGTGCTTCGATTGCTGGCTATATCACAGCAAAACCACTCGCTTGGGTGTTCGATCGCATTCCCGGACTGAATCATGTTCATTTAGATTCTGATACCATTCAAGAAAAAATCGGGGTCTTAGGCAATAATACGGTGATCGGGGTCATCATTGGGTTAGTAATTGGATTATTAGCAGGATACGATGTGAAAGAAACACTGACAGTCGGTGTGAATACTGGCGCTGTGATGATGTTAATGCCACGGATGGTGTCCCTATTAATGGAGGGATTAACACCTATTTCTGAGCGTGCCAATGAATTGCTGCAAAACCACTTCCCTGATCGTGACTTATATATTGGGATGGATAGTGCCTTAGCAGTCGGACAATCATCTGTATTAGCGACGTCCCTTATTTTAGTACCCGTAACTTTATTGTTAGCAGTTATCTTACCAGGCAACCACGTACTGCCATTAGGTGATTTGGCGACGTTGCCATTTATGATTGCTTTGATGACGGCTGTTTTCCGCGGTGACGTGTTGCGTAGTTTGCTCGGTGGGATTGTTCATGTGATCGTTTCACTCTACATTGCGACGTGGGCGGCTCCGTATATCACGCAGGCGGCACAGGCTTCCGGATTTGATTTGAAGGGCGCAACATCTATCAGTGTGCTGAGCGATGGGGGTGCATGGTCAACCATTCTCTTCGGTGGCTTGTCGCAATGGATCGGCTGGATTGGCGTCAGCATCGTATTTGTCGTTTTGCTGTTTGGATTGTATGCTGTTAACAAAAGAAAAACGAACGTGTAGATAATAGAAAGGTGTCAAGCTATGAAAAAATTATTAGTAATGTGCGGGAGTGGAATCGCAACCTCAACGGTAGTAAGTGGCAAGATTAGAAGCTGGCTCCAAGAAAATGGCTATGGAAACCAGGTAGAAATGCATCAAGGAAAAGTAGCGGATGAATTAAATAAGCTGGATAATTATGATGTCGTGATCAGTACAACCATCGTTCCAGATAAATATCAAGATCAAGTCATCAATGGGGTAGGACTACTCACAGGACGAGACACGGATAAAATCTATCAGGCGGTTGATGAGAAGTTAAAGGGCTAAAAGAAAAAAGATAGGTTTCCAGTGATAAGATACTATACTGAGGTGTAGAAGATAGGCTGTATGAACGCCAGAAAACCCCACACTGTTCCAGAGTGTGGGGCTTTTTTGGTATAATATAGGTAAAAGTTCTTAGCAACATCATGATAAATGAAGCCTAACCCATCATCGACAGAACAGAGGTGAATTCTCATCGTAGAACCAGAAGAAATAGCATTATTCGATAAGGAAGCATTTAAAATGGATGAAGGAACATATCAATTACAGGAGATAGTAGAGCCGGCTGCACTCATCAAGTCCAAGGCGCGTGTTCAAACGCATGGCGAAGTGTTCACGCCCAAATGGATGGTCCAAAAAATGTTGGCAGAGCCAGCTATCCAAGAAAAATTACAGGATATCCACGCCACATTCCTCGAACCGAGCGCAGGAGAGGGCGCATTCCTCGTTGAAATCCTGCACCAGAAACTCAATCATGTCGACCAAACCTCCAGTAAAACGCGGTGGCCCGAGAACGCATTATGGGCGCTGATGAGTATCTACGGCATTGAGCTGTTGCATGATAATCTCAACCAGGCGAGGGCTGCCATGATGTCGGTAGCAACGAGCCACTACCAAGCCATTATGCAGAAACCTCTCAATATCCGTTCTGATTTCTACAAGGCAGCCCAGTACGTGATTGGTGTCAATATCGTACAGGGCAACACCCTCGAATATACGACGGAGGAGGGACAACCCATTACCCTGAGTCATTGGTGGCCCGTAGACACTCACACCGTCCAGCGTGAGCTATTCACCTACCAATCCCTGTTCAAAACGGATGGCAACGATGAGATCGGCATCCCAGAAGGACAGATGAGTCTATTCGAGGCCCATGACTACAATCCTCACTATGCTCCATGTAAAGTAACCAAAGTCTATCGAGAGGAGATGCAAAAATGAGTGAAGACCAACCATTTAAGTTCGACGTGATCATCGGAAACCCACCATACCAGGAGGAGACAATCGGTGATAATAAAGGGTTTGCACCACCAATTTATCATAAGTTCTTAGAGAGTGCTTATGAGATTGGTGATATTGTGGAGATGATCCATCCAGGTAGGTTCTTATTTAATGCAGGGAGCACTCCTAAAGCCTGGAATAAAAAAATGTTGAATGATGAACATCTTAAAGTTCTATTTTATGAACAAGACAGTAGCAAAGTCTTTCAAAATACCGATATTAAAGGTGGAGTAGCAGTTACTTATCACGATTTGAATCAAGAGTTTGATTCAATAAGTGTATTTACACCGTTTGAGGAACTACATAATATTATGCAGAAAGTAGGTTTACGAGAAGACTTCCAATCGTTTAGTGGTATTATTTATGCTCCCGAAAATTATAAGTTTACCGATAAAATGCATGAGGACTACCCGACAGCTGAATCCAGGCTCAGTAAAGGTCACAAATATGATTTAAAATCTAATGTATTTGATAAACTAGATGATATTTTTTTAGATGATGTTCCTAAAAACGAGGTACAGAATGATTATATTAAAATATATGGCCTGAAAAACAAAAAGAGAGTTTTTCAGTTTATAAAAAAAGAATATATCAGAAATAATACGAACTTGATGAGCTGGAAAGTTTTCGTACCTAAAGCCAATGGTAGTGGTGCTATAGGAGAAGTCCTTTCTACACCCCTAATCGGGGAACCCCTAATCGGGAATACACAAACATTTATTAGCATTGGAGACTTTTCTACTGAATATGAGGCTAGTGCTACGCTAAAATATATAAAAGGCAAATTTTGTCGAGCGCTGCTAGGGATTTTAAAGATAACTCAAGATAATACACAAAGTAGATGGGCATGTGTCCCCCTCCAAGATTTCACGCCTGAGTCAGACATTGATTGGACAAAATCCATCCCAGAGATCGACCAGCAGCTTTACAAGAAATATGGCCTCTCCAAGGATGAGATTGATTTCATTGAGACACATGTAAAGGAGATGAACTAGAATGAAGACCCCAAAAATCGAATCATTCAAGCGTATCATCCCCATGATCTATGCCTATACCACCCCGAACGACATCTCCCACCAAGGCTGGACGAAAATTGGTTACACCGACAAACAAACCGTCGAGGATCGAATCTACCAACAGACGCATACCGCCGATGTGAAGACCAAGATTCTCTGGCGGGGAAATGCACGCTACCAGGATGGCTCCGATGAAACATTCACGGATCATGATTTCCATGAATATCTCACGCGCTACCGTCATATCGAGCGCAAACCCAAAACAGAGTGGTTTCATATCGATGGTGAGACCTCGCACCAGTATTTCTATCAATTCACCGAGCGGAATATGAGTGACATTCAGGGGGCAGAACACCATCAGTATGAGTTGCGCCAAGAACAGCAACGTGCGGTGGATCAAACACAACAGTACTTCCTAGACCATGGGGCAGGCGGTGAATTTTTATGGAATGCGAAGCCACGATTTGGGAAGACGTTAACGACCTATGATTTGATTCGCCAGATGCATTTGACGAATGTCCTCGTGGTAACGAATCGCCCGAGTATCGCCAATTCCTGGTTCGATGACTTCGACAAGTTTATCGCATGGCAGACGAACTTCAAATTTGTGAGTGAGACCGACGCATTGAAGGAACGTCCCGTACTCTCGCGTCGTGAATTTTTAAATGCGCTGGGAGATGGCGAGGACGCCGGTCAAATCGCATTTGAAAGTTTACAAGGACTCAAGGGATCCATTTATTTCGGCGGGAATTATGACAAGCTGAAATGGGTCGGGGACCTCGAATGGGATCTGTTAGTGATTGATGAGGCGCATGAAGGAGTCGATACCTATAAGACCGATAAGGCGTTCGACAAGATTCAACGCAAGTACACCCTCCATCTCACAGGGACACCATTCAAAGCGCTGGCTGAGGGAAAATTTGCCTCGGATCAGATCTACAATTGGTCGTATGCGGATGAGCAAATGGCAAAAACCACTTGGCAGGAGGATCAGGAAGGGTGCAGCAATCCGTATGAGGTGATGCCACGCCTCAACATGTATACCTACCAGATGTCTGCGATGATAGAGGAACAGTTAACGAGTCATGCGCAGTTGGAGGACGAGGATCAGGTCAATCCAGCATTTGACCTCAATGAATTCTTCCGGACACAGAATGGTAAATTTGTCTATGAGGACGATGTGGACCGTTTTCTCGATGCGCTGACCACACAGGAGAAATATCCATTCTCAACGCCGGCATTGCGTCAGGAGTTGGCGCATACGTTTTGGTTGTTAAACCGTGTCGATAGTGCCAAGGCGCTCGCCAAGAAATTGAAAAAGCATCCGGTCTTTGGGGACTATGAGATCGTGGTGGCAGCAGGAGACGGCAAATGGGACGATGATCAGCTGAACGCGGACCAATTGGAACGTGCCACTGAGAAATCCTTCGACAAGGTACAAAAAGCGATCCAGCACCATGAGAAGACAATTACCTTGAGTGTAGGGCAGTTGACAACCGGTGTGACGATCAAACCGTGGTCGGGGGTATTGATGCTCTCAAATATGAAGAGCCCCTCGGAATACATGCAGGCGGCGTTTAGAGCGCAGAATCCATACACGTTCAGACAGGATGGCGAACTCCTTCAGAAAGAGAATGCCTATGTGTTCGATTTCGATCCGACGCGGACACTGCTGATTTTCGATGAGTTTGCGAATAATCTGCTGGAGGAAACCGCCAATGGGAAGGGAACCGCAGCAGAACATAAGGCGAATATTCGCGAGCTGTTGAATTTTTTCCCAGTGATTGGGGAGGATGAGTCGGGCGAGATGGTACCTCTCGATGCTGAACAGGTTATGTCCATTCCACGCCACCTGAAAGCACAAGAGGTGGTGAACCGCGGTTTTATGAGCAATTTCCTCTTCACCAATATTTCCAGGATCTTTGGGTCACCCGCTGTCGTCCGCGATATTCTCAATGAGCTCACCCCAGCCAAGGAAGAGAAACCGAAACATACAGGCGCGACGATGGATCAGGCAGAGGATGTACCTGTGAATGATCAAGGCGAGGTTGAAATTTCAAAAGAACGGGTGATTGGAACCGCAGCGAATATTTTCGGACCAAAAATTTATGATGATATTACATCACAAGCAACAACTGCGGACGATGGTACGGGTTTATTGGATACCTATATGACAACGGATGACCAGGGCAATCAAACAGTTGATCTAGGCACAACAGATGATCAAGGCAACTCGTTAATCGATTTTGATGGAACAGCCAGTGCCATTACTGAACGATTAAATGATGCGATCGATGAAAATATAATCATGGAAGCCAGTGAACAGTATCAGTTAACGAAGAGTGAAACCAACCGCATGAGAAAACAAATCGAGACCCAAAATAAAGATACCCTCAGTCGAATTGCGGATGAGTCCAAAGATCAGAAGAAGATTGTTGATTTGGAGTATAATAAAAAGCTGGAATCTGCCCAAACGCCGGAAGAAGTCACTCAAGTAAGAGATGACTATCAAAAGGACGTGACGAATATTGTGGAGGGCTTCACCGAAAAAATGAAGCGGGCTGTTGAAGAAACAGCGAATTATATACCTGAGCATGTCGTCGAGCACGTGGAGAGACGCCAAGAGGAACAGAAGAAAAAGGATATTGAAGAGGATGTGCGCGCCCATTTGCGTGGATTCTCACGGACAATCCCGAGTTTCATTATGGCCTACGGGGATGATCAGCTGACCTTGGCGAATTTCGATGACTACACCGAGGATGATGTCTTCAAGGAGGTCACCGGAATTACAGAGGAACAGTTCCGCTTCCTGCGTGATGGGGGCGACTATCTCGATACGGAGGGTGTGACTCAACATTTCGATGGGCATTTGTTTGATGAGGTAGTGTTCAATGACTCGATCCAGCAGTTCCTCACATTGAAGCAGAAACTGAGCGATTATTTTAATGAGGAGAATGACGAGGATATTTTTGACTATATCCCGCCACAACGGACGAACCAAATTTATACGCCTAAAGCCGTCGTTAAACATATGGTGGATGATTTAGAGGCAAATAATCCAGGAATTTTCGGTGATCCGACGAAGACATTCGCAGATTTATATATGAAGTCAGGTCTTTATATCACTGAGATTGTGAAGCGTCTCTTTAACGATGAACAGATGCGCGCCTTGTATCCAAATGATCAGGCCCGGATCGAGCATATTATGGAGCATCAGGTGTACGGATTGGCACCGACGCGGATTATTTACTTGATCGCGACGAACTATATCTTTGGATTTGACGAAGGCTTGAAGCAATCGGTACTCGGGAAACATTTCCAGCAAATCGATGCGGCTGAGCATGCGAAGAATGGGACGCTGGAAATGACTGTTAAGGAAGCATTCGGTGGCGAGTCGTCTCATATATAGACTAGAAAACCAGATTTCTCACGTTAACCACGAGAAATCTGGTTTTTATAATGTCTTTGTATTTCAGTGAGCCTATCACTCATCAATCACTTCATAACTCTCCTTATCTCTCGGGTCCCCGCGCTGAATAGGGAAGCGTTGGGGATCTTTTTCATGGGCGAGATACCATTTGTGCCAGCTGCCGTCGAAGAGTTGGAGGTGCTGGTAGCCGAGTTCTTTCATCAGGAAGAAGAGGGTGGCACTGCGCCAACTGGTCCCGCAGTACAAGAGAAGGTGGTCGGTTGGCTGAATTCCCCAGTCCTCCCAATCTCCCTGATAGACGTTTGGAGCAGCGATTTCTCCGAGCTCATTGGCGAGTTTCTCATCGCCCGCATAGATGGCCCCCGCAATTTCACCAGCGTCTTTGTTCCACTGATGACCCTCGTTCTTTCCGATGAATTCATTCCAGGAGCGCACACTGACGAGTTTCAATGTGGGATCCTTGGCCTTGGCAGTGAGCACATCTTCTGGGGTGCGAATGAGGAGGTCTGGATAACGCGGGACGTGGGCATTGAATGTGGTCACGATGTCAGGGGAGGTGGTCCCCGTTTCGATCGGATAACCGGCACGCTGCCACGCCTGGAACCCGCCGTCGAGGATTTTGACGTCCTGAACTCCGAGATAATAGGCCGCGAATGCCATGCGACTTGCGATGTAGAGGATGTTGCGGGCATAGATGGAGTAGAAGACCACCTGCGTATCTGCCGTGACGCCCTTACTGAGGAAGATCTGTTTCATCGTCTCCACATCTACGAAATAATCCTTGAATTCCCCGAGTTCATCGGTGTTGAGATGAATGGCACCAGGAATATGAGCTTTGGCGAAATCTTCTGCTGTCCGATTGGTATCGAGGGGATAGTTGCCTTTGCCGCGGGTGACGTCAATCACAAGGGGCGGATGATGACTCAACAGACGCTGATGAAGCCACTGAGCATCGGCGAAAAACTGCGGGTGGATTTGGCGCTCCCCCATGACTAAGCGCGACGTGGCCGGTGCTTGAGAGGTAGTATAATTCTCATTCCTTAAGTGCTGATGTGAATCGACCATAATCTCTTCCTCCTCACGTGAAAGAATCGGTAATCTAATAATTATCTTTATTGTAGTCATCAAAACCGCTTGATTCAAGGTAATTGAGCGTATTTTGGGCGTTAAACTGAATACTGAATGAATCAGAGGGGGACAGCGCTCAATAACGAATCACTCAAAAAAACTCCCAGCCCATCACCAGCTAGGAGTAGATGCATTATAAAGCAATGCCTTCTTCGTCGGTAGCACCCGCGTTCCAGTTCACCAAACCACGCAGGGCATTGAAGGTGAAGACGAGATACATAATTCCCATCTGCGGTTGACCAACACCGAACCAGATGTAGACTCCGATAACGTTCGTGATGATCCACAAAATCCAGCCGCCGCGGTTCCGCCGCATCTGGAGCACCTGAGCTACAATAGCGGTCGCGTTGTTGAAGGCGTCGAGGAAGATATACTTTCCACCCATCATATAACTGATGAGTCCGAGAACGAAACCGCCAATCACAACCGCGCCGATGATGACAGGCCAGTTCGATTGCTTCACGATTTTCAGCTGGCCGTCGCCAGTTTTATGGTTCTTCCAGTTGTAAATCCCATAAATTTGTGACAAGAAGTAGAAGATGCTCATGAACATGTCGCCGTAGAGTTTGGACACACCGCCCTGTACTGCCGCAAAGAGGTTCTGCGCCATGTTGAAGGGGAAGTTCCACTGTTGGGCATAGGCTAGACCGATTGTTCCGAGTAAACCGAGCCAACTCACCAAATTCGCTAGGGAGAGCCAGCCGTTTTTCATGGAGCCATAGCCGGTGATCACGATCATCGCGATGGTAACCACCCAGTTAAAGATGCGCCGGGTATTCTTATTCATTGTTGTCCCTCTTTTCGAGTGTGAGTGCGTAATGGATTATTCTTTGATGATGTCATAGATCATCGGATGGGTTTCACCGCGATCGGAAATTTCGATGTGATCATAGAGGAGTTGTTTGACGTCCTCGACCTCTTCACGGTTAGCATGGAGGGTCAGGATGGTATCGCCTTCGTTTACGGTATCGCCGACTTTCTTCTCGAGTTCAATCCCCACCGCGTAGTCTAATTGGTCATCTGTCATAGCCCGTCCACCACCGAGCATCATGCTGGCGATCCCAACGCTATCGGCTGCAATTTTGGTGATGACACCGGATGCTTTGGCGGTGAGTGGAATCTTGTACTTAGCTTCTGGGAGGAGGGAGTAGTCATCTACTACATGTCCATCCCCGTGCTGGGCTTCGATCATGGCACGGAATCGTTCGAGGGCACTGCCGTCTTTGATTGTGCCTTCTAGGAGTTTGCGTGCTTCTTTTTCATCTTTGGCCTTGCCACCGAGCACCACCATGTAGCTCGCTAAGGTGAGTGTGATTTCGGTAATGTCTTTTGGCGCTTTGCCTTTGAGGAGGTCAATGGCTTCTTCGACTTCCAAGGCATTCCCAACTTTGTTTCCGAGCGGTTGGTTCATATCGGAAATCACCGCAATGGCCTTCATTCCAGCAGCATTCGCGGTTTGAACGAGGGCTTTGGCGAGAGCGGTGGATTCCTCCAATGTCTTCATGAACGCCCCGGCACCGGTTTTCACGTCGATCACAATAGCGTCGGCACCGGCAGCGATTTTTTTACTCATAATGGAGGAGACCATGAGTGGCATCACATCGGTTGTATCGGTGACGTCGCGGAGGGCATAGATCGGTTTATCTGCTGGGGCGAAGGAACCAGTGGGCCCAATGATTGCGCATTTCTCCTCAGCCACTTGTTTGAGGAAGTCCTCAGTACTGATCTCAATCTGGTAGCCTGGGATAGATTCCAATTTGTCGAGGGTCCCGCCTGTATGTCCGAGTCCACGCCCTGAAATCATTGGTACTGGGATGTCCAATGCTGCCACGAGCGCCGCAAGCGGGAGACTTACCTTGTCACCCACGCCACCTGTGGAATGTTTATCAACCTTAATGCCCGGAATACTGGAGAGATCCATCATGTCCCCGGAATGAGCCATCATGAGCGTGAGTTTTGAGGTTTCCTCCGCGGTCATGCCTTGGAAATGAATGGCCATCAGGAGGGCACTGATCTGGTAGGATGGGAGTGACTCGTCCACTACTCCATCCACAACGAATTGGAGCTGTTCATCAGTGAGTGCTTTGCCTTCGCGTTTGTCATGAATAATATCAACCATTCGCATCGCTATGTACCTCCATTAAATCTAATAATGCTTGACCAAGTTGTTCATCAATAATTGCTTCTGTACAATGTCCGGTTCGCACGGCGATGTCAAACGCCACCACTTTCCGGCTACCGGTGGCGACCAGGATGCGCCGTTCTTTCTGTTTGAGGTCAGCGAGTGAAATCCCAACTGTCCGATCATCGAGCCCGGGACTGTCAATCTGCCCATTTTTATCGAAGAACCGAGACACAATGTCGCCGACCGCTTCGGTTTGTAGGGTCTCAATTTCTTCTGGCGTGAGGAATCCCAACTGGAAGAATAGGGCATTCTGTTTCACGGACCCGACCGTATAGAGAGCAATATTAGCTTTGCGGCCGAGATCGAGAATTTGGCGGATATAGCGGTCTTTCTCCACGAGCGTTTTGGTTTCGGCCGTATCGAAAATCGTCGGCAGCGGGAGGAAGTTCGCCTGCGTATGAAACGCGCGCCCAAAGGCATTGATCCCGGTCATGGCGTAATTATCCGCTGCAGAGAGACTGGCGTGCCCTTTGAGTTGGACGACCTGGACATCGGTTTGCGGATAGTCCAGGAGATGATCGGCAATCGCCTTGATCGTCTTGCCCCAACCAATGCCTAAGATATCGTGAGGATGAACAGCTTCACGCAGATAATTGGCTACGTAAATACCGGTACTGTCGAGTGGATTTACCGCATTCCCGTAGAGATTTGGCACGACCTGAATTGGGCAGTGGTAATAATCACTCAACGTCTCAGTGAGTTCCTGAGCGCTGAAATAGGGATTACTGATTTCGATTTTCACAACGCCAACGTCCCGCGCATATTGGAGTAGGCGAGAAGCGGTGGCGACGGACATATGGGTTTGTTTGCTGATGGCTGTGAGGCTCTTATTCTCTAAGTAATAGAGTTGTGCTACTTTAATGCTTTTCTTGATTTTTTCTTTCACTGCAATCAGCCCTTTAATGCATTAATTGAGGGTATCAAGGAAGCTCGTCCCTTTGTCTTCATCGGTTAATAAATTGAAGTTATCGAGAATCGTTGCCCCAAAGTCCGCGTAGGTGTCGCGCGTTCCGAGTGGAGCTGTTTCTGTCATGCTTGGCGAGTAGACCAAGAGTGGCACGAGTTCGCGGGTGTGATCTGTGCCCTTGTAGGTTGGGTCGTTTCCGTGGTCTGCGGTAATCATTAATAAATCATCGTCATGCATCTGATCCATCACTTCGCCAATACGGGTATCCACGTTCATGAGATTTTCGCCGTAACCCTTCGCGTTTCTGCGGTGGCCAAATTTCGCATCGAAGTCCACTAAATTAGTGAAGCAAAAACCAGTGAAGTCTTCCTCCATGGCGGTGAGGACGTGATCCATTCCATCCATATCGGAATCATTGTGGAAGCCTTCATCGATCCCACGTCCGGTGAAGATGTCATTGATCTTCCCAATTCCGATTGTCTTGAAGCCTGCCTCTTGGATGCAGTCGAGCGCGGTCGCATCATAGGGTTCAAACGCGAAATCGTGGCGGTCACTCGTCCGTTCGAAATGCTCTGCGTCATCCCCCACATACGGACGCGCAATGACACGGCCGAGACGGTATTCTGGGCCATTGACGAGAGAGCGGGCATAGCGGCAGATGTCATAGAGTTCCTCGAGTGGAATGACTGCGGTGTTGGCGGCAATTTGGAGCACAGAGTCCCCAGAGGTATAGATAATCAAGTCGCCAGTTTTTAATTGTTCCTCGCCGTATTCCGCAATAACGGTGGTGCCTGAGATCGGTTTATTGGCCTCCTTGATGATGCCACGGTGAGCGTAGGCACTGATTTTATCGAGGAGGTCATCTGGGAATCCATCTGGAAAATGATCGAAGTGGAACATTACAGGGAGCCCCATCATTTCCCAATGGCCCTCTAAACTGTCAACGCCGACTGAGACTTCACGCATCTTGCCATAGTAGCCCAATGGTTGATCCATCTTAGGGAGGTTAGGAATGCCGTCCGCGTACATGTTGGAGACACCGAGTTTTTGTAGGTTTGGAAGTTTTAAGTCGCCCTTGAAGAATGACCCTAAATGTCCGAGGGTGTCTGCCCCTTCATCATCGAAATCCTTGGCGTCGGGCGCTTCACCGGCACCGACTGAGTCTAATACGAGTCCGAAAATGCGTTTGTACTTCTTGTATTCAGCCATGTGATTGATCCTTTCTATTGATAAACGTCCTTTATTTTTGATGAATTAGTCTTCCGTTAAAACGTTCACCGTGGCACTCATGCCTAAACGGGTGGCCCCGGCTTCGATCATTTGAAGGGCTTCTTCACGGGTATGAATACCACCGGATGCTTTCACGCCTGTTTTATCGCCGACTGTTTCACGCATCAGTTTCACATCAGCGAGCGTTGCGCCACCACCTGCAAAACCGGTGGAGGTCTTCACGAAATCAGCGCCTGCTTCGACGGAGAGTTGGCAGGCACGCACTTTTTCTTCGTCAGTGAGATAGACCGTTTCAATGATGACTTTCAATAGTTTGTTGTATTCGTGGACTTTATCGGTGATGGCTTGGATGTCTGCTTTCACGACGTCATCTTGTTTGTCGCGGAGGGCACCTACGTTAATGACCATGTCGATTTCTTCGGCACCGTCTTTAATGGCTTGTTCTGCTTCTGCCACAGTCCCTTCTGTGTTACCCGCACCGAATGGGAAACCCACCACGCTGATTGGGTTCACATCGGAGTCCTTGAGTTCTGCAGCAACGAGTGGGATCCAGTAAGAGTTCACGCAGACAGACGCGGTGTTGAACTGCTTAGCTTCAGCGCAGACTTTCCTGATGTCGTCGGCCGTTGCATTGGCGACTAAGAGGGTATGATCGATATACTTCGCTAATTCTTGATTGGACATTTCCATAGATAAAACCTCCATTTAATTAATAAATCGCTTCCATAATTATTTAAAACGGGAGGGCTGATGGGGCGTTGCAAGAGGAGTAGTGACGCCATCAACCACAGAATAACGTGAGGAATGAAGGTATGATGCTTGCCGGCAGTCTTCTAGATCCTCAACCGTTATCATACTTCCAGCATACTGTGTTTCAGAGAAGGATGCAATATTTTTCATATAAAATCTGAAATAAATTTCATTGATAAGAGAAATTTATTTTCATTGGCGCTAATTTTCCTCGGATGCGTTATAATGATTAAGCAATGAAAGTGATTTCTTCATCAATAATGAGGAATAAAAAGGAAGGTTAATTTATGCGAAAACAAGTCACGTGTGCAGAGACGTTCTCTGTACATGGAACGATGGTGCTCCCGCAAGATGCGAATCAATACGGCATGATGTACGGAGGGCAATTATTAAAAGATGTGGATAATGCGGCGTCGATGTCGGGGATTCAGTTCTGCCGTTGCCCGGGTGTGACGGGTGCAGTGGACAATCTCAATTTCCTGCGCGGATTTCCGGTGGGGAACCATGCCATTACGGAAAGTTATGTGAGTGGCTGTGGCACGCGCAGTATGGAAATTTTCATTAAGATCATCGGTGAAAATCCGGAAACAGGCGAACGCTATCTCGGAGCAATGGGGTTTGTGACCTTTGTAGCCACCCCGAAAGACACGGAAGACTTTGAGCTACCGGAAATTGTCCCAGAAACGGAAGAAGAGAAATTAGTCTGTGCCGGTTATGCAGAGCGCCAAGCCGATCGACAAGCTTTGCGCAAACGGAACCAAGCGCTCTCTGCACAACTAACGACGGATTACCGCCATTTGACCTTCTAAATGAATAGATACAAATGAACCACAACGTACGATGACAGATCCTGCCATCAATCACCGCTTTAAGAAATGAAAGTAATGAAAGGAGTCAATCAGATGGACTATCAATTTGAGGTGGCGCCGAATCGAACCGACACCGGTAGCTATAAATGGCAAGCAATGCGCGAGCTAAAACCGGATGTATCAGAGGGGATTGTGCCCCTATCGACGGCGGATATGGAGTTTGAGGCAGCCCCCGAGATTTATGCAGGGTTGAAACAGTTTATCGACCAGCCCCCCGTATTTGGATATACGGGAGCGACACCTGCTTTCTTTCAAGCGGTTCAGTCGTGGCAACGAAATCAACACGATTGGCAGATTGATACTGACTGGATTGTACCATTTGGGAGTGTGGTGGACGCTCTTTATACGGGAGTGAATGCCTTCACGGAGCCGGGGGAGGGCGTGATTATTTTCCGCCCGGTGTATGCGCCATTTACGAAGGTGATTGAGGACAGCCACCGCGAAGTGGTAAATGTCTCGTTGATCGAAGAAACAGGCCACTACACAATTGATTACGAGGCATTCCGGGAGGCAGCCAGTGATCCCAATAATAAATTGTTGATCTTCTGCAGTCCGCATAATCCGGTGGGACGCGTCTGGCAAAAAGAAGAGCTCCAACAACTCGCGGACATCTGCGTCGAAAATGATCTCCATGTGGTGAGCGATGAAATCTGGAACGACTTCACGAGTGAGGAGACAACGCATTGTACGCTCGCGGCGATTAACCCGTCCCTCGCCAAACATCTCGTTGTATGTACCTCGGTCTCAAAAACATTCAATCTGGCGGGATTGCAGTGTGCGTCCATCATTGTACCGGATCCTGATACGCGAGCAATTTACCAAGCAGAGGCAGAACGATTGCGGCTGGGACACGTGAATGCGGTAGGCTACCAGGGAACACAGATTGCGTATCATGATGGGCTCGCCTGGCATGAGGCGTCACTGGCGGTCATTCATCATAATCAGCAGTTCGTTCATGACTTCTTTGAGCGCGAATTTCCACTGGTGAAAGCGCCTGTGAGTGAAGGCACGTACTGCGCGTGGGTGGATTTCCGCTTGCTCGAGGTGGATAGCGATACTTTGCTGGACTGGATGGTAGAGGCAGAATGTTTCCCAACAGAGGGCCGTGCGTTTGGTTCTGAGGGGGAAGGGTTCGAGCGTTTGAATCTCGCATGTCCAACGGCAGTATTGGAACGGATCTTGAATCAGCTCGTTCGTGTGCTCAAAAAACATGTGAACTCATAATTTTATCCATAAGAAAACCTGCATGAAGAAGACATTCGTTAGCTTCTTCATGCAGGTTTATATGTGATTGGAATCAGGGGGGCATTTGATTTGAGATGAGCACTCGCGTTTCACTTGGAATGAGGATTCCCGGTCTATTCAGGGTCAGGACTCACAGGAATATCGACATAGCGAGCGTCCGCCACTTCAAATTGGGCTTGCCCATTGGTAAAATCCGTCAAAGTTTGTTGGAACGTCTCGACGTCTTTTTTAGGCACGCCCAGTGTGTAGGTGACTTTTTCCAGATAAGTGGTATCGAGAAGTGTGTACGGGTGGTTGGCGATCCAATTATCCATGGGCCCGGTGAAGGCGTAATCCACGGTCACGGAAACGGGGTGCTGGATGGTGCGCTCAATCACGCCAATTTCATGCACCGCCTCGCTCACCGCATTACTGTAAGCGCGGATCAAACCGCCTGCCCCCAGTTTAATCCCGCCGAAGTAACGGGTAACCACGGCTACCACATTTTGGAGTTCCATATGCTTCAACGCTTCAAGCATCGGAATTCCCGCCGTTCCGCTCGGCTCGCCATTATCGAGGGCACGCTGGATCTCATTTTTCTCTCCAATTTGATAGGCCACACAATTATGCGTCGCCTTGTAGTGTTCCTTCTTAATCTGATTAATAAAGTCTTCAGCTTCTTCTTCCGTCTCGACATGCTTGATATTGCAGATGAAACGGGACTTTTTAATGATGATTTCATGGGTTCCTGTCGTTTTAATCGTTCGATATTCAATCATTCTTATGCCTCCTCAGCTGGCACAACCTATTTATAATGTCCTTATTGTAGCAAAGGATTCCCAATCAACTCAATGAATGCGATTGTCCATTGGCGTGCGTCTACAATTTTTTGATCATCAAATCAACCTCTCATTTCTCCACGTATTTATTACTGAGAGGGGTGAGGACTATGACAGAAGAAATAAACCAGGAAAAACCATTTATTGAAACAGAGGCGCCTTCCATCGAAGCACTCCAAGAACAACTCTATGGACGCCTGGTTACCGCGCGGGAACTGGGGGTGGATGAGGAGATGTTGGAACAGATCATAGGCATTCAGAGCATCCCCGCCATCGCTAAAACGAAAACAGGGTGGCAGTGTCAACGCTGCGGGAATCATTATAAAAAACAGTTTCAGCTGAATTTCTGTTGTTGCGATCAAAAACCTTGTGTCTATTGCCTCTCATGTGCCCAGTTTGGGATTCTTCGTGCTTGCGATATGCTCTATACATTACCTAATCCCGCTGTTCACCCCTGGCAACAACCAACCAGCTCCCTCACATGGCAAGGTCAGCGCTCACCAGAACAGGAGCGTGCATCTCAGGAGGTGTGCGCCAGCTTCATGAAACATGCGGATCACCTCATCTGGGCAGTCACCGGGGCAGGTAAGACAGAGATTATTTTTCCGGTGGTGGATCTAGCCATTCAGCAGGGCAAACGCGTCGCCATCGCCACCCCGCGTTTAGACGTCTGTAATGAACTTTATCCACGCTTTCAGGAGGCTTTTCAAGGGGTACAAATAGGGTTACTCCATAGTCAGTCCACTGAGGAGATGATTTACTGTGCGCTCTTGATCTGTTCCACCCATCAGCTCGTGCGCTTTAATCAGGCGTTTGATCTCCTGATTATTGATGAGATTGACGCTTTTCCCTTCCATAATGATCCGATGCTTCATCATGTAGCCAAACGTGCGCTCATGGCTACCGGGTCGCTCGTAATGCTGACGGCTACCCCTGATAGAGCGCTAAAACGTCGTAGCCAGCAGGGAATTCTCCCCACCTCCCTACTGCCAGCGCGTTACCATTGTTATCCTCTGCCTGAACCGGTACATCAGTTAGCGATGGGCTGGCAAACAAGTATTCAACGTGGTCAATGTCCGCGCACGCTGAAACGGATTATCCAACGTTGGGTGGCTAGGAAACAGCGCTTTTTGATATTCATGCCACATATTTCATTGATGCAGCAGCTGGAGGATATTTTACATTGCACTTTTCCAAAACATACCTTCACCAGCGTTTCTTCTAAGGATGCTGAGCGCCTGACCAAGGTAGAAGCGATGCGGCTTGCGCAATATGATTTTCTCCTGACAACGACGATTCTCGAACGTGGCGTGACCTTTTCCGCAATTAATGTGGTGGTAGTGGGGAGTGAGCAGGCGATTTTCACGCAGGCGGCACTCATTCAGATCAGTGGCCGTGTCGGGAGGAAGAAAGTGGCCCCCACAGGCGAGGTGATTTTTCTCCACGAGGGACGGACCCAGGCGAGTGTAGGTGCGGTGAAGCAGATTAAACAAATGAACCGAATAGCAAGAGCAAAGCATCTATTAAGGGAGGAAGGAGCATGAACTGTTTGATCTGTGGGGAAGAGGTTCTGCCTATCCTAACCCTGAGTGATCTATTATTGTGGAAGCGAACGGAAAAACAGCCCATCTGTCCCGCCTGTTACCGAAAACTGACACCCATTACAGGGGAGACGTGCCCGCAATGTGGACGCGAGCAGTTGAACAACGAGATCTGTTCCGATTGCCAGCAGTGGGAAAAAGAGGGCCTCACAATTGAAAACCACGCTTACTATCACTATGACGCAGGATTTCGCACGTGGCTGTTACTATTGAAGGGGAAGCGGGAACAGCGCCTCGCCGGATTATTTCAGGACCAACTAGAGAAAATGCGTAAAAACTACACTGGCTATACGTGGGTGCCTATCCCTTCTAGCATGCATAATTACCAGCAGCGCGGGTTTCATCAGACTGCTTGCATCCTCTATTGGAGTCAGATTACTTATCTCGAATTATTGAAACCACCCACCATGACCAGTAAACAGGCTTTATTAACGAAACAGGCGCGCCTCCACAATCCGAGAACATTTGAAGTGATTGATTCTCTATCCATCCCGAATAAAATTTTACTTTTTGATGATGTTTATACGACAGGATCGACTCTGCATCAGGCGGCAACATCCCTCTATCATGCGGGGGCTACGGACATTCGTTCCCTCACCCTTGCCCGCTAATCGACAAAAATCTTGATTGGGATAATCGAATCAATTGAAATGTGAAAGCGATTTTAGTATAATCTAATTGAGGTAATAAGAGAGCGGTTATTTAACCTGAATGCTCTCGCCCAGACATGGGTTAGGAAGGATGAGTCATTATGTTTACTTATAATGTTCGCGGAGAAAACATCGAAATTACTCCGGCTATTCGCGATTATGCTGAAAACAAAATTAGCAAAATCGAAAAGTACTTCCAAAATGAACCTGATATTACGGTTTATGTGAATGCGAAAGTCTATCGCAATGGAGACGCTAAAGCGGAAGTGACTGTGCCAATGCCACGTTTGACTTTGCGCGCTGAAGAAACGTCTCAAGATCTCTATGGTAGTTTGGACTTGGTCGTGGACAAATTGGAACGCCAAGTGAAGAAATACAAAACCAAAGTGAACCGCAAATCCCGTGAAAAAGGCTTTCCAGAAATGTTGACAGATCAACCAGCTGAAGCAGATGACAACGAAGAAGATATCAAGATCGTTCGTCATAAGACAGTCGGTGTCAAACCAATGTCCGCTGAAGAAGCGATTTTACAGATGGAAATGTTGGGACATGCCTTCTTCGTCTTCAGAGATGCCGAAACAGAAGAAGTGGCAGTGGTCTATAAACGTCACAGTGGTGATTACGGATTAATCGATGTGGATACCACTGTGGGTGGCGAATAGATCATAACCCAATAATAGATGAATATTAATGAAGGGGAGGAAGTCATAGCTTCCTCCTTTTTTGATGGAATGAATAGGGATGGTTCTAGCGTTTTAACGGGTTTGTATGTATAATGAACGAGATAGTATCGGTGCCTGTACCCATTTTCATCAAGTGAAAAGTAAACGTGCCTCCGCTGATTAAGGGCACCGCTATGCAGGTACATGACTTAACCAGCATCATCCAAAGCAAAATAAAGAATTAAGAGGAGAATGATATGGCTAGCATTTTAAAGAAAATGTTTGATAACGATAAAGCGGAGATGCGCCGTTTTGATCGCCAAGCCACCAAGGTAGAAGAACTCGGCGAAAAGTACGCAGAATACACCGATGAACAGTTGCGCGATAAGACGGATGCTTTCCGCGAACGTCTCGCATATGGGGAATCTCTCGAAGACATGATCTATGAAGCTTTCGCAACCGTGCGTGAGGCAGCTCGGCGCGTATTGGGACTCTATGCCTATCACGTGCAGATCATGGGTGGGTTTGCGCTCCACTATGGGAATATTGCCGAAATGAAAACCGGTGAAGGAAAAACCCTGACTGAAACGATGCCAATTTATGCGAACGCCTTACTAGGAAAGGGAGCGCATGTGGTGACCGTTAACGAATACTTGGCGAAACGTGACGCCGAGAACATGGGGGAAGTTTTCCGCTTCTTAGGATTAACAGTTGGATTTAACGCCAATGAGATGTCCAGCGAAGAGAAACGTGAAGCCTATAACTGTGACATTATGTACTCCACCAACAATGAGCTCGGGTTTGACTACTTGCGCGATAACATGGTGGTCTACAAGGAACAGATGGTACAGCGCGAACTTTACTATGCGGTTGTCGATGAGGTCGACTCCATCTTGATTGATGAGGCACGGACGCCATTGATTATTTCGGGGCAGGCGGAACAATCGACCGTCCTCTATGAACAGGCGGACCGTTTCGTGAAGACGCTCAAAGAAGAGGACGATTATGTGATTGACGTCCCATCCAAAACCATCAGCCTTACCGAAGAAGGGGTCGACAAAGCAGAAGATACCTTCCATCTCGAGAATCTCTACGATGCGGAAAATGGGGCATTGATTCACCATTTGGATACGGCTTTGCGCGCGAACTATATCATGATTCGAGACATTGATTATGTGGTGCAGAACGACGAAGTAAAAATCGTGGACGGCTTCACCGGACGGATCATGGAGGGACGTCGGTATTCAGATGGTCTCCACCAAGGGATCGAAGCCAAAGAAGACGTCACAATCCAGAATGAATCCAAGACGATGGCGACGATTACCTTCCAGAACTATTTCCGGATGTACGATAAATTGTCTGGAATGACCGGGACCGCAAAAACGGAAGAACAGGAATTCCGGGAAATTTATGATATGGACGTTATTCAGATTCCAACCAACCGCCCTGTACAGCGGATTGATGCGCCAGACGTCATCTATCCAAACTTGAAATCGAAGTTCAATGCGGTGGCGAATGAAATTGAAGAACGCCACAACCAGGGACAACCGGTGCTCGTCGGGACCGTGGCCGTAGAAACCTCCGAGTATATCTCTCAACTACTTACGGAACGCGGAATTGCACATAACGTCTTGAATGCCAAGAATCACGCCAAGGAAGCGGAGATCGTCTCCCAGGCTGGTCAGATGGGCGCTGTCACGATCGCTACCAACATGGCCGGACGTGGGACCGACATCAAGTTAGGGCCAGGCGTGGAAGATACGGGTGGACTCGCTGTCATCGGGACTGAGCGCCACGAGTCACGGCGGATTGACGACCAGTTGCGTGGGCGTTCCGGACGTCAAGGAGATAAAGGCTTTAGTCGCTTCTACCTCAGTCTGGAGGATGACCTCATGCGCCGGTTCGGATCGGATCGTGTGAAAGCATTGTGGGAACGCCTCAATGACGGTGGCGACGAAGATATGGCGATTGAGAGTCGCATGTTGTCGCGTCAGGTAGAATCTGCGCAAAAACGTGTCGAAGGGAACAACTACGACACCCGTAAGAGCGTTTTGGAATACGATGAGGTCATGCGTGAACAGCGTGAAATCATCTATGCACAGCGCCAAGAAGTGATCAATGCCAAGGATTCCCTTGATAGAGTGATGTGGAGCATGATTGAACGGACGATGGAGCGGATTGTGGATTCCTTTACCATTGATGAGGAAAAATCCTGGAATCTAGACGCCCTCTATGAAGAATTAACTACGAAATTCCTGCGTCCAACCGACCTAGAGCGGACCGATCTGGACGGAAAATCACGCATTCAGTTGAAGAATGATCTCAAACAACTCGCGCGTCAACGTTTTGAAGAGAAGATCGATAATATCAATAATACCCAGCTCGCTCTGGAGTTTGAGAAAGTCATCATCTTGCGGGCCGTG
The DNA here is from genome assembly GCA_030528285.1 of Aerococcus sp. Lineage (GTDB taxonomy): Bacteria > Bacillota > Bacilli > Lactobacillales > Aerococcaceae > Aerococcus. Next base: position 113,245 of record JAUMZE010000001.1, on the reverse strand, counting down.
GATACGCGCTGGACGGATCATATCGATGCGATGGAACAGTTGCGTCAGGGGATCGGTTTACGAGCGTATGCGCAGAACAACCCGCTCGTTGAATATCAAACAGAGGGGTACGAACGGTTCAATGCGATGGTGAATGGGATTGAATACGACGCTACTCGGATCTTCATGAACTCCGAAATCCGTCAAAACCTACAACGCCAACAAGTTTAGTTAATTAAATAAAAAAGAACGGATGAGTGGTAACGTCGCAGTTAGATGACCTAACGTGTGATGATGCCACCTTCGTTCTTTTTGATTATGTATAAGGAAACTCCCCGCTCATTGAGATGATTTCTCGTCAATGAATGGGGAGTTTTTGGTTATAGATATGAAATTAACGTTCCTGTAAGGTCAGTGGCATGCGGTTCAGTAGGATCATCGCTAGTCCTAAACAGAGCACCGCTAAAATCACCGTAATCAGGAAGAATGTCAAATTGAAGTCGCCCATCGCTACTCCACGGATAAATGAGAGCTGATAGGTCATTGGATTGATGGCTGCGATCACCTGGATGTAGGTAGGCGCTCGATCCAACAGATAAAAGGCGGGTGAGGTGAACGCCAGGGGAGCGAAGACCAGCTGTAAGAATAGATCGCGCTGTTGGTAATTCTTGAGGAGTGAACTCACCATGATCCCGATCGTCGTCCAGAAAAAGAGCACCGGCACCCCAGCAATAATCGCCAGACCAAAGAAAGGAATACCCGCGAGTGCACCTGTCAGAGCACCTAAGATCCAAAGTAAAATCGCTTCGAGGAAGTAACCAATCACAGGGAAGGTTGACATCCCGATAATATATTCTAAGGGACGCACGCCATTCGTGATTTTGAGCGCGAGGAGCCCATATTGTTTGTCGATCGTACTACGATAGGTCGCTTGTGACATCTGTGCGGTCATCACCGTCGACAACACCCCGCAGAGTGCGTAAGACGTATAGGGAATCGCTACCCCATGATAGGTGATCGTTCCTGCCAATGCCCCAAATCCATTCACTAAGAAAACCACATAGAGGAATGGTTGCACAGACATCGATAAGATTAACCCTTTGTTTTGCCACAGCGCGAGTACTTCATTACGCATGATGAGGGACAGACTGTTGAATATCCCGAGTTTTCCATATCTAAAATTTCTTGGATCCATGTTAACCCCTCCTTAATGACAAATACAACTCACGGAGCGTTGGTTTGCGCCGTCCCACCGATTCGATAGGTAAATCATATTTAGCTAATAAAGCGAGGAGGGACTGCATACCGAACGTTTCGTCTACGGATAAGACATTCTCTGTGAACGTCCCGATCGCTAGTAAGTCATCGGGGAGTGGGCGTTCCAATGGTGAGAAACGTACCTCGATTAAATTCGTGGTTTGGCTGTTAGCGAGGAAATCCTGCATACTGCCGAAGTAACGCATCTCTCCCCGGTCCAGTAATAGCAAGATGTCCGCAAATTTCTCGATAATCGTTAAATCGTGACTTGAAACAATTACAGTGGCACCGGTCGCTGCCTGTATTTTGAGGTAAGCGAGGAGTTGCTCCGAGGATTCTGCGTCCAAACCGGTTGTCGGTTCGTCGAGAATATATAACAGTGGCTGTCTCGCCAATTCACGGGCGACCTGAACGCGCTGCTGTTGGCCACCGGAGAGATGGTCGACAGGGTTGGTTTTGAGGTCACTAATCGACATGAGATCGAGCGCTTTATCTGTGAATTTCTTGGCTTGAGTGGTGGGGATTCCCGCCATCTTGGGGCCTGAGAGCACGTTGGTAGAAACATTGGTGTACCAGTCCATAATCTGCGCCTGTGCACAGAATCCCACATTGCTGAAGAGATTCTTGGAACGTCCCGCCGGATTAGGTGTGAGGTTCACTGTAATGTCCCCATGCATGGGTGCGTTGATGCCAATGAGTGTATTAATGAGGGTACTCTTCCCGACACCATTCGATCCCACGAGTGCAACCACATGCCCCGTCGGAATCGTAAAGGTGAGATCGTGCAGCACGGCTTCTTCGAGATGCTTGCTGTAGCCGACTGCCAGATCATGGGCCTCAATCATAATTAACGTATTAATAATCATCGTCCTCCTATCTATCATTAACGGATGTTTTGATAGACGGCCGTACGTAAGCGCATCGTGAGGACACCTCCATTCAACGGTATGTATAAAAAACTTTGAATTGACAAAATTTTACCAGAGGATTAAGATGAAGTCAATTCAAATATAGGAGGAGGCATGTTTCATGGTACTCGATATTGGAAAATAGGTGTCTCTGTCCCTTAGGTTTGAACGGGTGAGTCGATGTGGCTCGCCCGCTTTTTATTGCCACTTTTACGCTGATTTCGCATGAAAAAGATTTGGTTCACGGGTTAAAATATGATTTAATGATATCAGTTTTGGCGCTGTCAGGATCTCTGGCAGGTCGACTCTATAGAAGAAAGGATGACCACTCATTATGGAGTTTAGTGAAATACGTCATTTACTCGACCAGAATCAACAACAGTTATCGAGCTTTAGGGGGTCTCTTTGACTTAGATGAGTTAGCAGCCACCATTGCAGAGAATGAAGACAAGATGCTAGCACCGAATTTCTGGAATGATAGCCAGCAAGCACAGCAGGTGATCCAGAGTAACAACGCACTCAAAGCTGTCTATGATACGTTCCATCAATTAGAAGAGAAGTGGGACGATCTGAATACGATGGCGGAACTGATCCAAGAAGAACCGGATGGCGAGGCATTGCTGGATGAACTCACCCCACAACTGGAGGCATTCCAAAAAGAACTCCGCCAATACGAACGCCAGCTCCTCCTCGATGGTGAACATGACCATGCGAGCGCGCTACTAGAAATTCATGCAGGCGCGGGTGGCACCGAGGCGCAGGATTGGGCGGATATGTTGCTTCGGATGTATCGTCGGTGGGGGGAACAGCACGGCTACCAATTGGCGATTCTCGATTACCAGGCCGGCGATGAAGCAGGCGTGAAGAGTGTGTCTCTGGAGGTATCCGGGCTCAATGCATATGGGTTGCTCCATTCTGAGCATGGGGTGCATCGGCTGGTCCGGATTTCGCCGTTCGATACAAATAGCCGGCGCCACACGTCCTTCGCATCGGTGGAGGTTATGCCAGAACTCGATCAGGCGACGGAAATTGACATTAATCTGGATGACATCAGAGTCGACGTGTTCCGTTCGAGCGGGGCAGGGGGGCAGCACATCAATAAGACCAGTTCAGCGGTGCGCCTGACCCATGAACCGACTGGCATTGTGGTGTCCTCCCAGAATCAGCGCTCGCAGCTCCAGAATCGGGAAACCGCGATGAAAATGTTGCAGGCAAAACTCGCACGTCTCCTCGAAGAAAAGAACGCCAAGGAGCTGGACGAGATTCGCGGGGAAAAGACGGAGATTGCCTGGGGATCTCAGATTCGTTCCTACGTCTTCCATCCGTATCAAATGGTAAAAGACCACCGCACCAACTATGAAACGAGCGATACCGATGGGGTGATGGACGGCGATTTAGATCCATTTATCGACCACTATCTCAAATGGAAACTCGAACAGAAGGATATGGACGCCTAACCATAGATAAAAAGATCACAATGAATCAAACCACAACCACTCATAACGAGGGAGCAGATAGCGAAAATCACGCACTGTTTCCCGTGGCATGAGATGGTTGTGGTTTTTGTTGTGGCAAGCTTTCATGAGGATTTCAGTAAGCGGAGCAAAATAAGCCTTAAAAAGGTTGAATTTGGGGGTTTTCGATCGCGCCCATTCTTGCTATCCTAAAAGTAATCAAGCGACTATAAAAATACATAAACGTGTACAATGAAGTGGGGGCAAATCAATCACGGAGGATGATATGATAAATGATTATCATTTTCCCGGGAAATGTCGCTTTAGGCTTTTACATAACGATGACAAAAGCAGATTACAATAGCCATTAACACGATAATGACGTAAAATATCAACAGGACCATGCTTTTTTATTGTGTCCTAGCCGTCCTATTAATGAGAAATCGTGTGGGCGTCACTCAAGAACTCTGATTAAAAGCAATCGGTGGACAATCCATCGATAAAAGTTGTTCAACCACATAACCTTCATCTACTGACTCAATCAATGCGAGAATCGCGATTATGTAACTGTGATGGCTTTTGGGTACGGACCTAAAGAGCCAGATGGAAAGGATGTTACTTTTCAGATGACAATCAGGAAATTTGCCCGAGTGGTGTGTTTATTGGGGGCTATCTTTACCCTTACCGCTTGTGGTCAAAAAACAACAGATCCCACGCCAAAAACCATTACGGGGCCGATTGATTTGGTCACGCGCGATGAAGGATCGGGAACACGTGCTGCCTTCAATGAAATGTTAGGGATTACCACCAATGGCATCGATAACACGACACCCGCTGCGATCGTGCAGAATGGGACGGATCAGGTGATGACTCTGGTGGAAGAGGACGCTGGGGCGATTGGTTATATTTCGCTCGGGTCCTTGAATTCAACGGTCAAGGCAATGAAGGTTGATCATGTGGCACCAACAGAGGATAATATTGTCAACGGGACGTACAAGTTGTATCGCCCGTTTATCATCGTAACGAACAAGAATAAATCACTCTCTGCGGTGGCAGAGGACTTTATCAATTTCATTCTCTCACGTGACGGACAACAGGTGGTGCGTGAGGGCGGGTATGTACCAATCCAAACCGACAAGAGCTATCAATCCCAATCTCTCAGTGGGAATATCAATATTTCTGGATCGACATCGGTGGGGCCAGTGATGGAGAAACTCGCTGAAGCCTATGAAAGACAAAATCCACAAGTCACGATCAATATCACCCAAAATGGTTCCAGTGCCGGCATTCAAGCAGCGCGGCAGGGGAGTTCTGATTTCGGAATGTCTTCGCGCGAATTAACGGATAGCGAGCAGGATGTCAGTGAAACAGTGATTGCTAACGATGGGATTGTGGTCATTGCCAGCAAAGCCAATGCGGCCGATGATATCTCTAGTGAGGCGCTCAAACAGATCTATCTCGGGAACGTCAAGAACTGGGAGGATATCAAGTCGTAATGCAGGTTGATGAAGCATTAGTGAAATAAGAAATAGGGAGACGACTATGCAAAATGATAAATTAGAAACGTTAATGAAGTGGGTCTTCTTTGCATGTGCGGCGATCTCCATTGTTGCGTTGCTGTCCATCTGTTATTTTATTTTTGCCAACTCAATTCCGTTCTTGGCGAAGTACGGATTAAAAGACTTCCTCTTAGGAGTTGAGTGGCGACCAACGCAGGAATTATTTGGGATTGCACCGATGTTGGTGGGGTCATTGTATGTGACCTTACTGGCGATGGTGATTGGCGTACCCGCGGGAATTTTTACCGCGGTGTACATGGCGTTCTATTGCCCACCCAAACTCCATCGTATCCTCAAACCCGCGCTCAATCTGATGGCGGGGATTCCCTCGATCGTTTATGGTTATTTCGGACTGGTGGTGCTCGTACCAGCCGTGAGACAGTTCACCCAAATGATTGGCACGCACAGTCCGGGGTTGAGCGTGTTCACGGCAGGGTTGGTGCTCGGTATCATGATATTGCCGACGATTATTACTACCTCCGAATCCTCACTCCGGGCCGTACCGAAGTCCTACTACAATGCGTCTGTGGGATTAGGCGCGACACATGATCGGACGTGCTACCGAATCATGTTACCGGCTGCTCGTTCTGGAATCATTGCGGCAGTGATCCTCGGTTTGGGGCGTGCGGTCGGCGAAACGATGGCGGTGATCATGGTTGCCGGGAACCAGGCGATCTTCCCATCTGGATTATTCCAGGGGGTGCGGACGATGACCACCAATATCATGTTGGAAATGGCTTATGCAGGTGGGACCCACCGAGAGGCTCTGATTGCGACCGGTGCGATTCTCTTTATTATCATCTTGATCATCAATGCCTTATTAGCTTATGTGAATGAGAAGGGAGGGCGTCACTAATGGATAAAGTGCTACGTGCGCTCACCTATTTCTTCGCGATTTTTACGTTTGGCTGGCTCTTGTTCATTCTTTTATATGTAATTATTAACGGGGTCCCGTATCTGTCGTTGGATCTCTTCTCCTTACATTACACGACGGATAATGTGTCTTTGATGCCGGCGTTACTCACGACGCTCTATCTTGTGATGGGGGCGCTTATCATTGCGGTGCCGCTCGGTGTATTTGCGGGATTCTATCTGGTGGAATATGCGGGGCGCGGCAATAAGTGGGTCAGCGCGATTCGGATTGCGACTGATACCTTGTCAGGGGTCCCATCCATTGTGTATGGTTTATTCGGGATGCTGGCATTTGTCATTGCGGCTGGATTCCAATTCTCCATGTTGGCGGGGATCTTGACCATGGTGATTATGGTCTTACCACTCATCATCAGAAACACCGAGGAGGGACTCTTAGCGGTGAATGATTCCCTGCGTAATGCGAGTTACGGGCTCGGCGCCGGCAAATTACGGACCATTTTTCGGATCGTACTGCCGGTTGCGATGCCAGGAATTCTATCCGGGATCATCCTCGCAATCGGGCGTATCATCGGTGAAACAGCAGCCTTGATGTACACCCTAGGGACATCAACTGGCTTACCACACGGGCTCTTCTCATCAGGACGAACGTTGGCGTTACATATGTATGTTCTGTCCGGTGAGGGATTACACCGCAACGAAGCGATGGCGACGGGGGTTGTATTACTCATTCTCGTCTTTGTGATCAACAGCTTATCCACGTGGCTATCGCATCAACTAGGCGCTAAAGGAGGACAACGTTAATGTCTGAGTCAAATTTACATATCAAATTTGAAGTAGAAAATATGGATCTCTGGTACGGTAAATTCAAAGCCTTGGAAGGGATCAACATTGATATCTATGAGAAGAAAGTGACCGCTTTGATCGGACCATCTGGATCAGGAAAATCGACCTTTTTGAAGACGCTGAACCGGATGAATGACCTCGTGGAAGGCTGCAAGGTAACCGGTAAAGTGGAATTAGAAGGCAAAGATCTCTTCCGCAAAGAAATCGATATTAATCAGCTCAGAAAAAATGTCGGTATGGTGTTCCAACATCCGAATCCATTCCCAATGTCCATCTATGACAATATTTGTTACGGACCGCGGACTCATGGCGTGAAGGATAAGAAAATGCTGGACGAACTCGTAGAAACCTCACTAAAAGGAGCTGCGATCTGGGATGAAGTGAAAGATAAACTAAATAAGAGTGCCCTCGCGTTATCTGGGGGGCAACAACAGCGGATCTGTATCGCCCGCGCATTGGCCGTGAAACCGGATGTTTTGTTGATGGACGAACCGACGAGTGCATTGGATCCAATCTCCACCCTCAAAGTAGAGGACCTCATTCACGAACTGAAGAGCGACTATACGATTGTGATTGTGACCCACAACATGCAGCAGGCTGCGCGTGTGTCTGATTACACTGCTTTCTTCTATGCGGATCCGGAACTCGGTGGCGGGCATTCCAAGATTATTGAGTATGGCCGGACCGAACAAATCTTCAATGATCCACGTGAAGAACAAACTGCGGATTATGTTGCCGGACGTTTCGGCTAAATAAATGGATTCAACCAAAGTCAGGAAAGACCTGGCTTTTTTATTTGCCATCGAATAAGAACGTTTGTTTGCTTTTTCAAGGCGAAATCAGTAAGATGGTTAGAGTCTAAAGCAGTCAATTACCAAATTAAACGAGATAACGAAGCAATCACAGAGAAGAGGGATGTCTAGGTGAAAGATACCATTGTAGTTCGCGGAGCGCGTTCTCATAATTTGAAAGATATTGATGTCACGATTCCACGTGATGAATTAGTCGTGATCACAGGCTTATCAGGGTCGGGCAAGAGTTCTTTGGCATTTGATACCTTGTATGCAGAAGGGCAGCGTCGATATGTCGAGAGTCTGTCGTCATTCGCGCGGCAGTTTTTAGGGAATGTCAAGAAGGCCGATGTTGACAGTATCGAAGGGTTGAGCCCAGCGATTGCGATCGATCAGAAGACAACCAACCGTAATCCTCGTTCAACGGTAGGGACGATCACTGAGGTTAATGATTATTTGCGGCTACTCTTTGCACGGGCAGGACATCCGATCTGCCCAAATGATGGGACGCCTATTAAGAGTGAATCGTTGGACCAGATGATTGACCGTGTACTTGCTTTAGAAGAACGGACCAAGGTGCAGATTATGGCGCCCGTTATCTATGGTAAGAAAGGCCAACACAAGAAATTGCTGGAGAAAATCCAAAAGCAGGGCTACGTGCGACTGCGGATTGATGGGGAAATGTATGATATTGACGATCTCCCAGAACTCAACAAGAATAAAAAACATGATATCGATGTCGTGGTGGACCGTCTGGTAGTGAAGGACGGCATCCGTGCGCGCTTAGCTGATTCATTGGAGACGGCTTTGCGGTTAACGGACGGCTATGCGGTGGCTGATGTGATCGGGGACGAACCGATGCTATTTTCCGAGCATTATTCCTGCCCGTACTGCGGATTCACGGTGGGCGAACTGGAACCGCGCTTGTTCTCCTTCAACGCTCCATATGGTAGTTGTCCGGAGTGCGACGGGCTTGGAATCAAGATGGAGGTCGATCCGAGTTTAGTCGTGGCTGATCCAGAGAAATCCCTCAGAGATGGTGCCATCGTACCGTGGGATTCGTCCTGGAGCGGGTACTATCCGCAGCTGTTAGAACAAGCAGCCACTGCCTTCGATATTGCGATGGATGTGCCATTCAAATCTTTATCGGAAGAACAAAAGGATCTGATTCTCAATGGGAGTGGCGAGGATGAATTCCATTTTCACTATGAGAATGAGTTTGGGAATGTCCAGGACAAGGAAATGCGTTTTGAGGGCGTGTTGAACAATGTTAAACGGCGCTACTTCAACAGTTCTAGTAAAATGATCCGTGAAAATATGGCGAAATATATGGCGGAACTCCCATGTCCGGTGTGCCACGGGAAACGCCTCAATCGTCAAGCCCTCTCTGTCAAGATTGACGGAAAGGATATTGCGGATGTGACGGCGATGTCAGTGGAACATGCCAAAAAATTCTTCCAAGAGTTACAGCTCACCGGCGAGGATTTGGCGATTGCTGCTCCGATTATGGCGGAACTCAAGGCACGGATTTCTTTCTTGAATGAAGTCGGATTGGACTATCTCACGCTCGAACGTTCTGCCGGGACGCTCTCAGGGGGAGAAGCGCAGCGGATTCGTTTGGCTACTCAGATCGGATCGAATCTCTCGGGGATTATGTATGTCCTCGATGAACCCTCAATTGGACTCCATCAGCGCGACAATGACCGTTTGATTCATTCCCTGAAACGGATGCGCGATCTTGGAAATACCGTGATTGTGGTGGAACACGACGAGGATACGATGCGTCAGGCCGACTATCTGATTGATATGGGACCCGGTGCGGGGGACCACGGTGGCGAGGTCGAAGCGGTCGGTACACCCGCAGAAATCGCTAAGAACCCGGACTCCCTCACCGGCCAATACTTGAGTGGGAAACGTAAAATCGAAATTCCTGCTACTCGTCGCAGTGAAGATAAGGGATGGCTCCATGTGATTGGGGCCAAACAGAACAACCTCAAGAATGTGAATGTCGATATTCCACTGGGACGCTTGAATGTGGTAACCGGCGTTTCGGGCTCCGGCAAGAGTTCGCTCGTGAATGAAGTATTGAAGAAATCATTGCTTCGGGTGTTAAATCGTGCGCAGGTCGTTCCCGGCAAAGTCGATAAAGTGACCGGCTACAGTCAGTTAGACAAGATTATCGACATCGATCAGAGTCCGATTGGTCGCACCCCGCGGAGTAATCCAGCGACTTATACGAGTGTGTTCGACGATATCCGTGAACTTTTTGCCCAGACGAACGAAGCCAAGGTGCGCGGCTACAGTAAGGGGCGGTTCAGTTTCAATACGAAAGGCGGACGCTGCGAGAATTGTAAGGGTGACGGGATTATCAAGGTGGAAATGAACTTCCTTCCTGATGTTTACGTGCCGTGCGAAGTCTGCGGGGGGACGCGCTACAATGCAGAGACTCTGGAAGTGCACTATAAAGGGAAGAACATCGCGGATATTCTCGATATGCGTGTGGAAGAGGCACTGTCCTTCTTCCAAGCCATCCCGAAAATCACTCGCAAACTCCAAGCAATTGAAGATGTCGGGCTCGGTTATGTAACGCTCGGGCAGCCTGCACCAACGCTCTCAGGGGGAGAAGCGCAGCGTATGAAATTGGCGAGTGAGTTGCAGCGCGTATCGACGGGTAACACGCTCTATATTCTCGATGAACCAACGACGGGTCTTCATTCGGAGGATATTAAACGCCTCCTCGGAGTACTCCAACGTTTGGTGGATGACGGTAATACAGTGATTGTGATTGAACATAATCTGGACGTTATTAAGTCCGCCGACTACCTGATTGACCTCGGTCCAGAAGGTGGGGACGGGGGCGGTACGATTGTCGCTACCGGTACACCGGAGGAAATAGCGGAGGTGCCGGAGAGTTATACTGGCCAATACCTCAAACCGCTCTTAGCCAAAAAATAACCTGGATAAAAAATGAAATAAGCATTGAAAACCGAGTGGAAGATCTCCATATTATGATACGGAGTGATTTCACTCGGCTTTTGTACATGGAATAGGAGGGATTCAATGAAATTCATTCATACCTCAGATTGGCACATTGGGAAACGACTCAATGGGCAAGAACTACTCGAGGATCAGCGTGTGATTTTTCATCGCTGGATTGAGGAAGTGGCGACCCTAGACCCCGATGTTGTGATTATTGCGGGGGATCTGTACGACCGTGCCTTGCCGAGTCAGGATGCAGTGGAATTAGTGGATGAACTCTTTGTGAAAATGTCAGAGACCTTTTCCTGTCCGGTAGTGGTGATCAGTGGAAATCACGATAACGGCAAACGCGTGGGCTATGGGGGCTATTTCTTCGAGCGTCAGGGGATCTATATGGCAGGAACTCCACAACCTCAGCCCAAGAAAGTCAGCGTGAAAGACGCCGATATCTATCTCCTGCCGTTCGCCTATCCTGCGACAATCCGCGCCCTGTATCAGGAGGACACGATTAAGACGGTGATTGATGCTACTAAACGTCAGGTAGAAACGATCAAGTCAAACTGGGATCCAGAGCGGTTGAATCTCCTGGTCTACCACGGCTCCGTCAGTGGACAGCGTGGAGAAGAGGCAGGGAGTGATGTAGAAACAGCTGGCCTGCACCATTTGTTGAGCATCGGGACGGTGGAGTTTGTGCCCGTATCAGTATTCAAGGAGTTCGATTATGTTGCGCTGGGGCACATTCATCGCGCACAGCAAATTGGCGAAGTGGCGTGTTATTACAGTGGATCGCCGATGAAATATGCCAAGCAGGAGGCCAATCAACCGAAGCAGTATCTAGAAGTTGACCTCACCAAAACGCATTGTCAGGTGACGCACCATCCCATTACTCCGGTTCATGATGTACGTATTGTTCAAGGAGCATTCCACGAGCTATTACAGGCATCTCCATGTTATGACTATTTGTATTTTGAGTTGACGGATACCACCCCACAAGAAGAAGCGATGAGCCGTTTGCGCCAAGTGTATCCAAATGCGATGAGCTTGAGCTATGTGACTACGATGGCGTTACCCGATTTTCAGGAGATGACAACCACCGATGAAACAGCCACTCCTAAAAATATGACAGAGCTGTATCGGGACTTTTATCAGCAAATGACAGGAGAAGCACTCAGTCCCGTCCAGGAGGAGCTACTGACTGAGACATTAGCCACGCTCGCACAGGAGGAAAGAGAGCAATGAAACCACTTGTTTTAACGGTGCAGGCGTTTGGATCATACCTAGAACCCACCACCATCGATTTTCAAAAACTCACGAATCAGCATCTTTTCCTCATTAGTGGGCAGACGGGCGCGGGCAAGACGACGATTTTCGATGCAATGATTTTTGCCTTGTATGGGGAGGCGAGCGGATCCCTGCGCCAACCGAAAGCCATGCGATCTCAACTCGCTAAGCCGGGGGAACTGACGGCGGTCGATTTTACATTTGAGGTGCGAGGGGAGCAATATCAGATTCATCGTGAACCCAAACAGCCGAGCAAGGATCCCAATGCCAAGAATGACCGCGAGCAGAAGGTGACGTTGACCACACCAAAAGAAACGATTTCGCGGATTACCGATGCTAGAGAAAAGGTAGAATCTATCCTCGGACTCACCGCTCAGCAATTTCGGCAGGTGGTGATGTTGCCACAGGGAGAGTTTCAGCAGCTCATCACAGCAGATACCAAGGAAAGACGGGAAACTTTTCGCCATATCTTCAACACCGAGGACTATCGGCAGTTCGAGCTCACGTTGAAGGAACGCTACCACGAGGCCAAACAGCAGGTAGCTGCGGTGACGGAAACCCTCCAGCATGAACAAGAATTGTTAACGAAGAAATTACCAGAGCAGGCGCAAGCAACCTTTATCCTCGCGATGAGCCGGGAGAAATTCCAGGATGCCATTCGGATCGGTGAGGACTACCAAGCAGAACAAGAAGCAGCGCAGTTACACCAGCAGAAACAGATTGATCAATTAGAACATGAGAAGGCCTCCCTCATAACCGCTGTTCAATTATTGGAGGAGGCGGGGCGCATTCAAGCTGAAGCGACTCAGCTAGAAGCCCAAGCCGAGGCGATGGATCAGTTGGCCAATGAACTCCATCGCTACGACCAATCGCGCGTGCTCTATCAAATCTATCGCCAGCAACAGGACAAAGTGCACCAACTGAAAGATAGGAAAAAGAAATTAGTAGAAACTGAGGTAGCACTGGAAACACTCAAAAAAGAACAAGCAGATTTTCATGAAAAGGAAGCAGCGTGGCAAGAAAAGATTGAACAGCTGCCTATACTTAACCAACAGCTCAAGCGGTATGAGCAGGCACTGTCGGATTGGGAGCAGTATGAACGATTACGGGTTGAAATGAGAGAGCAAGAGGGACGTTACCAAGCATTAGTTGAAGAAACCACGACCCAGGAACAGCAACTCACCGATTTAACCGCCAAACGCATTGCGCTAAGGACTCAACAGCAGCAGTTAATGGAGCAACTAGCGACGGTGGAGGATCTCGGTGAACAGCAACTCGCCTACCGCGAAAAAGAACAGGCGTGGCAACGTGATCAAGAGCAATTAATCACCTACCAGCAGCTGCAGGAGAGTGCGACCACTCTGAATCAACAACAGCAAATACTCCAGAAACAGTACGAGGATGCTGTTGATCGCCAGCAGCAGGATGAGCAGTTGCAGCAATCACAGTGGCTGGAGGAATTGCGGGTGGCCCTCACTGATGGAGAACCCTGCCCAGTCTGTGGGAGTCGACATCACAACTTCACCCATATGCCAGTGACAGCATCAGAAACGATTGATCCTGTTCAATTACAAGCGTCCAAAGAAAAAGTAGAGGAGATTCACCAATCCCTCATTACATGCCAACTCAAATATCAGCAGACAAAAGACACTCTATCCTCCTTGCTTCCAGACGATATGACAGATGGCAATCAGTGGGAGAAAGCCCTCGTCCAACAAAAAGAAGCGCTCAAAAAAGAAGCAGCGTCTCTCCAGCAACAACACTCTGCCAAAAAGGAGTGGCAAGAAGCACTCGCAAAAGTCGAGCAGGCAGACGCTGACTACCAAGAGTCCCTCACTACCTTGCAGTCGCAACTTGCCGGTAACAAAGGGCAAGTCAGTGTTTGGATGGAGCAGATCAACCAGCAGCAGGCACGCATAGCCACTCAACAAACACGTCTGTTATTCGATCATCAAGCTGCGGTTCAACAAGTATTAGAAGAAACAAAACAGAACATCCAAACTATCGAAAGGATGCAAGGGACGTTAGAGAGAGAATCGGCCCAGTTAGCTCAACAAGAAAGCCAGCTGACGAGTCAATTAGCGGAGCGCCAGCAAAATGTATCTGCCTACCAGAAAGAACTAGAACAGCTCACAACTGACCGAAAACAGGAAGAACAGACTCTCCATATTGAAGCAGAAGAGATCTTAATACTCTTTGAATCTAAACGCGACTGGGAGGTTGAGCGTCAAGTGTTAGCGGCCTTTCAAGAAAAACGGCAAACCCATCAAATTAAGCAATCACAGAATCAGGCAGCACGCGAAAAGGCTCAGCTGACCGCAGATCTCCCTACCTATCGGCATCAACTGGAAGCAACCAACCAACAACTGAAGAATAAACGAGAGCACTTCACTCAAACAAGGGCGCAAGTTACGCTCTTTAGTGATGGCTTGGAGCGCTTGAAGGCAGCTACAGAGGCTTATGAGGAGCAGTCTCAAATCAATCAAGCCGTCAAACAGATGTACCTAGTTGCGAGTGGGCAGGTGTCTCAAACGACGAAGGTCAGTTTTGAAACCTATGTCCTGCAACATTATTTCGATGGTGTGATCCAGCGTGCCAATCATAAGCTCAAACAGATGACAGGCGGGCAGTATCATTTTGTTAGAGAGGCGCTGAATCGTGAACGCACCTCGAACAAGGAATTGGGACTTGACTTAGCGGTATTTGATGCCTTTACCGGGCAGATACGCAGTGTGAATACCTTGTCGGGCGGAGAGAGCTTCCAGGCGTCTCTGGCCTTCGCATTGGGACTCAGTGAGATGATCCAGGAACAAGCCGGTGCCATTGAAATGGGGCTCCTCTTTATTGATGAGGGGTTCGGGTCATTGGATAGTGAGAGTCTCCAATTGGCGATGGAAATGTTTGGGCAGCTCGAGAGCCAGGGCAACCGCTTGATCGGGATTATTTCGCACGTGGAAGCATTGAAAACTGAGCTTCCTGTGCATCTGGAGGTCACCAAGAACGATCACGGGAGTCATGCGCAGTTTAGCGGGCTGATGTGACGAGAGAGGTGGTTTGTGTTGGATAGAGTATCATGTGGTAGCTGTACGCAGGTGGATAATGTGATTCACCCTTTGATCATGGATTTACTAGGTGTTGAGATAGCACAATTAATTCTTAAAAAGATGATAAGGATCCATCCACTGACTCCTTATATTGACGCAGCTGGGGACGACTATGGTAAAATATAGTCAAACCTTATTTTGAAGGGAGCCTTTCCGATAGAATGAGGGCAGTGGAGCCGGTAACAATTAGGCCCCTATCCCAAATCACATTCATGAATAAACAACGCACTGAAGGAGTGTATGAACGAATGAAGCAATTTACACGCTCAAGCACAAATCGAGTATTTGCGGGTGTCTGTGGTGGACTCGGCGAATACTTCCATATTGACCCACGCATTATCCGTTTGATTTTCTTATTATTACTGGTGACCCATTTAAATCTCTTGATAGTAACCCTCTATTTCTTGGCTGCAGTGTTTGTCCCACGCGGAGAATCACCACTGGAGGCTGAGTTTAGGAATTTCTATGAACGTCAAGCTGACTGGATGAATAAAGCCAAGGATAAATCTCAAACTATCTTCCAAAACCAGCGCAAAGGTGGGCATCCTACCAATCTCCGTGAGGCGGAGCACGTGGATGACGAGGAGGAATAAGCATGTTGCGTTTTCTTTTACAACTCATCTTGAATGCGGTGGTCTTGACGGGACTCTCTGAGGTATTTTGGCCACACGCCTATATTTCGAGTTTCGGGACAGCGGTCGTGTTAGCAATTGTGTTGATGATCCTGTATCGTATCGTTTATCCGATCCTGCGTTTCATTTCCTTTCCAATTACGCTCCTCACGCTGGGGCTGTTTCGGATTGTATTGAATGGGATTATTTTCGCGATAGCGGATGCGATCATGGGGCGCGCTGTCTACATGGAATCGTTCGGCTATACGATGTTGTTTGCACTTCTTTATGGTATCATCCAGTGGGGCATTCAGCGTTTGGTGGAACCGCACTACTATGACCGCTTTTAGATGCTTTGATATAAAATAAATCATAAAGTATGGGGCTGATGGATGCATTCCGTCAGTCCTTTTTTGCATATTTGTTAGTAGCGGATGATATTTTTTGGATATAGAGAGGTCTAAACTCCTTAAGCAGGTTTTGAGATATTTAGAGAATACTTTGTCGGGCATGGGGAGTGTGATAGAATGAAGGGCATTACAAAAGATCACTCAAAAGCATACAACCAAGCACAATAAACCGCATAATATCAACGTTTTAATCGGATTACTTTTAAATAAACTCAAATAATTCACGTCTGTAATTCGGGAAATTTTCGGGAATGATTCCCGCTCCTTAATCTCCTCAATTAAACAATTTGAAAATGATGGGAGCTAGTTAATAAGCTAGCTCCTTTTTATTGCGCTCTTTTTAAGGGGTCAGCTTTGTCAGCGCCTTAGAGGGTGAGGACCCGCCCACCATTTAGACGGCTCTAAGGGGCTATATTGGCTTCTGGTGACGTAACAAATCGTTACCCCATGAATTGGCATGTTCCTATTTTGGGAATCTGCTACACCCCGACCGCCATCGAATGCCGGTTCTAATATTTTGTTAAACCCATGTGTCCGCTACACCATCGCCCCATATAGCCCCATAGACTGGAGGTGCTCAGCGTGCTTATATGCCTAACTGGTCGGCAAGTCTTTCCAAAAAGTCATCATGATACTTCTTGGCCGTCCGGTAATTGCACGCCACAAAGTCACAAGCTTTTGTGATTCCCATAGGTGAGCGCTTGAAGTACATGAGTTTTATTAATTCCTGCACCCATTCCGGCGACTGCTCTAGCGTGTATTTCACGCCCTCAGCGTTCAAGGTCAGACGCTTAAAACGTCGGTTATCTGCTATGGTGAGAATCTTGTTGACATCTTTGTCCGGGTTCAGTTGCCCCCTGCTACCTCCTATGTTGGTATCTTCTTCAATATACGGATTGAATATCTTTTCGCGAATTTCGGCCAATATGCGGGGCGTTTGTGGATACTCTTGCAAAATGCTTTTTAATTGGGCTAGTTGTGTCTTTCTCATGTCATCACCTCAGACCCATTATAACGCCCTGTATGGCGTTTTTCCCTCGTTATGAATGGATGATACGTGAGGAGGAGAATACGAGCACCAGGAGGACGCTAGCGGGCTCTAAATGCAAAGAAACACCCCGCCCATATGGTGAGGGTGCTTCATGAATATATTTGTACAGTCAAGGCGGGGGAATGACCTAGGCCCGGGGATGGGGGTCGGTATGCCCCTCTAGCTATTTGGCACTGTTCACCGTCTTCAAGAATTCGGATTCAGTGAACGCATCCCCGTTTTTTATGTCGCCGATGAGGGTTATCAGTGGATCAATCGGAATCCCGCAAGCTTTGCAATAGGACGAGGCTAGAAACAGATCGTTGTTACGGTTCACGCTTTCGCCTCGTATGATTCTGTTGTATGCCTCTTTGCCTTTGCCCTTGCCGTGATGGGCGTAGGGCTTGAGATGGCTAAAATCCATCGACTGAAGAACAGGAGAAACAAACCCCGCCCCCGTGTCCTCCTCCTCAAAGATATGTGATTCTAATTCCCCGGCGTAGTATTGGGGGCGCTTGTGGTTGGATTGATACACGCCCCGCGCTGTTCTGGATCCACTTAACAGAAAATAATTATTATGATGGGCCTTGATGTCGACCCCGGGCATGAAGCTGATTTTTTGACGGTAGGGGATGCCCTCCCGTTTCTTATAAATCAGATGACGCCCCCCGCTTGGTGTCTTCTGTTGCCAGGTGTTGAGGTTGTTCAGTAGTTCGGGCATGTATTCCGATTCCTGCAAGGATTGAAACCCGTTCACGCCGTCGCCGTGTCCTTTGTCGATATCGATACACCACAACCCCCGGCATAGAACCGCAAGACCCGGGCTGTTGGCGTATATGGTCGCGTTGGCTTGTATGAAGTCGGTTGTTATTGGCTTGTCCTTGAATGCGAGGGCCGGGCGCTTATCTTGATCAATGGGGATACACTCGACGCCCTCACTCTCTAACATGTCTAACGCCATTTCATAGCTATTCAAGTCGTTCACCTCCTCAAGTTTGTGAAATTTGTCAGGGTGGTGCTTGTTTTCGGTGGTTTGGCTTGCCTAACCGATAGAAATAATTTTATAACCAACAGTTAACAGCCCAAAACGTTGACGTTATGCGGGTCCTCACCACTAACCAAATTAACCAACATAATAGTAAAAAAAGGGGGATACTCTCATAGATTTATGAAACATTATGAAAACGTATCGTATCAACGTTTATAGGTATTTTAATAGTATAGTAGTAACTAAAAACAAATATATATGGTTATGTTAGTTAGTTGTTGTTATTATGCTGTTTTCTAGTGGTTAAGTATTGGTTATAGAGGAGTTAGATTGGTTAGGCTCTCAATATTCTTTTTAAGTTCAGTTTGTGATCTATTGTCGTTATTTGGGTGATCGTGTAACAACTTATAAGCCATTAAAAACTTTTCACGGTTGGCGACTTTGTGAATTTTGGTGTTCTTGCCATTGATCCATTTTTGTTGGTTAGTCGCTACACCGATCGCCCGCGTTGCCTCTTGTGCTTTCTTTGCGCTTAGTTTGCCATAGTCGGCCAAGATCGCGCGTTGCAGTGTTTCATTACCGGCTTCAATAAAGCCCCTTGCGTATATCTCTTCTAACATGATGATTTGTGTATCCGTCAACTGGTCCGCGTCATGATACTCAGGTAGTTCGGCATGTTGGAAATTAAAACGCCCATGGCATGCCTGCATGTATAACACGCTGTTAACTAAGACCGACCAGGACGCCGTTTTTTTGGTTTCCTCGTCCGTAATCCAATCTATATAAGGCCTGAAAATCTTATCCGCTTCTGCTTCTGTTTCCTCTTCTGGTCGGTCTTTAAATGCGATATTCACCGCCCGCCGTTTGTTCGCGGTAATTTGTTCAATGTCTACAGGCCCATTTGTGTCAATAATTAACACGCACTTCACTTTAAAACTAAATGTATTTTTGCTAATGAACCGCCCGGTTGCTACTTCACCGCTTGAAATTAATCTAAGTTCGTTCATTCCTTTCGATTTGATTCCCTTTGCCTCGTTGGCATGGGCGACATCCGCATCGTATAACTTGGCCCATTCGTTCGATTTTTCTATCCCGTTGGCTTCTATTAAATTGTGATAATTGATTCGGTGAACTTTGGCAAAACCGCCAAGCGTTGAAATGAAGAGACCTTTACCGGTTCGCCCAAAGTCTTTAAAGATAAAAAACTTCTCAGGATGGATCAGATCCATCATACGGGCTAACACATAGGCATGAACTTGCATCGCGTTTTCATAGCTTGCGCCTGGTTGGGCGATCATTTCCGTGAAGTCACTTGCTTTTTGTAAATCTAAATCAGTGAGCGAAATATCATCATAGAGAAAAAACAACTCGTTATCTTTCGGGGTGATATTGGTTTCAATGCCCCACGGCTTGGCGTGAATTCGAAAATCCGCCCCGCTCATGGTATGCCGGTGAATGATGTAAGGGTGTTTATAGTCCTCACGGTTCTTATAGATAATTTCCATCACCTTTAAAAAATCGCGTTGGCGTTGGTGCTCGTCCGTTGAGTAGTATTTTAAGAGGGCGTTATTGTCGTTGATGGGGATGTATTGATGTCTTAGATATATCAAAAAATGTCCCTTGTCGTAGATGACTCTACCCGCTACTAAATCAGCTAAAAACCGAGCGTAATTATTGAATTTGATAGGGTTGTAGGTAATGAATTCTTGTTCATTCTTTTTCTTACGCGAAACACGGCCATACGCAAGACCCAAAGCCCCCGCTTTGATCGTGTAATTAACTTTGATATTGGGTAGCCGTTCAGGATCAGCCCCGCTAAACTCCTTATAAAAGCCGTTCCCTGTATGTCTCTGCTCCTGAGTGGATCCCGATATATCACAAAAGATCATGCTGTTAATAATCTCTTTAATGTTGTCTAGGGTCATGGTGTCGACGGTTCCCCAGTCGTCTATATTGTCTAATTGCACAAGTATGTAATTTAGTTCATGGTAGAGGGCCGACGCTGTTCGATATTCGACATTCATCGCGTTCATCCTCCTCAGTAAAAATCATTTTTTTAATCCTCCTCGTTCTTGATAATGATATCGATAAAGCTTAAAAACTCGTCCCGGTTGGGGTGGTTTGTGTTCTTGCTCTTGTATAGTTGTTTGGCTTCTTCTAGCTGTTCGGCAATTGTCTTCATGTCCGTGTTGCCTTTCAGATAGTTAATAACGCCCGTTAATTGATACAAGGCGAGGGCTTGCCCGATTTGTATGTTTTCCAGTAATGCCGGCTTTTTGTGTTTTGTCGCGTCATAGAGGATCATACCCATTAATATCGCCTCAGATCCGGCCACTAGTTGGAGGGCTTCAATTGCCTCGGCTTTGGTTGTTATTTTGGTTGGTCTTGTCATGATTTTACGTCCTCAACTTTCGCTGTATAGGGTTCTAGCTTATTCCGTTCATCTAGCTCATTTAATAAATAGTATGTAGCCTCATCTATTTGAAAGGTCATTTTATCCTGTAAGATATATATGTCCTCTAGTTGTGTTTGCATTTTCTCGAGATAGAGGGTCACAATATTATCCGGGCACTTCTCTTTCAATTCTCTGATGTTGCCAGCGATGTAACCGATAAGGCTGTTGGATGTCTTTAGACTGTAATAACATGCTTCTAAGGCGTCGGCGTGGTGTCGTAGTTGGTTCATTTTGTTGCCCCCTCGTCTTTCTCTAGGATGTCCGTTAAATCGTCTATACAGCCGTCTAAGCGCCGTAAAAGGACGGTCAGGGCGTCACTGACGGGCAACACATCCCCGCCATTTTGAAGGCTGTTGCGGGAAACTTGGGCGATCGTGTAACAGTCCCGCAAGTCCTCAATGAGTAATAGTTGTTTAGTTCGATCGCTGACGGGGGTCATTCCGTCGCCTCCTCACTCATATCGATACACCAATCACGCCCCGCAATCACTGAATTCGGTTTTGTCGCTCGTTGGTAGTTGTCTAAATGCTTTTCAACCAGCCCAATTGGTACCATTGACGCGTTTAGAAGATCGATGATGATATTTATTTGTCCGTGTAGGTTTTCCAGTTCGTCATAGAGCACGGCATACAGCTCCCCCCGCTTGTCGGTGTCGTCCTCGTCGTTTACGCGTTCCGCTCGTTGTTTGATGTCCCATAAAAGAAAACTCATGGATTGGGTGAGGGTGTAACTATTCCAGATGTTTGTACAGGATTGTTTGTATGCGGTGATCGTTTTGTTATCCATTTTGTAACCTCCTCAATACGGCGATCAGGAGGGCAAGCGGTCACCCTCCTAGCCGTGTCCGTTTCTATTCCATTGCTTTGGCGATCAGGTTCGCCGAATTCTCTAGGTAATCCATGACGATCATTAAAGCTTCATCGATGGCCATTTCTTTAGGTGATCGCTTGGGCGTATTGATGGCATGGCTACACAATTGTAAGATCGTGTTATAGTCGTGTATGGTATTGTATGCGTCTTCTAGTTCTGTTATTTCCATTGGTTGGCCTCCTAGTAACTAATGTTATTCAGCGCCTCAATGATTGACCGTCTAACGGTTGGCGCGTCGTCGAGGGCTTGAACAGTCTTCTTCATGTTCTCAAGTTCTTTATTTAATTCGGCACGTGTCGGGATGTATGGCACGGGTTGCCCGTTTTCGATACACTTCAACGCATGAATAGACAACACGAGAAAACTGAAAATAGACCGTTGCGCGGTGCTAAATGTGTTCATAGCGTTCTTCATTTCCCGCTTGTTCTTAATGATAGTCGGGTCGAGCGCTATGGCCCCTTGTAGGCACATCCCCGCCACTGTTTCCAGCGTTTCGATGATATCCGGGGTGCTTGATAAGTCGTTTAAATCCATGTGTTAAGCCTCCTCCTTCTCGTCCTCGTCGTCGTAGTCGATGGCGTAGCCGTCCGCGTTCTCGTCTTTGTCTAGTTCTTCAATGTCATCCCATAATTCGTACAAATGATTTTCAAGAATGCGGGCACAGGCGCTCACATTATCAAGATAGGCATAAACGTCCGCCCCTCTTTCGATGTCGTCCCCGCCGTGACTCGTTACACGTCTTAGCATTTCGGCAAGGATGGCGCATTGCTCGGATTCTGTTTTGATTCCGTTCAATTTCCAGGCTTTGACTGTTTTAGTGGTATAGATATTCATAATTCTTCATTCTCCTTTTCCTAGTAACGTGCTATAATATAAGTACCGTGAGCAAAGGACTTGCGGGAATCCTCCTAAATTCATTTTTTTAGTAGTTTCCTCCCTTGTTCACTGTTGCCAATTTGACCGCCTCAGCTTGGGGCGGTTTTTTATTCCTCTAATTTCTCTATCACCGTCTTCACGGGGTTACACTCTTTTGCCATTAAGCCCGTCATTTGCTCTAATTCGCTTATTAATTCATTTGTGTAGATTTCTAACGCCATCAGATAATTATCATTCATGGGCTTGCCTGCTTTGGTGTCTTCTATCGTCTTGTTAACAAGCTCTTGCAAACCTAGGGCGGTGGTGTAGCTTGAAAAATGTGAGCCCCATAGATTGGCCCGCAGTGTAGTCTTTAAACTCATATGAATGCGCTTCTTTCTTTGTTCGTACTATGGTAAAATATAAATATATTGAGGCGGTTGAATTCGGTACGTCCTTGCCATCTATTCGCCTTGATATGGTTAGAATATCGGGGCGTTTTTTGTCCTCGGTATTTCTTTTATGTTGTCCGACTCCTCAACGTGAGGGGTCTTTTTTTATGTCTTTCATTCGATCCAGTTCGGGGGGATTACTGGTTGACCTTGTGACGTTCCAGAAACTTGTATAATTCTGTTCGGCTGATGTATTTCTTTGCGTCTATTTTCGAATACGGTAGGCCGTACCCGATCCACTTATTAAGCGTTCCGGCTGATACATTTAACAGCTTGCTAACTTCTTTAAATGTGTACCAGTCTTTAAAATTCAGTATGTCCCGCCGTGCTTCTTTAGCGGTTTGACGATACACCGCTATCGCTTCAGCTTTCAGCGCCTCACGCCATTCAGGGGCAAGCGTTTGAGGTGTTTCCATGATTTCCCCTCCTCTCTATGGATTTTATTTGCTATTTTGATCCATTTATTACACTTTCGCATTAAAAAATAAGGCTTCAATTGTGACCTTGCTAGCTAGTTCACTATCTTCAATATGGTTTTTAAAGAAGTCGACCAGCTTTATTTTTTCGGTGTCAGTGAATGGGGTTTTGCCTTTCTCCTTAAGCCAATAAGCTTGGTAAGAAACGCCCAATAAGTCCGCCATTTGCTTTTGACTATAGTTCAGATAGCGCCGGTAATTTGCGACTTTGGTAGTCATGTGTTTCCCTCCTCTCTTCAGGTGATTGACTACATATTACTATATCAATAAACTTTGTCAAGCCCTATATTAAACTTTCCTTATTTATGTTATGATTGCAATAATAAAGGGGGCGAGAATAATGCCGATCGATAAGAAAGCACTAGGCGCAATCATTAAAGATATACGCATACAAAGACGCGAAACGCTGGAGGAGTTTGCCGACTCACTGCAAAAGGTCACCAAAGTAACCCGACCAACAAAAAGCGGAATATCGAAATGGGAAAGAGGTATAAACATGCCTAACCCCATCACCATAGAGGCAATAGCCAAATTAGGTAATATGACAACTGAAGAACTGTTAGACCGCGCGAATTCCTTACAGATGTCTGATTCTGATGTATTGCAAGAGCTAAAAGAAGTTATTAATAGACTGCAACCCATCGACCAAAGCGACAACCTAACACGAGAAGAAAGGGAAATAATTAAGCAGGTGAGGGAATTGAACGCGTCCGATCAAAAAACACTGGTCGACTTCTTGACCTTTTTAATTTGGAAAAACAAAATTTAATCTAATGCCATCGCCTTTTTTATGTTTTTCATTCGATTCAGTTCGGGGAGATTGAGGAGAAAAACACGAGGAGGCAACACCACAATGGCAACGTATAAGGAATACAGCACCGCCCGCGGTACGTTTTACGAGGTCCGGGCATTTTTAGGCTATGACTCAGCAACAGGCAAGAAGAAAGAACTACAAAAAAGAGGCTTCAAGACTAAAAAGGAGGCTGAACAGTATTATAAGCAGGCGCAAATTGCTTTCTATCAGGGGCATGAGGTCACGAGGTCGCGCAAGACTTTTAAAGATATTTATGATGAATGGTTAGAGGTGTACCGCCTAGACGTGAGATCAAGCACGCTTAAAACAATAGAGGAATATTTTCAAATCCATTTATTGCCCGCATTGGGGCACTATCCCATTAATAAGATTCCTATTCATGTCTTGCAACAATTGGCGAATGATTTGAATGAACGTTATATATCCGGTAAAGCTGTTTTTAACTATGCTAGTCGGGTCCTTAAATATGCGGTTATGATTGGCTATATCCATGAAAACCCATGTAATAGAGTGATCCGCCCCAAACGTACGAAAGCGCAACACCTTAACCGCTCTAAATACTTTTATACCCGTGAGGAATTAAAAAGCTTTTTAGAGGCGTTAAAAAATGATAATGATTCTTTGTGGTTCATGTATTTCCATCTACTATCCTACACCGGCGCGCGTCGTGGTGAAGCATTGGCGCTCACTTGGCAAGATGTGAATTTTAGTGCTCAAACTCTCACCATTAACAAGACATTAGCGAAAGTTAAAGACGAGCGGGGGCGGTATGGGTTAGAGGTACACCCGCCAAAGAATGGCAAGGCTAGAACCATCGCCCTCGATGATAAGACTGTTCAATTGCTTAAACAGTGGAAAACAGAAAGCGCCCGCCTGTTGTTGGGATTTGGGTTCAATGCCTTAGATGCTCAGCAACTTGTTTTCCCTCGTTTTAAGTCAAACAGCTATCTAGGCTATGACAACCCCGCCCATATTGCTAGAAGAACCGCAAAGCGCCACGCCTTGCCGTATTTAAATGTTCACGGGTTTAGGCATACGCACGCGAGTTTATTATTTCAAGCGGGGGCGAATATGAAAGATGTTCAAACGAGGCTAGGCCATTCCAGCATTGAAATGACATTAAACGTTTATACCCATGTGACGAAAGAACAAGAGACAAAGACGGCGCAAATTTTTGCCAACTTTATGGGGTGATTCGTGAAGTAGTCGGGAAGTGGAAATATAAACCGTGTCATATCAATATTTATGGGGAGTGTGATAGAATGAAGGGCATGAAAGCCATTTAACCAGTGGTAAATAGCAATCATAACAACGCTTCCTACGATGGAGCGATTTTAAACAGTGAAGGAGCGAGAAGATGGCAAATGTCACTGTTCGTGATTTAGCTGATGCTTTACATTTGACGGTGATCAGCGGAGAAGAATTTCTTAATCGTGAAATAATCACGACGAATATTTCCAGGCCAGGATTGGAATTAACGGGATACTTTAATTATTATGCGTCTGAACGGGTACAGCTGTTCGGTCTGAATGAGCATTCCTATATGAAGAAGATGACGAGTGCGGAACGATTACTCATGACGCGGCGCATGGCTCGCCCTGAAACCCCGTGCTTTATCTTTTCACGGGGGTTGCGTCCGGAATATGAAGTGATTCAAGCGCTCAGTGAAAATCAGATTCCGATTCTCGGGAGTGACACGATCACAACGCAATTATTCAAGAATATCACCAGCTACCTCCAGGAAACCCTCTCGTCGCGGCAATCGGTCCATGGTGTGTTCGTGGATGTATACGGGCTCGGGATTCTTATTATCGGTGATAGCGGTATTGGTAAGTCTGAAACGGCCCTGGAACTGATTAAACACGGACATCGGTTGGTGGCGGATGATCGCGTGGAATTACATAAACGCGATGAACGCACGATTATTGGTGAGGCACCGGAGATCCTGCAGAACATGATCGAAATTAGGGGCTTGGGGATTATGAACGTCCTCACGCTCTTTGGTGCCGGGGCCGTCCGTCGCGCGCAGGAATTAAATATGATTATTAATCTCCTCGACTGGGATCAAGAGGGAAATTATGATCGTCTCGGCACGGCGCCTGAGATGGTGTCTTATTTTGGAATTGAGATTCCTAAAATCACCGTTCCAATCCGCACCGGGCGTAACAGCTCCAATATCGTGGAAGTTGCGGCCATGAACTTCCGGGCACGGTCGATGGGATTCGATTCTGAGCAGCAATTTGAAGAGCGATTAACCGAACTCATCCAGCGCAACTCAGATTTTGATAAGAATGTGACGGAAATCAAACGTCCAATGCCGCCCGCGCCGAAGAAGGATAGCAATTACTATCTGTCGCGGGACAATTAATGGGAGGCGAAGGATGTTACCACTAATATTAAGCTATCCAGTGGCTTTTGATTTATTTGGGATTCCGGTACACTGGTACGGGATCATTATCGCAGTTGGGATGCTGATTGCGATTGAATGGATTACACGCGAACTGCGATTAAAAGGTTTCCCTGAAGATATCGGATATGACCTCGTATTGTGGGGAATTCCGATTGGTTTTATCGGGGCACGAATTTACTATGTGATTTTTGAGTGGTCATATTATGCTGCTCATCCGAATGAAATTTTACAGATTTGGAACGGTGGGATCGCAATTTACGGCGGTGTGATTGCGGGGGCACTTACGCTCTTCGTTTATTGCCACAAGAAACACTTTCATCCGTTTTTGATGACAGATATTGTGGCGCCGTATTTATTACTCGCACAAGCAATCGGACGCTGGGGGAATTTCGCTAATCAGGAGGCACATGGCGGGCCTGTCAGTGAAAGTTTCCTGCGGCAGATGCTTCATTTACCAGATTTCATTGTGAACCGTATGCAGATTGATGGTGTTTATTACCACCCAACCTTTCTCTATGAATCATTGTGGAGCATACTCGGGGTGATTGTCATTATGTGGCTGAGAGGACGCAAACAAACGCTCAAGGTGGGTGAAACCACGCTCCTCTATCTGATTTGGTATGCATCGGGGCGTTTCTTCATTGAGGGGCTCCGAACCGACAGCTTGTGGTGGGGCCCATTCCGTGTGTCACAGGTGCTCTCACTCCTCCTCGTATTATTTGGGGTCTCTGCCTTCATCTGGAGTCGCACCAAACGTTTGGATGCCCAGTATTATACGGATGTTCACGGCCCCCTTCCTCTCGTAGAAAGTAGGTGAAAAGATGGTACAGGTAACGATTCTCGGTGCCGGTACCTGGGGCAGTGCGCTCGCCAATGTCTTAGGCGAGAATGGGCATGCGGTCACACTATGGACGCATCATCCGGAGCAAGCCCAAGAATTACAAGAACAACGCACCAATCAACGGTACCTCGAAGACTTTCGATTGAGCGAACGAGTGGTGGCGACGTCAGATCTAAACATGGCGATCAAACAGGCGGAAGTGATCGGTTTTGTCGTTCCTACCAAAGCTATTCGTGAAGTCTCCAAACAGGTGGTGTCCACTCTAAAGCAAATGGACCCACCGCTTCATCCGCTGATTTTTCACGCCAGCAAAGGAATTGAACAAGGAACGCATGAACGGATCAGTGAGATGTTGATGGAAGAATTTCTCGGTGTCTCATACCAAGCGATTGTGGTGCTCTCTGGTCCAAGTCATGCAGAAGAAGTGGTCACGCATCATCTGACGGCAATTACCGCTGCTAGTACGGACGAAGCAGCCGCTAAAGTGATCCAGTCGCTTTTTATGAATCGATATTTGCGTGTTTATACGAGTACCGATATTATCGGAGTGGAACTCGGGGGCGCGTTGAAGAATATCATCGGCCTCTGTGCAGGAGTGAGCGACGGTTTGAATTACGGCATCAACACCAAGGCCGCCCTCGTTACTCGCGGACTTGCAGAAATTACGCGACTCGGGGTGGCATTGGGGGCTGATCCCCTCACCTTTAGTGGACTCAGCGGTGTGGGTGATCTTCTCGTAACAACCGGGAGTGCGCTCTCCAGGAATTGGCGTTGCGGTTATGCGATTGGACAGGGCACTGATCCGAAACAGGCCGTCGCTGAAATGGGCCAAATTGTGGAGGGGGTCACCACCACACAAGCAGCTTATACCCTCGCCAAAGCGTATCACGTGGAGATGCCAATCACCGAAGCGATGTATCAGGTGTTGAATCAACAGAGTGATCTCAGAACGGTCATTATGCAGTTGATGGAACGCGAGAAGAAAAGCGAATAAAAATAATTGAAAACGATAATAGGAGTGTGATTAGTAGTGAAGAAAAAAGTAACGAAAGCCATTATCCCAGCCGCTGGATTTGGGACCCGCTTCCTCCCGGCAACGAAAGCCCTCGCCAAAGAAATGCTTCCAATCGTCAATAAACCAACAATCCAATTTATTGTGGAAGAAGCCATTGCCTCAGGAATTGAGGATGTGTTAATCATCACCGGGAAGAGTAAACGTGCGATTGAGGATAGCTTCGATTCGAATGTGGAATTGGAAGGTTTCCTGAAAGAAAAGGGGCGCGAAGATCTCGTTGAAGTAATGAATGAGAATACAGGACTGAATATCTTCTTCAAACGTCAGCCGTATCCACGCGGTTTGGGCGATGCAGTGCTCCAAGCCAAAGCCTTTGTGGGGGATGAACCTTTCGTTGTGATGCTCGGGGACGATTTGATGTCAGATGAGGTGCCATTGACGCGCCAATTGATCGATAGCTACGAGCAGACCCATGCTTCCACAATTGCCGTGATTCCTGTTCCAGAAGAAGAAACCAACAAGTACGGGGTGATCGATCCTGAAGGTGAATGGCAAGAAGGCATCTACAATGTGCGCCAGTTTGTTGAAAAACCAGCGCCAGAAGATGCCCCAAGTAATCTCGCTATTGTCGGCCGTTACCTCCTGACACCAGAAATATTTCACTTGCTGGAAACGCAAACCCCTGGTGCTGGGAATGAAATCCAATTGACCGATGCGATTGACCGTTTGAACAAGACGCAGCGGGTCTTCGCACTCGAATTCAAGGGCGACCGTTATGATGTTGGAAACAAACTCGGCTACATGCAGACGCTTATTGATTACGGTCTTGAGCAACCTGAATACAAAGAAGAATTGAAGCGTTACATCCTCAGTCTTGAAGATCAACTATAATGAACGATATGAGTGGCCCTCCCCTCAGAAAGCTTGAGTGAGATCTCAAGCTTTCTTTATCTTTATAGGGGAGAGAAGGTGCAGGAGTGCTAATAAAGCAGATAAGCAGTTCTTTTGACTCACAAATAGTAAGTTTATAAAATGAAGAAGCAAAATAGGAATCAACAGCTCTAATAGGAGGGAGTTTTTCGATGAGTGAGGAAATCAAACAATATGATGTGATTGTCGTAGGGAGTGGCCCTGCTGGTTTAACTGCGGCTCTATATGCATCACGCGCGAATTTATCGGTCTTGGTGCTCGAACGCGGGGTGCCAGGCGGAGAATTACTAAATACCGCTGAAGTGGAGAATTATCCAGGCTTCAAGAGTATTCTCGGTGCCGATTTAGCCACAGAGATGTATGAGAGCGCCATGCAGTTTGGCGCAGAATATGCCTATGGGGTTGTGAAACATATAGAGATCGGCAAACCCTACCACACCATTCAAACGGACACGACCACGTATCAAGCTAAGGCAGTTGTGATTGCGACAGGATCCGTGCATCGTAACTTGAATGTACCCGGCGAGGAGGAATACCAGGGCCGCGGCGTGAGCTACTGTGCGGTCTGTGACGGGGCATTCTTCAAGGACAAGAACGTGAAAGTCATTGGTGGTGGGGATTCCGCTGTGGAAGAAGGAACCTACCTCGCCCAGTTCGCGAATGGCGTCAACTTGGTGCATCGTCGTGACCAATTGCGGGCCCAACAAATTCTTCAAAATCGTGCTTTCAATAACGACAAGATGACCTTCACTTGGGATAGCGAAGTGAAACGGATCGAAGGCGACGGCCAAAAAGTGACGAAAGTGGTCGTTTTGAATAAGGAAACCGGCCAGGAAGAAGAAGTCCCAACAGATGGCGTCTTCATCTATATTGGTTTAGTCCCAAATACGGATGGTTTCCAGGATCTCGGGATTACCGATGTGGAAGGCTGGATTGAAACCGACGATCAAATGAAGACGAGTGTTCCAGGTATCTTTGCGGCTGGTGACGTGCGCAAGAAACATCTGCGTCAAATTTCTACGGCGGTCGGTGACGGTGGGATTGCTGGACAGGGCGCCTATGACTACATTACTGCGCTCAACGACCAATCATTAACAGAGGAGTAGACTGCTTTCTTTGTTGATATTTTTGATATTAGACTACCGAAATTGGCGGGGTAGGGTATAATAAAAGCGTCAAGAGGTTCGTTTAGAAGGGATGATATTATGGGATGGAAAGAAATCTATACCAATTGGAAGCAATCACCAACGCTCGACGCGGACGTCAAAGCCGATTTAGAGGCATTGGGCGATGACGAGGCCGCTTTAGAAGACGCTTTTTATCAAGCAATTGATTTCGGGACAGCTGGCATGCGCGGGTTGATGGGTGCCGGTATTAATCGGATGAATATCTACACCGTGCGTTTGGCAACGGAAGGGCTCGCACGTTTGATGGAGGCATACGGACAAGAAGCAATGGATCGTGGGGTTGCGATCGCTTACGATGGGCGTCATCACTCTCTAGAATTCGCTCTCGAATCCGCAAAAGTTCTCGGCAAACACGGCATTCCAACCTACGTGTTCGAAGGGGTGCGTCCAACGCCTGAACTCTCCTTTGCGGTGCGTGAACTGAAAACTTACACGGGGATTATGATCACCGCGAGCCATAATACCAAGGAATACAACGGCTACAAAGTGTATGGGGAAGATGGCGGTCAGATGACACCAGAAGACGCCTCCGCCCTCACCAACCACATTAAAGATGTCGATCCACTAACGATTGAAGTCGAGGATCTCAGTCAACTGAAAGCATCGGGCCTCTACCACGCCATTGGAAAAGATGTCGATGATAAATATCTCGCTCAGGTGAAGGAGGTAACGATCGACGAAGACATCATCAAAGAGATGAAAGACGACGTAACGATTGTCTACACCCCACTCCAAGGAACAGGACAATTATTGGCAGAACAAGCTTTTGATCAGGCGGGCTTCAATCAGGTGGTCTATATCGATGAACAGCGCGAACCCAATGCGGACTTCTCCACGCTGAAATCACCAAACCCAGAAGAAGCAAGTGCTTTCGAATATGCGATGAAATATGGCAAGGAACATGACGCGGATGTGCTGATTGCGACCGACCCTGACGCTGACCGGATGGGAGCTGGCGTGAAGATGCCGGATGGGGAATATCGCATCCTGACCGGGAACCAGATTGGGGCATTGTTGACCCAATACATCCTCACCGCGCGCAAGGGCACCAATGATTTACCAGAGAATGGGGTCATTGTGAAATCCATCGTGTCCAGCGAATTACCAGCAGTGATCGCTAAACACTTCAATATGGGGACGGTGAATACCTTAACTGGCTTCAAATTCATCGCTGAACAGATCAAGCAGTACGAACAAACGGGTGCCCATACCTTCCTCTTTGGATTCGAAGAGAGCTATGGTTTCTTGATCAAACCATTTGTCCGTGATAAAGATGCCATTCAAACGGCGATGCTTTTTGCGGAATTGGCTGCTTACTACAAGAAACAAGGCAAGACGCCGTACGATGGGTTGCAGGAAATTTTTAGCGCATACGGGCATTACGCAGAGAAGACAATTTCGGTTAAATTATCTGGGCAAGAAGGGGCCGCTAAGATTACGGAAATCATGAACAATCTGCGCGACAACCAACCAGAAACCATTGCGGATGTCCCTGTGGAAGCCGTTGAGGACTATCAAGCAGGCGTCCGTCATGTGAAGAATGGCGAAACGGAAACCCTCAATATTGAAAAAGCCAACGTATTGAAGTATTACCTCGCAGACCAAACCTGGATTGCGGTGCGTCCAAGTGGTACTGAGCCGAAGATCAAGTTCTACATTGGAACTGTTGCAGAAGACAAAGCCGGTGCCCAAGCGCAACTAGCGAAGTACGAAGCTTTCGTGATGAAATTTGCAAATTAACGCAGTCTGTGGGTTCGAGTTGCCAAGCACTGTAATATGTTAATGATAAAGGGTTGCTTGTAAGGGTTGATACTTTATAAAGATAAGTTGAATACGCTCACTGCTGAGATTTGGCGGTGGGCGTTTTTGTGTGGGCAGATATCTATAAATTTTTTTAGACCAAACGCATTGATCCAGGTGAATCTTTCTCAATTACACGTATCTATTATAAAACCGCGGTTATGAGAAAGGAGCAGATCATAATGCAAAGCCAGATAATGAAAGCACTGAAGGAATGGGTAGAGGAGCATCGGCAATTAGTGATGGTGGGAGTAATTGGGGTCATTCTCGTGGTATTAGCAGGTGGATATTTCATACTGAATGGGGAGGACACAAAAACACCGGGGACTGAAGAGTGGCAACAAACGGATACCACCAGTGATACTGCCTCTACCGTTGCCGTTCAAGCAGCCGAGCCCAAATCAGAAACAGCAGCAGGGTCTTCCTCAGTGTCGGAGCAATGGTATGTGGATGTGAAGGGAGCAGTGAAACATCCCGGCGTCTATCCGGTTGAGACGACGATGCGGATTCATGATGTGGTCGCACTGGCAGGTGGGGTGAGCGAGGCGGCGGATGAATCGCAGGTGAATTTCTCTCAAAAAGTGGCTGATCAGATGGTCATCTATATCCCTAAACAAGGCGAAGCAGTCCCCACGATGCAGCAATCGACTGCTGCTACTGAGACACCGGGGCATTCGTCCGCTGATTCCAAGCAGGTGAATCTCAATACCGCCACCAAGGAGGAATTAATGACCATTTCAGGGATTGGCGAGAAGAAAGCGGAAGACATTATTCAATATCGCGAACAGAATGGTTCCTTTCAGCGCGTGGACGACCTCACCAATGTTAGTGGCATCGGCGAGAAGACGCTAGAGAAATTGCGTCCACACGTGTGCGTTTAGTCCCATGGTTTGGTTCGCTTTAGGTTATTTATTACTGACGCTAGCGTGCCTGATCCCCTCACCGTTGACACTGATACTATGGGGATATTTCACTTGGCGCATGTGGAGCGTGGCGGATCGTTCGCTCAGGCGGCGTTATTTTGTGCTGCAGGGGGTTGGTATCCTATTGATTGGTTTGTTCTTCTTATGGTATCGAACGCAATTGACAGCGGGGGAGGCAACTCTTCGTCTGTTTGTGCCCGCAACCGACATCCAAGTACAGGGGGATCAACTCTCACTCAAGGGATATTTGATACATGGACGTTGGCAGGAACAGCTCCCAATTTTTTTCCGGATCAAATCAAAAGGGGAGCAGGCAAACTGGCTCCATCAGACGCACTCCTTGATCATTCAAGTGCGTGGCGAGGTGAAGTTACCGGATGCCCGCACAAATTTTGGTGTATTCGACTATCGCCAATATCTCTACAGCCACAATATCCATTGGCTCATTCAAGCAAAACAGCTAACAATCGCAGGACCAGCGACGGGCATTCGAGCATTCATTGCCAATACAGCACGTCAGTTACATGATTCATTTGATACGCTGGCAGTCCCTGAGGTGAGAGATTACTTACAATCCTTATTTTTCAATGATAAACAGGCGCTCGATGCGGATGTGCTGACTCATTATCAAGTAATTGGGCTTATCCATCTGTTTAGTATTTCAGGATTTCATGTGAATCTACTGGTGAGGTTACTCAAACAGATCTGTCTGAGAGTTGGCATGTTGAAGGAGCATTTTGAGTGGTTTACGCTCGTCATTCTCCTGCTCTATGGAACAGTTCTGGGATGGCCATATGGAATGATTCGGGCACTGGGGGATTATGGCCTACCCAAAGTTTGTATCTATCGCCCCAAAAATCGATTCGAAACGACGAGTATCAGTTTACTGTTGATTTTGGTCTGCTATCCGTTAGCCATCTTTTCACTCAGCTTTCAATTGAGTTATGCATTGTCTTTTCTCCTGCGCTATCTGAGTCAACGTCCTACCAAGCACTCGCCATGGCTCAGTGGGATCTGCCTCAGTTTTCAATGTGTGCTCGTGGCAATTCCGTTTCTGGTATACCAGTACCACGAATTTTCCTGGGTGACGGTTCTCTTTGGGCAACTATTTGCAGGGATCTTTACGCTTTGCTTGATGCCACTGCTATTAGTTATTATGGGGGCACACTGGCTCGGCATTAGCGGGTGGTTCATTTTATTGCAACGTGTTGTTTCGTGGATCATACAGAGAATTGAGTGGTTGAGTGAGACACTCGCTCACTGGCATCTCCTGCAGTGGCGGGTCGGGACACCCGGGCGATTGATCATAGGATTATTGGTGCTCGCCATCCTCTATTATTTCCAGTGCCAATTAACTAGGCAACATCGGAGTAGGAGTTACTGGGGGTTGGCATTGGCTTTAATGTTACTGTGGAGCGCTCCTTATCTTGATCCGCTGGGACAGGTGGCGACCTTGGATGTAGGGCAGGGGGATACCCATTATATTGAACTCCCACATCAACGTGGTACCTATCTGATTGACGCCTGTGAAACAATCCAATATCAACAGTCCGCCTGGCAAAAGCGTCCACATAAAACTGTCGCCAGCCGTCAAATCATTCCCAGCTTGAAGGCGGAGGGCTGCCGGACGCTCGACGGGATTTTCATTACGCATGCAGATCAGGATCACATCGGCGCACTTGTTGAAATCATGCAGACAATCCCAACCAAACGTCTCTACCTCCCCATTGGCATGCAGGCGAGCGAAAAAGGGCAACAGATTGTAAAGGAAGCCTTCATGAAGAGCTGTTATCAAAAGACAGAACTTATTTGGTTATCGGCAGGGGAGACCTATCAACTCAAAGGAAAAACGGCTGTCACTGTCCTCTCTCCGGATGCGATAGGGACGGGCAAGAATGAGGATTCGCTTGTGCTATACGGCCAATTTGGACCGCAGACATTTCTATTTACGGGGGATTTAGTGGGACCTAATGAAGAGAAAGTGGCTGAACGCCTCAATAAAAAGCATTGGCCCGTCGATATTCTCAAGGTGGCTCATCACGGGTCCGACCATTCGAGTGCCACAGATTGGTTAGAGCGTGTGCATCCAAAATGTGCCTTTATCTCAGTCGGACGGAAGAATCGTTACGGCCATCCGGGGAAACGCGTCATTGAAGATTTGAAACAGCAACATATCGCTATCTATCGCACAGATCAGCAGGGAGCCATTCATTATTATTATTTTCATGGCAGGTGGTGGATAAAAACGGTACAATAGAGGAGATAGACCAATCTTGATCGTACCAAATAACAGAAGGGGAGTCCGATAATGGCATTTCAACAAGTGATGAATCAGATTAAGCAGCAACATGTGGCTCCACTGTATGTGATTTATGGGACAGAAAATTATTTGATGGATTGGTTTGAAGAAACAATCACCACCGCCGTTTTGGGGAGAGACACTGAGCGGGATGATTTTAATTTTACGCGGTTTGACATGGATGAGACGCCCCTGGATGAGGTCATTGCGGAGGCCAATACCGTCTCTTTCTTTACAGCAGAGCGGCTGATTTGGGTGAAGAATGCGACCTTTCTCAGTACGGAGCGCGCTAAACGAAAGGAACAAGAAGATAGTTTATTGGACTATCTGAAATCCCCTAATCCGGATGTAGTGCTGTGTTTTCAAGTGCCAACTGAGAAATTGGATAACCGCAAAAAAGTGGTCAAGACCTTGAAAAAAGAAGCGACAGTGGTTGAGGCTAATGAGCTCTCAGAAGCAGAGACTACCCAATATGTGAAGCAGTTTATCTTTAATGAAGACGTGACGATTGACCGCCATGCCCTCCAGTTACTTCTGGAACGGACGAATTATGATCTCACCCGCACCATGGAAGAGGCCACAAAACTGTTATTGTATGTTGGGAATGCTATAGAGATCACCGCCGCAGACATCAGACAGGTCGTTTCGCCGTCGTTGGATGATAATATTTTTCATTTGACGGATTATCTCATGCGCCAAGAGGTCAAGCCCGCTATTCAGCTCTACCGAACGCTCATTGAGGAGAAGCAACAGCCGATCGCGATTCTGGCTTTGTTAGAGTCGAACTTCCGCTTGTACACGCAGATCTTGTTGCTCAAACAGGTGGGCTATGGGCAAAATGAAATTGCTAAAGCGATCAATGCCCATCCATTCCGGGTGAAAATGGCCATGAAGCAGTTAACGCATTACTCGACAGAGCGAATGATTCAAGGATATAAAAGACTTGTTGAATTAGAGGAAGAGATGAAGATGGGGCAAGTGGATCAGAATCTCGGCATTGAATGGTTCATGTTAGCCTTCAGTGCGCCGTCATCGTGAACAGGAAGAGGATAGAAAAAATCCGAAAGCTCCAGTCATGAAGCTTTCGGATTTTCTTGTCATTAGGCATTTAATTTCTTAGCCATGCGAGATTTTTCGCGGGCTGCCTTGTTTTGATGAATGAGGTTTTTGCTGACTGCTTTATCAACCAATTTTGTGGCATTTTTAAATAAGTCATTCGTATTATCCGCACCAGCTTCAACAGCTTGATCAAAACGTTTGATAGCTGTACGCATTGCACTCTTGTAAGAAGAGTTTTGTGCATTGGCTTTTTTGGCTTTGCGGTCGCGTTTAATAGCAGATTTAATCGTTGGCATCTCGACACCTCAACTTTCCAGATTAGAATAAAGTGAGTATTAATCACTAACATTGCTATTGTACAAAATAAGAGGAGCTTGTGCAAGCAGAAAATAGAGAGGAACTTACTCAGTGTCCTTGAAAAATGATCATATTAGAGTAGCGTAGCAGGTAACGTAAAAGCGGGGATTCCTCTGATTCCAGAAATCCATAAGTCGAATCAGTTTGAAGACCCCAAAATTCAGGGAGTTTATAACTGATTCCATACTCAAGGTAGCTTTTAGTGTGGGTGTCACCGTCGTTGGAGCACTTATCCCAACTGTTATCTCCATCAAGGTTTCACTAGTGTTCAAAACAGGGACAGTGAGTCTTGAGGCACAAACTGTTTTAGATTAGATCATGCCATCGCTCTTACCAGTTGCCTTGGTTGCTCTATGCTACTGGTTACTAGAGAAGAAGCAGATGAACTCCACGCGTCTCATTATCTTAGTGCTGGTTCTAAGAATTGTTTTGGGCGCCTTTGGGATTATTGGTAAGTGATTTAATGTCATTTCGATAATGGAAGATAGAAAGCTACTTCATAAATATGGGATTCCCTTTAGAGACTGTGTTTATAGGTGTATTTTCATAGCGGATGTCTAGAAGTTAAGGCTCTGAAGGGAACGTATTTATGGGAGATAGAAAAGGGAGAGTGATTCAGAAATACTTGAATGAAAAGGGGCGGCCAATCACCAATAAAAATCAAAAAAACATTTGACATCTTGCACTATACGAGGTATTATAAATGAGTCGTTGAGAGACAGCTCTTTATGACCTATGCGGAAGTAGTTCAGTGGTAGAACATCACCTTGCCAAGGTGGGGGTCGCGGGTTCGAATCCCGTCTTCCGCTTTCTAAAATGACTTCTTGAACATGAATTTGATTTCGAGCATCTTCGTTTCAAAAGCCATGTTAACGAAGTCTTTTTTTAGATCTATAGTAATAATAAGGCAAACATATAATTTGCGCCTATGGCTCAACTGGATAGAGTACCTGACTACGAATCAGGCGGTTGCAGGTTCGAATCCTGCTAGGCGCATTCATTGATATTATGCATGATGAGACTGCTGATGTGTCAATGCAATAATCAAATATTTTTGAGTTATGCGCCTATGGCTCAACTGGATAGAGTACCTGACTACGAATCAGGCGGTTGCAGGTTCGAATCCTGCTAGGCGCATTTTTTATATGTTTGAAGCGCGGGAAATAGCTCAGCTTGGTAGAGCACTTGGTTTGGGACCAAGGGGTCGCAGGTTCGAATCCTGTTTTCCCGATAAAAAGGCAAGTCTCGTAAAACAGAAACTGCCTTTTTATTTATATACGGGAAATAGCTCAGCTTGGTAGAGCACTACGTTCGGGACGTAGGGGTCGTCAGTTCAAATCTGGTTTTCCCGATGAAGAGCAGGTCACTGTACGTGGCCTGTTTTTTGTGTTTAGCAACAAGCGACATCGCTTTATATATAATAAGTAAAAACTCCTTCTGATGGATTCTGTGCTGATCCCCAAAAGTTAGACAAAAAATCTAATTTTTGGGGCCAGCACAATAGGATATACACGCTCAGAAGGAGTTTTCTATTTGGAAATTATAATGTTTCTATCTCTGTAGCTAACGTTGGAGCATTTAGGATGGTGTCGTTCACGGGACAGTGTGTTTCAATGAAATGGACAAACTGGGCGATCTCCTCCTCTGTATTATCAGCTTTTATGATGAACTTCGAGGTGATCTTAGAGAAGCCCACTTTTGCATCGGGATTTTTCCCTGTAAAGCCATCTGGATCTAATTCACCTGTTAATTCAATCTTGATATCCTCTAACTGAATGTGGTTTGCCTCAGCGAATGAGCGAGCCACGATAATCTTGCAGGCGCCGAGAGCAGATAACAAGGCCTCTACTTGATTCATTCCCTTGTTCGTGCCACCTAACGCAGTGGGTTTATCCAACGTCAAAGTAAAGTGGCGGGCAGATGCCTCCCCTCTAATTGATGAATGGAGGTGGCTATTGCACTAAATTGTTCCTTAGCCATCGATTAACACTCCTTCGTAAAAAAGTAGCAGTGACTCTTATAGATATCGAATACGTCCATATCTATTTGTGAAATAAGTAACAATATCTTCTGCCTTCATTGTACTAGTTATATGGTAAGAAGCAAGTGGAGTGAGGCAATACAAAAGTAAAAATCCAAAAAGAGTAAGGCTAGATATTGTACTGATAAGGTAAACGATTACCTTAATTAGTAACCTATCGATGTATGTTAACTGTCACTTACATAAAATGTCCCTCATCAAATCAAAGTAACGGTTGCTTTTATTTAGGTAAACGTTTACCATAATAAATGAGAAGGCTTTCATAATAATTTGAGGAGGAATTCGTATGGAAAAGGGTACCTTTATTGACGCTGAGAAATTTGCTTTTAACTTTGCGACAGCGTTCTCGCATCCGATCAGTAGCCAAGCTGATACGGTCCGTGCAGCGAAGAAGTACTTATTGAAGTACCTTACTGCTTACTATTTGGTAGAAGAATTCAATGGCATCGAGCAAACGAATTTCAATAGTAAAACGGAAACACATTTTAAAGATATGACATTCGATGAGTTAATGCATCGTGTACAGCATCTTAACAAGTATTAAAACAGAGAGAGCAGCCAAGCAATCACTCATTGGAGATAGTAGAGGCGCCTACTCATATGGTGGTTCTTATGTAGAGAAGGAGAGAGGAATCATGACATTGATTTTAAATACGTGGATCTTCGAAGCGGATGTAAAAGCAGGAACGAAGCAATCTGAGCTAGTGGATCGAGTAGCACAGTTGGGGGCAGATGGGATTGAAGTCCGTCGCGAATACTTTAAAGACC
Source organism: Aerococcus sp. (assembly GCA_030528285.1). Lineage (GTDB taxonomy): Bacteria > Bacillota > Bacilli > Lactobacillales > Aerococcaceae > Aerococcus. Next base: position 73,626 of record JAUMZE010000001.1, on the reverse strand, counting down.
TGGAAACTGAATTACCAGCAGTCAAAAAGAAAGCAAAAGAGCATCATCTGATTGTTAATTACAGTGTTCAGGATGTTGTTTTCGAAGCGGATGGATCTGTTAATCCCAAGCTAGAAACCTACTTTGAAGAAGGAAAAGTTTTAGGGATTGAGAAGATCAAATTCAATACAGGGCATTTTGATCGCTTTAAGGGAGATCTCAAAGAAGCATTTGCCGCGCTCCCGCTTGATTTCATCGAAATGAATGTCGAAAACGATCAAACGCAGGTCTCTGGGACAATCAAAGCCATCAAAAATTTCTTGACTGTGGCACATGAGGCAGGTTTAACAAGCCTAGGGTATGTGTACGATTTGGGAAATTGGGCGTTCACTCACGGCGATGCGAAGGCAGCAGCAAAAGAATTGGCCCCATTCACGCACTACATCCATCTGAAAAACACGATAGAAGATAACGGATCATTGATAACGAGTGAGGACCTCGACACAGGGAGATATGACTGGCGTGCGCTATTAAAATTACTGCCAAGTGATCAATATTACGCTCTAGAGTACCCAATGGCTTCTGATGAAAAAATCGCTGCCCAGATAAAATTGTTCAAGAATGAAGTAGGTGATTAATGATGGTTATGAGTTCAACGCTGATTGCGGCGCTCTTGTTAATTACCTTTGTGCTCTTTATCGTTTATATCCTCAAAGGCGGAAACTTAATGATTGGGTTCTTCGTGATGGCCATTGTGTGGTCCATCATTGGATTAATCCCCTTCAATGTTGCGATCCAGAAGGTTTTTGCGGAACCAGCAACGAACTATGCACCAACCATTATCTATATCGTCTTTGGGTCTTGGTTTGGACGCGTCTTGGTCTCTTCGGGAATCGCACCGGCTATCTCAGAAGCAACCAACAAAGTAAGTAGCAAGCAGCCGTTGTTGGCAGCTATGTTAATTGCATTAGTGACTTCCTTTATCTTCGTCTCGGCTTATGGTGTCGGCTCTGTCATTGCAATCGGGGTCATTCTGTTACCGATCATGCTCTCAATTGGGGTGCCTAGAGATCTGGCGACAGCGGTTTTTTCTATGAGTATTGGGGCTCCTATGTACATCAACGTGGTCCTCTATAACCAAATCAAAGGCTTCTTCCCTAAAGCGACCTACGATGCTCACTATCTCAAGTTTGGGATGATTGCGATGGTCGTTCAAATTATGGCAGTGATCATTTTCCTATTCCTGTTCCGAAAGAAGATTGACCCTAACAATGCGGAAAAGAATCTAGAAGCGATTGGTGCAGGGGTTCATGATGAGAAAGCAATGGATAGAATTCCTAAGATCGCCTATATCATTCCAATCGTGCCAGTATTAATGAACATGCTGTTCCAGTGGGATGCGATTCCTGCGCTCACACTTGCTTCCTTGATTGCGATTTTACTGACGGGACATATGAAGAGCTACAAGGGCTTTGTGGATTTCATGAATGACACGATCAAACAAGCAGTCTCTGATATCGCAGGATTGGTCATGTTCTTAATGGCACTCGCGATGTTTACGAGTGCAGCTTCAATGAACGCTGAACAATTTAAGCCACTATTTGAAGCAATTTTACCAGAGAGCCATTTAGTCCTAGCGCTGGCTTTAGGGATATTGGCTCCGTTAGCGCTCTTCCGTGGACCAGTGCATGTATGGGGAGCGGGAGCGGCCACCGCAGCGGTATTATCTGGGACGGGTTTGTTCACAGATGCCTTTCTATTACCGCTGCTGTATGTACCAACCTTAATGGCTGTTTCTGTTGATATTACGCAATCATGGAATGTCTGGGCATTAGATTATATGAAAGTACAATCCAAAGACTTTATGAAATATGGTGTGCCAGTCATGTGGATTGTATCAATCATTAATGAGTTATTGGTCTTTAAGTTCTTCGGATAAAAATGGAATGAGATTGAATCATAGAAAAGGAGCATATAAAAATGAGTGAAGTGATTACGATAGGTGAACCATTGACGACTTTTGCTTCATCTGAACCGGATGTGTCACTGGTAGATGTTGAGAAGTGGCATAAAATCATGGGGGGTGCGGAATTAAATGTGGCGATCGGTGTTAAACGGTTGGGGCACTCGGTTGAATATATCTCGCGCGTAGGAAATGATCCATTTGGGAAATATGTCATCAAAACGATCAGTGAACATGAAGTAGGGACCACTTATATTTCTGAGGATGATCAATATTTCACCGGCTACCAACTCAAACAGCTAGTAACGAAGGGAGATCCAGCGACATTTAATTTTCGGCGCAATTCGGCAGCGTCCCACCTAGAACCCGGTGTGATCGATCAAGTGGACTTGAGTGATGTGAAGTTCGCGCATATGTCAGGGATTTTTCCGGCGATCAGTGATACCTCCGAGGCAAGTTTCCGGAAGCTATACAAGCGTTTAAATGACGCGGATATCCCAGTGACATTCGATCCAAACCTGCGCCCAACGCTTTGGAAGAGTCACGACTACATGGTGAAAACGATCAATGAATTAGCTGGCTACGCGGATATTGTGCTGCCAGGCATTGAGGAAGGCAAGCTCTTGATGGGTTCTGATGACCCAGAGGCTGTCGCGGATTTCTATCTACAGGGGGAACGTACAAAAACAGTGATCGTTAAACTCGGACCGGCCGGCGCATTTGTCAAGACGAAAACGGGAGAGAACTACACGGTCGATGGTTTCCATGTTGATCAGGTCGTGGATACAGTGGGTGCTGGTGATGGCTTTGCTTTAGGAGTCATTACGGCATTACTGGAAGGCAAATCATTGAAGAGTGCGGTGCTGCGAGGAAATGCAGTAGGGGCGCTGCAGGTTCAGACAGTCGGCGATAATGATGGCTACCCTGATCCAAATGGTTTACTAGCATTCTACGCAAAAGAAGGAGTAGCTGAGGACGAATGAAATTACAGGTAGCGATTGATCGCGTGTCACTGGATAGAGCGATCGAGTTAGCCCATCAATTAGATCCCTTCGTCGATATTATCGAGTTTGGTACCTCCCTCGTGAAAGATTACGGTTTAATCACATTGCGGGAGTACTCTCTCCACTTAAAGCATGCAGAGTGGCTGATCGACCTTAAAACGAATGATGAAGGCACCTACGAATTTAAACAGGGGTATACAACAGAAGCAGCGATTCTCACTGTGATGGCGGCTTCCTCCTATGAAACTATCCAACAAGTGTATGCGGTGAGCGAAGAACTGAACAAGGATGTCTTGATTGATCTCCTCGAAGCGACTCAGGAGCAAATTGACCGCTTAACGGTATTTGAGCATGCGATATTTGGATTGCATCACTCTAAGGATGCCGGTGGGGATTTTGATGCGGTAGATACTGTTGCCCAATTTCATCAGGACTTTCCTCAGGTGAAACGGGTCGCCGTTGCGGGTGGCATCGATCTTGAGCAAGTGAGGAAGCTCAGGCAACAAGGCATTGTAGAAACGGTGATTGTAGGCGGAAAAATTATTGGTACGGATGATCCTGTCGCAACAGCCAAGCAATTTATGGAGGTATTAAAATGAGTCTGATAGATGAGGTAGTCAAAGAAATTAATACGGTCATGGGTATGGTCAACACGGAAGAACTATCTGAAGCGGAGGCGCTCATTCAAAAGGATAAACGGATCTTTGTGCTGGGTGCGGGTCGCTCGGGATTAATGGCAAAGAGTTTTGCGATGCGCCTAATGCATATCGGATATACGGTCTATGTGATTGGGGAAACGATCTCACCATCCATCCAGTCGGGGGACGTCCTTGTATCTGTGTCTGGGTCCGGCAAAACAGGCAGTGTACTAGAGCCGACCGAAAAAGCAAAACAAGCAGGTGTCAAAGTGATCGCTGTGACGAGTAATGCCCACTCCCCACTAGCAGAAGTGGGAGATGCGACGATCGTGGTGCCTGGAGCGACGAAGGGTGGCGACGGTGTGCAATCCATCCAGCTATTGAGTACCTTGTTCGATCAGAGTGTTCATATCACATTAGATGTTCTCTGCCTCATGCTTAGTCAACGGGATCATGTCTCTAATGCGTCAGCGAAGGCGGAGCATAGTAACTTAGAGTAGTTTTTCTGGCGTTGGAGGCGCACACAATATGTTACAAAAACTTGAAACCTTAAATAAAGTGATTCATGCCGGCGTTGTCGCCGTTATTCGCGGCGAAACAAAAATGACCGCCTATAAAGCCGCCCAAGCCTGTATCAACGGGGGAATTAAAGCAATCGAAGTGACTTTTACCGCCCCACATGCAGATGAAATCATCGCTGAGTTGAAAGAGCAATATCAAGCTGATCCAGAAGTGGTGATCGGAGCGGGGACGGTTTTGGATACAGCTACGGCTAGAATCGCCATGATTGCTGGTGCAGAGTTCATTGTAAGTGCTGCTTTTAATCAAGAGGTGGCGAAGTTATGTAATCTATATGCCGTTCCTTATTCGCCTGGATGCATGACTCCCAATGAGATCCAATCAGCACTGACATATGGCGCAGATCTCATTAAATTGTTCCCTGGCTCTGTCATCGGACAACAGGCAATCACAGCCATTCATGGGCCATTCCCACAGGCAAACCTGATGATTACCGGTGGCGTTCATTTGGACAATCTCAAGGAGTGGTTCGAAAAAGGGGCTGTGGTACTAGGCGCTGGCAGTGATTTAACGGGGGCAGCCAAACGGGGGGATTTCGCTAGTGTGACGGCGCGCGCGAAACAATATCGAGCGGTCATTACCCAAATCAAATCCCAAAACTAAGCAAAGCCCCATCGTAGTATGTAAGCGATAGGAAGGATTTCTCTGATTTCCACTATCGCTAACGTACTTTTTATTTTGTAATGGAAAATGGGAGGAGTGACAGCTTCTGAGTGCGCATCATTCAGGAGGCGTGTTATACTGCAAGCAATGAGCATATAGGAGAGGGACGGATAGCGTCATTTTCCTCTTGCTATGTGCAATTTACAAATTACAAAGCAAGGAAGAGTTAGTTAAGATGCACAAGACTCCATCAGCCAACATTAAAGATGTTGCAGCACTCGCCAATGTTTCCATCGCAACTGTTTCACGTTATCTCAATGGCAATCTCAATCGCATGTCAAAAGCTACGGCCGAGCGTGTGAAACTGGCCATCGAAAAATTGAATTACGTCCCGAATGCCGCTGCTAGACAGATGGTGACGAAATCCAGTCAGCTGGTAGCTTTGATTGTGGCGAATACGGATGATTACTTTTCTTCAGAGGTGTTTAAAGGTGTCAGTTCGATTTTGGAGGCGCACGGCTATGTCGCTACGATGTTTGATGCAGACTCGGATATTGACCGTGAGCAGCATTTAATGGAAGCTGTCAATGCGCATGGATTTGATGGTTTATTGATTCAACCATTCAGCAGTGTGTCTGAGATTCAATCGCTGGTTAGTCGCGATTTACCGATTGTGATTATTGACCGCGAGACTCCGCAATCCCCCTGGCCACAGGTGCTCACGAATAACTATGAAATCACAAAAGAAGCCACGGAGTACTATCTCAGTCAAGGCTACACGCATTTTATTGTGTTGACCTCTGAGTTAGCAGCAGCGACGACTCGACGTGAACGTTATCGTGGCGTTCAAGTAGCAGCTAAGAATGTGGATGTGCTGGAGGTTTCTGAGACATCCTACAATCACAAACAGGTAAAGCAGCAATTAATCGAATTACTGACGAAGACCACCGAACGCACCGTGATTATTTCACTGAAGGAACGCTGGCTATTGGAGTTCATCCCTAGTCTTGTTTCGGAAGGCTATATCGATAATGTTAAAACCACCGCTACGGCCTTTGCGGATACAGGCATGGCTCGTCGCATTGAGCCTAAACTCAAATTGATCTCACAAAGTCCGTTCTTATTAGGAGCCAGTGCCGGTGAAATCATGGTCGATCTATTAAATGGAAAATCGGGTTCCGATCAAAAGGTAACGGTCGTGCCAGCTAAGTTTTCGTGATAGCGATGATTCACTAGAGCGTTTGTGATGGGGCCTGAAGATTTTTTGCAACCACTTCCATCCTCATCTTTTTGAAATATGTTAAAATAGATCCAAGGAAAGTGAGGGGAGTGGTATGGCATTTATCGTCTTGATGTTGGGTGTGGTAAGTTTATTGATTGCACTCATGACAAAAGGGTCGATTCCATTTGGCGCGGTGTCGATCGGCTGCTTTGTAACGTACTTTTTGCTGTTGAATGCAGGTGGGTGGCTCATTATGGGGCTGTTCGCATTCGGCGTCTTGCTGATGATTGCAGAACTTTTGCTACCGACATTTGGTGTGCTCGGGGTGATTGGTGCACTCAGTATGTACGGCAGTTTCTATTTGTCAAATGGCACATGGCAGGAAGCATTCATTGATGGGACGATGGGACTGATTGTCGGTGCAGTCAGTGCCTATGTCTTAACCAAACTCGGGTACCACTTGCCATTGACAAAGCGGCTTGTCTTGAATACTGCAAACCACCCCGAACGCGTCTCCTTCCCGCAAGAACCGAAAGCACCCACTACACTGACAGCGACCACGATCACGCCCCTTCATCCGGTGGGGCAGATTCGTTTAGAGACCGGGCAAGTGGTGGATGCACGTTCAGAAACGAGTTATATTCCAGCGGGGGAGGTTGTTGAGATTATCAACCAGCAAACGCAGGAATGGATGGTGCGTCCAAAATCCTCAAACATAGTCAAAGAAAAGGGGGAATAACCCATGGAAATGTTAGAGAGTTTTATCATACCGATTATTATTATTGTCCTGATCATACTCTTTTTGAGTTTCGTACCGCTCGGACTGTGGGTTACGGCGTACTTCTCCGGGGTCTCGGTTGGGATCGGGACGCTCATCGGGATGCGGCTGCGGCGAGTGAATCCCGGGCGCATTATCCGTCCGATGATTAAAGCCACCAAAGCCGGACTCACACTAGAAATTGATGAGTTAGAAGCGCATTATCTTGCAGGTGGGGATATCGATTCCGTTGTCGATGCCTTGATTGCGGCCCAGCGCGCGAATATCGATCTCGAGTTCAAACGGGCAGCGGCGATTGACTTGGCCGGCCGTGACGTGTTCGAAGCGGTGCAGGTATCTGTTACCCCGAAAGTTATCGAAACCCCAGTGATTGCGGCGGTGGCTCGTAACGGGATTGAACTTCGCGTCAAAGCCAAAGTGACCGTCCGTGCCAACATTGAACGCTTGGTCGGTGGGGCCGGTGAAGAAACGATCATCGCTCGTGTCGGCGAGGGGATCGTTACAACAATCGGGAGTTCGATTGATCACTCTGCCGTTTTGGAAAATCCAGATGCAATCTCACAGACCATTTTGAAGAAGGGGCTCGACTCCGGAACAGCCTATGAAATTCTCTCCATTGATATTGCGGACGTTGATGTCGGACGAAATATCGGGGCGAAATTGCAGGCAGAACAAGCAGAAGCCGACAAGCGCATTGCCCAAGCCAAAGCAGAAGAGCGGCGTGCAACCGCGGTGGCAGAAGAACAAGAAAATGTGGCCAAGACCCAGGAAATGCGTGCCAAAGTGGTGGAAGCCCAGTCCGAAGTGCCACAAGCTCTCGCCGAAGCCTTGCGCAGTGGCAATCTTGGTGTGATGGATTATTATCGGCTGGACAATGTGAAGGCTGATACGTCCATGCGTCGTTCTTTCAGCGGCGATACGAAGGCGCGTGAGTCGGATGAGGACTAAGCGAGAACCAAGAAAAGACGACCAACAATCCCCAAAGCCCAAAATGAAACGGCCACCGAAGCACGTTCAGATGAGTTTTAGTGCATTGTGGAAAGAAGTTCTGGGGGCAGTGAAGGAAGGCATTGAGGAAGCCAAGCGAGAAGAAGAGGAGAAGGAGCAGGCAAAGTCTCCTGCAGCGACTTCAAAATCCTCCGCCAAAACTCGGCTCCCTCTTAATACCCCCAAGAAAAATCAGCCGCAACAATATGCAGCTCAGCAGGCCCAGTTTGAAAACCAGCGGAACAAAAAGCCACGCCCCGCAAAAAATGGGCGTTCGGATGTTGCGACTAAAAAGCGTGAGCAGGGAGAGGCTTCTAATGACAAGGATCATACAGCTGCCTTCAATAATTATTTGGATGATGAGTTAGCGAAGACTTTCGCGGATATGGAGGTGCATCCGCCATTAGAAGTGGAACGCCTCAATCCAGATCATGAGCGGGAGTCACTCTCCCAAGACACCCTGCGTGCTGGTGTAAAACTGGCGACATTATTGGAACACAAATATTAAGATCATCTATTAAAAACACTCGACCTATTTAAGCGAGTTTTTTGACAATCGCTCGCTTAAAGGATCGAGCGTTTTTGTGTGCTATTAGCGATATATAAGGGGGGATTATTGAGCCATCAACAGGCAATCGGACTTATTTTTGGTGTTGCTTGATGCGAGTGAGAAAGGCTTGAGTAGCATGGGAAAAGGTTGATGTCGTTTCCAAATAAGATCGAGCTGGACATCGGAATGTGGGTCACCCTGGCGATGGTGTTGATTTATACGCTTTCGATTGGGGCGATTCTGTTACTGAATGCCGAATCCGTGATGAGTCTGTTCACCAGTGATCCCAATGTGATTCGTGTCGGAGCATTGGCAATGCAATATTTCTGTCCGTTCTACTTTATTTTAGGTATTCTCCATGCATTGGCGGGCGCGGTGAGAGGTACGGGTCGCACGGTGCCGCCGATGATCATTATGTTGGCGGGAATGTGCGTGTTCCCTATTCTCTGGCTCCAGGCGGTGTTGCCACAATTTCATAGCATTCCCACCGTATTTATGATCTATCCACTTTCCTGGGCTGTTAGTGCAATGTTGATGCTGATTTACACGCTCAAAGCACATTGGCTGGCTTGAAAATTAAGGGTGTAAAGAATTTATCCTTTACACCTGGATGATTTCCTGTTATCCTTAGACACTGTAATCAGTTAGATGGTGAGTGCCAAATGATGGTGCTCATGGAACATCGAATCAAGGAGGAAATATAAATTATGGCAGTTAAATTACGTCTTAAGCGTATGGGTTCTAAACGTAATCCATTCTACCGGATTGTAGCAGCAGATGCGCGTTCTCCACGTGATGGTCGTATCATCGAAAAAGTAGGGACCTACAACCCAACAACCGATCCAGAAACCGTTGAATTAAACGAAGAATTAGCACTCGAATGGTTGAAGAAAGGTGCTCAACCAACTGACACCGTTCGTGATATTCTTTCTAAACATGGAGTAATGAAACAATTACACGAATGGAAATTATCCGATAAGTAATAGGTGACATCCATGCCAAATATTGAAGATCTGTTATTATCGATCGTGAAGCCACTGGTGAACCATCCAGAAACGATTCGTATTCAGATAGAAGATGGCGATGAGTTCTTAGAATACCATCTCTATCTCGATCCGAGTGATGTGGGACGCGTCATTGGCAAGAACGGTCGGATTGCGAATGCGATCCGGACGATTTTGTACAGTGTGCGGGTGGAAGGTCACCGTCGTGTACGGCTGATTGTCGAAGATGGCAAATAAATTTTAATGGAAATGATGGTTACTCGTCGTTTCCACAAAGAGGAATAGGGGAGTGTCGATTGTGGGCGCTGTCCTATTTTTCTTATCAAGACCCAGTAAAGATAGATAAAGGAGCGGGGCATGAGTGAGTTTTATTTAGTAGGCAAGATCGTGAATACCCAGGGCCTCAAGGGAGAGGTGCGGGTAATGAGTCAGACTGATTTTCCCGAGGAACGATTCAAGGTGGGCAGTCAGTTGACGATTTTTGATCGCAACCGGCCAGTGGAAACAGTGGAAGTAGATCGCCACCGTCGTCAAAAGCAGTTCGAGATTGTTCATTTCAAAGGGTTCGATGATATTAATCAGGTAGAGCCCTTTAAAGGGATGACCCTACAAGTCGCTGAAGAAAATCGCAAGGATCAATTAGGCCAAGAAACCTATTACTACGATGACATTATTGGCCTTCAAGTACAAGATGAATCGGGAAATAAAATAGGTGTGATTGATTCCATTCTCTCACTTGGATCTAATGACGTTTGGGTTTTAAAACGCAGTGATAATGGGAAAGAACTCCTCATTCCTGTAATTCATGATGTGGTGAAACAGGTCGACCTCACTCGTCAAACGGTCACGATTGCACTGATTGAAGGACTGATGGATGAATGAAAATTGATGTCTTGAGCTTGTTCCCAGAAATGTTTGTGGGGCCAATGAATACCTCGATTATCGGCAAAGCGCAGGAGAAAGGGCTCCTCTCCCTCAACGTCCATGATTTTCGCGCGTACTCCGAAAATAAGCACGGGCATGTAGATGATTATCCGTTTGGCGGAGGTGCCGGGATGTTGCTGCAGGTGGGCCCCATATATCGCCAATTGAAAGCCTTGGATGAGCGATTAGTGGCAGTTGACCACAGTGAGCGCCCTCAAAATACGCGGGTCATTATGATGGATCCAGCCGGGGAGCCCTTCACCCAGCAGAAAGCCGAAGCCCTCAGCCAGGAAGAGCATCTGATTTTTCTCTGCGGGCATTATGAAGGCTACGATGAACGGATCCGCGAGTATGTGACCGATGAGATTTCTATCGGCGATTTCATTCTCACGGGGGGCGAATTAGGAGCCATGTGCGTGATCGACAGCACCGTCCGTCTCCTCGATGAAGCTGTGGGAAACCAGGAATCGGTCGAGAGTGAATCCTTCTCGACCGGGTTATTGGAGTATCCGCAGTACACCCGCCCGCGTGAATTTCTCGGGATGGGTGTGCCAGAGATTCTCCTGAGTGGGGACCATCAAAAAATTGCTACTTGGAAGGACAAGCAAGCCCTCAAACGCACCTATGAGCGCCGTCCCGATCTGTTGAGAGATTATCCACTCACCGATATGCAAAAACACTGGCTCCAGGAATGGCAGACGCCTTCAATAGAGGAAGGAGACGCGGAGTAGCAGGAACATTGAGCGCATGAAAACTTTTCATGAGAAATTCTACTTATTTATTGACAGCGAAATTTCGCGTGCTATACTAAGCATGGTCATCAATCAATCATAAAAATGCGTTGAAGAGTAGAGTAATTAAGGTAGCATGATAGAGAATCTCAGTTTGGTGGAAAGAGAGCATGTCTAAATTAATGAAGTTGCGCTCGGAGCAGTTGTGATCGGGTTCACGCCTGGATCATCGGTTCGTCCTCGTTACTGGACAGGGGTTCAAGATGGACCCTTTTGAGTGGTAGTGGGGAATCACTACAAGTAAGGTGGAAACACGGAATTATTTCGTCCTTATCATTTTATGTTACGTAAAATGATAAGGACTTTTTTTATTGGAGATGGGCGTGTTGGATTGATCGATACTGGTTGTTGGGCACAGAGGCTATGTTGAATGATACTAGGATCAAGGTCATTAATGAACATGGATCAGTGAAGGAAGGAAGGAACTATGAAGAGAAGATGGAATAAAATCTGGATCGGTGGTGGCGTGATTGTTTTGATCTTGGCGCTTTTACTGGTTTGGGAGCAGAAGTTGAGCCAATCCTCAGCAACAGGGACCACCACACCGGCGAATGAGACATTTACCTATGCGATCGATGGGGATCCCTCCTCGTTGAATCCGATTAATACGTCGGATCGCTGGGGGTTGACGGTAACAAATATGATGTATTCTCCGTTGATTCGAATTGAAAACGATGGAATGCACAAGAATGAACTGGCCACAAGTATGAATGTCTCCGAGGATGGCAAGACCCTCACCGTCAAATTGCGCGAGGGTGTGAAGTGGTCGGATGGAGTACCATTTACCGCAGATGATGTGGTCTTCACCTATACTGAAAAAGCCAAGAAAGAAAACGGCAATGCAGATAATCTGTGGATCGGCGATAAGCCTATCACAATTTCCAAGGTAGACGATCATACCGTGGCTTTCCACTTACCAGAAGCTTCCGCAGCTGCGATCAATAATGTAGCGACTGAAATCTACATCATGCCAAAACACGTCTATGAGAAGGAACCGGATCTTTCTGTGAAAGAACTCAACGCGAAACCCGTCGGCACGGGCCCTTACCAATTAGTGGAATACAAACGGGGCGAATATATTCGTTTCAGAAAGAATCCAACCTATTATGGCGGAGAACCGCATATCGATGAAGTGACGCTTCGAATCATTAGTAACCAGAACACGATGAAGGTCGCACTCCAAAAAGGGGAAGTGGACGCGGCCATGGTTCTCCCGACCGATATCGAGGACCTGAAGCAGGCTTCATTGACGCTTCATCCATATAGTGAAAACCGGATTGGCTACATTGGACTGAATACCCGTTATCCAGGACTGGAAGATAAGAAAGTCCGCCAAGCCCTGTTCTATGCTCTGAACAAGGATAATATGAATAAGGCGGCATATCTCGATCCGAAATTCTATCAAACGCCGTATTCCGTTTTACCACCACAGAACTCCTTTGTGGCGGAGGACGTGGAGCACTATCAAACCAATCCTGAAAAAGCCAAAGCATTATTGAAGGAAGCCGGGGTTTCCCAACTGCAGTTGAAACTCGCGTATGCGGCGTCGGATCCGGCACAGTCGATCCAATCAACCTTTATCCAGCAACAGCTCAAGGCGATCGGTGTGGATGTGCAATTGATCGGGGGCGATGGGACGGAGATTTCGACCGAGATGCGTAACCCAGATTCCACGAAATATAGTATGTTCCTCAACGGCTACATCATGGGAGATGACCCAGATTTGTATCGGTTCCTCTTCCATTCAGAGGGATCGGCGAACTACTTCAAGCATTATGACCAAACGACGGACCAGCTGTTTGCTCAGGGGGCGACGGAATTAGATACCGCCAAACGCCATGAGATTTATGATCAATTACAAAAGCACCTCATGGACGAAGCTTTCATCTACCCAATCGTTGACAACAAGAAGGTCCTCGCCGTGAACAAACGCATCACGGGGATTGATGATGCGAAGTTAATTTCGATCTACACACTGGAAGACTGGTCCAAATTACGGATCGCTGATTAGGGTGAGAGGAGGAGGAAGATCAAATGAAAAAGTATATTATTAAACGTTTATTACAAGCCATTCCACTACTGATTCTGATTTCTTTCATTGTATTCGGGTTGATTCAGTTGGCGCCGTACGATGTGATTGATTCGCTCGTTACGCCGAACATGTCCAATGAACAAATTGAAATCATCAAAGCCCAAAATGGATTAAATCTACCATTTATGGTGCGCTACTTTACCTGGTTGAAGAATGTGTTAATGGGGGACTTTGGACGCTCACTTGTCAATAATGCATTGATTTCTGAGCAGTTAGCGGTGCGGATTCCGCGGACGATTATGTTGGTGCTACCTGCTTATTTAACGGCTTTGGGGATTGCGATTTGGCTTGGGCTCCTCTCAGCCAAAAACAAGGGTGGTAAGATTGATAGTTTTGTGGATGCGCTGGCGTCTCTCACCATGGCGACTCCAACCTTCTGGGTAGCGCTCCTCTTGATCTATGTCTTTGGCTATTACTTCGATTTGTTCCCAATTCTCGGGATGCACGATATCGGGCAGGAGGGGTCCGTTTGGGATTATCTCCATCATTTATTCCTTCCCTACATCACGCTGACATTTAACTTCTTCCCGAGTCTGACGCGGTATGTACGCTCCATGGCTCTGGAACAGATGGATAAGGATTATGTGTTGGTGCAACGTGCCTTCAAAGCGAGTGAACGTGAAATTCTCTGGAAACATGTGGCGAAGAATATCATGATTCCCATTGTGACGCGGATTGGTCTCGATTTGCCGGTACTTGTGACAGGGGCGATGATTACGGAAACCATCTTCGCCTGGCCAGGGATAGGTCCTTACCTCATGTCAGCGACCACCGCCCTCGATTATCCAGTCATTATGGCCGTCTTACTGATTACTGCTGTGACAGTGATTGTCGGCAACTTGTTGGCGGATATTCTCTATACAGTGGTAGATCCGCGCATTGGAGGCGAGAATAAATGAGAGATTTTTTCAAAGATTTTTTCCAATCCAAGTTAAATATTATCGCAATGATTTTCCTAGTATTGGTAGTAGGGGCGAGTTTGATTGCACCGCTATTACCGATTGATCCGAATCAAACGAACGTGAATGCACTCTCCCAGGCACCTTCTGCCATGCATCTGTTTGGGACCGATGAAGTTGGACGCGACTACTTCATGCGGGTGCTCTATGGGGGTCGGGTTTCCCTCCTCGTTGGGGTATTAGCCATGCTAGCGTCGACATTGATTGGGCTGGTTGTTGGTTTGAGTGCAGCCTATTTCGGCGGCATTGTCGATACGATCCTGATGCGGCTGGTGGATGTGTTGTCCTCCATTCCATGGCTGATTTTAGTTATTGTATTGAACGTGTTCCTGACCCCAGGACTTACCACGGTGGTGATCGTGATTGGGGCATTCTCCTGGATGGATACCGCCCGGATGATTCGCGGGCAAGCCATGAGTGTGAAGACGAATGACTATGTGACTTATGCACGGTTCATCAAGGAATCAGTGTCAACGATTATCTGGCGACATATCTTCCCAGCAATTGTGCCTCTCCTCATTGTAGCGGCAACGAACAATTTGGCGGCTGCGATTATGACCGAATCAGCGTTGAGTTTCTTGGGATTAGGGATTCAAAAACCCATGGCATCTTGGGGGAGTTTACTTCAGGACGCCCAACGTCATCTGCAGAGTTCTCCATACATGGCGATTCTCCCGGGGCTCTTCATTATGTTGACGATCTTTGCCTTCAACCGGATTGGCAATAGCATTCAGCAACGCATTGGAAAAGAGGTCTAATATGACAATACCATGGATAACAGTGGAAGATTTAACGATTGAGGAGAAACAAGCATCCGGAAAAACAAGAGTACTCGTGGATCATGTGAGTTTCACCATTGAACAAGGAGAAGTGCTCGGTTTGATCGGTGAATCCGGGAGTGGGAAGAGTCTCACGATGAAAGCACTGATGGGATTGTTACCAAAGAATCTCACGGTAACAATGAAGACCTTCACCGTGGACGGCCAACCTGTGAGTGACCCGACGAAACTGCCATTTACGATGATTTTTCAAGATCCAATGACCTCGCTCGACCCTGTTTTTACAATCGGGGAACATCTGGAGGAAGTGATTGCGCGATTCCAAGCCCAGGATCCTATTAAAATCAATCAGCAGGCCATTGCGATGTTGGATCATGTGGGCATTCCCAATCCTGAAAAGGTCCTCACCCAGTATCCGCACGAGCTCTCTGGTGGGATGCAGCAGCGCGTGATGATTGGGATGGCACTCCTTACCCACTCCAAACTCCTGATTGCGGATGAACCGACGACCGCTTTGGATGTTACGATCCAAAAGCAAATCCTCCAGCTCATGCGCCAACTCCAAATGGAACAGGCACTGACGCTCGTGATTGTCTCGCACGATTTCGGTGTCATTGCGGGAATGAGTGATCGCGTGGACGTGATGTATCAGGGGCGGATCATTGAGGAAAATACGACTGATCAACTGTTTAATCACCCACAGCATGCTTATACAAAACAACTCTTACAGTCAGCGGAATTGAGTAATCGCAGTGAGGAGGGACATCATGACAACAAACATACCGTACATTGAGGTGACGAAAGCCTCCAAACGCTACCAACAACGCGATAGCCAAGGAAATTTGACGACTATTGCTGCGTTGAAGAATATTGATTTAACCATTCAGCGTGGGGAAACTCTAGGACTGGTGGGTGAATCTGGTTCCGGGAAAACGACTTTGGGACGAGCCATCCTGAATCTCTTACATCTGGATGAAGGGCAAATACTCGTCAATGGGGCATCGATTGATGATCCGGCGAATAAGGAGAATTTCCAGGTTGTCTTTCAGGATCCTTATTCATCATTGAACCCGTACTTCACCGCGCTTCAGATTGTGATGGAACCCATTAGCCATCTATCGGCCAAAGAACGCAAACAAAAAGCGAGCGATATCTTGAGTAAAGTCGGGATTTCAGAGAGCGAACAATCCAAACGTCCAAAAGCCTTTAGTGGCGGGCAACGGCAGCGGATAGGGATTGCTCGTGCGATTGTTAATAATCCGCAGTTTATTGTCCTCGATGAACCGACCTCAGCCTTGGACGTGTCGATTCAAGCACAAATTTTGGATCTGTTGGATGACATTCAACGGGAAATGGGACTGAGTTATCTTTTTATCTCACACGATTTAGGCGTGGTACGGCATATTTCGGACCGGATCGCCGTGATGTATCGTGGCCAACTCGTGGAAGTCGGGAGTACCGAAGCAATCTTCAATGATGCCCGCCATCCTTACACCCAGCAGTTACTGGCTTCATTGTTGCCATTAAATCCAAAACAGGCCCGGGAACAATTAGTACAGGACACTGCCCACAGTGAGATTACTTTGAGTGAGCAGTACCACTGGGAGGACGTAGATAGTGATCATCGAGTGAGAATCGACGACTAGCAGATGCTCGTTTTTAGGGATTTCAATGATTTTGCCTTTACATGTCTAGATAGATTTGATATCATGCTCAGGGTGGCGTCGACCACAAATTACACGACATTCCGCTGCCAGTATTGAGACATGAATGTTAGTGAGAAGGAGAGAAAATCATGAGTCATAATCCAAAATTGATTGATGACATTACGTCAGAACAATTACGTAGCGATATTCCAGAATTCCGTCCTGGAGATACCGTTCGTGTTCACGCTAAAGTTGTCGAGGGTGAACGTGAACGTATCCAGATCTTTGAAGGGGTTGTAATCGCCCGCAAAGGTCAAGGCATCAGCGAAACCTTCACTGTACGTAAAATGTCCAGTGGTGTTGGTGTAGAACGGACATGGCCAATCAATACCCCACGTGTCGCTCAAATCGAAGTGAAACGTCATGGTAAAGTTCGCCGTGCTAAATTGTACTACTTACGTGGACGTCAAGGTAAAGCAGCGCGTATTGCTGAACGTCATCGTTAATCAAACAACCGGAGCGAAGGTCAATAGGGCCTTCGCTTTTTTTTTGTAGTCAGCCTAAAAATCGGCTTGCCCTAAAGTTAAGTTGAGGGTTTAAGATGAAAGCACGATAGGAGATGGATACAGTGAAAACTACAATTTTTGAAGGGCCAGGGAAGATGGTCGTAAAAGAGGTGCCAACCCCAACCATTCAACATGAAGGAGATGCCATCATTAAGGTAGTCAGAGCGTGCGTATGTGGGTCGGATCTCTGGTGGTACCGCGGGATCAGTGAACGTGAAATTGGTTCAAGTGCGGGACATGAAGCGATTGGAATCGTGAAGAGGGTCGGATCCGCTGTAACAGAGGTTGTGCCAGGAGATTTCGTGATCGTTCCCTTCACGCATGGCTGCGGACATTGCCAGGCGTGTTTATCGGGATTTGACGGGGACTGCTTGAAACCAGTAGAGGGCAGTACCGGCTACCAAGCAGAATATCTGCGCTACACCAATGCGAACTGGGGCTTAGTCAAAGTACCTGGCCAACCTGAAGATTACACGTCCGAACAATTGGCCGATTTACTGACCTTGGCGGATGTCATGGCGACGGGGTATCATGCGGCCACGACCGCTGAAGTGAAACCAGGCGATACAGCAGTCGTTGTAGGTGACGGCGCAGTTGGTTTGTGTGGGGTCATCAGTGCAAAATTACGCGGGGCAAAACGGATTATCATCATGAGCCGCCACGAGGATCGTCAGCAGTTAGCGCTGAAATTCGGTGCCACGGATGTCATTTCTGAACGCGGGGAGGAAGGCATTGAAAAGGTAATGGAACTGACCGGTGCCGGAGCAGATGCGGCGTTAGAATGTGTCGGCAGTCAATTATCCCTAGAAACAGCCATCAAAGCCGTTCGTCCAGGCGGTGTGGTGGGTCGTGTAGGTGTGCCTCATATCGATCAGATTGATACCAATGACCTCTTCTGGAAGAATATCGGTTTACGCGGTGGGATTGCTGCTGTTACGACGTATGACCGTGAGCGCTTATTGGAGGCTGTTTTGAATGGCGAAATCCATCCAGGCCAAGTCTTCACACAGTTCTTCCCATTAGCAGATGTCGAATTAGCGTATGAAGCGATGGATCAACGGAAAGCCATTAAATCCTTACTTGTAATGCCAGATTTTGCTTAGAATGAGTGGGCGAATAATAATGAACGTGCTTTTTCCTTTGTGGGGGGGAGCACGTTTTTGTTATGGACAGAAAAAGTTGATCTTTTTTGACCTTTACTCTTGACCAATTTTGACCAAACTGCTATATTATAGATGTAAGGTCAATGAGGCCTTCATGAATAAACTTTTAACAGAATGAAGAAAGGTGATGGCGTTATGCGTAAATATACGGTAACAGCAGATGTTGAAAGTCAAAAATTTGGCAAAGGAAAATTAGTGGCAGAACTAACGGAGCCAGAGTTTATCGAGTATGCGAACCTTTCTGACCGTGACAAATTAGCATTCCTGAAAGATAAAGGGGCCGAGTTCCATGCATCACTCGAGGAACTCTCCGATGATGAAGTGTCCGGATACAAGGTAGAACAGAAAAAAACGACGAAACCAAATGTTGCCCCTCATGTAGCAAGTGATAAACCGATGCGTCAGATGCGCTTCAACATTAACGGCCGTGACAGCGGTTGGATTGATGTCAATGAACAGAATGAGGATCAATATAACCAGCTGATGAATCACTTCAATGATATGAATCAACGCTTCCGCACGATGACTCAG
Organism: Aerococcus sp.; assembly: GCA_030528285.1. Classification (GTDB taxonomy): domain Bacteria; phylum Bacillota; class Bacilli; order Lactobacillales; family Aerococcaceae; genus Aerococcus. Next base: position 54,868 of record JAUMZE010000001.1, on the reverse strand, counting down.
CGCATGAATGAGGAATTCCAGCACTTCTTCCTAGGCTTTGGTCAGGAAGCCTTCTTGGACCACTTCGATCATTCCCCATTTGGTCTCTTGAGTCATAATGAAACACCTGACGATCAGAAGAAGGATAAATCTGATTTTGATAAAGAGAATGAGAAGGATGCGGACAAAGAATAATCAATAGCTGAAGATAATACCATTCTAGCTTTAGTCACCCTACTTTGATTGAAAGTGTGGGTGGCTTTTTGAGTGGTCACAATCAACAATCGTTTATTAATCTAAAAGTGAATGAGAATAATTTCATTTTTCGCTTAGGGGGATTCGCGTTATAATAGGACGAACTCAAGAATATGTGAAGTAAAAGGATGGTACGTAAGAGTGACAAACCATATTGTATTATATCAACCCGAAATTCCAGCAAACACCGGAAATATTGCCCGAACCTGTGCGGGAACGGATACGCATTTGCATCTGATCCGTCCGCTTGGCTTCAAAACGGATGATAAACATCTCAAACGTGCGGGGCTTGACTACTGGTCCAATGTCGCTATCACCTATCACGATGATCTCGAAAGCTTCATGGACTATCTGGGGGATCGCCCGCTCTTTCTCGTGAGCAAATTTGCACATTACGGCTACACGGATATTGATTATACGAGCTATGATGAGGATCTCTTCTTCATGTTTGGTCGCGAAACGACGGGATTACCAGAGGACTTCATGCGCCAACATGAAGATCAATGCATCCGAATTCCACAAGATGACACTAAAATTCGCTGCCTCAATCTCTCCAACAGTGCAGCGATCGTGATCTATGAGGTGCTCCGGCAGCAATCTTTCCCGCATTTGGAACGCACCCACCACTACGAACACGACAAATTAGACTAGTCCCTTGTCTCCTCCAATCGTCCTTTTTGAAAGTTGACTTTTCATTAAGATAGGGGGATGGGATGGGCATTTTACAGGAGGTTCACTACAATGATTGAGATAACACTGGCGAAGGAGGGATTGATTTGCCAAGGCAAGCGAGCAAAAGAAAGCCCACGCCGAAACCACATAAACCCAATACTACCTGGGAATACGTGCGCTTTTTCTGGCGCAAGTTAAGGCTATTTAAATGGCTAGTGTTCCTACTATTAGCGGTAGGGTTTGTCTTTGAGGGTTACTTGGTGGTAAATGCGAAATCCACCAATGTAGACGATCTGCAGGCGCGCTTAGAGATGAGTACGACGGTGTATGACGGTAAAGGCAAAGAAGCCGGCAAACTCTCATCGGCGAATGGGACCTATGTCAAGCTCGATCAAATATCTAAGAATATCCAAAATGCGGTGGTTTCCACTGAAGATAAGCGCTTCTACCACCATCATGGGTTCGACTTGATGGGAATTGCGCGGGCCGGGGTGGGATTCTTGCTCCACGGTCAAGTCGTTGGAGGAGGGTCTACTCTGACGCAGCAATTGGTGAAGAACTCATTTTTGACCAATGAACAGACTCTGTTACGTAAATTTAAGGAGCTCTTTATTGCGCTAGAGGTGGAAAAAACCTACACCAAAGATCAAATTCTCGAGATGTACCTCAACCATACCTATTTTGGGAATGGCGTATATGGGGTGGAGGATGCAAGTGAGAAATACTTCGGACAGTCCGCGAAAGATCTCCCACTGGCGGATGCAGCAGTACTCGCAGGGGCGTTGAAGGGGCCGAGTGTTTATAATCCCGTTGATGGTTATCAAAAAGCGCTCGATCGTCGCAATCTCGTTTTAGATACGATGGCAAAGAATGGTTTTACCTCAGCGTCGGATAGTGCGACGGCAGAAGCCACTGAGATGCCGAAGATGAATAATCCGCTCAAGAATGAAGATGATAAATATCAATTCTACTTCGATGCGGTGATTAACGAGGCTCAAGATAAATTTGGGATTTCCGAAGATGATATTATGCGCGGAGGCTACCAGATCTATACGAATCTGAATGTGAACTACCAAAATAGCCTCGAAAATATTTACAGCCAACAATCGAGTTTCCCGATTGGACCGAATGGCGATGTGGCGGAGAGTGCGTCCGTGGCGGTGGATCCATATACAGGTGGGGTGCTCGGATTGATCGGTGGGAACGAGGGGTATACCTTTCGCGGGTTCAACCGGGCAACGCAGATGAAACGTCAGCCAGGGTCTGCGATTAAACCACTGAATGTCTACACGCCCGCTCTGGAAGCCGGCTATAAACCAACTGATCTCGTCCCCGACAAGGTGCAGTCATACGGCCCAGAAAAATACACCCCAGAAAACCACGACTATCAATCCGTTGGGGAATTGTATCTCTGGCAGGCGTTAGCACAGAGTAAGAACACTACGGCGGTTTGGTTGATGAATCAAATCGGGGTCGAGAATGCGATGAAGAAATTGGATGCATTCGGGATTCCATATACCAAGGATGATCTTGCTCTCTCCAGTGCTTTGGGTGGGTTGAAGAATGGAGTCTCGCCACTCCAACTCGCGAGTGCCTATACAGCATTCGTGAACCAAGGCAAGCGCTCGGAACCGTATTTTATTACGCGGATTGTGGACGCACAAGGCAACGAAATTGTGAAAGAGCAGTTGCCAAAACAGAACAAGGCGATTTCTCCTGAAGTGGCGAACACGATGACGAGTATGATGCTGAACGTCTACAGCGCAAACGGAACCGGGGCGAACCTGATGCCAGCTGGTTACCAAATGGCTGGGAAGACCGGGACAGTGGAAGCGAAGAAGGGCGTTCCAGGTGTGAACGATCAATGGTTTGTGGCCTATACCCCAGATGTGGTGGTGACGTCTTGGTATGGATTCGACCAATCCTCTGATGATCACTACATTTGGAGCGGGTCGCCAACGTCCTCCAGTAGCAACTTCAAGATGATTATGCAGGGGATCTTGTCTAACAGCTCCGGGACAGCCTTCAACATCTCGGCGGTTGGTCAGGGCAACAGTAGCGATAACTACAGCACTGAGAGCTCTTCACAAGCGAATGATCAAAACAAAACGAATGATACCCTCAACAATGTCTTGGATCAATGGATTGATGCAGGACGGCGCACGGTGGATCAGTTCCAGCAGTGGCTGGGACAATAGTCGACCGCTAATGATTGGCACAGATGTGTATTCATGATAGGATATTTAATACGAATAAGAAAAAGGAGTAATGGGAATGGCAAATATTTATGATTCCATTAATCAACTAGAACGTGAAGTCCGTGAGCTCGATGAATTTGTACAACTAAACGAAGCCATGGATAAGGTGTTGGCGGATGAAGCTGCAACGAAGATATACCACGAATTTCGTGATTTACAAATGTCTTTCCAAACAAAAATGCAGCTAGGTCAAGAGCCAAGTGAAGACGAAGTGAAGAAAGCACAAGACTTGCAAAAAGAAATGCAAGCCAACGACGAAATCAATGCCTTGATGGAGCGCGAACAACAGCTCAACAAGATCTTAAATGATGTGAATGATGCAGTGACACGTCCAATCCGTGAGATCTACAACAAGGCGAATGCCAAAGATTAATCTTTAAATAAAGTAGGCGACTCAATGTGACGGATTCGCCAGAACAAAAAGCAATTTCCTAGGATGTTAATCATCGTAGGGAATTGCTTTTTGTTATGAGAAGTAGAGTGGATAGCATACAGGAAAACCTGACGAAATGCCGAGAATCATGACAGGAACGTAAGGCGTTAGTAATGAAGATATGATAAACTAGAAGGCGAATAAATAAAAAATGTGCTGGGAAATGGGGGCTAGTAGGTGATGAGGAACCTTCCTTCCATTTTCCCAAATATCCGGCGTTGTCACAGACGTATCTGTTTATCTGTGACGATGATTTAGCGAAGGAGCTCTTCAATGATACGATTTATCCACGCGGCTGATCTGCACTTGGGACGCCCGATGCATCAGTTACAAGTTTTTGATAAGCAACTGCAACAGACCTTAAAAAATTCTCTCGCCAATAGTTTCAACCGATTGATCGACACTGCCATCAACGAACAGGTGGATTGTGTCCTCTTCTCGGGGGATATCTATGACAGTCCAACTGGGGCACTCGCTGAACAATTTCGCTTCAAAGGAGGGATGGAGCGCCTGGCAGCTGCTAATATTCCTGCATATGTGCTATTTGGTAACCACGACTATCAAAATATCCACGCACATCATATTGATCTGCCTGATAACGTGACAGTGTTCCCAGAAGACGTGAAGACTGTCACGTTAAAAACGGCTTCAAATGAAACAGTTGCGCTCTCCGGATTTAGTTACGGGACACAGTGGATCAAAACCAATCCGCTCGACCAATATCCCAACAAACGAATGAGTGCGGACTATCATATTGGACTCCTCCATGGGGCGGAGAAGACAGGCAATCCCGCTGATGATCGTTATGCCCCGTTCGATGCTAAACAGATGCAATCCCTCGGTTATGACTATTGGGCACTCGGTCACATCCATCGTCATCATGCCGTCCATGATGATCCACGAATTTGGTATCCCGGAAACATCCAAGGTATGCGTGCAAATGAAGCAGGGCCTAAGGGAGGATTGTTTGTCACCCTACAGCCTGGTCAAATGCCACAAGTAGAACCGTTTGAGACGACCGATTGGCAGTTCTATGTGAAAAGTGTCAACCTCAAAGATGTGGCCTCCGTGGAAGATCTTCGTGTAGTGATTGAACATGCCTTGAATGATGTCCACCACGAAGCACAAAGAGAGGCATTGAACCTGTTGACGGTATTGGAAGGCCATGTGACGAGTGATAACGAAGAAGCACTCCATTGGTACGAAGAATACAGTGAACCGCTGTTGAATGAGGAACGCCGGAGCATGCAGCGGAAATTCGCCAACCAAGGGGAAGCATTCGGTCAGGTCGCCCTCTACACAATGAAGTTAGTGATCGATGCCCCAGAGATGGCTGTGACTTACCGCTCGTTTGATCAGCAGGCGGTCCTGCAGCGCATCGATCAATATCAGGACGAAGCAACATTCGAAGAGCTGATTGAACCGCTCTTGCGCAATTCGCAGTGGCTGACGCAGGTGTGGCCAATGATTGACCAGGAACAATTTAAAGAAGAAGTATTAGCGACAGCGAAACAGCAATTATTTTTTATGAATCAGACGTTAAACGATGATTAGAAAACTATAGATAGCTAGAATAGAGGAGAGTACGCGCCATGTATTTATCGCGAATTGAAATTTATGGCTATGGTAAATTTGTGAACCAGGCCTTCAATCTTCAAGAGGGATTATTCGCCTTCCAGGGTCCGAATGGTTCAGGAAAGTCAACTTTAATGAGTTTTATTACCAGTATTATGTTTGGTTTTCCGGATCATCGCCGCAAGAATCAGCGACACTATGATGTGAATCCACAAGTCATCTACGGGGGCAAACTCTTCTTTAATGATACGGTGTACGGGAATATTAGTATTGAGCGCACCAAGTCGAATGGGAAAACAAGCTTGATGTTCGTTGATGAGGATAGTGAGCGCCATGAAGTGAATGACTTCAACTTCCTCTTCAAGGACTTATCGCGCGATGACTACTTGACGCTCTTCGGTTTTTCTGAGGAAGAGTTACTCGATTTCATTTGGTTGGATGAAGCGACCTTCCAAAAAGCGGTGGCGAGTCTCGCAGCCAGTGGGCAACAGGCGGTGATGACAGAGATTGTCCCGAGTCTGAAGCAGAGCGCGGACCAGCTCTATCTCCCAAACGGTAAGAACCCACTGCTCAATCAGCAATTGGAGCAGGTAACGGCAAGTGCGTTGAAGTTGGAGCAAGCAGGGAATGAAGAGGAGAATTATTTCACCCTCACACAGGCCCTCACTGATAAGGAGAAGCAGTTAAAGCAGCTCCAGAATGCGCGTGAGAAACTCAATCAGCAGACCGTAGATATGCAGGTGGCGGCGCAGCAGGATGATTTGGTGAAGCAGCGCCAGGACCTCCTAGAAGAATTGGATAATTATCATTTCATCGGCTTCACCCCTGAGGATTATCGTCACTTCAATGACCTGAGTGAGCAGCAGGAACGTTTGAGTGTGGAAGAAGAACAGCTCCAACGTTTTGCCGATCAATCCCTGCCAGCTGGGGAAGAGGCGGTGAATAGTGAAACGCTGACCCCTGCTGTTCAGTGGCTCCTCAATCACAATGGAATCAGTCGCGAAATGGTAGCAGAAGCGCGTGCCTACCGTGATCATATGAACGATAATGAGGCCGTTCATGACGAGATCGTTGAGAAACGTTATCAGCAATCCACCTTGTTAAAAGCACTGGGCGCAGAGTCCGTGGAAGAATTACCAGATCCGCTCAGTGAGAGTGAGGAGAAGGACTGGCTAGAGCGCAAGAAAGATATTGATAATCGCAGGATCTTCTACCAAAATACCAAAGCAGGTCTCGAAGCCCTGAAAACTCAGCGCAACGACCTCAAACAGGAACGCCAAGAAATCAGTGCGGAGTATGCGGATTTCCAGGAAAACAGTGATTCCTTTATCGATAGTTGGGCGCGGACGTTCGGTTTTATCATCCTTGGCATCGGAGTGGTGTTGATCTTCGCTTATCTGTTCCTAGAGCGAAGCGTCTTTCTTGTGAGCGGCGGACTCACCGTGATTGTCGGTGGTTTGATCGCTCTGGTTGGTTGGTTGCAACATCGTCGGGGCCAAGCTTACATTGAAAATGAGAACAAAGCCTACCAGCTCGATTTGCGGGATATTGATAGTGAACGTGCAGAAATCCAGCGCCAGATTGATAACCAAAATGAGCAGTTGGAGGACCTCTCCCAGCAGTCAGAGACCTTTAATCAGGAATTAACATCCCTGATGCTCAGAAAAGGTGGCTCGGAGTATCTCGCCCCACTCGTTTGGTTGGAGACAGACTACGCAAAGCAGGCACTCGAATTGGAAGTTGCGATTCAGCAACTGTTGAATACGACGCATGCGGGGGACTTCAATCAGAGTCACCAAGTAGAGTGGCGTGATTTCCAAGGAGCTATTGGTGGGGAACATCTCGCGGACGACAAACTCTATCAGCAATTTATTGATGCCTATACAACCTATCAGACATATATTGCAGACCATCAATATGCACTGCGCGCTAATGAAGAACAGAACGAACGCGAACGCGACCTCTATTTACGCTCTAAACAGGTAGAACAGGCCATTCAGGAATTGATGAGTCATTATGATTATGAGGATCCTGCCTTCTTTGCGTCCGATATTGAACGAGAAATGAAACTCATGCAGGCTAAACGCGAACTGAATCGCTTAGACCAGAAGATCAATCCAGAAGTGATGCACTATAACACCGCGCCTGAAGCCATTGATGACCAGCTCACAGAGACAAATGAACAGCTCCAGCGCTTGAATGCACAGATCAATAATCTCGTCAATGAGGTTGCGCGCCTCCACAATCAAGTAGCCAATCTGGCAGAGAGTGGATTGGTAAATGAACAAAAACAACACCTCCAGTCCGATTTGGATGAGGCCTATCAATTAGGACGTGATTGGGCGAGTTATCAATTAGCCGCCAAAGCGCTGAGTGATCAAGCAATGGACGGCGGGAGTGATCGTCCTCAGATGGTGATCGCCCAAGCCAGTCGCTACCTCAATCAATTGACGAATGGCCGGCTGGAGAAATTACAATTCCAGTCAGACGGGGCATTGACAATCTACAGTGTGGAAGACAACGATTGGTTCCCAGTCAATCAACTGTCGCGTGGAGAAAAAGTACTGCTCTTTGTGGCACTGCGCTTTGCCTTCATTGATACCGCGATGCAACAAGTGCCGGTACCGATGATGATTGACGAAGCCTTTGCTCATCTGGATGACGAGATGTTGGGGAATGTCTATCAACTGATTAAAGAGCGGAGTCAGGAACGGCAAATCATCCTCTTTACCTATGATACATTCGCAGAGAATTGGGTGGAGGATCAGTCACTCATTCGACTCACCTATTAGTTTATAGTCACTAGAAGGGAATCTTTATGGAGACACCAAAATTATATGATATGCCACTCGGAGAAGAATTTGAGATCTTTGTCTTGATCAAAAATGCTAGTGTGAAGACTGATCGCAACGGGCGGCAGTTTATTGCTTTTAGTTTCCAGGATCGTTCTGGGGCAATTGATGGCATGTACTGGAGCGCAGCCGATGATGAGGTAGAACGTTTCCAACCGGGGCGGATTGTGTCGCTTCGGGGATATCGTGAACTCTATCACGGTCAACCGCAAGTGCATATTACGGGACTACGATTAACGCGTCCCGGTGAACCGGAGGAGATTAAAGATTATACGCCGGCCGGTCCGATTAGTGCAGCCGAAATGGCAGAGGCGATCAATCACTACGTCCAACAGATCAAGCAACCGGTGATTCACGATTTGGTGACTGCTTTGTTGGAGGAGATGACACCTGATTTCTATGATTATCCGGCAGCCAAACGCTTCCACCATGCCTTTGTTGGGGGATTAGCGTTCCATACGCTCTCTATTCTCCAACTAGCTGAGCAGGTGGTCACGCAATACGGCGGAGTTAACCAGAGTCTGTTGTATGGGGGGATTATTCTTCACGACATGGCAAAAACCATTGAATTCTCGAACCCCGTCACAGCCGATTACACCGTGGAGGGGAATCTCCTCGGCCACATCAGTCTCATGGCGGGAAAAATCGCCCTCACTGCTGAAAAATTAGGCTACCGGCAAGAGGACGAAGCCGTGGTGCTGTTGAAACATCTGATTCTCGCTCATCACGGTAAACAGGAATACGGGAGTCCCGTGAGTCCGCAACTGATGGAGGCGGAAATACTCCACCATCTCGATGATCTCGATGCGACGATGAATATGATGCAGTCCGCCCTCGATCAGACGAAACCAAATCATTTTTCCCAGCGGATCATGGCGATGGATGGGCGCACCCTGTATCAACCGAGCCGTCTGTTTCAGCATCAGAGTGGCTTTGGTGAAAATGAATAAGTAATAAGGAACATGAGACGTCACAGTGAGAGTGTGGCGCCTCATTTTTTATTGGCAAAATAGGCAAAGAAGCAAGTGAGTAGGCCCACCCCTTTGGCAATGCTATAATGGCAGTTGACTAGTATTGAAGGAGGAGAGCGTGTGTTGGAAGCAGTAAATGAAGCACAACGATTTGAACTCGTATCGGATTACCAACCTAATGGGGATCAACCAGAAGCCATTAAAGAACTCGTGACAGGGGTTGAGCGTGGAGACAAAGCGCAAGTTCTCCTGGGAGGTACGGGGACCGGCAAGACATTTACGATGGCAAATGTGATTGCTAAAACGAACCGTCCGACATTGGTGTTGGCGCATAATAAAACCTTGGCGGGGCAATTGTATGGCGAGCTAAAGGAATTCTTCCCAAATAATCGCGTGGAGTATTTCGTATCCTACTATGATTACTACCAACCAGAAGCCTACGTGCCGTCCAGTGACAGTTACATTGAAAAGAGCGCATCGGTGAATGATGAGATCGATAAGTTGCGGCACTCTGCGACGAGTTCAATTCTGGAGCGCCGGGATACGATTGTGGTGGCGTCGGTGTCCTGTATTTATGGGTTAGTGGATCCGCATGAATATGCCCAGCACGTTTTATCCATTCGTGAGGGGCAGGAGATTGACCGTAACGATCTCATGCGTCGGCTGGTAGATATGCAATATGAGAGAAACGACATCGATTTTCGCCGGGGAACCTTCCGCGTGCGAGGTGATATCGTGGAGATCTTCATTCCGTCGCGTGACAGTGAGGCGATTCGCGTGGAATTCTTCGGAGATGAGATAGACCGCATCCGTGAGGTGGACGTCCTCACCGGGGAAGTGAAGAATGATGTGAAGCATTATCCAATCTACCCGGCGACTCATTTCGTGGTGGATTATAACCAAATTCATCGCGCGGTGGACTCGATCGAAGCTGAATTAGAGGAACAGCTCGCCTTTTTGCGCTCGAAGGATAAGTTATTGGAAGCCCAACGTCTCGAGCAGCGGACACGTTACGATATCGAAATGCTCCTAGAGATGGGCTATACGAACGGGATTGAGAACTACTCCCGGCATATGGATGGGCGCCAACCCGGTGAACCTCCGTATACCCTGCTCGATTTCTTCCCAAACGATTGGCTCCTCATGGTAGATGAATCGCACATGACCATGCCACAGGTGCGCGGGATGTACAACGGCGACAAAGCCCGGAAAGAACAATTGATCGAGTATGGTTTCCGTTTGCCAAGCGCACTGGATAACCGTCCATTGAAACTCGACGAATTTGAATCCCATATTAATCAGGCGATTTATGTATCGGCGACCCCAGGGGACTATGAACTGGAGAAAGCTGGGGGCCATTATGTAGAACAAATTATCCGACCAACTGGATTACTCGATCCAGTAGTAGAGGTGCGTCCGATTGATGGTCAGATTGACGACTTGATCGGCGAAATCAATGCCCGTGTTGATAAGCAGGAGCGCGTCTTCATCACGACTTTGACCAAACGCATGGCAGAGGACCTCACTGATTATCTGGAAGAAGCCGGAATCAAGGTGAAGTATCTCCACAGTGATATTAAAACGCTGGAACGGACGGAGATTATTAGAGATCTCCGGCTGGGGGTATTCGATGTGCTCGTGGGGATCAACCTCCTGCGTGAAGGAATCGATGTACCGGAAGTATCCTTGGTTGCGATTCTCGATGCAGACAAGGAAGGATTCCTGCGCAATCCGCGGTCATTGATCCAAACGATTGGGCGTGCGGCGCGTAATGAGCATGGGCATGTGATCATGTATGCGGACCACGTGACCGATTCCATGCAATATGCGATTGATGAAACAGCACGGCGCCGTTCGATTCAGATGGCCTACAATGAGAAGCATGGCATCGTTCCAAAGACCATCAAGAAAGCCATTCGCGATTCGATTCGGATTACCAGCGATGTCCAAACATCCGACGAGAGTGCCTCACTGGTGGATGAAATTGCTCAGTTACGCCGTTCAGATAAATTGGAAGCAATCAAGAATCTGGAACTCGAAATGCGGCAAGCAGCCAAGGATTTGGAGTTCGAACATGCGGCTGAATTACGCGATATCATTATGGAACTCAAAGCCGACTATCATATTCAATAAAGAAAAAAGAGAAATTAAGTACCTTTTTCTAAGAAATAGAGCAATCCTTATGGGGAGAGGATTGCTTTTTGCATATCTTTAGGGTTAATTGATTGTGAACAATATTGTTTACTATAAACAGGCGATTTGTGAAAAAATAAGCTAATTAATGACAGGGATTAAATTTTTCTATCCTATTTAATAGGGGACATAGACCCAGCGATTTCTCGATTGATGCTGAAATCCTTTTCAAGATTCTTTAGGGCTGAAAAGTAAAAACGATGTCATCAAGGGGGAATATCGACTATAATAGTCATAGCTGTTTGTGTAGATCGAGCGGTGTAAAACAGAGACACGGAACGGAAACCCAGGATTCGTTGTTTGTGGTAAAATTTTATTATGTGATTTCAATCACAATCGGAAGCTGCTGTGAGGAATCTTTATTTTATTGGTTGTTATTGCTACGATAGAGAGAGTGCGTGAAGTGCTCACCCGTTTCTAATTGTGAGAAGGGGACAGACAGCAGCGATGAAACGTCCGAGTGATTGGTATCTAGGAGGTGAAGCGATGGGAATCGATGCATTAGATCAGATATTAACATTAGATGATCATATTGAAGCAGTGAAGCAGGAACAGCAACATGCGCTAGAGACCTACAAACAGGCAGAAAAGAAGAAAATTGCGGATGCAGAAGCGAAGGCAAAGGCAGAGATCGAAGCAACCGAAGCCAAAGCAAAGGCTCAAGCTGAAGACGAACTGAAGCAGAAGAAGCAAACGATCAAGCAGCAATTTGACGCACGCCACACAGCTCAAAAACAGTATTTTGCGGATCATTTTTCAGAGTTTGTTCAAACCGTTCAAGAGGAGGTGCTGAAGCAATATGGCAGTGACTAAAATGCAGAAGCTGACCCTGGTCACCTATCTGGAGCATAAGGAAGCTGTCGTGAAGCGCCTGCAAGGATTACAGGACGTAGAAGTACGTGATTTTAATCAATTATTAGAAGCACGAGAGATTCCATTTGTGCGTGTGGATGGCAATAGTTCGGATAATGAACAGCACTATGCAAAGAGCCAACATGCCCTAACGATATTGAATCAGTATCGGCTAACGCTCACCCTCAAAGACAAATGGCAAGCCAAGCGACCAACGCTCAGTGTAGAAGAGATTGACCACGTGTTGTCCGATGAGAAGAATCAGCAATTATTGGATTCGATTATCGCAGGCAACCAGCAACGTCACGACGATCAGAGCGAGCGGCAAGAGATTGAACAAGCGCTCGATCAATTGCGTCCGTGGCAAGCAGTGGATCATTCCTTAGCTGAGGTGAATCAGGTGCCCGGACTCACTGTTCGTTATGGGACGGTGACCAATGATGAGGAGCGTGCGAATTACCGCGCGTTACTCGCCGATGAGTATTACGTAGAGGAAGTCTACGCCACTGCGGATGAGATTGGTGTCATTGTTGCTTATCCAGATTCCGCCAGTGAATTGGCCACTTTCAATATGGAACAGGCTGGTTTTGAAACATTGGTACTGGATAACGCCAAAACGCCGAGTGTTGAGATTGATCGCCTCGAAGCTTATCGCCAACAGCTTTTGAACCACGAGAAACAAGTGGTGAAACAGTTGGAGCAGTACAGCCGTCAAATCAAGACGGTGGAAGCTATGAATGAGGCTTATTACAATCGTTGGCAACGGAGCAAATTAGATCAATTAATTTTCCATAATGATTATCTGATTGTACTCTCCGGCTGGGCAGTGGCAGAAGACATTGAGCTGATTAAGAGCGAGCTCTCCAAGGTATTGCCAGCCGAACGTTACGCGATTCTGTTTGACGAAGCCACTCAGGATGAAATTAAAGCGAATGATGTGCCGGTGAAGCTGAATAATAATGCAGTGGTGGCACCGTTCGAATCAATCACAACCATGTATGGCTACCCAACCTATGACGGGCTCGATCCTACGCCTTTCTTGACACCATTCTACTTGGTGTTCTGGGGCATGATGTCCGGGGACTTAGGGTACGGGGCGTGCTTATTCATCTTGACGCTCATCGCAAAATTGGGGCTCGATCTCTCCACTTCAGCGAAGAAGATGGTCGATTTCGGATTGCTTTTGAGTATCGCAACGATGATTGTCGGTGTGATCTATGGTTCGGCCTTCGGGGTCACCCTGCCGTTCCAGTTGATCGACCCAATGAATGACGCGATGGCTCTGATGGCCATCTCCATTGTGATTGGTGGCATCAACCTCTTTATTGGCTTGATTTTGAAGATCTACCTTGCTGTGAAGGAGAAAGACTTCGAAGCCGCTTATTCAGATGGGCTCGGATGGGTATTGATCCTTAGTGGTTTGATTGTCATGGGTGTTGGATCCATGCTCTCACTTCCACCAATCGCAACCAAGGCAGCCAGTGTCGTGGCGATCGTTGGGGCTATTGGAATGGTCGCTGTGCCGATGATCTATCAGAAGAGAAAAGGTGTAGCGATTGTTCAAGGACTCTTTAATCTGTATGGGATTACCGGTTACTTGGGAGATTTTATCAGTTACGCTCGGTTGATGGCGTTAGGTATTTCCGGTGGGAGTATCGCCTTGGCCTTCAATATGTTGGTAGGGCAATTACCATCCGTTGCACGCTGGACGATTGGGATCGCTTTGATTGTGATCTTGCATGGATTCAACATGTTCCTCACCTTCCTGAGTGCTTACGTTCACGGGTTGCGGTTGATATTCGTTGAGTTCTTCGGTAAATTCTACGATGCGGGTGGGAAACCGTTCGCACCGATCGCCGTTTTAGAGAAATATGTTCATCTCGCACGCGAGAAATCTTAATAAGTCAGTCACTGAGTAAATAGAGCAAGAATTAATTTTAGGAGGCAATAGAATGGAAAATTGGTTAGGATTCTTTACGGATAATGGCGGCATCATCTTTACCATGCTGGGCATTGCGATTGCAGTCGTCTTCAGTGGGATGGGATCCGCGCGTGGTGTTGGTGAAACAGGGGCAGCAGCAGCGGCACTGTTGAAGGACCAACCAGAAAAATTTGCTCAAGCCATCATTTTGCAATTGTTACCAGGGACCCAAGGGCTGTACGGCTTCTTAGTTGGTTTCTTGATGTACTTACGCTTGAGCCCAGATCTTTCCTTGGCACAAGGTTTCCAATATCTCGTAGCCGGCATTCCAGTTGGGCTCGTTGGTTGGATCTCCGCACGTTACCAAGGACAAGTTGCCACATCCGGGTTACAAATCTTGGCAAAACGTCCAGAAAAAATGACCAACGCGATTGTGTTATCCGTTATGGTAGAAACCTATGCCATCTTAGCGTTATTGATTTCGATTTTCTTACTCTTTAGTGTGAAATAATCATTCGTTCGTTTGAGGACAATGGTTCATGAAAGTAAGGAGGTCTTAATCGGATGGCGACAATTGAAGCAATCAAGGAACAGATTCTTGATAAAATCCGTCAAGAAGAAAAAGAAAAGTTAACAGCGGATAAACGGCAAGTCGCTGAACATACCGCTAAGAAAGAACAAGCGATCGCTGACGATTTAACGGCCCGTAAGCAAGCGATTGAGCGCAAATACCAGCAGCGTGTGCAAACGCAACTCCAGCAGTTCAACGCCCAACAGCGGCACCAGGAATTGCAACAGCAGGATCGCCTCATGCAGGACGTCTTCAAGGGCGCGTTGGAAAAACTCCACGCACTGCCTGAAGATCAGTTATTGAAATTGGTGAAACAAGCGCTCCAAACGGTGGGAGATCAACCGAGTGAATTACGCTTCGGGGCTCTCAACCAAGCTGAGCTATCGAAGGACGCATTCGACCAACTCAAGGCCGATTATCCAAAACTCACCATCTCTACAGAAACCATGCCACGTGTGGGTGGTTTCATTCTGTCTCAGTCAGCAGTGGATTATAATTATACCTATCAAGCATTATTAGATGAGCAAGCGGATGGATTGTCTGCGCGCTTTCTAGCAGAGGTAGCCAAAGCGTCTGGAGAGGGGGAATAGCCCATGACGAACAGCTACTCGGCGTTGAACGTCACTATTCGGCTGTTCGAGCAGCGTTTAATGACACGCGATGATTTCAAACAGATTTGGCAGATGTCGTCAGATGAGGCCATTCGTCAAGCGTTGTCTGATCATCATTATCCTGTGAAAGAGCAAGACAGCTGGGAAGAAATTTTTGATGCTCGCTTAAAAGCAGACTATCAAGAGTTCTATCACTCTGTCCCGAATACTCGGATTTTAGATTTCTTTGCGTTGCGCTTTGATTATCATAATCTCAAGGTACTCTACAAAGAACATATCTCTAATCGTGATCTGAGTGATTTATATCTCACATATGGTCACTACGACCTGAAGACATTAAGGCAGTTGATCAATGGGGAGGGAGAGGGTGATCTCCCACAACCGCTCGCTAAAGCTGTGCGTGAGGTCAAAGCGGCCTACAATGAACAACATGACACCAACAGTATCTCCATTCTCTTTGACTTGGGGTATTTGGAGCATATCCGCCACCTTGCCGAAGAAGTCGAAGAACCAGCGATCGAAAACTGGATAAAGCAGTGGATTGACCTGAAGAATCTCATTATGGGGCTTCGGATGCGTCATGATCAGCGCTCACGTGGATTTATGTATGTCGTCTTGTCAGATCAGGGGACGCTCACTGAAGATGAATGGGTGGAAGTTCTCCAGAGTGATGACAACAAACGGATCGCGCATTTAGTGGAACGGATCACGGATAACAAAACGATCCAAAAACTCCTAGAGCAGGATCCACTCGACGTCACAGCCATTGAACATGTGGTGGAAGTTGAACATGCTCAGTTGATGCAGGACGCCCAACTCCAAGCATTTGGGCCACTGCCATTGATGAGTTATCTCTATTTCCTCTCCAAGGAGATTGATAACTTACGCTTAGTGATTACGGGCAAACAGAATGATCTCGATGCCAGTGCCATTGAAGAAAGGATGCAGCCGATTTATGAAAGCTAAAATAGGTGTTGTCGGCGAAGCAAATGCGGTCTTTCCTTTCAAGCTGTTAAATTTCACGACCTTTGCGGTGGAATCAGCAGCAGAGGCACGTCGTCAAATCCGCACGCTAGCCGATGACGAATATGGCATTATCTATTTAACTGAAACAATCGCAGCAGAAATCCCCGATGTACTCGATTACTACGAGAGTCAAACGCTACCGGCCATTATTTTGATTCCTTCACTCAAGGGTTCAACCGGTTTGGCGAGTCAACGCCTCCGTGGAACCGTTGAACGAGCAGTCGGACAGGATATCCTAGATTAAGGAGGGGAACTTTTGAAAGCAGGAAAAATTATTGAAGTTTCTGGTCCATTGATTAAAGCCGCTGGGATGGACGATGCTTATGTGCAGGAAGTGTGCTATGTCGGCAATTTGCGTTTGACCGGCGAAGTCATTGAAATGCACGGGGACGTCGCATCCATTCAGGTTTATGAAGAAACCTCAGGATTGAAACCGGGTGAACCAGTTGAAGTCAGTGGGGCTCCCCTATCAGTGGAGTTAGGACCAGGATTATTAACGAAGATGTTTGACGGGATCCAACGTCCACTTGAAGGATTCATGGACAAAACCAACTCCGATTACCTCAAACGTGGGGTACAGGTGGATGCTTTGGACCACAGCCAAGTTTGGCATTTTGAACAGACCAAACAAGTGGGGGATACCGTCGTTCCTGGTGATATCGTGGGAACCGTTGAGGAAACCAAGATTATTACTCATAAAATTATGGTTCCAACAGGTGTCGAAGGTGAATTAGTGAAGATCCAATCTGGTGACTATACGCTGGATGATGACGTCTACACCATTAAAACCGAAGATGGGGAGGAGAAATCCTTCACCATGACGCAACGTTGGCCAATCCGCGTGGGTCGTCCATTCCAAGAGAAATATGTGCCAAGCCAGATCTTGCCAACTGGGCAGCGGGTGATTGATACTTTCTTCCCCATTACAAAAGGCGGGGCGGCTGCCATTCCTGGTCCATTCGGTGCAGGAAAAACGGTTCTGCAGCACCAGATCGCAAAATTCGCGGATGCAGATGTCGTTGTTTATGTTGGATGTGGTGAACGTGGGAACGAAATGACCGAGGTTATGAATGAGTTCCCAGAATTGATTGACCCAGAGACCGGTGAATCCATCATGGAACGGACCGTGTTGATTGCCAACACCTCCAACATGCCGGTTGCCGCGCGTGAAGCGTCCATTTATACCGGGATTACCATGGCGGAATACTACCGTGACATGGGCTATTCCGTGGCAATCATGGCGGACTCGACCTCACGTTGGGCGGAGGCTTTACGTGAAATGTCCGGACGTCTGGAAGAAATGCCTGGGGATGAAGGTTATCCAGCTTATCTCGGATCCCGGATTGCGGAATACTACGAACGTGCAGGTTATGTTGAAACCTTAGGTAGCGACGAGCGGACCGGTTCCGTTACGGCGGTTGGTGCAGTATCGCCTCCAGGTGGGGATACATCTGAACCAGTCACCCAGAATACCCTGCGCGTGGTAAAAGTATACTGGGGACTCGATTCCTCTCTCGCTCAGCAGCGTCACTTCCCAGCGATCAACTGGCTCGAATCCTACTCGCTCTACAGTGATGCCGTGCGTGCGAAACTTGGCCAAGAACTCGCCAGCGACTGGCCAGAACTCGTTCAAACCGCGATGAACATCCTTCAACATGAACAAGACTTGAATGAAATTGTTCAGTTGGTTGGGGTGAACTCTCTCTCTGAGAGTGACCGTCTCCAATTGATGGTAGCAGGGATGCTCCGTGAGGCTTACTTACAGCAGAACTCTTATAATGAAATCGACCAGACGGCTTCCATGGACAAACAATACAAGATGTTGTCCGCGATTCTCGACTTCAACAATAACGGGAAACGTGCCCTGGAATTGGGCAGCTACTTCGATGAAATTATGGAAGGAACCACGGACTTGCGCGAGCGGATCGAACGGATGAAATATATTCCAGAAGAAGAACTCAACAAATTGGATGAGTTGAAAGCAGAAATCTCTGAAACCTTCCAAGCCATTATTCAGCAAGGGGGTAATCGCTAGTGTTAAAAGAATATAAATCGATCACTGATGTTTACGGCCCGCTGATGGTGGTGGATGAAGTCGATAATGTTGCTTACGATGAATTGGTAGAAATCCAAATGCAGAACGGCGACAAACGTATCGGACAGGTCCTCACTGTGGAAGAACACCGCGCCATCGTTCAGATCTTCGGTGGTGGGTCGGGGATTAACCTCCGCGACTCCAAGGTACGTTTCACCGGACGCCCATTAACGTTCGGTGTGTCGCCGGATATCGTGGGACGGACTTTCGATGGGCTGGGGAATCCAATCGACCAAGGCCCACAGATTATCCCAGAAGAACAGCGCGATATTAATGGGGAAGCCTTAAATCCAATGGCCCGAGAATATCCGGATGAATTTATTCAAACCGGGATTTCCACGATCGACCACATGAATACCTTGGTGCGTGGGCAGAAGTTGCCGATTTTCTCTGGCTCTGGGCTCCCGCACAAGGAATTAGCGGCCCAGATTGCGCGGCAAGCGACCGTGCTCAATGACGACGCAGAATTCGCGGTTGTCTTTGCAGCGATGGGGGTCACCTTTGAAGAGGCACAATTCTTCATTGAGAACTTCAAAGAAACTGGCGCGAGTGATCGTTCCGTGCTGTTTTTGAACTTGGCGGACGACCCAGCGATTGAGCGTCTCGCTACACCAAAAATCGCATTGACGGCAGCTGAATATCTCGCCTATGAACGCGATATGCACGTGTTGGTCATTATGACCGACATGACGAACTATGCGGAAGCCTTGCGTGAAGTGTCCGCTGCTCGTCGTGAAGTGCCAGGACGTGGGGGTTATCCAGGGTATCTCTATACGGACCTCTCCACGATCTATGAACGGGCCGGGCGTATTCGTGGCAAAAAAGGTTCTGTGACCCAGATTCCGATCCTGACCATGCCAGAAGATGATATTACCCACCCAATCCCTGACTTGACCGGTTACATTACAGAGGGCCAGATTATTTTGGACCACGATTTGGATAACCAGGGGATTCAACCACCAATCAACGTGCTCCCATCCCTCTCCCGGTTGAAAGATGAAGGGACGGGTCCAGGCAAGACGCGTGAAGACCACGCCGACACCATGAACCAGTTATTCTCTGCCTATGCAAAAGGGAAAGACGCCAAAGAATTAGCCGTTGTGTTGGGGGAATCAGCACTGTCTGAGAACGACCGTAAATATCTCAAGTTCGCGGAAGAATTCGAGAAGCAATATGTCAACCAAGGTTTCGATACCAACCGTTCCATCGAAGAAAGTATCGACCTCGCATGGCAATTGCTCACGTTGATTCCGAAGAGCGACCTGACGCGTATTAGCGACAAATTCATTGAACGCTACTACCCAGAAAGTGCTAATGATGAGGGTGAGGACTAATGGCCAAAGTCAAGAATGTCAAGCCCACCCGCATGGAACTCCAAAAACTGCGGGGAACGCTGGATATTGCCGAACGTGGGCATGACCTGTTGAAGAACAAACAGGACGAACTCATGCGCCAATTTATTCCGCTCGCTCGCAAAACCGATCAGTTGCGCCGGGAAGTGGAGAAAGCTTTGTCTGAAGCACTTGTGAACTTCTCTTTGGCAACCGCCTTAACGAAGCGTGCTTTCTTGGAAGAAGTCGTGTCCCTCCCACCGCAAGCAACGGAATTACACGTTGAGAGCGATCGGATCATGAATGTGGTCGTTCCACAGATGACCTTCTCCAATACGGAAGAAGACATCAGTGAACAGGAGCGCTTTGCTTATAGTTATTTGAATACCTCGAGCGAACTTGATGAATCCGTTGATGTACTCTTAGAGGTGCTCCCGAAACTCCTCGAACTTTCAGAGAACGAGAAGAAAGTCCAGTTGTTGGCTGGGGAGATTGAAGAGACACGTCGGCGCGTGAATGCGTTGGAATATCGCATGATTCCGGATACTGAAGCGACCATCAACTACATTGAAAATCGTTTAGCGGAGGGCGAGCGTTCCACCAAGATTCGTCTCATGAAGGTAAAAGACCTGACAAAATAATTGCGTGCTTAAGAGCTTCTGTTTATCCTAGTGGTGAACAGAAGCTCTTTTTTTGAGCAGGGAGAGGGGCAAAACATGAGTAAAAATCGAATGGAAGCTTTTAGTGACGGGGTACTGGGAATTATTATTACGATTATGGTGCTACAGCTGGAGGTACCTGATGAACCGACTGTCCGCGCCTTACTCGCAATCTGGCCGACCGTCCTCTGTTATGCGATTTCGTTTGTTTATTTAGGGACGTATTGGATCAATCATCACCAGCTTGTCTCCAAAATTACCTACGTGAGCGGGAAATTACTGTGGAAGAATCTCTTTTGTCTCTTCTGCTTATCCTTTATTCCATTTGCGACGGAATTTATGGGGAAGTTCCCCTTTAATCCTTTAGCAACCTTTGTGTATGGGGTGGTCCTCCTTCTGTCCGCTCTCAGCTATCTCGGCATCCAATATGAGATCGTTCGTTTTGGCGGACCGGACAGTGAGATTGCACAGAGCATTGGGCATGATCACAAGGGAAAAATCACTCTCGCTATGTATTTTGTGGCGGTGTGCGTAGCTTACTTTTGGCCACATCTATCAGGCCTCCTCTATGCGGTGGCGCCACTGTTTTGGATTATTCCTGATATGCGGCTGTGGAGCATTGATGAGGAACAATATTAGTTAAACCACCACCCCACAACGACCCACAAAACAACACAAAAACAGCGTCATATAAACGTTTTTAACTAGATTACTTTAAAATGAATTCAATTGCTCACGGTTGTTTTATTCGTGAGATTTTCGTGAAATTGACCCCCTCAAAACCCGGATGAATGAACGAGACTAGCCACTTGACTAGCCTCTTTTTTTCGTGAAATTAGGACATATATAGCCCGTGACCGTTCGTGCTTTTTTATGGCGGCGTCGGTGATGTCAGCGTCAGGGCCTTTTTTAAGCGTGTTAGAGGGTGAGGAATACAAGATACACCCGCCAACCATTTAGAGGGCTCTACGGGGTTGTATTCGCTTCTGGTGAGGAGATAGAGATAAATAGGCTACACCCGCCAACGTACGGAGGATTATATAACTATAAGATAATTGGATACTTTCAGCGATTTAGGTGAAAATAAGGGGTGTGAATGGTGTTCTGATAGGGTTCTACCGTTTTGCTATAACCCTTTTAAGTTATGAAGATGTGATGGGGTCATAAATCGTTTGGCGCATTCCCGTTTTGGGAATCTGCTACCCCTCACGCCATGAATTGCCCTGTATGCGCTTCTGGGTGGGTCGGGGTATGATTGCCCGTCTTAGTCATTTCCAGCCGTCTAGAGGGGCCTAGGGCGTGAATGGGGGAGGTGGTGTGGCTCCTCCTCTATGCTGGGTCTGAATTAATTAGTTCGCACAACAAACTAACCGGGGGGCGTTCAAGAGATGAATTGCCTTGCTGGTTGTCGTCCTATATTTCGCTTCTACAGCCTTAGGAGGATGAGGGCATAAAAAAACCACCTCAATAGGTGGTCCCCTCATGATCGACGATATAAAAATATCGCTTAAACGTTAATTCGATGTCATGAGTATACAGCGCTTTGCCTGCACCTCTATTATATCAAAATTTTATAGGCATAACCACCGGGGAATGATACCGTCTAAGCCATTTAAACGGCTCTAGCGGGCTATATTGGCGTCTTGTGACGTGTTGCGATGGGGTCACAAATCGTTACCCCATGAATTGGCATGTTTCTATTTTGGGAATCTGCGACACCCCGACCGCCATCGAATGCCGGTTCTAATATTTTGTTAAAACCTGTACCCATAGGTAGGTGAATCCCCTTAGAGGGCATAAAAAAAGAGCTATCTCCCTCAAAAGAGATAGCCCCCAACAAGTCTAGAACAATGGAAATCCAAATTCTTAGAGGTACGCTTAAGCGTACTACAGTAGTATAACACATCTGTTCAGATTTTTAAACGGTTTGGTGAATTGGTTAATATGTCGATAATGCTCTCACAAATTAGACCGGTTTCGGTGGGGTTGCCGTGCCCGTCATAGCCCTTCAACATGAGCAGGTTAGAAATTTGTTCTTCAAGATACAGCGCCCCCCCTTTAGGATCGATCCCATGTTTTTTCATGAGATTCAGTTGTGTAATGCTAAACATCAAAAACCGCCCCCGCTCTGTATTTCTTTCTTGTTTGTGGAAGAGTATTATACGTCGATAACACTTTACCAGTCAAAGGATTCACGATAACCGTTACTTTTTCGCCTATGATTTTCTGATAGGTGAGGCCTGATTTTTCGCCGTAGTTTGCTTTTTGAACCCGCAAAGGATGGCGGAATGCGTTTCTGACGTCTTTGCTTGATATGTCGCGGGCTTTTTGTACGGCCTTAGCGTGTGGGGTGTAGCCTCTCAAGCTACCTAACAATTTCCGACGTTTGAGGTCGTCTTCATTTTTATTATAATTTGATTTGACCTTAGACCAGACATCTTGCTTTTTCCCTTTGTAAGGGAAATACTCAACGACGCAATTACAATTTTTATGACGTCGAAACACATCGTGAGGCGTCTCATCAGGATAATCATAATCCCCCGCAAGCTTTTGACACCAGTCACAACCACCAAAATAACGGCGCTCGATATGAGGGTGTAGTCCCGCCCGGCGGTGTAACTCTACATTTTTCTGCAAGTTATCCAGTACGATATTTTTATGGAAAGTTTCTAAAAGAGTGTTCAATTGTGAGGTGAACGCATCAAAGTTATCCGCCTCACTTACTTTATTGACGAGCCCTTTCGCCATGTTGGTGTTAAAATCTGTTTTTTGTGCTTTTATCCCTAATTTTGCATCTTTATTTAAGGACTTTTGAACGCTTGCGGTAAAATCATCCACATCCCTGTAAGATTCTTCTAACATTTTCCCGATAACATGGTCCGCCATCTCGTAGGACATGCGCCCATCTGGTAACACGGCGCTATATACATGATCCTGAATCGACGCGCCTAGCTGTTTGGCGGTTTGTTTTGCGAATTCGTCCGCCTGCTTGTGGCTGCGTTTTTTGCCTTGTAATAGGGCTTGGATTTTTGAATCGTTGGTAATTCTTTGGTGATATGTCTTATTCACTAGCATATAAAGATCTTGAGCAATCTCATTTTCATTCATAGGCCTCAACCTCCTTTATATTGGATTTTTTGTCAAAATAAGTGAAATTATTCATGAGAATATATGTACAGTAAAGCGCTGGGCAGGTACGAGGCCCCCCCTAGGGGGAGGTATACCCCCTTTTAGTTATAAATTGTTTTGATTCAAAGAACAATTCACGAGTGAATATAAAAATAATTATATTTTGCTCGTCTGTTTGTTATTCTCCTGTTCACTCGTGAGCCTGCTCCTAGCTGGTACGGGTGAGAGGGTAGGGGACCGGGTGGCCTGCTCGGTCGTCTTTGTGTCTTGCTACACTTTTGTCGCTTTCTCTTGCCTCTTACTTGCTTCTTAACTCATCAGAATATAATTGACCTGTTCACGTCCTTACGCGTCTTATATGGCCTTCTAGAGGCTTCTAAGAGCATTGTGCGGACCTCTATAGTGTCAGGGGTCGGGGTCGGGGATTATTCTGCGCGTTCTTCTGGTAGGTCTTCTAATTGCTGAATTGCTTTCCTAAGGCTGTAGAGTCCTTTAACTAGTCCTAATTCGCTATCACGATACACGGTTCTAGCTCGTGGATCTTTTTCCCAGTGGTCTTTGAATTGATAAACATCATATTCCAGTGTATGGATGGTTTCATTTGCTAAGTCGATTTTTTGATCGACATCACTTTTTAATTTTTGTAAAAGCTGTTTCGCTTTCTCAAAGTCCTTTTTTTGATCTTTAAAAATGCCATTAATTTCCTTTTGTGCTTGAGCTCTAACAGTTTCCAGATACTCATCATAATCAGGCGAATCAATCAAAGGCATGAAATAATTTTCTTCTAATAAGTCGTTATATACTTTCATGCGTTGGCCTAACTCGTTGGCCTTTAATTTCCATGTGCTCGCTTCTTCTAGTTGCGTCTTTCGCATGCATTCGCTATATTTCTGTTCGGCTTCTGCTTTGTCTTTCTCACATTGGTTATATTTCTCAATGATGTCCGCGCGTTTCTTCTGGTTATCGTCCGCGATCTTCTCAAATTTGTCATGATATTCTTGTAGTGTTGGCATGATATGATTCTCCTTTACTGAAACAATTCCCCGCCGTTATAGGCTTCTGCAAATTGTAATAGTGCTTGATTTAAATAAGTGTAGTAGCTTGTTTTACTGATACACATCTCTTCATAAATTTCATACTTATAACGCTGTTGGGTGTCGATATAGGACAACCATAGCAGGCGCCGGGCCTGATCGTCTAAGGTGTTTAACGCGCTATAAATATCGTTTAACTGCTTTTTTGCGTCTAGTTGCTGAATGATTCGCCGTTCATTGGTGTTATCTGGTGAAGTTTGAACATGTACCGCTTGCCATGAGCTTGTTAAACGTTGGGGGATGGGTTCACCTGCTAGGCGTCTAATCGTATGAAACTCTTTCAGTAGGTCGCCCGCTTTTTTGATGGCTTTCTTCTGGTTCGTCCGGATGACGTCTAGCATAGTGACACCCCTCTAATTTTAATCTGCGTTGAATCCTAGCCCCCGAATTAATTCTTTATAAGCTTTTTTAACTCCTGCTTCTTTTTCGGTTTGTAAATAATCGTTGTCATAGTCGTTCATTTCTTTCTTAATTTCTTCTTTGGCCCGTGCTTCTGCTTCACTTAGTCGGCGCTTGAGTTCTTTCTTTGCTTTCGCTTCATTTTCTTCTTTGGCCTGCTTGCCAGCCTTTGCATAGAGATAATTTAAATACCCCTGTTCACGCTTATAATTTTCTAAATCTTGCAAGGTCATATCATTCCGGCGCTTGACTTCTTCTGCCCATGGGTTCACGCGCTTTTCTTGCTCTTTTACCCATTCTTTATAATAGGCTTCAAATTCCGGGTCTTTGCCTTTTTCCATTTGTAACCACTCCTTTGTGTTGATACCCTTATTTTACTATATATTGCGTTCGATTTCTTAGATGTGTCTATATGTAGCGTTTTGAGCGTCTTAGCTCCGTTTTTCGGTATTTCATCGCCGTTTTTGTTGGCTTTTGGTATGCTTTTGATTATTGAGCACTGTTCACCGTCTTCAAGAATTCGGATTCAGTGAATGCATCCCCGTTCTTTATGTCGCCGATGAGGGTTATCAGTGGATCAATCGGGATCCCGCAAGCTTTGCAATAGGACGAGGCTAGAAACAGATCGTTGTTACGGTTCACGCTTTCGCCTCGTATGATTCTGTTGTATGCCTCTTTGCCTTTGCCCTTGCCGTGATGGGCGTAGGGCTTGAGATGGCTAAAATCCATCGACTGAAGAACAGGAGAAACAAACCCCGCCCCCGTGTCCTCCTCCTCAAAGATATGTGATTCTAATTCCCCGGCGTAGTATTGGGGGCGCTTGTGGTTGGATTGATACACGCCCCGCGCTGTTCTGGATCCACTTAACAGAAAATAATTATTATGATGGGCCTTGATGTCGACCCCGGGCATGAAGCTGATTTTTTGACGGTAGGGGATGCCCTCCCGTTTCTTATAAATCAGATGACGCCCCCCGCTTGGTGTCTTCTGTTGCCAGGTGTTGAGGTTGTTCAGTAGTTCGGGCATGTATTCCGATTCCTGCAAGGATTGAAACCCGTTCACGCCGTCGCCGTGTCCTTTGTCGATATCGATACACCACAACCCCCGGCATAGAACCGCAAGGCCCGGGCTGTTCGCGTAGATGGTCGCGTGCTCCTCTATGAAGTCGGTGGTTATTGGCGTGTCCTTGAATGCGAGGGCGGGGCGCTTATCTTGATCAATGGGGATACACTCGACGCCCTCAATTGTGAGGATATTTAGAGCCATTTCATAGCTATTCAAGTCGTCCGCCTCCTTTCGTTGGTTTTATTATGTCGGTTACGCTGGTTACATGTTGTTATTATGCTGTTCTTGGTTAGTTACAGATCTCTCTATCACTTTTGAATTCAGTTTGTACGCTTTTGAGCTTGTTTGTATGTTGTCAGAATATTAATGTGTTTTGGCTGTGTTTTAATGTCGGTAAGCTTACTAACCTATAACCAACTTTTTTAGTTCATTACCGACGCCAAAAGCCGCATGGCGTCAACGTTTTGGCGGGTCGTTACCGACATTACCGCCATTCTCTATAAAGAAGACTATACCCACCGCCGACCCCTATTTTTCTGAAACACCGCAAACGCCTGTTATATCAGTATTCTAGGCCTTTCGGTATAATAGTGATGCCGATTGGATTTTAAAAGTCGGTTATGTTGGTAAGTTGTTGAATTAACAACGTTTCATGTTGGTAAGTTGGCGGTAATGGCCTAGGTAAGGCGAAAAATGTTAGTAATATGTGCTGTTTTGATTTTTTGTCATTGCATAACTTCATAAGCTTAGGGGCTAGGTGGTTGCCAACATAGATTCACTGACTAACTTGTAAGCAATGTTAAACAGCTCTTTATTTTTAATAGTGTTTACCTTAACGGTTTTCCCGTCGATCCATTTCGCTTTATTTGTTGCGACCCCAATGGCTTTAATGTCTTGTTGTGCTCGTTTTGTGCTTAATTTTCCATAGTCTTGTAGGATTGCCATTTGAAGAGTAGGGTTATTTGCTTCTATATAGCCGTTTTCATGAATCTCAAACAATAAAATTTTTTGCGTGTCGGTGAGGTCGTCCGCGTCGTAGTATTGGGGCAATGGTGTATCCTCAAAGCTAAACCGCCCGCCGTCCTGGTCTAACTGGTCTAAGCTGTTCGCAAGGAAAGACAAAGACGCGATCACTTTCGTTTTTTCGCTGGTGATAAAATCCCAATACGGCGCAAAGATGGCGACCCGTTCGGCTTCTGTTTCGTCATGTGGTCGATCCTTAAAAGCGATTTTAACCGCTCTTGATCGGTTTGCCGTAATTTGCCCGATGTCTACAATTTCATTCGTATCAAGGACCAGCGGGGCAGAAATATTAAACTTAAAATTATTTTGACCGATATAACGACCCGTGACACTTTCCCCGCTTGCGATACGTCTAAGAATACGCATTTGTTCAGGAGTGATGGCGCCTGTTTCGTTGGCGTGTACCACGTCCGCGCCGTAGAAGTTGGCCCATTCGTTCGATTTCTCGATTCCACTACCATTAACAAGATTGTCGAATTCCACGCGGTGAATATTGGCAAATCCCTCAAGCGACTTAATGAACAGCCCTTTACCGGTTCGCCCAAAGTCTTTCATGATGAAGAATTTTGAAGGCGGTACGAGGTCGAGCATACGCATATAGATATAGGCGTGTAATAACAAAAGGTTTTTAAGGCTCTTATCATTAGCGCTCACCATTTCCACGTAGTTTTTTGCCCGGTTGAAATCCAAATCCGCATAACTCACATCATAGAACTGAAAAAATAAATCTGTTTCCGTTGGGTATTGATTGAGTCGCATGTCACGCGTTTTAAAATTCATCAGGAAATCCCGCCCGCTCAAGGCGTAAGGGTGTACCGTGTACGGCTGGTTATAGTCCGTAAATTGGGCATAGATCTGCTGGAACACGTCTAAAAAATCGCTAATATGATCGCGGTTATTGGGTACTGGATAATAGTGTAAAAGGGCAGTCTCATTTTTGATAGTTGTATAGGTATGATCCTCTACGATTCGAAAGTATCCATTAAAATAAATAACTTTCTTAGCGATCAAGTCGGCAATGAACCGCCCATATCCATGGAATTGGCGCGGTTTAAAGGTGGTTGAGGTTTCGCCGTCCTCGTTCTTCTTAAAATTAAAATCACCATATGACACACCTGTTTTTTTGTTTGTGATCGTATAATCCAGTTGTAAATTTTTGAATATATGGCCCTCTCCTTTGATGTCCACACGATAATACGCATTCCCCAAATTCCGGGCGACTTGTTGAGGGTCGGTGATGTCGCAAAATTGAATTCGGTTCATGATTTTCTTGATCCTGGAAAGATTGGGCGTGTTGATCGCCTCAAGTCGCTTTAATAGGTCTTGGAGATCGTCATAATAGAAAGCCGCTCGGTTATAATCAATCGTCATATAATTCACCTCCTTATTCGATGATTTCAATATGTGCGCCTGGTTGGGCGTAAAACTTTACTTGTTCGGGGTCATCGAGATCAAAAAAATGCATTCGGTCAATGACTTCCAGTATTTCCCGTTTTGTCTTGTTCGGGGCGTTGGATTTCTCTACCGCTTTGCGTAGTCGTTTCAGTCGCTTGTTATATGTATCTGCTTTTGTCATTGGGGTTCCTCCTCTATTCTTTGATGTCTTTCAATAGTCGGTTGTGCTTTTCTAATTCATCTAATTTCATGCGTTGAATCCTCCTTTTGAGTGGCTTAGATTTCCCCGAACAGCTCACGACTATAGAAATTGAATAATTCTTCGTGCTCTCGGCTGTTTAACAGGTCATAAATCCGATCACTATCGCGGATCATGTTTTTTATAATGGTTGGGCTGTTGTCTATGAAATGCTTTGCGCCGTCCGGATCGTCCGCGCTGTTCTCAACGAGAAGCGACAACAGTATTAATTTGTCCCGTTGATCCTCTATAATGCGCTGTATGGCGGTGATATGCTTGTTGGTGAGTGTTTCCATGGGTGAACCTCCTTAATGCGTCACACGGTAATGCATGAGGTCCAGAATCGCGTCCCCGGTCTCGTCTAAGTTACGCAACGCCATTTCCAGCGTTTGGGATGCTAATGTTAAGTCCTCACATTGCTTAGAGTCGTCTAATTGCTCGGCCACATGATCCACCATATGCCGGGCCGTATCGATGAGCGTGTAACAGTCCCACACATTGTCATGGGCGTCTACTCTCTTTAACGTCGGTTTGGCTTCTTGTTCCATTTCTTGCGGGCCTCCTGTTTCTTGATTTTTTCGGCATATCTGACGCAATTCACATATATCTCTAAAATTTCCATGATGGGCGTTTTAGTCTCAAATGCTAAGCGGGCGCAAAATTGTAGCGTTTCATCATCAATCTCATAGCCGACTTGAATTTTTTTCTTACCTTGTTTCATCTCGGTACCTCCTGTAAAATTAAAAAAGCTCCTACCAGTGAAATAGGAGCTATCAATTATATTATAAAGCACATACCCCCTACGATCGTCCTTTTTCAGTGAATGGATACACGTTGATCAATTTTGACCTTAGAAAAGAGCAGGGAATAGTTTGCCATATTGTCAGGAAAATGTTATAATAAACCTAACTTCTACTATTTCCATTTGGCCCTTTTTTAGATTCGTGTATCCGTCTATTCTATTGTCAAAGGACTGTAAAGCAGGGTAGATGCTTAGCGCTTCAATGATGAGGCGCTTTTTTTATTGGTCTATGATGTCCGTTAAATCGTCTATACAGCCGTCTAAGCGCCGTAAAAGGACGGTCAGGGCGTCACTGACGGGCAACACATCCCCGCCATTTTGAAGGCTGTTGCGGGAAACTTGGGCGATCGTGTAACAGTCCCGCAAGTCCTCAATGAGTAATAGTTGTTTAGTTCGATCGCTGACGGGGGTCATTCCGTCGCCTCCTCACTCATATCGATACACCAATCACGCCCCGCAATCACTGAATTCGGTTTTGTCGCTCGTTGGTAGTTGTCTAAATGCTTTTCAACCAGCCCAATTGGTACCATTGACGCGTTTAGAAGATCGATGATGATATTTATTTGTCCGTGTAGGTTTTCCAGTTCGTCATAGAGCACGGCATACAGCTCCCCCCGCTTGTCGGTGTCGTCCTCGTCGATTACGCGTTCCGCTCGTTGTTTGATGTCCCGTAAAAGAAAGCTCATAGATTGGATGAGGGTGTAGCTATTCCAGATGTTTGTACAGGCTTGTTTGTATTCGGTGATCGTATTGTTATTCATCCGACTAACCTCCGTTTCTATTCCATTGCTTCGGCGATCAGGCTCGCCGAATTCTCTAGGTAATCCATAACGATCATTAAAGTTTCATCGATTGCCATTTCTTTAGGTGATCGCTTGGGCGTATTGATGGCATGGCTACACAATTGTAAGAGCGTGTTACAGTCGTGTATGGTGTTGTATGCGTCTTCTAGTTTGGTGATTGTGTCGCTCATTCTTCTGTTTCCTCCTCGTCTTTGTCTTCTGCTAAGTTGTGAATTTCCCACTCTAGATCAGCGGTACGACCGTAGACCAGCCGGGCGTATTCTCTTACTTGCTCAATATACTCATAGACATCAAAATCGACGTAATTCGCGTAATCGATGGCATGCCGTAACATGTTCATCATCTCTTCGACTTCTTGGGCTTTGTATTCAATGTTCTTCAGTTCGTTCATCGTTCTTCATTCTCCTCTTCTATTCCTCAAAATCTTCAGGCTTCAAACTGCTCACCATGCTAGATAATTGGGCTGTATGCTCTTGTAGGATGTTCGCTATTCCCTCTAACATATCCATACGGCTATACATGTCTGTATTGCCTCCTCGAATGTCCTCGAGGCTATGACTGATATTGTTATATAGCCCGGTGGATAAGTCCGCGCAATTCCGCGCGTATGTCCTTAACGCCTCTATATAAGTTGGTACTTTGTAAGTCGGTTCTTTCATGATCGCCCGTCCTCCTCTAATTTCTCTATCACCGTTTTAACGGTGTTACACTCCTCATTTAACAGGACTGTAAACGCCTCTAATTCATCGACAAGTTTGTCCGCGTATGCTTTTGACGTTCATTTTTCTCACCTCCTTTCACTGGATATTTATGTCCTTTTTTATCGGTTCGGGATTTAAAAGGGGGTTAAACAGTATGAGAATCTATAAACGCATTCAGCTTTTGCCGGCTGATATACTTCTTGGCGTCTATTTTTGAATAGGGGAGGCCGGTATCAATCCACTTGTTAAGCGTCCCGGGGGATACATTCATCAAATTGCCCACCTCTTGAAACGTTAACCACTCCTTATAGTTTAATAAGTCCTTGCGCGCTTCTTTCATGGCATCCCGGTACACTTTCGCAATTTCTTTCCTTAAAGCGTCCTGCATTTCGGGCGCTAGGATCGTGACGGGGGTCATTCCGTCGCCTCCTTTCTAATCACTAAAAAAGATGTCATTAACTGTAATATCTGGTTTTTCTTTCTGTACTAAGCTGGTGAACTTCAGCATTTCTGACCGGTCAAATTCTGTTTTTCCGGTTTCTCTACTACGGTAAGCACTAAGCGATAACCCCATGAGTTTTGCGGCTTCTGCTTGTGTTTTTGCGAATGAATGCCGGTACATATAGACTATTTTTGTGTTCATGATTCTACGCCATCTCCTTTCTGTATTTTACTGTATAATCAGCATAATTCACTTTTGCTTGTTTGTCAACTGACTTATTGTGATTTTTGATGTATTTAGCTGTATTTTTGTGATAAAATATTTACATAGGAGGTGAGAACATGGCAATAAATGAAGAAAACAAAGAACTAGGAGCAAGAATAAGAACCATAAGAAAAAATTACGGGCTTAGCCAAAAAGAGTTGGCTGATCGTTTGGGGGTCGGTGTATCTGCTGTTAGCAATTGGGAAAAAGGACGCAACCAGCCAAGCAACGAGAATTTAAAGAAGATAGCAGAAATGGGCAATGTAAAGGTAGAAAATCTCATAAAGAAAGATAAATCTACAAATGTTTTTGTACCTATTTACAACACAAATACAATCGTGATGCAACTTCAAGCAGCTAAACAGGTATACAACGATACGATAATGAAGTACGGCAAAATTGATCAAAAAATAAATATTCTTATGAAAAATTCGATCAAACAGGCGGATATAATAAAGGGGATTGTAACAAATCCAGCTCATAAGTTTTATATTTTCCAAAACGTTTTTTATATCGCTACATATTCAGTAGATAATATTAATCCAGAAGATATTGCTTTCGACCTTTCTGATTATTCAGGTATTGAGGTGACAAGCTATGAAAACGGCTTTAATTTGGGAATTGGAGAAACGTTATATAAAACAAAAGGGAAAGTTACTACAGAATTGTTTTTATCAGTAATAAAAAAATATTATGATGATGGGATAGAGATCCGCTTATTATCGTCATTTCCTCCTGAAAAGAGCCAAATAGAGGCTGGGGGGCAAGTGCTTACCATATAACTTTAAAACCATGACGCTACGGGGTAGCCATTCCCTGAGCGCGTCGCCTTTTCTTATATCCTTTTTATCGGTTCGGGATTGAGGGGGATCTTAGAGGAGGTAAATTTAATAATGGCAACTTATAGCAGATACACCACGAACGCCGGGGAATTTTGGCAAGTCCGGGGATTCCTAGGCTATGACCCACGTACCGGCAACAAACGAGAATTACAAAAAAGAGGGTTCACCAGTAAGCAAGAAGCCCAAGACTATTATAAGGAGCGTCAGAAGCGTTTTAATGCAGGGAAAGACTTGCAGGAATCGCGCCGACGCTTTGAGGATGTTTATAACGAGTGGTTAGAGATATATCGGCAAGACGTCAGAAAAAGCACGCTCACCACAACAAAAAATCATTTCAATACTCATATATTGCCGGCGTTGGGGCATTTCCCAATAAGTAAAATCCCTATCCCGACATTACAGAAACTAGCGAATGAATGGAATGAACAATACATCGAGGGGAAACGATTTTTTAATCATGTAAAGAGGGTTCTAGCCTATGCGGTCATCATGGATTACATACAAGCCAACCCATGCGACAAGATTATCCGGCCAAAGCATACGAAAGCGCAACACCTAGATCGCTCAAAGTACTTTTATACCCGTGAGGAATTAAAAAGCTTTTTAGAGGCGTTAAAAAATGATCATGACTCTTTGTGGTTCATGTATTTTCATTTGTTGGCGTACACTGGGGCGCGTCGTGGTGAAGCGTTGGCGCTCACTTGGCAAGATGTGAATTTCAGTGCTCAAACCCTCACCATTGATAAAACGGTCGCACGAGCCAAAGACGAGCGGGGGCGGTATATATTAGAGGTACACCCGCCAAAGAATGGCAAGACTAGAACAATCGCCCTAGATGATCAAACTGTTCAATTGCTCAAACAGTGGAAAACAGAAAGCGCCCGCCTGTTGTTGGGGTTTGGATTTAATGCGCTTGCCCCTAGTCAATTGATTTTCCCACGGTTCAAGACAAACAAGCATATACACCCCGCAACCCCTCAGAATGTCGCAAAACGAATCACAAAGCGCCATGGGTTGCCGTATTTGAATGTTCATGGATTCCGGCATACGCATGCGAGTCTATTGTTTCAAGCGGGGGCAGATATGAAAGACGTTCAAACGAGGCTAGGCCATTCAAATATTGAAATGACATTAAACATCTATACTCATGTGACTCAGGAGCAGGAAACCAAAACGGCTCAACTGTTCGCAAAATATATGACTCAGTAACGTTCATTCGTGAAATTTTCGAGAAGTGAGGACGTGAAGCCCGTCAATTCAACGATTCGGGGGCTTTAAATTGAACAATATTAGTTAGCTTAGAACAGATTAAAGGAGTTTATGATGAAAAACTACGATGTCATTATTATGGGTGGTGGGAGCGCTGGCCTCAATGCGGCGCTTGTGATTAAACAGGCCGGTTATAGTCCTGTAGTCATTGAAAAAATGCCCAAAGTCGGTGGTAACTCTATTAAATCCTCAAGCGGAATGAATGCGTCTGAGACCCAATTTCAGCGCCAACAAGGCATCCTCGACCACAATGAGGGTTTCTATCAGGAAACCCTACTTGGGGGGCATGGAACGAATGATCCAGCATTACTGCGTTATTTCGTGGATCATTCCGCCCAAGCGATTCAGTGGCTCGATTCTCTTGGTATCATGCTTGATCAATTGACGATGCTCGGGGGGATGACGACTAAACGCACCCATCGTCCGCATGATGGCTCCGCAATCGGGGGTTACTTGATGCACCACCTCTATGATGAAATTCAGCGCCTCAACATCCCACTCATGACGGAGACTACCGTGATGGCATTGCTTCAGGACGAGCAAAAACATCTTACGGGTGTAACCGTCCAACAGAAAGATCAAATGCAGGATATAATGGCGTCTGCCGTGGTGATTGCGTCCGGTGGTTTTGGCGCTAACCGCGACTGGATTAGTCAGTATCGCCCTGAACTCAAGGAGACCGTTACGACGAACTCGCCGGGCAATGTGGGTGATGGCATCCGACTGGCAGAGAGTGTGGGGGCAGATACGGTGGATATGGCAGAAATACAAATTCATCCGACTGTTCACCAAGAAACAGGTATGTTGATTGGAGAAGCAGTTCGTGGAGAAGGCGCCATCCTCGTCAATCAGGCAGGGGAACGCTTTGCTAATGAACTGGCGCCTCGTGATGTCCTCTCCCAAGCTATCAAGAATCAACCCGGACAAAAAGCCTATTTATTGTTTGATGCGGGCGTGAGGGAACGCGTGCCAGCTTTGAATTTTTATGCAGCGCGCGGACTCGTCACAATGTCAGATAGTGTAGAGGCATTGGCAAAACAGCTAGGGCTTCCAGGGACGCAGGTGGTTGATACCGTCAATGCATGGAACCAAGCCGTCCAAACTGGGGAAGACAGAGCATACAAACGCATCTTCCCTGATCCACATCCCCTTGAAGTGGGGCCATTTGGTGGAATTCCTGTGGCTCCTGGCATTCATTTTACGATGGGTGGGATTAAAACTAATCCGCATGCAGAAGTCCTCACTAAAACGGGTCAAATCATTCCTGGTCTTTTTGCGTCCGGAGAAGTCGTCGGTGGTTTGCATGGGAAGAATCGCCTCGGCGGGAATGCGATCGCCGAAACAGTGGTCTTTGGGACGCGCGCCGGGCAATCCGCCGTTGATTATCTGAAACACCAGGTATAAAAATACAAAAATAAGCGTGGAGAGCACCACAGCCCCTGTTGAATCAGGAACCCGTTGCTTCCACGCTTATTTAGTGAAAGTTAGGTAATGGATACTGCCAGCTTATTTATCAGCGAGGCTTTCGTATGTCACACCTGTTAGTTTGACGTCAATATTGCCATCGACGGCTTTGGAGTAAGGACATACATGATGTGTCTTCTCCGCTAGCGCTTGTGCGACTTCTATGGATTGGTTTTCTACCCCCACTTCAATATCGACGCTCAGTTTGAAATCAGCATCTGTTTTGGCTTTGTACATGTGCACCGTGAGACGAACGAGAGCGGTATCTTTGATCTTCGCCTGGCGTTTCACGAGGTCGAGCGCACTGTTGAAACAAGCACTGTAACCGAGCGCGAATAATTGTTCAGGGTTAGTGCCTTTACCAGAGCCCCCCATTTCTTTCGGGGTAGCAATATCAACACTGAAGGAACCGTCTGTGAGATAGCTCTTCCCGTTGCGTCCATTCGTATTGATAGCACTGGTCGTATAAAGTTCTTCGTAATCTGCCATAGTGAACCTCCTCAATTGAATTGCTGATAGGAATATAGTTGATCAGCTATCATTATTGATAGCGCTCACTATTACTTTACCATAATTAGGAGGGAACCCAATCTGATCTGCTTACCATACACAAATCGAAAAGTGATAAACAATCACTTGGAGCATGTGGAGGTACTGGGCTTTCACGGGATAAATTATGGGAAAATATGGGTCGATGGTCGTTTTTACCGTTTAAATTTGGTAAGATGAACAGAGGCCTTTCCTTTTTGAGCCGCAGAACGTAGAGAAAATCAAAAAGTACTTGATAGATAATCGCTATTAACAAGACCTACGAACGAAACCAGATAATTAAGGGGGAGTCACAATGACAGCCACAATGAAGACCCAGTACGGGGAAATTGGTTTGGATAAAGATGTCATTAGTAAAGTTGTCGGGATTGCGACCACGCAGAACTATGGCGTGGTCGGTATGGCCTCCAGAAAACAAATTCGTGATGGCATTCAAGGCATTCTCGGATTAGAGAATTATTCCAGAGGCGTTGTCGTGAGTGGCGACAATGGCAAAACGGTGGTTGACGTGTATATTATTGTCAACTTCGGAACAAAAATTTCAGAGATTTGTCGTAACGTCCAAAGCTCAGTGAAATACGATTTAGAGAGATTTCTCGGTATTTCAGCGAATGTAGTGAATGTGTTCGTCCAGGGCATTCGCACTACTGAGGATGATTAGGGTTTGGAGTAAAGGAGAATTTTGGTGAGTACGAAGTTGATTGACGCTGAACAATTTAAGCAAATGTTAGAAGTCGCAAATCAGCGGCTAACGGATAATGCAGATTATGTGAACTCATTGAACGTTTTCCCTGTTCCAGATGGCGATACGGGAACCAACATGAGTCTCTCCTTCCAATCCGGTGTGAAGAAAGTCCGCGAAGTTGACTCTAAGCGTGTGGATGAACTGGCGCAGGCCTTAGCGAAAGGGTTACTGCTCGGTGCCCGTGGGAACTCCGGGGTCATCCTCTCGCAGTTATTCCGCGGTTTTGCGAAGGGCTGCGAAGGGCAGGAAACCTTGGATACAAACGCCTTTGCTCAAGCACTCGCAGAAGGGGTTAAAGTGGCCTATCGCGCGGTAATGAAGCCAGTGGAAGGAACCATCCTCAGTGTCGCTAGAGAAGCAGGCGAAACTGCACAGATGACGAGTGAACAGACAACCGATATCATTGAATTGATGGATGCGATCTATGAATCCGCTAAGAAAGCATTAGCGAATACACCGAACCAGCTCAAAGTCCTCAAAGAAGTCGGTGTGGTCGATAGTGGTGGCCAGGGCTTGACCTTTATTTATATGGGGTTCTTGGAGGCCCTCACCGGGGAAGAGGTCGCAATCACAACGCCAGATATCCAAAATCTGGACGTGAAAGAACTCGCCCACGAAGAGAATTACTACAACACCTCACATTCCGTGTCGAGTGAGGATATTCAGTATGGCTACTGCACCCAGATGCTGATTCGCCTCGGCCAAGGAAAAACCGTCAAAGATAGCTTTGATTATGAGACATTCTCCAACCATCTCAATGAACTCGGGGATTCTTTGATCGTTGTGAATGATGATGAGTTTGTGAAGGTCCATGTTCACGTGGAGTATCCTGGCGAAGTCCTCTCTTACGGGCAGCGTTTCGGGTCACTCGCCACAGTGAAGGTTGACAATATGCGTGAACAGCACGATACCATCCTCGAAAACCAAGGGAGCGACGCCAACCAAAAAGCCGAACCGAAGAAACCCTATGGCATCATTGCTGTGGCAGCCGGTGCAGGTGTTCAGGAATTGATGCAGAGTGCGGGCGCAACGACAATTATCAACGGCGGACAGACAATGAATCCGTCCACCGAAGACATTGTGAAGGCGATCGAAAAAGCCAACGCCGAACAGATTATTATCCTGCCAAACAACAAGAATATCCTGATGGCCTCAAACCAAGCAGCTGAAGTGGTAGATCAACCGGCTGTTGTGGTCGCAACCACCTCTATTTCACAGGGATTAACGGCGCTCTTGGGGTTCAATGCGAATAACACCCTCGCCGAAAACCAAGTGAATATGGAAGCAGAATTGGAAAATGTCGTCAGCGGACAAGTGACCCATGCCATCCGTGATACCGAAATTGACGGTCTCAAGATTAAGAAAGATGACTTTATGGGCTTGATCGATGGCGATATCGTAGCGAGCGGGGCCGACTTAGAAACCTTGACAGTGGATACAATCAAGAAAATGATTGATGATGATAAAGAAATCGTCACCCTGATCTACGGGGAAGATGCGAGTGAAGACGAAGCCAATGCGATCGCTGAAAAGATTGAAGATCTCTATCCAGATATCGAAACCGAGATCTACGAGGGCGATCAACCTGTTTATAACTATTTCATCTCGGTGGAGTAATGGGTTCAGTGACGGATTGAGCACAGTCTCTTCTTGAGAGTATGTTGAGAGTGTGGCTTCTGTTTTCACAGTTAGTAACAGATTCGCATGTTAAAAAAACAAAATCACCAAAAATAAGTAAACGGTTGGATGAAATAAACATTCAATCGTTTTTTTGTATCTTAAAGAGGGCATATATAGCGGAAAACCCATGGGATCGATACTTGAAATATCTTTTTTAGTAAAAAACGTATACAATAGAGAAGGTTAATAAGCTGATAAAAAGGAAATGATTGCTGGCGTTTACCACTACCCTTGTGAGGTCCCAGCAGCTAGTAAACAGAAAGAAAGGATTGGTGAGAGAACGTGTGTCAAGAAATCGGGGTGTTGGATTTTATTCCGCGTGATCATGAGACGAATGCGATTGAAGCATTTAAAAACTCGACACGCCTCTTACAACAAGCAGATGAACTTGGTTTCAAACGCTATTGGTATGCAGAGCACCATACGACACCCTCTATTTTGGGATCAGCGCCCCTCGCACTAGTTGGACATGGATTGGCATTAACATCACGGATTAATGTGGGGACAGGAGGGGTGATGCTCGATAATATTAGTCCTTTTCAATTGGCGGAGCATTATAAAGTCCTCGATTCACTCGCTCCGGGACGTGTGGATGCGGGCGTTGGCTACAGCAATCACAAAGAACAAGAGACCCAGGAAGCAATGGGAGGCGTGATTCCTAAACAGAATCTCAACTATGAGGAAGCGATGCGCTCCCTAGCGAGTTATATGACAGATCAATTCGACTCGGCCTTTGTTCTGCCTAAGGTTCACGTGATGCCGATGACAGAACCACACCATATTCCCATCTATGGGCTGGTGGGCTCGCGGCGCAATGCGAAGTTCCTCGCTGAAAATGGTTGGGCGCTCTCATTCGGTCTATTCCTGCGTCCCAATCTCAAGGAGTGCCAAGAAACGATCAAAATCTATCGCCAGCACTACAAACCGAACGCCAGCGGACAACCACCACGGGTCACAGTTGCCCTCTATGTGATTACAAGCCCCAATTACAGTGATATCCGTGCGATGGAGCATTCGGTGGACCACTGGATTTATACCTTTGCGACGGACAAACGGCAAATTTTTGAGTTGTTGCCACTGGATGACGCGGAGTATTATCCCTTCAGCCACGAGGAACAGCAGGTGGTCAGCCACTATCAGGATGCTAAGGTGGTCGGACGGCCACGCGATATTCAAATGGAGCTGCGCGATTTAAAGCGGGAGTTAGATTGCGATGAATTCATGGTGGTGAACCAGCTCCCAGGTTTCTACTATCGGAGTCACTTGCTCAGCGTACTTTCAGAGATTAGACTGTAGATAGGAATGACGAGAGGAGGGGAAAACATGTGCACTTTGGCCGATCCCGTGACCCAATTGAAAGGGGTGGGGGATAAAACCGCTGCCCTTTTGAAAAAAATAGGGATCGAAACCATCGCGGACGTGTTGTGGGCATTTCCCTTTCGCTATGAGGATTTGTCGATTCGCCCATTGAATACGCTGGTGGATGGTGAGAAGGCAGCGGTGAGCGGTGTGATTGTGACGGAACCAGTCGTCCATTATTTTCGCGGACGGAAGGGGAACCGCTTGACATTCCGGTTGCGCTCGGATGAAGTGGTGATCGGGATTAACTTCTTTAACCAAGGTTACCTCAAGAAGCAGATCCAACTGGGCGATACCGTCACGGTTTACGGGCGTTATGAACAAGCGCGTCAGTCACTCACTGGTATTCGTTTCCTAGAGTTACCAGGCGGTGGAGCAAGTGAAGAACAGGCGTCAATCTATCACACGACACAGGGCCTCAGTCAACAAAAGATGAAGGACCTCGCCAAGCAAGCCCTCCAAGACTATGGGGACTTGATCCCGGAACGTTTGCCGGTGGAGTTACGGGAACACTATCACTTGATATCGCATCGAGAGGCGATTTCCCAGATGCATTTTCCAACTGACGAGGGAGGAAGTTTGGCCGCCCGTCAGCAGATCAAATATGAGGAGTTCTTCCTGTATGCTTTCAGACTGCAGTGGCAGAAACAGTGGCGCCACGAAAAGCAAGCAGGCATTCCCTTGTTATACGACAATCAAGCACTCAGGCAGTTCATTCAAACGATCCCCTTCGAATTAACTGCTGGACAGAAGCGAGTGACTAATGAGATTAGTGCAGATCTCAGGCAAAATTACGCTATGAACCGCTTGTTGCAGGGGGACGTCGGGAGTGGGAAAACAGTGGTGGCATTGATAGCGATGGTGGAGACGGTATTAGCTAGCTTTCAATCTGCATTGATGGTCCCCACTGAGATTCTCGCCGAACAGCATTATCAAGCATTGAGTGATCTCCTGAAACATACCGACTACCATCTGGCACTTCTTACCGGAAGTACCCCCACGAAAGAGCGCCAACAGCTCTTGCAGCAACTCAAACAAGGAGAACTGCAGCTGATTGTGGGAACCCATGCCCTGATTCAACCCGATGTCCAATTCCACAAACTGGGGCTTGCAATCGTGGACGAGCAGCACCGCTTTGGAGTGAAGCAGCGGGCGACCTTGATCGAAAAGGGGGCCGATGAACGTGCGGTGAATGTGCTCTACATGACCGCCACCCCGATTCCACGTACCCTAGAAATTACGCAGATGGGCGATATGGAAGTCTCCAAACTGACGGAACTCCCTGCAGGACGGCAACCGATCCGAACGGTGTGGCTGCGTCCAAATCAGCGTCAACAATCCGAACAGCAGATGGTGATGGAACTCAAACAGGGGCATCAAGCCTACATCGTTTGTCCCCTGATTGG
Source organism: Aerococcus sp. (assembly GCA_030528285.1). Taxonomy (GTDB): domain Bacteria; phylum Bacillota; class Bacilli; order Lactobacillales; family Aerococcaceae; genus Aerococcus. Next base: position 13,945 of record JAUMZE010000001.1, on the reverse strand, counting down.
AGAATCTGAGGCGATGGAGGCGGAGAATGCGACGGCGATCTATGAACAGGTTGCCCGCGACTACCAGGGACGCTATAAGGTGGGGCTCCTCCATGGACAGCTCAGTAACGAGGAGCGTGACGTTGTGATGGATCGATTTACTCGAAACGAGATCCAGATCTTGGTCACGACCACAGTGATTGAGGTCGGCATTAATGTGCCTAATGCGACCTTTATGTTGATTCTCGATGCGGATCATTTCGGCCTTGCTCAGCTCCACCAGTTGCGCGGACGGATTGGACGTGGGGATGTGGCTGCCTATTGTGTCCTGATTGCGGATCCTCGGACTGATAACGGGAAGGAGCGCATGACAATCATGACCGAGTCCCAGAACGGATTCTATTTGAGCCAGCGCGATTTGGAACTGCGCGGGGCAGGGGATTATTTTGGGACGAAACAGAGTGGACTTCCGGCGTTTCATCTGGCGGATCCAGTGAGTGATCAGGATATTTTGGAGCGGGCATATCAGGACGCTGAACGTTTTGTGCCCTATTACGAGAAGCATCAGGATCAGTATCCAAAGCTTTCGGCGTGGTTAGAGAGTCATCGAGGCGCTCCTTCTGCTTAATGGCGCTTTTTAAAAGTGCATTTTTGCGCTTGCTGGGGGAATTCGCTATAATATGGAAAGACCAAAAGCACGACCTACGAGAAACAACGAATGCTACTTGTTTTTGGTGAATTAGTGACAGAAATAAAGGAGTTTTTATGAAAATTGCGATTGACGCGATGGGGGGAGACCACGCCCCAGCCGCGGTTGTTGCGGCCGCTGAAGAAGCAGCCAGAGCGTTTCCAGATGATACATTATTATTGTTCGGGGATGTGAACCAGATTCAATCCCTATTATCGGCGGACGTGCCCGCTAATATCGTAGTCAAACCAACGACAGAAGTGATTGCGACAGGTGAGGAACCCGTCCGTGCCGTGCGCCGCAAGAAGGATGCCTCCATGGTACGCGCAGCCCGTGCCGTGAAGGATGGCGAGGCGGATGCGATGATTTCGGCCGGAAATACCGGGGCCTTACTCACGGTGGCGACCTTGATTGTCGGGCGGATTCGTGGCGTCGATCGGGCTGCAGTGATGGTAGACGTACCGAATCTGAATCAGCCGGGACAAGTGATGAGTTACCTCGATGCTGGTGCTAATGCGGAGAGTAAAGCAAACTATCTCTGGCAGTATGCGATCATGGGCCAAGCGTACCAAAAACGTGTCAAACAGCTCGAAAATCCGAGGATCGGTCTCTTGAACAATGGGAGCGAGGCAGAGAAGGGAACCCCTGTTACGAAAGAAGCTTATCAATTGCTCAGTCAGGATGACCAATTGAATTTCGTCGGCAATGTGGAAGCCCGTGAACTCTTGCAGGATAGTTGCGATGTGCTCGTAACGGATGGTTTTACCGGCAATGCAGCCCTGAAAGCAACAGAAGGGGCGATTGATACCTTCACCAAGGCACTCAAGCAAATCTTCCTCCATAACGGCATCAAAGGCAAACTCGGAGGATTACTGATGAAGGATCTCCTCAAGCGTTATTTTGATGAGATTGATTATGAGTCATTGGGAGGCGGTCTGTTCATGGGTGTGAAGCGTCCTGTCCTCAAAGCACACGGAAATGCGGAAGCGAAGAGCCTCTATGCGACCATTATGCAGGCCCGTACGATTGTCTCCTCAGGGCTGTATGAACAGCTGAGCGAGGATTTCACTGCCCGCTATCAGGCCGAAAAAGCCGCTAAAACCAATGATTCAGCTACTGCAGAATAAGGGGATCCGAACGCATGTCAAAAGAATTCGTGTACTGGACCATTATTGAGATCATTACCGAACGCTATGGAATCGAGAAGAAGAAGATTACACCGGAGATGCAACTGAAGGATCAACTAGGGGCTGATTCGCTCGATATTATTGAGTTTGTAATGCTCTTGGAAGACCGCTTCAAGGTGATTATCTCAGATCAGAGTGTGAAATCCATTGCGACAGTAGAAGACTTAGTGGACTGTGTGATGGATAATATCAAGGCCTCTAATCAATCCACCACTTCTCAGAATGTGAATCATTGACAGATTATCACACAAGTACGTAGGAAAGCTGGGGAATTTCCCCAGCTTTCATTTGGATCAAGCCAAAATTATACACCTTAAAGGAGGGTCATGATGTTTATTGATGATATCAAGGCTTTATTAAAAGAACGATTTGATTTAACACTGAAAAATCCAACGCCTTATGTGACGGCTTTTACCCATTCGAGTTATGCAAATGAGAACCGCCGTCAACAACCGGACATTCAATACAATGAACGCATCGAGTTTTTGGGAGATGCGGTATTGGAATTAACGGTCTCTACCTATATCTACCAAAACTACCCACAGCTCCCAGAAGGTAAATTATCACGCTTTCGTTCATTAATTGTATGTGAAGACTCCCTCGCCAAACGCTGCAAAGAATGCGGATTTGATCATCTGATTCGTTTAGGCCACGGGGAAGAGCAGAGCGGGGCACGCAACCGACCATCTTTACTGTGTGATTTGTTCGAGTCAGTAGTGGGAGCAATTTATCTTGATCTTGGGTTAGATGCGGTTGAACAATTCCTCACTCAAACCATCTATCCTAAGATTGAGAACGGTGAATTTGATTTAACGAGCGATTACAAGACTGCTCTTCAAGAAGAATTGCAGAAGAATGGTAAAATCGATCTCAACTATCAAACGATTGAGGAGCCGTCCAGCGAGAATCACCAACAGTTTACCGTCGAAGTGGCGCTGTTTGGTGAGGTGATTGGGACAGGCAGCGGTCATAACAAGAAAGAAGCCGAACAAAAAGCGGCAGCAAAAGCCCTCAAGCAGTTGGACGCTTAATCATTCAATAAAGAGGAAAATGTTGTGTACTTAAAAGGAATCAAACTTATTGGATTTAAGAGCTTTGCGGAAAAAACACGCATCGATCTCAATCAAAATTTCACCGCAATTGTCGGACCGAACGGCAGTGGAAAATCGAATATCACTGAAGCCATCAAATGGGTGCTCGGTGAACAATCTGCGAAATCACTTCGGGGAGAACGGATGGACGATGTGATCTTTGCGGGCTCCTCCAGCAAGGAGCGCTCTCAGTATGCGGAGGTGGCGTTGGAATTTGATAACCACGACCACACCCTCGATTTAGAGCAGGAGGAGGTATGTATTACCCGTCGTTTCACCCGGAAAGGCGAGAGTACGTATCGCATTAATGGTAAACAGTGTCGATTAAAAGATATCACTGAACTGATGATGGATACGGGCATCGGAAAACACTCCTTCTCGGTTATTTCACAGGGGCGTGTGGAGGAAATTTTTAACCAGAAAGCCGAAGAACGTCGCAGTATTTTTGAAGAAGCAGCCGGTGTGATTAAATACAAAGCCAAGAAACAAGAGGCGGAGCGAAAACTCACGCGCTCACTCGAGAATCAGGATCGTCTGGATGACATTATGAGTGAAATCGAAACGCGCCTCACCCCGTTACTAGAGCAGCGGAATACGGCCCTTTCCTACCAAGAGAAGAAACAAGCACTCAGTGAGATTGAGATTGCTCTGATCAGTGTGGAGATTGAAGCCCAATCGAAAGCTTGGGAACTGAGTAAACAAGAATTGACCCACTTGGAAGCTGGCATTCGTCAAGAAAAGGCAGCTTTATCTCTAACACATGAACAAATGCAGGAGCAACAGGACATCGCAACAACAGCAGAGAATGAGCGCGAGCAGTTGCATAATGAATTGGTCACCCTCGTTCAGCAGATTGAACAGGGACAGTCTGCTTTGGAACTAGATAAACAGCGCTTTCTGTTCCAACAAAAGGATCAGTCTGAACGCATTGAGCGGCTCCGTGAACTGACAGAAACATATCAGACGCAACTGGCTGATTATGAAGCTGCCCAGCACTCCGCCCAGCAGATAGCAGAAGAATTGGCGAAGCAAACAAAAAACTGCCAACAGCATCAGGAGGCCCTCAAGCAGCTCGAAATGTCCCGCACGGTGGATGTGGAGGCCCTGCGCAATCGTTATTTTGATTATTTACAGGATGAGAGTCACTTGAAAAATCAATTAACGAGCATGGAGAAGGACCAAGCACTCTTAAACCAGCAACGACTGGATCAGAAACGCCAGCAGAAGCAGTGGGAGCAGGAACAAGCGACTTTTGAAGCTGAACAAACCAAGGCCCAAGAAACGCTAGCAAAAGCCACCCAGCAGGTAGATGCCCTCACCCAGAAGTATCAACAGAACGCCCAAACGCTCAGTGAAGCAGAAAAGAACCTCCAAAATTTCCAAAAGCAATATGACACCACCCAACACCGCTATCTCAAGGTGAATGCGGAATATGAGAGTTTGCGTGCGCTGGAGGCTAATTATGAGGGATTCTACTACGGGGTCAAAAATGCCCTGAAACTTAGCCAACAGATCGATGGCATTCACGGGGCAGTGGCCCAGTTACTGGAGGTACCGAGTGAGTACACGCTCGCAGTAGAAACAGCGCTCGGCGGTCAGATGCAGAATATCATCACCGAAACGGGCGCTGTGGCTGAACAGGTGATCCAGCAGTTGAAACGGCAGCGTGGTGGACGGGCAACCTTTCTCCCACTTGATGTGATGCAACCGCGGACCTTATCCATTCCAGAACAGCGAAAAATTGAACAAGTGCCGGGTTACCTCGGCATTCTCGTGGATCTCGTGACATTTGATCCGCATTATCAACCGGTCATGGCGAATCTCATGGGAGCCACGGTGGTGAGTGAGGATCTCCAAAGTGCTCGGCGCATCAATCAACTATTGAATCGGCGGGTGCGGGTTGTATCTGTGGAGGGAGATCTCGTCCACGCTGGCGGGTCGCTCACCGGGGGGATGAATCGCAATCAGCAGCAGGGCGGAGTATTGGAACGCCAGCAGAAAATTGCCGATTGCAAACGTCAAAAGCAACAACTCCAACAGACGATCAATCAATTAACAAAAAAAGGTCAGGCGTTGAAACAAACCGTGACCACTGAAACAGAAGCCCTTGAATCATTGAAGGAAAAGGGAACCGAAGCTCGTTATCAGGAGCGGGAGGCCAAACAGACGGTCGATCGCCTCACCCAACAACTCACTTCTCTTGAGAAAACTATCGCTGGGGCAGCCTATGATTCGGCAATCAACGCAGAAGATCAATCCACTTCTAAAGCTAAACGCCAAAAGTTAGAAGAGACATTAACCAAGACCCAGCGCCAAATTGAAGAAGTGAAGCGCCAAATTGAAGCAGCGAATGCCTCAGAAGAGCATTATCATAAGGAACACACCCAACTCCAAGCAGCCTATCAACAAGCCCAAACGACGCTTGCAGTCACTAGAGAACAAGAGAAACAGCAGCGTCAAACCAAAAAGCGTCTACAAGAAGCTGTCTTGGAAACAAAGGAAGCCCTTGATGCGCTCAAAGATCAGGCAAGTGATAGTCAGATCGATGAGGTGACCTTTAAAGAGGAGCAGGCGAAACAAGAACAGACCCTCACTCAGCAGTTCGAGCGCCAAAAACAGTTGAAACAGGAACAGAACGAAGCCAAAAAAGCCCAGACTGCTGCGCAACAAGCAGTTAAAAAACTCAATCAGGAGCAGGACGCTCATAATCAGACGCTCGAACGTTACTATCAGGATCAGACCACCACACAAGGTAAGATTGCGCGCTACGAGGTGACCATCGATACGCACCTCGAACATCTGCGGGAGGACTATGGATTGACGTATGAGCGGGCGAAAGAGCAGAGTGAATTAACGCTCTCTGTGGAGGAGGCGTCTAAACGCGTCACCACATTAAAACAGGAGATCGATCAGCTGGGGAGTGTTAATCTGCAGTCCATTGCGGAATATGATGAGGTAAAACAGCGCTATGACTTCATGAATCAGCAGCGTGAGGATGTCCTCAATGCAATCGATAACCTGAAAGCGACGATTGCGACCTTGGACAAGGAGGTCAGTGCGAAATTCAAGGCCAGTTTCCTTGCGATTCAGGGCGCATTCGAGGAGATTTTCCCGAAATTGTTCGGCGGAGGCAAGGCGACACTGACCCTCACCGCCCCCAATGATTTATTGCATACGGGGATTGAAATCATGGCCCAGCCACCTGGAAAGAAACTCCAATTGATGAGTTTACTCTCCGGTGGGGAACGCTCTTTGACGGCGATTGCGCTGTTGTTTGCGATGATTGCGGTGAATCCGGTTCCGTTCAGTATTTTGGACGAGGTAGAAGCCGCATTAGATGATGCCAATGTGGATCGCTACGGACAATATCTTGAGCACTATGCCGAGAAGACCCAGTTCATTGTGATTACCCACCGCAAAGGGACAATGGAACATGCTAATCTCTTGTATGGGGTGACGATGGAGCAGGCCGGTGTCTCTAAACTGGCTTCGGTTCAATTAGAAGACATGGATTGGGACAACCAGGGACAATCGACCTCATCAAATGTGGGTAATTAATCAGCTAAAACCAGGGACACAGATGGCGGATAATGGCGCAACTATGGTAGACTGTGAATAGATTTGCCCCGCTTATCATCGGACAAACAAATATTAGAAATGAGGTTCAAGCATGATCCAATTGATTGCGATCGATTTAGATGGCACCCTACTGAGAGATGATAAAACATTAAGTGAGACCAACCAAAAAGCAGTACAGTGGGCCAGTCAACAAGGCGTGGAAGTCGTTATTTGTTCTGGTCGACCACTGTCAGGGGTATTGCCACTGGTCAAGCAATTAGGATTGGATCAGCCGAACCACCACAGTATTATTTTTAATGGCGGTGCGGTCGTTGACAATGTGAGTGAGGAGATCGTCACACAAACAACGCTCACCCCAGCAGACGTCGAACAGATTGCAGAGCCTTTACTTGCAAGTGATTTACCAGTGGATGCGGTGAGTTTGACCCACGCCTTTCAATTGAGTGCTCCTCACAATTGGCAAAGCACCTACCCGGATAAAACACCGTATCTCACCTTTTCAGGATGGGAGAGTTATCCAGCGTATGCACTGCCTCTCTATAAAGTGGTAGCGACTACGACTAAGGAACATCTCGAGGAATGTCTACCACTCCTCCCGCAATCGCTCTATGACGAATATGCGGTCGTGCGTTCGCAGCCCTACCAATTAGAAATTATGCCGAAAGCCGTCAACAAAGGCCAAGCCCTCAAAGACTTGGTAGCGTCCCTCAACATCCCGATGCGTCAGGTGATGGCGATTGGAGACGAGGAGAATGACGAAACCATGTTTAAACAAGCTGGTTTTGCGGTTGTGATGGCGAGCGGGAATCCACTAATGAAGGCACAAGCGGACTATATAACAGATACCAATGAAAATGACGGCGTGAGTGTTGCGATTCGTCATTTTGTGACCCCTAAGGAGAGAAAATAGCGATGGGATTATTTGATCGTATTAAACAAGCTTTTACAGGTGAAGATCCACTCATGGAAAAGCAAAATGAAACGAAAGAAGCCGAAAAAGAAAAAATCGTGCTGGAAAAATATGACCAGGGCGTAGAGAAGACGCGGTTAAGTTTTTCCGAACGACTCAATGAATTATTTGCAGGTTTCCGTGAAGTTGACGAGGAATTCTTCGATGACTTGGAGGAAACATTAATTACGAGTGATGTCGGTTTCGATATGACGCTCGCTCTCTCTGATGCGGTGCGCGATGAAGTAAAACGTCGCGGTGTCACCAAGGGAGAAGACGTCAAGAATACCGTCATCGAAAAAATGATTGATATCTATGATCGCGGCGGTGAACCCAATATCAAAATCAAGGAAAATCCGAATGGTCCGACCGTGATTTTGTTTGTCGGCGTAAATGGGGCCGGAAAAACCACCACGATTGGGAAGATGGCTTACCAACTGAAACAAGCAGGCAATAAAGTACTTCTCGCAGCGGGCGATACCTTCCGTGCGGGAGCCGTTGAACAATTAGAGAAATGGGCGGCGCGTGTGAATGTGCCGATCGTAACCGGACGCACCAAAGCCGATCCCGCTTCGGTCTGCTTCGATGCTGTGAAGCAAGCTCAGGCGGACCAGGTGGATTATCTCTTGATCGATACAGCCGGGCGCCTGCAGAACAAGAAGAATCTCATGGCGGAGTTGGAGAAGATGAACCGTGTCATTGGCCGTGAAATTCCGGATGCCCCGCAAGAAACATTACTCGTATTGGATGCAACCACGGGACAGAATGCCCTCCAACAGGCCAAAGAATTTGCGCAGACCGTTAATATCACCGGTCTTATCCTCACAAAGATGGATGGAACGGCGAAAGGTGGCGTGATCTTCGCTATTCGTTATGAAATGGATCTGCCCGTGAAATTCATCGGTCTCGGTGAAGGTATTGATGACCTCCAGCCGTTTGATGCCGAGAAATTTATCTATCAAATGATCAAAGACGTGATTGAGGTCAAACAGTAACAAAGGAAAAAGTGGTGAGAATGTGTCACTCGAGAAATTAAAGCAGATGAATCGCTTGTATGATTACTATCAAGGCTTACTCACTGATAAACAGCGCGCCTATCTTGATTTATATTACCGAGAGGACTATTCCCTCGGTGAGATTGCGGAGAATTTCGGGGTGAGTCGCCAAGCGGTTTATGATAATATCCATCGCAGCGAAGGCATCTTAAAACATTATGAAGCAGTCCTTCGCTTAGTCGAAACCGATGACCAAAAGCAACATCAGGGGAAGGATTTATTGACCTATGTGAAGACCCACTATCCCACTGATCATGCTTTATATGAGCGAGTGACTAAGTTCTTTTCTTTTGATAGTAACGAGTAAAAATTTATAGAGGTGAAAGTATGGCTTTTGAAAGCTTGTCCGATCGATTACAAGGTTCAGTAGAAAAATTAGGTAAAAAAGGCGGTAAAATTAGCGAAGCCGATCTGCGCGAAATGATGCGTGAGGTGCGCCTCGCCCTCCTCGAAGCAGACGTTAACTTCAAAGTGGTCCGCCAGTTCGTCCATAATGTTCAAGATAAAGCGTTAAATAGCGACGTCCTCGGGTCTCTGACGCCTGCTCAACAGATTGTTAAGATTGTTGACCAGGAATTAACGGCCTTACTCGGGGGCGAACAAGTCGGGATCCAATATGCCAAAACGGGCCCAACAATCGTCATGATGGCAGGTCTTCAAGGGGCTGGGAAAACGACCACAGTAGGGAAACTCGCCAATTACCTGCGCAGTGAACAGCATCGTAAACCATTCTTGATTGCGGGCGACGTCTATCGTCCAGCCGCGATTGATCAGTTAGAGACGATTGGGCGCGAATTGGATCTGCCTGTCTATCAGGAAGGCGTGGATGCAAATCCGGTTGAAATCGCCAAGCGTGGGATCCAAAAAGCAACCGAAGAGGGCTGTGATTTGATCTTCATCGATACGGCCGGGCGTCTGCAGATTGATGAACGCTTGATGCAGGAACTCGAAGACATTAAAGCAGCCGTTCATCCGGATGAAATTCTCTTGACGGTGGACGCCATGACCGGGCAGGAAGCAGCGAATGTCGCGAAAACATTCGATGAGCGCTTGAACATTACCGGTGTGATCGTCACCAAGCTCGATGGGGATACGCGCGGTGGGGCAGCATTATCCATCGCCAGCATCACCCATAAACCGATTAAATTCTCCGGGACCGGTGAGAAACTCGAAGACATTGAAACCTTCTACCCAGATCGGATGTCCAACCGTATTCTCGGAATGGGCGACATGATGACCCTCATTGAGAAGGCAGAGAAAGAATTCGATGCAGCAGAAGCCGAAGCCATGGCCGAAAAAATGCGCGCCAATACTTATGACTTCAACGACTTCATCAAGCAGATGGATCAGTTGAATCATATGGGCCCATTGGAAGGCATTCTGAAGATGATTCCAGGCGTCAATAAAATGTTGAATCTCGATCAAATCAAATTGGATCCAAAAGACATGGCCAGAACCAAAGCCATGATTCAGTCCATGACCAAATATGAACGGGAACATCCAGATGATATTAACCAATCACGTCGACGTCGGATTGCGAAGGGATCCAGTACTACTGTGACGGAGGTGAACCGCCTGATTAAGCAGTTCAATCAGTCTCGCACCATGATGAGCGCAATGTCCAATGGGGATACGAGTGCCTTACAGAACATGATGGGCATGGGGGGCGGTTTCGGCCAACAGACTCCTGCAGGCAAAGGCATGAATAAGGTCGAACAAGTCCAGGCTCAACGCAAAATGCGCAAGATGAAAAAACTTGGCAAACGCCGTGGGAAGAAGAAATAAGACGAATAAAAGAATGATGCACTACGAGAGTGTATGTGGACTCGTAAAGGAAACTTTTCAAGTGACTTTTACGAGTCCTTTTTATATCCACAGGGAGTCAGTCTATGCTTTCAAGGCATGATAAAGCGTTTTGATAAGTATTAGGGGGATTGAGGAAGCCCTGTATAATGAAAATAAAAAGCACCGATGAAGCATCCACAATCAGCGAGTTTACCGAAAGGGACGAATACTATAAAATATACCACTTTAGGCAATATCGATATTAAAGTCTCCAAGCTCTGCCTCGAGGCGATGAATTTTGGAAAGGCAGGGACCATGCGCGATTGGACGTTGGATCCTACCGAAAGCGACAAGGTGATCGGGCACGCTTTGGATTTAGGGATTAATTTCTTTGATACAGCAAATATCTACTCCCAGGGGACGAGCGAAGAATATCTCGGGGCCTCCCTCAAGAATTGTGTCAGTCACGATCAAGTTGTGATTGCCTCCAAAGTTTTCAATCCTGGCAAGCTCTCACGAAAAGCCATTATGAGGGAAGTAAGGGGGAGTTTGAAACGCTTGGGAACGGATTATCTCGATCTCTATATCATCCATCGTTTCGATCACGACACACCAATAGAAGAAACCATGTCCGCCCCCAATGAAGTTGTTCAATCTGGCAAGGTGCGTGCGATCGGAGCGTCCGCGATGTACGGATACCAATTCCACAACATGCAGCAGGTAGCACTCGATAACCACTGGGCGACGTTCCAGACGATGGAGAATCACTATAATCTGCTCTATCGTGAGGACGAGCGCGAACTGATTCCTATCTGCCGTCAAATGAATGTGTCCCTGATGCCATACAGCCCGCTCGCTGCTGGAAGGCTCGCCCGCTCGGAATGGACCACCGATACCAAGCGCAGTCAAACCGATACTGTGGCACAGGGGAAATATGATCACACTAAACAGTAGAACCAAGCCATTGTAGAGCGCGTACAAGCTGTTGCCGAGAAATATGACGCAACCATGGCGCAAGTGGCTCTGGCTTGGTTATTGAATCGGGGCGTGGCGTCTCCGATTATTGGCGCCACTAAGACCAAATATATCGATGATGCAGTAGGGGCGGTGGACTTAGCCTTGAGTGCGGAAGACATGGCTACATTGGAGGAAATGTATATCCCACATGAAATTATGGGAGCTATAAAACCAAACCAGACCCCGCAAGTGAATGGCTCTAAACAAGCCAATCAGAAATAGCCGTTCGTTCATTTATTGTATAACCGATGACTCCCAAAAAATCTTTTGGGGGCATCGGTTTTTTGTATGAAATAGGCAAAGTAGGGGATGAGCTTTTATCAGTGATACAGTAAAATAAAACTAATAAAACTAGAAAGAGGGACAGGACGATGGAACGTTCACAACGGATCAAACAACTTTTATTAGATTTTGTGGCGTTAAAGACCTATACCGGAACGTCCGCTGAACAAAATAATCGTTTGTTTTATGAACAGTGGTGGAGTGAAGTGCCATATTTCCAAAATCATCCTGATCACTGTGGGAGTTATGCTATCCCCAATGACCCGCTCGATCGCTCAGTCTGCTGGGCTTTCCTGGAGGGAGAGATGAAGGAGACGGTGATTCTCATTCATCATACTGATACGGTCGATGTGTTGGATTATGGTCCATATGGGAAAGTGGCGCGCGATCCTCTGAAATTAGCCGATCTCTATAAACAGGGAGTCCTCCCATTGCCAGATGACGCAAAGGCGGATTTATTGAGTGATGAGTGGCTATTTGGGCGTGGAGTCTCAGATATGAAGAGTGGGGCGGCTATGCAGTGTGCGTTGCTGGAGGAATATGCCATCGATCCCACGTTCAAGGGGAGCGTGCTCCTACTCGGGGTGCCTGATGAGGAGAATATGAGTGCGGGCATGCGGGGAGCGATTCCTCTCATTACCTCCCTTCAAAAGCAATATGACCTTCATTATCGTCTCCTTATCAATAGCGAACCGCATGAACGCGAACGAGATGATGAGGCAGTGATTTATGACGGCAGTGTCGGAAAAGTGATGCCGATTGTACTCGCACGTGGGCAGCTGAGCCATGTGAGTGAAGTCTACCAGGGCCTCAATGCAGCGGAACTACTGGCAGCTGTTGTACGTCAGACGGAGATTGATCCTTGGTTTGTGGAGACGAAACACGAGACCACGATTCCCGGGGCCACGTGGCTATCAATGCGTGACCGGAAAGTCAATTACGATGTCAGTCTGCCACTTTTAGCAGGAGGATATCTCTCAGTACTGCAGCTGACCCATACACCGACTGCAATTATGGAGCATCTAAAATCTTCTGCAGAGATGGCCTTTCATGAGGTATTAATGGATCGTGCCAAACGCTACAAAACCTACCGAGAGAAAGCAAATTCACCAATGCCTCTATTGGCGGCTAAACCGCTCGTATTAACGTATCAGGAGCTGTGCCAAGCCGTGATTCAACAGGACCCATCCGAAACCACTCAAATCCAGCAGATGGAAGAAACACTCAGTGAACAGGTCAAACAGGGGACTGTCGCATTTGACGAAGCGAATTTCCAATTGATGGAGTACACCCTCTCACTCTGGCTACAAAAGGATCCCGTCATTGTGATTGGACTCATGGCACCCTACTATCCCGCTGTATCTAATGATGATTTACTGGGAAGTGAATGGATCACAACCGCACTCGAAGAATTAGAACAGACGGTGATGCGTCCTCAAGGGGAACAATTAGCAGTGAAGCATTATTTTACGGGTATTTCTGATATGAGTTACGCCATGTTTACTGCGGACCCCAAGGAAGTGAGTGCCGTTGAACAGAATCTCTTGTTCTTTGGGGGGGCCTATGACATCCCATTCAAAGAGATCGAACAACTCAATGTTCCTGTCCTCAACATCGGCGCCTGGGGGAAGGATCTGCATCGTTACACCGAGCGCGTGAATATCCCTGATTTACTAGAACAAGCACCGAAACGACTCGATACCCTGATTCAGTGGGGGATACACTCACATCACCAATGAGCAAGGAGGCATCTATAGTGGAATATACGAATGGACTTTATAGTAGTGCCGGTTTTTACATCGAAAGTTTTCCTGAACGCATTGTCCGTTTAGCAGTGACTAGAAAGAATGAAGCCAGTAAACAAGTGAATCTCCAAATCTGTGATATGGATGGTTTAATCAAACTGCAGACAGAGCTGACATATGATAATGAACCACTCTCTACGTACTGCCATTATGACCATGCGACAGATTCCGTGCATGCACTTGTGACTCATCAATACTTTAGTAAGAATTATGGCCCTTACGACAATATCAAAACCATCCATCGCTCCAAACAGGAAGCTATGCGCATGATCGGGATCTAGAGGCAAAGGATCACGGGCTGTATCATGTGCAGACGGGCGCGTTCAGCAATCCACAGAATGCCGAAAATCAGAAAGAAGCACTGAAGAAACAAGGATATAACGATGCGTTTGTCGTGAAGAAATAGTGATTGATGGGGAGAGGGCCTGAATGGGTTCTCTCTCTTTTTTTTGCGTTTACCCCTAATTAACTCAAAAAAAATAGCCCTCTAAAAGGCTTCATAATCATTATTCCCGATGTTCACCGCTG
>JAUMZE010000009.1 GCA_030528285.1 Aerococcus sp. | reverse complement strand
GCACGTTGGCTGAACCAGAAGTTGCATGAGTTAGGCGTTCAGTATAAGCAGGGGGGCACTTGGTTCCTCTATCAGAAGCACGCAGAGAAAGGCTACACACAATCCACCACACATGTGATCGATGACAGCCACAGCAAGATGTTTACCAAATGGACGCAAAATGGGCGGTTGTTCATCTACAACTTACTGAAGAATATTGATGTCCTGCCACTAATTGAACAGGAGGAGGAAGCTTGATGGTAACCGAAACGGGCACGATTTATACAATGGTCAATGAATTTAATTACAGAGACTCCAGCCGACATCATGAAAAACTGCTGAGTGCTAAGTTACAAAAGCAGTGGAAAAAATACATTGAAGATGGGCATGACTCGCTCTTTTCCTGGTGGACGGATGATGAGGAGCGTATCCAAATCCCCGTATCTACGGTGCAAGCCATTGTGTCAGCTCGAGATGGAGAGGATGAGCGGCCATATTACCGGAAAAGAAAGTAGAAACAGCGATTAAACGCTACCTCGATCAACAGGGGGCGTACTGGATTAAGACGTTGGGGGGATCAGTCCCTGCAGGCACTCCGGATATTCTCGCCTGTGTCGATGGTCGGTTCGTCGCCATTGAAGTTAAACGGCCAAAAGGTGGGGTGGTGTCCCCACTCCAACAACACCAGATGCAGAAGATCAAACGAGCGGGAGGACTGGCGATGGTGGCTCATTCCGTGGATCAGGTCAAAAAGGAGCTAGGCGATGAATGATTCCATTCTCTATCCATTTCAACGAGAACTCTTAGCCCGCTCCAAGAAGAATTTCCTCTATGCAGCGGACACGGGATCAGGGAAAACCCTCCTCAGTCTGCATCACTACCTGAAATACGGAGAGGGAGAGCCACTCCTCGTCATTATGCCTCCTGCGAAATATCGAACAGGGGACTGGGAAGAAGAAATTAAGCGAGTGGAACGCACCTACGGCCTCAAGATGAACTACCAACTCGAGCGCAGTAGCATGTTGACCAAGCGTTGGCAAGCTTACAAAGGCTATTACGTGATCGTGGATGAGTGCCACCAATTCAAAAACCCCACCAGTCAACGAGGCAAAGCACTCGCAAAACTCATCCAACGTGCCACCGGATTTTGCTTACTGAGTGCGACACCTGCCTCGAACGGATGGGGTGACATGATTAATTATTTCATTCTCTTTGGGTTCGTCAAGAATAAAACGCAGTTTAACCGTGAGTATGGGGTTTGGGGCGATCAGTATTTCGGTTCTCGTCTCATTCATCAGGTGGTGGATTACCAACACAAGGACCAGCTCAAGAAGTGGTATCAGTCGTTCTCCCTCACGGTTAAGAAAGAAGATGTGCTGGATCTGCCACCGATCACGTTTAAAAAAGTGACGTTCCAACCGTCCAAGGACTATCAAACCATTCTACGGGATCGAGTGTTAGAGGATGTGGCGTATGATACGCCCGCTGCGTTGATGCATGGGCTGAGAGAACACGCTAATCAAAAGGACAAGCTCGACTACCTGCAGATGCTCCTAGAGGGAACAGAAGAAAACGTGGTGGTGTTCTACCAATACGACTCTGAACGCCAAGCGATTAAAAACAAAATTCGAGAAAAATTAATTTATGAAGTGAACGGTCACCGCCAAGAAATCCCAAAAAAAGCGGATTGGGACCACACCAAGAACAGTCTCACGTTGGTTCAGTACGCCGCAGGGAGTGCAGGGATCGAACTGCAGTATGCGAATGTGATTGTGTACTACACGCCGACCTTCAGCTATCAAGACTACACCCAGTCACTTGGACGGGCTTATCGTAACGGGCAAAAGAAAAAAGTACTGGTGTTGGCGTTCTGCACCGAACAGACGATTGAAACGGCGGTTTGGCAAGCACTCAAGCACAAGAAAGATTTTGATGAACAACTTTATTTAATAACGAAGTTAGGAGGAAAGGAATGTTTGGATTAGAGAAAGAAGATCCGAACGTGACTCAAAACCGACAACGCTATGTTGGGGGAAGCGATGTGCCCACGATCTTAGGGATTAACCCTTACCGGACGCAATATGAACTTGCACGGGAGAAGATCGGGCTGACGGAGCGCACCTTTGAAGGGAATGAGTACACGCAGTTTGGGAATGTGTTAGAGCCTCAGATTAGAGATTATATCAACGCCATCTATGACAAGAAGTTCGTGGTCGATACCTACATCGATGAGGAGCGCCATATTCGTTCCAACGTCGATGGGATCGATCGGGAGTTAGAGCTGTTGTTAGAGATTAAAACACACGGCAAGCACTACCACCAGAATATCTATGAAGCACAGATGCAGTTGTATATGTGGCAAACAGGCTGTCAGAAAGGGTGGCTCGCTCTCTATCAACGCCCGGAAGATTTCAATACAGATTTTGAGTCGGGACGGTTAGAGCTCAAAGAAATTCCGCGCGATGAAGAGCAAATACAGCGGATCTTAGCCGCAATTGAGACGTTCTGGATCCGTTGTGAGTATCTCAAAGAAACGCCAAAGATGGGCGAAAAAGCCTACATGACGAACGGCACAGAGATGCAGATATACGCGGCGAAATTAGAGCGTGCAACGCCTCACTTACTCGAGATGAAACGAGCCACCAAAGCCTACGAAGAAGAGTACGAGGCCTGGAAAAAGAAGCTGTATGAGGTCATGGCAGAGAACAATATTAAGAAGTTTGAAACGCCAACTTTTATCATCACTCAGGTGTTGCCGTCTAAGGGCTCCAGATTCGATTCTAAGCGTTTTAAGGCAGAACATGGGGATTTATACCAGGACTACCAAACACCGACTGAGCGCAAAGGATACGTCAAGATAACGGAAAGGAAGAGGAGCCATGCGAACCTTACTTGATCGTGAGCTCAAGTACTTTACACAAGACGAAGCCGAAGTGCAGGACTTGCTGAGTGACTTAAGAGCCCACACACAAGGAAAGATCGTGAAAGAACAAGTCGATCTCAAAACATACAACGCCTACGGCAATTACTATGAAGTGACTGTGAAAGAACGATATACCACCAGCAAACTAGCATTAGAAATGGGGAAGATCAATGATGGCGATTTTGCCGACGAATACGCCGAAAGAAACGATTGAAACACCACAGAATTTCTTTATCTACGGGGAAACGATGAGTGGAAAGAGTTATCTAGCAGGGAAGTTCCCAAATCCACTCTTTCTCGATACAGACGGGAACGCCAAATCCAATCCCTATCCAAGCATTGAAATTCGTAACCAGCGTAACCAGGAAGGGCGGATCACAGAGGAGGGATCCGTTCTGCATCAGTTGGATCAGGTGGTACTGGAGTTACAGACCACCAAGCACACGTACGAGACGATTGTGTTAGACGTGATCGACGACATTATCATCATGATTGAACAGTACGTCTGTGATCAATTGGGCGTTAAGAGTCTAGCGGATGCAGGCTACGGGAAAGGATATGCGATGGTGAACAGCATTGTCCAACAGCTTGTCATTGACCTCAAAGCCCTGCCAATGAACGTGATCTATATCTCTCGTGTCAGTGTCCGTGAAGAAGATAATCAGCGAATTGTGGAGCCGTCTCTTCGTACTCGTTACGTGAACATGGTGAATGGAAACTGCGATTTTATGATTCAAACGGAGAAGATCGGAAAGAGTTATCTGCGAGTGGTGCAGCGTAAACGCAAGCAGTATGACAGAAGCAAAGTGCAAGATCAACGGATTGCCAAGATTTTAGATAGCGTGACGGGCGCCTTTGACCGACCGACCGTCTCTGCACACCCACAAACGAAACAAAAACCAAAGATTCAATAGGAGGAAATGACCATGAGTTTATTAGACAAAGCAAAACCAGTGTTAGACCAATTCGACAGCAAGAAAGATAAATTAGACACCAACGACGGCTTACCAGCAGGCACTTATGACTGTGTAGTGAACGGCGCTCAATTCCGCGCTGCCAACAGTGGGTATGAGTTCATTTCGCTTGATCTAAAAGTCGTGACAGGTGATTACCAGAACCAACACGAGTTCATGAGCGTGTTATTGGATCCTGAACACGTGACGAAACAAGGGAAGCTGTTTGGAGAATCACCATTCTTTGCTCGTAACGTGAAGCTCATTCAAAAGTTCGCCGATCTCACACATTTAACCCTCAGTGACAACGACTGGGAAGACCAAGTGTCATTAGGGCAGGCATTAGGCGATAGTATCGGTCAACAAATCATCTTAAAGATCAAAAAGACAACTGCTAAGAGCGGAGATGTCTTTACTAATTACGATTTTGAAGGGTACTCGGAAAACGACCTCCCCTTCTAGTTTAGAGAGGAAGAAATACCGTGGAAAAAACTTATCCGGTATTACTCGATCCTCACCCGTACACACAAAAGCCTCAGGGCGCTCAAATCAGTCAAATTAGCCAACGTATTCAATCTCACCCGGCCATGGTGACCCCCGAGTCTCTTGCAGAAGCACTAGGCAACGGTCAAACCGTGGTCCTGGCTGAGATTAAGGGGGAACGACGCAAGGAAAACTTTGTCCGTCAGCAAGTGGTCGCACTGGATTTCGATAACACGACCCCTCAAAAGACGAAAGCGACGGGAAACGACTATTACACGGTGGAACAGCTCCTCAGTGATCCCTGGGTGCTTGAAAATGCCGCCTTTGTCTACAGTACGTTCAGTTGGCAAGACGATTGGCAACGGTTCCGTGTGGTATTCTTCCTCGATCGACCTTTAGAGAATAATCAGCAGGTGACAAAGCTGTATGAATGGCTGATGGCTAAATTCCCAACGGCTGATCGAGCAGCGAAAGACAGCACCCGGTTATTCTTCGGTGGAAAAGAAACGGTGATGATCGATCCGAACAATTTATTGAAGACCTCCCAAGTCACGTTCAAGAAAGAGACGTCACCAGAACGCGCTGTCGTGCCCTCTAAGAAGCCAAAACACCTCACACATGCAGAAGCTAAGGAAATGTTTCATCGCTACTTAGAGAAGGAATCAGAGGCGCTGATGCAGTATGAGAACGCATTGAGTGCGCTGTGGGTGATTGCTCGTGGGGCGTTAACGGGAGAGATCAGTTATATCGACGCTTACCAGTTTGCCCATGACCTCGCCATGGATAACCACGAGTGGGAGCGAGAGAACAAAAAGAAGTTAGAAGAGGCATTTCAAACGCCTCTTCAGGACTTCCACACACATTACTCATTCTCTGAGAAGTTCGGTTACAAGTTCCAGAGTGAAGAGGGGACTTTGTCACCCTCTGACATGATTGAAACGAGTAAATTTCTGGTGGACAAGCTCGAAATTAAGTTATTCAACCACCAGTTGTACTTCAAGACGGGGAATCACTGGATACACGATGACAACAAGCTGTTACGGGCAGTGGATCAGTATGTCGAGTTGAAAAAAGCGCAGGATACAGAACTCATAGCTCAATTCATGAAGCGAGCGGAGTTGATCGAACAAGATATCTTCAATATTCAGTTCCGCAATAATTACTATCTGCATGGTGATGAGATCAAGGAAGGGACCGTAGATGGGTTCACGCCATATTACATGGATGTGATTTATGACCCAAACGCCTACAGTGCAGACGTTGACAAGTTCTTTAATTTTCTCTCCTGCAATCGATTAGATTTACGCCGAGTGACAGAAGAGATGTTCGGACATATTCTGATGGTGAAAGGATTTCCCCACAAAGTCTTCTTCTTCGTGGGTGAAAAAGGGGCCAATGGGAAGTCCACCCTTCTTGAAATGGTGAATCATTGGGTCGGGGACTTTGGAGCCAATATCAGTTTGGAAAACTTCAGCGATCCAACCAGTGTTGTAGAACTCGAAGGGAAGTTAGTGAATGTCGGGGACGATATCGACGCTAGTTATCTGGAAACCTCCAGTAACTTCAAGATTTTAGCGAGTGGTAACACCATCACCGTTCGTCCGATCTACTCCACGCCTTACAAGATGCGAAATAAAGCGACTCTGATCTTCACCACGAACGAAATGCCGACGTTTAAGGATAAAACAGGTGGGATTACTCGTCGATTAGTGTTGATTCCTTGTGACAATGTCGTGACGGATCCTGATTTTAATCTGGATGAGAAATTAGCGACAGATGAGGCGAAAAGTTACCTCCTGAATTTGGCTCTGCAAGGGTTGAAATGGATTGTGCAGAATGGGAATCGATTATCAGAGAGTGAAACGATCAATGAGCTTGTGGGTGACTATCTCAAAAACACGAATTCTGTATTGATGTTCGTGGAAGAAGAGGGAATCAACGAAATGATAAGCGAAGCCGATAATTACGACGCTTACAAAGAATACTGTCGTCAAATGGGGTTAATCCCCTTTAAGAAAAAAGGCTTTACGCTTCAACTGCTGAATTTGGGATATGAACAAGATAGACGTGTGATCCTAGGCAAACGATTGAGGATCTATAAGAAAAAACAAATGGACATGTTTTAGACAAGATTTTGGACAGCATTTGGACAGCATTTGGACAGGATTTAAATTCGAAACCCCTTGATATATATAGGATTGGCCAACATGGACATCTTTTTCTTTAGATAAAGAAAGAAGTAAGAAGTAATAGAGAATAAGTATAAGTATAAATAAAAAAAGTGTAGGGGTTAAAAATCTTGTCCATCCTGGCCAATCATTGTTAAATCAACGTTTCTAGCAAAAAAAGGCGGCCAAAAACATGCCCAAATGAGAAAAAGATGGCTAAAAACCTGCCCAATTGTAGAGAGAAGGACGTTTGAGGTGAAAAATGACTATTGTTACTGGCGACGGATCGGGCCCAATGAGTACTGGTTGCCATGTAAGCATGTAACGAAGAAGCGAGAAGACATGACAGATGATCACTGTTGCCCAAAGTGTGGAAAAGAGGTGTGGATCACGTATGGAGATGAGTATCGGCGACTATCTAAAAAGCGTTCGTACGAGTAAAAAATGGACGCAATCGCAAATGGGAGAAGCGCTGAATGTTGGGCAAGTGACGATCTCACAGTGGGAACGCGGAAAAGCACTGCCTAATGATGCAGTATTGGATCAGGTGGAGCTATTACGCCTCTCACTACAAGACGATCCAGTCATGGTTTTTGGTGAGTGCTTGAAGGATATCAGGTTGAACCGTGGATGGTCGCGAAATGTGCTTTCTAAGAAGATTGGATATTCCGCGAACACGATTTATCTGTGGGAGTCTGGAAGAAAAGTGCCAACCCCTGAAGTTCTGCGTAAGTACAGCCAAGTGGTGGGCGTGGATGAGCGTTATCTGTTCAATCTATGTCCTTGCCCTTGGAGTGCAGGGAAGCATGGAGTATTCCACACAAACTGCCATCACAGTTGCAGTATTTCAATTGAAGAGGACTGGGAGTATTGCCCGTATTGTGGAAGGAGAATCATATGAAATTTTATTTAGCGTCTGGAATCTTTAGCGAAGCAGATCGGATGTACAACAGCTATCTGGCGAAACGCATCCGAGAAGCGGTGCCTGGAGTGGATCTGTACTTGCCTCAAGAGAACACGGACATCAACGACAAAAACCAAGTATGCAGACAGCCTGGCGATTGCGAAAGCGGATATTGAACGGATTGATCAATCAGACCTGATGATTGTGAGCCTGGATAACTTAGAAGCAGGGCAAGGACGATGCACAGAGATTGGCTATGCAGCAGGCCGAGAGATTCCAGTGATTGGGCTCTACACCGATACTCGACAGCTCGGCACAGATAACCCTCAAAAGATCAAGGCTCTTATCGAGGAACGTCTAGAGAATCAGTTTGGTTACGTGAATCTGTTTGTCGTTGGGGTAGTGAAGATGAATGGAGACGTTGTGACGAGTGTGGATGAATTAATCAATCTCATTAAGCGATGGGAGTCGGAAGTGGTTCGTGATGAAGACGAGGATGTCTCACAAGATACTAAGAAAATGGCAGAGATCTTTGCTGAGCTGCTGACGACGTACGAGAAGAAAAACAGTGATTACGGGAATAGCTTTGAAGACCTCATGGATGAAATGGGGCTGATCTCTGGCGTTTCACAAATTGTTCATAAGACGAACCGAGCGAAAACATTAGTGCTAAAAGGTGAACAATGCGTGAAAGATGAATCACTGGAAGAAACGCTGAAGGATCTGATTAATTACGCAGCAATGACTGTGAAGAAAATCCGAGAGCAGGAGGAGGTGAATGCCAATGATTAAAGTGTACTCAAAGAAAGATTGTCAACAGTGCCGATTAGTTAAGCGGTGGTTGAATGAGCATGAGATCCCGTTTGAAGAAGTAGACGGGAGCACAGTGCAGGGTCGAGACGCAGTGATTAAGCTAGGTTATCGCACATTACCTGTAGTGGTACTAGAGAATGGCAATCACTTTGCCGGGCTTGATATGAAACAACTGAATGCCCTAATCGAACAGTAATCACTTAGTCCAAGCAGGGAGGGGGACAGCGGGTGCTATTTCCAGAGATTGATTCAGAGAAGACAATTGAACAGGTGGATCAGTTGTTGAGTCGCTACCACATGATTAGACGTCTAGCAGGAGAACCTATCCCTCAGAAGCTGACGACTGCCTTTAGCCAGCTACCTAAATCTGTAACGAATGACAATCTGAATGAACAACGGATCTTTGACAAGATAGATGGTGAGCGCCTCTTTGCAGATATCAATAGAGCACTGCTAACGCTCGATCAATCAGACCGTCATTTGTTATGGAGCAAGTATATTGCAGGTGATGGTGGGTTCGATTATGAAGCGTACAGTCAGATGCATATCGGGAAGACTACTTACTATCAACGCCTGAATCGTGCTCGGTTATGTTTCGCTGAGGCTTACCACCGTGGGGAGTTACTCGTGTTCAAGAGATAGTCTCACGATTAGAATGCGATAACGACGCGATTTCTGTCGATATTTCGCACGATTGTCTCACGATTAGCGAACGATCCCCGAACGATTGGCGAACGATTTCCGAACTAAATGCGAACCAACACTGAACGATTTGTTGCTATAGTGATAGTGTCCAAAAGTAATAGAATTTCCTCCTAAGATAATTCTATCGCCACCTCTGAGAGACGGGGTGGTTTTTTTATACCGAGGGAGGGGGTCACGTTTTATAGCCGGGGAGGTGATCGGATGCCTAAAGGATTGAGAGCAGATCGCAGTGGTCCGCATCGTGCGCAGTTCGAACGTAACAAGAAACGAATACTAAAGTCACAAAGAACCTGTGGAATCTGTGGACAGCCGGTTGATTTATCGTTGAAGGTTGGCGATCCAATGGCACCAGTCATCGACCACATCATTCCTGTATCTAAAGGTGGACATCCAAGCGACATCAACAATCTTCAGCTCGCTCATTGGACTTGCAACAGAATGAAATCAGATAAGTTATATAAGAACCAGGAAGAAACGAAAATCTTAGGAAATCGTAATTTACCTCAATCTCGGGACTGGAGCCAGTATAAATATAACTAAAAGGGGTATATACCCCCAAAGGCATAGGCTCGTAGGTTCACGCCTTTACTGTACATATATTCTCATGAATAATTTCACTGTTTGAACCAAAAAACACAATGTAAGGAGGCTAAATGCATGGCTGATAAAGGAATAGCATATCTCAAGCGAAAATTAGCGAATTATCAATTGGCAGCACGTAAAAGATACGATTATTACGATATGCACTATCAAGAGCTACAACGAGGGGTGATGATTCCTCCTGAAGTTCTCTATCAATATCGTTCCTGCATTGGCTGGTGCAGCAAAGCTGTAGATGCATTGGCAGATCGGTTGGTGTTTCGTGAGTTTATCAACGATGAGCTCGAAATGAACGAGATTTTCCAAATGAACAGTCCAGATGTGTTCTTTGATAGTGCTATTCTTTCGGCGCTGATCTCGAGTTGCTGTTTTGTCTATATTAGTTTGGGAGAAGACGATATGCCGAGACTGCAAGTAATCGAGGGAACAGATGCAACCGGTGTGATTGATCCAATTACGGGGCTATTGACAGAGGGATACGCAGTCTTAGAACGGGATGATAACGGAAACCCTATTCTAGAAGCTTATTTTCAGCCTCATAGGACGTCTTTTTATAGTCATGGGGAATTAAACCATGTGACGAATCACAAGGCGCCATACGCGCTCCTGGTGCCGATTATTCACCGTCCAGATGCTAAGAGACCGTTTGGGCGATCACGAATTACACGAGCTTGTATGTATTATCAGGCCTACGCAAAACGAACGCTTGAACGTAGCGATGTATCAGCTGAATTCTACAGTTTCCCGCAGAAATATATTGTGGGGCTGTCTCAAGATACCGAGTTCATGGACACTTGGCGGGCATCTATTTCTTCGATGTTAGCTTTTGAAAAGGATAACGAGGGAGATTCTCCGAAACTTGGCCAGTTCCAGCAACAATCCATGGCACCTTATCTCGATCAGTTAAGAGCTGCAGCGAGTGGATTTGCGGGTGAGTCCGGATTGACATTAGATGACCTCGGATTCCCTAGTGACAATCCCTCCAGTGCAGAAGCGATTAAAGCGAGCCATGAGACGTTGCGTGTGACTGCTCGGAAAGCTCAGCGGTGCTTTGGT
This sequence comes from Aerococcus sp., assembly GCA_030528285.1. Classification (GTDB taxonomy): domain Bacteria; phylum Bacillota; class Bacilli; order Lactobacillales; family Aerococcaceae; genus Aerococcus. The sequence continues at coordinate 21,381 of JAUMZE010000009.1, read as the reverse complement.
ACAGGATTCTTGAATGTGGGTTACCTAGCAGTTTGTCTCCGGGATGATTATGAATATGAACGAAGTTTGGTAGCCCCGACAAAGCCTAAATGGGAACCAGTATTCGAGGCAGATGCAGCGACAATGTCAGTGATTGGTGATGGTGCGATTAAGATTAATCAAGCTGTCCCAGGTTATATGGATAAGGATGCCATTCGTGATTTAACGGGATTGGAGGGCGGAAATGGAGGATATAGCACCCCAACTGTTGGAAGCGATCAATCAGGATTATCAAAAGATGATCGATGAAGACCCTGTCATTCAATCTCTATTGAAAGCAAAAAAAAGCAAATTTAAACAGGCAGATGATTATGCAGTTCGATTAGGTGAAATCTTAGGGGAAGCGATTAAAAAGAATGTCAGTGGTGACATTTTGCCAAATGAAAAGATGTACTACAACATCGCAGATAGAGTCCTGGGAAACCTACTATCAAAGTCTCACCAGCAGGTAACGGATTTTACTGCAGGCATTCAAGAATTGCTTAACAAGGAAGCCAAGGTGCCTAAGGTTAAAACTGCATCTTTTAATGAGAAAATGGCAGATGGGCTTATACAGAAAGTCGCAGATGCAGATAAATATGACGATGTAGCACCACAACTCTACCGATCATTAACGACATTTAATATGAATGTGGTGGCAGAGAATATCAAAACCAATGCTGAGTATCAAAGAAAATTAGGGTTTTCTCCTAAGATTAAACGCACAAGTTTTAATGGGTGCGATTGGTGCCAGGAAAAAGCTGGAGAATACACCTATCCTAATGTAAAGCCTGATATTTATAAAAGACACGAAGGATGTAGATGCACACTTGAATTTGTATCTTCAGAAGGGAAAAAGAAAGTACTATGGGATAAAAATACAGAAAGCGCCAAGCAAAGGAAAAAGCGACGCGAAGAAGCGCGAGCAAAGACTGAGAATAATAAAAAAGTTAAGATGAAAAGTAAGCAGGAGCGAAAGAAAACTGCAAAAGACAAACAAACAGAATCTAAAAGAGTAGAGCAGAATAAACGCCTTGAAAATAAAGCAGTCGATTTAGCTATACGAGAAGGCTGCGATCGTCCTCCTTCTTCTAAAGATGTGGTTAAAGTATTAGAGCCTGAAACAAAAAGATGGGTATCAAAAATAGAAGATACGGAAAAGCACTCGATCAATAAATACTCATTTAATAGCGAAGATGAGGTTAAAGGAACAAAGAAGATATATAAAAGAATTAATGGATACTATGGTGGGTATTATTATCCTTTAAATAAGAAAGAAGAGGATACGATTATCAGGAATGGAGAAGAAATACATAGTGGGATTGTGCGATATAATCTCAAACATGATATCCTTGTTTATAGGACGGATGACCGCCCCGATACTTTAAACGGGACAGTTGGAAAGTTTATAAGCACATCAGTGACTCCAGATAGTTCCTTTAGAGGACGACCAAATGTGGCAATCATTGTTCCAAAGGGGACACCTGGGGCTTATATTGCGCCTATTGTTTCGCCAAAATTTAAAAGACAAAAAGAATTTTTGTTGGATATGGGAACGACCTTAGAGAAAATATATGATTCTAACGGACATCAAATATTTATTGTGAGAGGATAATCATGCAACTATATGGTGACGAACATTTAACAGATGAAGAAGTTGAACAAATACGTAAAGAACGATATGAATCGGAGCTGAAAAAGCCTCCCACAGTAGAAGCTGCAAAACTTGCTAAGGAACGATGGAAAAAAACACTTGAGTTGTCTATAGAAAAATTTAAAAAAGAAGGTCGCGAAGATTTAGTAGATATTACGAAAAATAAATTAGATAAAATTTTGGCACAGCCATTAGAAGATATGATTGAAAAATAAATTCAATGAGTAACGCTTAACTAATTTAGTTAGGTGTTTTTGTATATAGAGGAGAACGACGATGGCGAAAGATGATTATGATGTGATTGTTTTCAAGCTGTTAGTCTATTTCTATGCGTGCCTGAAGCGTGTGACGGTGTTCAAAAGAGAAGAATTTGAACTCATTACGACGAAAGCAGGTGTCCATGAGGGGTATCTGTTGGATATCCTGTTTATGATGCAACAAGAAGGATTGATTGAAGGGCTTTCTTTCACGAGAGCTTGGGGAAGAGAATGGATCTTACTTGGCGATGTTTCAGAAGCCAAGATCACAGCGAATGGAATCCACTATTTGAAAACAAATAGCCAGATGAAACAAGTGTTAAATTTCTTGTTAGATAAAGCAGATGTGATTGTTAGTTTAATAAAATTGGTTTCATTGACAAATTAACAATAAAAGGGGTGATTGCTTATACAGGAAGACAAACGGTTAGGCAGTCAAACTCCTACAAAGGCTGTCTATTTACCTTACGATCATACGTTATCAGCGGAGGTGGTGGATCTATACGAGAAAAGTGGACGGAAAGCGCAAGAATGGCAACAGATGCTACTCGATCAGATTATGGGGCAGAATGCAGATGATCTATGGACGCATACGAAATTTGGGTACTCATTACCCCGTCGGAATGGGAAAAATGAGATCCTTGTGATGCGGGAGTTGTGGGGGTTATTCCACGGTGAACAGATTCTGCATACTGCGCATCGAACCACCGCCTCACATACTGCCTGGGAGAAGTTACTGAGGGTACTTGATCTCGCAAGGATTGAATATAAGTCACTTAGGGCAAGTGGGCGTGAACAGATTACGCTCACCGATACAGACGGACGAATCGAATTTCGAACACGGACCTCGAATGGTGGGCTAGGGGAAGGGTTCGATTTATTGGTGATTGATGAGGCGCAGGAGTATACCGATGATCAGGCCTCTACATTAAAGTATGTCGTGACGGATAGTAAAAATCCACAGACGATTATGTGTGGGACACCGCCGACTGCAGTTAGTGCGGGGACCATGTTTCCTAATTATCGTAAGGAGATGTTAGGAGGCTCCCTCCCTAACTCAGGGTGGGCGGAATGGTCGGTGGAACAAGAGTCTGATGTACATGATGTGGACGCCTGGTATGCGACGAATCCCTCACTAGGAACGATCTTCACTGAGCGATCGATTCAAGACGAAATCGGGAGTGACACAGTAGACTTCAACATTCAGCGGTTGGGATTGTGGATCACTTATAATCAGAAGTCAGTAATTACGCTGGATGAATGGAACGCCTTACTTGTGAAGCGACTACCGAAATTACAAGGGCCGTTGTTTGTAGGCATTCGTTACGGAAATGACGGCGCCAATGTGGCAATGAGTATTGCAGTAAAGACGAGCAGTGGCAAGATATTTATTGAGGCGATCGATTGCCGGTCTGTGCGTGCAGGGAATCAGTGGATCATTGAGTTTTTAAAGCAAGCAGAGGTCGCACAGGTGGTGATTGATGGGGCGAGCGGGCAAGGCATCTTAGCAAAGGAGATGAAAGAAGCCCGTTTGAAAGCACCGATCTTACCGACAGTGAAAGAAGTAATCAATGCGAATGCACTGTGGGAACAAGCCCTCTATCAGCAGACGATGCAACATAAAGAACAGCCATCACTCACGCAGGTAGTCACAAACTGTGAGAAGCGAAATATTGGAAGTAGTGGTGGGTTTGGCTATCGCTCACAGTTTGATGACATGGATATTGCATTGATGGAATCCGCCATCTTCGCACATTGGGCTTGCAGTGAAACGAAGCCCGCAAAGAAGCAAAAAGTTTGGTATTAATTTTTATGTCCTGAGCATGACATTAAAAGGCTCTTTTTTCGTGGCCTGGAACGTGATCCAGGATAACCTGTCGTGGTCGTCACCACGTAAAACAAACGAAAGGGAGAAGTACGATGGAACGAAAATTTTTAGAAGAGTTAGGGTTAGAAAAGGAAACCGTCAATCAGATTATGAGTGAGTACGGGAAATCGATTCAGCAATACAAGGATAGCGCCTCTAGCACACTAGAGCTGCAGCAGAAGGTAAACGAGTTAGAGACGGCGAACCGAGCATTAGAAAGTGCAGCAACGGAACGCCAAGCAAAATTTGAAGATTTGAATCAGCAACTATCCAAAGCCAACCTCGATAATATGCGTACGCGCGTGGCATTGGAACAAGGATTGCCGTATTCATTAGCGGATCGATTACGTGGGGAAGATGAGGATGCCCTCACTAAAGATGCTCAGTCATTATCTCAAATGGTGAACCGTGGGAATGATCCTCTGCGATCAACAGAACCGTCAAAACCACAGAATCCTTATTTGACTTTAGCTCAAAATCTAGGTAATGGAGAAGGAGAGAATTAATTATGGTTATGTCACGTGGTGAATTATTCTCACCAGAAATTGTTTCAGATTTAATTAACAAAACGAAGGGTGCCAGTGCTCTTTCACAGTTGAGTGCGAGCCAACCAATCCCGTTCAACGGTCAGAAAGAATTCACGTTCAGTATGGCAAAAGAAATTGATGTTGTGGCTGAAAACGGGAAGAAGACAGAGGGGGGCGTTATCATTGAACCTCGGATCATGAAGCCAATCAAGGTGGAATATGGGGCACGTTTCAGTGATGAATTCTTATACTCTGCAGATGAACAGAAGATGAATATCTTAAAAGCCTTTAATGATGGGTTCGCATTGAAACTCGCCAAAGGGTTAGATTTGATGGCGATGTTAGGGATTAACCCACGTACTGGGAAACCATCTGATGTGATTGCTAAAAATGACTTCAAAGATAAAGTAACTACGATTGCAACATATGTTAAAGAGGCAACTACAAAAGAAGATAATAATGCAGACGAAGCTATTTCAAATGCAATCAATGAGGTAGCTAAAAAAGATTTCTCTGTATCGGGTGTTATTGCCAACCGAGATATGTCTATTGATTTATCTAAATTGACCGTAAACGGAGATAAAAATGGGACACGCATTTACCCACAATTGGCATGGGGCGCAAATCCAGGCTCCTTAAACGGAATGCCACTGCAGATCACAAACAACATTTCATTTGGTGATTCTGATTTAACAGGATTAGTTGGAGACTTCGCAACAAACTTCCGTTGGGGGTACTCGAAACAAATTCCTATGGAAGTCATCCGTTATGGGGACCCAGACAACTCAGGTCTTGACTTGAAAGGATACAACCAAGTCTACCTCCGTGCGGAAGTTTACTTAGGTTGGGGAATTTTAGATCCAAATGCATTTGCTTTGATTAAGAAAGGCGCAGAAAAAGTTACAACGGGCAAGAAACCTGGTGTGGGCGCTTAACATGAGAGGGGGAAACCCCTCTTTTTTTATTAGGAAGTGAGGGGATGAGATGACACAAAGTTTTGCAACGACAGATGATGTCATTCATTTATTCCGCCCGCTATCACAAGAAGAGTTAGAACGAGCCAAGGCGCTATTACCTGTGATTTCGGATAGCTTACGTGTAGAAGCCAAGAAGGTCGGTAAAGATATTGACCAAATGGCAGAGGATAATGAGGCTTATCAGAATGTGTTGAAGTCAGTCACAGTGGATGTGGTCTCACGGACGCTACTTACGTCTACTGATAGTGAACCGATGACACAGATGAGCGAGTCTGCATTAGGATATTCTTTCAGTGGGACGTATTTAGTACCTGGTGGGGGATTGTTCATCAAACGTACGGAATTAGAACGACTCGGGTTACGCCGACCAAAGATGGGAGTGATGGATTTCTATGGGACATATTAAAGGACAAACAGTGACGGTTTTTTTCTATCTGCCTGATTACTCTAATAAAGATAAATTCGGGTATCTACCATCTACATACGAACAAAAGGATATTCCGAATGTCCTCATAACCCCGGTATCAAGTGAACAGGTAAATGACAGCATGAATATTCTTGGTACTAAAGAAGTCTATCAGTTAGCCCTACCTAAAGGAGACAATAATAGGTGGAACAATGCGATTGTGTTCTTCAACAACAGGTTTTGGCATGTCACGGGTGCAGATATGGGTGGGCAAGAGGATTTGATCCCGCTTGATTGGAATAAGAAAGTGACGGTGGAGAATTACTATGGTCAAGGGTTTTGATCATTTCAAATTGGATCGTCGGGGCGTTCGTCAATTGTTGAGATCGCCTGAGATTCAAGATAATGTGAATGAGTTTGCGAAAATAATTAGAAGTCGTCTAGGAGAAGGATATGCTATCGATGAGCGTGTCGGTAAAAATCGTGTGAATGCGTCTGTATGGCCACAAACACACGAAGCTTATACGGATAATCTAGAACACAACTCATTGTTAAAGGCGGCATTCAGATGATAGAAGAAGTGATCAGAAATAAGCTGGTGTCAGAAATGGGTGACATCGTTTTTCTAGAACATCCAGAAATTACTAGGCCTCAGTTTGTTGTGATGGAGCGTATTGGTGGGGCTGAGCACAATCATTTGAGCTCTTGCATGATGGCATTTCAAAGTTATGGGTATACGCTCTATTATGCTGCACAACTCAACGAATACTTAAAGTATTGTGTGAGACGACTAGTGGAATTACCAGAAATAGCAGCTGTGAAGTTGAACAGTGATTACAACTTTACGAATGAAGAAACTAAGGAGTATCGCTATCAGGCGGTATTTGAGATTAATTACTACGATAGATTTTTGTAGATAAAGGAGTGAAGAAACATGCCAGATGTTAACAATGTTTCTTATGGGAAACCAAAAGTAGGTGGAGCGATCTTTGCTGCACCATTGAAAACTAAATTGCCAACGGACGCTGTAACTGCATTAGACAAAGCGTTTAAGGATTTAGGCTATGCATCAGAGGATGGGGTGGTGAATACGAACTCACCAAAATCTGATACGGTCAAAGCTTGGGGTGGAGATACCGTCTTAGTGTCTCAAACCGAGAAAGAGGACACGTTCCAATTTACATTGATTGAAGGAACGAATATTGAAGTGTTGAAAGAAATTTACGGAGCAGGGAATGTCTCTGGAGAATTAAGCACAGGCATTAAGATTGTGGCGAATGCAAAACCATATACGAGCCATGTCTTAGTGTTTGAGCTGGTATTAAATGCAGCACTCAAACGAATTGTAATTCCAAATGCGATGGTAACAGAAGTGGGCGATATCACCTATACAGATGGCGACGCTGTGGGGTATGAAACGACGATCCAGGCATTGCCAGATGCAGACGGGAATACCCACTATGAATATATTCAAACCATGCAGGAAGGGGTCGTGAGCAAATAATGATTAAGGGAAAGACGAAATCAGGATTTGAGTTTGAGGTTTCAGAAGACGCTATCCAAGACATGTACTTGCTAGAGGAAATCGCACAAGTGGATGAGAACCCTTTGAGCGTGACTCATATTCTCACTCGGTTACTTGGGGATGAGCAGAAAAAGCGCTTGTACAAGCATGTTGAGAACGAACAGGGGCATGCATTGGTTGAAGATGTCATGTTTGAGTTCGGCGAGATTATGAATGCGAGCGCTGAATTAAAAAACTCTTAGTCCTTGCTGGAATGATGAAGCTTGATGAGTCCGCTTTGGTTTGTGATTTAGCAGAGACGTATCATATCTTGAATTACCGTGAGTTACCCGCTGGTTTAGTGGCAACGTTGGCTAATGGGTTATCTGATGATTCACGGATCAAGCGCAAACTCAGTGGGCAAGCAGTCACAACGGAGATTCTTTTATTAGGAGCGCTTTTTGATCAATTGAACGCTCTGATGTATGGAATGTCGAATGCAAAGCAAAAGCCACCATCGATCTTACAACGATTAATGGGAGAACAAGCGGACCATCAAGTCTTTTATTCTGGTGAGGCATTTAATCGAGCACGACAACAGATGATAAAACAAATGAATGGAGGTGAGGGTAATTGCCACAAGTAGGTAAAGCGTATGTTCAAATTGTCCCAACAACCAAGGGTATTAAGAACGCCATCGAAAGCGAAATGAGCGGAGATGTTCAAAGTAGCGGTTTGACACTTGGAGGACGTCTGGGTGGTGCCATAAAAGCCGCTATATCTGCTGCTGGTATCGGGAAGTTTCTTGGAACAGCAATTAGAGCAGGTGGTGCCTTAGAGCAAAGCTTAGGTGGTGTTGAAACGTTATTCAAAACCAGTGCGGATACTGTGTTTAATTATGCACAGAATGCATATAAAACAGCTGGTCTTTCAGCAAATGAGTACATGGAACAAGCGGTTAATTTCAGTGCAGCTTTGATTAGTTCACTGGGTGGAGACACAAAGAAAGCCGCAGAAGTTTCTAATATGGCGATTCTCGATATGGCAGACAATGCCCGTAAGATGGGGTCAAACGTTGAAGACGTGCAGAATGCGTATCAGGGATTTAGTAAACAAAACTACACTATGCTGGATAACTTGAAGCTAGGATACCAGGGAACGAAAGAAGAAATGCAAAGGCTTCTTGCAGATGCTGAGAAGTTAACAGGCGTTCATTATGACATCAACAATTTAAGTGATGTTTACAAAGCGATCCATGCAATCCAAGAAAACTTGAAGATTACGGGCTCCGCAGCTGAGGAAGTCCAACATACGATCCAAGGGTCATTTGATGGAATGAAAGGCGCTTTTAAGAATGTATTGAGTTTTATGGCAACTGGGAAAGGAAACTTGAATGAGGCACTTCAAGGTTTGGCTGAAACTAGTTCCAATTTCTTGTTCAATAACTTAATTCCAATGATTGGAAAAGTACTCACTCAATTACCAGGGGCCGTGGCTCAGTTTGCTCAATTAGCAGGGCAAGATATTATGAAACAATTGACAAGCGCTTTTCCGGAATTAGCACCTGTCGTTCAACGCTTTATGGATATTATTGGACCTTCGATTAGTTCATTCATGGAAGCGTTAGGTGGATTATGGACGGCTATGCAACCGATCCTACAAGAGCTTGCAACCGCTGTGATTCCAGTTCTCCAAATTATTGTTTCCTTTATTGGAGGGGTGATTGTTGGAGCAATTATGCGCTTAACACCTGTGATTCAAGCATTAAAAATAGCAATGGAAGTATTATACCCTGTGGTTGGACTAATAATAGAAATATTAAAACCATTCACTAAAATGTTATCGGACATTGCAATGGGTGTCGGGGTTCTGGTCGGGGTCTTCGGACAGTTTGGTTTTTCAGCCACCTCACTAAAATCAGTGATGGATAAGGTTTGGAATGGTATTAGAAATTTAGTGACCTCTGTTGCTAAAGGATTAATGAATCCAATTAATGGATTAAAGAGTTTGTTCAATGCCTTAAAATCGGCAGGAACAGCCCTCAGAACAGGATTAACAAACTCCTGGAATGGAATTACGAATGCGGTTAAATCAGCGTGGGGCAATATCCAAGGTGTGATTAATAATATCAAGAACCTGTTTAACAGCTTGAAAAACATTGACCTGAAATCAGCTGGGGAAGCAGTTATCAACGGTTTTATTGATGGGTTGAAGGCAGCTTTCTCTGGTTTGATGGCTTTTGTCGGTGGGATTGCAAACTGGATTAAGGAACATAAAGGGCCAATCTCATATGACCGTGTGTTACTGATCCCTGCTGGTAAAGCCATCATGCAGGGGCTCGATGAAGGGTTGCAGACGCAATTTAAAGCCGTGAAGCGGACGGTCTCTCACATGGGAGGCGAGTTAGCGGATACGTTCGGATCAACGCCTCTGACAGCTTCTATGACGATGGATGCACTGAACGCACAACAACCACCCACGCTCACTCGGACCATCGCGATGACTGCCAATGTGACGCGTACCAACGACCCATTAAAAGCCTTGAATCAAAAGGTGGATACGATGGTGAATTTGTTAGATGGGTTACTGAATAAAGACACCGATGTCTACCTGGATAAAGATCGTGTCAGCACGATTATTGGACAGGAGATTCGCCGAGAAGACGCAATGAAGCAGAAATACAATAATCGAAGAATGGGTGTGATTATCTGATGTATGAAATGATCGTGGATCAAGAGAGCTTGAAAGATTTGATTTATATTACGTCGGTGGATCGCACGATGGGGCCGGTGGTGAAGAACCGTGTGATTACGGTGAATGCCTATATTATCCACGATGTCCTCGCAACGATTGATGTATTGAACAAGCTCATGACCGGTGACTTGCAGAAGTTCATTTTTACAGATCAGGCTGACCGATACTGGGAAGGACGCTTACAAGAAAAGATCGAACCCTCTAGCTCGGAACAATGGTCGAAAGTGGAGTTTAATATTGAGGTGCCGGATGGGGTCGCTTATGCGGTCGAACCAACGACGGTCCGTTTAACAGGTCAGGAGTCGGTGACACTCACGAACAATGGCTCTGAGACGTGTTACCCTACGTTTGATTTTACGACGACGGATGAGACGTACATGTTATCGGTAGTGGGGCATGATGCGACCTATCAATATGGCGAATCCTTAGATGCTTCCCCACTGAAAGAAGTAGAAGTGAAGCACGAGGAAGTAAAAGACGGGTACACCGCTCAACGCAATCAATTGTTGATAGATACCGCCTGGAAGAATGTTAAAACAGAAAGTTATGATGTCAGCAAGATCAATCCTAACTGGCGGACGATGGGATCCTTCAGCCAACGTGGCGGGGTCACACGTGCACCACAAAACGGAAAGATCACGATTGCTAAATGGGCGACCAACTGGCAGACAGGGGAACGAATGGACAACTGGGTGAAAGGTAAAACTTTCCCAGTCGTTCAGACAAAGAATGTGAACCAGTCGAAATCTAAGAAAGCTTATTTATTGAAGAATGGCCGTTACTATCTCGGCTGGGTATTAGAACAAGATATCGCAGGCGGGGTGACTGCTGGGAATGCAGGGGACATGGTGCCTAATTATGGGTCGAGTGCTCAGTACTTCTGGCATGGGCCCGCGATGCGATGGAAAGTGACCGGCGAATGTACGGATTTTGATACGCACACGTGGTTTAACTTCGTGATTGGGAAAGGTGCTCAAATGGGCGCCTTTTATTTTGCGGTGATGCATGAGGACACGGTGATCTCATCGATTCAATTCTCGTCTCACCAGAACAACCTGTACACGTGGTTGGACTTCTACGCGCGAGGAAAAGGACTGAATGTGGGCTCTTATGATAAGACATTCCCAAGTAATATCTGGGGGCGGGTACATATGCGCAAACAGGGAGATTCGTTCACGTTTGATGTGATGAAGAACAACAAGAAGATCGTGAAGACGTACAATATCCCGGGGGACAATCTCACACCAACACACGTGCTTGTCTGGATGGCGCAGTACTCGAATTTCCAAAAAGCGCAGGAAGAGAGTGTGGTGAATTTCAATTTCTCTGGGTTGAATACGAAGGTGTGGATTAAGCCGCATACAGAGACAACGACACAGAAGATGAATTTACCGGATCCTCAAACGATTATCCCTGCAGATAAGATGGTGCGCCTAGAGATGAGTACGAACCTTGCCTATGTGAATGGGGCGTTGTCGCTTTCTCCTGTTCAGTTTGGGAGTAAGGCAGTGGGCATCCCGCCTGGGAATCATGAAGTGTTATTAGTGTGTGACGGCAAGCAACCGCCAGACTGTGAAATTAATTATCGGGAGGTGTTTCGATGATCTTCTTTACGGATCGTAATTATCAAACCGTTGCGATTGCGAGTGCAGATACGGATGAGGGGTTGCAACTGTTAGAGGATGAGTTGAATGAATCCATTTCAACGGGTGCAGCGATTTATCAAGCTAAGATTGCGAAGAACCATGAAAGCATCCAAAATATCGCCTCGGGTTGCTTTGTGTTTGTACCGAATTTTAGAGAACGAACCACCGTCCTAGAAGTGATGGAAGTAGAAGAAACCCACAGCTACAAAAAGATCATTGCGGAAGATGCGGGGCTTGAATTGATTAATGGTGAAGTGGGCGCCATAGAGAAGAAAGGCAAGCTCCGTGATTTTGTGAAAGCGACGCTCGGGGATGATTCCAGTTGGGAAATCGGACTCGATGAAGTCGGGGATAGTCGCAATCTCACGCTGAAATATGAGGGCATTACGACGATCACAAAACGCCTTGTAGAAATCGCCGGGCGGTTCGATACGGAGCTCTCCTATAGTTTCAAGTTTGATGGTAACCGAATGACGCATAAGTACGTGAACTTCCATAAGAAACGTGGGAAGAACGAAGCGGTGCGTTTAGAGGTTGGGAAAGAATTACAAGATGTGCGCCGTCACGTGTCGATTACCGAACTGAGAACCGCGGTGCATGGGATCGGACAACCGCATAAAGAAAAGATCAAAGAGACAAGAACCGTCAAAGAACAGATCGATGTTCCGAACGCACCGAAGCCACAAGGACGTGTGATTAGTCCCAAACTGGAGAAATTCATTCAGTGGTTCCAAGCACGAAAAGGCAAGGTCACCTATTCGATGTACAACCGTTTAGGACCGAATTCCTATGACTGCTCGAGTGCAGTGTTCTTCGCAGCGAAACATGCAGGACTCCTTCCAAGTAATCAATGGATCGGGAGTACGGAAACCTTATTTAGTTTGAAGGGCAAGTATTTAGATGAGATCAACCGGTCACAAGTGCAATACGGGGATATCTTCGTGGCAGGGGTTCAAGGGCATTCTGGGGGCTCAGCCGGTCATACAGGGGCGATCTTGAGTAATAATCAGATTATCCACTGTACACCGCCTACCATTAAAATTACGCCTCTCAATGGCTATACAGGGTCACCTGTCCGATTCTTTCGCTGGAAGAATGCAGGGGGTGGATCATCTAGCAACGGGGGGAAATACTGGAGTCACTCCGATCTCACCCGGCATGACCTCGGTTGGAAACTGAGTGGGTTGACTGCTAACCAATTGAATAACTGGGTGAAAGGATCCAACCCAAGTAGTCCGTTCAATGGGCAAGGGAATGTATTTATCGAAGCCCAGCGTCAAAGTGGGTTAGATGCACGCTATATCCTGGCACATGCGGCGTTAGAGAGTGGCTGGGGAACGTCTAACATTGCTCGTAAGTATCATAATTACTTTGGGATTGGGGCGTTTGATAGTAACCCTGAGAATGCAGGGAACTTCAGTAATAAGGGGCTCGCAGCAGGGATCATTGGTGGAGCGAACTGGATTGCCAAGAACTATTACAACGGCAAGTGGAAGCAACGCACGCTCTACAGCATGCGCCACAACAACAATGTGCACCAGTACGCCACCGATCCACAGTGGGACCAGAAGATCGCACGTGTGATGAAAGGATCAGAACGGTATACCAAGCCGTCTCAAAATGCGACGTCGAACGGGACCCACAAAGATACCGTGACAAAGACGGTGGTAGAAGAAAAAGAAGTCGATCGTGATACGAATCTGATTAACTACAACTATGACGATGGGCGGTACTTCGTGGATAAGAAAACGGGGATTCTGCACGACCGAGAAGCCAATAAGATTTGGTCGAAACCCAATAGCAAAGGCAAGTACATTGTGCGGATCTACCAAAGCCAAGCGACGAGTGCCAAGACACTGTTTGATGAATGCTTACTACAGTTAAAGAAGAATAACGAACCGCAAGTGACCTATGAAGTGACGCCGAGTGATATTCCGGATGCCGTCATGATTGGGGACACCGTGCGGATTATCGATCATGACTACACCCCTGCACTCTATCTAGAGGCACGGCTCATCGAAGTCACCACCAGTACGACGACAGACATTGTGAACAAAGCGAAGTTCGCCAACTTTGAAGAGAAGAGTAGCGGAATTGAAGCGCGGTTACTGGAGTTACAAAATCAGATTGATGCTCAGAAGTATAGTTGGGAGAACCAACCCTACGAGATGACGTTGACGTCTTCTGCGGGGAATATCTTTAAAGATGGGCAAGTAGGAACGGAACTCATCGCAGAAGTGACCCGTGCTCGGATTAATCAAACTGCCACCATGGATGGTTTTATCTGGGAACGATCTTCTACTTATCCAGATAAATTAGTGGTGAGTGATGAGGACTGGAACAAAGCGCATGAAGAGAGTAACGAGCACACGTTGCCTCTGACGCGTAGTGATATTGAACTAGAAGCGACCTTTACCTGTTCCGCCATGTTAGAGGGGACTGCCGTTGCCGTGGCGACCTACACCATCAAGAATTTTGCGATTGGGATCTTTAAACAAGAAGAGGAGCCTGACCATGCAGGGTTGATGTGGGGTGACATTTGGCAATGGGACGATGGCCAAGGGAAAGCATGGAAGCGCATCTGGAAAGGCGATCGCTGGGAAGATGTGGCAACCATTCGTGACCTTGAAAACTTTGAAGGGATCCAAGGACCACCTGGGAAAGATGGGGAACAGGGATTACCCGGCCCACCTGGGAAAGACGGGAAAACCTCTTATACTCACTTTGCTTATGCCGATAGTGAAGACGGAAAGACTGGGTTTACGCGCACCTTTACAAAAACGAAGAAGTGGATTGGGATGTACACCGATTTCACGGAGAAAGATAGCGAGAACCCAGAAGACTATCACTGGAGTAAGTACATTGGGGAGGACGGCGACCAAGGGATTCCTGGTAAGCCTGGAGCAGACGGAAAGACGCCTTACTTCCATCAAGCGTGGGCCAACTCCAGTGACGGGAAGCAGGATTTCAGCACGTCACAGAGTCAGGATAAGGCCTATATCGGGACGTACACGGATTACACGCAAGCCGATAGCCAAGACCCGTCGAAGTATCAATGGGCGAAGATCAAGGGCGATTCTGCCTATGAGATCGCCAAACAGCATGGCTACAAAGGGACGGAAGAAGAGTGGCTGAACTCACTCAAAGGCGCGCCTGGACAAGATGGGAATCAGGGACTCCCTGGGCCTCCGGGTAAAGATGGGAAAACGTCTTACACACACTTTGCCTATGCGGACAGTGCCGATGGGATCCAAGGATTCACACTCACGGCGAAACCAGGCAAGAAATACATTGGAGTCTACAGTGACTTCAATTCCACGGATAGTACGGCCCCACGCGATTATGCCTGGTCGCAATTAAAAGGCGATAACGGCGAACAAGGCCTCCCTGGGAAACCAGGGTCAGATGGCAAGACCCCGTACTTCCATACGGCATGGGCGAACTCGGCAGACGGTCAAACTGATTTCTCAACCACCGATAGCACGAACAAAAGCTATATCGGGACGTATACGGATTTCAACGGACAGGACAGTACCGACCCAACCAAATATCAGTGGGTTGCTTTTACGAGCCAAGAGGTGTGGGACGCCATCAATGGAAAAGCGAATGCGGATGATTTATCAGATCTGCAATCCAAACAACAAGCCTTAGAGGTGACGTTGGGTGTCTATCCGAGCGCGGAGGAATTAGCCCAAAAGTTCATGGATGTGCAGAAACAAGAGGCGTATTTACAACAGATTGCGAATGCGGTTAATTCCGATAAGCTCGCCCTCGAGGATCGTTTGAAAATCATTGAAGCGAATGTCGGCGCAGGGAAAGCCTCGATTCAAGCCATTAATACCTACCTGAACTTTGGTGAAGAAGGGGTCTTGATCGGTAAGCAAGGCGAGCAAGTCAAGATGACGTTATCCAATGACGCACTAGAGATTGTCGATGGTGAAAAAGTAGTGGCGAAGTTTGGGAACAACCAAGCAGAAGCCGTCAACTTGAAAGTCACGGGTACTTTTGAATTCGGGTATCACGTGGCGATGAAGTTTGAACAAGGCAAAAAGAAATATACAGTGTTACGACCAATCTAGGAGGTGAAGCTTTTGACGACTTATACAGGATCCATTACTGAACGCTACACGACCATTCATGTGGATGTAAACCTAGTGTCACAGGATCAAAAGCAGAATCGAAGCGTGGTGTCTTATCGTTTCTACATTAAAGGGAAAGGCAATACGGGGTTCTGGGATAAATTCCACACAGGCACTGCCGATCTCTATGTGAACGGTGGACAACATATTGTAGCGAAAAAAGGCTTAGACTTTGACGTGAACAACGGAAAAACACAAGTCCTGGCTCAAGGGAATTTCACAGTGTCTCACGATAATAACGGCGTGGGGCATTTTGATTTTAGCGCCTGGATGACCGCTCCCGCCTCAAAGGTCTCAGGGAAAGTGTCTGCCACCTACAGCCTGCCTAAGATTCAACGAGGAGCGACAATGAGTGTGAGCCCAAGTTCGGCTAACGTGGGGGATCAAGTCACGTTCAATCTGCAGGATACCAACAGCAATTATCGCTATACGATCCGTTACGACATGCACGGGGACAAAGGGACACTGGTCGATAAGACGAGTAACAGTAGCTATCGCTGGACGATCCCTGCAAGTTGGGGTCAGAAGTACCTATCCAACCTGCAATCGTCCTGGGCAACGTTCTATGTGGATACGTACAATGGAAATACCAATATCGCAACGAACAGTACACGGCTCACCGTCAGCATTCCAAATGGGAGTGCCCCCACGATTCAAGCATTGAACCTCACAGAGCAGAATCAAGCGAAGATCAATGTGTTTGGTGCGTATTCGTATTACCAGTTACTGAGCGATATTCAAGCAGAGGCCGTGATTCAAACCGACTATGGGGCGAAAGTCTCTAGTTGTCAGATGACGCTTGGAAATCAGGTGGAGAGTGGCACCACGGTTGTCTTTAAAAAACCGGATCTCACGGGGGATGTCTCAATCAGAGTCGATGTGGTGGATAGTCGCGGGCGCTCTGCCAGTCGTAGTTTCCCAATGACGCTCAAACCGTACAAAATGCCATCGATTAATTTCTTCGGGGTGTCTCGTCGTGAGGGGAACGACCAGATCGCAAGTAGCACTGTGAAGCTCGCTTTTACGCCGAGCCCTGGTAGCTACAATAAGAATGGATTATCCCTCTCTATCGACTTGAAGACATCTGATAGCAACAGTTGGCGCACGGTGCATTCTGCCACGGTTAACCAGTCGCCTTATAATTATGAACCTGTGATTGGGAATCGATTAGAGGCGTTTCAGTCATACAATGTCCGATTAACAATTAAGGACCACTTCTATTCAGCAACCGCCCTTGCGACATTGCCTGCTTCGTCCTTACCACTCGTCATTGGTGCGACAGATCCTGCGGTGGGGATCGGGAAAGTACCAGAGATTAAAAAGGGACTGGATATCAAAGGGCAACTGTTCGTAAACGGACAAGAGCTGAAGACGCAGACAATCCCCGAAATCACCAGTGGGTGGTCAACGAATGGTCGCTGGGTTAAGTTCCCAGACGGCACCATGATTTGTTACAAACCAGATTTTGAAATTAAGTATTATTCGTTCTGGCACTTGAAGACGACGTGGGTGTACCCACAGAAGTTCACGAATCAACCCACGATCTCCATTACGAACTACAATCTATATAATCGAGATGCCAATAACGGATCAACACTGAATGTCGAAAAGAACGACGGGAGTTCTGCATTGATTGAGCTTCGATCGAATATGCAACATCAGGACTATAAAAACTCGGATAGTACCAGAGCAATGGTGATGGCGATTGGAGTGTGGAAGTAATGCAGATTAAATGGAGTCCACAAATTGGTGGCGACATCTACCAGTATCAATTCAATCAAGACGTGATGAAAGCCACACAGGGCGATGCGATCACGTTTTTTGATTGTTCAAATGTCAAAGAAAGTCAAACATACGAGCCGGCCTTTCCATTGATTGAAGTAAGGCGTGAAGATGGTGAACTATATGTGACGCTGTTTCAGGGCGTGACAGAAGGGGACACACTCCCGGATGATTGGACCGCCTCCAAAGATGAACCGTTTGAAGTGACGGGAGCCGTGATTCAACCCAAGGCCGTGGATCAAACCATTCCACACGAAGATCTCATGGACGACCAGCTCAAAGCGTTACAAGAAGAAAACGAGACCCTGAAAGACTTGATCCAAGAATTGGCGTTGATGACTTATGATTCTTAGATTCTTGTGGTGGTTACTCGTCTTGAAAGGGGGTGAGGAGATGAAAATGATGCCGGTCTTTTTAGCAACCCGGATTGTATTGCAGAAGTTGAAGTTTAGTGAACTTCCTGAAGTATTGAAAGCACCTGTCTATGAACAGTTGAAAGATAACGGAGTGGAATTCTTAGTCGATGAAGAATACCCAAAGAAAGAAGACAAGTAGGGAGAGCCGTTACGCTCTCTAATCCATCAGAGAGGAGATGACGGCGCTTGAATTTATTCATAGAATTAGCGATCTTCATCCGTGATTGGTGGCCCCTAGTGACAGCACTTGTGGGGATCGGGATTGCAGCCTATAACGGGGTGCATTTGATCAACCAAACGTTACTCGAGATCAAGCACCAACTGGAGTTGATGAATAATCGGTTCCAGCTCACGGAAGACGAACAGCGCAAGATCTGGACGAGGATTGAACACCATGATGAGGTGATCGATACACTCGTGGTAGATATGGCGACCGCAAAAGACAATATCCAAGACAACAAGGACGCAGTGAACGAATTGCGCAAAGGAGGCAAGTAGAATGAACAATCAAACCTATGATTTTTTGAAGTGGTTTGTGTGGCTGTTTATGCCTGCACTGACGACGTTAGTGGGTGTGTTAGGGCAAACCCTCCAATGGGGAAACACCGACACCATTATTACGATCATGACCGCTGTGACGACGTTCCTAGGAGCGATCACAGGGTTGTCGAATAAACAGTACAACAAGAAATAGAACAATTTAAGTCCACTTTTTCCTTCTTTTGTGGTACGCTTAAGCCATATTAGGAGGAAGAAGTGATTGACTATGGAATTGAGACGCAAGCGAAGTTGGAAAAATTATCTGGATGGTATGCGGTCACTCGTATTTCCTAGCATGTTATCGATTTTTCCTAAACAACCGATAAGGCCCTACTTTTATACAAACACTGATCAAGAACGATTATGTGAAGATTATAAAAAGTCAATGGAGGGAATCCGCAATGAGGTAGCTAAGATTGAAAGACGATAATCAAAAACACGTTTCTGATGTTATTTCAGAAGTCAATGACCTACCTAAAGAGCAACAACAGTATATCGCCAGTAAATTAGAAGTGTATCAATATCAAGGCAACTTGCCCCATCCAGATATTCTCAAAGGTTATGATGAAATTGACCCAGGGATCGCCAAGGTGATTATTGATAACGGCATTAAAGAAAGCCAACATCGCCGCGAAATGAATAAAGCAATTCTACAAGCGCAAATTAAAGAGCAGAGTAGAGGCCAATTATTGGGATTTGTTTTATCTGTATTTGTGATTAGTGCAGCTGTCTATCTAGTGACGTCCGGATATACTATCACAGGAACCATTTTGTCAGGCGTCACCTTAGTAGGATTGATTGGGCTATTTACAGGCCAAAATAAGGAATGACAGTCTAGTTTTTATTAAGAGTATCCCTGCATGGGGGGTACTCTTTTTTTGTATGCAATGAAGGAGAAATCAACATGGCAAAATATCAAATTGAACAACGCTACACGATCCCGGCAGGTGTGGCGGGGAATTATCGCAAAGGCCGACCAGAAGGAGTGGTGATCCATTCAAACGGGAACACCAATGACAGTCTGGAGGGCGAAATTAATTACATGACCGCGCACTATGGGAATGCGTTTACGCATGCCTGGTGTGATAATCAGCGCATCATTGAGATCTCAAACACAGACAAAGCATGCTGGGGTGCAGGGCCTGCAGCGAATGCGCGTTTTGTGCAGATTGAGATTGTGGAGAGTAGCCGGCTCACCGACAAGCAACATCAAGAGGCGATTGATCGGCAATGCTTCTGGGCAGCGATGCAATGTGCGTACTACGGGTTGGAGCCGACCGACGCCACCAAGAACGGGCAGGGCACCATCTGGACACATGCGGCCGTGTCGAAGTTCTTAGGCGGGACTGACCACATGGACCCCCTCGCCTACATCGCACGCCACGGGGTCACCTGGCAAGAAATGTTTAACCAGATCAGAGGGTACTGGCAAGAGCTCAAAGCAGGCAAAGATGGTTCTGCACTTCTAGGCATCCACGAGAAGCAAGGAGACAATGTGCAGTACAAGAACAGTCAACCGAAGACATACGCTACCCAAAGCGGGAAAGTGCCAAGTACTAAGTTCAAAGTCGGAACAGCAGTGACCTTCACCAAGATTGCCACGCACTGGATCGCCGTCAAACACAGTGATGGGAAGATCAGTAAAGGCGACCCCATCAGTACCCATGATAAGGCGCAGAAGTGGACGGTGACGGCGAATAATGCGGATGGCAGTGTCTCTGTCCAATGTGGTACCAAAGCCGTGTTCTATGCGTATGATCGGGATCTAGAGGCAAAGGATCACGGGCTGTATCATGTGCAGACGGGCGCGTTCAGCAATCCACAGAATGCCGAAAATCAGAAAGAAGCACTGAAGAAACAAGGATATAACGATGCGTTTGTCGTGAAGAAATAGTGATTGATGGGGAGAGGGCCTGAATGGGTTCTCTCTCTTTTTACTTGTGTTTTTACTACTGATGTTGATATAATGAACTTGCAGGTAGGAATACGCTGTATACTTGTGGTATCGAATTAACGTTTAAGCGATATGTAATATCGTCGACCACGAGGGCCACCTATTTAGGTGGCTTTTTATTTTATGGAGGATTTAAAGAAGTGAATATATATGTGTATTCGGACGAATCAGGGGTGTTTGATAAAAACCACAATGACTTTTTTGTTTTTGGCGGTTTGATTATTTTAGGGAAAAATAATAAGGAAAAATGGTCTAGAATGTATTCAAACGTAGAGAACACGCTACGTAATAGCAAAGGTGTAAGTAAAAAATACGAACTAAAAGCTGCGCAAATCAAAAACAAGGAAAAAGGAAGTCTTTTTAGGTCTTTGAATAATTGCTATAAATTTGGTGTTGTAATTAATCAGAAACGTGTGTTAGATCGGATATTCATGAGTAAAAAAGACAAACAAAGATATTTAGATTATACTTATAAAATAGCTGTGAAAAGAGCCTTCGAGCAATTAATATCTGATAATGTCATTCGTCCTGATGACGTAGAAAGAATATATTTCTATGTAGACGAACATACTACAGCTACCAACGGCTTGTATGAATTAAAAGAGGCTTTAGAGCAAGAGTTTAAATGGGGAACATATAACAAGGAGTATAGTATCTTTTATTCACCGATATTTTCTAACATGAATGATGTTCAATTGATGTATTGCAATTCAGCTTCGACACTTTTAATCAGAGCAGCAGATATAGTGGCAAACAGAATATATTTTTTAGCAACACACCAAGATAAATTCCAACTTCTAAATTCAAGCAACTTACATGTCACTTTTCTTCCTTAATAGTTATTTAGTCTTATCTACATAGATAAGACTTTTTTTGTATTTGGGCAAAAAAATAGCCCTCTAAAAGGCTTCATAATCATTATTCCCGATGTTCACCGCTG
>JAUMZE010000006.1 GCA_030528285.1 Aerococcus sp. | reverse complement strand
GCACGTTGGCTGAACCAGAAGTTGCATGAGTTAGGCGTTCAGTATAAGCAGGGGGACACTTGGTTCCTCTATCAGAAGTACGCAGAGAAAGGCTACACGCAATCCACCACACATGTGATCGATGACAGCCACAGCAAGATGTTTACTAAATGGACGCAAAATGGGCGGTTGTTCATCTATGAGTTACTCAAGACGCTGGGTGTTCTGCCACTGATTGAACAAGAGGAGGTACTGGCATGAT
Organism: Aerococcus sp.; assembly: GCA_030528285.1. GTDB lineage: Bacteria > Bacillota > Bacilli > Lactobacillales > Aerococcaceae > Aerococcus. The sequence goes on along the minus strand of JAUMZE010000006.1, from coordinate 120,343 downwards.
TATAGAACATGGCATCATCTACACACCAATTGGCGATTATGACTTTAGAGACGAGAAACATCTACCTAATACCGTCAAAAGTACAGCGTTAAAAAATCAATGGCGTAACTATGTGGAGAATGGACACGACTCGCTCTTCACTCTAACGACGCTCGATGGAGAAGAAATCACCTTCCCTGTGTCCGTTATTGAAGCTATTTCATCGGTGAAAGATAAGAAGGAGTGAAATCAATGACTCAACTATCCATGTATCACCTCAATGAAGAGTATCTGGACCTCATGGAGGCTTTTGACAAGGCCCAGAGCGAGGAGGAGATTGATGACGCACTGGAAGTCCTCCAACTGAACCAAGGCGACTTAGAAGCCAAGATGGACGATTATATTGCCTTCTTGCGCCATCTAAAGAGTGTCACTGAGGAACAGAAAGCCGAGGAGAATCGGATCAAGGAGCGGCGCCAGGGTGTGGAGAAACTGATAGAACGGCTGAAGGAGACCATGCAACAAGCCATGACTTTACGAGGTCAGCAGAAGATCAAGACGTCTCTCAACACGGTGTACATCCAGATGAACCCGCCTAAGCTCGACATTTCCGAGCATGCGAAGATTCCAGACACGTTCTACATTCCGCAAGCACCGAAGCTCGACAAGAAAGCACTCAAGGACTACATCAAGGCCGATCACACACTGCCAGGGGTCAAGCTCAAACAAACCGAATCACTGCGCTTTAAATAGAAAGGAGGAAGTAACATGGCACTGAATATTACCCACGCCAAGGATCTCACGAATGATCATGTGACTTATCTCATTTATGGCAAGCAAGGAGTAGGGAAGACAAGTAGCTTGAAATCACTCCCGGGCAAAACATTGGTGATCGATATCGACCATTCCAGTGTGGTGCTCCAAGGACAACAAGGAATGGACATTTACAATTTTGATTCCAGTGACGCTTGGCAGGAGTGGTTGAATATCGCTTCGGAGCTAGTCACCAATCCCGCTTACAGTGAACACTATGACAACCTCGTTATTGATAACATCACGGAGCTCTTTCGAAGTAGTTTGGAAAATCTCGGGAAGAACGGCAAAACTAGCCAAGGAGGTGTTCCTGCTCAGTCCGATTATCAGAAAGTCGACTTCATGATATTACGAGCGGTCCGTGAACTAAAAAAGCTCCCAATGCGTCTCATTTTTACCGCATGGGAGAAAGAAGATCAATATATCGATGAAAGTGGGCAGACCTTCAACCGGGCCTTCCCTGATTTACGCCACACCATCGCCAACAATTTCATGGGACTAACGGATGTGATCGCTCATCTGATTGTTATCAACAAAGAGGGGGAGTTACATCGGGGCTTTATCCTACAACCTGATAATCATCAAATGGCTAAAAACCGCCTCGATGATCGAAAGGGGTGCAAGGTGGATGAATTATGGTCTATAAACTCTACGACTACCAACAAGACCTCGTCAGACGCACCAGAAGCGCCCTGAGAGACGGCAATCAGGGAGTGTTGATTGTTTCCCCACCTGGTAGCGGGAAGTCCGTTGTGATCGCTGAAATCGCCCGCTTAACGACAGAGAAAGGACATCGGGTACTGTTCACCGTCCACAGAAAGGAACTGGTGGAACAGATCACGGAAACCTTTCAAAAGCAGGGCGTGAACCTCGACTACTGTACGATCTTGACCGTGGGGAAGGTGTTCAACCGACTTCACCAGCTCCCCCGGCCAGATCTCATCATTACCGACGAAACACACCACAGCCGAGCCAAAACTTACCGCTACATCTATGACTACTACAAAGAAGTGCCCCGTCTCGGGTTCACTGGGTCACCGTGGCGGATGAATGGGCAAGGGTTCGATGATATCTATTCGGTCATGATAAAAAGTTTGAGTGTGAAGCAATTAGTGGTTAAAAAATTCCTTGCTCCTTACGCCTATTATAGTGTAAACCTCACTAACGAGAAAGCATTGAAAACCGCTTCCACAGGGGAGTACACCAACCAATCCATTGATCAGGCGCTCGGCAGTACGATCTTTGGCGATGTGGTGAAGAACTACCGACACTTTGCAGAGGGTCGGCAAGCGATTCTCTATGCGCATAGTGTCGAATACTCCAAACGATTCGCTCATCAGTTCCATCAAGCGGGCATCCCTGCCGCACATGCGGATAGTAAAACACCCGCCAGTGAACGACAAGCAATCATGGAGGCATTCAAGACCGGTCAAATTAACGTGCTTTGTAACTGTGATTTGATCTCTGAAGGGTTTGACGTGCCCGATTGCTCCTGTGTGATCCTCGCACGTCCCACGCAATCGCTGGTGTTGTTCTTACAACAATCCATGCGGGCGATGCGCTACCAGCCAGGCAAAAAAGCGATCATCATCGACCATGTGGCAAACTACACCCGTCACGGTCTTCCGGATGATCCACGCCAATGGTCTCTATATGGTCGCCCGAAGAAAAAGAGAGGAGAGAAGAAGCGAGACGCACCCCCACTCACCACCTGTCCCTATTGCTTTGGGGTGATCCCCACACAGACTACGCCTTGTCCATTATGTGGGCGAGCCATTGAAACAGAACCTAAAGAGCTGAAACAAGTCGATCAAGAACTGATTGCGATCAAACCAATCACACTGAACTACAAACGGCTGGAGGTCCTCGATGAATACCGGGAGAAGTCCCCGCACGACCTCCACACATTGGAAGATTATTACCTCTACGCGAAAGCCCACCACTACAAAGAGGGCTGGATTAAATACCAAGCACCGCAAGCCAAACAACTATCATGGCCGGCATTTTACAGTCAATTAAAAAAGATAAAGGAGAAAAACTAACATGGATACATTTAAATTAGACTACTCAAACTTAGACAACGGCAAACGTCAGGTAATCCCAGAAGGTACCTATGAACTGTTGATCGATCATGGCGAGGTGAAAGGCACTTCGAATGGAAATGAGTTGATTGATGTCACATTCATTGTCCGCAATGACCTCGACCAAGTGCCAGAACTCAAAGAAACGAATGGGAAATACCACAATTGGAAAGTCTATGGGGCGATCTTCCAGGATCAAGAAACTCATCGCTACTCCCCAATTGATCTCGGGTACTACATGCGCGCTTGCGGGGTGCCAGATGGAACCGCCATCAACGGCATGCAACACTTCCTGGATCTGATGCAAGGAAAACCGGTGAAAGCCTTTGTGAGCCAACGCAAGAGCACCTATCAAGGTCAAAAACAAGTTCAAAACCGTGTTTATCCGAACCGTCTGGAAGTCACCAACTACCCAACTGTGAACCACAAAGGCAAAACCACCCAAGCACAGCCACAAGCGGACGATCTGCCATTTTAATCACGGAGGAGGTGAGGGGAGATGGCTTTTCCTGAAGAGTTACTGACACTCAACCAATGGGGGCTCTGGCGGTATCAAGAACGCAATGGAAAGCTCACCAAGATACCGATCAATCCCCAAACCAACACGCCCGCAAAAACGAATGACCCGACCACATGGGGGAGTTATGAAGAAGCCGCCGCTGCACTGGGACCTCTCCAGGCAGATGGGCTGGGCTTCCTCATCACCCCGCCTTACATCGGGATTGATTTGGATCATGTGGAGGAGGAGTTGGAGAAGTACCAGCACGACGATATCGAGGAGAACAAAGTATTTGAGATCATCACCGCTTTCCAGTCCTACACGGAGATCAGTCCAAGCGGGAAAGGAATCCACATCATCACGAAAGGCAAAATTCCCGGCCCAGATCGCCGGAGAGGCAACGTTGAGATGTATGACGGTGGGCGGTTCTTCACGATGACAGGGAACCAATTAGACGGCTTTCACGAGGTCACAGAAGCTACGGAGATGGCGATGGATCGGATCTATCGGAAATATATCCGGCGTAAAAACAACATCACCCGGGTTCACTTTGGTGGACATGGCATGCAACACGATCTCAGCGATATGGAAGTTGTCACCCGGATTGAGCACAGCCAGCAAGCCGAGAAGTTTAAGGCGTTGATGAAAGGGGGATGGAGAGAGCACTACAAAAGCCAGTCCGAGGCAGATATGGCGCTCGCTAATATCCTCGCATTCTGGTGTGCCAAGGATTTCGATCAGATGGACCGCCTCTTCCGCCAGAGTAGTCTCATGCGTGATAAATGGGATGAACCACGCGGGAAAGCAAAATACGGCGAAGCGACGCTGTACAAAGCAATCCACGACACGCCCGATGTGTATGTGCCAAAACCCGATGATCCCAATTTTGGGTACAAGTTCACCTTCCTAGAGAAAGATAAAGAATATCCGCCCCGCAGTTGGGACGATACTGGGAACGCGCAACGCTTCATGGATCGTTACGGCGACATCGTGAAGTACTCGTACAAGCATAAAAAGTTCTATGTCTATGACGGCACCAAATGGACGATCGATACGATGGGCATGGTGCCACGGTTGATTGATTCCGTGGTCGATCAAATGGCGAATGAAAAACTCCACATCCCCGATGATATGGACGAAACCGACGCCCAGAAAGCCTGGAAGCGTCATTTGAAGATGAGTCGATCCCACCGATCCAAGGAGAACATCCAAAAAGAACTCATGCACCTCACCGCCGTATCCACAGAGGAGTTTGATCGAGATGATACGCTGTTGAACACGCCTAATGGTTATCTGGAACTCACGACGGGGCTGTTGAAAGCCCATGACAAGCTGAAGATGTTCACCCGGCAAACCGGGGTGGGTTATTCCGATCATGTGCCCCCAGACACATATCTGGCGTTTCTCGATGATATTTTTAACGGCGACCAAGAGAAGATTGATTTCTTCCAGCGCTGTGTAGGGTACACGTTTTGTGGATCTACCAAGGAGCAGGTGATGTTCATCTGCCACGGGATTGGACGGAATGGGAAGAGTGTGTTGATGGAGGTATTGACGGACATTGCGGGCACATACGCCGCCAGCATTCGCGCGGATAGCCTGATGGTGAAGAACAAACCCACCCCCGGGAACGACATCGCACGCCTCCAAGGAGCCCGCATGGTGACGTCCAGTGAACCGAATGAAGGCTTCCGATTTGATGAAGGGCTGATTAAGCAACTCACCGGGGGCGACAAAGTGACAGCGCGATTCCTCTATGGCGAGGACTTCGAATTTGTCCCGAAGTTCAAGCTCTGGATCACTACGAACCACAAGCCGATCATTCGAGGGACCGATGACGGGATCTGGCGCCGGATGATTTTGATTCCGTTTGAAGTCCAGATCCCCCTCGATAAGGTGGACAAGGATTTGAAACCCAAACTCCTACGTGAAGGACCTGGGATCTTGGATTGGATCATTGAGGGATACCGTAAATGGCAAAAAGAAGGGCTCAACTCTCCACAATCGATCATCCAAGCCAGCCAAGACTACCGCACCGACATGGATGTGTTAGAACACTTTATCCAAGATGAGTGCGAGCGGGTCGAGGGCGGACGTGCCCCAGCTGGTGATTTGTATCGCCACTACAAAGTCTGGGCGGATGAGTCTGGTGAGTACAAGATGAACAAAAATATGTTTGGTAAAAAGATGAAAGAGAAATTCCCGAACGTAAGACCAAAAGGACGAGTGGTTTATGAAGGGTTAGTGATTAAAGATAAGTATGAAGGATTGAGAGAACTTTAGTCAATTTAAGTTATGTGGGTGGATACTTCAGGTGGATACCTAATTTTAAAAATAAGGGATCACAAACCTTTATAGATCAACACTTTTTAACTGGTTTATATACTGGGTGGATACCTCCTGAAAAAAAGAGTCATTAAAAAAATAAGAAAATAAATGTATAAAAAGAAAGATTTTTAGGGAGGTATCCACCTATAAGAAAAGCAGTAGCTAATAAGTTGATACGACAGGGCTTCTGTGGGTTTGAATGGTATCCACCCATAGTGTCCACCCCTTACTTTTAATGAATATACTTATTTAATTCATCAATAACTAACTATCTACCTACATTATACCGTTATTGTTCGTATTTTACAGAAAGACAGGTGAGTACCATCCCAAGTGAAGCAGAGATTCAGGCACGGATTTTACAGACGATTAACCAGCGCGGGCATCGACTGTGGAGGAGTAATGCGGGCAAAGTCCCCACACAATTCGGGACGTACATCCAGCTATTCCCCAAAGGATTCCCCGATACAGTCGGGTACCGTGATGGCGATGGGAAATTCATCGCCATTGAAGTGAAAACACCCACGGGCAAACTCAGGCCAGAGCAACGAGCCTTCCAAGCGTTCATTAAGGACCAACCCGTGATCTATGGGGTGGCTCGCAGTGTGGAAGAAGCAATTGAGATTGTTGAAACAAAGGAATGGAGGGAGAAACATGCAAGTGGTAGATAAGAAGACTCTGGGACTGAGAATCAGAGCATTACGAGTGGATAGACGGGAAACCATGGATGAATTTGCGGAAGCTATTCAGAGAATCACCAAAGTAACACGACCAAACAAAAGCGGAATATCGAAATGGGAACATGGCGAGAATAAACCCAATGCAATTACACTCAAAGCTATTGCGAAATTAGGTCATACCACTGTGACTAAACTTATGTCGGCATCAGAATGTGTGAAAATCGAAGAACCTTGTTATTGGCACCGTGTGATATCTAATGAGTATTGGATCCCGTGCCAACGGAAAACTAGAAACAAAGGACAAGACGGCCCTTATTGCCCCTATTGCGGAAAGAAGGTGATGGTGACTTATGAGTAATGATTTCAAAGCCATTCGTAAAGAAAAAGGCTGGAGCCAAGGACAGATGGCGGACTATCTCGGAACGGAAGCGACGAATGAGCTTGTCTCTCTGTGGGAACGAGGGATCCAAGACCCCAGCCAAGACATTCGACTGAAGTATATGGCCCTCAAGAACCATTCACGAAAGAATAACATTGGGGATTGCTTGCGTGATATACGACTGAATAACAATTGGACCCGTGAGGAAATGGCCAATCTGATGGGTGTGAGTGTATCCTCCATCAGTAAGTGGGAAAATGGCACCACGACTCCACAAGCACGCACGCTCTATCGATATGCCACTGTGACAGGAGTGGATCCTGCTTACTTACGGCGTCAAGCGGCGTGTCAATGGGAGTATAAGGGACATGGCATTTATATAACGAATTGTAAGAATAAATCACACGGGCTCACACCGGACATCTGGATGTACTGCCCATTTTGTGGGAGGATGATTGAATGGTAAAACACATTTACTTAGCGTCTGGGATCTTTAGCGAGGCAGACCGGATGTACAACCGCTATCTGGCGAAACGCATCCGAGAAGCGGTGCCTGATGTGGATCTGTACTTACCTCAGGAGAACACGGACATCAACGACAAAACCAAGTATGCCGATAGTCTGGCCATCGCTAAAGCGGATATTGAACGGATTGATCAATCAGACCTGATGATTGTGAGCCTGGATAACTTAGAAGCAGGGCAAGGACGATGCACAGAGATTGGCTATGCAGCAGGCCGAGAGATTCCAGTGATTGGGCTCTACACCGATACTCGACAGCTCGGCACAGATAACCCTCAAAAGATCAAGGCTCTTATCGAGGAACGTCTAGAGAATCAGTTTGGTTACGTGAATCTGTTTGTCGTTGGGGTAGTGAAGATGAATGGAGACGTTGTGACGAGTGTGGATGAATTAATCAATCTCATTAAGCGATGGGAGTCGGAAGTGGTTCGTGATGAAGACGAGGATGTCTCACAGGATACTAAGAAAATGGCAGAGATCTATGCGGAGTCGTTGGCGACGTATGAGAAGAAGAACCATGATTATGGGAATAGTTTTGGAGACCTCATGGATGAAATGGGAGTGATTGTCGGCATTGCACAGATCGTTCATAAGACGAACCGAGCTAAAACGTTAATCATGAAGGGCGAACAACATGTTGAAGATGAATCACTGGAAGAAACGTTGATGGATCTTATAACTTACACAGCAATGACAATCAATAAAATCCGTGAACAGGAGGAGGTGACAGCCAATGATTAAAGTGTACTCAAAGACCGGTTGTGGTGCGTGCGCCATGACAAAGAAACTAATGAAAGACAACGGGATTCCTTTCAAAGAGATTGATGGTGGGAAAGACCCAGGACGGCAAGCAGTGGTAGACATGGGTTATCGAGCCCTTCCCGTTGTGGTACTAGAAGACGGGGATCATTTCCAGGGATTCCGCCCTGATCGAATCCTCCAATTAAAACCAACGCGATGAGGTGATGTGTGTTGCGTGATAATCAGCTGGAACAAGTGAAGTGTATCTTGAGGGAGTATCCAGAGATACCTGGACAGTTGCGAGACATTCGGGAGAAAATCTGGCATCCGCGACTACCTCCAGACGAAAATATTGGTGGGAGTCATGGGCCGATCAATCCCAACAAGGATGTGGATAAGATCCTCACGATTGTGGATGATCGAATGTATCACCGTTTGACGCATAATGAAGAGATGGTGAAGCGCACCCTCCAGGAAAGTGAGGAGTGGGTGAAACAATTGATTGCGCTGATGTACTTCAGAAAACCACCACTTGGCATTGTGATAGCCAGTGGGCGGGTACATGCCAACTACCGCACAGCCAAGCGTTATCACGATGACTTCATCGATCGCTTAGCTAAGCGGTTGGGGTTTGCTTTGAACTGAGTGCAATTAAAGTGCAATAAATAAGGTCACTTTTCTGGTATTATGGTAGTGTGAAGATAGACAGAACAAGTAAGCCTCCCTGTCTAGCTTCCATCCCTAAAGGCCAGTGAGCTATTTCGCACGATTCTCTCACGATTAGCTCACGATTAATTGATTGAAAACCGCGGTGTTGAGCCGTTTCTAGAATAATCGTGTGAGTGGTTCGCACGATTAGCATGGGTTTTCCTCCTTAAACAAAGTCACTCCGTTGTGGGGTGGCTTTTTGTATGCATTCAAAAGAAAGTAGGTGAAGACGTGTCCAGAACAACATGGCACGATTGGACAACAAGTGAACGATTGGATCTGTTGCGTCACTGGGCACGCACCGGATACACCGACGAAGAGATTGCGGAGAAGATTGGCATCAAACGCCCAACCATCTATGCCTGGAAGAAGAAAAGTAGTGACATCACTGACGCCTTAAAAAAAGGCAAAGAGATCTATGACTATGAGATGGAAGACGCGTTGTTGCAGCGTGGGCAAGGCGAATGGGTCGAAGAAGAGAAATCGACCCAGATTATCAATGAAGATGGCAGTCAAAAGACCATCATTGAAAAGAAGAAACGCTATATCCCACCCGACACCAGCGCGATCATCTTCTGGCTGAAGAATCGCCAGCCGGATCGTTGGCGTCAACTCTCCCCTGCTTATGACAAGAAGACGCAAGCAGAGACGGAGAAACTAGCGGCAGAAGCGAAGAAAGCACAGATGGAAGCAGCGTTGGCAGAAGCGGAACTCATGCCAAGTGATACAGAAGTCGATGATGGATTCATGGAAGCGCTGAGAGCGGAAGGGGAGAGCGTATGGAACGATTAAGAACGACTGATTTTCATTTTCAACCGTTCTCCAAGAAACAAAAACAAGTGCTGACGTGGTGGGTCGATACGAGCCCCGTACACGGCTGTGAGGGTCTCATAGCGGACGGAGCGATCCGTTCAGGTAAAACCCTCTCCATGAGCCTCTCTTTCGTCATGTGGGCGATGAATGACTTTAAAGAACAGAACTTTGGGATGGCAGGGAAAACAATCGGCTCCTTTCGCCGGAATGTGCTGGTGACACTGAAATGGATGTTAACCAGCCGAGGCTATCAAGTGAGTGACCGACGTGGAGACAACCTCGTCATCATCTCACGGGGAAAGGTCACCAACTACTTCTATCTGTTTGGCGGGAAAGATGAACGCTCGCAAGACCTCATCCAAGGGGTCACGCTGGCGGGCATGTTTTTCGATGAAGTGGCGCTCATGCCTCAGTCATTTGTGAACCAAGCAACGGGGCGTCTGTCGGTGGCAGGCTCCAAGATGTGGTTCAACTGTAACCCGAGTGGCCCTTATCACTACTTCAAAACGGACTGGATCGATCAGAAAGACAAGAAGCAACTGTTGTACCTTCATTTTTCAATGGACGACAACCTGAGCTTGAGCGAAGCCATCAAACAACGCTACCGATCCATGTATTCGGGCGTGTTCTATGATCGCTACATCCTTGGGCACTGGACGGTGGCGGAAGGGATCATCTATGACATGTTCGATGAAGACCGACACGTCCAATCCGTTCAACCCAACCCGAATCAACCAGCGTACTTATCGATTGACTACGGGACACAGAACGCCACGGTCTTTCTGCTCTGGCAACAGCTGGCGGGAAAGTGGTGCTGCGTGAAGGAATACTACTACTCTGGACGCACTGAACAACGCCAGAAGACGGATGTGGAGTACGCCAATGACTTAGAACAATTCACGGCGGGATTTCGGATCAAGAAAATCATCATTGACCCGAGTGCCGCCAGTTTTATCGCTGAGATTAAAAAACGAGGCTTCACCATCAAACGCGCCAAGAATGACGTGCTGGATGGGATTCGCCTCGTGGGGAGTCTCCTCAATGAAGACAAGCTACTGTTCAGCCCGGCCTGTGCGAACACGCTCAAGGAGTTTCACGCCTATGTCTGGGATGACAAAGCGGTCGCTAGAGGAGAAGACAAACCTGTGAAAGAAAACGACCACGCCATGGACGCCATGCGCTACTTTGCGATGAGCGTCTTACGTAAGAAAGGAGGTGTCAGCGTGTGGAAATAACCGCCATGAAACGACTCATCAAGCGGAAACTCCCCGCCATGCAGAAGAAAATTGATGAGGTGATCACAGCGGAGCGATACTACCGCAATGAAAATGACATCCTGAGGCGCAAGGATCCGCTCGCGGATGCCGTCCAACAAAAGAACAGAGAGATCGGCAAAGACAATCCATTGCGGAATGCGGATAATCGCATCAGTCATCCCTGGCATCGGTTACTAGTGAATCAAAAAGCCAGTTACACCATGACGATCCCACCTACCTTTGACACTGGCGACAAGCAACTGAACGCAGAGATCCCGAAACTGTTGGGCGATAGTTATGCCAAAGTAGCGAAAGACCTCTGTGTGGATGCTTCGAACGCCGGGATTGCGTGGGTGCATGTCTGGATTGATGAGAACAACGGCTTCTTCCGTTATGCGGAAGTCGACACCAAGCAAATCATCCCGATCTTCTCCAAGAAGCTGGATACGCAACTGGTGGGATTGCTTCGTGTCTATGAAGAAGATGACGAGGAGGGCAACAGTCGGACCGTGTATGAGTACTGGAACGACCAGGAGTGTGTGGTGTACCAGAAGAAGCACAACTACAATCTGGATCAATTGATGCCCTACAACTGTTTCACGATCTATGACGCCAGCACCGGTCAACCTGTGGGCGAGGGCAATCGTTACCGTCATCCATGGGGCGAGGTGCCTTTTATTCCGTTCAGAAACGCCCCAGATGAGCTCTCAGACCTGAAGATGTACAAAGCCTCGATCGATGTGTATGACAAGGTCTATGCGGGGTTTGTGAACGATTTAGACGACATTCAAGAGATCATCTTCATCCTCACCAACTACTCCGGTGAAGACAAGGATCAGTTCATGCGTGACTTGAAAGGATCCAAAGTCTTGAAGCTCGAAAGCGATGGGCCCGATGATCCGGCAGGGGTGGACACGATGATGATTGAAATCCCAACCGAAGCCCGGGATAAGATGCTGGAACTGACACGAGAGGCCATCTTTGTTCAAGGGCAGGGCGTGGATCCACAGAAGAACATCGCCCAGAACAATTCAGGCGTGGCATTGAAACACATGTACTCCCTCCTCGAACTCAAAGCCTCTGCACTTGAAACCGAATTCCGTCAAGGGTTCGCGAAGCTGGTGCGTTTTATTTTGAAGTACTTTGGGGCGGATCCAGACATTGAGATCACTCAGACATGGACCCGGACATCGATCAACAACGACCTGGAGCGCGCTCAAATCGTTTCTCAACTCGCCTCAATCACCTCCAAAGAAGCGATCGCCAAAGCTAATCCAATTGTGGACAACTGGAGCGATGAACTGGATCGACAAGACGAGGAATCACGGGACGAGATGGAGATGGCCAACGACTATCGCAGCAGTGAGCGTGATGTAGATGGCGGATAAGTATTGGGAAGATCGTTACATCCAACTGAAAAAAGACCGTGACGCTTTTCAACAAGACTATCTCAAGAACATGAACGAACGATACCATCAGCTCTCCGCCACCATGGAGCAAGAGCTGATCTATTGGCTCGATCGTTACGCCAAGAACGACCAGATCACCCGAGAAGAAGCCAAGCAGCTACTGAGTAAAGAAGAACAGCGAAAGTGGCGACTGACGCTGAAGGAATTCCGTCAAAAAGCGATGGATGGTGGATACGATCAGGAGCTGAACCGCGAGTACTTCAAGGGCCGCATTGATCGGCTCACGTTACTACAGAACCAGTTGTACCTGCATCTCATGGAAAGCGCCCACAGTGAGGACGTAGCGCTTGATAAGGCGATGGAGGAGGATTATACAGAGACGCATGATAAAAGCCTGTATGAGGCCTCTCAGAGCGTTAGACAAGACGTTGTGTTCACTCACTATGACGAGCACGCACTAGCGACTGCAATGTATCAGAATTGGCGAGGGTCGAACTTCTCCAAGCGCATTTGGAACAACCATCTCAACTACTTACCAAAGAAATTGAAAGCCACCATGAGCAGTGCGATTCAACTCGGATGGTCGGTGGATAAGATTATTGATGAGATGATGTTGAACGTTGATTTTCGTTTACGTCAGCGCATGACAACTCTTGTACAAACTGAGCTCGGGCGCATTGAAGAACGCGCCACACAAGACAGTTACAAGTCGATGGGTGTTGAAGCATATGAATGGCTGGCAACGCTGGAAACACATACATGCGACCAGTGCGCTCATCTCGATGGCAAGCAATTTCCGGTAAATGATCCATCCTCCCCACTTCCGATTGAGGACACGCACCCGAATTGTCGATGCACCACGGTTCCAGTCGTTCCAGGTTGGGATGGCAGTACACATCGATGGGCTCGTGATCCAGACACTGGCAAAGGGACTCAGGTTTATCAAACGTCCTTTGAGAATTGGCAGCGTGATCGGAAAGACTTCGAGCAGTATGCGGATCTAATTGGTGCCAAGAGAATCGGGGGAACGCTTTCAGAATTCCAACGAATACGGTATAATGATAGTGAAAGATGGCAACAAATCGAGAATAAGGTTGAGTTGCAAGAGGCTATTAATGATGAGAAGCTCCCACTTGTAGTCAATCCAGAAAAGCAAGATAGACATCGGCGTGGAAGTCGAGAATATAAGATAAAAGAAAAGAAGAGGGGAATCGCTCCAAGCTATATAACAATTGATGACGATAAAATTTTAGAGATTGTCAAAGAAAATTATTTAGATGGAATTGTCAACATCAGTCACAAAGAAGGCGACATACAATATTCTTCTGAAATTATTACTGATTCATATGAGTATGGTGTGGATGTTAGCGGGAAAGAAGAGGAAAAAGGAAAAGAATATCCGACAAACCAATTTAAAATTCATTTTTCTAAAACTGGCATTCATATAGTCCCAACATTCCCTGATGAGGAGATGAATTAACATGGAAAATGGACATTTAAAGTTATGGAACTATGAGCGGGATTATGTTCGCTTGACGTTGAAAAACGGTAAAGTGCTCGAAGGAGTCATCACTGATTACTCCAGCGACTACGACAATAGTGATTACGCAAAACCAGAAGATACCGTTGATCTAGATCATCATACTTATTTCGAGTCTGACATTGCTAAAATCGAACGCATTGAGCCTCCCGCAGATCACTAAACTAAAGCACCTCCGAGGATGTTAGCGGAATAGAAAAAGGTAAGGAATACCCTACAAATCGATTTAAAATCCATTTTTCTCAAACTGGTATTCATATGGTTCCAATGGTTCCTAAAGAGGTGAGCTAAAATGAAAGAAGGATTGTGGAATTATTTGACGGCTACTGTTCGTTTAACGTTGGTGGATGGGGAAATAGTTGAAGGATATGTTGACGACTATTCAAGTGCCATTGATAACAAAGAATTTGCTGATGAGCCTTATTGTGTCATCCCTGAACCAACAATTGATATTAATGATGTTACTTATAAAGACTCAGAGATAAAAGACGTGGAAGTGTTAAAACCTCCCATCATTTAAATAACTAACCAGCCAACCAAAGCACCTCCATTGTGGAAGTGCTTTTTATTTCGTCCTGAGTATGACGTTAAAAGGCTCTTTTGTTATGTCCAGCGGTGGTCGTTACGCCGTATCAATCAAGAACGAAAGGATAGTTGAACGATGAAACGTGAAGAATTGAAAGCATTAGATCTCACCCCAGAACAAATCGATCAAATCATGGCGATTCACGGGAAAGACATGGCGAACCAGGTCGATGGCGATCAATTGAAAGATCAAATCAAAGAACTGGAACAACAGTTGTCTGACCGTGACAAATCACTGAAGAAATTGAAGAAAGATCACCAGGAGAACGAAGACTTGCAGAAACAGATTGCGGACCTGGAAGCGTTGAACAAGCAGAATAAACAAAGCTATGAACAAAAGATCCAGGACATGGAACGCAATACGGCAGTCGACAAGGTGCTGAATGACTATCATGTGAGAAATCACAAGGCAGTCAAAGCCCTCCTCGACGATCAACGCATTACCTACAAGAGTGGTGAACTGACCGGGCTCACCGAACAACTCGATACCTTGAAGGACAAGGAAAGTTATTTGTTCGATCTCGGCAGTCAAGAAGGTGGCTACCATCCAAAAGGTGGTCAATCATCAACATTCTATTCTTCATTTACTGAAGCCATGAAAGCGGGGGATGTGGATGCTTACATTCAAGCACAAGCCAACACAAAGGAGAGTTAGACGATGGCGAATGAAATGACTAAGTTGCTCGATACCATCACACCTGAGCAATATACGGAATACACGAATACAGTGGCAGAACAACATTCTGCTTTTTATCAATCAGGGATTTTACTCCCAACAGCTTCATTGGATCAAAACATCATCCACGGCGGGAAAGTGGTGACGATGCCAGAGTGGCAACAAACCTCTCTCGTCGATCAAGTCTTAGAAGAGGACAAAGCACTGGTGACGGGGAAAGTGACGGCCCGCAAACAATTGGCCCACGTGCTCTATCGTGGAACGGGTGCCGCTTACACGGATCTGGCTGCGATGATGTCCGGATCCAATCCAATTACTCAAGTTCTCAATGACTTCGCAGACTACACTTTGCGCAGTGATAACGAGATCTTGAAGGCAATTGTGACGGGGATTTTTGCGGGGCCATTGAAAACCACCCACGTGTCCGATCAATCCAAAGCTAAGAACAATGTCATCAGCCCAGAGATGGTGATTGATGCGCGTTCGATCCTTGGCACTTCTCGTCAAAAATTGACCGTCATTGCGATGCATTCCAAAGTGAAAGCAGAGTTAGAAAAACAAAACGTCCAAACCAAGCACTTCATCCCAGCTTCTGAAAGCAAATCAGGGTTTGATACCTATTTGGGCATGCGTGTGGTAGAAGACGACGCATTGATCGATGACAACGGGGTATATAGTACTTACCTCTACGCACAAGGCGCATTTGGTGTGAATACCGCGACACCTGCCGACATGATTACGTACGAGCCAGACCGTGACGCCGCAAAAGGCAACAACATGCTCTATGTGCGTCGGGCGCGTGTGTTGCATCCATTCGGGTTGAGCTTTACTGGTAAGAAAGTATCCGCAGTGACGCCAACCAATGAAGACCTGGCAGACCCAACCAACTGGGAAAAAGTAGCCATGGACGACAAGAAGATCGGGATTGTCTGCTTGAAACACAAACTGTCCGCAGACGCACCGGAAGACGTCGCTCCCAAGAAAAAAGCGGAGTAAGAAGGGCGGTGAGTCGTGATGAATGATCTCTTGCTGTTATTACTCGGAAAGCTCAAGCAACAAAAAGGCATTGATCCAGACAATCACGACCAAGACGCCAAGCTTCAGTTCATTCTGGAGCGCCTCGTGTGGGAAGTGCTGGAGTATTGCCATCTCACACTCGATGAATTCCCGTTACCGATTATCAACGTGATTGTCCAAATGGCTTTGGATGTGATGAATGAACAAGACGCCCTCGATCAAGCCAAAGCAGGCGGCGGAAACGTGACGAAACTCACAGAGGGGGACTTCTCGATCAGTATGAACAGCGTCAGTGATGTGTACACGCAACTGATCCAGTCCCCGAGCTTCATCCGGAACTACAAGCAAGTATTGAATCGCTATCGCAGGTTCAAACGGTGAAGGAGGTAGCCCCATGATTCAAGAGATGATCAAGAAATTTGAAGCTTGCTACACCAGCACCATGACTGTGAAAGTGAACGAACCCCAACCCGGCAGTCCCTTCGTGGGCACGCACTGGGTGGTGAAGTACCAGGATGTGCCGTGTCGCATCGGTCAGAAGTCGCTGAATGTCACCACGAAAGACAATGTGGCAACGACCACCTATGTGACGGCACTCTATTGTAGTCGGGATCTCATCATTCCGGCAGGTTCGCGGGTGATTGTGACCGATCCAAATGGGCGCACACAGCAGTATGACCGAACGTCTGAAGCGTTTCATGCCTACCTGACACATCAAGAGATCCTACTCTCTCGGGAGGTAGAGGCGTAATGGGTGAGGGATTTGAGTATGGTGAGTTTGAAGTGTGGGTAAAGAACTTTAACAAGATGATGAAAGACAAATCATTTCTCACAGCCCTCTGTCAGTCGCTCGGTCAAGGCGTGTTGCGTGATTTAAAAGCCAACACACCTGTGGGCCAATATGACGGTCAAGTGTTCTTCACCGGCCGGTTGAAAGACGGCACACCGAAGATCATGACGTTTAGTGGTAAAACCCATCGAGTCGGTGGCGAACTCAGGCGGGGCTGGCATTTCGTGGGGGTAGAACCCTCTGGAGATAGCTGGCTCCTCACCTGGGCAAACGGGAAAGAGTACGCCAGTTTTGTTGAGAATGGGCATCGTAAAGCAGATCATTCTGGTTGGGTGGAAGGGCAGTTCTTCGCCCGAACCACGATGGAAGAGGTCGCTGATAAGGTGCCACGGATGATTGAACCAAAGTGGGAGGCGTGGTTGCATGACTTGGGGTTCGACTAATCTACCCGTGACAGAGTGGATCGGGAAAACCATCCATCGCCTCTTCCCAACGATTCCACTCTATAGCGAACAATCAGAGCAGGGGTTTAAGTCCCCGGCTTTTTATTTATACAGCTTCAAAACGGAAGCCACGGATGAGCTGATGGATGCGGAATGGCGCAAACACGATTACAGCTTGGTCTATTTCCCTAGTGCCAATGATGACTTGGGAAAACGAGAACAAGCCGAGGGAATCAAAGAACGCTTGTTAGATGAGTTTCAGCGTGTGGACGGTTTGAAGTACCGCCCGCTCAATCGGGAAGTACTCTATCAGGATGACACGTTGATCTTTAACTTTCGGATTCAATACCGTGTCCATCGCGTCCGTGAAATGAATTACTTACACTCTGTGACCCACAAGGAAGGAGTTAAGCATGGCGAAGAAGAAACCAAAAGAGATCACATTTAGTAAAGAAGAAGTGCGACAGTCAAATGCTTTTACGCCGGTAGAACGTGACTTCTTAGTGGCTTATTTAGCAGATGACGAAACGTACACGATCGATCAAGCAAAGAAGATTTTAGAGAAACAGCTGAAAGGAGCGGTTAAATAATGGCAGGAGGAACATGGACAGCACAAAACAAGGTACGTCCCGGTGCTTACATCAATGTGAAATCTAAGAAGTTGATGAATGCGAATGCGTCCACAGTGGGCGTGGTGACGATGCCTTTAGTGTTGAATTTTGGACCAGAAAAACAAATCATTGAAATCACTTCAGGAACGGACTTGGCGCCACTAGGGTACGGCCTCAATGATCGTCCGTTGAAGTTATTAGCGGAAGCATTGAAACGTGCCCACAAGGTATTGTTGTATCGGATCGGCGGAGGTGCCAAAGCGAGTGTCTCTACTAAGATCACAGGCAAACCCGAAGACCAAGAACCCAAAGCAGGGGGCACAGGTGACGTGAAGGTGACCGCTAAATACAGCGGGACACGTGGGAACGCCATTCATGTGACGGTGAAGCCAAACGTGAACAACGACAATCAATTTGATGTTGAGACCTACCTGGATGCGACATTGATGGACACCCAAACCGTGAAGAATGTGGCGGATCTTGTAGACAATGCGTTGGTATCGTTTGAAGGCACGACTGTCTTAGCTGAAACCTCTGTGACTCTGAAAGGCGGGACGGATACCAAAGCCGCGGCCCTCGACTATGCGAATTACTTCGATCAAGCGAAGTTATACGACTTCAACACCATGGCACTCCCGGTTGAGGATGAAGCGATTAAGCGAGCGGGTGCAGCCTTTATGAAACGCATGCGTGAAGAGGAAGGGAAGAAAGCACAGTTAGTTGTTTCTGGCTTAGCAGCGGACAATGAAGCGGTGATTAACGTGAAGAACGGGGTCATCTTAGAGAATGGTGACACCATCACAGCCACAGAAGCCACGGCGTATGTCGCGGGTGCTTGTGCCAGTGCGGGGGTCGATGAATCACTGACCTACAAAGAATACGCAGGGTCTGTGGACGTCACCCCACGTTACACCGATACCGAGATCCAAGACGCTCTTCAAAAAGGCGAGTTCTTATTTACTGAGAAGCGTGGGGTCGCAGTGATTGAACAGGATATCAACTCACTCGTCACCTTCACTGCTGAAAAGAACCGCGAATTTTCGAAGAACCGTGTGTTACGGGTCTTGGATGACATCGCCAACAACACCAAGATCGCCTTTGAAGATAACTTCATTGGCAAAGTCCAAAACACGGTGGATGGTCGCGAGTTATTCAAAGCCAACCGCATTGCTTACTTCGAACGGTTACAGAACCTCGGGGCGATTGAGAACTTCTCAGGGGATGACATTGAAGTCTTACCAGGAGAAGCCAAGGACAGTATTGTCGTGAATGTGGAAGTACAACCAACTGACGCACTCGAAAAACTCTACATGACCGTTGAAGTGAAATAGAAAGGAGATAACAGACAATGGCATTTTTAAATTCAGGAGATGTGATTAGCGGACGTGAGGGCACCGCTTATATCACGGTCGATGGTCGCAACATCCCAATGTTTTTCTTGAAGAACATTGAAGCGACCGTTGAATTGATTAAGTCTGAAATCCCAGTCCTCGGGAAACGCATGAACCAGCAAAAAGTATCTGGCGCAAACGGCACGGGGTCCTTGACGATCTATCATGTGACGTCTGAGTTTGCGAAAGTGGGGATTCAATACATCAAGGAAGGGACATTGCCGAATGTGACCATTAAGATCACCAACGACGATCCTTCTTCTTCCATTGGTCGCCAGTCCACATTGATCAAGAATGTGGTGCTGGACAGTATCCCAATCGCAAAATTAGACATTGAAAGCGAAACACTGGATGAGGATATTGATTTCACCTTTGATGATGCTGATTTACTTGAACAATTCCAAGAACCAACCTTAGGCGAGTAGGAGGACACTATGGACATTAAAAACTTCTTAATGGAGAACGTGAAACCAGCCAAAGATACGAAAGACATTCATTTTGACCGTTTCCAATCCCCTTTTGTGATTCAGAGTATTACCGAACGCGAAAACACCGCCCTCCGCCGTAAATTCACGAACAAGCGCTTTTCCAAGAGTGGCAATCGTGTGGTGGATGTGGATTATGACCGCTATCAGGATGCCCTGGTGGCGCGCTGTGTGAAGGTGCCAGACCTCGCCAATGCGGAATTGCAGGCGTCTTATGGCACAGAAGGCAGTGAGATCGACACCTTGAAAGCGATGTTGATGACCGGTGAATATGCGGATCTCACAGAGGAAATTGTGGCGTTCAATGGCTTTGACAGCGACCACGAGAATGAACTCATTGATGAAGTAAAAAAATAATGTCAGCGAAGAACGATGAAGGCGAGTACGAAAACCCAGAATTCTGGTATGCGTATTTTGCCCTTCATCGTTTTCATCTTTTGCCGAGTCAATTCGCCAATCTCTCACCACGAGAAAAAGCGATCTTGATGGCTTTTATCGATGAAGCGCTGAAGCAAGAAGAAAAAGCACAACGCAAATACAAATAGAAGGGAGGCAGACGATGGCAACATTAGAAACAGGATTACGATTACGAGACGAGTTCACGAGCGTACTGAAAAAGATCAGCAATAGCACCCAAGAAGCAACGAGCGCTTTTGAGAAGATGAAGGATGCTGTACAGAAACCAGCACAGGGGTTTGCGAAGTTGCAACAAGCGGCGGGGCAAGCGATGAGTCAATTAAATTCTAAGATCACGCAAGGCTTCACCGCAGCAATGAATGCAGGAAAATCTAACATCGAGCGGATCCGCTCGCTATTCAGTAGCTTTGGGAACCGTGTATCCAACGCCCTTCACCTGGATAAGGTCGCATCCACCTTCCAAACACTGGGAGGCAAGGTGCAATCCATGTTCAGTCGTGTAGGTCATTGGATACAACCATTCACCCAGCGCATGAGTCAAGCGTTCCAATCTGTCCGAGCGAAAGCCAGTGAGGTGGCGCAATCCATCGCTACAGGCTTCGGTAATGGACTGAAGAACGCAGGGAACCACTTCAATAACTTTGCGAACAATGCCAAAAATGCCTTATCACGGATCAAGAGTGCCCTCGCTAGTGCACAATCAGCTGTACAAAGTGGCTGGGGCAAGATCACCGGAAGCGCAAATGGTGGCGGTGGTGGCGGGATGTTCAAGTCGCTCCTCGGTGCCATGGGCGTCTACAAAGCTGCTGACATGGTATCTAATGGGATTCGCGGCATCACAGAAGAACTGTCCGGAAATGCCGTCGCGTGGAAGACATTCGAAGGCAATATGCAATCCATCGGGAAGACACCACAGCAAATCCAAAGCGCTCAGAAGTCGTTATCTGATTTCGCTCAAAAGACCATCTATAACGCGTCAGACATGGCCGTGACCTACAGCCAGATGGCAACACTCGGCTACAAAGACACAACGAAGCTGGTGAAAGGGATGGGCGGACTTGCAGCCTCTGCTGAAAATCCAGCCCAAGCCATGAAGACCTTGAGTACACAGATGACGCAGGCGCTCGCAAAACCAAAATTACAATGGCAAGATTTTAAGCTGATGATGGAACAATCTCCAGCCGCTATGACACAAGTGGCAAAGAAGATGGGTTACAGCATGAGTGATTTCCTGTCCGCCATCTCAGAAGGTAAGATCAAGTCAAGTGAGTTTGCGGACGCAATCGCAGAAGTCGGCAACAGCCAGGTTTACACCAAGATGGCGACTGAGTTCAAAACGGTTGGCCAAGCCATGGATGGACTCCGCGAAAGCCTCGCAACGAAACTCATGCCCGTTTATGATGCCGTCAGTCAAGCAGGCATCCGGGCCGTCACCACATTCGGGGATGCGCTCGAACAACGGATTGATTTTGATAAGATTGGGGCCCAACTGAAGCAGATGTTAGATAAGATCGATTTCAATGATCTCATCGACCGAGCATTCAAAGCCTTTGATTCGATCGCCAAGAAAGCCACTGATCTGTGGAAAGGATTCACGGACAGTGGCGGTGTGAAAGCCGTATTGAACACCTTCAAGCAAGTGGGAGAAGCCTTAAAGCATGTGTTCGCTTCCATTGATTTCAACTATATCGGGAAGACAATTGGGATGATTACCCAAGGAATTTCAGCGATGACAACCGGTATCAGTGGATTTGTTCGAGCCATTCCACAAGGTGTATTGGATGTCTTTACGAAGGGACTCGTGACGCTCGGTGGGGTATTGGTAAGTTACAAGATCGCCAGTCGCCTCAAGGATATTGCAGTCGGCATGGGTCAAATTGCCTCCGCACCATTCAAAGGCTTAGCCACCCTCTTCGGGAACCGCAAGAAGAAAGGGCCATCCGATTTATCAGATCTATCCGGGAAGAAGTTCTCGCTGAAACGAAAGAAGATCAAACAACCGGAACTCCCAGAGCTATCCACACAACAATTATTTGCCCCTCTGATGGAAACAGTGAACGGTTTTGCGAAGAAAGCAGGGAACTTGGCACTGGTCTGGGGCACGATCAAGATTGTGGAAGAGTTAGCACAAGCCCTCTCAGATGTCTCTAAGAAGGTCCCAAGTTCATTGCCGGATCTGCTCCCTAAACTGGCGAACATGGCGCTGGTGCTTGCGGGCATGAGTGCCTTTGTGAACCAAGTAGGAAAGAGCGTGGCGAAGAATCCAGGACAAGCCGTGAAAGGACTCGCAATGGTCACTGGTGTGGTGGGTGAATTGATGTTAGCCGCCTCTGCACTAGAACAGATCAATAACCAAGTCCCAGACAACATCGCCAGTGTAGCCGCTAAGATGGCAAATATCGCGATCGCTATTGGTGGTATGGGCGTGTTGGTGGGCGTCGCTGGTAAATTTGCCAGCTCGAACCCAATGAGTGCCATTGCGGGACTGGGCTTTGTGGCAGGCGTCTCTGCTAACTTGATGTTGGCAGCGGAAGCCATGCAACAGGTCAACAACAAGGTCACCGACGACATCGGGAGTTTTGCTTCTAAGGTCGCCAATATCGCCATTGGAATCGGAGCGATGGGAGGATTAACCGCAGTGGCTGGCTTAGTGGCAGCTGCTGCTCCCATTGTGATCCCTGGACTCCTCGCGGTGGCAGCATTAGCCGGTGAGTTAATGCTCACAGCGGAAGCGATCCAACAAATCAATGACAAGGTGCCCGACGATCTTAGTGGGGTACAAGCCAAGATTGAGGGGATTAAATCTGCTATCCAGACCATCGCAGATACATCTTTCGGGGAAATGCTCGGCAATATTGCGGGAGTTATCAGTTTTGGTGCTGCTACTCGGACCTTCCAATCGATGCAGGAGATGATCCCATCGATCCAAGCCCTCTCACAAGCGACCTTTGACCCGTCCACAGTGAAGACAAAGATCCAAGGCATTCGGGACGCTATCGCTGCTATTGGGGATTCGTCGTTGTCGGATATCTTGGGAAACCTCGCGAATAACTTGAACTTTGGACAAGCAAGAGGTGTCTTTGAATCCATGCAACAGATGATTCCGCCACTCCAGGCCTTGTCACAAGCCGAGTTTGATGCAGGATCGATCAAGGCGAAGATTGAAGCGATCCGGGATGTCCTCACGACTATTCAAACGGGTGGCTTCTGGGATGTTGTGAAGAATCTGATGGGGGTTGCCTTTCAGGACATGGGAGCCGCTGCCACAGCCGTCAATGGGATGGTTGGGATTGCGCACTCCCTGGGGCAATTAGCCGCTGTGGAAGTGGATTTTGCTTCTGTCAATGAAAAGGTCACCCAGATTCAGCAAGTCCTCCAGAAACTCACTGGGGATACTGTGTTTGGCACGATGGGGAGCGCGATGAACTTAGGTGTCTATGATATGGCGGTCAGTGCAGTATCTAAACTGCAACAGGTCGCAACGTCACTCACACAACTCACCGCCACCCCGATCGATCTAGGGGCCGTGAATGCCACGATTGATTCCGTCAAACAAGCGATTGAGAAATTGAACACTCTCCCAACTGAAGTCACCGCGAACTTTGCTGGTATGCAAGGACTCGTGGCAAGCTTCCAGAGCCTCATGCAGACGCTCGCAAGTCTCACTGCTTCTACACAGATTCAAGTAAGCGGGTTAGCGAGTGCGTTCAGTCAATTAGGCAGTAGCGCGGCCAATATGAGTAACCAAGTGAGTGCCAGCATGAACAGCATGAGGGGAGCGATTGCCAGCGTGATGGGACAAATTCCATCCCTCGCAACATCTGCTATGGCCACCTTTACGTCTGCCGTTCGCAGTGGGATGGCGCAAGCGGCCTCTGCTGCACGAGCGGGAGCTGCTCAGATTGTGAGTGCTTTCTCCCAGTTGAGTAGTCAGTTAAGCAGTGCCGGACGTTTTGCGATGGCGGGCTTTGCGAATGGAATCCGTGCAGGTGCTGGGGCAGCGATCGCAGCGGCACGTTCAGTCGCTCAATCGGTCGCTTCGATTGTGTCTAGTGCTTTAAGAATTGGATCGCCATCGCGTGTCATGATGGAAATTGGGGGCTTTGTCTCTGAAGGGCTCGCCATTGGGATTAACAAACAACAACCCCTGGTAGAAAGAGCCAGTCAAGCCCTCGCAGACAGTGCGGCATTCAGTCCACAACTCGCCTTTGATGGTGGGCAGTGGAACCCGTCTGCACTCGGCTTTGATTATGATGATGGCTTTGGGATTCACGTCGATAACAACGATCTGGAACGCTTACGGGCGGGGGTTCGTCAAAACATTGTCGTGAAGAACCAACAGACCACCCCACAAGTGACAGTGGTGGTGGATAACCAATATGGCCAAGATCTCGATGAAAACCGCATCGCTGATCTGGTTGAACAGAAGATTATTGACGCCATGGCGAGTGATATGAGTTAGAAAGGAGGCCATTGATGAGTATTCAGTTTTACCTAGATATTGAAGGCAAGCGTTACATGCTCCCCGTCAATCCGGGTGAGATCAAAGTGAAGAAAGGCATGAACCAGTCCACAGTGGAAATTGTGAAGGCTGGCGATGTCTTACTAGACGGGACGGAGAAGTTGGCGGATCTATCGCTGTCGTCGATCTTTCCTAAGGATTATGAGGCGTCTTACGTGAACGCAGAAGCTCCTGAGAAAGCACCCAAAGAATGGGTGAAGATCATCCACGACGCACAAGCCAACAACGACAAGGTGCGCCTAATTGTGACGGAGTGTGACATCAACATTGAAACACTTATCACGTCCTTTCAATATGAGTTTAACGATGCGACAGGGGATGTGGAGTACACCATTGATCTCAAGGAACACCGCCCTCATGTGGCGAAATTCATTAAGATGGTGACCCCACCCCCACGACCGGCACCAAAGAACAAACCGATCACAATTGGTTGCACGGTGATTGTGAATGGGCAGTTACATCGTGATTCATATGGCATGGGTCCGGGTGTGATCGAACGCAACGCCAAGCGCAAGGTTAACTTCATTGTGAAGGGACGCAAATATCCGTATCATGTGACGCTTCTCAACGGTGGCTGGCGTGGTTGGGTGACGCCTGAGAGTGTGAAGCGCGTATGAGTCTCCAAATTATCGATACCTCGATCAATCACAACTATCAATATGACATCACCGACCAATGCTACAACATCACATGGAAAACAAGTATTATGAGTCAACCGTCTAGCTTGTCCTTCTCAATGGTGCGGGATCCTCATGTCTATCTAGAGACAGGGGACATTATTGAGCTCAAGATTGACGGCAAGGGCGTGTTTAAAGGCAAGATCTTCGTACGATCCAAGGATAAAGAGTATCACTGGTCTGTCACAGCTTACGATGGGACACGCTACTTGAAGAATGAAGATACTTTGCTCTTCAATGCTTCCACTGCTTCCCAGCGGTTTGAGACGATCTGCCAGACGCAGGGGTTGCCGTTCAAGGTACTGGATCGATCCAGCTACAACTGCACACCCGTGATTGAAGACGCCCACACCTATTACTCCATGCTGGATGATGCGATCACTGAGACGCGTCAACATGGCGGTGGGCGTTTTGCTTACTGGGATAACTATGGCACGATGGAATTTTTCAGGCTGGATCGACAAGTGAAGGGCATTGTGATCGGGGATGAGTCACTGATGACAAATTACCGTTTCCAGTCGTCTATTGAAAACCACGCCAACGCTGTGAAAGTGTTACGTGAAAACAAAGACAAGGGACAACGGGAGATCTACCAAGTCAGTGACGACAAGAACATCCGGCGTTACGGCAAGTTACAGGCAGTGAAAAAGATCTCAGACGCTGAATTGAACGCCTCTCAGTTACAGGATCAAGCCAAAGCATTGTTGAAAGAAAAGAACTACCTAGAGAAGACATTGACTGTGAATGCCGTGGGGGAAACTTCCCTCAGAGCAGGCAACAGCTTTCTATTAATGATTTACGATCTGTGGGGAGAGGCACTTCACAGTAACAGCTTGTCACTCATCAAGAGTTGCACGCACGACTTATCCAAAGGCACGATGACCCTAGAAGTGGAGGTGAGCGAATGGGTGGCGAACGGTTGGCAAAAATAATCAAAGACATCACACCGAAAGCGGACGCGATTCCGGATTTGGTGTATGGCGAAGTAACGAGTACCAGTCCCTTGACGATTCGGGTCGATAACCGCTTTGAAATCAAGGGGCAACCCTTTATTGAACTCTCTCAATTCGTGAAGGACTTTTCGATCACGGTGGAAACCGAGAAAGGCAAGCAGACGATCCCTATCTTTCGCTCACTGAAAGCAGGGGATCATGTACGGATGTTACGCGTTCAAAATGGACAGAAGTTTTATGTCGTGGAAAGGATGTGAGGGTGAATGGATGAAGAAATGGAACACGCCCCAAGCAAGACCTATCAAGTGATTAATCACCGCATCATTGGTCGTATGGATGATTTGGAAGCTATGCGTCAAGCCGTGGATAAAGTCCTATCCACAGAGCGTTTTGATGAAGTGATCTACTCCCAGTCATACGGTGTGGAACTGAATGACTACATCGGAGAATCGATGGACTTGATGATGGCGGAAGCGGAGCGCGTGATTTCGGAGGCCTTATTGATGGATGATCGTATCTTAGCGGTCGATCATTTCGAGATGACGGTGGTAGATGCCACCACCCTTCACATTCAATTTGATGTCTCAACGATTTTTGGCGAATTTGGGAAGGAGGTTGAAGTGACCGTATGACACCGCAAGAAATGGGTCAGGAAATTGAGAAATATGATTATGATTACTTTCTAGCGCTCGCACTCGATCAGGTGCCAGAGGGAATGGATAAACGAGAAGGCTCGATCATTTACGATGCGCTCGCCCCTTCTAGCTATGTCCTGGCGAGTTTCATGATGGAATTGAAGAATGTCCTACAAAACAGCTTCATTCAAACCGCCGAGGGATATTACTTGGATCTGAAAGCAGAGGAACACGGGATCAAACGCATTGAAGCCAGTCCCGCTTATGGCAAGCTCAAGATCACTCCACAAGAAGGAAGCACGGTAAGAATGACCGGCAATGAACGCTTCGCAACGATTGGAGAGGATCCGGTGTACTTCCATGTGATGAATCGACTGGATCAACCGGATACGTATCTAGTGAAAGCAGAAGTCGCAGGGACGGCAGGCAATGTGTACGTGGGGGAAGTGCTTCCCGTGGACCACATCAACAACCTCTCCAGTGCCTACTTGAATGAAATCACCATTCCCGCCCGTGATGAAGAAACAGATGACGCATTGCGGGAGCGGATCATGAATACGTACCAGTTGAATGACTTTGGTGGGAACATTGAAGACTATATCCGCTATACCATGTCCATTGAAGGCGTGGGCGCAGTGCAGGTGTACGCCATTTGGAACGGTGGTGGGACCGTGCGGGTGGTGATCCTGGATAATAAGTTCCAGATCCCGTCGAAGCTGTTATTGGAGAAAGTCCAAACCGCCATTGACCCTAAGCAAGATCAAGAAGGTATTGGGATCGCCCCAATCGGTCATAATGTCACCGTGGCCGCACCAACTAAGAGGACCATTGATGTGACGTTGCATGTGGATTTAGTCATTGGCTACGCCATGGAAAGTATTAAATCACTCATCACTCGTACGCTTGAGAGCTTCTTCTCTAAGTTACGCAGTCAGTGGGATAAACACAACGAGAACTACCAATACATGCAGACGGTGTATCGTTCACAGATCATCTCTGCACTCCTTCAACTGGACGGCGTGGCGAACGTGGCAGACGTGAAATTGAACGGCAAAGATCAAGATCTCGCATTGACCTTCACGAAAACCACGCAGGAAGTGGCCTACTTGGGGCAGGTGATTTACACATGATGAAGTTACTGGATCTCATGCCGGATTACTATCTCGGTAATTTAGAGATGCAAACACTGATGCAGATCGACCAGAAACTGCTGGAGGGCGCCAGTGAGCAGATGGACAAGGTCGCAAAGAACCAGTACATCAAGACCGCAGACGCCGCCACATTGAGTTATTACGAGACCATTTTTCATATCCCAGTACAAGTCGGCGATTCGTTGGAGGATCGTCGTTTTCGTTTATTAGCCAAGATCGCCAGTCGCACCACCTACACCAAGAAGTACTTCATGAGTTTATTCAAGGAGTTCTTTGATTTCTTGAATGTGGAGATGGTGTACAACGACTACCTTGTAAAGATCAACATCGATAAGGAATCCGCGATCAACTTGGATATGGTGAACTACTTGATTAATACCATGATCGTTACCATGCCCGCTAATCTAGTACTGGTGAAAGAAGAACGGGTTCCATTCAATGGCGAGTTGTTTGTGGCATCGTCCAGTGGGCCACAGCATAGTCGGTTGCAGTTAGAAAAAGATGAGTGGTTGCCATTCATTGGTGAAATGGTAATCGGCGGATACAGCGGTAACCAGTACAGCACTTTGTCATTTGAATAGAAAGGAGACAAGAGGATGGCAACATATTTCGTTCAACCTGTTGTGACCCAAATCGGAACAGAAAAGACAACAGAAGCCCTTAACAAAGGAAAAGCATTAACCTTTACGCGGATTGCTTTCGGGACCGGGCACCATCGAGAAAACTTGAAGCAAGTCACAGCCCTTGAACATGAAGCACTCAGCGTTGATGCTCGACAATCGAGCGACCAGACCCACCGGCAAACAATCAAGATCGTGGGAAAATTGGACAATGCCAAAGTGGATCAAGAGTTGAAGATCAATGAAATGGGGGTATTTGCTCGAACAGAAGTGAGCGATGAATTTCTGTTCATGTACACCAGCGCAGAGCAGGGGGACACGATCCCACCAGCTTCTGAAGCGTCATTGGTTCGTGATTATGAGTTCAATACCCACATCTCAAACGACGGCCAGTTGCAGATCACCTACAGCACACCAAAAGATGGATACGTGTTAGAAGAGGATTACCTGAAGTTTAAACAAGAGGCCACCACTACAGCTCAAGAACTGGAACAGAAAATAGCTCTTAATTATGAAGATTTTCAAGAGCTATTTCTTGATTCTCAGAAACACCGGGAAAACACTTCAAACCCCCACAACGTCACTGCTGAACAAGTAGGACTGGGGAGCGTGAAGAACTATCCTGTGGCGACGACTCAAGAAGCGCTGGATAAGAGCATTGATAACCGATACATGACACCGAAGTCCACACAGGCAGCCCTTGAGAAGATCGAGCTCACTCCAGGGCCCCAAGGCAAACCGGGGACGTCGGTGACTATCCAATCCACAAGCAAATTAGGAAATGGAGATACTGAGATTCATTTCAGCGATGGGACAAAGGTCACGATCCCAAAAGGGGACCAAGGACCGACTGGACCACAGGGAGCAACGGGCCCCCGTGGAGCTCAAGGTGAAAAGGGGGCGGATGGTCGTCAGGGTGTCGATGGGAAACCAGGACCAGCTGGACCTAAAGGCGACCCCGGCGAAAAAGGGGCAGACGGGAAATCACTCACGGTGACCAGTAGCAGTATTAATAGCACAGGCGACTTAGATGTCCATTTGAGTGATGGATCTAAATTCATCGTACCGAAAGGGCCACAGGGGGCAACCGGACCTCGGGGGAGTCAAGGGCCTCAAGGAGCAACCGGGCCACGTGGGTATCAGGGAAATACTGGACCTAAAGGAGATAAAGGGGATGATGGAAATACAATCATCAACATCCGAAACGATAGCAAACTCAAATATTGGACGGGTCCTGCTTATGCACTCCCTAGTTATCGTGATGCCAACACGATTTATGACGTGCAAGAGCCATAGAAAGGGATGGTTGAATGACACGCCAAAGAATTTACATAGGTGACAAGCCTGTTTATAAGCGCTATGTAGGGGATAATAAAGTTTGGCAGTTTGATCCTACAACGGATCCTGACACAATAACGATTAAAAATGCTAGATGGACATTTAAAAATACATATGGCTCTTATGCAACAGAGATGGTAATAACGGACGGTATGCGTAGTATTCCATTTGGATATGCGATATCTCTGACAAAACCGATTTATATGCAAAATATAGTTTTTAAAGCAATAGGGAGGTCCGAAAAAGGAGATTTTCACTTACACTTGATTATTGATTCTACAGATTATCAAAGAATAGCAGGTTACGGGCCTGAAGATATCAGCTTTTACATTACACCAACCAACTAACAAAGGAGCGGTACAATAATGACAACAGCAATTGAAAAATCATGGCAAAATTACAGTCCTGAGACCGGAGAAGTAACGGGTTCAACGGTTGTGTTGAACTTCTCTGGGACAGATTATGGGCAACTGACTTTGAACTTTAATGAAGATCTAACCCAATTAGGCACGAATGAACAGATTGCCCGTGTGATGAAGCTGTTTGGTATTCGATATTTCCAGGGGGATTTTGTGACGGATGAGATGACTGAGATCCGCCAATATGTGGAGAAAGCAAAGAAAGACATCCAATCAGAGACACAAAAGGCACTGGAATCCATCAAGCAATCGATCACGAAAATCAATAAAGAAGTGGATTCGATCAAGAAAGTAGTGAACATGGATGACCTGACACCCGACCAAGAAGAGGAGTTGTTTGGTAAGTACCAGACCTGGGAAGATGATGGGTTGGAATTAAAGAAAGGCGATGTGGTGAACTACAACGGTACGCTCTATGATGTGATTCAATCCCACACTACACAACCGGGATGGGAACCGCCAAAAGCTCCAAGTCTATTCAAGAAACACACGAATGACAAACTCGACGATGGAACGGAAATTATTAGCGACTGGAAACAACCCCAAGGTGCACACGATGCCTACCACAAAGGAGACAAAGTGCGTTACCTTGGGGTAATTTATCAATCCAAGGTAGACAACAATGTCTATGCTCCGGACACCCGGCCACAAGACTGGGAATTGGTGGTTACTGATGACGACTAGGAGGAGATGACGGCGCTTGAATTTATTCATAGAATTAGCGACCTTCATCCGTGATTGGTGGCCTCTGGTAACGGCACTCGTGGGGATCGGGATTGCAGCCTATAACGGGGTGCATTTGATCAACCAAACGTTACTCGAGATCAAGCACCAACTGGAGTTGATGAATAATCGGTTCCAGCTCACGGAAGACGAACAGCGCAAGATCTGGACGAGGATTGAACACCATGATGAGGTGATCGATACACTCGTGGTAGATATGGCGACCGCAAAAGACAATATCCAAGACAACAAGGACGCAGTGAACGAATTACGCAAAGGAGGCAAGTAGAATGAACAATCAAACCTATGACTTTTTGAAGTGGTTTGTGTGGCTGTTTATGCCGGCACTGACGACGTTAGTGGGCGTGTTAGGGCAGACCCTCCAATGGGGAAACACTAACACGATTATTACCATCATGACCGCTGTGACGACCTTCTTAGGCGCGATCACAGGGTTGTCGAATAAACAGTACAACAAGAAATAAATCCATTTTGTGGTATGCTTAAGACTCATTAGGAGAAAGAAGTGGGTGACTATGGAATTGAGACGCAAACAAAGTTGGAAAAATTATCTGGATGGCATGCGGTCACTCGTATTTCCTAGCATGTTATCGATTTTTCCTAAACAACCGATAAGACCCTACTTTTATACAAACAGTGATCGAGAAAGATTACGTGAAGATTATAAAAAGTCAACAGAGGGAATTGGCAACTACAAGCGGACGGTTTGAGGTTAGAAAGGCCCCTAACGCACTCACTGAGTATCTGAGATGTCGGACACGCCGCCCGGCTAAACCGATTTAAGGGACATCCATTGTGGGTGTCTCTTTTTTTGTATGCAATGAAGGAGAAATCAACATGGCAAAATATCAAATTGAACAACGCTACACGATCCCGGCAGGTGTGGCGGGGAATTATCGCAAAGGCCGACCAGAAGGAGTGGTGATCCATTCAAACGGGAACACCAATGACAGTCTGGAGGGCGAAATTAATTACATGACCGCGCACTATGGGAATGCGTTTACGCATGCCTGGTGTGATAATCAGCGCATCATTGAGATCTCAAACACAGACAAAGCATGCTGGGGTGCAGGGCCTGCAGCGAATGCGCGTTTTGTGCAGATTGAGATTGTGGAGAGTAGCCGGCTCACCGACAAGCAACATCAAGAGGCGATTGATCGGCAATGCTTCTGGGCAGCGATGCAATGTGCGTACTACGGGTTGGAGCCGACCGACGCCACCAAGAACGGGCAGGGCACCATCTGGACACATGCGGCCGTGTCGAAGTTCTTAGGCGGGACTGACCACATGGACCCCCTCGCCTACATCGCACGCCACGGGGTCACCTGGCAAGAAATGTTTAACCAGATCAGAGGGTACTGGCAAGAGCTCAAAGCAGGCAAAGATGGTTCTGCACTTCTAGGCATCCACGAGAAGCAAGGAGACAATGTGCAGTACAAGAACAGTCAACCGAAGACATACGCTACCCAAAGCGGGAAAGTGCCAAGTACTAAGTTCAAAGTCGGAACAGCAGTGACCTTCACCAAGATTGCCACGCACTGGATCGCCGTCAAACACAGTGATGGGAAGATCAGTAAAGGCGACCCCATCAGTACCCATGATAAGGCGCAGAAGTGGACGGTGACGGCGAATAATGCGGATGGCAGTGTCTCTGTCCAATGTGGTACCAAAGCCGTGTTCTATGCGTATGATCGGGATCTAGAGGCAAAGGATCACGGGCTGTATCATGTGCAGACGGGCGCGTTCAGCAATCCACAGAATGCCGAGAATCAGAAGGAAGCATTGAAGAAACAAGGATACAATGATGCGTTTGTCGTGAAGAAATAAAATAATTATGTTCTCTTCCTTTCTAGGATACATACCTGGTACAATAGTAATAGATACCAGTACTTATGAAGGGAGTGGGAACAAATGGAAAAAGAAAAGCAAGTGGCACAATACCTTATTTATGAATATGAGAATATAACAGAGAACTCGTTTTTAGATAGTGAGTTAATGTTACAGAAATTAATGTATTATGCTCAAAAAACTTCATTAGCTTTAACCGGCAGAACGCTTTTTGATGAAAAATTTGAAGCATGGGTTCATGGTCCTGTATTGAAATCGTTAAGATTCTATTTTGATTCTTACATCCCATACAATAAAGATGAGGATCAGTTAACAGATACTGATAAATATATAATAAATTATGTTATATACGCTTATGGTCAGTATGCACCATGGAAACTTAGAGACATGTCTCATCAAGAAATAGCATGGAAAAAAGCAAGAAAAGGATTATCTGGTAGTATGTATGGTTCACGTGAGATCGAGGTGGATGATATAAAAGAAGATGCCAAAGAAATGCGATTATACGATTATCAGTATGACATGTATGTGGATGAATTTGATGATTTAGGAGATGACTTTATTGGCATCTCGTAGAGCACAATTTTGGATTGGTAAACTTGTTGTTGTTCGATTGCCTTTTTACAATGCGAAGGACGATAAGGTTCAATTCAAAGCAAGACCTGCATTAGTCATAGGGGTGGAAAAAGATGAATTGCCGTGTGATATGAATTATATTCCATTGTCTCGGGTTTCACACCATGAGTATGTCGATCCTGTATATGATATTAAAATAAATGAAGAGCAGTGCAAACGATTATCATTAAAGTATTCTCCTAGTTATATTCGTACGCATAAGCAAGGAACGATTTCATCTTATGATATTAGTCACCGTTACATTTCCGATTTAAAGCAAATAGATAGGGAACTATATGATAGAGTGAAAAAAGTACATGAAATGTATCAACACACGCTGTTTTAATTAAGCAATTGAAGAAGGGCGCGGGGCTTGAAAACTTACAGCGTGATCGATGTGGCGGAACAAAACCACCGTGGAAGAACGCAATAAGGGAACTGAAAACCGACGAGAATTCAGAGATCCCCATCTCTAGGGAAGACATGGGCAGTATTTACATTGAAGACTAGGTTAGTTGGAGGGCTATCATTGACCCTCTTTTTTTGTGCTCTGAGAACAGCAAAAAAGGCCACCCGTTAAGATGGCCCTCCCTCATGATCGGCAATATTACATATCGCTTAAACGTTAATTCGATATCATGAGTATACAGCGATTTGCCTGCACCTCTATTATAACAGATTCTTGTCTTTCTTTTGTAGTGCGTACTGATACAGCTTCTCTGCGTTCTTGAATGATGTGTTGTCTAGTTTGGCTTCTTTTAGACGTAATCGTTGAATCACTGAAGCGGTGACTCCTGACCCTTTCGCTATACTATAAGCAGATTCGGGGCTTTTAAGCAGCTCCTCAATAACAGCTCTCATACTCATGTTAATCATCCTCAATATGATTGAACATCATCATTACAAACAGAAAGCAAGCAAATGTAAAAATAAAAGCTTTCATTAGTATCCGCTCCTTAAGTTGGTGTATTTGTGCTATACTAAAAACATAAGGGAGAGAGGTGTAGGCCTCTCCCTTACGTCAAGCGATTCTATTTCTCTTTGCCGGAGTCTTTAGAGTCGCTTTTTTCTTTTCTCAGAGCTTTTATTAATGTTCCGATGCCTCCAATCAAAGCCCCTATACCTGCTAGTAAAGTACCGATTGCAACCAATGTGTCATTCATTTTCTCACCTCCTTGACTATATTTATATTATACATGAGAAATCTCATACAGTCAACCCTAATCTATAAAAAGTTCAAAAAAATAGCCTCCAAAAAGGCTTGATAATCATTATTCCCGATGTCCACTGCTGCCCTAGTTTTACCCCTAATTTTGCCCTAATTGATTGCTATATGGATGTATAATGGATGTACCTCCGTTAACTTATAAATGTATGGTTGTTGATATGACGGGCTTTGATATGACGGGAAAAATGGGAATTGATGCAAATTTTTTGTTTTAGAATGGTCCTGTTCTCGTCGATCACTGGGTATTTTAGATAGCTCTGAATGGAAATAGAAATTCCATTGCAATATGCAGGGCTTTCTATTGCTGTGGGCGTTATTTTCTCGTCATCATTGCTGGTTTTTGCTATACTTGAGGCAACATATGAAGAAAGGGGTCTGCTGTTTTTGAGTGAAACATCATTTTCCACCCATGTCCAATTATCCCATCCTGAGAGCGCACTGCTAATTTTTGGTGTGCATGATCGGCATTTAGAATTAATGGAATCGATGTTTGAGGTGAAAATTGCTGCGCGTGGTGACATCGCGGAGATCACCGGAAACCAGACTGCTGTTGAGACGGTGGTCGATTTGATTCAGACGCTGGAAGAAGCGGTGTTTGCGGGGAAAACGCTCAGTGAACGCGACGTGATTTTAGCAATTAACATGGCAGAGCAGGGGCATCTGGAACAATTTGCTCACCTCTATGATGAACCAATTGGGCAAACCTATGATCAGAAACCGATTCGCGCGAAAACGCATGGCCAGAAACGCTATATTGATGCGATCAAACAGCATGCGGTTACATTTGGGATTGGCCCAGCTGGTACGGGGAAGACCTTCCTAGCTGTGGTGATGGCTGTTCGTGCATTGAAAAAAGGTGAAGTGAAACGGATTATTTTGACGCGCCCCGCTGTAGAAGCCGGCGAAAATCTCGGATTCTTGCCAGGGGATTTGAAGGAGAAGGTGGATCCGTATTTGCGTCCGGTGTATGATGCCTTGTACGCAATTTATGGGACGGAGCATACCGAGCGTTTGATTGAACGGAATGTGATTGAAATCGCTCCACTCGCTTACATGCGAGGGCGGACGTTGGAGGATGCTTTTGTGATTTTGGACGAAGCGCAAAATACGACGATCGCTCAGATGAAGATGTTCCTGACGCGACTCGGTTTTGGCTCGCGCATGATTGTTAACGGCGATGCCAGCCAGATTGACCTGCCACGGGGGGTGCGTTCGGGACTCAAGGATGCGACCGATAAATTAGCGAATATCGGTGATGTGGCGTTCGTTTCCTTCGATGCGAGTGATGTGGTGCGTCATCCTGTTGTATCCGCCATTATCCGCGCATATGAAGGTGAATCAGCTGTTAACGATTAACAAAAACAGAAAGGATTATCGATGTTAGAGATTACTTTTTATGATGAAACGGGGGAATTAAGCCCCGCACATGAAGAACTGCTGGAAGGCCTCCTCAATGTGGCATATGAGCATTTGGGATTGAAGGGGACCGTGGAGATGTCACTCACGATTGTCGATGATGAACGGATTCACGTAATCAACCGCGAGTATCGGCATGTGGATCGCCCAACCGACGTGATTAGCTTTGCGATCAATGACAATGCGGATGAGGAAGACATTGAAGCATGGCCAGAAGAGTTGCCGTATGAACTCGGAGATCTCTTCATTTCTTTGGATACCACGAAACGCCAGGCTGAAGAATACGGGCATTCATTTGAGCGCGAGTTAGGTTTCTTAGCCGTTCATGGGTTCCTACATTTGAATGGATATGATCATATGGAGCCAGACGATGAAAAGGAAATGTTTGGCCTCCAGGAAGAAATTTTGACGGCATATGGACTCACACGGGCCTAAGAAATCCCACTTTCCTAAAAAGAAGGTGGGGAAGAATACGCATTTCCTAGAAGCCCTGCATTATGCATGGGAAGGTATTCAGTACGCCTTTGAGACCGAGCGCAATTTGCGGATTGAAGGGGTACTATTTCTCTCTGTCGTAGTAGCTGCTGTAGTGTTACAGTTGGGTAGACTTGAATGGGCGATTCTTCTCGTGACGGCGGTGGTTGTTTTTGCGGCGGAATTTACGAATAGCTTGGTGGAATGGGTGTGTGATCTCTATGTAGGACCACACTATCACCCTAAAGTCAAACATATTAAAGACGCAGCAGCCGGACTCGTGACATTAGTGATTATGGGAGCCGTATTCATTGGCATGTTGTTATTCATTCCGCATCTCTGGCAGTTGGGTCGAGCCGTTTTTCAGTTATTTATCAATTAAGCATCAAGCATCACTAGTATTCACTATGCAGGGGGTAAAGCGTGCCAGAAAAACCATTTAAATCCGGCTTCGTAGCGATTGTTGGGCGCCCGAATGTCGGCAAATCAACCTTAATGAATCGACTCGTCGGTGAAAAAATCGCCATTATGAGCGAAAAAGCCCAAACGACACGGAATCGCATCCAAGCCATTTATACTGATGAGGACGCACAGATTATTTTTATCGATACACCGGGCATCCATAAACCAAAGAATGAGCTCGATGATTATATGGATCAAACAGCTTATACTGCGTTGGAAGACGTGGATATGATTTTGATGATGCTGAACGCAACAGAAGCGATTGGCCCTGGGGATCGGTTTATTATGGATAAAATTGCGGGATTAACGATGCCCAAGTTACTCGTTGTCAATAAGATCGATCAGCTCTCCAGTGAAGATCAAGCCGCTTATCTTAAATCCATCCCAAAACCTGACATGTTTCAGCAAGTGCTCTCTCTCTCTGCTTTAACGGGGGATGGGGTTGACCAGTTGTTTCAAACACTGATTGAGGACTTGCCAGAGGGCCCACAGTATTATCCAGCTGACCAGATCAGTGATCATCCGGAGTATTTTGTGGTGAGTGAGATGATCAGAGAACAGGTCCTCCAGCTCACGCGCGAAGAAGTGCCCCATTCAGTTGCGGTCACGGTGGACTCCATGCAGCGCGATGAACATGATAAGGTGCATATTTACGCGAACATTATTATTGAGCGCAACAGTCAAAAGGGCATCATCATTGGTAAAGGCGGTCGTGTCATTAAACAGATTGGTGTGAATGCTAGAAAAGAAATCGAAAAATTATTAGGGACCAAGATCTATCTAGAGTTATTCGTGAAGGTGGAGAAGAACTGGCGCAATAACAAAGCACGTTTGAAGGAATTCGGCTATAGCGAGAAATCAAATTATTAAGATAGATCTTGTACGAAGTGATGATCCGAAGTAAGAGATGTCCTTAGGTAGTCAGGAGGGAGAAGCAGTCGTGGCTGATAATTATTATCAATCATTTACCGGGATTGTCTTATCCACCCGTCCCTACAAAGAAAAGGATATGCTGATTAAGATCTTCACGAAAGAGTACGGGAAGCGCATGTTTTTTGCTCGGAATGCCCATGCGAAGCGAAATGATATCCAACTAGCGGCCTTTCCATTTGTGAGAGGAGATTTCATTGGGCATATCAATCCAGACGGTCTCTCCTTCATCAATGAAATCAAAACCACTTATTTTCCGAAGCGCGCACAAACCGATATTACAGTGAATGCCTATGCCACATATCTGTGTAATCTGACGGATGCGAGTATGGAAGATCGAGTGAAGGATCCGACCTTGTTTCAATTGCTGTGGGAGGCACTCGCGCAATTAGAGGTTAGCGATTATCCGGAAATCATGGCAAATATCTTTGAACTGAAGCTACTCCCGAAGTTTGGGATACCCCTACAGCTTCATTCCTGCGTGATCTGCCAAGAAGAAACAGGGCCGCTTGATTTTTCTGAGGCCTATCATGGGATGCTCTGTTTTCGCCATTTCCAGTTGGATCCGCGGCGTCTGCATTGGTCTGCGCAAGTAGCAGCGATGATTCAGCGTCTCAGTATCGCCCAATACAACCAGATTCATTCGATCCGCCTCCGCCCCAAAACCATTCAAGGCATTAGGCGAGCGATTGATGAATTATATGAGGAATATGTGGGACTTCATTTGAAGAGTAAATCCTTCATCGATCAGTTGGAGCAATTCAATAATCCATTGATAGAGCCATCTCCTCACGCGCCCATGGGAAAAAGTGACGGCGCATCTTGACGCAAAATCCGCTGATAAAGTATACTGTATCTACAAAGCTTGTAGACAGGAGTAGATAGGATAGCTAGCTTAAAGCGAGTCTGGAGGGTGTAAGCAGACACTAGCGACTATTGAAGGGCAGTCTATGGGACAATTGTATCCCCAAACAAAGTGCTAGTGATCTAACTGGAATTAGGGTGGAACCGCGAATTTATTCGTCCCTATGTCGACCATGGCGAAGTGGCTGACATAGGGACTTTTCATTGTGAAGCATTATGGATATGCATAAAAGGAGTGGAAAAACATGAGTGAGACAAAGAAGACCGTACAGAGCATGATTCTCGCTTTGTATGAGTTTTGGTCAGAACAGGGGTGCCTGGTGCTGAACGCCTATGATACTGAAAAAGGGGCCGGCACGATGAACCCAAACACAATGTTACGAGCAATTGGACCGGAACCGTGGCGAGCTTGCTACGTAGAACCGTCCAGACGTCCAGCTGATGGACGTTATGGTCAAAATCCGAACCGTCTCTACCAGCATCATCAGTTTCAAGTAGTAATGAAACCAAATCCCGATAATATCCAAGAACTCTATATCCAAAGCTTGGAAGTGCTCGGGATTAATCCACTGGAGCATGATATTCGTTTCGTGGAAGACAACTGGGAAAATCCATCCATGGGGTGTGCGGGTCTTGGTTGGGAAGTCTGGCTCGATGGGATGGAAATCACTCAGTTCACCTACTTCCAACAAGTGGGCGGTTTAGATTGCCACCCAACCACCTCAGAAATTACATATGGGATTGAACGCCTTGCTTCCTACTTACAAGGCGTGGATTCTGTTTACGACTTGGAATGGTCCAATGGCGTTAAATACGGCGAGATCTTCAAGCAACCGGAATATGAACACTCAGTTTACTCCTTTGAGAAATCAAACAGCGACATGTTGCTTGAGAGCTATCAAAATTATGAGAAGGAAGCCATGGCACAGATTACGAATGGGCTCGTTTATCCAGCCTATGACTACATCCTGAAGTGCTCACACATCTTTAATTTGCTGGATGCGCGTGGCAAAGTGTCCGTTTCTGACCGGCAATATTACTTGGCACGTATTCGGCGCATGGCTCACAAGGCGGCGGTCTTGATGGTGGAACGACGCAAAGAGCTCGGCTATCCACTCCTTCCACGTGAAGAAGCAGAGGCCCTGTTGAAGGAGGATGAATCCAATGAATAACCATACCTATCTCGTTGAAGTATTAGTGGAGGAAATGCCCGCTCAGTATG
Source organism: Aerococcus sp. (assembly GCA_030528285.1). Lineage (GTDB taxonomy): Bacteria > Bacillota > Bacilli > Lactobacillales > Aerococcaceae > Aerococcus. The sequence continues at coordinate 80,062 of JAUMZE010000006.1, read as the reverse complement.
TACGACAAATCACGGACCAATTTAAAGAGCGTGTGGCTGCTTTTCTGAAAGATAACCGTTTGGATTATGAGGATATCAAAGTCTTTGCGACGCCACGCCGGTTTGCGGTTTTAGTGAACGGGTTGGCAGATAAACAAACCGATCTCAGCGAAACCGCGAAGGGCCCAGCCAAAGCCATTGCACTAAATGAAGACGGCGAATGGACCAAGGCGGCTCAAGGATTCGCGCGCGGGCAAGGGGCCGATGTGGATGACATTTATTTTGCAGAGCTCAAAGGAAAAGAATATGCTTATATTGATATCAAACATCCAGGCCAAAACAGTGCCGTTGTTTTACCAGGCATCAGTGATGTGATTCGTGGGATGAATTTCCCAGTTCGGATGTATTGGGATAGCCATCAAACCTTCCAATATATTCGTCCGATCCATGGTATTGTCTCCCTCTTAGATAAGGACGTACTCCCATTCACAATGGAGGGGATTTTGGCGGGGAACACCACGCTGGGGCACCGCTTCCTCAGTCAAGATGCAGTGGAGATTCCATTTGCGGGCGCCTATGAAGAAAAGCTCCAGGAACATTTCGTAATTGCGGATCAAGACAAGCGCAAGGCCAAGATTGAAAAACAGATTGAAGCGATCGAAGCCAGAGAAAGGGTGCGTGTCCATGAAGATCCTGAACTGCTCGAGGAAGTCACGCAGATCGTGGAATGGCCTACTGCTTTCTTGGGACACTTCGATGAGAAATATCTCTCATTACCTGCCCCTGTTCTCATCACCTCTATGCGTGACAACCAGCGTTACTTCGCGGTCGATACTGAGGAAGGAACGTTAGCGCCTGCCTTTGTTGCCTTGCGAAATGGAAATGAGGAACACTTAAATCAGGTGCGTCAAGGAAACGAAAAAGTGCTCGTGGCTCGTTTGGAGGACGCGCTCTTCTTCGTGGATGAAGACAAGAAACACACGATTGACGAATTCAAAGATCAATTGACAGGTGTGACTTTCCACGGCGAAATCAGCAACATGGCCGATAAGATGGCGCGCTCGACTGCTGTGGCCAAACAGCTCTATAATAACTACTGGGAAACGACGGATGTATTCGCAGGTGAGTTGTTCGATGAGTTCATGGCGAAGATCGATCGGACTGGTGCGATTTATAAATTCGACCTCGTTACCCAGATTGTTGATGAGTTCTCTGAGTTGCAGGGTGTGATTGGTGATATTTACGCCAAAGAAGCCGGCGAAGATCCAGAAGTTGCCCAAGCCATTCGTGAACATTATCTTCCATTAGCGGCAGGGGGAGATCTCCCAGAGAGTCCACTCGGGTTACTCTTTGCGATTGCAGATAAATTGGACACGATTATTAGCTTCTTCAAGATCAACAAGATTCCATCCGGTTCTAATGACCCTTATGCCTTGCGCCGTCAGATGATTGGGATTGTGGCGATGATTCGTCACTATCAGTTACCACTCAATTGGGTAAAAGCACTCCCAGCTTTATTAAAGGATATCTATGGTGTCGAGGATCCAGAATCCCAAGCCCAATTAACAAACCAGATCATTGCCTTTATGGATGACCGTGTAAAGACGATCCTCAAAGACCAAGACATTCGCCTGGATATTTCTGAAGCCAGTCGCTCTGCTCGCTTGAAGGATATTAATACCATCATTCAAACAGCCAAAGCGTTGGATGAAGATGCCAAACGGGACGGATTCAAGGAAACAGCCGAGGCATGGCAACGGGTCGTCAACCTGGGCATGCAAAAAGAAGAAAGCATGCGCGATCAATGGCGAATTCAACCGGACGCTTTTGAAACGGATTCCGAACGTGATTTATATGAACAAGTAAAAGCCTTGAACTTCGACGTGAGCCCGGAGAGTCGTCTCGACCAACTCGATGCATTGGAAGGCGTGATTACTCAGTTTTTCATCGATAATATGGTTATGAGTGACGACGAGGTACAGCAAAAGAACCGTTTGACCCTGTTAGAAGAACTGGCGGACTTCATTCTGGGGGTGGCAGACGTACGCGCGATCCAAGAGAAGTAATAACTTTCTCTGATTGGGGCGCGCCAAAGAACAAGTATAGAGTCAATGATTTAAGAATAAAAGGATGCTTTAGCTGTTTTTCTAACCATGGTGGGTAAGAAAAAACAGCAAGCAGTAGGTAGTGCCTCAATCAATGAATATTGGAGGGTGAGTATGTCAACATTTTATGATTATGCCAAAGTTTGGGTGAAAGCCGGCAAGGGAGGCGACGGATTGGTTGCTTTCTTGCGGGAGAAATATCGCCCAGATGGTGGCCCAGCTGGCGGTGACGGTGGCCGCGGCGGAAGTGTGATTTTCAAGGTCGATGAGGGGCTACGCACCCTGATTGATTTTCGCTACCAACGCCACTACAAAGCCAAAGCTGGCCAAAATGGCATGCCAAAGAGTAAATATGGAAAAGCAGCAGAGGATCTCGTCGTCATGGTCCCACCTGGAACCGTGGTGCGCGATTTCGATACCAAACAAGTGATTGCCGATATGGTGGAACCCGGTCAAGAAGCCGTGATCGCACGTGGAGGTCGTGGGGGTCGTGGGAATAAGAAATTCGCCACGCAAAATAATCCCGCGCCGGAAATTGCGGAGAATGGAGAACCAGGCGAGGAACGGACCATTGAACTCGAATTACGAGTACTGGCGGATGCCGGATTAGTGGGCTTCCCGTCTGTTGGGAAATCCACCATCCTCTCCATCGTCACAGATGCCCAACCGAAAATTGGGGACTATCATTTCACGACTCTGTCTCCGAATTTAGGAGTCGTCGAAACGAAAGAACATGAGAGTTTTGTATTGGCGGACCTCCCAGGATTGATCGAAGGCGCAGCCAGCGGGGTTGGACTCGGCTTTCAGTTCTTGCGTCATGTTGAACGGACTAAGGTGATTTTACACGTCATCGATATGGGAGGCGTAGAGAATCGTGATCCATTCGAAGACTATATTGCGATCAATGAGGAGCTGAAGGATTATGATCCTGAACTGCTGAAACGGCCAACCATTCTTGTGGCGAACAAAATGGACGTTCCCGAAGCAGAACTCTACATCGAAGAGTTCCGAGATAAATTGAAGGCTTATCATGAAACGCATATGGATCAGGCCATGCCAGAGATTTTCCCAGTTTCAGCATACACACGGCAAGGACTCGATCCACTCATGACGCGCACGGCCGAACTGATTCAGCAGGAGGAAGCACGTCTCGAACAAGAAAAAGCCAACGAACCTGAACAAGAAGCAGCTGTTTATACCTTGGAGAATCAAACGTCAGACGCTTACTTCCACTTGGAGCAAGCAGGCGATGGCTTCTTCATTCTCTCGGGAGACGGCATTGAGCGTGATTTCAAGATGGCGAATCTCGATTACCGTGAATCGGCTATGCGTTTTGCGCGTCGTCTCAAATATCAAGGCGTTGATGATGCGCTCGTTCAGGCGGGAGCAGAGGACGGCGACATTGTTCAGATCTTGGACTATCAATTTGAATTTTATCGTTAATCGAACCGCGAAAATTGGCTGGATCCCTCCAGCCAATTTTCCCATGTAAAAAGAAGTGAGGATATTGTGAAGTTAACTTTTCTAGGTACGGGGGCGGGTCTCCCCAGTCGTAATCGGAATGTATCAAGTTTAATCTTAAAATTATTAGATGAAAGTAATGAAATGTGGATGTTTGATTGTGGAGAAGGGACCCAGCATCAGCTCCTAAAAACGACCCTCAAGCCCAGAAAAGTGAGCAAGATTTTCATTACCCATCTTCACGGCGATCATCTCTACGGCCTGCCAGGATTTTTGGCAAGCCGTGGTTTTCAGGGGGGCGAGAATGATACGCTCACCCTCTACGGTCCGCGCGGGTTGGGGGATTATATTCGTGTGTCCCACCAGGTGTCTCAAACGCACCTTAACTACAAAATCAAGGTCGTGGAACTTGGTAGAGATTCAGGAATTGCATTTGAGAATGAGCAATACAAGGTGACGTATGGCCTCCTCAACCATGGGATCCGCTGCTATGGGTATCGCGTGGAGGAGGCAGCTCATCCTGGTGAATTATTGATCGACAAGGCAAGAGCAGCGGGTGTACCGAATGGACCGCTCCTCGGTAAACTGAAACAGCGTGAAAGGATTACATTGGCAGACGGGACCATTCTCGACGGCAATGATTTCGTGGGGCCGGATCAACCGGGACATATTGTGACGATCTTTGGGGATACGCGCTACCACAAACCAGCCCTTCCGCTCATTCAGGATGCGGATGTATTGGTGCATGAAGCCACCTATGCAGGTAATGAAGCCACCCTGGCGCACCAGCATTTCCATTCCACCGCCAAACAAGCAGCCATGATGGCCAAAGCTGGGAATGTGAAACAGCTTTATTTAAATCATATCTCGGCGCGCTATCTCGGGCGCGATGTCCAACAGCTGCAACGAGACGCCCAAAGTATTTTCAAGCACTCGACCGTCGTCAAAGATTTTGATGAGTTTACGATTAAATAACAAAACGGGCATGTGTGAGATTGATATCATCTAGAATTTTGACATGAAAAATGGAAAGGAAGGCTCGACATGAAAGATTGGATCGTAGTCACAGGAGCATCGAGTGGGATTGGTGAAGCGTTCAGTAAACAAGCAGCGAGAGCGAGTTATCCGCTACTGCTCACTGGCCGTAATGAAGAGCGCCTAGCCGCCGTCAAAAAAGCCACTTTAGCACTCGGCAGTCCAGTTGTGGAAACACTCGCGCTCGATTTAACCGATGCGGATGCGATTGATCAACTGGTGCAACAGGCGACCACAGAGCGTCACGTTTTCTCCTTGGTACACTGTGCGGGATACGGAGAATTTACCTCCGTCATTCACCAAACGAATCGTGAAATCAAAAACATGTTAGAAACCAACCTCCTTAGCACGATGTATCTCACTAAGGCCTTCGCAGTCGAAATGTTGAAGGATCCAGAACGCACGCATAATATCACCTTGATTGCGTCCGTTGCCGGCAAGATCCACACGCCACAATCGACTGTCTACAGTGCCTCCAAAGCGGGTGTGTGGGGGTATGCGAACAGTTTGCGTCAGGATCTATTGGATACCAATATCACAGTTACTTGCATTTTGCCTGGACCGGTACAGACGCCATTCTTCACTCGGACTAAGGCCAACCGCACCTATTACAAGCAGGTGCAGAAATACTCCGTGACGCCGGAACATGTGGCTGATGTGATGTGGCGGGCCATCCAATCCAAGAAGTGGGAAGTCGTGGTGCCGTATTACTACGAACTCACGGCGAAGTTATTAGCACTCTCGCCAACGCTCGGGTATCACTTAATTCATTACTTTTTCAATGCATTTCCAGTTAAACAATCGCTGTAAGAAGGGAGGGTGAGGCAGTGTTAAAGCCAAAAAAGAAATGGCACAAAAATGATACCGCAAAAGAAGCACTGAATGACGAACAGGTGGCGTCTTTCGCGATGTCACTCAATCAACCCGCCTTCTTAATTCGGCTTGCGATGTCTCGAGGCTATACGACGGAAGAATCAATTAAAGACTATTTTTTTGAACCTACAACCTATCATGATCCATTTCTGTTGTACGATATGGAGCGATTGGTTGAACGGCTCACCACCGCGATCAAGCAGCAGGAAAAGATCCTTGTCTACGGGGATTATGATGCGGACGGGATCACCAGTACAGCGATTTTGATGGAGACGCTGGAGAATCTGGGTGCAGATGTGAGTTACTATCTTCCGGACCGTTTTGAGGACGGTTATGGCCCGAATCAAGCGGTTTACCAATATTATATTCGCCAGGGCATCCAATTGATTTTAACCTGTGATAACGGGGTGAGTGGGCACGAGGCAATTGCGTATGCGAACAGTCATGGGGTCGATGTCCTCGTCACCGACCACCACGAGTTGCCGGAAACACTCCCGGATGCCTATGCGATTGTGCACCCGCGCCACCCCAAAGGACAATATCCGTTTGGGGACCTCTGTGGCGCTGGGGTCGCATTGAAGGTGTCAAGTGCGCTGATGGGCGAACTACCGATCGAACAGCTCGATCTCGCTGCGATTGGGACCGTTGCGGATATGGTGAGTTTGACCGACGAGAATCGTTTTATTGTGAAACAGGGAATTGAACAGATCAAACGGAGCGAACGCGTGGGCTTGGCGACCTTCTTGGAGGAAGAATCCTTTACGCCACAAACGATTGACGAGGAAACCATCAGCTTCACGATTGCCCCACACCTGAATGCGCTCGGACGGCTCAAACAGGCAGGTCCCGGGGTGGAATTGATGCTAACGTTTGACCCGGACGTAGCCAAACAGATTGTGAGTGAGATGATCAAAACCAATCAAGCGCGCAAACAGATGGTGTCTGACATGACGCAGGCCGTCTTTCAACGGCTCAAACAGCTGGCGGCGCTCCCACCGATCATTGTGATGGCGGATGCATCCTGGCATGAAGGAATACTAGGGATCGTCTCTAATCGAGTGGCTGAAACGACCCACCGCCCGACAATTTTGTTGAGTCATAATACTGAAATCCACATCTATAAGGGGTCCGGTCGTTCCATCGAGGGAGTGAATCTGTTTGAGGTTCTCACTCAAGTCAGTGAGGAGATGGAACAGTGGGGAGGACACGCGATGGCAGCCGGTATGAGTGTCTCAGAGGATCAATTTGCGACGTGGCAGGCGGATCTAGTTGAAGCCATGGTCCCTTACCAAGACGCACTCAACGAACCGGCAACCTTAGAGTATGATATGACACTCCCACTCTCAGCATTTACCATTGAAAACATCGAAGCATTGAATGTCCTAAAACCATTTGGCGCAGGAAACCCGAAGCCGGCGTTCTTAGTGCCAGATGTCCAGTGGAAACAGGTCCAAGCGATCGGCCAGGACAAACAAACCTTGAAAGTCACCGCCATCACGGACAATGGGGACTTGTCTCTGATCGGTTTTAAACTGGGGAATCAAGCGCATCTCCTCCAGGGTGAGGGATCGGCTGACTTCATCCTGACCATGGCAATCAATGAATGGAATAATCAGCAGCAAGCACAGGGATTTATCCTAGACATGAAGAGCGAACAACCAGCCCTCTTTGATCTCAGACAGGCAGCGAATCGCCAATTAGTCTTTAACGTTACGGAGGCGCTCTATGTCTTTGAATCGAAGCGGTACTTTGACGCTTATCAGTCTGCTATTCCTGAGTCTTCGAGAGGAATTTTGATGGCGGACCTCAATACTGCTAAGTTAGAGGAAACAAACCGCGCATACCGTTCGCTGGTGATTTTTGATTGCGTTCATGACCGCGACCAACTGCGAGAATTGATCCAGGTGTGTCAGATCCAGAATGTCTATCTGTTCGCCTATACGAGTCAGCATGCCTATACGATTGGACAACCGATGCGCCAGGAATTTGCGAAGTTGTATCAATATCTCGTGCGCCACCCAGGCATTCAACTCCAGGGGAACGAGAGGGCAGTGGCTGGATATCTCCGGCTATCGACAGAGAAGGTCCAATTAATGCTGAAGACGTTTGTCGAGGGAGAATTGATCAGTTTTAATCAGGGGCAATTAGTAATTCAACAACCGACCCAAACGGTGGATATCGGCCAATTACCGATCATGCAGGCGTGGCAACAACAAATTCGTTCGGAACGTTTCTTTCTTTATACGGATTTGGGGCAAATTAAAGCCTTTCTCTTTGGAAATTAGCCATAGAAGAAACAGGATTTTACCTGGTTGTCTGTGGTACAATGAGCATGCACGCATCACTGAAGATGAATGCAGTGTACGTGGATATTAATGGGCATCAAGAGACTGAGCGGAGGAACACTATGGATTTATATCAATATATTGCTGCCATTCCTGATTATCCAGAGCAGGGGATCATTTTTCGCGATATTACCCCGTTACTAGAAGCACCTGAAGCTTTCCATAAAGCGATTGAACAGATTGTTTCATTTGGGAAAGAAAAGGGAGCAGATTTGATTGTGGGACCGGAAGCACGCGGTTTCATTATCGGTTGTCCGGTTGCTTATGCGATGGGCGTCGGGTTCGTGCCAGCGCGTAAGCCAGGCAAACTCCCACGCGAAACTAAATCCCTCGACTACGGACTAGAGTATGGCCACAATACGCTGGAAATGCATGTGGACGCCATTCATCCCGGTCAAAAAATCTTACTCGTGGATGACTTACTCGCAACGGGTGGCACGGTAGAAGCAACCAAGAAGCTCGTAGAATCCATGGGAGGTGAAGTGGTCGGTGCAGCCTTTGTGATTGAACTCACGGCTTTGGGAGCACGCGACCGTTTGAAAGACGTGGATATTCTCTCCCTCGTCCAATATGCGGACGCAGAATAAGCACTAAAAGTAGATAAAAAATACAAAAATAGTATTTATAAGAAAGTTTAAAGAAGCTAGTGACGATGAATCACTGGCTTTTTTCAATAGAAAAGGCTTACTTACAATAGTAGGTATGATTAATGATTCTGAAGAGTGAACCTCTATGATACACTAGTTCTAAACCAAAAATGGGAGAAAGGATATGACAACATTTATTGCCTTCTGGAAGAAAATGTCGTTGATCCAGCAAATCCTGATTGGGATGGTGCTTGGGGTCATCCTTGGTATTTTCGTTCCTAAATTATCAGCGATCAGTGTCCTCGGCGATTTATTTATCGGTGCATTATCAGCCATTGCACCACTGCTCGTCAGCATGCTGATCATCGCAGCCGTTGCAAAACACGAACCAGGCTCTGAGACACACATTCAAACCGTGGTGAAGTTTTATTTGGTGGGGACATTCTTCTCCGCGTTCAGTGCGGTGGTGGCCGCTTATTTATTCCCGGTCAAATTGGTGCTTCCGAATGCCACCAACATCCAATCTGCACCGACTAGCTTGGTCGAAACCCTCAAAGGCATTTTGATGAATGCGGTGATGAATCCAGTGCAGGCACTCACCAGTGGGAACTACTTGGCCATCCTGGTGTGGTCGGTCATGATTGGGTTAGCCTTACAGCGAGCAAATCATGCCACCAAAGCCGTCTTGAATGATTTCTCAAACGCCATGACGACGGTGGTGCAGCGTGTGATCAAGGTGGTGCCGCTGGGAATTATGGGGATTGTTTATCATTCCGTGACCTCCGTGGGGTTGAGCAGTATGATGCAGTACTTGGAGATTATTGCGGTTGTTTGCGGTACGCTCTTATTCGTTTATTTTGCGGTGTACGGCATCATGGTGGCCTACGCAACCAAACAGAATCCTTGGCCTTTGCTGTGGTACTGCATGAAAGCAAGTGGGGTGCCCGCATTCTTCACTAGGAGTTCAGCGGCATCCGTCCCTGTTAATATGCAGATCAGCGAGGATTTGGGATTGAATCGTGAGTCGTATGCCATTTCGATTCCACTCGGTGCTACCGCTAATACAGGTGGGGCAGCGGTGACTGTCACGATCATGACTTTGGCAGCCTGTCATACGTTAGGGATCCAGGTACCCTTCGTCATGGCGTTCCTCCTGTCGTTACTCGCGGCGATCTCTTCCATGGGAGCGTCGGGAATTGCTGGGGGTTCGCTCCTACTCATTCCATTAGCGGCAAGTCTGTTCAACATCCCGAATGACGTGGCCGCACAGGTGGTCGGTGTGGGATTTGTGATCAGTGTGATCCAGGACTCTACCGAAACAGCCGTCAATGTGGCGAGTGATATCCTCTTCACAGCCACGGCAGAGTTCTATGATGAGAGAAGGCAGGGGCAAACAGTGAGTCTCAAAGAACGCGTGAAAGCAGCCAATCAGAAAGCCTAATCGATACAAAAAGCGATCACTCTTCCACAGAAAGGAAGAGTGATCGCTTTTCATTATGGATTATAAATTAGCCTTAGTTCTTGTCAGCAGTTAGAGCTGCCATGGTGATGTAGTTATATGGTTGGTTGAAGTGTGGCAAGAAGAAGAGGTCCAGCAATTGCAGCTGATCAATGGTTAACCCTTGTTGAATAGCCAAGGAAAACATGTGAATGCCCATGGACATATCGTAGTGGGAAGCCATTTGAGCGCCGATGATACGGTGGTCATCTGCTGTGTAGATAATACGTAATTTCACGTTGTCATTTTCATCAGCTGGCATGAAGGCAGGTTTTTGTAAGTCTTCGAAGTCCACATATTTCACTTCTAGGCCCGCTTTTTGAGCAGCATGGAGGTTCAAACCAGTGGAGACTAATTTCAAACCAAAGATTTCAATCCCGTTCGAGCCTTGGATCCCGGCACCTTCCACATGAGTACCAGCGAGATTATGAGCTGCCACAATCCCGGAACGAACCGCATTCGATGCCAACGCAATGTAAACGTCTTGAAGGAGGGCGTTGGAGTAGTTGTTCGCACAGTCACCGATCGCGTAAACGTCTGGGTCACTCGTTTGGAAGGTACGGTCAACTAAGTAAGCACCATTTGCGAAGCGTTTGAAATGGTCACCACCAAGACCTGCATTTGGTTTGAATCCAACACAGCTGATCACGATATCTACGTCATATTTGCCTTTGTCGGTTTCAATACCGATCACTTTACCTTCGTCATTGCCGATGAAGGATTGTGCAAATTCGCTGTAGTGGGTTTCGATCCCGTGTTCTTTCAGGTTGTCGTCCATCAAATGCGCAAATTCTGGGTCGTAGTAGTTCGCCAAAGAAGTAGGTGCTGCATCGAAGACAATCACTTTCTTGCCGCGGCGTTTTGCAGCTTCAGCGAATTCGACACCGATGTAACCACTGCCGACAACAGCGACGGTTTGAACATCGTCACGGTCGAGGGCATGATCCACTGCTTGTCCTTCTTGGAACAATTTGAGGAAGTAAATGTCATCGAGATCGTTTCCAGGAATTGGCAATTGGATTGGTTGAGAACCGGTGGCGAGAATCAATTTATCGTAGCTTTCTTCTACTTTTTCACCGGATTTCTTTTCGGCATAAACAACTTTTTTATCGAAGTCGATGTCCGTTACGGATGTTTCCATCATGATCTTTGCGCCTTTAGCGGTGAAGTCTGCTTCGTTGGTGTAGAAGAGTTGATGATAGTCTTCAATTTGACGACCCACCCACAATGCGGTCCCACAGCCGAGGTAGCTGAGGTTTGTGTTGCGGTCGATCATGACAACTTCTTGTTGATCACCGTAGTTATCTAATAATGTGTTGGCTGCCGCAATACCGGCATGGTTTGCACCAATAATGACTGTTTTCATTTTGGTCCCTCCATCATTTAATTTGTCGGATATGAGCTAGAAGCAATTAATTGGGACACGGACTGGCGGTTAAACAGTGTGTGAACAATAATGTATTAACTGTTTCATGTCATATTCTGTTTCTATGAGATTATTGTACCACGGTTTAAATCGCATGAAGCCTATTTCACAACCTACCCCTTAGAAAACGGTTAAATATCATAATAAGATTATTTTTAAGAACAAAAACAGGGATAAATTGTACTTTATTGCTTTCTTTTCTGGATAACTCTAAACAATAAAAGAACAAAAATGAGTAAAATTTGTTTATGAATAGGAGATAGACGGATAATGACAAGTCTATTTTAGGCGTTGTGTAGGAAATAGAACAGGTTAAAAAATACAACCCCGCCAGCAGAAAATAAACAAAAAGAGTAGTCATAAAGGAATGATTATGGTAGTATAATCGTAACGTTTTCGATTAACAATTATGAGGAGGATGATAAGAGTGAAGAAAAAAGGCATGGCTTTGTTTGTGACATTACTGACCGCATTGTTGGTGTTAGTGGGGTGCACAAGTCAAGGCAACTCAAATGCAGGATCAAAAACAAGTGAAAGTAGTACCGCGTCATCGAGTCAAGCAACCGATAATAAAAAGTTGAAAATCGTGACGACCTTTTATCCGATGACGGCGCTCACCCAAGCAGTGGCAGGCGATCAGGCGGAAATTACGACGATGATCAAGGGGAACACCGAAGCGCATGATTATGAACCGAGCGCGCAGGACATGGCGTCCTTGCAAGAGGCGGATGTGTTCGTCTACAACTCCGAAGACATGGAAGGCTGGGTGGAGGATACCCTGAAGAGTGTCACCAACAAGAAATTGAAAGTGATTGAAGCTGCGGATGAAGTAGAAGCAATCTCTGGCAATGTGACGACGATTGATGGAACGACCGCGACCCATGAAGATCTGGAAGCAGAAGAACATCATGACGACGATGCGGATCACGATGACCACGAAGACCATGATCATGACTCTGACCATCAAAATGATCCTCACACCTGGTTAGATCCAGTGAATGCCCAAACAGAAGTGAGTGAGATTGCGAAAGAGTTGGCGGAAGTAGATCCAGAACATGCGCAAACCTACAAGGATAATGCGAATAACTTCAACCAGAAACTCCAAAAACTCGCGGATGACTTCGCAAATGCGACTAAGAATGCAAAAACCAAAACTTTTGTGACCCAACATGCCGCATTTAACTACCTTGCACATCGCTACGGGTTGAAACAAATTGCAATCACAGGTGTCACAGACACGATGGAACCGAGCGCACAACGCATGGCAGAGGTTCACAACTACCTGAAAAATAATAAGACGGCTTACATGTTCGTTCAGGAAGGAACGTCCGATCAATTGGCGAAGAGTTTAACGGAAGGCACCGATACAAAGATCAGCACCTTAAACTCGATGGAGACCTTCACGGATAAAGATGCATTAACGGGCGACGGCTTCTTACAAAAGATGCAAGATAACCTCGATCATCTGAAACTCGTCTTAGAATAAACGAAAACTTCTTTGAATCTATCCAGCAACGATCGGTTGGCAATCCGCCAGCCGATTTTTTGTATGGATAGCGATGAGGAATGAGTGTCTGTGATAATGATCTCAGGTGAACGAGATCTCTTGGAAGACATCATTTCATTTTTACAAATGAGGCGGATGCAATATGAAAGCAATCTTGTCTGTTGTGGGAAAAAATAATATTGGGATTGTACATGCCGTGAGTGGTGTGCTGGTGAAATATCAATTAGACATTCTCGATATCTCGCAAACAATTATGGATGATTGTTTCACGATGATGTGCCTGTTAAATGTCGATGAGAGCATCACAGATTTGAGTACCGTGCAGGATGAAATGGATCAACTTGTCAAGGAGATTAATGTCCAGATTCAGCTATAGAGTAAGAAATTATTCGAGCGGATGTATCAGATCTAATAGAGAAGGTGAAACGATGGATAAACGACACATCGAAGAAACATTACATATGGTGCATGATGAGAATCTAGATATCCGAATCACCACGATTGGACTCTCACTGATGGATTGTATCGATACCGATATTGATCGTGTAGTAGAGAAGGTCTATCAAAAGGTCGTGCGTGTGGCTGGGGATCTCGTAGATACTGCTAATCGGATTGGACGGCGCTATGGCGTTCCAATTATCAATAAACGAGTGGCCGTGACGCCTATTGCCCTGATTGGCGAGGTGACCGGTGCTGACGACTATACGCTCATTGCTCTGGCTCTTGACAAAGCCACCAAAAAGATCGGTATTGATTTTATCGGTGGATTTTCAGTGATCCGTCAGGGTGGCATGAGTCAAGCGGATGAGACGCTGAGTAAGTCCCTCTCGCATGTCTTCCAGGTGACAGACCGCGTGTGTGCATCTGTGAATGTCGGTAATTCGCGTCAGGGTCTCAATATGGACGCTGTGAAATTAATGGGGGAAACCATCAAAGACATCGCAAAAGCTACCAAAGATCAGGATTCATTTGGCTGTGTGAAATTAGTCGTCTTCGCCAATGCGGTGGAGGATAATCCCTTTATGGCGGGGGCATTCCATGGGGTTTCTCAACCGGAACAAGTCCTCCATGTCGGTGTTTCCGTTCCAGGGACAGTGAAATCGGCATTAGAGAAATATCGTGGGGCGGACTTCCAAACGATGATTGAAGTCATCCAACAGACTGCTTTTAAGATTACGCGGATGGGGGAACTGATTGGCCAAGAAGTTGCGGAGACGATATTTGGTTCCATCGACCTCTCCCTTGCACCAACGCCGGCTGTGGGGGACTCGGTGGCGCGCATTCTCGAAGAAATTGGGATCGGTGAAGCGGGCGGACATGGGACCACAGCGGCTTTGGCACTCCTCAATGATGCCGTGAAGAAGGGCGGATTGATGGCCTCCACACATCCTGCGTCTGCTCAGTGGGGCTCGATATGATCGCGATTCCTGGCGACACTCCTGCTAGCACAATCAGCGCGATGATAGCGGATGAGGCGATGATTGGGATCATCAACAGTAAAACCACGGCCACCCGTTTGATCCCTGTCATGGGTAAAACAGTCGGTGAGACCGCTGAATTTGGCGGCCTGCTTGGCTCAGCACCGATTCTGCCGGTTCACCACAACGACGCGACTGCCTTTGTGGATCGTGGGGGATATATCTCTGCACCGGTTCACAGCTTCAAGAATTAACGATAGACAAAAAACACCGCTAGCAGTGACTTGGGATCACTAATAGCGGTATTTCACTATGCAACTAAAGAGCATTATTTATTGAGGTTCACCCATTTATTATTTTCCGCAAAAATAATCCGTTCAGCGATATTGGTGGAGTAGTCCCCGATTCGCTCTAGGTTTGAAATCACAGAGATGTAACGTGAACCGGCATCAATGAGTTTTGGATCTTGTTTCATTTCATTGATGATGACGCCCATCAAAACTTTGTACTGCTTATCAATATTATCGTCGTGGCTGGCGATAATTTTAGCATCGTCGACATTCATTTCGAGGAATGTTTGTTTGATAGCTTTGGTCATATCGGAGACATCTTTCGCCATGATTTTGATTTCATGTTCGATCTTATCGCTCCGTTCCTCGTTGATAATATCGAGGGTTGCGCGCGCCATTGATACCGCATGATCTCCCATCCGTTCAAAGTCCCCGGATGCTTTGAGGATTGCGAGCAGGAGGCGTAATTCATCAGCGACTGGTGCTTGGAGGCCAATGAGACGGTGCACTTCTGCTTCAATCTTCTTCTCGAGGTGATTGATCGTTTCATCATCATCAATCACTTGTTGGGCTTCAGTGGCATTGTGGTTGAGTAGGGCTTCGATCGACAGCTCAATTGCGCGGGCAGTGCGTTCACCTAATTCATCAATGGTATCTGTGAGTGTCTTTAATTGCTTTACAAAATGTACCCGTAAAAGCTGGCGTTTCATGCATATACCTCCCAAAGTTTACATCTAATGGACAAAGTATAGCATAAAACAACGACAGTAGGGGCAGGGATTGTGAGATTTCACAAATTATTTATAGCCACTCATCAATCACTATTAATGGATAGCAATGAACTGAGCGTAAGAAAAAAGGAGCATCCGAAAGATACTCCCAAATTTATTATTTACTGAGCCAACCAATAAAGGTATAGATGATCATGACGTTGATGAAGTCCCCGAAGATTGAACAAACGAGTGGTACGATGATCGCGGAACGAGAAGAACGTCCGTGTTGGCGTGTGACCTCACTCATGCTGGCCACCGCGTTGTAGGAAGACCCGAGCCCGTATCCGATAAAACCGGTTGTCATCATGACGGAATTATAGCTCTTGCCCAAGAATGGGAAGGTGATGAAGCAGGAGAAACCGATCATCACAACGAGTTGGACGAACAGAATCACCAGCATACCGAACCCGACATTGCTGAGTTCCCACAGCTGTAGGTTCAGTAACGCCAAGGAGAGGAAGACCTCTAACACCAAATCACTCAACACATTGATCTCGTCCATTGGCATTTCCCAAGAGTCGTGGTTGTCTACGATATTACGCATGATAAATGCCAATAGGGAAGCACCGATATAACTTGGCAAGGTCACCCCACTCACGAGATGTTCCAACGCCCAGTTCAAAAATTGTGTGAAGTATGTCCCCACGAAAGCGACGGCTAACAGTAAGAGGAAGGATTTCACGATGGTATTTCCGGAAATCAAATCATTCTTGTTAGAAGGATCGATCGTATCGGCCACTTCGGAAGCATCATTGTACTCTTCGCCGCCATCATAATCGTCGCCTTGGCCGTTTTCGAGATTGTCGTTACCAGTTTTGATATGGAAATGATTAATGATCCAAGTAGCAGTGGGTCCCCCAAGAATCGATCCCGCGGCAATCCCAAATGTGGCGGCAGCAAAACCGACTGTGAGGGCCGAACTGAACCCGAGATCTGCAATGGAAGGTGCCACCGCACCGGTCGTTCCAGGACCCCCAACCAATGCGGAGGAACCCATCAGTAATCCTAGGAGTGGATTAATCCCCACGACATGTGCCATTCCAGCACCCACTAAGTTCTGAATGACAATCATTACGAAGGTTAAAAGAATCATTTTGGATGCTTGAATCCCACTCTCGCGCAGCATTTTCACACTCGCGGTAAAACCAACCGTTGTGAAGAAGAGCGTCTGGAAGAACTCTTGCAGTGTATGATCAAAATCAAATTGCAAAATCCCGCTCAAACGTAATATGGTATGAATAATAGCGAATAACACCCCACCAATCACGGGACCAGGGATTGACAAACGCTTCAATACGGAAACATGACGTTGAATCCAATAACCGATTGCTGACATGATGACAGCAAAACCCGTCGTTTGAATCATATTCATAGAAATCGTCATAGTTCCCACCTCCTTTGTAAGATAAAGTGACATAAAAATAGGAAACCAACTTCCATATTTGAAGATTATATCATAAAAGTATGGATATCCTACTATTTTAAGCTTTCAAATTCTTTCATTCTGACATAGATGTAAGAAACACTCTCATAATAATAGGCGTCTAACCTTCAAAAAATAGGCAAAGAAGCCGGATACATAATATCTTGACTATAAAAGATAAATTACAGTTATTTTTGTACTTTCTTTGTTACACTGTAGATAACAAAGAAGTGAAAGGAGTCAATGTGATGACAAACACACTCGACGAATCTCTCAATTATCCCGTAGCAGCAAATCGCTACCACTTGTTGGCAGCTTATCCATGCCCATTTGCGCACCGGGCGATGATCGTGCGTGAGTTGATGGGATTAACGGATCAGGTGTCACTAGGGTTGGTGAACTCTGTCAAATATGACCAATACTGGGGATTTAAGGATGCCATTGGGAGTGTAGACGACAAGGATGCCGTGTTGGGGATCCATGACCTTACCGAACCTTACCTCAAGAAAGATCCGGAGTATGCAGGGCCTTATTCTGTCCCAGCGCTCGTTGATAAAACTACTGGGGAAGTCGTGAACAGCGAATCTCTGGACATCATTCATGACTTTGCGACGCGGTTCAAGGAGGTTGCGCCCGCTGATGCTCCGGATCTTTATCCTGAATCAGAACAGGAAGAGATTGAAGAATGGTTCTCCTATGTAGGCACCAAGGTATTAGGTCCTGGCATTCGCGCCACCCATTCTAAAAAACAGGATGTCTATGACGTGGCATATGATATGATTTTTAGCGCATTAGACGCCCTGGAGGAACATTTCAAGGAACATGATTATCTCGTGGGAGATCATCTCACCTTGGCGGATGTCGTGATGTACACGCCACTCGCACGCTTTGATGTGGTCTTCTATCCAGTGGGCGGCCTAAATAAGAAGCATCTCTATGAATATCCAAATATCTGGCGGTATGCACGCCGTCTCTATCAACTGCCGGCCTTCAAGGATACGACTAACTTCAAAGAGATCCAAAAAGGCTTCTATCTCGGGAAATCCTCTGAAGCAGTTTACAGCCGTGAAGTTTTGCCAGCAGGACCAGACACCACCATTTGGGAAGAAGCTGTGGAATAATGAACCACGCCTACTTCGCTCATTAATACCAAGAAAAACCGCTCGAAGGATGAACAGCTCCTTGTCTACGTGACAGGGGCCAGCTCATGACTTCGAGCGGTTTTCGTCTATTTATAGAGTTCATGTGTCTTTTAAAAGAATGCTACGATGATCACCACGAAGGTCATTCCAATCGCTCCCACGACACAGAGGCCATTAATCAGCGTGATCCAGTGTTTCGGGAAGAGGGTGCGCAGAGCCCAGGCGAGGAGGATGCCCAATAACCCGCCAAACGCATTCGTGATGACATCGGTAATGTCGCTCCGTCCGACCGCTAATGTCCACTGCAAACATTCAAAGAGCAAACTCACCTCTAACATCGGAAGCCACTGTTTCCAGAGAGGTTCCATCCGCCAGAAGATATGCATGAACAACCCGAACGGAATAAAGGCCAGGATGTTCGCTACAATATCAAAGTAATTGGTCGGTCCATTTGGTTGAGCCGGATCAACGAAGGGCATCAGATTGATCTGACGAATGCGATAAATATCTAAGAGAGGAAAACTCATTTTAAAGACGATCACCCAGGTGAGGATAATCAGATAATAGATAAATAGGATCTGAGTGAGTTTGCGCTTATTCATATCCTGCCAACACCCCCCCTAAAAGAGCTGCATATTTGTCATGTGATAGTTTTGATCGCTCTTGACGGTAATTGTTGCCTTGTTCTTGAAGTCATTGCCATCTAAGACCCAGATCTTATTATTTCCGAGTAAGTAGAATTGATGATTTTTGTACTCCAGTGATTCCACCAATCCTAGAATTTCTGAAACAGAAGTGAATGCCTTCTTCTCATTATCCCAGCGATAGAGCGTCGTTTTTTCCTGGTCATTGGTATGGTAGAAGTACAATTGATTTCCCACAATGTAGAAGTGAGACGCCACATTATCAATCACACGGTTAGACGGCGCCTCAGCTCCCACTCGGTAGTTATCCGTGGTTTCTTTAGGTTCGAGAAGATCGCTCATCTTGTCCTTAATGAAATCCGTCATATCCGCTTTGACTACTTCTTGTCCTTTCGCATCAGTGAGATGGAGGGTGAGGGTGCCGTTATCATTTTGGTTGATGAGGGTCCCATTCAGCATGGCGAGTGGCATCCTAGCCCCGAAAATCATCGCCTGTTCCTCGCTCTCATCAGGCGTGACATCTATGTCTTTCACTATTTTCTCTTTCACTTGATTTTGTTTAGGATCGAACACTATCTGCAAGACCTTGCCTTGTGCGTTGGTTTGCTGGCTATTTTCAACCCGTGGAAAGGCATTAAACTCAAGATACAAGAGCCCGTCTTGATCTTGGCGCATATGATAGAACGCCAAGTCGATGCGAGTGGCGGTCTGATCCATGTTGAGTTTGTCTTTCGTTATATTGACGGTTGTTTTCGTTTTGGTTTTTGCTTGTGTATCAACATTTAGGAGGTCCATTGAACCATTGAAAGCCTCCGGAAAGTCAGGAGTATCGATCACGAGGTAACGATTCGCTGCATATTGCTCAATCTCTTGGTCACGAAGTTTGGGACGCTGCCACAATGGAAAGGCTTTGAAAATATGGAGCCGGTTGTCTTCACGATAATCAAGGCTATTGGGTGTTTTCGCAAGCGGAGATTCCCCATATTTATCTTGAATCATCGTAAATTCGCTTTCACTTTTATTCTTCTGTAGTTCCACCGATAACGACGCATCGTTTAAAACGGTTTGATCGCCGTTGATTTGTAAGGTGGTATGTTTCTTTTGGCTATCGACATGGAGTAGCCCCACTGCAACAATCAGTGCGATGAATGCTAACAATAAAAGCTGAAATAAGCCGTGTTTTCGCATGAAACTCCCTCCTTAAACCGTCATGGTATGATCCATGAGATATTTCATCAGTAGCAGTTGGAATGCACCTATGACGAGGATGAGGAGGCCGTTCAGCCACTGCATCTCGCCCGGCGTGAGGTAGAAGCTCCCAAGCCACACGATCACTGCGGAAATGCCAACCCCCATCACCTCATACACGAGTGGGAGCCCCATCCGCACAATCCATGAACGATACTGCAGCCCCTGCCACATAGTCAGCACATTGAACAATAAAAAGAGAAAGTTAGTGCCCCAACCATAGTAAATGAGAAAAGTCGGCAGTGAATAGGGAAAGATCACCAGTGAAATGGGATTAAAGTAGGTGCGCTGTAAAAAGACGTCGGTAATCTGTGTAGTCTGATATTGTCCGGGATAGAACAGTTGACACAACAGATGCGCACCCTCATAGATCACTAATTGAAGGAACAGCAGCCCGAAAATCATCAACAGGATACTCGTGATTTTAGCGAGCGGGATACTCAACCGATTCCCCGGCAAGGTCAAGAGGCGGTACATAAAGCGGGATTTCCCCGTGCTCTCGCGTTGCCAACTGATAATGCAGTAGATTAACATCGCCATGATGGCCCCCGCTAAAGTGAAGAAGAAGGGCATCGTCGCATCAAACAACTGGATCAAATGGAAGGTCATCCCACTCGCATAATCTGAGTGCGTGAAGTTATAGAGAAAATGAATCGCTCCAATCCCTTCGCCGACTAAGACGAATAACACGATTCCCAAGAAATAATGACGCGAGCGATAGAGTTCGTCACTCGTCAAATTTAAAAACCTAGACATGTTGGTACACCTCCCGCATGACATCTTCAATCGATTGACCGGTTTCTTGCCGCACAGTTTCTGGATAGAAGGATTTCACAATTCGTCCGTGATCGATGAGAATCGCTTTGTCCACGAGAAACTCAATGTCTTTAATCTCGTGGGTAGAAATCAATACGCCTTTGTCGGAAAGAATGTCGTCCGTAAAGATATTGGCGATCTCCTCGCGCGTGAAGATATCAATCCCAGAGAAGGGCTCGTCCATAATGAAGTAATCCGCATCCAAGGACAGATTGACGAGGATATTCACCTTGGCGATATTCCCCTTGGAGAGTTCCATAATCCGGTCCTCACGATTTAAATGGAAGAACTCAAGCAGTGCCTCTGCGCGTTCCCAGCTGAAACTCTGATAGTACGTCTCCATGTAGATTAAGCTCTCTTCAATTGTTAAGGAGTGGAGGAGGGTAATCATATCTGGGACATAGCTGATCCGATTGAAATCATTGAAAGTAATTGGATGGTGGTCGATGAGAATCTCACCGCTATTGAGTGTGATCAATTTCATAATGGCATTCATAATCGTCGTCTTCCCTGTGCCGTTTACCCCGATCAAACAGGTTACTTCACCTGGATGAATCGTAAAGGACAGATCATTAAGGACGACTTTTTTGCCGTAGCTCTTTTTGAGATGTTTTGCTTCAATCATGTTGTTGCCTCCTTTGATAGGCCGCTTCCACGAGTAAGAGGACCTCAGACTCTGTGATTGTCATCTGAGTTGCGGTCTCAATCAATTGGTCAATCGCGGTATTTAGTAGGTTTTTCTTCAGGATTAATAGTTTCTCCTTGTCTGTGGTGACGACGCTGACGGTGGTTTTTTCCGTGGTGATGTAGCCCTCCGCCTCCAAAGTGGCGAAGGCCCGCTGAACGGTATTGGGATTAATGCCCAGCTGGCGTGCGATTTCACGTCGACTCGGCAATGATTCTCCCGGCTGGTACGTGCCGTCCGTCATGCCCAGTTTGATCTGCTCAATCACTTGGGCATAGATAGGACGATGCTTATCGAAATCCACAAGCCCCTCCTTCTTTCTATCAAAAATCAAGCAGAGTGTCTTTCTGTATTAATTCAATAATACACTTGTTGTCTGTATTATACGGGTAATACACCCGGTTGTCAATTGTTTGCGGAAAAATTGAGGGATGGAGAGACGTCTATGTACAGTCGATCAGACCAATAGGGAACAAATCACTATCCACTCCTAGAGAGTCAGATCACGATCAAAAAGCCTGAGAAAAAAGTCTAAAAATAGGCGGTTTCATCCGCTATTTCACTCCCTCACGTGGTAACATAGGAGTGCTGTCAAAAAGGCATTGAATATAGAAAAGGGGTAGGAGAGACAGATGGAAGAAGCATGTGTAGAAAGGCCCAATGCATTATCAAAAGTCGTCATTGGCTTGTTAGGAAGTTTGACATTGATGTTTTATACGACGGAACTCGCGCCGTCTGGTCTGCTCACCCAGATCAGTACTGCTTTTTCTGAGCCACTCTCGAAAGTGGCGTGGCTCGTGGCAGTTTATACCTTACCGTCTGCACTGCTGGCTATTCCTTTGACGCGTTTCTTGGCTAGGATGAACCGCCGAGTGCTTTTGTTAACACTTCTGTTCAGTTTGAGTGTCTTAAATACAAGCATTGCGCTTTCCCCGAATTTTTGGGTGATGCTTGTGGCACGCTTCTTAAGTGGGATGTGCGCAGCGATTTTCTGGCCAATGATTGCGCCTTATACTTTAGCGATCGCACCGCCGTTACATGGAGGACGCGCGATTGCCTTGGTACTGACGGGTTCTTCTTTGGGACTCAGTGTGGGCGTTCCTCTCACCACAGCGCTGGGGCGGTTGACTTCGTGGCGCTTCACGTTTGCTCTGATCGCGGGTATTTATCTCCTCATTTTTGGATTGGGTCTCCGCTATTTTCCTAATGTCGTGGGAAATCGTACTGGAAAAGTCCCGCACCCCAAAGAACTCCTGCGCTTGCCGGGGATTCGTGTCGGACTTTCGATGGTGATGGCGTTTGTGATTGGGGAGTATTCGACCTATGTGTATATCCAAATGATCGCTCAGTACACTCACCTCAACGCCACTGTCCTCCAGCTCTTATTCGGCTTTGGTGCGATCAGTGCCATTCTCGTGGTGCAGCGGTTAGTAGATGAATATCTGCATCAGGTCCTACTCACCGTGGCAGGATTTGGGATTGTGGCGATGTTGGGGCTTTTGTTCCTATCAAATTGGACGATGATTGTGATAGTGATGGGGATTATCTGGGGGATGAGTTTTGGACCGCTCTCCACGCTCTTCCAAACGACCTTCACGCGCCAGGTAGACACCAACAAGGAGGTCGCAGTATCCTTGGAATCCTCGACGTTCGATATTTCCATTATGTTGACGACCGTGATTGCGGGGCACTGCTTCGATCAGTGGGGCATTCACAGTAATCTGATCGTGGCGCTCCTTGCCTTCACGTGTGCATTTATGATCATTTACCGGTATCGCGGATATCTGAAATAAAAAATGAAAGTGGATGTCAATAAGGTGTGAGGAATAAAGACTGTGTGGCTGACGAAGCAGAAATCGAAAACACGTGATAAGTTATAAGTCCAAGTACAAAATAGGCGTGATCGCTGACGGAAATTCCTATGATAGGAGTCTCACGTTCAGTATCACGCCTTTTAAGTAACTAAAGGACAAATGATTCAAAAAGGGAAGGACTAGAGGGACGAGTGATTAGAGACTTTGTTGCTGGTAGTTTTGAGTAAGGTAGCGGTAAGAATATCCCGCATCACTGCCTAAGTTTTCAGCAACCAAGCGCGCTTCGAGGATCTCAGCGTCACTGTATTGGTCGAGATCATGGACGCTAAGGTTATTAGTTTTCGCGATAATGATGCGGTTTTCTGTCTGGTCTGGCACACTGTCCATATTTGCCACTTGTTCTTTGGCTTTTTGGGCAGCTTTGCTTTCTGGATCATTGGCGGTTTGATTGCTACTGTCGCTAGAAGAGGTATTCGATTCCAATAAGTGGCCGCTCTTTACTTTCTTGCTCTCACTTTGGCTGGCTTGTTTATTGGTCGGTTTCACCGCGGTCAAATTGGCACGGACAGTTTGCACCTGATCGTCATTCACTTGTTTCTTGACAGAGGATTCCTGTTCGTCCCAGGTCTTACCCTCAACGCTGACAGATTTTACTGCTTGATCGGCTTGGTCATTATCCGCAACGGAACTGGCTTCAGATGTGCTCTCTGAACTGCTGTCGCTAGTCGTCGTTGAGATAGATTCAGAGGAGCTCTCTACGCTACTGGAAGCGCTCGAACTTTCACTTTGGTTGGTTGCTGATTCATTTTGGTACATGGAAGTTTGATTTTTTGCTTGGGTCCCGCATCCTGCCAGCGCTAAGGCGAGGGCAGCGGTGGCGAGATAACCGAGTTTTTTATGCATAGTAGTCACTCCTGATCTACTGAGGGAAATTCAACCTCAGAAACTAATCCGTTCACTTTGTTTTGATAGCCTTAGTGTATCACGAGATTTAATGATGTCTTTTGAGAGCGGATAGCATTAATAATTTTTTAAGGGAGTGGGAGGAAAAGTTTATAGTGAACGTCAAAGGACTGTAGCTGCTTCAAAGAAAACTGTTATATTTGTAGCTCCAAATACAACATTGATCGAGTCATGAGCACAAATAAAAGTGGGGGAAGGTAGGAAATGCCCGTGTGATGAGCCAGGATGAGAGTGACACTCATTGTAAGATCGATGGGGTTTCTAGTCCGGCTGCTAAATGAAAGCAATAAATGTCCCATAACGCAGCGATTCAATTGTTCTTTACTGGAGCAACTGAATCCCTTTTTCCATGCTCTGAGGGACTATGTTAGTCCCGGATCAAAAGAATGCGCAAACGGTCTATTTCGAACCGTCGATAATGGAAAATTAATGGGGGAAATGCTATTTTGGATACTGAATGAAAGAGGACAAGGGGGATTTTTTCATTATGACCACCACCATTTATCTGATTCGCCATGGACAGACCGAGAATAATCGCGACAAGATTGTCCAGGGCTGGTTTGATTCGAAGCTAACCGAAAAAGGCATTGAGGTTGCAAAACGGGACGGCCAAGCATTAGCAGATGTGCCGTTTGATGCCGCCTATGCGAGCGATCTCTCGCGGGCGTATGACACAGCTTCTTATATTCTGATCCCCAATAATTTCCTATCACCTGCCGATATTCAAAAGGACCCGGCGTTGCGCGAGGTGTCGTTTGGAACGAATGTGGGGGCGTATGGACCGGCTATGCAGCAGCTCCTCGAATCTAAAGTAGAAGAGCCGCGGGTGCCCAATAACGGCAAGGGACGCCTCAAAGCCTATGTCGACGCAATCAAGGATTATGACCCCAAAGATCAGGCAGAGAACTACCAAGAATTTGTGACGCGGATTACCACGGCTATGGAGACGATCGCTAAACGCCACGATGCATTGGATCACACCATTCTTGTGGTATCGCACGGTATGATGATCAAGACCTTCTTTACTGCGACATTTCCGCAATTAGAGGATTATCCAAGTATGAGGAATGGGGGGCTCGCGCGGTTGACGTATCATACGGAGCATTGGGAGAAACTCGCCTATGATGAAAATATCGCGCATATGCCAGAAGCAGAGGCCAACTGGTTCAAGTAATGAAGTCTCTGTATCAGTCAAACAATGAGAACGCACAAAAAGGAGCGAAGTGAATGATCACCTTAAAACATATTCATAAAACCTATGCGACAGGAGGCGAGACACTCACCGCGCTGGATGATATTTCATTGACCTTTCCGGATGCGGGGTTCGTATCCATTCTGGGGCAGTCTGGTAGTGGGAAAACCACCCTCCTTAATGTGATTGGTGGCCTGGATCAATATACGAGTGGTGATTTGATTGTGAATGGCACTTCCACCAAAGACTTCACCCAAACCAACTGGGATAGCTATCGGAATGAAACGATTGGATTTATCTTTCAGAGTTATAATCTGATCATGCATCTGAGTGTGCTCGATAATGTCACAATGGCACTCTCACTCGCAGGAATCTCCAGTAATGAAGCTCAGGAACGCGCGAAAAAAGCGCTAGAGCAGGTGGGGTTAGCGGAACATCTACATAAACAGCCGAGCCAATTATCGGGTGGGCAGATGCAGCGGGTGGCGATTGCGCGTGCGATTGTCACGAACCCGCAGATCTTACTCGCCGATGAACCGACTGGCGCCTTGGACAGCCAGACGAGCCGCGAGATTATGCAGATCCTGTCTGAGATCAGTCAGGATAGATTAGTGATCATAGTGACGCATAATGAACAGCTGGCGGAGGAATATAGCCAGCGCATCATTCAACTTCAGGATGGGGAGATCATAGCAGATTCAAATCCACATCCAGAATCAGAAACAACGGAAGCGGGCTATCAACCGACGAAAACGGCGATGTCTTTCTGGATGGCGTTGAAATCCAGTTTCAAGAATCTTAGCACCAAGAAAGCCCGCACGATTTTGATTGCGATTGCGGGCAGTATCGGCTTCATTGCGATTGGGCTTGTTTTAGCGCTATCGACGGGGCTAGGCGATTATATTTCTGAGATGCAAGAAACCACTCTCGCCACGCTGCCGATCACGATTGATCAAAATCAGGTGGACATGTCGTTTCAAAGCCCGATGTCAATGAACGAGAACCCCACCAATTCTGGTAAGGTGACCCCGAAAGAGCGCCCTGGTGAACAGACGCATGCGAATGACTTCACGACCTCCCCAATGCCTAATACCGCGAACTTCCTCGATTATCTGAAGGACAAACTCAAAGAAAAAGATGCCATTGCCCAGTTTAAAACAGGCTACTCCCTCAAAGCCCTCGCGAAGAATGCGGATGGCGAGGTGATAGCGGCCGTTCCTAATCATGAGAATGTCACAAACACGGCCGGTTTTCTCTCAACAGATTCGCTGTTCTCCGTCTTACCGAGCGAACAGGCCCAAGTGATGAAGCAATATGAGGTCGTTGCGCACACGGGGGATACTTTCACTTATCCAACGAAAGCCAATCAAGCGGTGCTCATTCTCAATCACGATTATTCGATCAGCCAGGACACCTTGACAGTACTGGGGTTCAGTAAGGATGAAGAGGTGCCGTACCAGAAACTGTTGAACCATTCTTTCCGCATTTTGAATAATGATCAAGCATTCCAAGAGGCGAACGGTCAAATTGTGGGGAGAGCAGTGAATGAAGCAACCTATGAAACCGGGCAACCACTGACGATTACCGCGATCTTAAGACCAAAAGAGGAATCGACGGGCATGGGAAGCTTGTTATCCACTCAGATTGCCTACACCGAGGCCCTCCAACAAGAAATTTCCAATCAAGAGCAGCACTCAACCATCGTTCAAAAGCAAAAAGCAGCAGGTACGAGTGATAATGTCCTCATGCCAGGTGAACAGAAAATTAATGATCAAACCTACAATCAGCTCCTCCAGCAGTTGGGTGGAAGTGAGACGCCGATAGAAATTGCAATCTATCCAGCAACATTTAAAGAGCGTGAAACCATCAGTGACTGGATCAATCAGTACAACCAGAAAATCGCGGATCACTACGGCCAGGACAGCGATGAAATAGAGCAGAAGCAGATTCATTTCCTCGATATGTCGAAGCTCCTGACAGAATCCATGTCCACATTAATTGCGGCATTAACTGTGATTCTGACGGGTTTCTCCTCGATTGCGCTCGTCGTTTCCTCAATTATGATTGGGATTATTATGTATGTCTCCGTCGTTGAACGTACCAAGGAAATCGGTATCATGAGAGCGATCGGTGCACGGTCGAAGGACATTTCACGGATTTTCAACGCGGAAGCCTTCATTCTCGGACTCGCAGCGGGCGTCATTGGCGTGGGGGTTGCGAGCGGGTTGACCATTCCAATCAATCATTTCTTCGCCCAGCAATTCGGCGTCGGCACGTTCCATATGGCGTTGAAGGGTGAGTATGCGGTGATACTAGTGCTACTGAGTCTCATCTTAACCCTCTTAGCTGGTGCGATTCCCGCGCGAATTGCGAGCCACCGCGTTCCTGTTGAAGCCCTGCGTGATGAATAAAAAGCCCAGGCAGTGCGATCTTGAACAGTGAGAGTGATCTCGATAATTGACAGGATTAAAGATTCAACGGAAGCCATTCCCTAAATGTAGCCAAGTAGCCAGTCGAGCTTACCAATATAAAGTGATCATTCCATGAGATTATCCGTAAGTTTGAAAGCTATCCATCTCAAAAAAGACTCATCTTCTCTATTTCCTCTCAGTAAGAGCAGATTGGATGAGTCTTCTTTTTGTATGTTTTATTGTTTCAGATAGCGGCGGAAGAAATCGAGTTCATCCTGATTACATTGACGAGCGGGGGGATCTTTCATATTGCAGTGGAACACATGCGGACGTGGATCATCGGGAGTGCCATAGCTATGGAATTCGTGGGAGATGCCTTTTGCGAGGAGATAGCCATCTAAGCGGACTGTTTGATCGCGAATAAAATTGTTATTTGCGGTCATCAAGAAGAGTGGTGGCATCTCCGGTGTGAGAGAGGATTCGGTGTTTAGGCGTTCGTCGCTGGAGTGTATGGCGTCTCTGGTGAAATAAGCCTCGATTGCTCCGCTGATGGCACCGGGTAGCTGCATAAATGATGCCCCGCAATTAATCGCAGCTGCTCTCACCGTGACATTCAGACGTTCATAGCGGAAAAGCTGCCGGAATGCGAGATTCGTGAGGGTAGCGAGACACTGCATCGCCATCTGTCCCCCCGCACTGTCGCCCACGATAAACAGATTCTCCGTGTCTAAATGATATGCATCCGCATGCTCCACCACTCAATGAAACATGCGATTAATATCATCCAACTCACCGGGAAATTCAACAACAGGGGAGACGGTAATTCCCATTCACTACCGCAAATCCAGCCTCTGCCAGACTCATACAGTAAAACTGATAGGTCTCCTTAGTGCCGTACACCCAACCGCCCCCGTGGATGTTGATAATGATGGTCTGTTTGAAGAAGACAAAGAAGAGGATATTATCGGTATGGGTAATTATTACTACACCGCTTCAGAGATCGTTAAAATTGAACGTATTGATCTTCCTCAATTTGAATAGCTAATCACTAAACTAAAGCACCTCTATTCTGAGTGTGCTTTTTCTGTGGGCTGGGTTATGGCATTAGAGATATTTCCAGCTGGTTCAGTGGCAACTTTTATAAAGAGATGCGCTGACAAATCTTAGTGACTTCTATCCGCAGCAGCTGTTAATTTATGCTATACTAGGACCTATTGAGGTGAGAAGATGGATGGAATTATTCCTGTGTGGAAAGAACGGGGCATGACCAGTCACGATGTTGTTTTTCGTTTGAGATGGATTCTTAAAGAGAAGAAGATTGGACATACGGGGACGCTGGATCCAGATGTGGACGGGGTGCTCGTCTGTTGTGTTGGGCAAGCGACCAAACTCGTGGAATTACTAACCGACAAGGAAAAACAATATATCGGTGAAATCACGCTCGGTTTTCAAACGGATACAGAGGATGCGTCGGGAGCTGTTGTTAAGACGGAGCCACTCACGGAACCATTCACGAAAGAAGCCATTCAAGACACCATGAAGACGCTGGAGGGGGACATTATCCAAATCCCACCGATGTATTCCGCCGTCAAAGTCAACGGGAAACGCCTCTATGAATATGCTAGAGCCGGTGAAGTGGTAGAACGTCCCAAACATCAAATTCACGTAGAGCAATTTACATTAACGGATACGCCGGTGTTTCATTCGGATTCAAGCTACCAATCCTTCCACTTTCTCGTGACGTGTGGGAAGGGCACCTATGTCCGTACACTCGCCACCGATTTGGGAGCAGCGTTGGGGGTGCCTGCGACTATGACCGATTTAACGCGCATCCAGTCATCACCATATCGAACAAAGGATTGCGTGACTTTGAAAGATATTGAGGAACGGATACAAACAAACGACTGGTCATTCCTCCAACCGTTAGAGAGTGCGCTCACCAAGTATCCGATTTGGCAGGTGCCTGAGTCGTTGGAACGCCTCGTCAGGAATGGGGCAGTGCTCCATCAGACACAATTACCGGATCAACTGCCGGTGCGCGCCTATGTTCAGGGGACACTCACTGCCATCTATGCCAAACATCCCACCCAGATTGGTGAGGTCAAACCACTCCGGATGTTTAAATAACTAAAAGGGGATTAAGAATGCAGATTATAACCTTACATCATCCAGTACGCACGCTCGATAAACTCACTACGCCGATTGTATTAGCGTTGGGATTCTTTGATGGGGTGCATCGGGGACACCAAGCCGTTATTCAGCGTGCCAGAAGAGAAGCTACTAAGCGCCAGTTACCGCTCGCTGTGATGACGTTCAATCGTTCACCACGGATCATCTACCAACAAGCCCATCCAGATTCCTTGGACTATCTCACCACTAACGAAGAAAAAGCTCAGATGATGGCAGATCTAGGGGTCGATATACTCTACTTCATTGAAGTGACGAGTGCCTTTGCGACATTGAGCCCGCAAGCATTCGTCGATCAATATCTGGTAGGATTCCATGCGCAGGCAATTGTGGCTGGATTTGACTACACGTACGGCAAACCGGACGTTGCGAACATGGAGACCCTCCCAAACTACAGCCAGGGACGTTTTGACATTATTCGCGTGCCGAAACTGACCGCCAACAATGAAAAGATCGGCTCGCACTTCATCCGCCAGCAGATCAAAAATGGCCAATTAGAGGAGGCCAATGCGGCTTTAGGATATCCATATTTCTTCTCAGGGGTTGTGATCAACGGCAAACATCGCGGACGTGAGTTGGGCTATCCCACTGCCAACGTCCTGCCGAATCCACACACGCTCCTCCCTAAAGTGGGCGTTTACACCGTGGAATGCGTGTTGAACCACCAGATCTACTGGGGCATGGCGTCGATTGGGTATAATATTACTTTCGCCGATCAGAAGGAAAAGACCGTTGAGATCAATCTATTCAATTTCAATGAGGAAATCTATGGCGAAACGCTCAAAGTCTGCTGGCACCAGTATCTGCGTACGGAAATGAAATTCGCTGGTGCAGAGGGATTAATCAAACAGATGGCGCAGGATAAGAAGAATGCCCTCGCTTTCCAGGCCAATTATGAGCAGGACAAATATCAATAATAAATTCACCCGCTGAAGATGATGCGAATAACTCCTGATCAAGTAGATAGGAACACTGTCGCAATCACTCGTAGCGGGTGATTTTGGTTAAGGCTTATGTTGTTTGCGGTAGGTGAGTGGGGACATTCCCACCGAGGCTTTAAAGCATTTGCTGGCATAGCTGGGAGAGCCGTAGTTCAGTAGATCACTGATATCCGCGACGGACATCTGCGTCCAGATCAATAAATTTTTGAACTCCTGTATTTTACAGAGCGTGACATACGCGGTGATCAGGCTGGTGTATGGAGTGAACAATCATTAGAACCCGTGTTTGCCCATCAAACAGTTTATTTTATAGGGGTGAGTCAGCTTGAATTATCGATCATAACAAAAGCATAATATCCCATTTTGTTTTTTCTAGCAGCCATGGTGATTGATCATCGCTGTTGCTAGGAAAAATTTTTGTATTTGGCTGCGTGATTTTATTGCGCAATCGTTCACAATCATGCGTTTTGTGGTATGATCCAAATAGATCACAGCACATTAACAAACCAAGATTGTATGAGGAGGCATTAGAATGACGATTACGCTTGGGGTTCAAGATTTAATGCCCAGACATGAAGATGTTTCCACTGAACAGGCTTTTCATGAGACACTCGCGCTCGCTCAATATGTGGATCAATTGGGTTATCGACGCATTTGGTTTTCAGAACATCACAACACGAATTCGGTGCTCAGTTCCGCACCAGAACTGATGGTGGCTCATGTCGCCGGGATCACCCACCAGATTCGTGTAGGCGTGGGCGGGATCATGGTGATGCATTATGCGGCGCTCAAGGTGGCCGAGCAGATGAAGGTATTGAGTGCGCTGGCGCCGGGACGGATCGATTTTGGGATGGGTCGTGCTCCGGGTGGGGATACTGTGGCGACGGATCTGTTGGCACAGGGGCATCCGGACTTGAGAGACGATCAGTATCACAAAATCGAAACGATCCTCCAGCTCATAACCGATCAGCCCATATCGGTCGCACATCATCACAAAGCCATCGCCATTCCTACTGATCTAAATCATTGGCCGGAACCGTGGTTGTTGGGTGCGAGTGGGCAGTCGGTCCGTTTCGCGGCTGAACAGGGGTTAGCGTACAGTTTCGCAACTTTCTTTGGGATACATTATGATCCAGCCATTTACCAAATCTACCGCGAGCATTTCCAATCGAGCGTGTTCTTCCAGGCGCCGCGAGTGAGTGCATGTTACGGGGTGATCTGCGCTGAGGATACGGAAACTGTCAACTGGTTAGCACGTCCTGTCGAGTTGCAGCGTCTCCAGCGGTATCACTACGAGGAGAGTGGATATGTGTCGCCGAATCATGCCCGTTATTTGGCAATTTCTCCGGATGATCAATCCATCATCGCCGACTACTATCATCGCCGCGTCATGATCAAAGGCACGCCCGACCAGGTAGCAGACATCCTAAAAGACGAAGCAGAAAAATATCAGCTCGATGAAATCCTTATTTATTCACCGATTGCGGATATTGAACTCAGGAGACAAAACTATAAATTGATTATGGATGCAATGAAGGAGTAAAAGGTAGAGGAAGAGATGAATCAACATGGAAAAGCATCCGTTTGAGCTTTGGAATTATGAGCGTGAGCATGTACGTTTGACATTGAAAAATGGAGAAGGAATTGAGGGGTTCATTACTGATTACTCCAGTGACTACGATAACAGCGACTATGCAGAACCAGAAGACACCATTGATCTAGACCACCACATTTACCTTGAATCAGAGATCGCTATCATTGAGCACATCGATCCTCCTCAATCTAAATAATAAATCACTGAACTAAAGCACCTCCGTTGTGGGCGTGCTTTTCTTTCTTCTTGAACACCACGCCATTGCCACAAAGAAATTTGGTCAAATTGGTTTGACTTTTATTGACTTTAAGGTGTTTCCGTGATAAGATACTCAGTGTTAGCAGTTGAGATCGCCAAGTGCTAAAAGAGGTGATGAGATGTTAACAGAACGACAAATGAAAATTTTACATGCGATTATCGACGCCTATCGTCGCACGGGTGAACCCTCAGGATCGAAACATCTCCGTGATGCCTACGATATCCAGGCGAGCCCGGCCACGATACGAAACGAAATGGTCAAATTGGAAGATGAAAATCTCATTACGAAGATGCATTCTTCATCCGGACGGGTGCCAACTGAAGCTGGCTATCGCTACTACCTCAATTACATCGTGCCTCAATACGGTGGGTTGATTGATAGCGATTTGGACGCAGAGGAACAAGCGCGAATGTCCCGGGTCTTTCAGGAACCTTATCTCGAGGTGGCGGACCTGGTGCAGCGTGCGATGGAGGCACTGGCAGATCTGACCAATTTTGTTGCGATTGCCTTAACACCAGGTATTGAAGATTATCATCTCGCGGGCTATCAGTTGATTCCATTGGCCGATACGCAGGTGATGACGATCCTGGTGACAGAGGAGGGCATCGTCGAGAATCAATTATTGCATTTGCCCCAGGGCGTTCATGTGGAGCAGTTGGAGCAGGTGATTCAAGCCATTAACCATGATTTAATCGGGCTCTCGTTGCCTGAAGTGCTCACTCATCTGAAACAAGATGAGAGTCGCTACTTTGATCAATCCATTCGTGCCTATATTGAACAGGGCTACTTCATGGATGCTTTGGTGAACAAGATGGCTCACCACCAAATTGTGATTCACGGACGCGACCGATTCTTCCGTTACTTACTAGATCGGGAAGGATTCGAACAGATTGTGCGGGTCGAACATCTATTGAATGATCGCCAGTTACTGACGTCATTAGTAGGAACGCCAACGCCCGGCATCACGATTCGTATGGGCGATGAGTTGCCGGACGGGTCCCTCGAGGAAATGAGCCTCGTCCAACAAACGATCACACTCGCTGGCATTCAACGCCCGATTGTTTTAGCCATTCTCGGGCCAGAAAATATGTCCTACATTCGTACCGCTCAATTGTTCCAGACACTTCGGCGCGGATTTAATCATTATCTCGATGATTATTATCAAAAAGGAGGTTCCACATCCGTTGAATAAGGAAGAAGAAAAGAAAACAACGACTGAAACGGAGAATACGTCAGATGCAAAAGGAACGGCAGCTGATCAAGCACAGACCACCGAAACAGTCGCTGATGATCAAAATCAAACAGAGGACGTCGCTAAAGAACGAGACGCCTTAAAAGAAACCTTAGCTCAGAAAGATGACCAAATTTTGCGTTTGTCTGCGGAAATCAAAAATATGCAGGCGCGCCATGCCAAAACCAAGAGCCAGGATGCGAAATATCGCTCTCAATCACTTGCAACGAAATTATTGCCGGTGATTGATAGCTTAGAGAAGGCTTTAGAGATTGAGGCCGATGATGAAGCGTCCGAAAATCTCAAAAAGGGCATTGAAATGGTGCATACCAATTTCCTCAAAGCCTTTGAAGCAGAGGGCGTGGAGGTGATGGATCCAGTCGGTGAAGAATTTGATCCGAACTTCCATCAATCGATTAGTTCTGTGGAAGCAAGTGATGAGCATCCGGAAAATACGGTCATCACAGTCTTTCAAAAAGGTTACTTACTGAACGGACGTGTCTTGCGCCCAGCAATGGTGATCATTGCGCAGTAGGTTCATCTACATATTTAATCAGCTAAATTCTACTTATCAAAAATTTTAGATAAAGGAGTCTTGATATAATGAGTAACATTATTGGTATTGACTTAGGAACAACAAACTCAGCGGTTGCCGTTTTAGAAGGTGGGGATCCTAAAATCATCCCTAATCCAGAAGGTAGCCGGACAACGCCATCCGTCGTTTCTTTCAAGAATGATGAAATTCAAGTTGGTGAAGTCGCAAAACGCCAAATGGTGACGAACCCTAATTCCGTTGCGTCCATCAAACGTCACATGGGGGAAACCGGCTATACCGTTAATGTGAATGGTAAAGATTACAAGCCAGAACAAATTTCTGCGATGATTCTCCAACACTTGAAGAGCTACGCAGAGGACTATCTTGGAGACACCGTGGATCATGCGGTCATTACTGTTCCTGCTTACTTTAACGATGCGCAACGTCAAGCCACCAAAGACGCTGGTAAAATTGCCGGATTAGAAGTTGACCGGATCGTGAATGAACCAACCGCTGCTGCTTTGGCATATGGGTTAGACAAAGACGATAAGGACGAACAAATCCTCGTATTTGACCTTGGGGGTGGAACGTTCGATGTGTCCATTTTGGAATTAGGCGACGGTGTGTTTGAAGTATTGTCTACAGCTGGCGACAACAAGCTCGGTGGGGACGATTTCGACCAACGCCTCGTGGACTACATGGTGGACGACTTCAAGAAAGAAAATGGCATCGACCTCTCCAGCGACAAGATGGCGATGCAACGTTTGAAAGATGCTGCTGAAAAAGCAAAGAAAGATCTCTCTGGTGTGACCTCCACGGAAATCTCCTTGCCGTTCATTTCTGCAGGTGAAAGCGGTCCATTGCACTACGAAACTACCTTGAGCCGTGCGAAATTTAACCAATTAACGGAAGATCTCGTAGAACGCACCACGAAACCTGTGAAACAGGCCTTGTCTGATGCAGGCATGTCCAACTCTGACATCGATCAGGTCATTCTCGTAGGAGGTTCGACCCGTATCCCAGCAGTGGTTGATCATGTCAAAAAATTAACCGGCAAAGAACCAAACCGTTCTGTTAACCCAGATGAAGTTGTAGCGCTCGGTGCAGCAATTCAAGGTGGAGTGATTTCCGGTGACGTGAAAGATATCGTCTTACTGGATGTGACGCCATTGTCCCTGGGGATTGAAACCATGGGTGGTGTCTTCACAAAATTGATCGACCGTAACACCACGATTCCAACCTCGAAATCGCAAGTCTTCTCAACTGCTGCGGACAACCAACCGGCCGTTGATATTCACGTCCTGCAAGGGGAACGTCCAATGGCACAAGACAACAAGACGTTGGGTCGTTTCCAATTAACCGGCATTAATCCTGCGCCACGTGGGGTTCCTCAAATTGAAGTGACTTTTGACATTGACCGTAACGGGATCGTCAACGTTAGTGCCAAGGACAAAGGCACCGGTAAGGAACAAGCTATCACGATCAAATCCAATTCCGGTTTAACGGATGAAGAAATCGACCGCATGATGAAAGACGCCGAAGCCAATGCCGAAGAAGACGAAAAACGGAAAGAAGAAGCGGACTTGAAGAATGAAGTCGAACAACTCGTTCATCAAACCGATTCAACTCTGAAAGACGTTGAAGGCAAAGTCGATCAAAGTGACATCGACAAGGCCAAATCATTGAAAGATGACTTGAAAGAAGCCTTGGATAAGAATGATGTCGACACCATGAAAGCAAAGAAAGACGACCTCATGGAAGTCTTGCAACAAATGACGGTTAAACTCTATGAACAAACCAACCAACAAAATCAAGCCAATGGATCTGACGATGCTTCAGATAATGGCAATGATGATGGGGCCGTCGATGGTGACTTTGAAGAAGTAGACGACGACAAATAATCAATCACTCACAGAGGGACGCACTCTGTCATAGTGAGACAGACTGAATGAAAGCCCCGTCTCGTTGGAAGGCGGGGCTTGATTTCTGTTATACTTAGGAAGATTTTGCGAAGGAGGGCGAATGAATGGCAAGTAATAAAGATTACTATGATATTTTAGGAGTGTCTAAGGACGCGACCCAACAAGAAATTAAACGTGCCTATCGTAAACTTGCAAAGAAATATCATCCAGACCTCAACGACTCCCCAGAAGCTGAGGAAAAATATAAAGAAGTCAATGACGCATATGAAGTGCTCGGCGATGAACAGAAACGCAAACAATATGACCAATATGGTGCTTCTGGTATGAACGGCAACGGCGGCTTTGGTGGTGGATTTGATGGCTTCGGGAATGGTAGCTATCAATCCTATTCTTCAAGCGACTTTGGTGGTGGCTTCGATGATATCTTTAACACGTTCTTCGGCGGTGGCGGTGGTTCCTTTGGTGGGCGTCGTGCTCAGAATGCCCCGCAAAAAGGCGAAGACCTGCAATATACGATTCAATTAAGCTTTAAAGAAGCAATTTTCGGTAAGAAAGATCGGATCAAATACAAGCGGGAAGAAGAATGTCACGTCTGTCACGGGTCCGGGGCGAAATCAGGCACCGGTAAAACGACCTGCCCAACCTGCCACGGGGTCGGTGTGGTGACTCAGACGCGTCAGACGCCACTCGGAAACATGCAGACGCAAACAACCTGCCCAACCTGTCACGGCACTGGTCAAGTGATTAAGGATCCATGTGATAATTGCCACGGGAGCGGTCATGAACAGAAGACCCATACCGTGAAAGTCACGATTCCTGCCGGTGTAGAAGAAGGACAATCCATGCGTTTAAGCGGCCAGGGCAATGCGGGAACGAACGGTGGCAGCTACGGGGACTTGTATGTGGTCTTCCATGTGAAACCATCCGAAATCTTCGAGCGCAATGGGAGCGAAATTTGGCTCGAACTGCCAATTAACTTTGCACAGGCAGCGCTCGGCGATGAAGTCGAGGTCCCAACTGTTCACGGCAAGGTCCGCATGAAGATTCCTGCTGGGACGCAATCGGGGGACGTTATCCGCCTGCGTGGCCAGGGAGCACCGGTATTGAACCGCGATACCCAGGGCGATCAGAAAGTCCGCATTAAAATCATCACCCCAAAACATCTCAACAAGCAGCAGAAACAAGCCTTGCGTGAGTTCGCAGAAGCCTCTGGGAACAGTGTCACTGAAGAAGAGAAGAACTTCTGGGATAAATTAAAAGACGTTTTTAATCAATGATGAGTCAAAAAGTCCTCGCTAGGGATCCTCGCGGGGATTTTGTGCATGTAGGTATTATCTGGCGTTGAAAGCGGGCGCGTTAGCAAGTAAATGCCAGATAATCGAGCACATAAAAAAGGGATTCTCCAAGACGAAAGCGAGGAGAATCCCTTTTAAGGTTTGTTACAAATGATCTAGCTGACTGGCGGCTTTCTGAAGTGTCAATAGAGAATGATCACAGTAAAGCGCTCTCTACTGATCTTCATCCTGCTCTTTTGCTTTTTCTTCCGCTTCAATTATTTCGTTGTATGCCTTATTCTTATCAGATAGGTAATATATTAAGTAAGAGATTATACAACCGTAGAACAGCCGATAAAAGAAGCGATGATTATACATGAGGATAGCAATACCAGTGATAATAACAGCTAGGTAGTAAGCTTTCTTCAATAGTGTCGCCATATGGGTAAGTTTTTGTGTTTCTATCTCCTCTTCAACTTTGCCAAAGAGAAACAGGATAGAGACAGTTACCATACCACCCGCAAACAACTGATAGGGAAGGTGCGAGTGACTATAGATCAAAAAAACGAAGAAGGCGATTACTGATAGATAATAAACTTTTTTTGAGAGTAATTCGCGATTCATGGCTTTTACAGTAAAATAAGAAAGATCGCTCTGGTAGCTATACGGCGCATATTCTTATTCTAGGACTCCTCTCCTAACAAATATTGGCTACCAACCAATAACAGATTATGATTAATAATCATAGCTTATGTTCCAATAAAAAGCTAGCTATCAATTAACGAAATGTTAAAGGTGTTGATGATAACGA
Organism: Aerococcus sp.; assembly: GCA_030528285.1. GTDB lineage: Bacteria > Bacillota > Bacilli > Lactobacillales > Aerococcaceae > Aerococcus. The sequence goes on along the minus strand of JAUMZE010000006.1, from coordinate 41,673 downwards.
TTGCGTCATGGATAAGGATATATGAGAAAGCTTCGGTGCTCATAAACAGGGGGATTCCTTTTGAGTATTTTACTCCCTATGAAAACCTATCACTATGATTCGCCTTTAAGCGGGGGGTTTGCTATAATTGAACGGAAACAATGAGAGAAAAGGAGATGGGAAATTGCCAGATTTAGATCATCAACAACTCTATGATCGTCAACGTCGGACAAGAAATTTTTCCATCGTTGCACATATCGATCACGGAAAATCAACCTTAGCGGATCGGATTCTGCAACAAACAGGAACGGTCTCTGAGCGCGAAATGCACGATCAATTATTGGATTCCATGGCACTGGAACAGGAACGTGGGATCACCATTAAACTGAATGCAGTCGAACTGCAATACAAGGCCAAGGACGGAGAAACCTATATCTTCCACTTGATTGACACCCCTGGACACGTCGATTTTGCCTACGAGGTGTCCAGGAGTCTCGCAGCGTGTGAAGGCGCCGTTCTCGTGGTGGACGCGACGCAGGGAGTCGAAGCCCAGACACTCGCCAATGCCTACCTCGCCGTGGATAATGATCTGGAAATTGTCCCAGTCATTAACAAAATCGACCTGCCGTCTGCTCAACCAGAAGTCGTCAAGGAAGAAATTGAAGACATCATTGGGATTGAGGCAGACACGGCCCCCCTCATCAGTGCTAAAACGGGTGTCGGCATTACCGATGTCCTCGAAAAAATTGTTCAAGACGTGCCAGCTCCCACTGGCGATTTAGAAGCACCCCTCCAAGCATTGATTTTTGATTCGGTGTATGACCCTTATCGTGGGGTGGTTCTCAGTATTCGGATCAAACAGGGCATGGTGAAGAAGGGGGACCGCATTCAATTAATGAGTAACGGGAAGACCTTCGATGTGACAGAAGTGGGGATTATGTCACCACATGCGATCGAGCGCAACGTTCTGATTGCTGGGGATGTCGGTTACCTCACTGCTAGCATCAAAACGATCCAGGATACCAAGGTTGGGGATACCGTCACGAATGCTGATCATCCCGCTGATAAACCGCTCGTCGGCTACCGTCCGATGCATCCCATGGTTTATTCCGGGCTCTATCCGGTTGAATCCAAGGACTATGCCGACCTCAGAGAAGCGCTGGAGAAGTTACAGCTCAATGATGCCTCATTGACGTTTGAACCGGAGAGCTCTCAGGCACTTGGTTTCGGGTTCCGTTGCGGATTCCTCGGAATGTTGCATATGGACGTCACCCAGGAACGGTTGGAGCGCGACTTCGGCATTAATCTGATCATTACCGCGCCATCCGTGATCTATCATGCCTACCAAACAGACGGAATGATGGTGGAGGTTTCGAACCCGTCCGAACTCCCGGATGCCACCGAAATCAATCACATCGAGGAACCATTTGTGAAAGCTGAGATCATGGTACCTGAGGAATACATCGGGACCGTGATGGAACTTGCCCAGGCCAAACGCGGGCAGTTTATCAATATTGAATATCTCGATGACATTCGTGTGAAAGTCGTATATGAAATGCCATTAGCGGAAGTCATCTATAACTTCTTTGACCAGCTGAAATCTGGGACAAAGGGATATGCATCGCTGGATTACAGTCTTATCGGTTATCGGGAGAGCCAACTCGTGAAGCTCGATGTTCTCATTCATGGTGAGGTGATCGATGCGTTGAGTACGATTATTCACCGTGATTTTGCTGCTTCTCGAGGGCGTCAGTTGGTAGATAAACTGAAAACCGTCATCCCACGCCAGCAGTTTGAAATTCCAATCCAAGCAGCGATTGGACACAAGATCATCTCTCGTTCGACCGTGAAAGCATACCGGAAAGATGTCACTGCGAAACTCTACGGTGGGGATGTCACACGTCGGCAGAAACTGTTGAACAAACAAAAAGAAGGGAAGAAACGGATGAAAGCCATTGGATCCGTCGATGTCCCTCAAGATGCCTTCTTAGCTGTATTGAATATGGATGAAGAGCAGAAGTAGATATAAGCAAATATAATAATTAAATGAACTAAAAACCGTCAACAATGAACGCCTAAGTGGTCGTTGTTGACGGTTTTTGTGTGGATAGTGTCTTTAGCTCAGTTAGATCAAGTAGAAGGGGTTATCAAGGCACAATACAAAAATGGGTAGCTGCAGGTCATTATTGGTGCTAAAGTAAGAGACGTTTTTGAGGAGTTAGAGAAACTCGTTCATTTATCTGATGATGTCATCGTCGAGGAAAAAACTATTTAAAAGCATATCGTTTCACGAGTGGTAGAAGCAATTTCTGGATATTTTGGACCGATTATTCCTGTCTTGATTGGTTGTGAGATGATCAAATCCATTACAGCGATATTAATGACCTTTCATTTGGTGTCAGCATCGAGTGAAACGTTTCAAGTGTTCGCGTTGATTAGTGACTTATTGTTTTACTTCTTTCCTTTCTTCTTAGCAGTGAGTGCAGCTAAGAAGTTTAACACCCACGAATATCTCGCTATTGCTTTAGCAGGAGCTTTGATGTATCCAACAATTATGGATGGAGCCAAAGCAGTCGCGGAAACAGGAAAATCTTATCTATCCTTCTTTGGACTGCCGATCCTCTTAGTCAACTATAAATCAACTATCATTCCCATTATCTTAAGCGTTTGGATCATGTCTTATGTTTATAAATATATCAATCGACTAATCTCAGATATCTTTAAAATACTATTTGTGCCGATGCTGGTTTTGTTCATTATGGTGCCCTTGGAATTAATCGTTATTGGCCCATTTGGTTCATACATTGGCCAGTGGGTAGCCAAAACAGTTACTTGGCTGTACTCGACAAATGGAGTAATAGGAGCTTTTCTATTTAGGACGTTTAGACCGCTGTTAATCATTTTAGGCATGCATTATGCGATTACTCCGCTTAATACGCAGTTGATTGCTGAATATGGTTATTCTTTGATTTCTCCTGCGAACTTAACAGGAAATCTTGCACGGGCAGCCGCAGGGATTGCTGTATTCTTGCTGTTAAAGAACAAGGTAGAAAAAGAAACTGCTTTAACTAGTGGGGTGACGGCACTATTTGGGGTCACGGAACCTGTCATATTTGGTTTCAACCCGAAATATAAGAAACCAATGATCTGTGCCATGATTGGCGGTGGAGCAACATACATTAATTTCTTTGGTGGAGGTGCCACTGCGATTATTCTACCTGGTTTATTAGCGCTACCGACCTACATTGCAGATAACTATATTCATATTATTATTGGGATTTCTATCAGCATGGTGTTTGCTTTTCTAAGTACCTTATTGCTAGGGATTATTCAGCCAGAATCACAGGTGGCCAATAGAAAAGAGTAGGAAACCAAAACAAGCACAGACGAACAGAGCATCACAATCACACAGCCTGTTTTAGAAGAATTAGTTCCTTTATCTGAGGTTCCCGATGAAACTTTTTCATCCAAAGTAATGGGAGACGGCTTTGCGATCATTCCTCAAGAGGGTAAATTAGTTTCGCCGTTTGATGGGGGTGGTCTCAGCGGGATTTTTGATGATCAAGTCGTCGTGTTTGACCAGAATGTCATTACCAGTCAGGGGACAGCGACGCCTTATCCTTTTGCTTATAAGATTGCGGAAGTCTTAGGCAAGGATGTCTCCAATCTTAAAGAAAAAATGCTGTATAATTTTGCTGGAGGGAAGTAAATATCGATTGGATGGCTGTCAGTGAATGATGTGAGGGGAAAGGAGAAATAGCATGCGCTACAGTAAATTGCCGGTGATTCTATTGAGCGTGATTGCCAGCGAAAAGCACGGTTCGACGAATAGCGTCATTGCGACTTATATTTTACAGCATGCGGATGAGATGGACGCAATGGGCATTCACGCATTTGCTAAAGCGTGTGATGTATCGATGAGTTCGATCTCACGTTTCTGTAAGGAGATTGGGCTAATGGATTTTGCTGAGTTGAAGCAGCTCATCCGCTCCTCTGATTTCACTTGGGATGAAACACTCGATCCCCCTCAGTTCAGAAAGCGATTGGGCGTGCGCTGTCAGCAAATCAATGAGAGCCTGAAGCAGGTGGCGAACTCCATCGCTCAAATCGATCTCCAAGAACTAGTGAGAGATATTTACCACTATGAAAAGGTGGCAGCATTCGGATTAATGAAGGCGGAAACAGCGGCCTTGATTCTCCAGAGTGACCTATTGATGAGTCAGAAATATATCTATACCAATCTCGCGTATAAGGAACAGATGGATGACATCGAAACAGCTGCTAGCGACACCTTAATTATACTCTTTGCCTACACGGGATCTTACTTCAAATACAACTCTAAACGTCCGTTCCTGAAGAAGAAAGATCGAGCAAAAATATGGATGATCGCTGGCGACGCGGGGCGGGAAATGGTGCAACCAAGTTATGTGACTCAGCAAATTCATTTCCAATCAAAACAGGATGATTGGAGCCATCCTTATCAATTGGCTTTCTTGGCGTCGATGATTGCGGATGAGTATCGTAGGATGACACTATGAGATGAGTGAGAGTAGACAGAGAAGAAAAAGAAAAGTGACTCCACAATCCATTTACTGACAAACTAAAAGCAGACCGATCACCATGCGTAAGATCGATCTGCTTTTTTTCATTATTAGTTATTCATGACAACGACTTTTCCAAAGCTGTGACTACTTTCCAAGTACTCATGTGCTTTTTTTGTATCTGCTAATGAAAAAACTTTTTCTGGAGCGACGTCAATCTGATGTTCTGTAATAAAGTCTAGAAGTTGATTCATCCGTAGACCATCTACATCTCCAGAAGAAAAGCCTGTAAGATATGCCCTCATTGTATCGGTAATCGGATCGAATGCATCTAAAAACCATTGGCCACCTAATAAACCGGTATTACAGATGATGCCTTCAGGAGCGATATGTGCAAAGCTATCTTTAATTGACGCAGGACCAACCAGTTCAAGAATTTTATTATAACGCTTATCTGTTTGTAGGTGATTATCTTTGTCTATAATGACTTTGGAAAAACCAGCCGCTAATAGAGACTCTTCTTTAGCAGGATCTCGACTAGTTCCATCAATATTGAGCGTTGGAAATTTCCCTTTTAGTAATTTCAAAAAGGCTATGCCAACACCACTGGTTCCACCACGCACTAACACTTTGTCCGTCTCTTTAAGTTTTAAACGTAATAACGAGCCAAAAGCGGTGTAATAAGTCTCTGGGATTGCCGCTAATTCCTCCCAAGATAGCTTAGTGTTGACTGGAAAGATTTGTTCATTCGGCAGTAAGACATACTCAGCATAGCTCCCATCAAAAGCACGTCCCATTTCCCCCATAATAGAGACCACTTTCTGCCCAACTGGTAAATTTTTTTCGTCAGTTGTTTCTGCGATCACACCCACTGATTCAATACCTAGGATTCTGGGGAATTTTACTGAAGGTGACAAACCTTGACGAGTAAATATCTCAGAATGATTGATACCAAACCCTTTGACTTTGACCAAAGACCAACCTGGTTTTATTTGAGGCGTTGGGACTTCCGTATAAATTAATTTTTCCGGACCGCCGGCTTCATAGATGACAACAGCTTTCATGATAAAGGCCTCCGTTACTAATTTTTGATAGTGATTTCTTTGATAAAAAAACGACATGACTGATTTTCCTTACTCAAAAGCAATGACTTTGACTTCAAGATAGCAGGCTTTGTTAAGAGGATACAAAATGCATTGCAGCTGTACAACTGATATGTCTTCTCTAGAATGGATCCTTAAGAAAATCAAATGGCGCTGGAGGGAGTATATCAAGTTTTAGTCTGTAATTTCGTCATAATTGAAGTCTGTGGTTTTTGGGATTACATCATTAACCTAGAGTCTAAGAAGCAGAGTAATATCAAATAAAAATCAAAGTGGATGTAGCAGGTGGATTAGTTGGGTAGCGTTTAATCCCAATGGCAGCACCAGATAGTCGTACTGGTACATCACCGCCTTGCATCAGAGACATAATCAAACGGCTTCCAGAGATCCTGCCATGTCTGGATCAATGGGCGCAATCGCTCATGAATTTCTTTTAAATATGTTGCATAGAAGGGCATGGTTGCTCTGTCATCACGAATATCCACCGGCACACGGTCATGAGGAGCAACATCCTGCCAGGCTTGATTGATCAAGGAGAGATTTATCTCGAAATAAGGAACGAGGGAGTAGTTCTTGATCTCAGTAAAATCAGACGCATTCTGATAGATGAATTTTGCGTCTGGAATCTCTTTGTTGATGAGATTCGCCCAAATGCCGATTTCCTTTTGAACGATAAAACTTAAACCGGATAGTTCTCTAAAATTCACGGATGATTGACTACCAATATTAGAAAACAGATTGATACGAATGGAGAGATGTTCTTGGCCAAGATAGGTGGATTGAATTCTTGGATCAGTGGACACTTCATTAGTAATGATGTAGCTGTATTGATGCTCATGGAGTTGGGGGTCGAGATCCTTTGGGGGAGAAGTTCTTGTTGGATGAAGAGATTGGCTTGCTTCGTTTGATTAATGATAAAAAGTGGTCCAGGAGCAATCGCCGCCACTGTGATGGTTTCCTGATTACGTTGAAAGGATTGGACATCTCGAATGAATTGCTGATTGGCCTTTAGGAGTTTTTCAGCTGCTTGAACAGCATATTCACCTGTTTGAGTGAGGGTGATCTTATTAGGAGTGCGGATGAATAATGAGACCTCCAATTGATCTTCTAATTTTTGCATGCCAAGCGTAATCACTGGTTGTGAGAGACCTAGTTTTTTGGCTGCAGCGGCTAATGTCCCACACTCAGCAAAGGTAACGAGTTCTTCTAATAAATAGTGCTCAATCATCATACCCCTCCTAGCTTAACTTAGACGTATACTAGCATGCACAACTATCTATTTTCAAGCGCTTTACCAGAGACTATCATTTAACTATAAGAAAGGAAGTAGAAAGACATGACGATGATCCTATTCTTTCAGTTAAATGACGGCAACCGTATTCCCGCGCTTGGGTTTGGTACATTTAGAATCCCAGCTGATAGATCTATTTATAGTGCCGTGTCAAACGCATTGAAATTAAGATATCGACACATCGATACAGCCGTCGCTTATTTCAATGAACAAGAAGTTGGAGAAGCCATTAAAGATAGTGGCATCCCTTGTCAAGACATTTGGGTGACCTCTAAACTGTGGTTACAAGATTATGCCTACGAAGCTGCCCAGCAGGCGATTGATACCTCACTGGAAAAACTCGGCTTAGATTATGTGGATAGGTATCTGATGCACCAGCCATACGGAACACTCAATGAAGCCTGGCAAGCAATGCGAGAAGCACAACCAGCAGGTAAAATTAACCCCCTTGGTGTTTCCAATTTTTGGCCCGATCAATTAAAGACGCTCGAATTAATGATACATGTGAAGCCCGCTGTGAATTAAATTGAAATCAATCCATGATATCAACGCTCAGAAGAAGTGACATGGACATTAAATAATCAAGTAGCAGTCGAAGCCTGGGCACTATTTGCGGAAGGAAAGAATGGGGTTTTCATTCATCCTATCTTGAAACAGATCGGTGAACAATATGGCAAAACACCCGGGAAAGTGATTCTACGGTAGTTATTACAGCGTCAAATCATTGTCATTTCTAAGTCTATACATGATGAACGTCAAAAGGAGAATATCGATCTTTTTGATTTTGAACTCTCAAACGAGGACATGGCATTGATTGCAACGTTGGATCAAAACCAGAGTCAATTTGCGATCGATAATCTCACCGGTAAACGGCAAGATGTGAAAGCAAGTATCGGTCTTTGGGAATTAGGCTCCGAAAACAAACCAAAACCAGATTTCTACTAATGAATCAGATCTCCTAACACATTCAATAGCCTCTTCTCAAAAAACACCCGCTCAGTATGTTTTCACCAAGTGTTTGGTAGGTACTGACTGAGCGGGCGTTTTTATTTATAAAGGTTTGAGCCTTCAAAAATTAGATTTTTTGGATGGCCCTGTTATTAATCTTTGACGTAGTGTTTTTCCCAATTCTTCAAGGTTTTGAAAGCATCCTGTCCCATATTGGTGGTCTGTTTCGTGATCCAGTCCGCGGCTTGTTTTGGATTTTTCTTGTCCTTCTGGGTCATGATGTCTTTCCACTGGAGCGCTTGTTTCTGGTAAGGTGTTTCAAAGCGTTCCACGTCTTCTCGAATAGCGGATTTCATGCTATCTTCATGCGCCATGAGCTGTGTCAATAAGCGGTCCGCTACCCAGTAGTAGGAGTCAGATGCATAGTCTGTTGCCGTGACTTGGTACGGTTTAGCGGTCGTTTGGATGTTCCCGAAATACGGCAGGTACGGGGATACAAGTGGACTTCCGATTGCTTCCCACATAATCGCTGGTGCTACTTTTGGTAGATCGCTGTACACTTGGAAGATATGTGCTTCCATCGTGTTTTCGTTCCCAATTGGATAGAGGCCTTTACGTTTGGAGAGTGGCAGATTCTCTTCTTGGTCTTTCTCTTCTTTGCCGGTACCGGTGGAGGACTTATCTTGTGGTTGATAATTCGTTCCTTCATAGCGGTCGCGCTGCAGTTTCATAATGTCCTGGACAGAAATCTTTTTCTTAGTTTGGTGATAGAAGGGGAGCTCCTCATCTGGGGTATCGAGGGTGATTGTAGATTTTGTATCCAGGAGGTGTACCCCGCGCCAGTAACGAGATTTCGTACCATCTGCCACCTTGTCAGCGTAGGAATTGGAAACATGAATCTGTCCGTTCTTCTCCACGAGCGTACCGGATTTCTTAGCTGTTGAAACGAGGTCGTTCGAGGCAATGACGTCTTTACTGTGTGTATCGATCGTATCCAAGAAGAATGCATTTGGGAAGACGACGAAACGGTCTGCAGGGAGTTTCACGGCCGCATATTGGTGACCAGAGAGCAGTTCCACATACCAGGTTTCTTTTTGGTCGGCAATAATCAACGCGTTGGCCTCCGCATTCCCGTGAGATTCTACAATATGCGTGAGCCGGTCCACGCCTTCACGAGCGGTGCGCACATATGGCAATACCGCACTCGTCATGGAACTCTCGGAAATCCCGTCCTCCACGAATGGATCCACCTCGAGAATTTTCGGGTTCGTGTAGCAGGACACGGTCGCATCCATCATCACGCCATACGTATTCGTTCCTGCTTCGTCAAAAATCCCCTCATTCGGTGTCACATCCGGGAGGGCGGTATATTGATAGGCCTCTGCGGTGAGTGGCAGCTTAAACCCAGTACTCTTGTCTTCAAAGATATCGCCTTTCTTGTGAGCAACAGATTCTTTCACGACGAAGGTTTTATTGTGATGGGGTTCCAGATCCTCCGTCCGCGCAAAAATCGTACTGCCATCTGTGGTGAGATCCTTCCCAACATAAACAGCGGTGCAGGCTTGAACGGAATGGAGCGGAATCATAATAAAGAGCAATACGGCGAATAAACAAGGCCAAAACATATGAGTGATTTTTCCTCCTAGGTGGGGCATATTGATAACCTCCTCATTCTAAACAACACATCATTCCACGACAACTATCCATAATATATCATAAAACAGTGGTCCATACTAGCCTCATTATACCTAGAACAAAGCTAATAATCACCTGAATGGAAGCGGTTATTTAAATGAAGAAAAGGGACACAAAAGGTCACGTATCTGGGGAAGTGGGAAACCCAGCAGCGCCTAAAATATCTTGGCAACACCTTTGTATGATCCTCAAAATATCCCTGAAATGAAAAAGAGGGTCCTCGCTTCTTGCTCAACGGAATGATAATCATTAAAATTGAGAAGACATCAGCGAGGAGTGGTAAAAAGCATGCGTGACTACAAAGCAATCCAATGGAATAAAACATTTGGCGATAAACAGTTATTAAATGATGTGTCCTTCTTGATTCGTGAAGGTGACCATGTCGGATTGGTCGGAGCGAATGGATCGGGGAAGAGTACGCTTCTCCATCTGATCGTAGAGAAAGACGATCTCGACAGTGGCTCGACGGAACATGCGAGTGATTTTACGATTGGACTGGTGAGCCAAGAGACGGAGCTGGATCCAAATCAGACGATCTTTGAAGCTGTCTATGCTGGGGATAGCCCCAAAATTAAAGTGGTGGCGGAGTATGAACGCGCCACGGATGTTCTCACAAAATCCCCTAATGATCCGAAATGCCAAGATGCTTTTGCGAAGGCAGAGCAGGCCATGAATGCTCAGGACGGATGGCAATTGGATACCCAGATTCATACCATCCTTTCTCAGTTGGGGTTTGACGATCAATATGCCTGGGTCAAAAATCTCAGTGGGGGTGAACAGAAACGGGTCGGGCTCGCCAAGGTATTGGTTGATGAACCGGATCTGTTGCTGTTGGACGAACCGACGAACCACATGGATTTTGAGATGGTGCGTTGGCTAGAAAATTACATCAAGAATTATAAAAAATCCGTCATGGTTGTGACCCATGACCGGTACTTCCTCGATCGCGTGGTGAGTCACATCTATGCACTGGACCGAGGCGAACTCACGGAATATACCGGGAACTATCAGACCTACCTCGAGAAGAAGGCCTACGCTGAACAGATTGCCCAAGCCACCCAAGGAAAGAAGAAAAAGCTCTACAAGCAGGAACTTGATTGGATGCGTCACGGCGCCAAAGCCCGCACTACCAAGCAGCAAGCCCGGATTCAGCGTTTCAACACGCTGAAAGAATCAATCAAAGACAAACCGCAAACGGATGACTTGAAGCTGGATTTCGATGAGGAGCGCCTGGGCAAGAAAGTTGTCATTCTCGATGACGTGAGTGTCGGTTATGACGAACGCCATCCACTCATCAAGGATATTAATCTCCTCGTCCAAAACCAGGATCGAATCGGGATTATCGGGAATAATGGGATTGGAAAAACCACGCTTTTGAACACGATCGCAGGAAAAATCCCGCCACTAGAGGGAGACATCGCAGTCGGAGAAACCGTTAAGATGGGGTATTTCGAGCAGATTCCCGTTGATTTGCCGGCCGATAAACGGGTGATTAATTATATTCAAGAGGAGGCAGATGAATATCGGTATGCGGATGGGCGTCACCTCAGTGCACCGCAGATGTTGGAGACCTTCCTCTTTCCACGGGAGCGCCACGGCCAATATATCGGGAAATTATCCGGTGGCGAACAGAAACGCCTCTATCTCTTGCGGGTGTTGATGGGTGGAGCGAACTTGTTATTTATGGATGAACCGACCAATGATTTGGATATTGATACCCTCACCGTACTGGAAGATTATTTGACGACCTTCTCCGGGGCGGTGATCACAGTGAGCCATGACCGCTACTTCCTCGATAAAGTCGTGGATAAATTATTGATTGTGAAGGATAATGGCCAGTGGGAGCTCTACTACGGCAATTACAGTCAGTGGCTTGAGGACACGAAGGCCCAGAAAAAAGCCATGCCAAAGTCTGCTAAACCAAAAACAGTCGAAAATACCTCTGCAACCGCTAAAACCTCGGCCAAACCCGCTAAGAAACGGATGACCTACCAAGAAAAAGTGGACTGGGCCGTGATTGAGGATGAGATTGATCAATTAGAAATGGCCATTTCAGATATCCAGGATCAGATGGTCGCAAATGGCGATAACTATGAGAAATTAGCAACCTTGCAGCAGGAACAAGATGCAAAAGAAGCCGAACTCATGGAGAAGATGGAGTACTGGGAATATCTGAGTGAGCTGGCTGAGTAACGCGAAATAGGAGCTTAATCGTTTTGGGTAGAACGGGAGCAATTTATCCATAGTACGCTTATCTTTTGCCATGAAACAGCTACCTCTTTTTCCAAAATCTTTAACGGTGGGAGCAGTTCGGCGTGTTACACTGGACTATAACTAGTTGAGATAAGAAGAATCTTTAAGGAGCAAGAAGCCATGCAACAATACTTGGATTTACTAAATAAAATATTGACGGAGGGAACGGATAAGGGCGATCGAACCGGTGTGGGGACACGTTCACTGTTCGGTTATCAGATGCGCTTTAATCTGCAGGACGGTTTCCCTCTCCTAACAACGAAGCGAGTGCCATTCCGCCTCGTTAAGACGGAATTACTCTGGTTTATTCATGGTGACACAAATATCCGCTACCTGCTCGAACATAACAACCATATCTGGGACGAGTGGGCGTTCAAGAACTGGGTCAATAGTTCGGACTATCAGGGGCCAGATATGACTGATTTTGGGATCCGTGCTACCAAAGACGAAGCATTTAACGACACCTATCAAGCCCAAAAGAATCAGTTCTGTGAGCGGATATTGAATGACGACTCATTTGCGGCGAGGTATGGTGAACTAGGCGACGTCTATGGAAAACAGTGGCGGCACTGGCAGACCCGAGACGGCGGTGAGATTGATCAGCTAGCTCAACTCATCGACCAGCTCAAACATACCCCTAATTCCCGGCGCGTGATCCTCTCCGCCTGGAATCCGGAAGACGTGCCGAATATGGCGCTCCCTCCTTGCCATACGCTGAGTCAGTATTATGTGGTGGACGGTAAATTAAGCTGTCAACTCTATCAACGTTCGGGGGATGTCTTCCTTGGTGTGCCATTCAATATTGCATCGTATGCCTTACTGACGCATTTACTGGCGCGAGAAGTCGGCTTAGAGGTTGGCGAATTCGTCCATACCTTTGGGGATGTTCATATCTACAACAATCATTTTGAGCAGGTGAAAGAACAGCTCGTCCGTACGCCTGGGGAACTCCCGACATTGCGGATTGAATCGGAGCGTTCGCTGTTTGAGTTAGAGAGCGGGGACATTCATATTGACGATTATCATCCAGCCCCTGCGATTAAAGCGCCTGTTGCGGTTTAATGATGGTGCGAAGGAGGAGTACGCATGTTGATTGCAATTTATGCCCATGATAGACAGCATCTCATTGGGAAGAACCAACAAATTCCTTGGCATTTGCCGAACGACATGAGATTTTTCAAAGCCCAAACAACGGGGCACCCCCTGATTATGGGACGGACCACTTTTGAAGGAATGGGCAGCCGTCCACTCCCTCACCGCGAAAATATTGTCGTGACGCACCATCCCGCGCACTACAAAGATTTGAGTAATCAATATGACAACCTTCAATTCACCGCTGATTTAATGGGGGTCGTGGAGAAGCTCAAGGATGAGGTCGTTTATATCAGCGGTGGGGCCGAGATTTTTAACCAGCTGTGGACCCAGGTGGATGAACTTCGGATTACGCCGATCGATGCCATCTTTGAGGGCGATACTTATTTCGATCCGGATCTCAGTGACTTTGAATGTTACAAGATCGAGCCGGGGGGGCAAGACGAGAAGAATCCGTATCCGTATCAATTTGAATATTGGCGGCGTCGACAGGCTTAATCCCTCACTGATAAGATAGAGAAAGGACGTGTGAAGATGGCACAACCTTTTTACCAATATGTCCAGAAGTACCGTCAGAGTGGCAAGAAACAACCACCAGAAGCGGAATTTGCGGAGCTGGTTTATACAGATACTGATTTTCCTAAAGCGGCCACCACGTTTGACGTGATCAGTAACTACATTGAATTAACCCCGCGATACAGCCATTATGTCGCTATTTTTGACGAGATATGGCGTCATTATGAGAATCATGAATAGAGAGTGGGCGTGCGTGTGAATCCCAACGAATCAAATGAGAATGAATTAAATAAAAACCAGCCACCAGAAGCAGATAAAACCACGGCAGAGCAACCAGATCCCGATAACATGGCGATTAAAGGGGAGGCCGATCCATCACAAACGAATGAAGCGACGGCTGATGAAGAAACGACGCAGACGGAAGAAACCACAGATTCTGAGGCGTCCAACCCCACTAATAAGAAATCCCCGGCTGCCTTTAAGGGGTGGCACGTGGCATTGTTGGTATTAATCACTGCAGCTGGGACCTATACGGCAACCAACGCGGCGATCACCGGGCGACTGCCTTGGCAAATCGGAAGCGGCCAAGGTGTATTATCAGCGAGCGATTTCCGCCAACTTGAGAAGACCTATGAACTCTTGGAGACGAATTTCTTCGGCGATGTGAAGCATGATACCGTGATGGGCGGGGCATTGAATGGAATGGCGCAGTCCTTGGGCGATCCATACACGAGTTACTATGTAGATGAGGAAAATGATGAGTTAAAGAGCGCCACAGAAGGTAAGTTTGAAGGGATTGGTGCTCAGATTCAAGCTCAGAATAAGCAGATAGTCGTCATCAGTCCTATTAAAGATTCTCCCGCTGATAAAGCAGGCATTAAGTCCGGGGATATTCTGTTGAAGGCAGACGATCAATCCCTCGAAGATAAAACCGCTGAAGAAGCAGTGAAACTTCTGCGTGGTAAGGCCAATACCAAGGTCAAAGTGACGATTAAACGCAGCGATCAGACCCAGGAACTTACCTTGACGCGGGCCGAAATTCCAATTGAAACCGTGAGTGGATCCATTGATAAAACCAATAAAGAGGTTGGGGTCATTCAGATTTCTAGTTTTGCGGAAAATACCGCTACGGAATTCCAGCAGACAGTAGAACAATTGCTTAAGGACGGGGCGAAACGGTTCATATTGGATCTTCGCGGTAATCCGGGTGGGCTCCTCACCAGTGCGATTGACTTAGCCACCCTGTTTTTGAAGGACGGCGATACGATTGTGAAAGTCGTCGATAAAGCAGGAAACCAAGAGTCCTACACGGCTAAACACGACCAGAATCACCAGTTCACAGTCGCCGAACCAACGACTGTCCTCGTTAATGAAGGCAGTGCCAGTGCGTCTGAGATTTTGGCAGGGGCCTTGCAACAATCTGCTCACAAGAAAATTGTAGGGACAAAAACATACGGCAAAGGAACAGTTCAAACTGTAATTCCTTATGATAACAACAAGGACAAACAGCTAAAAATCACTACTGCACACTGGTTGACACCAAATGGCACCTGGATCAATAAAAACGGGATCACCCCAGATGAGACAGTGGATCTGCCGGATTATGCCAACTTACTGGTGATTGATAGCACTAAAACGTATAAACAGGGGGATAAGGACAGTGCGATCGCCAATATCCAGCGTATTTTAGTAGCACTCGATGTTCTTGATGAGAGAAATGTGAACGGCCAATTTGACGAAGCGACGAAACAGGCCGTCACCACTTTCCAGAACGATCACGATTTGTCAGCAACAGGTGAAATCGACGCGAATACTGCGACCCAATTAACCAAAGTATTACAAGCAAAAATTACCGCCAACGATACGCAGCTCCAAAAAGCGATCAGTACGGTCACGAATGAGTAAAAGGAGGTTCGCCTTGTGAAAAAATTATGGGATTTCATCTTATCCTTTGTTGTGCCGATGTTGATTACGCTGGCAGTGATGTGGGGGATTTATACCTACATCGGTGCACCTGTGAAAATTAGTGGATCATCGATGGCGCCAACCTTAGAAAATGGCCAGCATGTTTGGCTCAACCATCTCGATAAAACCTATGACCGCGGGGAAATCGTGATTTTTGACGCGCCGGATCAATCGGGGGATGAATATGTGAAGCGAGTGATCGGCGTTCCGGGAGATACCGTAGAATACCGCAATAATCAGCTTTACGTGAATGGAGAAAAGGTGGATGAACCGTATTTGGATGTATTAAAAGCAGAAAATCCAGGTACGAATGTCACCCCGAACTTTACGCTAGAAACCTTGAAGTCAACGGGAACACAAACCGTACCTGAAGGGAAACTCTTTGTGATGGGAGATAATCGTCCAGTCTCTAAGGATAGTGAGGAATTCGGGTTTATTGATGAGTCCCACGTGGGGGGAACGGTTAGCTACCGAATTTGGCCACTCAATAATATCGGTAAAATCAAACCCGTCGAAGTGAACCAGTAATAGATAAATAATAGGGCAACCTCCATTTGGTCGATTGCCTTATTTTGTTTTTTGGCGGAGAATGAACGACAGATAGAGGATAGATAAGAAAAGAGGTCAAACATGGCAATTATTCAATGGTACCCAGGGCATATGGAGAAGGCCAAGCGGGAAGTGCAGTCACAACTGTCCGCGGTCGATATTGTGATTGAGTTACGGGATGCGCGTGTGCCCCAATCGAGCGAGAATCCGATGATCAACAAATTGATTAATCAAAAGAAACATCTGATTGTCCTCAATAAGGCTGATTTAGCAGACCCAAAAGCGACCGAGCAGTGGCTGAAATATCTCAAATACCATCAAGGAGCAGCGATTGCGATCGATAGTAAAAATAACCGCGATATGAAACGACTGCGGGAGGCCATTAAAGCCCTCGCACGTCCGATTGTGGAGAAGTGGCAACAAAAAGGTGTGAAGCAGAAAACCATCCGTCTCATGGTCCTCGGTATTCCTAATGTCGGTAAGTCGACTTTCATTAATCAATTGACCCGGAAAAAAATTGCCTCGGTGGGGAATCGACCTGGCGTGACGAAGGGACAACAGTGGATTCGAATCGATGAGGATTTTGAACTGCTGGATACGCCGGGGATTCTCTGGCCGAAATTTGAGGATCAGCGCGTGGCAGAGCGACTCGCATTGATCGGTTCCATCAAGGACGACCACTATTATAGCGACGATATTCTATTAGTAACATTAGATATTCTGAAGACCCATTACCCAGAAGCATTCATGGCAGCCTTTAAACTGAAAGAAGCGGATATGGAGTTATCACTACCAGATCTACTGCTCCTCCTCACGAAAAAAATGGGGCTCAAGGATGATTACGAACAGGCGAGTGACCAGCTCATTCAATCCCTCCAAAAAGGCAAACTCGGGCGCTTCACGTTTGATTGGATCAGTGACTTTGAAGAAGAGACAGATGGAGGCAGCGAACATGACGAGTGATGAACCGCTCCAGACGTATTCGATTGCGAAACTCAAAGCCTATATCGCCAACCCCGTTAACACCGTGGATGATGAGATGCTGGCGTGGATGTCTGTGGATTCGCGGGAGGGGGTTAGAAAACTTGCTCGCCAAGTGCTCCGTCAGCGTATGAAAAAATCCGCTGCACTGGAGGCTGTAAATGAACTCAAGGCATATGAAACGTCTCTCCATCAACAAGGCTATCAGTACATCTGTGGCGTCGATGAAGTTGGACGTGGACCGCTCGCTGGGCCCGTGGTGACCTGTGCTGTGATTCTCCCGAGCGATCTGCCTCCATATTATTTCAATGACTCCAAACAGCTCTCCCATCAGAAGCGAAAAGCACTCGTTCAAGCCATCGAGAAATATGCGCTGAGTGTGGAAATAGCGGTAGTCGATAATCAAGTGATTGACGAAATCAACATCTTGGAGGCCACCAAGCGCGCGATGACGATGAGTATCCATGCGCTTGATCCTGCCCCTGAATATGTCTTGACGGATGCAGTTCATTTAGAGGCGATCACCCAGCCACAGGAGAATTGGATTCAGGGAGATGCGCGTCTCTATTCCGTGGCCGCCGCCAGCATCTACGCTAAGGAGTATCGGGACCAATTGATGATCGATTATGCCAAACAATATCCAGCATATGGTTTTGATCGTAACATGGGATATGGAACGACAGAGCATCTCTTAGCCCTTGAAAAATACGGCCCTACGCCAATTCATCGCCGTACCTTTGCGCCGGTGAAAAATATCATTCACGCGAGCAACCAATGAAATAAAAAAGGACTTCCTGAATAAATGATTCGGGGAGTCCCTTTTACTATGAAATGATAAGTAACTGATGGATGAATAACGGCTGAATGAATGAGCTTCATTCAACGCATAGATTTTAGCTTAAAACTGCCAATCAAGCCTCTGATATGCTTGTTCCCAGAAACGCCACTCATATTCACAGCTACGGAGGAAATATGTTTCTATCTGTTTTCAATGGGCAAGCGTGAGGGGGGGCCTATTCGTCGAGGAGATCAAAGAGTGTCTGGATGGCGGGATCATCCATATCCTCAGACGTTGGGTAATAGAATTGAATCCATGTTAGGAATGAATTATTGTCTTTAATTTCTGGGCGGATCGTTTGGTAGACGACTTGATAGGTCCAAGAGCATGGTAAGAGGGCGCTAATGATATCTACGAGTTCACCACTCTGAGCTGCTACAGCGAGGTGGGTGTTATAGGCATAGGTCTCTGGCCACATCGGAGCGTGTTGATGGTTTGAAAGCATCGCCCCTGCCTCGCCCAGGAGAATTTTGTGGGCAGCCATTTCATCCATCAGACTGTAACTCACCTGTTCTGCGAAAAACTCCATCTTTTCTCGCGTTTGACTCTTCATGAGCGCGGCCACATACACCTTAGCAAAATTTTCGAGGAAACGCGTATCCTATTCGACATAGGTAATGAGCGCTTGACTCGGTAAATGGCCCTTTTTGATGCCTTGCACAAAAGGATGATTGATAATGTCTGCTAGAATCGGTTGAGCGAGTGTCTTGAGGTCTTTGGAGAGCATGGAGATGTCCTTTCTATGTCTGTGTGGCGATTGTTATGGCTATGCGAATGGAGCTAGCATGGTGGCGGGATCCGCCTTATCCGCGAAGAGACGAATAGCAGCACTGCCTTTTGCGCCGGTTTTGAGAATGTCTGGGAGGGCGTCTAGCGTAATACCTCCGATCGCTACCACGGGACGAGTGCTCAGTTGTACCAGCTTTGTTAGTGTGCCGAGTCCTAAAATGAGCCCAGCGTCAGGCTTGGAACTGGTTGGAAAAATCGGGCCTACCCCGAGATAGTCAATCCCCGGTGTCTGGTTGGCGATTTCAACCTGTTCCTTGGTTTTGCAGGAGAGACCTACAAACATTTCATCGGGAATACGTTGGAGGAGGGAGGTCACTGCTTCATCATCCTGTCCGACGTGAATACCCTCTGCGTGGAGAGCGATAGCGAGATTGACATCATCATCCACAAAAAATGGTACTTGATACTGCCGTGTGAGGCGCTGGCAAGCCTCGGCGAGTTCGCGCTGAGCAGTGGGGTCTTTCGTCAAACTGCCCGGTCCCTTATCACGAAATTGAAAAGCGGTAATACCAGCATCTAAGAGTTTTTCCAGTTGAGTGAGGAGATCCTCAGGGTGTTTGAAATCCTGCGAGCCACCGATGAAATAGAGTTTTAAGAAATCTGCGTTAAATGTCATGATGAGCTCCTTCTATTGTGCGATAGGCCCAGTGATTGAGAGGGCCATGTCCGTGACCGACGTGAATGCCATCTTTAATCGCAGCAAAGGTAAAGTCCTTGGCCGTTTGAAGGGCGGTGATGAGGTCCGCCCCCTTCGCGATTTCAGCGGTAATCACAGAGGAGAGGGTGTCACCGGTGCCGTGTGTATTTTGGGTGTCAATCCGTGGACTGACGAAGGTATGCGTCTCTCCATTTTCCAGATAGAGGACATCGACACTCTCTGACGTATGATCGGCGTGTCCTCCTTTAATGAGGATATTTTTCGCACCGAGCGCACGTAAACGCTGGGCAGCTTTATCCATATCTTCGAGCGTTTCGATCGTCATTCCCGCAAGTTTTTCAGCTTCAGGAAGATTTGGGGTGATCAAGTAGGCGAGTGGGAGGAGGTATTCTTTGACGGCTTGGATCGCGTCCTCACTTAATAATTTAGCGCCTCCTTTTGCGATCATGATTGGATCCACAATCAACGGGCCAAAATCATACTTTTGGTAGTTTGTAGCGACTGCTTCCACCACTTCACGATTGGCGAGCATTCCGGTTTTGGCGGCGGTGATCGTTAAATCATTTGCGAGTGCTTGGAACTGATGATCAATGATAGCTTTGGGCATGGCGATAAAATCGAGAACACTTTGGGTATTTTGAGCGGTTACGGCAACAACCACGCAGGTACCGAACACCTGGCACTCCTGCATCGTTTTCAAATCAGCCTGCATGCCAGCGCCCCCACTACTGTCGGTCCCAGCGATGGTGAGCACTTGGGGAGGGGTGAGTGTTTCTGTCATGATAAAACCTCTACTTTCTTCATTTGATGGAGCGTTTGATCCGTCAATACACTGAGTTGGTCGAGCAGTTGCCAGTAGAATTGTCCGGGTAGCAGTTGGTGATGGAGGGACGTTGCTGCTTGTTCCCCAGCAATTGTTAGGTGAAGAATCGCCCATTTTGCGCCCGCGAGTGGATCTGAACAAACACTCTGGTATGCGCCCACCATGCTCGATAATAAATCGCCGGACCCTACTAAGGTTGGGAGTAGCTCGGTTTGATTATGAATGGCGAGGGTGTGCGTGCCGTCACTGATGTAATCGACTTTTCCACTCGCAATGGCGATTGCCTGATATTTTTGGGCGCAGGTGGTAACGACTTCGACGGCGTGGGTATTACCCTCGCCCGCGTCGATGCCTTGGGAGTGCCATGGGATATCCGCTAAGGTGGCGATCTCACCTACGTTGCCGCGAATCGCTGTGAAGTGGTAGTGCTTCAATAAATAGGTATTCAGTTCTTTCCGGTAGCGTGTCGCACCCACTGCCACGGGATCGAGAACGAGGGGAATGTTTCGTTCATTAGCAGAGGTTGCGAGAGCTTGCATGAGTGGCCAGCTGTCTCGTCTAACAGCCCCAGCATTGATTACGACCGCTTTGGCGATTTGAACAAGGTCATGCGCTTCTTCCTGTTCCTCACTCATAATGGGGGAGGCGCCGATTGCGTTCAGTCCGTTCGCCACGAGAAAGGGCGTCACGAAATTCGCGTAGTTAACGACGACGGGGCGCTGGTGCCTCAGGGATTGAATCATTGTATCTGTCATAGAACGACTCCTTTTTAGTAATCAGAGGGCATGAAAAAACCTCCCAAAGGCAACTGCAGTTAGTTCACTTTGGGAGGTGTGGATCAAATCCTCATTCAACACTTTCCTTCGCAAGTCCTAACTTACAGGTTCAAAGGGATCACGCTTATCAAGCATGTCTCAGTTCTTCCAAAGAACACCCCTAGTGCTATAAAAATGTTATTTGAATACGATTTCATCATAACGCAGGAAGTCAGAGTGATCAAGAGGCAATAAATAACTTGATATAGACGGGGATGCAGATTGTTTCCTCTTTCTTGATTTCGTCCAGTAGTTTATAGTAGGTAGCTCTGGCTTTGTCTAAGATTTTTGGTTTTGCCTTGGTCCGTTCACGCTGTCGGTTATATATTCCATGATTATTTGCCCTTCAATCGAATAAATACATCTTTATACTCTTCCATCTGTTGGCGTAGCAATCGATATTGGTCTAACAGATGTTCTTTTTTGTCGTTTCTCTTTTTTTCTCTGCCATGCTTGTTACCTCCTTAAATCTTATATTTCTGTAGGGCGACCCCACCAAACACGATAAAGTCATCATTCTCTCTTAAAACAATTTCGTCGTATTTTTGATTTAACGAAATCAGCTTCACTTCTTGTCCGTCCTTGTAAAACTTCTTAATAAAGGCATCTCCGTTCAAATCGACCATTCGATGTCATGAATATATAGTGTCATCTGCACCTCTATTATAATAAAAAGTTCTCCCCATGGTCCGTAATCGTTCAGCGTGAAGAGGCTCTGTTACAGTCATTATAAGAAATGCTTGCCTTTCTTTTGGAGTGCGTACTGATACAGCATCTCTGCATTCTTTAATGATATGTTTTCTACCTTAATCAAGGGGTTGATACCAGCAACTCCACTCCAACTCTAATCAAGGGACCATTCCTTTCTTTATCATCGTTAACTTATAGAATTAAAAGCGTTGATATGACGGACTTTGCTATAATGGGAAAAACAAGGATTGCGGGAGGTTTTGACATTATCGGAAAGTGCTGTAAGATTGAAGCGATGTTTAAAATGAAGGAGTAGAACGCATAGATGGCGCAAAAAAAATCGACACCAACATATGACGAGAATTCAATTCAAATTTTAGAGGGCTTAGATGCGGTCAAGAAGCGTCCGGGGATGTACATTGGATCCACGGATGCGCGCGGATTGCATCATATGGTCTATGAAATTGTAGATAATGCAATTGATGAGGCTCTGGCGGGGTTCTGTGATGACATTCAAGTAACGATCGGGCGTGACGGGAGCTGCACCGTGCGCGATAACGGGCGCGGGATGCCAATTGGTCAACATGCGAGCGGGCATCCGACTGTAGAGGTCATCCTCACCGTGCTGCATGCAGGTGGTAAGTTCAGCGAGAATGCCTACAAAACATCCGGGGGGCTCCATGGCGTCGGGTCCAGCGTTGTTAATGCTCTCTCCAAAGAATTAGAAGTATGGGTGGATCGTGACGGGAAAGAATACCACCAGCGTTTCGTTGACGGCGGACATCCGAAGAAACCAGATACCCACGCCACCAAAAAGAAACAGACAGGCACCACCATTCGTTTTATTCCGGATCCCGGAGTATTTGGGGACACGCGCTTTAATGACCAAACTTTGAGCGAACATCTCCGTGAAGAGGCATTCCTCATTAAAGGGTTAAAGATGACCTTTATCGACGAACGCCCAGAAGAACCGATCAAGGAAGTTTTTCAGTTTGAAGATGGGATTGTTTCATTCGTTAACTATTTGAATGAGGACAAGGATACCCTTCATCAACCGGTCCTGTTTGAAGGAGTCGATAGCAACAGCGGGATTGAGATCGAGTTAGCCTTTCAATATAATGATGGTTTTTCTGAAACGATCCTCTCATTCGTCAATAACGTTCGGACACCGGATGGCGGGACACACGAAACCGGCCTCAAAGCAGGGATGACCAAAGCATTCAATGAATATGCGAGGAAGGTCAATCTCATCAAGCCGAAAGAGAAGAATCTCGAGGGGACCGACGTCAGAGAGGGCTTCACTGCGATTCTTTCCATTCGCGTGCCTGAGGAGATTCTCCAGTTTGAAGGCCAGGTCAAAGGCAAGTTAGGAACCCCACAAGCCCGCCTCGCCGTGGAAAATCTTACCAATGAACAGCTCAGTATTTTCTTTTTGGAGAATGGGGAGACTGCGCAAAATCTCGTGAAGAAATCGCTTCGTGCCCGTCAAGCGCGTGATGCGGCTCGTAAAGCACGGGAAGAATCACGACTTGGAAAGAAAAGCAAAAAGACTGAAACCATTCTTTCAGGAAAACTCACCCCTGCACAAGGCCACAATGCGAAGAAAAATGAGCTCTTTCTCGTGGAGGGAGATTCCGCGGGGGGATCTGCCAAACAGGGGCGTGATCGGCGTTTCCAAGCCATCCTGCCGCTGCGTGGGAAGGTCCTCAATACCGAAAAAGCCGGCATGGAGGATATTTTGAAGAATGAAGAGCTCAACACTATCATCTACACTATCAATGCGGGCGTCGGTGCGGAGTTCGATGTGAGTGACGCCAGCTACGATAAGGTGATTATTATGACCGATGCCGATACGGATGGTGCCCACATTCAGGTGTTACTATTAACCTTCTTCTATCGCTACATGAAACCACTCATTGAAGCGGGCAAGGTCTATATCGCGATGCCTCCACTCTACAAGGTCTCAAAAGGCAGAGGCAAGCAGGAACAAACCCATTACGCCTGGACCGATGAGGAATTAGCCGCCATCACGAAAAAAATAGGAAAAGGATACACTCTCCAGCGCTACAAAGGACTCGGGGAAATGAATGCTGATCAGTTGTGGGAAACCACCATGGATCCTAAAACACGTACCTTGATTCGCGTCACAGTGGATGATGAAGCACTCGCCGAAAAACGGGTGTCTGTCCTCATGGGGTCGAAAGTTGAACCACGCCGTAACTGGATCGAACAGCACGTACAGTTCACGATGGATGAAGAAGATACGCTGTTGGAGAATGCAACCAATGAATCTGGTAGTGAACAAGCAGGCGTGCTGGAGGAGAACGATGAAGCAAGTACCGCAAACAGAGAAATAACAGATGCCGATACGATGGACACGAATTTTTCTAATGACACGAACTACCAACAGAGCGCCTTATTTGACGAGGAGGACGACTAATGGCGATAGATATCCAAGAACTCAATTTAGAAGAGGTAATGGGCGATCGATTTGGCCGTTACTCTAAATATATTATTCAGGACCGCGCCTTGCCGGATATTCGAGACGGCTTGAAACCCGTTCAGCGCCGGATTCTCTATGCGATGTTCCACGACCGCAACACGGCGGATCATCCTTTTCGAAAATCCGCCAAAACTGTGGGGAATGTGATTGGTAACTACCATCCGCATGGGGATAGCTCGGTTTATGAGGCGATGATTCGCATGAGTCAGGACTGGAAGAATCGTGAAACCCTCATTGAAATTCATGGTAATAATGGGTCTTTAGATGGGGACCCGGCGGCAGCGATGCGTTACACCGAGGCACGCCTCAGCCCAATTGCTGGAGAGTTACTGAGAGATCTCGACAAAGAAACTGTTGATACGATGTTGAACTTCGACGATACGGAGGAGGAACCGACCGTCTTGCCTGCCGCCTTCCCGAATTTATTGGTGAACGGCGCGCAGGGTATCTCATCCGGTTATGCGACGGAAATCCCGACGCATAATTTGGGCGAGGTCATTGATGCCGTGGTTTATTTCATCGATCATCCGAATGCGAAGGTGGATACATTGATGAAATATCTCCCAGGGCCAGACTTTCCAACCGGTGGCATCATTCAGGGTAAGAAAGAACTGGAGAAAGCCTATCGCAGTGGAGGAGGACGCATTGTGGTTCGTGCACGCACGGAGGTAGAGAAACTCCGCAGTGGTCGCGAACAGATCGTCATTACGGAAATTCCGTTCGAGGTCAACAAAGCCGATTTGGTACGACGGATGGAACAATTACGGTTGAATCATTCCATCGATGGGGTCATTGAAGTCCGTGACGAAACCGATCGTTCAGGGCTTCGGATTGTGATCGAGCTCAAAAGAGATGCCGATAAGGACCAGATTCTCCAGTATTACTACAAGAACACCCATCTCCAAATCAATTACAACTTTAACATGGTGGCGATTAACCGCCAGCGTCCTGAAAAAGTAGGGATTATCCCGATACTTTCGGCCTTTATTGCTCATCGCGAGGAGGTCATTCGTCGGCGTACCACCTATGATTTGAATAAAGCCACCCAGCGCCTCCATATTGTAGAGGGGCTCATTCAGGCCATCTCTCAGTTAGACGAGGTGATTCGGCTTATCCGGAGCAGCAAGAATAAATCCGATGCTAAGAAACGTTTGATGGCAACCTTCCAATTTTCGGCTCTGCAAGCAGAAGCCATTGTCTCCCTCCAGTTGTATCGTTTAACCAATACTGATATTACGGCCCTGGAGGAAGAAAAATCCTCCCTCAAAGCGGATATCGACGACTACCAAGCGCTATTAAATGATGCGTCCGTCCTGAAAAAAGAAATGAAGAAGGAACTGCGAGCAATCAAGAAGCAGTATGCGACCCCACGCCGGACAACCATCGAAGCAGAAATTGAAGAGATCACCATCAAAAAAGAATTCCTGATTCCTGAAGAACAGGTGATGACAGTGGTGACATACGGTGGCTATATCAAGCGCGTGAGTCTTCGGAGTTACCAGTCCTCCAAATTCAGTGATCTCGGGTTACGGGAGGGTGATCATGTTCTTTATCTTGAGGAGCATTCAACCTTAGAGAATTTGATCTTACTAACGAATAAGGGCAATTACATCTTCCAACCGGTGTATGAGCTCCAAGAATTGAAATGGAAGGATATTGGGGAGCATCTCTCACAGCGGATTCCACTCGCCGATGATGAGCAGGTCATTGCCGTTTATCCATACCATAAAGCCACTAAACAAGCGCTCGTGATGGCAACACGGGCCGGGCAGATCAAACAGACTGCGCTCAGTGAATTAGGGTCATTCCGTGGCTACAAGAAACGCACCGCTCAAGCCATGCGTCTCACAGCCAAGGATCCGCTCGATGAAGTCGTCGGCGTCTCTCTGATTGAGGACACCGTTGACCGTAAACAAGCGGAGGTACTATTAGTAACGGCGATGGGATTTGCCTCTCGCTATCCGCTCGATGAAGTCAACATTGTGAGCGCTAAGGCAAAAGGTGTGAAATCCGTCAATCTCAAACCGCATGACCACGTGACAGGGATGATCTTGAACGAAAATCCATCGAATAATGATCAGTGGCTCCTCATCACCCAACGCGGCAACTTCAAACGCATGAAGTGGGAGGAAGTTTCTCTCTTGGGACGTGCTAAACGCGGGCTAGTGGTACTCAAGGAATTGAAAGGACAACCACATCGCATTGTCGGTGTCTATCCGGTTGACTCCCTCGATCAACAATACGAACTCTATGGATCCAATGGGGAACTGGCTACGATTGAAACGCGTCAGGTACCGATTGGGGAGCGCTACAGCAACGGCTCTTCATTATTGGACGAACAAACATTTGGCGATATTATTAGTGTCACGCCCTTGTTGTTGGTAGACACGGATGAGGTGTAGCTGTTTTTCTTAAGGAAGAAGGGTTTGTCATCATTGAGTGGGGATATATTTCTTTAAACATTTGATTGAGAGTGGAGAGGAAGATATGACGCTTAGTGTGTGGAGAGTAGACGAATGTTCGATAGCAGATGTGATTATTAATAGATAATAGTTTCTATCTCTAGGGTAACTATTATGCCAAGAATTTCTCATTTTAGAGGAGAAATTCACCGCGAAATCCGCTGCTGACGCCTACCTCTACGGATCATTTATGTTATAATTTAGATGTTTAACTTTAGCGTTTGAATAGGAAAGGGGAAACAAAATGAGTAAAATTTTAGTTTTCGGGCATCAAAGTCCGGATACTGACGCGATCACCTGCGCCATTACCTATAGCTACCTGTTGAATCAATTAGGCTATGAAGCAGAGGCCGTGGCTTTAGGCGAAATCAACAAGGAAACCGAATATGCCCTCAAACAATTTGGTTATGAAGCACCACGTATCATCGAACAAGCGGGCGACGAAACCGACACCGTTGCCTTAGTGGACCATAATGAGTTCCAACAATCTGTCAGTGATATCAAAGACCTCAAAATCCATTCTGTTGTGGACCATCACCGCGTAGGTAACTTCGAAACAGCGGAACCAACCTATGTGACGATTAAACCTTTGGGCTGCTGCCAGAGCGTCATCTACCTCTTATACAAGGAACATGGCGTGGATATTCCCGCTGATATCGCAGGGCTCATGCTGTCAGGGTTAATTTCAGACTCCCTATTGTACTCCTCTCCAACGTTCACCGAGCAAGACAAAGAAATCGCTAAAGACTTGGTAGCACATGCTGGGATTGACGATCAGGCATACGGAACTGCTATGTTGAAAGCAGGTGCAAATGTGGACGACAAGAGCGAGGAAGACATTGCGGAAGGAGACGCAAAATCCTTTACTATGGGTGATTTCAACGTACGGATCGGCCAAGTGAATGTCGTTGATGTCAATGACGTTCTCAAACGCAAAGAACAAATGTTAAGCGCGATGGAAAGCCTTTCCGCTAAGAAGGGATACGACGGTTTCTTATTGATCGTCACGAACATCTTAACCAACGACTCAGAAGGCCTGTTCGTGGGCGCTGATGCGATGATCCCTAAAGTAGAAGAAGCCTTCAATGTCACCGTTACCGACCATCAATTACCACTCAAAGGCGTTGTTTCCCGTAAAAAACAAGTCGTTCCACCAATGACCACTG
This sequence comes from Aerococcus sp., assembly GCA_030528285.1. Taxonomy (GTDB): domain Bacteria; phylum Bacillota; class Bacilli; order Lactobacillales; family Aerococcaceae; genus Aerococcus. Next base: position 14,016 of record JAUMZE010000006.1, on the reverse strand, counting down.
CTTTTGAGAAATAATATCTAACCACTTGTAGACTGTGAAAATGAGTGATCTCTATTATTAAGAGGTCACTCATTTTTTGTATAAAAGTGGGGATGATAGCGCTTGTATCAAAGACAATTTTGTGCAAAAATAAACAAATGAGGTTAAGTAATTAGTTAAAGGAAGTGGAAACAGATGAACCACTATATTGGGATTCCTGGGACAAACGATTTAAAGTCTACCAATCTTAAGTTAATGAAGTATATCCAGGATCACTTTAAGGAAAAGGCAGAAATACAATTAGTGGATATCAGTGATTTACCCGTGTTCTTCAAGAATGAAAAGCGCGTTCTCCCAAAAGAAGCCGAAGAGATTGCGACGAAAATTGAAACCTCTGACGGGGTCATCATTGCGACGCCAGAGTATGACCATGCTGTCCCGGCTGTTTTGATGAATGCGCTGGAATGGCTCTCTTATGCCAAACATCCCTTTGTTGGGAAACCTGTGATGATTGTGGGGGCCTCTTACGGGACATTAGGGACATCCAGAGCTCAGGCACACCTGCGTAGGATATTGGATTCGCCGGAGCTCAGTGCACGCATTATGCCAAGCTCAGAATTTCTTTTGGGTTATTCTTTGCAGGCGTTTGATGAGAAGGGATGCTTGAATAATGAAGAAAAAGTAGCGTTGTTGGAAGGACTCTTTCTTGATTTTGAGGTGTTCGCTAATCTCTCAAAACAACTGTCTCATGCAACGGACGAGCAGCGTAAAGCCGTCGAAAATTATACATGGAACGATTAGGAGGCGTAGAAAAAATGAAATTAGTAGGGATCGTCGGTTCGATTGCGGATGAATCATATAATCGCCAGTTAATGCTCTATATCGCGAGTCATTTCAAGGAAACGATCGATATTGAAATCCTGGATATTCGAGATGTCCCGATGTTTAAAGTTGGCATGGCAATGGGACCAGCAGTCGACTATTTGAATCAAAAAATTATAGCAGCAGACGGTGTGATTCTAGCCACGCCGGAACATAACCATACCACAACTGCTGCCTTAAAGAATGTGATTGAATGGCTCTCTGCTAGTGTGCATCCTTTCACTAATAAACCAGTATTATTAGTGGGTGCTTCTTACTTTGAACAAGGATCCGGCCGCGCACAGATGGATTTACGGCAAATTCTTGAAGCGCCAGGGATCAATGCCTTAGTCATGCCCAAAGATGAATTTTTATTAGGCAATGTGAAAACTGCTTTTGATGACAGTGGCAACTTGAAAGAAGAACGGACCATTCACTTCTTAGAGAGCGTGATGGCGAGCTTCTTGAAGTGGATCAACGTATTGAAAGCGATGCAAGCTCATCAACCAGAAGACTGGGAGGCTGAGGACTTAACGGCCGCTCATGCAGTAGATACAACGGTGAAAGACGTCGATATGAGAGCGGAAGACTGGCTCGAACAAGCGGCTGAAAAGACACAGGCAGTCGAAGGAGATACCTATGTTAAATTAGATCAGGGTCTTCTAACGGTCAATCAATTGAACTGGTTTTTAAATACCATGCCGGTTGAGCTTACTTTTGCCGACGATAACAACCAATTTATCTATTACAACCGGATGGATGAAGACCCCAAAAATATGTTAGCGCCACGTCAACCAAAACAAGTGGGAGATCCACTTTCGTCTGTTCATCCAGATCGCGCGATAAAGGGGGCAAAACAGGTGGTGCATGCATTGCGTACAGGCAAGACCGATCTCGTCAGCATGCCAGTTCCTTTTATCAACAAAGTCAATGAAAAACATGTCATGCATTATTACAAAGCCATGCATGATGCAGATGGCCGTTATCGTGGCATTAATGAATGGGTCGTTGATATCTGGCCAATTGTTGCTTCGTATTTACAGATGACAGGGCAAAAATTGATCATGGATGATAGCGCCAAACCTCAGATTGAACCAAATCCTACTGCGACCGACGCAACATCTGGCGCCTCTGGATCAAAACCGACGATCGAATCAACAGCGCCAGCCGATGTGGATGCGACATCCGGTGCTTCAGAAAGTTACTAGTAGTTCAGTAGTGGAGAGGGCTTGAATCGGTTTCTAACAAGCTGTCAGTGATGTTAAAGAACACAAAGACATTTAAATAATATGAAAATGAGTGCTCAATAAAAAACCTGCTTTATCCAAACAGCAAAGGATACAGCAGGTCACTTTTGTATGTGAATAGGATAGATTGTCCAGTACGAGAATGAAACAGATTGAGTAATGAGGAGGCTACCTCATTTAATGATTTGTGTAGAATGCGACCTACACGAATGCCATCACAATCGGTGTCGTAAAGATCGATGCGAGGATGGAAACGAGGGTGAGGCGCGCCGCAAATTGCTCGTCCAGATGATATTCGCTAGCGAGAACGGATACCAATACCCCCGCAGGCATGGCAGCCATCAGCGTCATTACCCCGATGAGCGTATGATCGAAGTGAAAGAGCGTAAGAACGCCCATCACTGCAAATGGAATCCCCAGCAGGCGCACCAAACAGTAGAGAATCACGGGAAAATCAATCAGTTTGGACCAGGGCACAGTGGCGATGCTGGCGCCAATCACAATCATTGCAAATGGCGTTACAGTCGTACTCATCATAGTGATACTTTTATCGAGAAAAGCAGGGAGTTGAAGTTTCAACAACCCGCGAGCCAACCCCAGAAATACTGCAATAATGGAGGGATTCGTTGCCAAACGCTTGATAATCGTACGGGTGCTCTCTGTCTGCTGATCGGCTAAGATAAATAAACCCAACGTCCAGGTGTAGATACGGTGTGGGATCAAATAGACAGAGGCGATCACGGACCCCACATCGCCGAATACTTGATTCACGAGCGGAAGTCCCGTAAAACCGACTGTATTCACGAGCGTTCCATAGTGGAGCACCTTTGCTTGCTCGTTGGGGAATGCGCGGTAAATCCACTTTCCGATGAAATAAACCACTGCATAAAGGATCGTCGTTAAAATGAGTGCCTGCACACTGAGGCGGATAACATCCATAGTCACCGAGCGAAATGAATTAAACACCATGACCGGCAGTAAAATCTTGATCAATAGCTGCCTCATCCCACTAATATTTTGGTCCGTAATAATTTTTAATCGATAACTAAACATGCCCGTTAACATGAAAATCAATAAGGTGAGCTGTAGATTGAGCATTAAGGTAAATTGTGCCATTCTCTTCCTCCTTAAAGTGGTGTTGAATCAATCCTTCCTATTGAAAGGAATACTCACTTCTTCTATTTATAGGGGATCATGAGCCCTAGCCAAAAGAAAAAGCCCGATCACGAGCTTAAATGTGAGGAATATAGGAAGCTATTATCTATTAATATCTTTAGTAGAGAATGATCGATTCCATTGCGTAGTATACAGGAAGATAACCAGAGAAACAACGCGAAATGCTTAGAGAGTGACTTTGAGTGAGGAAATAAGGTTGCTTATTCTTGAAAACAGAATAGGGAGGGTTCGGTCGTTTTAGGCGAATAAGGTAAATGAATCCAATTGTAGTAATGAATAAAGAATATGTCACCCATTTTTTTGCATTGATAAAAGAAAAAACACATAATAGTAAATTAATATGATTGCATTAACGTCATTTATGACAGACGCTAAGCCTCAAATAAATAGGAAGCGCGATTAAGGTTCAAAGAAACTATTATTGATGTGTGATATGACACTTGGTAGTAAAAGTGAGATTGCTGATGACTGTTACTTTCATTACAATAACAGCAAGAGGGGAGGAGAGTTGATGCTAGATATATCGAGCGCACCCATCATTCCTCAGCTTATTTATGCAGGAAGTCATTTCGCAAAGAGGGGAATAGGCATTAATCAGGAGCCGTACATGGTAAAATTACCAGATCCTAAGTCCAAAAGTGAGCAATATCACATGTTTAGTGAATTTATCGGGTGCCATATTTTCCAGATACTCGGCATGCTCGCACAAAAAACATTGTTGGCGCAGTATCATCATCGTCAAGTACGAGACCTCTATGCGGTAGAGCAGATCTCTTTGAATCTGCGAGAACAATTAACTGAGGAAATCATTCAATCGTAGGGGGATATCCTCTTCTATATCAGTCTGGATCAAGTGGAGGCGTTGTGGATCCAGCATCCTGATCCCGCTGTTGATCTAGAGCGACTGATCACAGATTTTGTCGCAATGAAACGTGCGTTAGGATACCAGGTGGCGTATGATGATAGTTGTTCATTTATTGACGATATCAATCAAAAGATTGCCGAAAACGAGCGCTAGCTGATACATTCAACTAAGGAGGAATCCACACAATGAGACTAGGAATAATTATTTTAGTTTTAGTATGGCTTGGATTATTTATCACCCGAAGACTGTTAGAACGCTATTTAAAAGTATAAATAACCTACCTGCCAGCCCCCAGACGCTCAAATAGGCAAATGGACTGTCACATAAGAAAGGAGGGCGTGTCATGGAATATGTCTTGATGAACCGAAAAATGCCTGTGCTGAGCTGTCTCATTATGGATAGTCATCAGCCTGTTATTTCTAAAATTACAGATGTCTATCACGCAGACTATCTACCACTCGCTGTGTCTCTCAAGAAGCACCGAGTTGATCGACGTAGCTTAAATAGGTGGTTTCTTGATCGTAAAATCCCGGCTTCCAGGCAACAGATCGATCCTGTCCTCACAGATTTGGACCTGCCGTCAACAGATGCGCTGGTTTTAAAGAATTATGGGTTGAACTTATCTGATCAATACTGGCTTAAGCCCATCACTTCAGCGGTAGAGTGGGAGGATATCAATTACTTTGATCATTCTTTTTCAGAAACGCTGGGTCACAAGCTGTTAGATCCAGCATTTACGAGTGAGACATTATCGTTTCAGTCCCCAGATACTACGACAGATGGCTGGCTCAAGAAAGCCTGGACAATTATTGATAACAAGCGATATCTCATAAAAGGTGGCTCAAAGCCGTTCACTCAAGAGCCCTTTAATGAAGTGGGCTCATCACTGATAGCAGAGCAATTATATTCTTCTTATGTTAACTACCAAACTGTAATGATTAACGATGCCGTCTATTCTATCTGTGAAGATGTGATTGATCAAAACACAGAGCTCATCCCCGCGTGGCATCTCGTCGGCAACAAACAGCGTCTTAATCATTTATCCCCGTATGACTGGTATTTAGCGGTTTGTCGCGATCAAGGCATTTCAGATATCCAGTCAGCGGTGAATTGAGATGTTGGTGCTTGATTTCTTAATCGGTAACACAGATCGCCACTATAATAATTTTGGCCTGATCCGTGACATTCATACGCTAACCGTCACGAGAGCTTCCCCCATCTATGACAGCGGGACCAGCTTATTCTATAACATGCCGAGTCATTCTATCCATCTCAAGCAGGACACCACTGCGAAGCCTTTCCGAGAAACTCAATTTAAGCAGATAGAGCTGGTGGATCTATCCGACTATGACTTTTCAAAACTGCGGGGGCTGGAGGACAACATAACTGCTATCTACAGAGACAATCCCGCCTTTGATCAGTTGGAGCATCCAGGAGAGCGCATCCAGCTACTCACCGACTTCATCAAAACGCGTCAGCACATGTTGGAACAGCAGCAGTCACGAGTCTATCAGAAACACCTGTATAACCGTCTATCTGCGTTTGATCATTCTATGCATGTCACCCATGAAGAAGGAGATGCAGAAACCCTTTACGGAAATAATGATCCAACCGAAAATAAGTAAAGGATTGCCTAAGCGAAACTTTCTTACTCATAAGGAAATGTATACTTAGGACATATACATAGGTAAATTAAATTACTTGCATTTGTATTAGACCTCAATTTATACAAATGAAATAAATTGCTCACTAGTCATCCATAACATTCAATCGCAACTACATCCATTTTCTTTTCTGTGATTTTCCATACAAAAAGAAGCGCCAAATCTTGATATTCAAAATTCAACGCTTCTCATGGCAAAGGTAGTCTTATTCATTACTGTTAAAGATTTGTTTTACTCGGTTATTGCCCCAATTCTTGTTGGGTTAGTCTTAAGACTAGTTGACGTCTAGCTAGAACATTAACGCCATGATAAAAAGTAGCCACTCATTTAGCCTGCGTCTGATTGAGCGCATGTCAGACAAAAAGGGACGGACTAGATCTCCGTGCCTCCTATGCGAAGACTACCTTGCCCTTATCTGTATTATATCAAGCTCCTACTGTGACAGCAACGAATTCAGCTCTCTATTGCACTTGATACTGCAATTTACTTATCAAATATTTATTGTGAGGAGATAATTATGCACAAATACGGTGATGAGAATTTAACGGATGAAGAAGTAGAACAAGTATGTAAAGAACGGTATGATTCTGAGACACGAGGTCCTACGACACTCGAAGGAGCAAAGATTGTTAAGCAACGTCTCAAAAAAATATATGAATACTCAATAAAAGAATTTCTACGACAAGGACGGTATAAAGACGCTGAACGAGACAAGAGAAAGCTAAAGGAGTTAATGGAGTGCCCATTAGAAGATATAATTATGAAATAGCGCTTAACTAAATTAGTTAAGTGTCTTGTCAACTTCTTATTAAAATGTCCATAGATACCTAAGTTTTGAGTGATTTCCTTATTTTGCTTGCGTAGACACATCACACCGTAACATAATAGAATGGAGGAGGGGGCAGCAATGGCAAAAACAACGATTACCATTCAGATTGATACTCGGCTGAAGAAGCGGACACAAAAAATTTTCAAGGAGATAGGCATGGATTTCAACACTGGAATCAATATTTATCTCCACAAAGTCGTCCAATATGGTGGGATTCCTTTTGAGTTAACGGCTAATGATCGTTCATCAGAAGTTATTGATGAAGCAGAGAATGTTGAAAGTACTGATGCTTCATAAGCACTGAGATGATATTCGAGAAACAGCAGAAGAGACCTCAATACAGTACCGTGGATCAGTTTTACTAGTTACTTACATTGCATAAGTTCATTTTTATACCATGTGTCTTCGTTAAATGATATAAAACGATGCCGAAAGCAATGACGTCTGTTAGAGATAGATCTGGTTAACAGCGGATTATAACTATAAAAATTCAAAAACGACGAAGGTTTAGCTAGATATACAGTTAGATAAATTGATAGAGATAGCAAATAACATCGGTTTTATAAAAATGATGCCTTGATAAAGGCTAAGGAATAACACATTCAGCAGTTTGATTGTCGCTGGGCCTGTATTAATCAATTTACGCGCTAGCTATTAATGATATTAAGGTGTTATAGATAATATATTGCTATTGGAGATAGCCGAGATACAAGCTGTTATCTCGGCATGGTTTATAGTTAACATAAGGCACAAAGGATTAACTTACAAATTATCACATATTGGCTCAAAGCGGGCGATGCATTAGTACAATGCGTCGCCCGCTTTTTTATTGGATTTGCTATTGAAGGGGGTAACAGTCATGCCGTGTAAAGATCCAGATAGAATCACACGATCGATTCGTATGTCTAATCAGCTGAAGAAAATGATAAAGACAGAAGCTAAAAAGCAGGGCGTCCCTATGACGGTATTTATTTTAGAAAGCGTGGAACGCCATTTATCAGATGATAACCGAAAGGAAGAGAAAAAATGAAAGTCTTTGAACAAGAAGCTTTAATCACTTTATCTATACCTAAAGAATTATACAAAAAACTTTTTGAGAAGAGTCAGTTTCTAGGAATTCCCATTAGTTACATCATCCTATTTTGCGTAGGGAAAGATTTAGACATGATTGATTTCTGTTAGGAAACAAAAGGGGGCGTTCAAGATGAATCGTTACAAGTTAAAGAAGCTATTACATACAATGCGACGACCACTCATGACGCTTTTCCTTTCGTCTTTTTATATGACCTTAGCAGATGTATTGATAGGGCAAATGAAGCGACGTAAACGCCGACGTCGGTCACGTAGTAGAAGAAAAAGAAAAAAGTAACCATTCACCACCACTAATCAAAGAAAAGAGGGGCTATCATGCATAACAACGATCAATTGAGAACTATTATTTATCAATCTCCTGCTCAAAGCCAATACCTGACGTTTCCTAAAGTCTTTGTGGAAATTTTAGGTGATTTAAACACGGCTTTGTTTTTAAATCAAGTCATTTATTGGAGTGATCGTCATCATCATGAAGATGGTTACTTCTATAAAACTAAAAAAGACTGGGAAGAAGAAACGACCCTTAGTCGCTGCCAAATTGATCGTTGCATCAAAAAGCTAGAACATCTCAATTTCATTGAAACGAAAACTAAGCTCACATATGGAAAAACTGTGATGCATTTTAAGGCGAATGTGGAAGTCATCTTTTCCCATGTCTTTAATCATCTACAGGTTCATAATACCACGATGAGTAAAGACAACGCAATGAATACAGCGCCATCCACGCAAAACGAGCAAAACTTAACGAATACTAAAGAAATCAAACCAGTGATGACGATCACGGTGAATCAAGTAGCCCCGAAAGAACCTGTAGCAGTTGTGAAGCAAGAGGTGAGTGGTGATGAATTATCAAATAATCACTCATCATCAACGAATCATGTGAGTCAACAACCAGCGAATACGGATACTAACAAGCGTAAAATCGACACTTCAGCATGTAGAAAACCAGCAATCCAGGAATGTAGAAAACCGACATTCCAGGAATGTAGAAAATCTACATTCCTACATACAGATGAATACGCAGATAAATACATGACAGATGACTACTCTCATTTCACCACTCAGCAGAAATCGGCTACTAGCGAGTCACCCGCTCATCAGTTGGCGGTGGCATTTTTGGAATGCCTGAAAGAAAATAACCCAACCATTTCGATTCAGCCCAATGAAAGCACGGTACGCACCTTTGAAACGTTGCTAAAAACAGGATACGACTATCAAGAAATCAAGCAAACGATCCTGTTTTCACAACAAGACGAGTATTGGCAAACCATTGTGGTTTCAGCATTTAAGTTTCTCAAGAACTATGCAACGTTGCGGATGAAATCGAAATATGCGAAAGCCCATTCGAACGGCAACTATCAAGCAAAACGGGGCTACCAGGAACCCGTTCCTGATTGGCTAAAAGCCCAGCACAAACAACAGCAAGACCCTGAAATAATTGAGTTAACTCAAGAGCTAGAGAAATTACAGTTGGTAAATGTGAAGAATTGCTTCTCATCCGATGAAGAACGAGAACAATGCCATGCAAGGGAAAAAGATCTAAGAGCTAAGATTGAGCAACGAAAGAAAGAGCTTGAAAGCAACCAGCAGAAAGACGCTCAATCAACACAAGAACCACCAGTAGACCTGAAAGATCTAAATGAACGAATCCAGCGCCTAATGGCTAACCGAAAAGTGAAGAAGGTTCACTAAAAGCATTTCCGATGACACCACCCATGTAGAAAGGAAAGATCCCCCATGGAAGATATGATAAAAAATATAAATGCTTTGCTAGAAGTTGCAGATAAGGTATCGACGATAGACATTAAGCAAACACGGGCGAATTGTCGCTTAGCTTTGGGTTCCTATCGACGCGTCAAAGGCATTGCTGATAAGGATTTCTCTTTATCTGCTTCAAGGATGGATAATACGCCCGTACAGTCGTCACGAACAACAACACCGACTGAAAAATTCGGGGAAATTAAGGAGTTATCTGCAATCTTTCTAGTCAACGTAGAAGATGCTGTTAACCACCTTGATTTTAATAAAAGCATTTCTACACAAGGAGAACGGCTAAAAGACGATATCGACATTGCTTATTATAAAGACTTGTTGCGGTTACGTTTTTTCAGTGAACCTAAACCGAGCAGCAAAAAAATTAGACAGTTTCTCTATAGTCATTACCCAGAAAGGAGCTATAGCGACGATAATGCGATTGAAGCATCTGTTTATTACCGTGACTTAAATCGCGCATTAGACATGTTTGCGATGGCGTATAAGGACGGTCAAGCCATTCAAATCAAAGGTACGAATGAAAAGTTTTGGGAAAGAATTTTAAAGGAGTTTCAATATGATTAATAAAGTGTTTCTTGAAGGTTATATGACGTATGATCCAGTTTTGCGCAAAACAAACGAGAAGGTGGCAGTCACCAATGTCACGTTGGCGATCCCGTCACCAGGTAAGAAGAAAGAGAATGAAGCGGAAAATAACACCTACTTTGTCGATGTGACTTTCTGGAATAAACAAGCGGAAAGTATCGCCGAATATGGGCGTAAAGGACGCTTGATCTCCGTAGAAGGGAATATCAAGACTCGTAAACGTAAAATCAATGACGAGAATATCTCATTCAACGTGATTGATGTACTAAGTTTCTCTTTCCTAGACGCTAATAAAAAGTCATCTGATGAGAAAGCAAAAGAAGAAGCATCGAATGATCCTGATGTCTTCTCAGAATATAGTGAGTAATGGGCAAAACGACCCATTCAAGAGATAGAAAGGAGAAATCAATGATGGATGAGCAATTATGGGTAGTCGTTATTGAATATGAGCCTAATAAACATCGTGAGTTTACCGACACTCAAATGTTATATTTCCAAAAACGTAAGCAAGCCAATGATTATGGGAAGCGAATTCGTAAGGCAATGGATAAAGGTCAGAAGGACTTTGATGTGGATACGAGCGGTATTGAATTGAGTGGTGTTCAATATTTATCGCTCAAGGGTGTTCGCTCTATCCGTGTGATCCCACAAACCACGGATTGGCTCGTCTTAGATTCCTTAGATGACCTAGAAGAATCAAAAATAGATAATCTTTAAATCATCAACACTCAATAGAAAGGATAATGACTATGGCAGGTGCTACAGAATTAAAGCGACAACACAAGTTACTGTTAGAGCAGCAAAATAAAAAGCCAACTGATTGGGAAAAAGAAACGAAAACCTATCTTCTTCAAGTGCTGTTCCTACAAGAAGATAAAGGATTACTGGATGAAATTCTTAATCTCATACGTCAACGAGAAGTGGATGCGCAAGTAGCAGAACTACTAGAACAGCAGGTAGATAAAGAAACACCACCAGCTAAAGGTACTGAACAAGTGCAAGGAAAAGAGACGTCGTTTAGCTACTCACAAGACCATCACTCATAATGCAAGGACTCGTAAGTACTCTGTTATAGGTCATGTCCATGTGGTTTGTAGTGATTACAATCATCAGAACGGGTCTATTATTGACGGTTATGAATTTCATACGAGACGGGATAGAGAAGTTGAAGCAAGAAGGACAAACAGCTCAAGGTCACTGGAAGATCAAATGTTCTATGATTCTTTGTGTAGTGATTCTGATTCTATCCGTCATCGATCTCATCGCAACAATTATTAGTTAATAAATATAAAAGGAGAAATTATTATGCAAGGATTATTCAACAACATTAGTCAGTTTCTGCAACGATTAGCACAACAGATTCAAACTTTATCTCCATGGGTCGGGTTAGCGATTGTTGTGATCGCGGGTATTATGTATGCGATTGGCGACCAGGAGATGAGTGAAGGGGCGAAACGTCATCTAAAACGCGCTATCATCGGACTTGCGCTTGTTTGGTTGGCAAGTACGGTAATCAATACCTTAATCAGCCTGTTTGGTGCTCAAATCAATCCATTATCAATGTAAAAGGATGTCATTCTATTGATTTATCTGTTTTCGTTCCTAAGCGCTCTCCTAAGACGAGAACGCTTTTTTGTTTGATGTTTCTGTAGTAATGATAGTAGTAGAACTTAACCCATCGTTAGCAGGCGATATAGCGGCGTTAACCCTACTAAAAGAATAAGAGATATGTTTATATTTAGCACGTAATTAGTAGCTCCTAGGGCGTGTTATTGGCTGACTAAGGCATGAGAAGCGTTATAGAAGTATAGATAATCGAAAATAGAACGATTTTCTTTTTTTATTAACTTAGCTTACCAGTAGAAGCATCATTATTGCTAGGCTTAAGTTGCATTAATTGTATGCTATTCAAACTCAAACCAGAACCCTAATAAAACTCTAAGCATAATGTTATTCCTACCTTTATGTGCTATTATGTTAGTGTAGAGAAATTAGGGAATGCGAATTCTCCTACTCCTATTACATGGCAACAGTCTCCTTGTTACTAGGTCGTGAATACCTAGTCGCAAGGGGATTTTTATTACACGATACTAGTATGAAGATCAGTCATTTTATGGGTAACTGCAAGCATAATCGTTTTCTTTATTCTGATGGCATGACAAGTATCTTTAGTAGTCAAATGAAAATGAAGTGGTTTACTTTTTTAAAAGAAGAAGGATGCCTTACCTGATGACTTAAACGCAAATAGTGATATTTTCTTATTGATTGATGGGATGTTTACATGACAAATCATTTGGTGTACGCCAAGAAAACAAAGAATCTCTTATACCATTAGAAACGCTAATACATGCATTTACCTTTTATCGTAGAATATCCAGCTCATAGAAAGCATAATATTCATATTTTACACCCTAAGGTAAGTTGTAATGTAAGTTCAAATGTAAGTCGTAATGTAAGTGATTTTGAAGTGCAAGCATGCTACTATGTTAGTGTAGAGAAATTAGGGAATGCGAAAAGTACTTCCAACTTAAAGCAAGTAGCGTTTACTATTTTTCTTTTTCAGCATTCACCCTTTGTTGCTAGACGAGGAGTCCTAGTGACGAAGGGCTTTTTGTTACATGTGATCCGTATCAAATGAGGTGATTGAATGGATAAACGCAAATAATATCATTTGCTCCTTTTTATAACTAGCTCATCCATCCTTATTGGAAATAGTCATTGCTAGTTAATTTGTGTGCTTCAAGTGCCAACCAAATCCCTGATAGAATCGTAAGCCCAATCTTTTTTCCAACCATTAAGCGTTACGATGTTAGGGTAGAGAAATGAGAGAATGCGTTTGTAAAGCGGCTATAACAAGCGTCTTTTCCTTCTCTTTTTTCAATATCTTTCCTTTGTTGCTAGGCTAGTAGTCCTAGCGATGAAGGGCTTTTTTATTGCCATCTTTTATTTAATGATTAAAAGGAGTGATTGGATGGTTAAATGTACCTGAAACAGTTTGCGTATCGTAGTAACACTAGAAAATGTTTGATTCTTAATAAGTACTCATTCATTTTCCTTTAGAATTTCTTAAAATTCTACTTGACGATTGTCATCGTGCATTGTATATATTAAGTAGTTAAATTGCTTCTCAAGAAAGCGGTTTACATTGAATATAAAAAAGGAATTTTCCCGTGATTGATTCATTTGTTACCCATTAGATTTAAAGAAAGGAACGTACTCATTATGAATAAAGTAGTATCCAGCGCCTTAGTTACCGCCTTTGCCTTAAGTGCTTTTGCAGCCACTCATAACAACACCGCTCATGCAGCTGAAAACAACTGGACGCCACGGACGGTAGAACAAATCAAGGCTGATATTGATAAAACAAATGATGATCATTACACCATCGTTTGGGGCGATACCTTAAGTGCCATCTCACAAGCAACCAACATCACGATCCAGAAATTAGCGCAAATCAACCAGATTGCGAATATCGACTTAATCTATGCAGGTAACACCCTATACTTTGAACAAGACGCCGTCGTAGTCAAAGATAAAAACGGGAAGACAATGGAACGGACGACTGTATCTGAACAAGAAAAAGTAGATCCTAAACAACCAGTGGGCGCCACCGTCAAACCATCCACCAACCAACAGACAACCACTCAAAAAGAGAATCAAACCGTTTCTAATGATAAAGGCAACCAAACACATTCAACCGTCGTCACGCCAAGCAAGCCTAATAAACCACAATCATCAGATAAACCAGCTGACAAACCATCTGATGATAATCAATCAACCAACCAGAATAAACCATCTGATAACAATAAGCCTACCGACCAGAATAAACCTTCTGATACAGACAAGCCAGTAACTCCTAATAAGCCAACAGAACCAGAGAAACCCGAAACACCTGATAAACCAAGTGAACCAGAGAAACCCGAAACGCCTGACAAGCCGACTGAA
>JAUMZE010000005.1 GCA_030528285.1 Aerococcus sp. | reverse complement strand
GTAGCGCTTGACTGTTAATCAAGATGTCGTAGGTTCGAGTCCTACTTGCGGAGTTATTTTGTAGGAAAAATAATTTGCTGCAATAGCTCAGTCGGTAGAGCGTCGCCTTGGTAAGGCGGAGGTCGCGGGTTCAAATCCCGCTTGTAGCTTAAGAAGATACGCGTAGTAGATCAGTCTGCTATGCGTATTTTATTATATATATAAAATAAATCTCTCCTATGTTAATAATTTATAATATAAAAGAGGAGCAGATGTGAGATAAAATAGAACATCCATTAATACCTATTCATTAGCCTTTCTATATAAAAAGTGGAGCGGTTTAAAAGACCACTCCATTCAAATAAGTATTAATTAAATTACTCTGAGTTTTCCCCTTGATAGTTAGCGAAGACCTCAGGAGCCTTTTCTAGACCTTTATTAACGTAATCAAGAAACTCTGATTTTTTATCTGAATCAGATTCCTTAACGACTAATGGTGGGTAAATATACGTTGAATCAGCAACTTCCAATGTGGCCTTAGCCATGGATTGATTAGAGGGTGGCCAGTTATCAAAATTTATTTTTTTGAGGGTATCTGGTGAAAAATATAATGTGATAGAGTAGATAGCACTGTCATTTCCATATGAATCGGTGTATTTTAGGATATCAGTAAATATAGCTCCATTAGGCATCGTATCATGATCTTTAGTCACTTGTTCGGCCACTAAAGTTGCAAATCCTTTTATTTCCATATTTCTACTGAAGATGTTATCTGGTTTGCGTTTATATATCTTGATCCCACTCTTATCATCGACAATTTCCCAATCAATGTCCTCTTTATTACTTGCTTGCTTACTCTCCTCTTTAGCGGGTTGGGAAATGGACCAGCTGCTTTGTGACGGATTGTTTGTGATATCAGGTTGGTTCATCATGCTATAGCCGAAGATAACCGTACCGATCGCACTGATAACAGCAGCAATGATAGACCATTTTTTCTTCTCGTCATCTGGTTTTTTCTTAGAATAATAATAAATGCATCCCAGTGATACTATAAAAACAATCGGGGATAGCATGATAGCTAATCCTAAAGCTAATAGGATACCTAAGAATTTAAGAAGTGTTCCTAAACACCCAGAGTTATTATTCATCTCTTTCTTTTCTCCGGTTTTCTATAATTTCAGTTACTCAATCATAGTATTAGCATGTCAACATAATAACAAAGACTCCGCTTAAATAACTTTCTCAAAGACCATCGTTGCTTGGATGCGATCACCACCGCCGAGTCCTTTGCTACTGCTGTTACTGGTGCTGATCGTATGCAGTCGGTACCCTTTTGCGGCTTGAGTATTGATGACTTTCTCTAGCTCAGCAAGATTTTTGGATCCTGTGCCCAAAAATTTCTCCTTCAGGGTGATTTGCAGGACCACATATTTATAGTTCTTGTCCATGTTGTTTCCTCCTCTTTTGTATACATTTAAAGTTTTTTGTCCTGGTGATCTGCCAGAAAAAGTGGCAGATGAAAGTAATAATAAATAGATGATAACCACTACTACTACTACTATGACTGATTATCTATAGTTTTAAATAAAATAAAGGTAAAATCAATAGCAATTTAAGATCTGATGAGATAAAAAGAAGCGGCTATATCGGAGGAATTGGGATCATAATGAAGTAGCTGGATCAGAGAAAATTTGGATCATAGCAAGAAGATGACTGCTGGCAGTGGTTGGACTTATGATGAGCTTTAATATAGAAGGAATGGGGATCGGATTAGGTAGTTTCATAAGAGTAACCGGGCTCGCAGTGGAATTTGGAAGCATGGATCCTTAGTAATACAGCAAGAGAAATCTGATGGGACAGGTAAACGTCAAAGGAAATTTTGGCTGATAAGAATGTCCCCTAGTAAGCACCAACCGCCCCTTTGCCTCTTAACTTGAGCACAATAATAGGCAGACACTGCCACTGCGTTGTAGGATAGGGGATAGAAATGATTCATTGATAAGGGAGAATGTTATGACGAAGCAATTAATATTGGAGCAGAATGAGCATCATTTTGAGTTAGCGATGCCGGGACGTGAACGTTGGGAGTTAATCCGTGGCACGTCCTATTCGCCGTTAGAGAGCGTTGTAGCGGCTGCTGGGGCGTGCGCAGGATATGTGTACCAGGATATTCTCACTAACTCAAAATTGGCAGCAGAAGTCATGAAGGTAGAGGTGGATTATGCGACGCATGAGGGGGACGTACACGCATTGATGGCCCTGGATGTCCATTTCTACGTTCAAGCGTCTGAGGCGGAATTGGAGAAGGCTAGACGCTATGTAAAATTCGTCCATCGCTACTGCCCAGTGATCCAGTCCTTGCGCGAGGATATTGAAATTAATGATCATGTGCATTGGGTAGAAGAATAGTAGATAGGCAAATACTGATGCCCTCGCGATCGTTTTATGCCCTCTGAGGTTCTATATAGCACTGAGGATTCTACGCGCTCTACATAACGAGGGGTAATTCTCCTATTTTTCTATGCTTATGTTCATCTCGTCAAAGGCCTATTTCTTCCAAATGGATTTTTTGGAGGAGAATAGGCCTTTTCACTGGAAAATGATTAGCTTAAAAGGTAAAATAGAACCCGTTTTTTACTTATTCTAGTTCTCATGAATTGGAATGCCAACTCAAACAAGGAGGAAATTTTTTGAGTGACACACCAAATAGGCAAAAAGAAACGGGTTTGAAAAAAGCAATCTCAGTGGAGGGATTCGTCTGTTTAGGGATCTTCCTGGCCATTGTGATTGGCGCGAGCTCTGTGATGGGCTTTGTGAACTTCATGAACACAGCTTTTAATACGGCTTTCTCATTATTAACAGATACAGTGTTCTACTTGATGGCGATGAGTGTGATTATCGGTGGGTTGATCCAGCTGATGACTGAGTTCGGCGTGGTGGCAATGTACAACAACCTATTGTCCTACGTGATGGAGCCAGTATTCGGGTTGCCAGGGATTGCGGCAGTCGGTGCGGTAACGACCTACTTCTCTGATAATCCGGCGCTCCTCACACTCGGGAATGACCACAAATTCCAGCGTTATTTCAAGAAATACCAACTCCCAGCTGTCGTGAATTTGGCAACGGGCTTTGGGCTCGGTTTGATCGTGACTGTGTTCATGATCGGGATTGCGCCTGAGGGGGAATCATTCATCGGCCCGGCGCTGATCGGGAATGTGGCTGCGATTGCCGGTAGCTGGATCTCAACGCGTCTGATGCTTCGAGAGACGAAGAAAGTCTATGACACTGAAGAGATGGCGATTGATGATGAAGAAACGGATGATTTTGATCCGCTGAAATATCGGGAAGTGCATCATGGATCAATTTTTGAACGTGCGCTGTCTGCATTGATGGCAGGCGGTAAGAAGGGTGTGGAGACCGGCGTCAGCATCATTCCGGGGGTTTTGATCATTTCCACGATCGTTCTCATGCTGACGTTTGGACCTGGCGATGGCGGCGTCTACACAGGTGCTGCCAATGAAGGGGTTGGCCTCTTACCATGGCTCGGCGATAAACTTGCCTTCATTATTAAGCCGGTGTTTGGTTTCTCAGATCCTGGGAATATCTCTGTGCCACTGACGGCGCTCGGTGCTTCAGGGGCATCGATCGGGCTCGTGCCACGCCTCGTTGAAGAAGGACTCGCGCATGGGAATGACATCGCCGTCTTCACTGGGATGGCAATGTGCTTGAGCGGTTATCTCTCAACCCATGTGGCGATGATGGACAGTATCGGTTATTCCGAGGTAACAGCCCAAGCGATTCGGAGCCACACGATTGGAGCTTTGGCGTCCGGAGTCGTTGCCAACCTGCTCTATCAGGTCATCTACGGGTTGATCTTGTAACAGGATCAGGGTCGCTGCTATTAACAGAGAGCAGTCATTTTGTTGATAGCCACTATCATTAAAAATAATCGCTAAAACCAATTAGCAACAGCAGGATGGATCGTGCCTTCTATCATTATGGGGAGCGCACGTCTTGCTGTTGCTTTTTCCTTTGGGTAAAAGTCACACTGCCTCCCCTGATTGCTTCCACAGAATGCTTCTCCAACGCTCTCCATGTAGCTCACGATCTCAGCACGCACCTCTTTTAAGAACAATATTGTACTTATTCATTGCTCTACCGATAAATAAGTAAAGGGCATTCATTGCCAATTTTATCGGGATTCTTGTGCTTTGGTTGTGTCTGAATATTTTATAGTAAAAGCTAATAATCTGGGAAATATCGGCGTTTGGGGGTATTATGAGTTATCTTTTCTAGGCAGGAGCCGATGAAAAAAGAGACACACCCTTAACCATTCAACAGGGTGTAGAGCGTGTGGAACCCCATTGAGAGAGGGGCACATGCTGAGGAGGAACGAAAATGGAAGAAACACAATCCATACGAATGAAAAAACGAACCGAAGAAGCAGAGGTGTTTGATGATACTTTGACGATTGATGAGGCGAGTGAACCGATCACTGTCAAAAAAGCGATCTCGCTGGAAGGATTTATCGCATTGGGGCTCTTTGTGGTCGTGGTCGCCGGCTTTACTCATGTCATGGGCTTTGCGAACTTTATTAATACGGCTTTTAACACGGCTTTCCACTTGCTGACAGATACCGTCTTTTATTTGATGGCATTGAGCGTGATTGTCGGCGGGCTGACCCAGTTATTAAGTGAGTTCGGGGTCGTTTCATTATTCAATAATTTGCTATCATACGTGATGCGTCCCATCTTTGGGTTGCCGGGGATTGCGGCAGTCGGTGCGGTGACCACGTACTTCTCTGATAATCCGGCCCTCTTGACGCTCGGGAATGACCAGAAATTCCAGCGCCATTTCAAGAAATACCAGCTCCCAGCGATGGTGAATATCGCGACGGGGTTTGGGATGGGCTTCATCGTGACGGTGTTCATGATCGGCGTGGCACCCACTGGACAATCCTACCTCATGCCGGTTCTGATCGGGAATATTGGTGCGATCGGTGGGAGTCTCATCTCCACACGCCTGATGCTTCGCCAAACGAAAAAAATCTACGGCACCGAGGCAATGGCGGTCGAGGAAGATGAAACAAACAACGATAGCTATGATCCGCTGCATGAACGAGAAATCCACTCCGGCTCCCTGTTCGAACGTGCCCTGGCTGCCTTGATGGACGGAGGTAAGAAAGGGGTGCAGACCGGTGTCAGCATCATTCCGGGCGTTTTGATTATCTCGACGATTGTTCTCATGTTGACGTTCGGTGCAGGTAAAGGCGGTGTCTACACCGGTGCTGCCAATGAAGGGATTGCCTTCCTGCCATGGCTCGGGGATAAACTTGCTTTCTTGATTAAACCAATTTTTGGTTTCTCATCCCCTGGTAATATCTCAGTGCCTTTGACTGCTTTAGGAGCCGCGGGGGCAGCGATTGGACTCGTCCCAAATCTTGTGCAACATGGTTTGGCAAATGCGCATGATATTGCAGTCTTTACAGCGATGGCGATGTGCTTGAGCGGTTATCTCTCAACGCACGTAGCTATGATGGACAGCCTCAGTTATCCTGAAGTGACCGCTCACGCCTTGAAGAGCCATACGATTGGTGCCTTGGCATCTGGTGTGATTGCGAACCTGCTCTATCAATTATTCGTCTTACTGATCTAGTTCAAGCAAAATATCACTAAAAGAAAAATAACCATTTTCCGCTTGCCGATTGTTGGCGAGTAGAGAATGGTTATTTTTGTGTGTCGAGGGGAGCTAAGGGAGAGGGCCTTTTTACCTCTGTCGTTCAGCAAGACATTGGAAGACAGCAGCTTGTGTCAGTAAGCCGAGGGGATGGCCGTCTTCCTGTACGACGACTGCCACATGGTCGCTCAACAGTTGATAGAGAGCCTGCTCACTGGCGGTGGTATTGATCATCGGATAATCGGTGTCTTTGTCCGGGAGCGGGGACACATGATGGCGGAAAGAGGCCACGGTGCGCTGATGATTTAGTGGCGCAAACATGGAGGCAACAATCTCTGTTTTGGGGTGCTGCTGGATATTGTCGGGGGTGTCGACCTGAATGAGGGTCCCCTGGTTCATGACAGCGATCCGGTCGCCCAATTTCACAGCTTCGTTCATATCGTGCGTGACGAAGACGATGGTAGTTTTGAGCGTGTCGTGGAGTTTCAATACGAGCTCCTGGAGTTGGGTTCTAGAGAGGGGGTCTAGTGCGCTGAAGGGTTCATCCATCAACACAACATCCGGTTTGGCAGCAATCGCCCGGAGAATGCCGATCCGTTGCTGCTCCCCACCGGATAATTCGCTGACGCGGCGGTTTCTGTACTGTTCAGGATCGAGATTGACCTGCTGGAGCAACTCATCAATCCGCTGTTTCCGCTCCTCTTTAGGCCAATGGAGCATTTCTGGAATGAGGGCGATATTCTCTGCGACATTCAGATTTGGGAACAGGGCAATCTGTTGGAGGACGTACCCCATCTGCCAGCGCATCTGGTTTTGTTGGTAGTCCTTGATCCGCTTGCCCTTGAAATACACATTGCCGTCTGTTGGTTCGATCAGCCCATTAATCATCTTCAATGTGGTGGTCTTCCCACTACCGGATGGACCCACGAGGACAAAGAATTCGCCTGGTTCAATCTGCAGTTCGAGCGGGTGGAGGACTTCCTGACCTTGAAAATCTTTCGTTACATGGTTGAAGGTAATCATTGGTGTCATATTTATTTCTCCTCGATTAAGTGGTGCTGAACGAGATAGTTATGGGCGACGGTTTTGGGTTCTTCTTTCTCAACATTCACTTGATAGTTCATCTGCTGCATGTCTTCCTCTGTGATCTTCCCGGCGAGTTTGTTGAGCGACTGGACAATTTCTGGATGAGCCTTGGCAAAACTTGTTTGCATCAGTGGCCCCCCTGATACGGTGGGAAGAGTTGGCGGTCGTCTTTTAACACTTTCAAATGGTACTGTTTGAGTTCGCTATCAGTAGAGTAAGCATCGACTACATCGACGTCGCCATTATCAATCGCCTGGTAGCGCAGGGATGGCTCCATACTTTTGACGTCTTTAAATTGATAGCCATATTTCTGCTGGAGGCCTTTGTAACCATCCTCACGATCGATAAATTCCAGGGTAAAGCCAGCGGTCATCTGATTGGACAGAGAGGCCAGATCAGAAATCGTGTTCACCTGATGTTCTTTAGCAAATTCTTCCTTCACAGCCACGGCATAGGTATTCTGGTAGGCCATGGGTTTGAGGAGGGTGAGCTGTTTTTGGTCTTGGAGTAATTCATTTGCGAGTTGGTACGTCTCCTCACTGGAACGTGGCTCACTCGTCTGTTTGTCTTTAGGGACGTCGACGAGACTATCGAGGACGGTTCCTGTGAATTCCGGATAGATATCAATTTGGTTGTTCTCTAGCGCACTAAATAGGAAACTTGTCTTTCCAAAGTTGGGCTTCAGAGTGACCTGGGTATTTGGAACTTCCTGGTCAATTAGTTCTTTGTACATATTGATGAGGATGTCCGGTTCAGAGCCGAGTTTACCGGCGATCGTGACCTGGGTCGTTTGTGGCATTGCAAAATGGTCCACAGCGAAGAAACCACCGATTAAAGCCATGAGTGCTAATAGACTCATCAGCATTTTCTTCGGTGTTTGGTGCTCGAGCCAATGAATCAATGCACTGAAGAGAATCGCCAGTAACGCGGAACTAATGGCCCCAATGAGCGTGAGAATGCTGTTGTTGCGGTCAATCCCCAAGAGAATGAAGGTCCCCAATCCGTTCGCACCGATCAGAGCAGCGAGGGTGGCTGTTCCAATCGTGAGGACGAGAGAGGTTCTGATTCCTGAGATAATGAGCGGCAGAGCGAGTGGAATTTCTACTTTGCGGAGGCGGTGCCATTTGGACATACCGAATGCGATCATGGCTTCTTTGAGGGAGGGATCGATTTCGGTGAGCCCGACGTAGGTGTTTTGTAAAATCGGCAGGATGGCATACACTATGAGCGCGATAATCGCAGGGACTGTGCCAATCCCGACGAGTGGAATGAGCAGCCCAAGGAGTGCAAGCGAGGGGATCGTTTGGAGAATCCCCGCCAATTGGAGCACCCATTCACTGTAGCGTGGGTGGTGATAGAGCCAAATTGCGAGGGGGATAGCGATCAACGCCGCGATCACGAGTGCTGTCAGCGAGAGGGTGAGATGAGAAATCGTCGCTTGGAACAATTCATCTCTGCGCTCGAATAATGTTTGAAAGAATAAGGACATAGGGAAACCTCCTGCCTAGTATCACCGGATATTGGTAAGTACATTAGCATACTTACTGCGAAATAGCGATCATTTACACTGGATATTTGGGAGAAAAATAAGGCTTTATGTCTGATAGTGTTCCGTCAGAAAGTCGTGCATGGATTGAGGATTGTGGCCCGTAATCATCTGGAAAACGAAAAATTCATCGCACATTTTCTTGATGAGGGGGGATAAAATGCTTCACTTTCGAGAGTGCCAGATTTCTCTAAGCAGGATATATGCATTCGAAGCGATCGTTTGATATCCTCAATATTAGTAAGTAATAAGACATTGAACAGGAGGAATACAATGAAAGACTATTTCACTTTAAATAATGGTGCTCGTCTCCCGTTGATCGGCTTTGGGACGGTTAACATTAAGGGCGCAAAAGGAGTCACTGTCATTCAGAACGCGATCAATAATGGTTATCGCCAAATTGATACCTCCACGAACTACAACAACGAAGGGATGGTCGGAGAAGCAATTCGTCGCTCAGACGTACCTCGTGAAGAATTAATGATCACCTCTAAACTCCCAGGTGCGAACCACAAATATGATGATGCGATTGATGCCATTCAGGAATCGCTGTATCGTATTGGACTCGATTACTTCGATAACTATTTGATTCACTGGCCACTGCCAAAACAGGACCACTATGTTGAAGCATGGCAAGCACTCGTGGACGCGCAAAAATGGGGCTTGATCAAGAATATCGGGGTATCCAATTTCTACCCAGAACATCTCGACCGCATTATCGAAGCAACCAGCGTGACACCACAGATCAACCAGATTGAACGCCATCCATACTTTAACCATAACGAAATTGTGAAAGCCAACCAGGATCGCGGGATTTTGGTGGAATCCTGGAGTACATTGGGTCGTGAATTAAATGATCTGATGTCCAATGAAACGCTGAAACAGATAGGTGAGAAATACGGCAAGAATCCAGGCCAAGTTGTCATTCGCTGGAATCTGCAAAATGGCGTGCAACCCATCGTGAAATCTGCGAGTGCCGTTCATCAACAAGCCGACCTCGACGTATTGGACTTCGAACTGACACCAGAAGAATTGAAGCAGATTGATGCCCTGGACAAAGGCGAAGATGGCCGTGTGGAAGGGCAACATCCAAACGAATACGAGGAATTCGACTAAAGCAATCGTCATTTGGTTGATGACGGTGAGTGAGCCATACACGAATAACCACTAAGTAAGAAAGGAGGCAATCATGCGCCAAGCGATTCATTCCAAAGATCTCTATCATTTACTACGGGACAAACATCCCGCCAATGGTCACTGGCCGGCTGAGACACCCTGGGAGATGATGTTGGGGAGTTTCCTCGTCCAGAATACGACCTGGATGAACACGAAGAAATCACTCAACCAATTGCGGGAAGCGACAGGATTTGATCCAGCAACGATTGCCTCTCTGGATAAGGACACGCTAATTCAATTGATCTACTCCAGTGGCTTCCACCAGAATAAATCACAGCTGATCCATTACTTCTTCACGTGGCTTGGGGAGTATGATTTTGACCTCGAACGAATCAAGCAGGATCTAGGAACCCAGGAGCCATTGAGAGAGCGGTTGTTGTCATTTCGTGGGATCGGTTTGGAGACGGCGGATGTGCTCCTGCTCTATGCCTTCGAGGAGCCGGCGTTCATTGCGGATAACTACGCCCGGAAGCTCTACCGGACGTTGGAGTGCCCCGCAGCGGATAGCTATGATCATCTGAAGGCATTCGTGGAGGACTCCACCACACTAACGGTTCCTGAGTGGCAGCAGTTCCATATCCAAATTCTGGACTACGGCAAGCGCTATTTGAAAGGGAAGCCCCCGTATCAAGAACCGCTCAGCGAACAATATTATATCGCCACTCCTGATTCGGTTGAGTAAACCAGATAACAAGCAAACCTCACTACTCCTAATTCTAGGAGTATGCAAAAAGAATCACTCTATGCAAAAATCGGCATAAACGACCATGAAAGTGTGGGCAAATATTGCATTCCGTATTGTAAAAGTCTACATTAATCTCATGTCATTATTTCAACGCAGATTCATCGTTACGAAAACGGTGAATCTCGTTTTTATTTTGTTACTGGGGCTGAAGAAAAAGTAAGTGCCCCGTGACAAAGAAAGGAAGTTCCAAATAATGGAGAAAAAGCATCAGCTGGGGCTATCGATCGGTGGCCTGTTTGTGGCGCTTGGGGTGGTGTATGGCGATATTGGGACGAGCCCAATGTACGTGATGCGCGCCCTCATTGAAGGTAATGGGGGACTGGGCGCGATTTCCGATGAATTTATTATTGGGGTGGTATCCCTCGTCTTCTGGACAGTGACACTGCTCACGACTGTTAAATATGTCATGCTCGCACTCGAGGCGGATAACCATCATGAGGGCGGGATTTTTGCGCTGTACACCCTGGTGCGTAAAGCTGGGAAATATATTATTATCCCTGCAATGATTGGTGGGGCGGCACTGCTCGCAGATGGGGTATTAACACCCGCTGTGACGGTCACGACAGCGATTGAGGGATTACGTGACATTCCGCTGTTCTATCAGGCATTCGGAGATAATCAAACGGTGATTATTGAGATTACCCTCACCATTCTAGCGGTATTATTCTTTGTTCAGCGATTTGGGACGGAGAAGATTGGCCGGACGTTTGGACCGATTATGTTTGGGTGGTTTCTCTTCCTCGCATTAATGGGATTAGGCAATATTCCGCTCGATCTGAACATCCTGCGTGCGATTAACCCGCTCCATGCGATTCGTATCCTCTTCTCAGGGGCGAACGCACTGGGAATTTTTGTATTGGGGAGTATCTTCCTGGCTACAACGGGAGCGGAGGCCCTCTACTCCGATATGGGGCACGTGGGTAAGGACAATATTCGCTGGAGTTGGCCGTATGTCTTTACTTGTCTGATGCTCAACTACATGGGGCAGGGCGCATGGGTGATGAATGTCCACCACCATCCCGAACTAGTCGCTGGCAGTACGAGCGTGAATCCGTTTTTTGCGATCATGCCGAAATCCCTCCTCGTTGTGGGGGTATTGTTCGCGACGGTCGCAGCGATCATTGCCTCGCAGTCGTTGATCACCGGGAGTTTCAGTCTTGTGTCTGAGGCGATTAAGTTGAAACTCCTCCCGCGGTTAAAAATCACCTACCCTGGAAAAGGCATCGGCCAGAGTTATATTCCAGCCGTAAACACGTTACTGTGGATCATGACGTCCTGTGTGGTGTTAGGATTCAAGACCTCCTCACACATGGAAGCGGCATATGGGTTGTCCATTACGGTGACAATGTTGATGACAACTTTCCTCTTGTGGACGCATTTACGGCAGAGTGGGGTTCGTCCGCTCTTTGCGCATGCGGTGCTCCTCTTCTTCGGCCCGATTGAAACCATTTTTTTGATCTCTAGTTTGACGAAATTCTTCCATGGTGGATATGTGGCTGTGGGGATTGCCCTCCTCATTCTTGTCTTGATGTATATCTGGCATCACGCGACGACGCTCCAATCGATGGCGAGTCAGGAGGTTTCGTTGACCACCTACCTTCCGCAGATCCAGGCACTGCATGAGGATGAGAGCTTGCCATATTACCAGAGCAATGTCGTCTTTTTGGTGTCACAGCTGGAGGGGGATGTGATTCCACGGCAATATATCTACTCTATCCTCGACAAGAAGCCGAAACGCGCCAAAGCATATTGGTTCGTACATATTACCGTCACCGACCAACCGTACACACAGGAGTATACGATTGATATGTTAGGGACGGACTTTATCGTGATTGTGAATCTCTACCTCGGCTACAAGATTCCGCAGCGTATCAACGTCTACATCCGCCAGATCATTACCGATTTGATGGCAGATGAGCGCTTGCCGAAACAACCGCAACGCTACACCAGCATGCCAGGACGCGAGGTGGGAGATTTCCGTTTCATCTTCATTTCAGAGGAATTATCCTCACTGACGAATTTCTCGCATTGGGATCGTGAAATCATGCGAGCGAAACAAACCATCAAACGTTTCACCGTTACCCCAGAGAGTTGGTTCGGCCTCCAATTTAGTGAGGTCACCTCAGAAACGGTGCCGCTCGCAGTGGCAGCAGGACGCCAGAGTAACAGCTTCCTGACCGAAATCAAATAGCATTAAACAAAGCAAGTCTATCCCTAGGCTTGCTTGTTTTGTATCCTCATACCGCCAAAACAGATCATTACTATAAAAGATATTTCCCTGCTATACTAAAAGGAGAAGTTACTGTGATGAAAACGCCTACTGAATGAGGAACTTGAAATTGCGAGGACTCAAGTAGGGTGATTTAGAAGGGAGTTTTTCGAAATGGAATATAGTCAGGAAGATATTGTTCAAGAAGGAAAGGCATTCGTGATTAAGGACGAGAAAGGCGAACGCGTGGCTGAAATCACCTGGATGGAGCCAGAAGAAGGGGATTTCATTATCGCTAACCATACCTGGGTGGATGATTCCCTGCGCGGTCAAGGCATTGCCGGGATGCTTTTGGATCGCCTCGTGAAAGAAACGGATCAAGCAGGCAAGAAGATCAAAGCCCTCTGTCCATATGTGGTGGGACGTTTCAAGAAAGAACCAGAGAAATTCGATTTTATTAATGCGGATAAGTAAAGCTCGCGTATAGTAATTGATTTAACATGATGCTGTCTCTTCTTTTCGCTCAGTAAGCTGGAGGAGAGACTTTTTATTTGCATATTAATGTGCGCCTTCTGAGATATAAAAAATATTATTTTATATAGAAATCCAGCTAAAATGATTTATAAACAAAAACTATATAAATGTTGATTTTATTTAAGAAGAAAGAGGCTTTATGAAGAAAGTTATTTTTTGGGGACTGACGCTAGCCTTTTGTGTTTCTAATTTTATTAGACTCTTTATTAATCCTAGTTTTGGGCAAGGCATCAAAGACTACTTCCAAACCGTCCCCTTACCCATCAAATTACTGATCTTAGTCATCTTTGTATTAATTTTGTTTTGGAGCTTTCCTTATCGAAAGAGATCCACTGAATAAGAATGAAGGAGGATTTAGGTGAAATGGCTTAAATCCTTTTTATGTTATGTTCAAAGATTGTTCATGATTACAAGAACGGAAGAGTGCTTATTAGCCGAGTTCTAAGGGCTATAAGCTTGGGTCATTTATCTCATTAAATAAAAAAGCGAATCGAAGACGGATATTTTGCGTATTTTATATGATCTTGCTAGAATAATTATAGATAAGGAATGATAAAGACTGAACCGGTTTGAATAAGAAAGGTTGCTAGTTCCTTAATGAAAAAATGAATGGAGGCGAAGGAATGGGAGGATTTAGACGGTTTATCCGGATTGTATGGACCCTCGTTGCGTTTCTGGCGCTAGGGACGGCAATTGCTGCGCTGACTTCGTTCGGAGGTCTTACTGAGTTCGTTTGGAACCATGTACTTGTTAATGAATCCCTTGTTTTAGCCGAAATCGTTGTCCTCGGTGTCCTACTGTGCGCGGTGGTCGTCCTATTCATCCATGGGTTATTGGCACCGTCCACTAAGAATTATGTGGCTGTGAAGAATGGCCGTGGTACCCTCACCCTCACCAAGACGGCAGTGGCCTCGGCTGCGGCTGTGGCGACGCGTCGTTTCAGTAGCGTATTGGATGAGGATGTGAATGTCACTATGTATAAGCGTCCAGAAGAAACGACGGTGAATGTGACGGCTTATACGGAGGACGCTGCCGATCAGACAGGCCTCAGTGAGCGGATCCAAGAAGCTGTCCAGAAGTCTGTGGAACGTACTCTTGGCGTGACAGTCGGTACGGTGAATGTGACGATGCAGGAAGCAGAGAAAAGGGCAGAATCAAAGCCCATATTACGTCGCAAACAGCCACGGGTTAAGTAGGTAGGAGGTCGAGCTAGATGAATCAATGGCTAAGATATTGGAATACCTACCGTGGTCGCGTGATTGGCACACTGGTCTTCTTTGTCGGCGCATTACTGTTGGTGACGGTGGGATTTTTCCGCACACTTGCGATTGTGTTATTAACGATTATCGGTTATTTAGTCGGTGAATACTTCGATGGGGGGAGCACGCTCCAACGTTGGCTGCGTTCTTGGCGTCGGCGTTAACACTGTTGAATGATAATGAAGTCATTTATTTATGAAAGGATAGGATACAATATGGCAGAAAAAGCAAAAGAAAATCAAAATGTAGAACGTAAAAATGAATTGACCTTTGAAGACAAGGTGCTCGAAAAGATCGCGAACTACTCCATCCAAAATATCGATGGAATTTTGGAATTAAAAGGGAACTTCACTAACGACATCATGGGCTTCTTCACAGACAGCGCAGACGACACAAAAGGGGTTTCTGCAGAAGTTGGTAAAGAAGAAGTTGCGATTGATTTGGAAGTGGTTGCGGAATATGGCAAGGACATCCGCAAAGCCTTCGAACAAGCGATCAAGGTTGTTGAAAATAATGTAAAACAAATGACTGGTCTCAAAGTCGTTGAAGTCAATATGAATGTAAATGACGTGATTACCCGTGGTGAATGGGAACGCGCACAGAACGAAGAACGCCGCAAACAACAAGAACGTCGCCAAAAAGAAATCGCTAAAGTTCGTGAAAAAAACGAAAAAGGCGAGTATGCAGACGGCACCCGCGTACAATAATCCATTTGTTCATTAAGGATCTATTATGCGAACGGTTGAGGGGAAGGCCTCTCAACCGTTTTTTGTTAGGGGGAGCTCTTAAAGAGGGCTATCTGTTGTATATAGAACTTACCAGCCTTCGATTTAGCGCTGAAATCCGGAATGATCGCCTGGTTGTGGGGAATTTGTTATAATGGAAGTGTTCCAAGCAGGCTTTCAGAAAGGGAGAGATACAATGAAAGTAATGATTTTGTTAAGTAAAGGCTATGAAGAAACCGAAGCAGTCACGGTGATTGACTACCTGCGTCGCGCTGAGATTGACATTGATGCGATCGCAACAGAAGGCAATTTAGACACAGTGGGTTCGCACAACATCCACATTACCGCGGATCATCTGTTGGAGGACGTGGACGTAGCAGACTATGATATGGTGATTACGCCTGGGGGTATGGGCGGTGTTGAGGCCCTCTCTGCCAATGAAAATGTCATGGAAGCTCTCAAAGCACAAAAAGCAGCTGGACGTTACATTGCCAGCATCTGTGCCTCCCCAATCGTTCTAGACAGGGCGGGCATCAGCCAACAGATCAGAGGGACCGTTTTCCCATCGCTGCATGATCAGGTGACTTTCAAGGACTATGTGAATGATGAAGTGGTTGTGTATGATGCTGACGAAAAAGTGATGACGAGCCAAGGACCAGCCACTGCGGTTTACTTCGCCTTAGCGATTATTGAACTCCTCAAAGGTAAAGAGGCTGCCCAAGAAGTTGCACAGGGGTTGTTGTTGCCACAAGTAGAAGCATGGGTTCACACGAAATAGTATGAAGCAACTGCTGACACTGATGGTGCGGGGATATCAGCGCTGGATTTCCCCACTGTTTCCAGCGAGTTGCCGCTACTATCCGTCCTGTTCTGCCTACATGCTCCGGGCGTTGGAGAAACATGGGGCAGTCAAGGGTTTCTTGATGGGAACGGCTCGGATTCTGCGCTGCCACCCGCTCGCACCCGGGGGCATCGATGTGGTACCGGACCATTTCTCTTTGCGCCGAAATACTGCACCGATCAGTGAATCAGAGCGGGCAGCCTTGGTAAAGCAATATGCCACCCGCCATCCGCACCATAAATCGTAACGAAGCCAGAGTGGCACGGAGATGGTCTCTACATTGAGAGCACCGTCCGTTAGTCCTTATGTCATAAAAAAGCCATGACGATCAGCACCGCCATGGCTTTTTCTGTATGTACATTTATAAGATCTTCATGAGTGAGTTAGATCCCAAATTCTTCTCGGACTTGATCGGCAATTGTGTTTGCATATTTTTCAGCGAGCTCGTCAGTTTGAGCTTCCACCATGACACGCAACAAGTTCTGCGTGCCACTTGGGCGCACGAGAATACGTCCGTTGCCGTTCATTTCAGCCTCAACCTCTTTAATGACCGCTTGAACTGTTGGCGACTGCATCGCTTCTTCGCGTCCTTCGCGGGTGACATCAATATTGATCAGGATTTGTGGGTAGATCGTCACTTCATCAGCAAGTTCTGAGAGTGGTTGGCCGGTCTGTTTCATCACGTTGAGGAGTTGGAGAGCGGTTAAGAGCCCGTCTCCCGTGGTCGCAAACTCTCTAAAGATAATGTGGCCGGATTGTTCGCCCCCGAGGCTGTAATCGTGTTTACGCATTTCTTCAGACACATAACGGTCCCCAACCTTCGTCACCACATCCTTCATGTCCGCAGCTTTCACAGTTTTATGGAAACCGAGGTTACTCATGACGGTCGAAACAATGGTGTGGTCGTTGAGTTTGCCTTTTTTGTCGAGATATTTCCCGCAGATGTACATGATATGGTCGCCGTCAATCACGCGTCCCTTCTCATCCACGGCGATGCAGCGATCTGCATCCCCATCGAAGGCAACCCCGGCCATGGCGTTCTGTTCAATAACCGCATGAGCCAAAGTTTCTGGATGGGTGGAGCCAACGCCATCGTTAATGTTGAGACCGTTTGGGGTGGTGCCGAGGGTGTCGAAATCAGCGCTGACATCACTAAATAGGCGATTCACAAGTGGAGAGGCGGAACCGTTTGCCCCGTCCACGCAGATTTTCAAACCGGAGAGATCATCCGGAATAGTTTCTTGGAGGAACTCGAGATATTTCGCCACCCCTTCAGGATAGGCGTTGTAATGTCCTAATCCCTCTGCGCTCGGACGTGGGAGGTCATCAGCGGCATCCTGGGTGAGATATTGTTCGATTTCTTCTTCTTGTTCGTCGGAGAGTTTGACCCCATTGCTGCCGAAGAATTTGATGCCGTTATCTGGCGCTGGATTGTGGCTGGCGGAGATCATAACCCCAGCCACTGCTCCGGTGTGTTGCGTCAGATAGGCAACTGCCGGTGTTGTGATAATACCGAGGTCGAGGACTTCGATTCCTACTGAGAGTAACCCAGCAATGAGCGCATGACCCAATAATTCACCGGAAATTCGGGTGTCCCTCCCAACGAGACATTTCGGGTGTTCCTCATCCGTGGTGTTGTGCTGGAGGAGAACATAACCGCCGAATCGCCCCAATTTAAAGGCCATCTCAGGCGTTAATTCGCGATTGGCGAGGCCACGTACACCATCAGTTCCAAAATACTTTCTCATGACAACTAAATCTCCTAACTTTTAACTGCAATATAATGTCTACTTATCTTAGCGAAAAATCACTGGTGATACAATAAAATCAAAACGAATTAAGATGACAATTCACTGGACTGCGATTCTTCTGTGTTTGAGCTTTCGGAGCTCTCGCTAGCGGAAGAACTGCTACTCTGGGAGGCGTTAGCGGAGGAGCTCTCCGAATTCTTCTGGACGACGATCGTAATCCGAACCTTCTCGGGGTTGATCCCTCTCGCGCCGGTTGGAATCGTCAGGGCCACCTCTTTTTCGGTTTGGCCACTGATCCCAGATACATCCACTGTCCCCACCACCTGACTGATCTGCTGGAGGACCTGCTGCTCACCAAAGACAGTTACCTGTTTCTGCTGATTTGGGAGGGTGATTTGGTAGTGGGTATTGGGGTCTTCGTTGGTTGTTTCGATTTTGACCGGAACTTGCTTACCTTGAGGGCTGATAGTGATGGTTGCCTTGACGGTTTCAGGGCTAGAGGAGAGATTCAAGATTTTTCCATTGGCATCCTCCGTAATCACGGTCGCTTCGGTGCTGTAGTTACTGTTCTGGTTGTTCGGGAGCGTCACATTCACGTACACGCGCTTGATCTGCTGGAGAGTATCCTTGGAACCAGTGAGGGTCACATTCGCTGGATTGGTGCTCTCCGTTGTAATCTCGTAGCCGTTTGCGACGCCTTCACGATTATTGAGCTGGATCTCAACAGGGAAGGACTGCGATTCGAGCTGAGAAATCATAATCTCAGCGGTCGATGGGGAGATGCGGTAGGATACTTCATCTGAGAGATTCTCCACCTTGAATTGGACATAATGCGTCCCGGTCCCGAGCTTTGAGAGATCCTCTGTGACCACACGGAATTTCTTGCCTTGGAGCGTTTGATTAATCACATTTTTAGGGCCCTTGAGTTCAACAGAAACTGACTCAGGAATCCCCGTCACATAATATTGATCGATGTCTCCTGTCACATGCACCGGCACATCCGAAATCGTTTCGGTGACCTCTTCACTCACATTGGTAAAGAGATTCGCGGCACTGTTGTTGTGAGCCTCTGTTTTGACATAGAAGAAGAGGAGCATCGTGAGGAAGAAAGAAATAATCAATGCGAACCATTTATTGCCGTAAAACTTATTCATCATCCTCATCTCCCTTCCGCGCTTCACGGTGATTAGTATTCTCACTCGTGAAGAAGGTAGAGGCCATTTTCAGCCAGATGGATTCATCCTCGTCGGCTTCCTCGTTGACGTAGTAGAGGGCCAACATGTCGTGGATTTCCTGATCTGTGAGCCGGCGATGTAAGCGTCCGCCCTCTGTGATGGTGATTTCACCAGTTTCCTCAGAGACAACCACTGTGAGGGCGTCGGTTGTTTCACTCACGCCGACTGCTGCCCGGTGACGCGTCCCCAGTTCTTTCGGGATATTGGGGTTTTCTGAGAGCGGGAGGAAACTCGCGGCGGAGGTGATATGCATGTCCTGAATGATCACGGCCCCATCATGGAGCGGCGTGTTCGGAATAAAGATATTGATCAATAGCTGTGAGGTGATATCCGCATTGAGGGGGATTCCCGTATCCGCGATGTCATTCAGCGATTGTTCATTTTGAATCGTAATCAGTGCCCCGATGCGACGTTTGGACATGTATTCGCAGGCAGCGATAATCGCTTGAATCATATCCTCCCCGGGGTTTGCGTAATTGTGTTTGCGCGAGACGAAGAGACTCTGGCCGATTTTCTCCAGGCCATTTCTAATCTCCGGCTGGAAGATAATAATCACACCCAGAACGGACCACTGAATGATGCTGTTCATGATCCAGTCGAGTGTTTCGAGATGGAAGAGGGTGCTCAACATTTTGACCAGCAAAAAGACAATCACACCGCTTAAAATATTGAGTGCGCGCTTATTTTTGATCGTCTTAATCACTTGATAAATCAGAAACCAGACGATCAGAATATCGACAACATTAAACAGCTGTTGCCAAGCGAATATCTTCGACCAGTCGATGTGCATGATGCTCGTTCCCCTCTATCTACTCAGCGCCAAACTCCTTCATGGCGCCCTTTATTCATCATATCCAGTATAGCATAGGGGCATTAAGAGCTTTGTGATAAAACCATCCTTTTAAAAAGATTTATTAAAAAAGCAATCGACGAAACGAATCGCTGGTGATGATCATTGAGAGGACAGTGAGTCGTTTAGTGAAAGGGGCGCGTTCACCGTTTATATGAGTAAAATAGGGCGGTGCAGATAGGGATTATCTGATATGATAAAAGGAGGATAACGATTGATTCACAGCATGAGAAAGGAGGGATCATATGGCACGTAAAAAAGTTACGATTAAAGATGTTGCCCAAGCCTCGGGGGTTTCGATTACCACCGTGTCTCTGATCTTGAATGGGAACGACAAGCGGTTTAGCACTAAAACGATCCAGAAAGTCAAAACGACCGCTAAAGAGCTCCACTACCAGGCGGATTATTTCGCTCAGCGGTTGATTCAGCGTGAGAGTTCAGCGATCGGCGTGATTGTCCCAGATATTACAAACCCGTTCTTTGGGCGCGTGATCCATGGGGTGGAGTCCGTCTTGTTCCAAAAACATTTTGTGACGCTCCTTGCCAATACGGATGCCGACTTCTCGAAAGAACAGAACTATCTAGAAGAGTTTCTGCATCGTGGGGCGGACGGCTTTATTATCTTGAGTTCCGCCATTTCGGATCAGGACATTACGGAACATTTGCGCGCGAATGATTGTCCCTTCATTGTGCTCGATCAGAAGGAAGACGTCGGTGCCCACGACAAGGTGAATGTAGATGACTATCAGGGCGGTCAATTGGCAGCTTCTCATCTTTATCGACTCAGACATACAGAGGTCGCAGCGGTGTTCCCGGTGTCTCCCCTTGTGAACTTGAAACAACGGCTCGCGGGGTTCCAGACGGTGTATCCAGATTGCCACTTAATTACCGCGCACCTCACCAAGGCAGGTGGAAAACAGGCGGCTAAAGCATTGATCCAGAGCGGTGTGAGCGCGGTTTTTGCGGCGAATGATGAGATTGCGATGGGGATTTACCGTGGACTCTATGAACAGGGCTATACGGTGCCGCGTGACATGAGTATTGTAGGGTACGACGGGAGCGAATTAGCGCATTATCTCACGCCAGGATTGACGAGTATCGCGCAACCGGCTGAACAACTAGGGAAAGCTGCGGCCACCCTACTCTTGGAGCGTATCCAACGTCCGGATGCTCCCTACCAAACCAGAACCCTTCCTGTGGTTCTAGAACAGCGCGAATCCACGGCTCCTTTTAGTAACTAGCATGTGTGAGTGAACCTTTTAGTTTTGGATAAAATTATGAGGAAAGCTGGGGTCGTGCTTGAAATCGCTTTAGGAACATGCTAGACTTTTGGTAAAGTGTTAAATCGTTTTACTTGTTGTCATGAATGCATTATGAACGTTTTATAGGAGGAGTTTTATCATGAATAAAGTCACTGTTGTCGGTAGTATTAATCTCGACCGGACGTTACGCGTGATAGATATGCCAAAACCAGGCGAGACCGTTCACACCACGGAAGTTTTCTCAGCAGGTGGTGGAAAAGGCGCCAACCAAGCTGTAGCCGCCGCTCGTTTGGGTGCTAAGACTCGTTTCATCGGCGCAGTCGGTGAGGATGATGCCGGTGAAATGACCTATCATTTATTGGATGAAGAAGGGATTGATCTCAAAGGTGTTGCGAAATGGCCGAACACTGCGACCGGACAAGCCTACATCATTGTGGATGACAACGGCGAGAATAGCATTATGATTCACAGTGGGTCGAATGGAGCCTTTACACCAGAACATGTCCAGAAATTTGCGGATGAGATTGCGGACAGCGATTTCGTGGTGACTCAATTCGAGAGCAACTTCGACAGTAGCATCGAAGCCTTCAAGATCGCGCATGAAAAAGGCGTGAAAACAATCCTGAATCCAGCGCCAGCGATGACCAAGATTCCGAAAGAATTACTGCAAAACACCGATATGATCGTGCCAAATGAAACTGAAACTGAGATTCTCACCGGCATTCATGTGGAAACCGAAGATGATATGAAACAAGCGGCCACCAAGTTACATGAACAAGGTGTCCCGGTTGTTTTGATTACGCTCGGTAGCAAAGGTGCATTCTATGACGGCATGGGTCAACAAGGGATGGTGCCTGCCCTCAAAGTAAAAGCCGTTGACACTACCGCAGCCGGCGATACCTTCATCGGGGCGTTATCGAGCGTATTGACCAGAGACTTCTCCAACCTGGAAGAGGCCATTAAACAAGCAAACCGGGCATCTGCGCTCACTGTGCAACGTTTCGGGGCACAACCATCGATTCCTTATGCCAAGGAATTAGCGGAATAACCACCAACAAGAGAGGAAGAATCAAAATGAAAAAAACAGCTGTCATTAACTCTGATTTGTCCCGCGTGATCAGTCAGATGGGCCACTTCGACAAATTAGCGATTGGGGATGCTGGGATGCCGGTGCCTGCTGACTGCGAAAAGATCGATCTCGCAGTAACGAACGGAATTCCGAGCTTCATGGACGTACTCAACAATGTCTTGGAGGAATTAGAGGTTCAACGCATCTACCTCGCTGAAGAAATTAAAACCGATAATCCAGACATGTTGAAGGCTATCCAGGAACGTCTTCCTGAAATACCGATCACCTTCATCGCGCATGCTGAAATGAAGAAAGACTTAAGCAACTGTCATGCCTTTGTTCGGACGGGGGAAATGACTCCTTACGCCAACATTGAATTGGAAAGTGGTGTGGTCTTCTAATGAATGCGGTAGCTTTACTGATTGGGTTAGGACCACTCCTCGGTTGGGGGTTATTCCCGACCGTTGCCGCAAAAATTGGCGGTAAACCTGTAAACCAAATTATTGGGACGGCTTTTGGGACGTTTATCTTTGCGTTAGTGTACGCACTGATTAATGGCTATGCGTTGCCAAGTGGGATTGACCTCATGTGGACGATTCTCTCCGGGATTGGCTGGGCATCCGCGCAGATCATTACGTTTATGTCATTTAGAATGGTGGGGTCGTCACGTGCGATGCCGATCACCACGGCATTTCAGTTAATCGGGACGTCACTCTGGGGTGTGTTCGTGCTCGGGGACTGGCCTGGGCTCGCACCAAAAGTAGTCGGCTTCCTCGCTCTGTTCGTGATTATCGCCGGGGCCTACATGACCGTTTGGCAGGAACATAAAACTTCATCCAAGGCCGGCGTTCTCTCCAAGGCAGTCGGCATGTTAGCGGTTGGGGAAATTGGTTACCTCATCTACTCTGCTGCTCCTCAAGCGGCGGCTGCACATGGGGTGAACGGGCAACAAGCCTTCCTTCCACAAGCGATTGGGATGGTCATTGTCGGGGTCGTTTACGGTTTGGTGAAATCAAGTCCAGAATCGAAACCCTTATTGGAGGCAGTGTCCTATAAACATATCATTTCCGGTTTCTTCTTCGCATTTGCGGCGTTGACCTACCTCATTTCGGCACAACCAGACATGAACGGATTAGCAACCGGCTTCATCCTCTCCCAGACCTCCGTGGTACTGGCGACATTGACCGGTATCTGGTTCCTCGGTGAGAAGAAGACCAAACGCGAGATGCAGGTGACGATGGTGGGGTTGGTATTGATTCTTCTGGCAGCCACCGTCACAGTGATGATCTAAGGACTCTGATAATTAAACGCTAAGCTATGTAGAGGCAGTGGGGTATTTCCTCTGCCTTTTACTTTTTTACTCGTAAGTCTTGAAACAAAGGCGGGGAAGATGGTATGATAAGTAAGTGGTCGTAATGACCTACCATTTTACATGGAGGGATAGCGAAGTGGCTAAACGCAGCGGACTGTAAATCCGCCCTCTCAGAGTTCGAAGGTTCGAATCCTTCTCCCTCCATTTTATTATTGGGATATAGCCAAGCGGTAAGGCAACAGACTTTGACTCTGTCATGCGCTGGTTCGAATCCAGCTATCCCAGTCCATAATATTTTTGCGTCCGCAGTGATTAGCTGAGGGCGTTTTTGTATGCACAGAAAAAGACCCGCAGAGTGACTAGTGCGGGCCTGGTAGTAGGTTAATAGGTTATTGTTTCTCCTGGCGTGTTCTGATCGCAAGGAGGGGACGGGTGATCAGTGGCGTTAAGACGGCTGCCGCTAAGCACTCAAAGATCGCGTTGAAGATAATCATGGCCACGAACGCGAATAACACGGTCGATTCTGGGATATGCATCAGTTCTGCATAGGTCGTGCGTGCGAAGAAGTAGACCATCAGTGTGACGAGGAGACTGTTGGTGAGAGATCCCACAACGCCCGCAATCGCACCGGATTTCATCGGGGTGAAATAGTGACGCAGCAGCGGGTAAATCACAGCCACAATCACACCGACACAGAGCCGTGGCACAATCGCAACGAGCGGATTATAGAAGATCGGGGAGAGGAGCGTCGGTTGTACGAGATGGCGAATTAGAGCTAAAATTCCCCAGCTCGTCCCGATAATCGCCCCGCCACGGACGCCTAGTAAAATGGCACCGATAATCACTGTCACATGAACAATCGTCACATTCGCAAATCCCAGTGGCAAATAACCGAGCCACGGTACGAAGGCTTGGATCATAAGAATTGCGATGATGAGGCTGATTACCGTTAAATAATAAGCATTGTATTTATTTTTCATAGTTATCTCCTTTACGCACGAGATCACTCCAGCGCGCGGTTAATTCGGCGGTCATGCCCCAGAGATGTTCACCGGGAAAAGCAGCGTCTCCCGCCTGTGAAATGCCGGTTGCCCGTGCTTCATAGAGGAGGGAGAGCTCATCTTCTGTTTGAATGAGGGGCATCAACACCGCGTATTGTTTTGTGACGCCTAAAGGTTTTGGTTGGTAGTGCGCCATCACCTGGCGAATCATAGAGAGGGACGATTTATTCATGGGCATCTTCCGCGTGAAAAATATATTGTCGGAGGCTGTTCATAATGCCGTCGTGGTTGTTATCGTCCGTGATCGTATCCGCGGTTTCTCTTACAACGGGAGGGGCATTGCCCATTGCAACGCCGACACCGGCCCATTTCAACATGCTCAAATCATTCTCGTTGTCACCAAATGCCATGACGTCACGCTGAGCGATGTTCAGTTTATCTGCGAGCTGATGCAGGCCATTCCCCTTATCAACGTTTTTGGGTGTGAACTCGAGGAAGAATGGAGCGCTGCGCATAATTTCAAAGTGCTGGTTCAACTCCCCGGGCATAATCTGAAGCAGTTTCTCAATCCGTTCGGGGTTCGCAGTAATCATCACTTTGCTAGTAGAAACGGAGGATGGGGACTGAACGAAATCATGAACGCGAACGCCCATATGAACAATCTCTGCCTCATATTCAGCGTACTGGTAGCGCGGTGCTTGTTGAATGAGGATATCCTGTTCCCCGTAAATATGCACATCCACCTGTTCTTCGTTCGCAAATTTAGCGATTGCTTCAATGTCTGCTTGATTGAGTGTGGCTTGATAGAGGGTTTCGTTGGTTTTCAAATCGAGGATGAGTCCCCCATTGAAACAACTCACATAGCGTACCCACTTTGCTCCGATCAGATCCACAACCGGTTTCACCCCAGGATAGGGACGCCCGGAATTAATCACAATTTCAATGCCTCGTTGTTTCAGTTCTTTGAGGGCCACTTCGGTACTTGGAACGAGTTGATGCTCATCATTCAACAAGGTCCCGTCAATATCAAAAGCCACTAATTGAATCATATAACTCTCCTTATTCACTCTGTCTGATTAATGCGGGAGACGCATTTCCCCATCAAAACTCAAAATCACTGGTTGATTGCCCACTTCGACACGTCCCTCATTGACGTCATACGGCGAGTCATCAATCAGGTTGTTGTATGTGCCTTTAGGGAGGCCGACCTCTACTACATAGTGATTCTCGTCACTCTGCAATTTGAAAATGCCGATGAGATGCTGGTTGTAATAGTGATAGCTCGCAATCACGATGCAGTTATGGTCACCGCGCACGAAATAATACCCACTCTTACAAATTTCACGGCGTTTCACCTGCGAGAGGCGCTGAATGAGTGGGGTCATATCGTCTGGTTTATCCCAGGCGATGGCTTGATCGGACGTCCGAGAGATTGGCTTTCTCGTGCCGAATTCCTGTCCCATCATGAGGCCTCCTGCACCCTTTTCGAAGAGGGAGAGGGCCGTCCAGGATTCTAGTTCGTCATTATCCTTGAGATAGGAGGCAAAACGGCACCCATCATCAATCTCTAGCCCGCGATTCTTCACCGCGGTCCCCGGCAACATCAACTCATGCCAATTCAACATGTAAACGAGATTATCGAGCGTCAAATCGCCCTCGAGATACTGGAGGGGGAAGCGCTGGAATGTGGCTTTGTCTAGAACGTCGAAAATATTGTAGACCTCACCTTCTGTCCAGTAAGTTTGGTTCTTCATGCGCATGGTGAGGAGAATGTCATCGGTTGTAGTGCCACCCATCCAGTAGAAGTACGGATGGATGTCCTCAATCTCCGCACGCGCGCTATTGAGGAATTCCGGACGAATCAGCATCACTTGGCGAATGTAGAAACCATCCACCATTTGTGCCCAACCCTTCATGATCGCGATGAGCTCCTCCCACATTTTTGGATTATCAAAATTGAGGTCGTATGCGGGACGGTGACTCGGCCATTCACTGGTCAGGTTGCCCGAACGATCATGCAGGAAATAATCGGGATGCTCCGTTGCCCACTCGCTGTCCTTGGCCATGTGGTGGAGTGGCAGTTCAATCACCACCTGCATGTCTTGGGCGTGAATGGCATCAATCAGCGCCTTGAAATCACTCAACGTCCCATACTCTTTCCCAACCGCATCGAACGCCCGGACATAATGCGGGTCACCCTTTTCTTCGTTTGGATTTTTGATTTCGGTTGCTGGGAAGATCGACGCGAGCACAATAATGCTGACACCGAGATCCTTGAGGCGCGGGAGGTCTGGAATGATCCCTTGAAAGGTTCCTGCCTCTGAGTAATTACGGATGTATAAGCGATAGATCACTTTATTTCTTAAAGTGAGGTTGGTTACTTTTGCCATGGTATCCTCCTGAATGTCTAGGTTTGAAACGGTTAACAGGGTGCATTGTCCTCGTGATAATGGCGACGATGTTCGGTCATGCTGTCGTCATACTCATTCACCTGCCACTGCATCACGATGAAGGACGCAATCAAAACGCCCAAGATATCGAGGAAGCAACGCGCAACGAGATCGCCCCACGGTAATTGGTAAAACAACCCAAATAACACGTGGTAGCTCACGGATAACGGAGCAAAGAATCGCAACGTAAACTGGAAAGCTTTGGCGGTTTTTTGCTGCTTGGAGAGATAACGCTGGATCGCACAGAAGACGAATCCAATCGTCATTCCCATCAATGCCGCCCATGTGTAGGACACAGCGAGGAGCGTCTCCGGTTCTGCATACACGCCGATGAGGACATAACTCACCCAGCGCATTATGAGGAAACTGATCGCATAGACGAGAACCGCGCGCCAGTAAATGAATGGACGCCTGCCTGTGTGATGGCGCTCTGTGGCGAGGAGTCCCTGTAGCATGAACGCCTGGATCACACCGAGGAGAATGATTTTAATCGTATTCAATGAGTAATCCGCCAACAAACGATGCGGAAGGGGTTCGGTGATATAGAGAATAATTAAAATGCCTTGTAAAACACTGAAAAAAATAGCTTTCGTATTTTTACTTCCGAGCAAGCGCTGATCCACAATTTCATAGGCACTGCTCAGCCACGTGAATAAGAAAATACCGACGAAGAAAGAAATCCAGGGTGAAAAACCACTAGCCTCTAATGCGTTCGGCGCGAGGACCCCTTGAAAGGTGGGGTTTTTGAACCAATGAAATAAGATCACCATTAATACGCTGGTGACGGCACCAATTAGATAGTAACGGAGTAAACGTTTCCGCCCCATTTTTTCACCTTCCATCATTTTAAACCATGTGTTGAATGTGGAGAAGTAAGTAAAGCGCTCTCCCGTTCAACAGATACGACTCCATTGTACCATTCTTCCTGATATCTACGTACTAAGACTGCCCAGCTTTAGGGAAAAGTAAGGAGGAGAAACAAAAAAAAGCGATAAACACCAAGCTTGTTTGAGATAACGGATGTATCTATGAAATAAACTTGGTGCTTTTGTGTTTCTTATTCTAATTAAAAGGAAGTGATATCTAATTATACTCTCTTTTTCTTTTATCTGACTTTTACTTACCCAATGACCTCATAGTTTCCTGCTTTTTCACGATGATCGCCTAAACGCTGAGTCATCCTACTTTCTGTGTCTTTCCAGAGTGCGTCGGGATCGGTATTATTGAGAGCGGATTTGAAGAAGGCAGCGAGGCGCACCGATGCATGGTACGGCACGTGATGGCCACCGGAATGGTTGAGCACGAGATGGAGGTTCTTGGCAGCGTCGTTTTTCGCGTTCGCATTGTAGAACACAATATCGTCGTTCACCGGCACAATATCGTCGTCCTTGGCGTGCCAGAGGAGGAGCGGGCGCCCGGCGAGTTTTTCTGGCTGACTGCTCAGATCGAGAGCTGGAAATTGATTGATAAGATCTGGCGCAGCGTCTTTCATCGCGGATAATCCTAGTGCTTCGATGAGTTTTGGATCCGCATGTTTGGCCTGGTCTATGAGGTAGGCGATGAAACCCGTGATCGATGGCGTGCCCTCTAATGCCCCAGCTGCCGTGATTTCTGGATACTGGGTCAGTAACATATTCGTCGTGATCCCGCCCATGGAGAGGCCTGAGACGCCGATGAAATCTGTCGTGAGCCCCTGCCCCTGGTAGTAGGCGAGGAGGGTCGGAAATTCCTGGACGTTTTTTTGGAGGGTTTCCAGGAATGTGAGCGGGGTGCGCAGATCATTAGGGTCATGGCGCAAACCGTGGTCGTAATTATCCGGGAGCACCACGCGAAATCCCTGCTTTACCAGTTCCAGGGCATGAGTCGCGCAAGCTTCGGTGAAACTCTCCCACCCATGATAGAAGAAAATGAGCGGGAGAGGTTGGTTCATTTGATCAGCCGGCACATATTCGGTGACTGGAATTTCATCAACGGTATATTGAGTGACTGTGTATTGAGTCATGTGGGAGGATCCTTTCTAATGTGAGAGTTAGATCCATTGTAAACGATTTTCCCACCCTCTTTGAAAAATAACCGCTGATTTTCAATAAACTTACTGGAATATCAAACAACACGGATTGCTAATATCATAAAATGAGATTATCAGGCAAACAAAAAATGGACATCCACACCGCTAGAACCGCTATGAGAGGGTTCAGCGGGGATGTCCATTTTAGCTTAGTCTCGTATACTGACTTAGGCATTGAGTTCCTTAATCAACGCGCTGAAGAGATAGCGGCTCGATTCTGCACCGGGATCTTTTTCGCCAATGGAACGTTCGCCATAATAGGAGGCACGCCCTTTTTC
Source organism: Aerococcus sp. (assembly GCA_030528285.1). Taxonomy (GTDB): domain Bacteria; phylum Bacillota; class Bacilli; order Lactobacillales; family Aerococcaceae; genus Aerococcus. Next base: position 110,544 of record JAUMZE010000005.1, on the reverse strand, counting down.
AGCTTTCATGGCAGTGACTTTTTCGGTAGCGTCGTCCAGTGTTTCTTCGCTGAGGGTGTCGTTTTGGAGGGCATCGATGGCAGGTGCCCACATGTCAATCATGGTTTTCTGTCCTGCTTCGGATTTGCCGAGTGCTTTGATCTTGTCGAGGCCGGCACTGAGCGCGTCTGGGAGCGATTTGCCCGCGGAAAAGGCCTGAGACATCGCGAGAAAGGCGGACCCATACAAAGGGCCACTTGCCCCGCCCACCTTACTCATAAAGGCCATCGCAACTTTCTTCATAAGGTCAGTGTCACTCACGTCTTCCACACTTTGAATACTTCCCTTCGCGGCAGCGGCCCCGCGCGCCATATTGTTGCCATGATCGCCGTCGCCAATGGTTTGGTCGAGGTCACTGAGGTAGGCTTTCTGCTGTTCGAGCTGGTCGAACCAGTCATCAAACCAGTTTTTGAGATTTACTGTTGTCATCGAATCATCCTTTCTTGATTATGAGGGGAGCTGTAAAGGAATTAGCTATGTATCGAGGGAGTTTATTACCTCGATGCACAGCCTATCATACCATTTACAGCGTTTTCCTTAGCCTGTTTTATTCATTATTCCATGCGATCGTGTGTACTGGCGAATTGAGGGCGGTCAGCCAATCTAGATCATCCAAATGAAGCATGGTGAGAGACGCACCGGCCATGTCGATACTGGTCATCCATTCCTCCACGCGAACGAAATCAACCGTGATACCCTCTGATTCTAACAGGATACGGATATCGTTCCAGAAGAGATACAGTTCCATCTGCGGGGTGCTCCCCATGCCGTTCACGAGCACCGCATAATGGTCTCCCGCTTGCCAGTGGAATTCGTCCTTCAATTGATGGATGAGTTCCTTGGCCATGTCATGAGAAGACATCAGTTTTTCACGTTTGTAGCCGGGTTCACCATGGATCCCAATCCCAAACTCGAATTCATCATCTGCGATCGCAAAGCCGGGTTTCCCAACTTCTGGGACGGTTGCGGCAGTGAGGGCGAGCCCGATCGTCTTGAGTTCACTCATAACATGCTCTGCGATTTCTTTCAGTTCTGCGACCGATTGACCTTCGCGCGCATAATAGCCGAGGATCTTGTGCATGAGGACGGTCCCCGCAATCCCACGGCGTTTATTCTTATTTTCGAGGGGTTCAATTGCGATATCATCCTCCACAATCACATGGTCCACGGTGATCTCTTCCATCTGCGCCAGTTCTTCGGCGAGCTGGAAGTTCATCACGTCACCGGAGTAGTTCTTCACGATGAGGAACACCCCTTGCCCATGATCGCTCGCTTTAATGGCTTCAAGGATCTGATCTGGCGTTGGTGAGGTGAACACTTCCCCGAGCACGGCCGCCGATAACATCCCGTCCCCGACAAAACCCGCATGTGCTGGTTCATGCCCGGAACCGCCACCGGAAACGAGCCCGACAATCGATTCGTCATCCTGTTTACGATGAACGGCGTGGGTGTCTTCGAGGCGTTCGAGCTGGTCGCTATGGGCACTCACCAACCCCTCCAGCATTTCTTCAACAACATTGCTTGGATTATTAATGAGCTTTTTCATGCGTTAGGCCTCCTTAACGGCTTGAATCACTTGTTCCTGGGTGGCGTCAATGGAGCACTGAACGCTCGCCACATATGCACCCTCCACGAGTGGGGCGTCCGTCAATAAAGTGAAATGTTTCTGCTCCGCGTCTTCCATGAAACTGAGCGCTGTTTCTGCCGACATTACTGCACTCCCCATATCCGTAAACACATAGACATGATCGGCAGCTTTGGCTTGGTTGAATTGGTCCAAAACAACCATGGGCGTTGTGCCGATCTCGCCCTCGTCACTCCCACCTGCGGAATAGACAGCGAGGGTATCTCTGTCGAAGTTCACCATCGTTTCAATCAGCTGTTTCAATCCATCTGTAATGGCTTTACTATGAGAAATCAGTACAATCGCATTTTTCATGTAAAAATGACCTTCTTTCTTGGAGCTATGAATGGCAGGCTCCACTTCCTTTATACATTATAACAAGCGTTTGAGCTCTGCTAAAGCGCTTCCCACTCGATAAAAAAGGCACGCCACAAACGAATGGGCGTGCCAGGTAATCAAACGTTCAATCGATCAGTGGCCGTAATGCGTTGTGACATATTGGTTCACAGCGAGGAGTGCCTCCGCGACATCTTCAGCTGTAACATCAAACGGCATTTCCGTCATCGTTTCCGCATCGATCGTTGCTTGTTGGCCAACTTTGAGGAGATCTTCATAGGAAGCCGCTCCTAAACCGAGTTCTTCTAGGGTCGTTGGCAGATGGAGGGCTTTGTAGAAGGTAATATATTGATCGATTTCAGCTTTGTCACGATTCTCGAGGAAGAGTTCCGTTAAGACACCATAAGCGACCTTTTCTCCGTGCCCTTTGCGGTGGACCGGGCCGTCTAATGCGGTGAATCCGTCGTGAATCGCGTGGGCCGCCGCGAGTCCACTGCTCTCGAATCCGAGCCCGCTCATCAAGGTGTTTGCTTCCACGACAGCTTCCAGGGCGGACGTCACGACATGCGCTTCGTTGGCTGCGACAGCTTGGATCCCATATTTAAAAATGGTCTCCATGCACTGTTTGGCGATGACCTGAGCCGCGAGTGGACTAGCTCCTCCCAGCATGTTCTTGTTGTAGCCTTCCGCAACGGCGCGCGCTTCTACATAGGTTGCAGAGGCATCGCCAATCCCGAATGCGAGGAACTTCGCCGGTGCTTGAGCCACTACCTGTGTATCCACAATCACAAGGTCCGGGTTCTTGTCGTAGAAACGATATTTCTCGAAATTTCCCTCGTCCGTATAGATCACGGATAGAGCAGACGTTGGCGCATCTGTGGAAGCCAGCGTTGGGGCGATCGCAACGGGGAGGGCTAATTCGTCCGCCACAGCCTTAGCGGTATCACTCGTTTTCCCACCACCGAGACCGATAATGAAATCGGCTTGGTGATCTTCGGCAACCTGTTTGATACGCTGGATTTCATGATCTGATGCCTCACCGTTGAATGATTCGCGCTGAATGTCGAGCCCGGCGTCACTGAGAGATTTCACGAACTTCTCACCGATGATTTCCCATACGTCATCATCCGTGATCAACAGTGGCGTGTGACCCAGTGCTTCGAAGTATTTGGCACCTGTTAACAAAATGTTTTTTCCTTGGACGTAATGCGAAGGACTGCTAAAAACTTTTTCCATGAATATATGAGCCTCCTAGACACCAAAAAAACAAGTAATTGTTACCGCTTTCAAACTAACACAGGGGCTGAGGGGATGCAAGGAAAGAGGGTGGGGATATAATGAGCTGCGCCAAAAGAGGAGTAAAAGGAGCGAGCCATATGCAGAATGAAAGCTTTCAGGAGTATTTACAGGAACAACTGATGGATCTTGATCTTAGAGAAGCGTTTGAACGGGAAATAAAGGTATTGGAAAGGGAGTAATCTATAGAACAAGAAAGTAGGTAACTAAAAATATTTCTTATAAATTAAAAGGCATTACCTAAAAAAAGTTTGAGTGTAATGCCTTTTTGCTATGCGTTCGTTCTGAAAGCTAAGGTTTCATATGACTGTAAGGTTAATTGTTTTGGAAGTTCGTTGAGTGTCCGTTTGTCGTTCGTGATAACGACTTCCCCCGGTTGGCGATACTCCGCGGGCACGGTGACGGTGGTTTCGGTGGCGTAGAAATTATTGAAGACGACCAGTTGATCCGTTCGTTCTGGGAGGGTGCGGACATAGGCAAGCACCTGTTTGTCGTCACGGAGGATACTCTGAATGTCTCCGATTGAAACAAGATCCTCGTGTTTTCTGAGATGGATCAGCTGTTGATAGAAATCAAATATCCCGCCCTGATTGAGTTCACGTGTCACATTGATGCGCTCCTGATCAGTCGGCAGTAACCACGGCTCTACCTGGCTGAATCCCGCGTATTGTGTATCGTCCCAGTGCATGGGAACGCGGGAATTATCGCGTGCCTTGCTGTGAATGATCGCAAAAGCCTCTTCGGTGGTGTGTCCCTCCGCGAGTAATTGTTGGTAGGCATTGTGCGCCTCCACGTCCACGTACTGATCCATTTCCTGGTAACTCGGATCGATCATGCCTAATTCCTCGCCCATGTAGATGTAGGGGGTGCCCCGCATGAGGTGGATCGCTGCTGCCATCATTTCGGCGGACTTCACACGGTATTTACTGGCATCTCCGAAACGATTCAGCGCCCAAGGTTGATCGTGATTATTCCAGAACAATGCTTGCCAACCGCCCCCTGCCGTAATTTCTTCCTGCCAGTCGAGGAGATAATGTTTCAATGCCTCGAAGTCAAAAGGCGCTTTGGACCACTTCTTACCATCTTCGTAGTCCGTTTTTAAATGATGGAACGCAAAGGTCATCGTTAGTTCATGGTTATCCGGTTTCGTATAGGCAATGGAGTTTTTGATCGTGGTGGAGGACATTTCGCCTACTGTGATCGAAGCAGGATCCTGTCCGAATGACTGGGCGTTGAGTTCTTTGAGGTAATCGTGAACCACCGGCGTATCGGTATAGAGACGTTTTTCCTGTTCGATATTAGTCGAATCCACAAAGACCGTATCTTTCCCCGTCACGTTGATCACGTCGAAACGAAAACCATGGACCCCTTTTTTGCGCCAGAAATTTACAACATTGATCATTTCACGGCGTACATGAGGATTATGCCAATCGAGGTCGGCCTGGGTTTCGTCATAGAGATGGAGGTAGTAGAGGTCCGTATCCCCGAACCGACTCCACGCCGGCCCACCAAATTTGGATTGCCAGTTGTTCGGGCAGCTGCCGTCTTTTCCCGGACGCAGATAGAAGAAATCCTGGTAGTAGGTGTCACCTGCGAGAGCTTTTTGGAACCAAGTATGTTCAGTTGAGCAGTGATTCAACACCATGTCGAGCATCACATCCACGTTAATATCTCTCAGTTTAACGACCAACTCCTCGAAGTCAGCCATCGTCCCGAACCTAGGATCGATCCGGCGATAATCCTCGATATCGTAGCCATTATCGTTCTGTGGTGAGACGAAAAACGGATTGAACCAGATCATATCGATATTGAGTTTTTTGATGTAGTCGATTTTATCGATAATCCCTCTGAGATCGCCAATCCCATCATTATTAGAGTCATAAAAGGACTTGGGATAGATTTGATAGATGACTTTTTGACCGAGCGTTTTGAAATCCATAGGTACCTCCTAATTATTTAAAAATAATAATTACTTTTATGCCGTGACGTTCAGCTATTTGCTTTTGATGTCTGTTACTCTTTATTTCATTCAATATTCATTTGTGCTAAAGACTTAACCGCTGACGCCGGGCAAAATCTACAAAGCGGAAACGATCCGGACGATGGTAGGACAGGGTAAGCTGGAATTTTGTGGTGTCGGAGAGATAGTTTCGACTGATCACGACCACCGCAAGTTCCTGATCCAGTTTGAGCAGGTCGTGAACACGGTTAGGGACCTTGATGACGTTGATTTCCTTGGTGGCATAGGAGATATCAAGCCCTAGATCCTCTTCAAAATGGGCGTAGAGCGAACCTTGCGCAACGTCCGCAGTGAGATTAGTAATCGGTGGATTCAATACATAATCCTGATCTAATACGTATGATTCTCCATCAATTAATCGCAGCCGTTCCACCTCATAACCCCTCGCATCTGCCTCTTCTTCAAAATATGGTTTAAAGGTCTCGGGCAGGGTATCGTGCGTCTGAAATGTTAAGAGTTCTGTTGTCGCATGCATGCCTAGTTGCTGGTTCAGTTCCTGGAAACTAGTGATGCTAGAGAGAGGAAACGTATAACGTTCGAGGTTGAGAACTTTAGATCCTTTACCTTGGATTTTTTGGATTAATCCCAGGTCCATTAGCTGCGCGAGGGCTTTTCGGACGGTCACGCGGGAAGCCCCGTAGAGTTCGGTGAGTTGATTCTCACTCGGCAAGAAGGAGTCAGCGGGATAAATGTTGTGTTTGATTTTTGTGGCGATATCTTGAGCAATCATGTCAGCTTTGACGTGTGCCATTGGTTCCACCTCATTTCTCTTTTTATTATAACAACTTGTATAGATAAGTAAATAAAAAGAATTAGTTCTTTTAGGATACTATTTTAAACGTAATTAATGATTTACGTTGACAACTTGTATATACAAGTATACTATAGTAGTCGAATGAGTTAGGAAAGCGTTTTACAAAAAGGAGAGGTACTATGGCACAGACAAGTGAATTATTGGCGCCGGCAAATGGGGCCGTCGTAGCGCTTGAACGGACGTCGGATCCAATCTTTGCGAAGGGGGCGATGGGCCAAGGTTTTGGGCTCGTTCCCGTAGATGGTGAAGTTGTGTCTCCAGTAAGCGGACATGTCGCGATGATTGCGGATACGAAGCACGCAATCGGGCTTGTCACGGATGATGGCATGGAAGTCCTCGTTCACATGGGCGTGGATACGGTTGGGTTGAATGGTGACCCGTTCGATATTCCTGTCCATGTGAATCAAACCGTTACAGCTGGTGAAGTGATTGCAACCATGGATATTTCTCAGATTGAAGATCATAACCTCGATCCTACAATTATGGTGCTCATTACGAATTCCGATCAAGTCGTGGATCATTTAGAGGTGAATGAGGGAGATACGCACGCCAAAACCGCAGTGGCGACGGTCACATTGAAAGCTGCGGAGAGTGAGGGGCGCACAAAGAAGCTCTCCTATGAAGAATTAGCGCAGTTCATTATCGAACATATCGGGGGCGAGGAGAATGTGGATAGCGTGATTCACTGTATTTCGCGTTTACGTTTCTACCTCAAGGATGAGGACAAAGCAGACGATGACATCCTGAAGAATCAGCGCGGTATTCTCGACATTATGCATGTGGCTGGGCAGTATCAGGTGGTGATCGGAAATGAAGTTGTGCCTGTCTATGAAGCCGTGGTGGATCAATTAGGAGACAGCGGGGAATCTGAGGAACAGGTTGCAGCGGATGATGGCAAGAATCCGATTGTGCGCGGGTTCGGCAACTTGATCGGTTTTATCACAGGGTCGATGAGTCCGGTGATTGGTGTGATCGCTGCTGCCGGGATTTTGAAAGGCTTACTCGCGCTCTTAACCCTACCGCAATTAGGCGCCCTCTTGAATGCGGAGAGTACAGCTTATATTACCTTATCCGCAATTGGAGACTCTGCCTTCTTCTTCCTACCAATCTTGGTGGGATTCAGTGCAGCAAAACGGTTGAACGGAGATCCGATTATTGCAGCAGTGATCGGGGGTGTGCTCGCTTATCCACAAATGATTGAGTGGGGGAGCGAATTCAAGACCATGTTTACAGTGGGTGGATTCACCTTCTCATTCTTGAATTATTCTTATTCGATTTTTCCGATGATTCTGTCAGCCTGGCTCGCAAAGAAATGTGAGGATCGACTGAAGAAGGTCCTGCCGACGTATTTACATATGATTTTTATTCCATTAATTACGGTCCTGGTTGTCTCTCTGATTACCCTCGTGGTTACGGGTCCAGTGATTCAGGGTTTGGCGAATGGCATTGCTGTCTTTATTAACTGGCTCGTGTCAGTTTCGGGCTGGGCTGGCGGTCTCGTTATTGGTTGCTTCTACCAGTTGCTAGTGATTTTCGGGCTGCATTGGGGCGTGGTACCACTGGTCGCGCAACAAATCGCAGGGACTGGAGAAACGGCTCTGAATGCCATTATCTGCTCCACGATGATCTCTCAGGGGGCAGCTGTTCTCGCAGTGGCACTCAAATCCAAGAAAGCAGACACGAAAGAATTGAGTTTCGCAGCGGCGATCTCGGCATTCTGCGGGGTGACGGAGCCAGCCATTTACGGGATTAACCTCCGCTACCGGAAAGTCTTCATCTCCGGTATGATTGGATCTGCAGCAGGTGGATTTATTACTGGGCTGTTCCATGGCACCATGTACGGCTTCACGGGTGGTTTGATTGGATTCTCCTCCTTCTTCAACCCTAAGAATCCAACCGACCTCTCGAGTTTCTATATCTTCCTGTTAGCGAGTGCTGCGTCCATCATCATTGCGTTTATTGTGACCTGGGTCTGGGGTTATAATGACCAGATGACCATGGGCAAACGCGTTGAGAAGAAACAGCGCCCAGGTACGGTGAAAGCATAAAACAACTAAATAGATATAAAAAAAACAAGCTCCGTTTTGCGGTCTGAACCGCGAGACGGAGCTTTTGTTGGGGGGATGGGAATATCGTCTCATCTCACTTACAATCACTTTTAACTTTATTTCAAGTAACTCTCCCTTGTATTTTTCTATAGAAGGTGTATACTAAAGTAGTTGACGTGAGTAATGACGTCACTTTTATTGGGATATGGTCAAGTGGTAAGACGGGAGATTCTGGCTCTCCAATCCCAGGTTCGACCCCTGGTATCCCAGTATGTAGCTCTGCAGGTGATGCAGGGCTTTTTTGTTTTAATAAATCGATAGCTAAAATGTATTTGTCAAAAACAAGAAAGTGCGCTAAAACGAAGATGTACAATCTGATAAATAAAGGAGACTTTCGATATGGCTAATGGCTGGTTAGGACTCGAAGGCAAGGTTGCGGTCGTCACTGGTGCTGCTGGTGGGATGGGCAAAGAAATCTGCCGCGAGTTGGCAAAACAAGAAGTAAAAATCGGGGCGCTTGATTTCAACAAAGAATATCTGGATGCCTTTGTGAAAGAACTAAAAGATGATTTCAATGCAGATGTGACTCCGCTTGTTGTTGATCAAACCAACGAGGAGCAGGTCGATCAAGCCGTGAAAACGATGAAAGAAACGTACGGTCGTGTCGATATTGTCATCAATACGGCGGCTGTTCTGCGTGGCTGCCTGTTTGAGGAGTTGCCGCTCGATGAATTCAAGCAGACGATGGACATCAATGTAGGCGGTTATTTCCTCGTGTCCCAGCGTTTCGGTCGGTTGATGATTGAACAGGGCAAGGGAACGATGGTACATATCTCCACGATCGCCTCACAAATTCCGGAAACCTACAGCGCCGCCTACAGCATGACCAAGGCTGCCGTGAACATGTTGTCGCGTCAGATGGCTGCTGAATGGGGACGCCTCGGGATTCGCAGCAATTGCATCATGCCTGCCCTGGTTAAAACACCCATGTCTGCCTCGTTCTACGCAGATCCTGAGGTGGAAAATGGTCGCAAACGCTTGACCGCTTCGAAACGGATTGGGACGACAATGGATATCGCCAATGCGGTATTATTCCTCGCAAGTGATCGCTCCGACTATATCAACGGCGCTGAAATCCCAGTTGAAGGTGGCATTCGCTTGATGATGCAGGACATGATTCCAAAACCAGGTGGACGTCGCGCCTTCGCCAAAGAACAACATGACCGTTACATGGAACAGAAAGCTCAAAAAAATAAATATCCTCAAAAGCGTTCTGTCTGTGAGAGCACCAATAACTTCATCCAATTGCCATTTCTAAGCGTTGAGGTTACAAATCACCTTTCCTCCATTCAAGAATCAAAGTGATCGCTCTCTCCTCTCGATTTCCCTCATCTCTTTCCTTCTATATTACTTCGCTATAGGCTGTTATCCCCATGAGTCCGGTTTTTCCAATGCATAATGATCTTGGATATAATGCACAAAACTTTCCACGATCGGCAAATTGAACCGGTCCGTTGCATACGCCATGTAGAAGAGGCGCTTCTCATTCACATCCTCCAGTGGAATCAGCGTGACATCATAGGTTTCGATATTAGTGAATTTCGGCATGATCGTGATCCCAAATCCCTGTTCCACCAGTCCCATAATCGTGTCATCCTCACTTGCTTCATAGGAGATCTGCGGCTGGATATGGTGTGATTGGAGGAGATGATCGATATTATCTCGAAGGCCGGTATTCTGGATGAAATGAACGAACGGGTAATCCTCAATCGCATTAAGTGGCAGATGGTCGAAATGAGCGAGCGGGTGGTTTCTCGGCGTGACGAGATAGAACTCCTGGGCATGAATTGGGATAAAGGTAATGCCGTCCGGGTCTTCCTGGAGTTTGGAGCAGAAAGCCACATCAATCTCATCGCGCTCCAACGACTCCAGCATGTCCGGGGTCAGAGCCGATTCATGATTGAAGAAGAACTGAATCCCCGGGTCTTCCTGCCTATTTTTGCGGTCATCGAGGAAGGTTCGGCAGAGTTGGGGGACGAATGCCTTTCCGAGTTCGCGGAGGGTGGCCACGCGGATAGGTCCCTTGCCGGCACCGAGGAGCTGGATATCCTCCACCTCTTCATCCAACATTTCGAGGATCAATTCCATGCGTTTGAGGAACAGCTCCCCAACGCTGGTGAGCTGGATATTTCGCCCAGAGCGCTCAAACAGAGGTACTTGGAGTTCAGCTTCTAATTTCTGGATGGCGTTACTGAGGGTGGGTTGGGTGATCCGCAATTTGCGCGCAGCCTGGGTATAATGTTCATATTTCGCCAGCATCACGAAATAACGTAAATGGTATAGGTTCATGGTCGACCTCCGGATAAAAAGTCCAATTTTGTGAAAAACACCGCGAGTAATGGTGCATTAAAAATTGATAAGTATGTGAAATCACACATGTCAATAGGAGATATGAGACGTTTTGTAACCCCAATCATAGAGTAAATCTATAGATTACACAAATAATATTGATTAGATTTTTATAGGTTTGTGCTATTAAATAAAGACAAGTGAAGAACTAAACAAGAAAACAACTGATCAACAGAAAGGTATGAATCAATTGGATAAACGCTTATTCGAAACCGTTGAATTGCCAAATGGCGTCACACTCAAAAATCGCCTGGTGATGACACCAATGACAACTGAATCGGGTTACTACGACGGGAAATTTCCTGAAGAACTGATTAATTACTACCGCACACGCGCGGGTCAAGCAAGTATGATTATCGTTGAAAGCGCTTTTGTTTCAGATGAAGGACGTGGCTTCCCAGGTGCGATCGGGGTTGACAAGGATGATAAGATTCCTGGCCTCACCCGCCTCGCAAAAGCTATCAAAGGGGAAGGCTCTAAAGCGCTCCTCCAATTGTATCATGCCGGACGGATGGCATGGCCATATATTAACGGTGGGAAGACCCCAATTGCGCCAAGCCCAGTGCCAGCATTGCGTCCAAATGCGCCAGTGCCACGTGAAATGTCTACCGATGAAATTGAAGACATGATCAAGAAGTTTGGTGACGCAGCGAAACGTGCAATCGAAGCAGGCTTTGACGGGGTAGATATCCACGGTGCGAACACCTTCCTGCTCCAACAATTCTTCTCTCCACATTCTAACCGCCGAAGTGATGAATGGGGCGGCACCCGTGAAAAACGTGTGGCTTTCCCAATGGCGGTGCTCCGCGAAGTCAAACGCGTCGCTCATGAAATGGGTAAGGATGACTTCATTATTGGTTACCGCTTCTCTCCAGAAGAATTGGAAGAACCAGGGATCCGCTTTGAAGACACCATGTACCTATTGAACACCCTCGCAGAAGAAAAACCAGATTACGTGTTCTTCTCCATGGGTAGTTACGACCGTCCATCCATCGTCAATCGCGAGGACCCAGAACCAACCATCCGCAAATACCATGCGCTCGCGTCCAAAGCATTGAAGGAAATCCCAGTCATGGGGGTTGGGCGGATTCTCCAATCCAAAGATGCCACCGCCGCGCTCGACATGGGCTATACCCTCCTCGCTGCCGGGAAAGCCTTCCTGTTGGCGCCTGATTGGGTGAGCCATCTCGAACATGACGAAGAGCTGCCAGATTTCGTGGACACCCACAAACAAGAAGAATTGAAGATCCCAACACCATTATGGGACTTCATCGATTACATGCGTGTGGATCCAGATGAAGAAATGGCACAGAAACAGCGCCTCCAGAAAATCCAAGAAGAGGGAGCTCACTACAAACCAGGTAGCTACCAAGTCATTGCGAAAGGCCATACGAGTGACCTCCCAATGACCGTTACCTTTACTGAGGACCACATTGAATCAATCGACGTGGATCAATCCGGCGAATCAGAAGGGCTGTCTGATCAAGTGTTCGAACGGATGCCAAAACAAATCATTGAAGGACAGACGTTGAACGTGGACGCGGTTTCCGGGGCTTCGGCTTCAAGTCAGGGGTTGATCGACGGGGTCAGTGAAGCGGTTCTCCAAGCATCTGACGCAGATACCGTGGAATTCCTCAAACGTCAACCGAAACCAGTCGTTCAATGGTCCAAAGAAGTCGTCGATGAACAATTCGACATCGCTGTGATCGGTGGTGGGGCTGCCGGAATCAGTGCTGCATTGCGCGCTGATGAAGTTGGCTTGAAGACTGTCCTCATCGAAAAACTCAGCTTCCTCGGTGGATGCATCTCCATCAGTGGTGGGAATCAAGTGGTCATGGGCTCCAAACTTCAAAAAGCAGCGGGCGTTACTGACGATAGCGTGGCATCGATGGTTTCCGACTTCAAGAAGAATGGAAACAACGAAAACGACGAAACGCTCCTGACCTTGTTTGCGGAACATGTCGGCGAAACGACGGATTGGCTCCATGAACATGTCGGTGTGAACTACGATGAACAATTGCACGTGCTCGCTGAATATGAACATAACCGTGAGCTTGCATATGAAGGTGGCGGGCATGGCTTCGCGGCAGTCGCACGTAAAGCGATGGAGAACAGCAATGTGACGGTTTACTACCAGACGGCTGTGGATCATCTCACCACAGAAGACGGTAAAGTGACCGGCCTCGTTGCCAAAGAAGCAACCGATGAAACCCACAACATCGAAACGCGTGGGGTCATCCTCGCAACAGGTGGGTTCGGTAACAACAAGGAACTCCTTCCAGAAGCATTGCGTCCAGTCCTCTACTACGGCCCAACCTCCTCAAATGGGGAAGGGGTGATCGTAGCCAAAGACGGGGTCAACGCCAAAACGCAAAACATGCAGTACGGTAAGATTTATCCAAATGGGATCGAAGTGGCGAACGGCATTGCGAAATCCACTATCGACGGGAACCTGCGTGTGTTGAAGGATAACGCTCTCCTCGTGAACAGCGACGGGAAACGTGTCATCAACGAACGTGCCTCGAACCACGAAATCTTGGATGTCTTGATGTCTCAAGAAAAAAGAATGCTCTATCTCTTGATGGACCAGAAAGCCTTTGACGAATTCCGTGCCGGGGTTCTAGAAGGCGGGATCGCGGACACCGATATCGATCGCTGGCTCGCAAACAACGGCTCACAAACGCCGCTGTTCTACCATGCAGATAGTCTCGTGGAACTGGCAGAACGCGCCGGTATGCCACAAGAATCGCTCCAAGAAACCGTGGATCGCTACAATCAATTTGTTTCTGATAAGGAAGATCCAGACTTCCACCGTCAAGCAAAGTACCTACAACGTCCAGTGGAACAGGGGCATTACTACTTGGTTGAACAGAAACCACGCTTTGCGACAACAATGGGTGGTCTCGTGGTCAACCCCGATCTCCAAGTTCAAAATGACAACGACCAAGCCGTTAACGGACTCTATGCGGCCGGTGAAATTGTCGGCGGCGTGATGGGAACAGACTCCCCATCTGGTGCGAATAACGCTTGGGCCCTCACTTCAGGGAAATTGGCAGCTGAACATATTGCCGCAACTAAATAATTATTAACTAGTTATCAATGATCCTGCGCCTGTTCATGTTGGATGGGCGCATGGTCAAATTGAAAAAAATATGGAGGAAGATCATTATGGCAGAACGTTTAGATGGACATACATTACTCATTAGTTTATTAGCAACCCCAATTCGTCATAGCAAATCACCAACGATGCACAACGAAGCCTTCGCTAAATTAGGTTTGCCTTATGCTTACCTCGCATTTGAAGTAGGAAACGACGAACTCCCACAAGCGATCGATGGCATTCGTGCGCTTGGTATTTGCGGGTCCAACATCTCCATGCCAAACAAACAGAAAGTCATTCCATTGTTGGATGAACTCTCTGAAGAAGCTGAACTGATCGGTGCGGTGAATACCGTGACGAACAAGGACGGTAAGGGTCATCTCGTTGGTTACAATACAGACGGGATTGGATGTATGAACGCTTTGAAGGAAAATGACGTGAATGTGAAGGGCGAAATTGTCACCATGGCAGGCTGCGGGGGTGCAGGAACAGCCATTGCGGTTCAAGCAGCGTTGGAAGGCGTGAAGGAATTACGTATCTTCAACCGTGACGATGACATCTACGCCAATGCAGAAGCCACCGTTGAAAAAATCAACGCGAAAACTGACTGCAAAGCGACCGTTCAACACTTGGAAGATCAAGAAGCCTTCAAGAAGTCTATTGCGGAATCCAGTCTCTACATCGACGCAACCGGTGTCGGTATGCATCCATTAGAGGACCAATCCTTAATTAACGACCCAGACGTGCTCCGCGACGATTTAGTAGTTTTCGATGTTGTATATGCACCAGCAGAAACGAAACTATTGGCCTTCGCAAAAGAACACGGTGCTAAGAAAGCCATCAACGGTTTACCAATGATGATTCATCAAGGGGCCGCAGCGTTCAAATTGTTCTGTGGTGAAGATATGCCAATCGATTACATTCGCGACTTGCTCTACAGCAACGAAAAATAGTAAATAGGCGCTGAGGAGATATTAAACTATGAAAAAGGTAACCATCGACCAAATGACAATCGGCGAAGGTGCACCGAAAGTGATTATTCCTATTGTCGCTCCTGATGAAGCGGGGGTCATTGAAAAAGCGAAGGAAGCCCATGAATTAGGGGCAGACTTCATTGAATGGCGGATTGACTTCTTCAAGGATGTGTTAACGCCAGGTGCCATCGCCAAATCCTCCAAGAAAGTAAAAGAAGCCGCTCAGTTGCCGCTCCTCATTACCTTCCGCAGTGAGCGTGAAGGTGGGGAACTGGCACTTGACGACGCAGGATATTTTGACCTATACCAGGATATCCTCGATAATGGGACGCTCGATCTCCTCGATGTGGAACTCTACATGCCAGCTGACAACGTGGAATCCCTCATCCAACTCGCTCATGACAAGGGCGTGAAAGTGATCATGTGCAACCATGACTTCGATAAAACCCCTGCCAAGGACGATATCGTAGAACGTCTCACCCAAATGGAAGAAAAAGGCGCAGACATTGCGAAGATTGCAGTCATGCCAAATTCCTCTGAGGATGTATTGACTTTGTTGAATGCGACGTACGAACGCTATCAACAAGCGGATATTCCGCTCATCACGATGTCTATGGGACAACTCGGGATGATCTCTCGTTTATCCGGTGAAGTTTTCGGGTCTTCTGCAACATTTGGAGCGGCAGGTCAAGGCTCTGCACCAGGACAAGCACCTGTAGGACAGTTACAATCAATTTTAGGCCTACTATCATTGAATAAATAATTGCTTTCACTCTCACAAGTGAATTTCCATATGATTACTCCAAAACGCAATAAGCTCTTCTCACGGATTATGAGTCTACCTGTGGGAAGAGCTTATTTCGTTTAGTATTCTCGCTAAGGAGAAAGTGTTTACTCAGTAAATTAAAGTGTTTACTCAGTAAATTGTCGATTACGTATCATCACGATAATAGCGATCACGAGGCTAATAAATGTGATCCCAGTATCGATTTCAAAAATATGTAATACACTTTCTGGAGTGTCATTGATAATAAAGCTAGAAATGAATGGTCCTATGAAGAAGGTCAGTGCTGTTGCAAAACTGTAGTATCCTGTCACTTTCCCTTTTTCTTCAGGGAAGTATTGATTAAGTAGTGTTAGGCCAAGTTGCCAAATACCACCAGCAGCAAAGAAGCCAATAGCAACGGCTGTTAAGCGTGCCCCTTCTGCGCTAGGAATCAATATCATCTGAAGCAAAGCTAAGAAAGAAACTAAAGTATAAGAGAAAATAAGCTTAATTGGTTTAATGCGCGTGACCAGGGACGAGGTAATAAAGACCGAGATGAGTGATGCCATAGCATACCAGGATATTAATGACTTAGCACTATCTAGATCAAGATTAAGGACACTACTACCAAAATTAGGCGCATACTGAGAAAAAACATAAAAGGTAAATGAAATTGTAAAACCAGCAATGATAAGCAAACTGCCATCAATCAACATTGAAGGATGTGAAGTATCCCTTGTAATTGGGGTTTGCTTCTTAGCTTTCTCTTTTTGTTGCTCAGTTTTAGAGGACTTATGTGTCGCTGTTTGTGGAGCAAAACGAGCGAGAGCAATCAAGATAATGTCAAGTACCATAACAATGGTCATTACAACTAAAGTAATATGTGCTTTTGGCTGTGCAGCGACAATGAACGGTAAGGCAAATTGAGCTAACGACATTGCTGCTTTTACAAGAGAATTCATGCTGGCAGCCTTTTCTTGAAAGGCATCTGTGAGTGCTGGATAGCTAGCAGTATCACCGAATGAGTTAGTAGCGCCCATAAAGAGAGCAGCGATGCAGGCGGTGAATAGATTATGGCTGAAGAACAACCCTATCAAAAATAAAATTTGTGAAACCATACCAATCAGTAGGGTTCCCTTGCGTCCCAGTCGATCTGATAAATAGCCAGCGATAAGGATAGTTAGTAGCCGGCCTATTCCAATTATAGCAATTACTGTAGAAATTCCCTTAACATCGGTATTCCATAATGCTTGGAACTGATTGCTATACTGAGACACGATAATGGTTGCCATACCTAAAATGGCGTAATTAAGGTAAATCCCTGCGGCTAGTGGCAAGTATTTTTTGTGCTTCATGATTATACCCCACATTTCTATTAATTATATTTTTCACAAGCGTAGTTAAAAATAAATGGATTTAAGAGTATTTCACTTGCATATGTTAGTTTCTTTAAGCTGACATAATAATCAAGGAAACGGTTTACGATCAGTTAATATATAAATTGATATTTACTTCACAATCATTAGCTTATCCAAATTTTACCATGACTAAGCAAACTGTCTAATAGCATAAACGAATCCAACCAATAGCCTTAAGCTATCGGTTGGATTCGTTTTGTGAGAACTAGATATTGTTAACAGATAAAGTTTTACTCTGTTCTCTTACAAACTTGGTGAACTCGTCCATTGCTGGTTGAGAAGGATAGTGCTTGCGGGTAGCCATGTATAGGATTCGTTGCCACGTTGGAAATGAGAGGGGAATAATTTTAACCGGCATGCTTTGAAGTATTGACATGTTAGGGACAACAGCAATACCAAATCCACTGGCAACCAATCCAGCAATCGCCTGATCTTCTTCAACTGCGTATGCACTAATAGGCTGTCCACCACAATCATTGAATAGATTTTGCATAATGGAGTGTAGTCCACTACGCTCTGAGAAGGTAATTTGAGGATAAGCAAGAGTTTCTGCCAAGTTTATACTGGAGCGATTAGCTAGTGGGTGGGTCATCGGGGTGATACATACGATGGTTTGTTTAGCAACTGGGAAATACTCAATATCACTAAATTGATCTAGCTTAGAACAGAAAGCCACATCATATTTATTATCGCGCAGACCTTGTAAGATATCTGGAGAAAGCCCCGTATCTGTATTGAAATGGAATTGAACAGCTGCAGTAGGATTCAACTGAATGAAGCGTTGAACCATATCTGGCAGCCATTTGATACTAAGAGTTCTCAAGGATGCAATACGGATAGGGGATTTTTGTGTACTAAATCGCTTAACGTTTGTAACGCTTTTATCTAAAAGAAGCAGTGCAGACTCAACATCATTAGCAAAAACTTTTCCAGCAGAAGTTAAAGCAACATTTCTTCCTGTTTTTTTAAACAGCTGAATGTCCAACTCTGCCTCCAATGAATGGATCGCTTTGGTTAGACTTGGTTGTGTAATATGTAACAGTTTAGCTGTTTGAGTATAGTTTTCTGTGTGAGATAGCGCAACAAAATAGCGTAGATGATCTAAGTTCATAGAGTTTCTTCCTCCTGAAGTTAAAATTTGGAAGCCTTTTCTCTAATTTGAAAGTGCTTGAAACCTTGATATTAACACTAATATACCAAAACCAATAACTTTTGGCTATGGTTATGGTCTTATAAGAGCTATTGGACTTTGATGCTGATACCGGTTACAGTCTACATGTAAACGATATGTGAATTAAAGAACATGCATGTGATGGATCCACTAGTACTAATAAAATTTTTGGAGGCAATTATTATGACACAGGCACATCCAATTACCGTTAGTTCATGGACACTTGGTGATCAATGTAAATTTGAAGATCGTTGTAAAGCAGCTAGTGAAGCTGGTTATGACGGTATCGGATTACGTGCTGAAACCTACGTCGATGCTTTAAACGAAGGATTAACGGATCAAGATATTTTAGATGTCTTAGATAAATATCAAATTCGCTGTACGGAAGTTGAATACATCGTTCAATGGTGTGAACCAACACGTTCGTACGAGCAAAAATACAAAGAGCAAATGTGCTTCCATATGTGTGAGTTATTTGGTGTAAAACACATTAACACCGGTTTGATGGAAGACTATGATGTTGATTATACCGCTAAGAAATTACAAGAATTAGCTTCCCGTGCAGGGGACTTAATCATCGGATTGGAACCAATGCCATATAGTGGGCTTCCTGATTTAGATAAAACCTGGAAAGTAATGCAAAAAGCTAACTGCGACAGCGTTTACATGTTATTAGATATGTGGCACTGGGTTCGTGCTGACCAACCATATGATCTGTTAACGAAAGAACAAGCTAAACGTGTAATTTCAATTCAATTGGATGATGCTTACACACGTCCATATGCAAAATCCATCTTACGTGATGAATCGATGCATGACCGTTTAGCTCCAGGTGCAGGGGACTTAGACACAGTTGGGTTTGTAAAAATGGTTAAAGAAGCCGGTGTAGATCCTAAAGTAATCGGTGTCGAAGTAATTTCAGATGCTTGCTTAGCTAAAGGCATTGACTACGCTGCTGATTATACTTATAAGAAGACCGTAGAAGTTTTAGAAGAAGCTTGGCCTGAAATCTTAAAATAAGGAGATCAAGCTAGATAGAAGGAGAGAGTGTTAATGACTAACGAATGGTTAGGATTAAAAGATAAAGTTGTTGCTGTTACAGGTGCTGTTGGTGGTATGGGTACCAAAATCTGTGAAGAGTTAGCAAAGCAAAGTGCTAAGATCGTTTTAATCGATATGATTGTAGATCGAACAAAAGAATATGCTAAGGAACTCACAGATAAATATGGTGTAGAGACTTTAGCTATTAAATGTAATACAACTAAAGAAGAAGAAGTAGACGCTGCTGTTGAGGCTGTTATCAACAAGTTTGGTCAAATTGATGCCTTGGTTAATACTGCCGCTATCTTACGTTTCTCACCTCTTGAAGATTTACGCTTAGACGAATGGCAAGCATCCTTGAATGTTAACTTAACCGGCTACTTCTTGATGTCACAACGTTTTGGTCGTGTCATGGTTAAACAAGGACATGGGAACATGGTACATATTTCCACGGTGGCTTCACGTTATCCAGAAACCTACAGTGGTGCCTACAGTACAACTAAAGCTGGGGTTAACATGTTGTCTAAGCAAATGGCTGCTGAATGGGGACAATTTGGTGTTCGCAGTAACTGTGTCCTACCATGCTTAGTTAAAACACCACTTTCTAAGAACTTCTATAAAGATGAAAGCGTAGAAGAAGGTCGTGAACGCTTAGTTGCTAGTCGTCGTATTGGTACATTAGACGATATCGCTAACATGGTTTTATTCTTAGCTAGTGATCGTTCTGACTATACCAATGGGGCTGAAGTAACTGTTGATGGTGGGTTGAACATCATGATTGGAGACATGGTTCCAAAACCAGGTGGACGTCGCCAATACGCTATTGAACATCATCAACCAGCTAAAAAATAAAATACTAGATTCAGTTACATAAACGTGTAGGAATGAGACTGGGGCGATTGTCTCAGCCTCTTTTCTTATTAATCAAAGGAGATTATGACTATGGAAAAACGTATCTCAGGAACAACCGGTTTATTTATGTTAGTTGGATCCCCTGTTGGACACTCTGGATCACCAGCAATGTATAATTTTAGCTTCCAACATCAAGGATTAGATTATGCATACATGGCTTTTGATGTAAAGAAAGAACAAATGAAAGAAGCTATTGAGGCGATCAAATTACTCAATGTACGCGGTGGTAATGTAACAATGCCATGTAAGAGCATTGCGGCAACCTTAGTTAATGAGTTGTCACCAGCTGCTAAAATCGTAGGAGCTATCAATGTCTTTGTAAATGATAACGGGAAGATAACTGGACATATTACTGATGGGATTGGTTTTGTTCGCAACCTGAAAGAAACCGGCGTAGATGTAGCAGGTAAAAAGATTGTTGTTCTTGGTGCTGGTGGAGCAGGAACTGCATTACAAGTGCAGTGCGCATTGGATGGTGCAAAATCATTGTCTATTTTCAACCGCGATGATGAGTTCTATGCAAACGCAGAAAATACGCAGAAGAAAATTAAGGAAGCAAAACCAGAAGTAGAAGTTAATGTTTACCCTCTTGAAGACAAAGAAAAACTAAAATCTGAAATTGAAAAAGCAGATATTCTTGTAAACTCAACTGTGATTGGTATGAAACCATTTGATGATCAATCATTAATTGATCCAAGCTATCTACGTCCTGAATTAGTAGTAGCTGATACCGTTTATAACCCTCTTAAAACAAAACTGATTGAGGATGCAGAAGCAGTAGGATGTACTGTAGCACCTGGTAAAGGAATGCTTTTATGGCAAGGAGATGCGGCATACAAACTCTTTACTGGTAAAGATATGCCAACTGATGAATATCAAGCTTATGAAGCTGAGCAAGCAGCAAAGAAGAACTAAGGAGGATTTTAGCTAATGGAATCACGGATTGATGGCCATACAACTATGCTGGGACTTTTTGGTTCCCCTGTAGGTCATTCTGGGTCACCAGCAATGTATAACTATAGCTTTGAAAAAGCAGGCATTAACTATGCATATTTAGCTTTCGATATCCAAGAAAATGAAATGGAAAGTGCATTGAAATATATGCGTTTGTTAAATATGCGTGGAGCAAACATCACTATGCCATGTAAGAAAGCGGCTGCTGAATTAGTTGATAAGTTATCACCAGCCGCAGAGCTGATAGGGGCAGTGAATACCATTGTTAATAATGATGGCGTTTTAACTGGATATAACACGGATGGTGCAGGATATGTTGAGAACTTGCGTCATAACGGTGTGGATCCTGAAGGGAAACGAGTAACGATTTTAGGCGCTGGTGGTGCAGCAACGGCTATTGCAGTACAAATGGCTTTGGATGGTGCTCAAGCAATCCACATTTTCAATCCTAAAGATAGTTTCTATAAAAATGCAGAGATCACTGCTCAAAAGATCATGGAGAAAGTACCTTCATGTCATGTAACAGTTGGAGATATTAATGACCAGGAAGCCCTTTCAATGGCAATTGGTCAGAGCGACATTTTAGCTAATGCAACTAGAGCAGGTATGGAACCTAATGTTGATCAAACCAACATTAAGGATATGACTGTGTATAGATCAGATCTTGTTGTAACAGATACCGTTTATAGCCCAGCCGTTACTAAAATGTTGGCTGATGCAGCAGAGCATGGCAGTCAAACAATTGGTGGTAAAGGTATGCTCGTTTGGCAAGGAGCAGCAGCTTTCAAATTATATACTGGGAAAGATATGCCGGTAGAGGAGGTCACTGAACGATTCTTCTCAGATGACGGAGGACATTAAAATGGCTAGTAACCAAAATTCTAATCGTAAGTACTATCTAACAGCATTTGCGCTGTATTTCGCTTATTTTAATTTAGGTATTGCTTCATCTATTATGGGACATTATAAGACAGCTTTTGCGGAAGCTTGGGGTGCTCCCACATTAGCTAGTGGTGCAGTAGATGTAAGTATGGTCGTTTCAGTAATAGCAGCATATGGGTTAGGACGACTGATTGCCTATCCCTTTGCAGGACCAGTATCAGATAGACTAGGTCGACGCATTAGCGGATTTATTGGGATTGCTCTATACTCAGTCTTCTTCTTTGGAATGATCAGTGTTCATAGCATGTGGGCAGCTTATGCTATTGGAATTATAAATGGTATAGCAAACTCATTTTTGGATACCTGCGTGTCTCCAAGTGTGATGGAGATATTCCCAAATTCTGCTTCGATCGCCAACCTCTTTACAAAATTTGCGATTACAATTGCTCAGTTTATTTTACCGTTCATTATTGGGATAGTTGCGAGTGCGCATATGACCTATGAAATTATTTTTATTGCTTGTGGGATCATGATGATCATCGATGCTATCTTAGTGTTGATTTTACCATTTCCAAAACAAGATAAATCTGATGCTAAGACTCAAGTAGCAACGACTGATAACAAAGGTAAGGATCGCTTTACACCTGCTTCTATAGCAGCTATCCTCATTGGGTTCACGAGTTCAGCTACATTTATGATTTGGCTCAACTGTAATCAAGAGCTAGGAGTAAGTTATGGAGTTCAAGATCCAAGTGCATTGCAATCCTTCTATGCAATTGGAGCAACAATAGCTGTTCTGTTGACAGCACAACTAATTCGGATGGGGCTGAAAGAAACGACGATATTGGTTTTATATCCAAGTATCTCCGCTGTGATGCTCTTATTGTGCTACTTCATTCAAACCCAAATTATTCTCTATATCGGAAGTTTTGTTATTGGATATGCTGCTGCTGGAGGAGTCTTACAGCTTGCAACTTCAACTGCTATTAGCTTCTTTCCGGATAAGAAAGGCTTGGCAACATCGCTTGTTATGATTGCTTCTAGTGTTGCCAACTATGCTGTTTTATCTGCAGCTGCATATTTGACGAAGATCACTGGAGAGAATGCTCCAAGAATAATCATTTTGATGAATGTCGTGATTACATTGGTTGGTGTAGCTTTGGCATTGGTAGTTAAATACCGTGGGAAGTCAGCGTTAGTGACAGCAACACTTGATACCGAGAATTAATATATAAGTGTATTATTACTAAAAAAATAAGGTTAGGATAAGAATAAAGGCAGCCTCCCTGATTTCTAGATCAGAAATTCGGGAGGCTGTTTCTATATACTTAGATTTTGAGAGCTTTGTTTTTTAAGTAAAGATGTTCTGGAGATTTCTGTGATCTCCATTTTATTATTTACAGTTTAGGTAGAAAACAGATTGCGCTTTATCTGTTTAAATGATCATGTTACTTTCCCGCATATGTCACTTGGTAAGTGACACAAGTAAAAATATCCTAAGGAGCTTTGATGATACTATGAGATTGTTCAAAGAGGTGATGCTTGACATGAAGCCAAAAACACGAGCATACAGAATTATACAGGCGTTAGCACAGGATAGTTATCTAACCTCTAATGATCTAGCTCAGCAGATGGACGTATCATCGCGAACAATTATTCGAGACATAAAAAGAATCAACGAAATGAATGGAAAGGAGGTAATTAGTTCTAAGAAAGGAAAAGGATATGCACTATCTGTAGATATTGATGATATCCTTGTGAGCTTTGATTATGATGACTACTCGCCTATCCAGAGAAGAAATGAAATAGCTTTGGAATTATTATTTGATGCACCTATGAGCATCACAACCCATAAGTTATTTGATAATTACTTTTTAAGCACTTCGGTAATAAATAGTGATCTAGCAAAAATTGAAAACAAGCTGAAGCAGTTTGGATTAACACTACATAGATCTAAGGACAAGAGGATTAAAGTTGAAGGTCCGGAAATTCTTATTCGAAAAGCAATCTATCGTATGTTAGCTGATACACGTAGCGACATTATTAGTGATATGAATGAGTACGATGCAAAGTTTGTTACTAGCGTTGTTGAAGAGGTTGAAAATAACCTAGGATCTCCAATCCCATATCCTTATAACGTAAATCTAGTTTCGCATATTTATATTGTTATTAAACGATATCGAGGAGTTAGCAACGTTAGAAACTATCAAATAGAAGAATCACCGATAATCTCTATTGATGAGAAGATAACTAATGCTGCTCAACAAATAGTTAATAGAATAGAAGGATATCTAGGGATTAAACTTCCTTCTTATGAAAAATCGTATATTGCTCAATATCTAATTTCTTCTAGAATCACTTCAGATAACGTAGAGAAAAAAGTAGCAAACAAGGTAGTACGATCGGTTAATACTATCATAAATAATGTTTGTTCCAGCACATCTGATGACTTAACTACCTTAAAACGAGATTTACTGGCTCACTTTGAACCTATGCTTAATCGAATACTTAATGGCATTGAAGTAGAAAATGCCCTATTAATAGATATTGAAAGTGAATATCCTATTTTGTTTAAGAAGGTTAAGGAAAGCGTAAACCGAGTCATGTTACTAGAGTATGGAATGACATTATCTGATAACGAGATTGGATTTATCGTTTTATATTTCGCTAAGTTTGAAGAGATGAACCCTAAAGTAATTAGAGTAGTCGTTTTATGCTCCAGTGGAGTAGGAACCTCTGAGTTGCTTAAAGTGAAATTAGAAAGAGCTTTTCCAAGTACGATTGAAGTTATCGATGTACTTTCTTGGAGACAATATAAAAAAAGAAAGCAAAAATTAGAAGGGAAATACGACATGATAATAACGACAGTCGTATTTGAGGATATAGATGAAGATAAACCTATCATTTTAGTTAACGCCATGTTACCTAAAAATGACATCCAAAGAATTGAAAGCGCTATAAAGGAGATGGACTGAATGACGGTAGAAGCAGCATTTGATATAAAAAAAGTGATTACTCCCGAATTGATTACCTTAAATCTGAAAGGAACTAAGAAAGAAGAAGTATTAATGGAGTTAACAGATTTACTTGTTAATGACGGAGATGTTATTGATAAAGATACTTTCTTTAAGGATGTTCTATACAGAGAAACAGAAGGAATTACGGGAATTGGCCAGGGAGTAGCCATTCCGCATGGCAAATCCTCTGCCGTTAAAAATACAACATTAGCAGTAGGCATCAGTGATCATCCTATTGAGTGGGAGACATTGGACGAAAATCCTGTTGATGTGGTTATTCTTTTCGCAGTGAGAGATCAAGATGCTAATACCTTACACATCAAACTGTTACAGAATGTCGCAGTACTGCTGGCAGATGATGACTTTATTAATAGCTTACACCATATCAAAACGAAGGAAGAATTAATTAAGTTACTTGGTAAAACCAGGGATTAGGAGGGGATTTTTGTGAAGATAGTTGGAGTAGCGGCATGTACTTCAGGGATTGCACATACCTATATAGCAAAGGAAAAGCTAATTAAAAATGCTGAAGCCTTGGGGCACACCATCCATATTGAGACGCAAGGGACGATTGGGACAGAAGACGCATTGACTCCAGAAGAAATAAAAGAAGCGGATGTTGTGATTCTTGCGGTTGATATTCAAATTACTGGAACAGAACGTTTTAAGGGCAAAAAAACTATCAAGGTGCCTACTAGCCTTGTAGTTAAAGCCCCCAAGCAGATATTACAGAAAGTCGAATCGGAGCTAAATAAAAAAGAATAACAAAGAAAGATGAGGATTTTGAAATGAAACGGATAGGTCAAGAGGCTAAAAAGCACTTACTCACGGCTATTTCTTATATGCTACCTCTAGTTGTTGCTTCTGGTCTTCTAATGGCCATTGGTAACTTAATGGGAGGACAAAATGTAACTGCATTAAATGAAATTAACTTTGCTAATGCGCTAACGACGCTTGGTGTTCTTGGTTTTGGACTTTTACCAGCGTTTATTGCAGGATATATTGCTTATTCAATTGCTGATCGTCCCGGTATTGCTCCTGGTTTTTTAATGGGTGAGATTGCATCCTTTCTTGGATCGGGATTCTTAGGTGGGATCATTGGTGGTTTTATTGCTGGATATATAGCTTTAGTCATAATTAAATATGCGAAGGTACCTAAGTGGGCAGAAGCATTGATGCCTATGTTGATTGTCCCAACGCTTACAGCAGGACTTGGTGCATTGATCATGTTCTTTGCATTAGGAGAACCCCTTGTCCTATTTACTAAGTGGTTAAACGGTGTCATTACTGGATTGGATCAAACACAGAAAGTCCTTTATGGCTTTATTATCGGGGCAGTTGGCTGTATTGATTATGGGGGTGCCATTAGTAAGGTGCCAAATCTTATCTGTGATGGATTATTACTTGACGGCATTACTGAGCCAGAAGGAATTAAAGTCTTGGCTGCAATGGTGCCGCCGATCGGAATTACACTCGCCTGGGTACTTTCAAAAGCAGTCAATAAGAGAATATTTAATCGCCAGGAAGAAGACAATATCAAAGTCGCCTTTCCGATGGGGTTATGTATGATCTCTGAAGGTGTTATTCCAATTGCTATGAATGATATTTTGAGAACAGTATTTGCAACAGCAATTGGTTGTGGTGTTACAGGAGCAATTAGTTTCTCATTTGGCAATGGCAGTCCTGTCCCTTCAGGTGGTATCTTTGTGATTCCTGCTATGTCAAAACCCCTAATCGCAGTTCTAGCATTACTCACAGGATCTCTGGTAACTGCTGTTTTATTACTTATTGTTAAGAAACCTGTTTTCGATGAAGAGTTTGATACCTTTATTGATGATGTCGAAGAAGAAGTAGACCTTTCTGATCTGACATTCTCATAAAGAAAAGAGGTGTTCATATGTATGTTTCAATGGAAAACATGTTAAATAAGGCTAATAAAGAGCAGTATGCAGTGATGGCTATTAATTGTTTTAATCTAGAGAGCGCCTATGCAACGATTAAAGCAGCTGAAGAGATGGATGCACCAATCATTATTGATCTACTAATGGAGCATCTAGAAAAACATCTGGGAATGGAAGTAGTACTACCACCTATCATTGATATGGCTAAGAAAGCAGCGGTAGATGTTGCAATCAATCTGGATCATGGGACATCTGAAGCCTTCACAAAAAATGCCATAGAGAGTGGATTTTCAAGTGTTATGATCGATGCTTCTGCCTTTCCTTATGAAGAAAACATCGAGATCACTAAAAGAATAGTCGGTCTCGCTAAAAATAAAGGGATTACTGTTGAAGCCGAAGTAGGAAACATGGGTGCAGTTCTAGATGATAACTTCACCAAAAGTAGTATGTATACAAATCCTGATCAAGCGATTGATTTTATACAAAAGACAGGAGTCACAGCATTAGCTCTCTCTTTTGGATCATCTCGTGGCATTATGCCAGAAGGATATGGACCAACATTTGACTTTGATATTGTAAGGAAGATTAAAGCAGCTACACAGATTCCGTTAGTGCTTCATGGGGGATCGGGTTGTGGTGAAGAAAATATTAAAAAAGCTATTAAGTGTGGCATTAATAAAGTGAATGTCGGATCAGATGTTATGAAAGCACAACTCGATGCAGTCCTTTCAAATGGAAAATCTGATAGCGATTTTGTTGAACTGGTAGAAACAACGATCAATCCCGCAAAGGATGTCGTTAAGTATTATATTGAAATTTCTGGGTCGAAAGGTAAAAAGGAAAGTAGAGGAATTTAACATGCTAGTAAATATGACTCAATTATTATCCATCGCTAAAGAAAATCATTTTGCAGTAGGAGCTTATAATATCTCAAATACTGAGTTATTTAGAACTGCAATTGAGCAATGTGAAGCTGATAATGCACCAGCTATTATTGCTGTCCATCCTACTGAAATGGATTATGCTAAAGATGACTTCTTTGCGTATGTCCTTCAACGGGTTAAGAATTCAAAAATTCCAGTTGTACTACATTTAGATCATGGGGACACGCTAGAAAATGTTACGCAGGCAATCCATAATGGCTTTAGCTCAGTTATGATTGATGGATCTTTAGCATCGTGGGAAGAAAACGTAGATATTACTAAAAAAACGGTAGAACTTTGTCACCGCATTGGAGTGACTGTTGAAGGGGAACTTGGGACAATTGGCCAAACCGGAAACCACATTAAAGAACATCTCCAAAATGGCATCTATACACAACCAGAAGATGCTAAACGTTTTGTGGAAGAAACAGGTGTTGATACATTAGCGATTGGTATTGGGACGGCCCATGGTATTTATCCATCAGACGTGATGCCTAAAATCCGGATTGATATTTTGAAAGATATCATGAAAGCGGTAGATGTTCCTCTAGTATTGCATGGTGGATCCTCTAACCCAGATGAACAGATTGCTGCAGCTGTGAAAACCGGTATTTCTAAAGTCAATATCTCTTCTGATTATAAATATGCTTTCTTTAAAAAGGCGCGAGAAGTATTAGCCGAAGATGAAGGCTGGGACCCTAACAACTTATTCCCTGTATGTATTGATGAAGCTAAGAAAGTTGTACATCATAAAAATGAATTATTTGGTGCTGTAGGAAATGCTGACCTCTATAAGGATGTAGAGCCATGGCGCGCAAGCTTCCTATAATTGACATCTTCGTCCAAGCTGCTATACTAGAGGTGTAGAAAGTAGGACGTGTAAACGCCAGAAAGCCCCACACTGTACCAGAGTGTGGGGCTTTTTTGTACCTAAAATGGGTACTCAAGGCTAGTTGCCTAATTGTCCTTGCCGTCTAGCCATTTGCAGACGATATGCGCCGCTACCTCTGCCGCGACAACAAGTAAGAATTCTAGAAAGTAGAACATGTAAATCACCTCCTTGCACAATATTATTGCGCTGGGGCAACGATTATAGATTATCATATTAATAGGGTAGCGGCTATAGAATTATGATTGAGAAAGTAAAAATAAATAAACGTTTCTGTAATAGCGTTTATTCACGAATATGAAATGATAGTTATGATGTATGTATAATAGCATCTACACCAGAATAATTGCCCCCCTACATCCTGCTATACTGAGGGCCTAAGGAATTGGCATGTAGGTTGCCGAAACGCTTGCGTCGATGTTGGCGCAGGCGTTTTTTAGATAGTAATAAGTTATAAAAATCGCACTTACTATACATAAGTTATATATGTGTATAGTTGCCTTTTATCTCTCACCCTGCTATATTAATGGTGCAAGGCTAGTCGTTTTATTTCTTGCCATCTAACCATTTGCAGATGATAGGGACAATCATATCTAACGTGACGGCAAGTAGGAATTCCAGAAAGTAAGACATGAAAGTCACATCCTATCGCAATAAATTGCGCTGAGACGACACTCATGGGCCATGATGGCAAGTGAGAATGATGGCATCTAAGGGTCATTTCCTCTAGTTTATATAAGGGGAGATGGCCCTTATTTTTTATTTTGGGAGTCATAGTTATCTAAGAGCACACAAAAACGTCACTAACTAAACACTTTTGTTTAGTCGGTGGCGTTCTTTTTTTAGGTAGCTTTACTTTTAATTGTTCTTTATTTAAAACGCACTTTCTTATTTCAGGGGGATATATCCGTTCAGTTCTTTGTCCGATACTTATCCCTTAATCACTTTCACTTGTTCATCGGTACTGATGGTTTCTTTCGGATAAGGAGCTTGTTCGATGGCACCGAATGGCATCTGTGCGGTCATTTCGTAGGTATCTGGGAGGTTGAATAGCTCGCGCACCTTGCTATCGAACCCTTGCGCATAACCGATATTGAAGTGGTTCAAGGTCGCACCGAGTCCCAGTTCAGTGAGGGTGAGCCAGGTTACGAGCTGTCCATTTCCGGCGTTGTTCTGTTTGTAGGTTTCGCGGCTGCCACCTGGAATATGTTCGAGGGCGTCTTGGTCCTCGAAGAATACCACAGTTCCCAGTACGTTCTGGTAGCTCTCAATGACAGGGCCGTATTGTTCCCACTGGTCGCTTTGGAGGACGTCTTTTTGTACGTCATAGAGGTGCTGCCAGAGTTTCTTGTTGGCATCCCCGAACAGAACGACATAGCGCGTGGTCTGGGCGTTGTAGGCGGTTGGCACCTGTTGGAGATTCTCTCTTAGACGGCTCACAATCGCATCTTCACTGACACTGGTATTGGCGCTCATGACATAGGTCGAGCGACGTTCTTTCAGTAATTGGTCAAATTCGGTCATACTCTCGCTTCTTTCTAGTGTTTTTGCAGTTACTCTTATTGAAAAGAAGTATAAATTAAAAGCTACCTTGTGTCAAACCTCACGAACGAGTTCTTATTGTCTAATCTCGGGAAAGTAATGGCTTTCTTCCAAATAAAAACTCTCCCGCCTAAGCGAGAGAGCTGGAGCAGTCGTCGTAGTTATTAGAGGAAGGCCATAATGATGTAGTTGATGATGAACAATGCGCTGACCGCCCAGAGAATCGGGTGGACTTTCTTGGCTTGGCCGGTGACTGTCATGGTCAAGCAGTAGAAGATGAACCCGGCTGCGATCCCATTTGAGATGGAGTAGGAGTAACCCATGAAGATCGAGGCGAAGAAGCCAGGGATCGCAACGACGAGGTTATTCCAATCGATCTCGGTGAACTCGCTCATCATCATCACACCCACGATAATCAATGCAGGTGCGGTGGCTGCAGCGGGCACGAGACTCACGAACGGCGCAATGAAGATGCAGAGGACGAAGCAGAGAGCAGTAATCAAACTGGTCATCCCTGTCCGTCCACCTGCCGTAATCCCAACCCCACTCTCAGCGAAGGTCGTGGTGTTACTGGTCCCAAAGATCGCACCCAGAGACGTCCCAACCACGTCACCAAAGAGGGCTTTATCGAGTTTGGTGTTAGAGGCATGGCTGATATTGTCGATGTCTTCTTGGGTGAAGATCCCGGTTGCACGTCCGGTTCCAATGAAGGTCCCGATTGTATCGAAAATGTCCGAGAGACTGAAGGCGAAGATCGTGACAATCACGAGTGGCAGGCGCGAGAGGTTCCCGAAGAGCGAGACAAATCCATTCTGACCAAATGCGGCGCCGAATGTGACCCCTAATTGGCTAAAGGATTGGCCGAGCCCATTTTCCTGGAAGTTAATGCTGGAGAGGACGCTCGGTTCGATAATGATGTGAAGCGCGGTGGTTGCGAGGATCCCGATCAAGATTGCTCCGCGCACTTGGCGAACAACGAGGAGCACGGTAATGACTAAACCGACCAAGGCAACGAGGGTCGTTGGATCGGTAAAGGACGAAATCGCAGGAACTGGGCCACCGTTCGTCGTGAGGGAACGGATCCCACCCGAGTACATTTCTTGAGTGGCGTTAAACGCTTGGTTATTGATTGAGGTGATATGGCTTGGTTCAATCGAGAATTGAATGAAGTTCGCGGACTTCAAACCGATGTAGGCAATGAAAACCCCGATCCCGGCTGAGATCGCGTGCTGCAAGTCTTTCGGGATGGCCTGAATAATGGTACGACGCACGCTGGTGATGGTGATCAGGATATTCACGATCCCGCAGATGAACACCATTGCGAGTGCTTCTTGCCAGGTGAATTGGAGCCCCAAACACACGGTATAGGTGAAGAATGCGTTTAGCCCCATCCCAGGTGCTAAGGCGTAAGGAACATTCGCGTACAGCCCGATGAAGAGCGTTGCGATCGCCGAGGAAAAGATCGTCGCGAGGAATACCCCTTGATACGGCATTCCCGTTTGTGAGAGCACGGACGGGTTAACGAAAATAATGTAACTCATCGCAAAGAAGGTACTCAACCCCGCCATAATTTCCGTTGACGTGTTGGTGTGATTCTCCTCTAAGCGAAAATAGTTTTTAAGAGTGTCCACTCAAAAATCCTCCTTCATGATATCGAAGTAAAAATAATGAAATAGTGCGATACAGTTTCATATTATACGGTATCCAGGAGAGATTTCAACCTAAAAACGAACGATAAATAAAATAAAAACGATAAAGTTCACTTTATACCTGAATTATTTTTTCTGAGAGAAGCAGGATATATAAAGAAATAGATCTAGAGAGAGGAGATGCCGCCTAAAATTTCTAGGACAGATGAAGGCATCTAGTCATCAAGAATGGCGGACTCTTGGTATACTAGGAGTGATAAGAATACGGGAAAGACGCAGTGAGGGATTCATCGTTTCCTTCACTGCGAATCCACATGCAAAATAAATTGAAAAGAAATGAGGACATGATGATTGAGAAAAATGATGTGATGCATGACCAATTTTTGACGGCTTTTAATCGACTGCAGAGTACGATGGCAGAGGTACTGGGGATGAGTCCAAATACGGATTTCTCTAACCTCATTCAGAAGGGCGATAAGGAACACCCGATGATTGACTACTACAGCGACGATTTAAATTTCATTCGCCAGGTGCGAAATCTCCTGGTCCATGAGAATAAGGCCCAGGATGATACTTATCTCAAAATACAACCGCCACTCGTGAAGCTGGTGGAACAACTAACGGAGGTTATTGCGCACCCGATGCAAGTCAAAAATATCATTAAGAACAATGCGGAAGTGGTCACGTTCCACGAAACGGCGCCATTGACGGATGTGCTGGATGAGATCAAACGGCACCGCTACTCGCAATTTCCGATTTTTAACCGGACGAATTTGATCAGCGTCTTGACGGAGAATTCGATTACGCGGTTTCTGGCGGACAATATCCATGACGATGGGACGCTCACGATTCGTAATGTGCGCGTGAAAGACCTCCTAGGAGAAGCAGATATTGACAAGCGCTCCCGTTCCTTTGAGGTGGTGACGTTGGACGAATCGATCTACACGGTCTCTCAATTGTTCCTGAGGCGGTTGAAGCGCGGTGAAACGACCTTCATCGTGATTGTCGGGGAGACTAGAAATATCCAGAAACCCGAAGACATCGAGGGGATCATTACGCCTTACGATCTGCCGGTACTCGCAGGCATGCAGGGAGAACGGCGGGAGTAGCACATGTGGATGGTTGTGGCAGTCGAAGGTCACACAGCACGACAAAATCTTAAAAATTCCTTTTCTAACTTGACAGGGCGGGTTTAATTCGGCACAATGAGGCGCGTAGACTACTAGTATCTTGACGGTCAAAGCGATCAATGGATGGTGGAAGCATTGAGGCCCAATCGGATATGAACCTACTGCGCAGATGACACTAATCCTGTCCGGTTGTCCCGTTATCGCTATAATGAGTGAATAATTAATTCAAAATGAAGGTGGTACCGCGTGCTCTCGCCCTTTACGGTGAGAGTAGGCGGTACTTTTTTATGAAAGGATGGTTACAATGGCCGAAAACTTGCAGAAGACTGATTTTTCGAAGTGGTACTTACAGAGTATCCAGAACGCGGATTTATTCTCATATGGCCCAGTGCGGGGGACGATGGTGTTCAAACCGAATGGCTACGCACTCTGGCAATTTATCCAGCAACGCTTTGACGCTGAATTCAAGAAGGCGGGCGTGAAAGATGTTTACTTCCCAATGTTGATTCCGGAATCCTTCTTCGAGAAAGAGAAGGATCACGTGGAAGGATTCGCACCGGAACTGCCTTGGGTGACGCGCGCTGGAGACGAAGAGTTAGAAGAACCCGTGGCGTTGCGTCCAACCAGTGAAACACTCTTCGGGAATGCGATGAGTGACTGGATTAATTCCTATCGCGACCTGCCAATGGAATTGAATCAATGGGCGAATGTATTCCGCTGGGAGAAACGCACCCTGCCATTCCTGAGAACCAGTGAATTCCTCTGGCAAGAAGGGCATTGTGCTTATCCAGATGAAGTGAGCGCACGTGAACGGACGCTCTTCTTCCTCGATATCTATCAAAAAGTCGTAGAAGACCTCCTCGCAATGCCTGTCTATACCGGTGAAAAAACAGAATCTGAACGTTTCGCGGGGGCTGTTTCCACCTACTCGATTGAAGCGATGATGAAGGACACCAAAGCCGTTCAAGCCGGGACGAGCCACTACCTCGGGACGAATTTCGCAGAAGCATTCGATATGAAATTCCTGAACGAGGAGAACCACCATGTCTATGCCCATACATTGTCATTCGGGGTCTCCACTCGTCTGATCGGAGCAATGATTATGGTCCATGGCGACGAAAAAGGGGTCGTCTTCCCACCTAAAATGGCGCCTGAACAAATTGTCCTCATTCCAGTGGGCAATGTGAAGAAGAATCCAGCTGTCCTCGATAAACTCGCCGAAATCAAGAAAGCGCTCAGTGATGAAGGATACCGCGTGACGTTGGATAATTCCAATAACTCTGCCGGCTACAAGTACAATGAAGCAGAAGTAAAAGGGATTCCACTCCGGATCGATTTAGGCCCACGCGATCTCGAAAACGGCACCTGTGTTATGAAGATGCGCGATCTTGACGACAAGGAAATCGTTAACCTCGATGACTTGATGGAGGTTGTATCAGAACATCTCGAAGCGATGCAAAAACGGCTCTTTGACAAAGCCAAAGCCTTCCGCCGTGAGAATGAACATACGGACATTGATACGTTGGATGCATTGGTGGACCATATCAAACAAGCGGAAGCCAATGGAGAAAATCCGGGTTGGGTCCTAGCTGGTTGGGATGGCACTGAAGAAACCGAAGCGAAAGTAAAAGAACTGACCGGTTTCACCAGCCGTAACATTCCTTTCACCCCACCAATGGAGAAAGAATTTGACCTCGTGAGTGGCAAACCAGCGAAATACACGGTTTGGTACGCACGTGCTTATTAAGAGTGATTAGTGACTAAATATCTGTCACACAAAACACCCCACCGCTCCTCCCAAATGACTGGGCAGGGGCGGTGGGTTTTGTGCTGGAGTGAGCCATATGAGATTAGCGCGCTGCTTCACTCGTCAATAATTCAAGTCTGATAGCCACTAACAAGAGTAATAGCGCAATGAAGATGCCAATGTGGGAGAGGCCCGCTACACCGGAAATCGCCACGTCCATCCAGGTAGAGAGAGCAGGTTGAAGGACCTGGACGATGCCTCTTGTGATCATGGTTGCGACCATCAGCGGGAGGGCGATGTTATAGATGAGATAGAATTTCTGGTAGAGCGCATTCT
This sequence comes from Aerococcus sp., assembly GCA_030528285.1. Lineage (GTDB taxonomy): Bacteria > Bacillota > Bacilli > Lactobacillales > Aerococcaceae > Aerococcus. The sequence continues at coordinate 75,606 of JAUMZE010000005.1, read as the reverse complement.
CCTCCAGGTGGGTGAAATGAAACAGAACGTCAATCCCGAGAAATAGGAAGGTCCCGAGCATGAGGAGATGGGCATGGGTCATACCGAGTACCGTCTCACCTGTGAAATGATTAAACTTGGTAAATTCGCGGCAAAAGACCCCCGCTACCATCGCCAGCAAGAAATAAGCGATAGAGGTGTTCATAACCTTTTTCGTGATGATACTCCTTCCTTAAGACTGTCTAGGAAATGCTTGCCGAAGAGGACGCCCGCTAAGAATAAAGCTGCGCCAAGCCCCGTATAGAAAACAGCGATAAAGACGTCCGGCAAGAGATTCTGAGTACGAATCAAAATCCCACCCCCGATCATGACGGCCATAATGATGAATGACTTCACATCGAAGAATTTCAGGAAGAACTGCTTCTCCTCGGTGTAATTTTGGATACGGGTGGTGTGTTTTGTGACGAGTTTCCCAAATACCATGAACCAGAATGCGACGAACACCACTGCAGATAAGAGAAAATTAATGATGCCCATATAGTCACTGTAAGTTTCAATCCCGATCTTCAATACATTAAAGCCGGCAATCATCCAAATCAGGCTCGCCAATAACAATAGATATTTTTTGGTATCATCCTGTCACCTCGGTTAAATTTTATCAGTTAGGGGGGGCGCCTCTATTAAAAATGCGATCAGCTGTTCGACCGCTACTAAACTAGAATTATTACAATCTCATCATAGGAAATGATTGCCCATCTGTAAACGAAAAGGACCCCGAAGCCATAAAGAAAATGAAGTAGACAGTGGCACGCAAAAATACGATTCGTCGTGACACATATAATGAATAAAATAAGTCAATCAGGGGGTCGCAGGTGAAGAATTGGAGCAGACACGAGCCACTTTGATCATCTGAAATAAACAAAGATGTACTTATCATCTGCCCAAGCCTAAAAATGGGATGGCAAAAAAGATATATAGTACTTTTTTGATAGAAAAATTATACTCCTAAAAACCGCATCACGCTGGGATTTTTTAACGGGATTATTTGTGTACGTACAAGTGCTTGTTAAAAGGCCAATCCTAGCGATAACCACATCCACCTGCGAACTCCGACAAAGACTTTAATTTAAAATAAAAATCAATCACTAGTTTATTTAATTACTTTTATATCAACATCTTGATAAGTATTAACTGCAATCCCATCACCTGGTCTTTATTCTAGTTATCTTTGTGAATGAAGGAACTGTTTTAGCTATTGTTTATTTATTTTAATTCAATGGTATTAACTGGAAAGTGAATGAATATCTGTTATACTAGATAAGTGTGAGGGTTATTGATGATCATCGATATTGGGAAGGGAGCGATGTTTTGAGGGAGAACGGCTGTTATGATTTCCTTTAGTTTTCAAAGTTGAAATGATAAAATGACCGTACGACTCGATTCAATCAGAAGAAAAAAGCGAGGCAAGTTCTCATATGTTAAAAATTTACAACACGATGACCCGCAAAAAAGAAGAATTCCAGCCGCTCACAGAGGGGCAGGTCCATATGTATGTGTGTGGTCCAACCGTTTATAACTATATTCATATTGGCAATGCGCGCAGTACCGTGGCATTTGATGTGATTCGCCGCTACCTGGAATTTCTGGGGTATGAGGTGACCTATGTGTCCAATTTTACCGATGTGGATGACAAGATCATCAAACGCTCCCAAGAAGAAAAGATTTCCTCTAGTGAAGTGGCGGATAAATATATTGCTGCCTACTATGCAGATACCGATGCGCTCGGCGTGAAGCGTGCCACTGTCAATCCGCGCGTGGTGGATAATATGAATGAGATTATTGCATTCGTGAAATCACTCGAGGATAAGGGGTATGCCTATGAACTCGATGGCGACGTGTATTACCGGGTGCGTCAATTTAGGGCATATGGTGAACTCAGCGATCAATCGTTAGCAGACCTTAGAGAAGGAGCAAGTGAACGGGTACAGACAGATCGTCAACTCAAGAAAGAAGATAGCGCCGATTTTGCATTGTGGAAGGCTGCGAAACCGGGTGAGCCGGCGTGGGAATCACCATGGGGCATGGGACGTCCCGGCTGGCATATTGAGTGCTCCGTGATGTCCACGAAATATCTCGGTGATACCTTCGATATTCACGGGGGCGGACAGGATTTGATCTTCCCCCATCACGAGAATGAAATCGCACAGTCCGAAGCCAAAACAGGTCAAACCTTTGCGCGGTACTGGATGCATAATGGGTTTGTCACGATGGGGAACGACGGCGAGAAGATGAGTAAATCGCTCGGGAATTTCGTGTTAGTGCATGATCTGATTCAAAAAGTAGACCCTGCAATCGTACGTTTCTTCCTCTCGAATGCTCAATATCGGAGTCCACTGAAATTCAGTGAAGAGGCGTTGAATGATGCGCATAACAATCTGGAACGGCTAAATAATGCCTACCACACTCTCACCTACCGTATGGAGGACGCAAAGGACAGCTTAGCGGATGATCCTGCTGTCCTCGATTCAATGGGACAGAAGGAAACCGCTTTTATCGAAGCGATGAATGATGACTTCAATGTGCCGAATGGATTGACGGTGCTCTACGAATTGATGGGAGACATTAACCGTTACACCGAGCGTCTGGAGGTATCAACGGCCGTACTTTCTGCCTACCAAGAACTTTACACAACCTTGGCAGGGATTTTCGGAGTGACATTCAAGCAGGATGAATTATTGGATGAGGACATTCAACGACTGATTGATGAACGGACCGAAGCACGCAAGAACAAGGATTTCCAGAAGAGTGACGCGATCCGCGACCAACTGAAGGAACAGGGCGTTCTCCTCGATGACACGCCACAGGGAACGCGGTGGAAACGGCTATCATGAGTCCGTTAGCGATTAAACAGTTGAATGGTCTCGCCCTTGCATTCCTCGGGGATAGTAGCTGGGAAGTGGTGGTCCGGACCCATCTCATTATGAAAGGATTCACCAAACCGCAGCAGCTCCACCAGTCCTCAGTTCGTTATGTGAGTGCCGAGGCGCAGGCCAATTTGATTATGTGGTTACAAGAGGAAGGCTTATTGACAGAGGAAGAATTGTGGGCGTTTAAACGCGGGAGGAACAGCAGTCCGCATTCCTCTGCCAAGAATGCGTCAATGGGAACATATCGGTTGGCAACAGGATTTGAAGCCTTGATGGGGTATCTGTATTTGATGGATCCAACGCCAGCTGGACGTTTTCATTCATTAGCTGAACAATGTATTGAGAGGGTGGAACTGAGCGATGAAAAAGCATGAAACAAAACAATCAATGTCAACGCGCGATGATGATTTTGTCATGGGCGTGCATGCGAGTGAGGCCACGCTCCAGTCTGATCATGACATTAACCGCATGTATCTCCAAAAAGGCCTCACAGATGATCGGATCATGCGTTTAGAACGCCAAGCGAAGAAGCAAAAAATTCCCGTGCAGTGGGTGCCCAAACAGAAACTCGATCAACTCACTGATCAAGGGAATCACCAAGGCATCGTATTGGCAGTGTCCCCCTATCCCTATCGAACGCTGGATGATATTTTCCAAGTGGCTGAAGAACGGCATGAGGATCCCTTTATCCTGATTTTGGACGGCATTAAGGATCCGCATAATCTCGGGAGTATCCTCAGAACGGCAGATGTGACGGGGGTACACGGCATCATCATCCCGAATCGCCGGGCAGTCGGGCTCACGAGTACCGTCGCGAAGACCAGTACGGGTGCTATCGAATATGTACCGGTTGTTAGGGTGACGAACATCAGCCACACGATTGAACAGCTGAAGGAACGTGGTGTCTGGATTTTTGGGACGGATATGGATGGGCAAACGTTCTGGGAGATGGATGCGACTCTGCCAATTGCTTTGGTGATTGGTGATGAGGGGTCTGGCATCTCTCAAGGGGTCAAGAAACATCTTGATGGTATGTTGACGATCCCGATGCACGGCCATATGCAGAGCCTCAACGCGAGTGTCGCAGCGGGACTAATGATGTATGAGGTCTTCCATAAACGGTTAGAGCAATAGCCAATGACGAAAGGAGGAACAAACCATGCAAGAGCGATTAATTGTGGACGGCTACAACATGATTGGTGCCTGGCCACAGCTCAATTATTTGAAGCAACAGGGCGATATTGAGGGAGCCCGGGATTTATTATTGGAGGAACTCTCGGATTATGTCGCATATGAGGGAATTGAGACATGGGTCGTTTTTGATGCGCAATTTGTTCCTGGCCTTTCCAAATCCTATGATAAATATAACTGCCACGTGGTCTTTACCGCAGAGGGCGAGACGGCAGATTCCTACATTGAAGCGATGATCAAGGACACAATCGGAGTGCTCCGGACGGTGACGGTAGCGACGAGCGATCTGGCAGAACAGCGCTTGATTTTTCAGCAGGGAGCCATCCGGAAGTCGGCCCGAGAACTGCTACATGATGTGGAATTCACGCACAAGACAATTCGCGAGGGCGACGATAGCTATCATCAGAGTGGCTATAAGCGGCACGTGCCTTGGTCATACCTCCAACTCGAACAATTAAAGGGTTTGTTGGATCATCTCTCCAAAGACGACTGAGCGGATAATCCTCACACAACAAACGCTTAATGATTGTTTGTCTGCACTTACTCTGCTGATGAGAAGAAAGTTGAGGAAGGACTATGCTCATTAACCCAGAGCAACTCCATCTTCTCTGTATTGAAGAATTAGTAGAGCGATATAAACAGGCACCCAGAGATGAGGGAAGCGTAATATTGGCGGAGTTACTACTGCGCTACCAGCCATTGATCAAAACATACTATCGCCGATTCTATAATTTAGAACTGGAACGGGAGGATTTCTTCCAAGAGATGAGTATTTGTCTGTGGGCGGCCCTTCAGACGTTTAAACCGGAGCGTGGCGCACCATTTGGGAGTTATCTCTCTATCCGGCTGTATCATCGCTGTCTGGATCTGTTTCGCTTCCATCACCATCCAAGGCGCTATATTTCAGGCGGCGTGTCTTCGCTAGATACGCCAGTGGGTGAGGGGTTGGTGCTTGAGGACATGGTGAGTAGCCATTACACCTATAATCCGGATCAAGTATTCATGGTGCAGGAGGAACTGCGGCATTTCTACGGTGCACTCTCACATTATGAAGCACATGTTTTGGATGCTTATATTCACTCGCAATCACTTGAAACGATCGCCTCACATCTGCATAAACCGAGGGCGTCGGTCAGGAGTGCGTATTACCGAGCCCACCAAAAACTCAAGGAGCAGCTGTTTTTGGAAGAGGATTCAGCAGGTTAACGGAATTGAGTAGATCCAAATGTTTGTGTTTCACCCGCTAAAACAGTAAGGTTGATGTGAAGCGGATTGTAAACGTATACCTAAATTTTACTATAAAAAAGTGAGAAAAATGGTGCGTTTAGGATTGCTTTTTTGGACAAAACAGGTTACTATAAATAAGTAACATACAAAAAGAAAGCTATTAAGCAAAGTAAGAAAGGATGACACGAACATGAAATTTGGTGTTGTTGTTGGATCTATCCGTAAAAATTCAAACTCAGAAGGGATTGCAAAGGGGATCGTTGCCGGTTTACCAGAAGGCTCTGAAGTGACCTGGTTAAGGATCGATAACCTCCCACTCTACAATCCAGATTACGACACAGAAGGCGAACCAAAAGAATATGCGCCATTCCGTTCTGAAGTGCAAAAACAAGATGCGATTATCTTTGTTTCACCAGAACACAACCGCTCTGTGCCTGCTGCATTGAAGAATGCATTAGACGTTGCTTCTCGTCCAATGGGTCAAAATATGTGGGCGGGTAAACCTGCCTTGGTAGCGACCCAATCCACGAGTGGCACGGCTGGGGTGTTAGGCAACCACACGATTCGCCAATCCCTCGTGTTCCTCGATATGCCAACGATGCAACAAATTGAGTTATATATTAACTCTTCTCAAGCATTGAACGAAGACGGCACAGTTGCAACCGGTTCTGTTGACTTCTTGGCCAACGCTGGCAAGAGCTTTGCGGAATTTGCATCTAAGTTCGTTTCTTAATCCCAAACAGTATAATATATAAAGGAAGCCCCGCTAATTGTTGGCGGGGCTTTTTGTGTGCTATTCGTGATGTGATGAGTACATGTTATCAGAATGGACGGATACTGTAATGCGTGGTGAAGGTATCGTGTGGAGCGAGTGTGTGGCTGAACGGTTTATTTGTGAGATCGTGAGTGGCAGTGGTTGGATCGGTCAATCCCTGCCATGGCTCAAGGCAAACGAAATCCGCCTGGGTTGGATACGGACTCCAAATTCCGATTAACGGATGATCACCCATATCAAGAGCGATTCCGTGCGTGCCATCTGTCAGGGTCACCGTCATTGACTCCTCAGGTTCATAAATCAATGCATCCCTAACGAAGAGTTCATGATCAAGCGCCAACGTATTGAGGGTCATGTTCTCAGTCTTGTCCGGTTCATAGAGACCGTCTGAATCGAGATGGTAGGCCTTGAGGTTATGATTAGTAAATTGGATCTGGTAGTCCGCCCAACTGGTATTTGGTGCGAGTGGGACGTTGAATGCTGGATGTGACCCAATCGAGAAATGAATCGGATGAGTGTCCGTGTTGGTGACGCGATAGGTAATTTCGAGTTTATCGCCCACGAGTTCATAGGTCACGCGCAAAACGAATCGATACGGATAGCTCTCATGTGTCTGTTTGGAATCAGTGAGGAGGAAGGTGATTGCTGTGGCAGAGACTGTTTCGACCGTATAAACCATATGCCGTCCAAATCCGTGACGCGGGGAGTGGTAGTCTGTGCCGTCTACTGTGATATAGCCATCCTTGTAGCTTCCCACATGCGGGAATAACAGCGGAGCTTGCCAACTCCAGAATTCTGGGAATCCCTGGTAGAGATATTCAATTGCCTGGTCGTTGCGCCGGAGACTCTCCAGCTGAGCACCATGAGTGGAGACATTGATCGTGAGCGCATCATTTGCGAGTAGATAATCCATTGAATCCGCCTACTTTCTAAGTATTACTTGGTTCTATTATACCGAGAAAAGACGGGATAGCGGTTAAAATTCATGAGAGAAAAATAGAGGGAATGTGTTGACTCATGGGCGCTGTCTCTCTAAGCAAAGGCGAGAGTGAGTGGTTTTCTACGCTGCAGTCGAAGCAAGGGACTATGTGACTTCTCAACCACAAAAAAGCAGAGCCTTTATTTGCTCTGCCTCGTTAACCCAGCAAAACCATGGCAACTTCCGCTGGGTATTTGTTAATAAGAAAGTGTTTTTATTAGTAAAGGATTACTGAGGTTATTTCGCTAATACTAGGCGTGGCGCGGTTTTGATCAAGAAATAGAGAATTAACCAGCACACGAGCCAGGTCGCAAATCCACTCGAGGCATTTGCGACGAGGGAGAAGATAGCCGGACTCATGCCTTCTGGTGCATAAGATGCCCAGAAGATCCAGCCGGCGATGAAATGAATGATATATTCCGCAAAGCATGCTACAAAGGTTGCCAGCGCGGAGGTCACAAGCATTCCTTCCCCCTGCTTGGTAGTGAGTTCATTATGCAGTTGTGCTTGCCAGAGCCCCGCGAGCCCTGCCAGCGTGAAGGCGAATGGATATTCAATAATAGCTTGGAATATAGTGAGAATCGATGCTTGCCCTGTGACTAACTGCAGGAGTCCGAGCAGTGCCCCACCTGCCACGCCACTTTTCCAACCGCGACGCAAAGCCAATAACCAGAGCGCCAGTAGTGAGAGGTTAATACTGTAGCTGGATCCGATTTTCAGTGGGATAAAGGACAAGAGGTAGGCAATCACCGCACTCAGGGCAATTTCAATCATCAGTTGCAGCCGTTTGTTTTCCATAGAGGTTACCACTCCTTTTAGTTAAGTTCCTGTTTGCGTTCACCTGGTCCTTAATCATAAATAAAAGGCACTCACCGAAAAGCGAGTGCCTAAACCGATTATTAATCATCACAGAGATTTGACACTTCCTTTCGCTAGTATGAACTAGATCAAGTTCCAAGGGTACTTCTCGGCCAATACAGGCGCCCCCAGTGAAGCAAATTAATTTAATTGACATTTATATCCTAGCGCATTTTGAGAGAAAGTCAAACGCTTTCTATTCAAAAGTTGAGAGAATGAGAGGAGATAAGGCGGTCTCTACAGTTATATCAGGTTCAGTGATTGCCTCCCACATGAGCATCGGTTTATTCGTCCAATGATTCTAAGGCCATGGCTTTGTCTTCCCAGGTGGCCATAGTTTCTGCTTGGGTATCCTTGGCTTGCTCTAACTTCTTGTTCAGATCGTTCAACTTGCCGAGGTTATTGAGATACTCCGGCTTCAACATTTCCTGCTCAATTGTTTTAATTTGTTGATCCAAGTCCTCAATCTCACGCTCCAATCGATCGACTTCGCGCTGGAGTTTGCGGCGGTTGCGCTGTTCCTGCTTGTTGGCGATGTAGTTAGCTTTGCTGTCGGAAACAGGGGATGCTTTTTCTTCGGTTTCTGGATCTGGCCCTTTCATTGCGACCTCGCGCTCTGCCTGTTCGCGTTTCTTATGAATATAATAGTCGTAATCCCCGAGATAGAGGGTGGAGCCGTCTGGGGAGATCTCCACTATTGAGGTTGCAATCCGATTGATGAAGTAACGGTCGTGGCTGACGAATAACAGGGTCCCGTTGTATTCAATTAGCGCATTCTCCAGCACTTCCTTGGAATCGATATCCAAGTGGTTCGTCGGTTCGTCCAGGAGCAGGAGATTATCGTGATTGAGGCTCAACTTAGCGAGGGCGAGCCGGGCTTTCTCCCCACCACTGAGGGTTGCGACGGCTTTCTCCCCATCCGCCCCGCTAAAGAGAAAACTTCCCAGTAACGAGCGGATGGATTGCTCCGTGAAAGTCGGATGTTCGTCCCAAATTTCATGGAGCACGTCCTTGGTGGAATGGAGGTTGCCGAGTTCCTGGTCGTAGTAACCGAGCTGGACATTCGCCCCATAATGAAAGTCCCCACGAATCGGCGGGATGTCCTTGATCAAGGTTTTGAGGAAAGTGGATTTACCAACACCATTGGGCCCGACGATCGCAATCGCATTCTGTTTATGCAGATCGATATTGATCGGATAGGCAACTTCTTGTCCGTCATAACCGATTCCCAGTTGATCGACGGTGAGGACGACGTTTCCGCTCTCTTCCTCGGCGGCGAAACGAATGTACGGAGCTTTTTCGTCTTGTTTTGGTTTCTTGAGGCGGGTCATTTTCGCTAATTGTTTACGACGACTCTGTGCCATTTTCGTTGTGGAGGCCCTCACGATATTTCGCTGCACGTAATCTTCCAATTTGGCGATCTTCTTCTGCTGTTTCTCGAATGCCCGCTGCTCTGAGGCGAGACGGATTTGGCGTTCCTTGAGGTAGAAGGAGTAGTTCCCTGCATAATACTCCAATTTGCCACCCGTCATTTCGTACGTTTCGTTTGTCACACGATCGAGGAAATAGCGGTCATGGCTGATAATCAATAGCGCTCCCGGATAACTCGGCAGATAACTCTCAAGCCAAGTGAGGGTTTCGATATCCAAATGGTTCGTCGGTTCATCCAGAATGAGAATGGCTTTCTTCTCGAGGAGGACCTTGGCGAGGGCGAGACGGGTCCGCTGCCCCCCGGAGAGTTCGGTGATGGATTTGTCCCACTCACTCTCAGGGAACTGGAACCCACTGAGTACCATGCGAATTTCTGACTCATAACTGTAGGCATCACGGGATTGGAGTTCATTTTGAATGTGGTCGTACTCCTTCATCACCGCTTCAAATTCGGGACTATTAGGATGATCGGCGAGTTCTGCCACTTGATTGGCGAGGGTCACGCCGCGATCGAGGAGCTGGCGAGTTTCACTAAAAACACTCGCCAGCTCTTCAAAAATGGTGTGGTTTTCCGCGGAATGATCGAGTGTGGCGTGCTGGTCCATGTAGGCGATATCGGCTTGGCGCTTCTTGGAGATCGTCCCTTCATCGGGTGCTTCGATGCCGGCGAGAATTTTGAGGAGGGTGGATTTTCCTGCTCCATTGCGGCCAACGAGTGCCATGCGACTGTTATCTTGGATAGTGAGATTAATATGGGAGAAGAGGACATCTGCGCCAAAACGTCGCTCTAAATCGTTCCCTTGTAGGAGGATCATACGGTTGCATCCTTTCTATGTAATTCTTTTCTATTTTAGCATAGACCCCCCAGAGTCCCCAACGCGGTCGTTTTTGCTTTAACAAATAAAGGAGAAAATGAAAGTAAATGATCTTTTCACAAATAAGTATGAAAAATGGGAAGGAAAGTTTTGTCTTTCACTCACATGATTGCTAGAATACAGATATATGGATTGAAAGGAGAGAAGCACTATGCCTGATGTACCTAGAGCAACGGCTCGACGTCTCCCTCTATACTATCGTTATTTACGTGCATTCTCTAACATGGGGAAAAATCGCATTTCTTCTAGTGAACTCAGTGATGCAGTAAAAATTGACAGTGCCACCATTCGTCGCGATTTCTCGCATTTTGGGGCGCTTGGTAAACGCGGTTATGGTTATGATGTCGAGGTTTTATTAGACTTCTTTAGAAAACAACTCTATCAGGATCGTCTGATTACAGTCGGTTTGGTCGGCGCTGGTAATTTAGGGAACGCTTTGATGCATTATAACTTCAAAAAGAGCAATAATGTACGGATCGGTGCGGCCTTCGATGTGAATGAGTCCATCGTTGGGACCGTCCAGAACGGGGTGCCGATCTATCCGATGCATGATCTGGTGGAGATTTTGCAGGATATGGAGATTAAGATTGTGATCCTTGCGATTCCTGAAGAAGCAGTGGCTGCTGTAACGGAAGAACTCGAGAAAACCAATATCGAGGGAATTTTGAACTTCACCACGATGCGTCTCCATGTGAAGGAGAATATTTTTGTTCAGAATGTGGATTTGGCGAATGAATTGCAGACCTTGATTTATTATATCGGTGTGAAGGGCAACAAAGGCGATAACGATGACTTTATCATCTCAGAGGACGACTAGGCCACCTGAATACGTGACGGCAAGTAAGAACAATGAATGCGCGGAAACGTTAGTATTTCAACGCATCTGCCTGTTCTGTTGTGATCGTTTTTGTGAATAACTGATCAATGATTGCTTGTGGTTAGTGATTAGACTTTGTAAATTTCACATACTAAATGATAACGTATCATGGATCATCTAGAGACCATTTATTAATGAGGAAATCCGTTTGATTGAGAACGCTGATTTCCTCATTTTTTTGTTAGCTTTTCAGGTGGCGAACGGGTGGGCGCATGCTACAATAGGGGAGACTTAATGACGAACAGCAGAGGAGAAGACAGATCGAGCATGACTAAACAGACGTATATTCTCATTGGATGTCCCGGGGTGGGCAAGAGCACATACACACGGCAATTTGCGGATGCAGAAATTTTTTCCAGTGATAAAACACGCTTGGCTTTATTCCATACATTAGATGCCTCCGTCCAAACGCCGAAACACCATGCGCAGGTTTTCAAGGTGCTGCAGGACGATTTGGTGAATAGTGATGCACCCGTGAATATCTATGACGCGACAAATCTCGAACGCCGCTTTCGCCAGCCGTTGTATGAACGCCTCAGTGCGAATGGTCATCATGTAATCGCGGTCGTGTTCACCCGCCCACTGGAAACGATCGAACGCCAGAACCGCCTGCGAGAGGATGAGGAGCAGGTGCCGGACCATGTGATTGAACGTTTCTACTGCCATTTCGAGCCACCACGGATGGGATTGGACTGCGATGAGATGGAGGTCGTCGGGGAATGGGATCGATTTGAACAGGAAATTGGCCCAGATTATGAGAAATTAGTAGCATCTACTAAGGATACCGGGAGTGCTGCAGAACTCGCGGACTTTCTGCATGTGAGCCAAGGCATTGTAGCACCTTACGTTGATCAAGTAACGGATGGATCCGTCGTGGAGGATTATCTAGGGAATGTGGCGAGTTACTACTATCTCGCATATTTAGATGATCACGGCCAACTGGAGGATATTGAAGCGTTGGATCAGCTCGAACAACTCTATCAACAGCGGAAGGATGAAGCATAAGGATGGCTCACCAGTATTTTGATGATAATACGAACTTAGCCCACGATGAGAAGACGTATCAGGTGACATTTGAGGGGCAGACCTATATCTTTCAAACGGACAGTGGTGTTTTCTCCCGGCAGCGTCTCGATTTCGGGAGTGAGGTGTTACTAGGGGCAGCGGTGGGAACGAAGCCGACTGTTCTAGGACCCATCCTTGATTTGGGCTGTGGGTATGGACCAATTGGGATCGTGATGGCGCATGAGGAACCTGAACGTGTTATTGAGATGGTGGACGTGAATGAGCGCGCGCTGGACCTCGCTCACAAAAACGCGGAGGCCAACCAACGTGAGAACGTCCAGATCCATCTATCTAGTGGCTACCAAACTGTACATCAATCGCCTTATGCCCGAATCCTGACCAATCCGCCGATCCGCGCCGGGAAACAGGTTGTTCACAGTTTCATTACGGGGGCCACGGACCACTTAAAACCAGGTGGCGATCTGCTTTTGGTGATCCAGAAGAAACAGGGGGCTCCGAGCGCACAGAAGAAGATGGCAGAAGTCTTTGGGAATGTGGAACGCATCGCCCTCAAGAAAGGATATTGGGTGCTCCGCAGTCAAAAATTGGACGACTCACCGAATGCTCACTAACTCATTAGATCGCTATATATCGACATCAAATTTTGGTGTCGATTTTTTATATCCCCAGTTAGTGGAAAAGAATTTAACTTAGCGAAAAATCCTTTTTAAGGAGTTGGGGACTGTGCGATTTATATCTAATAAGTGGTTGATTTTTAATTATGCTGTAACCTATTCCATTATAGTGATCATAAGGGGTTAACCCCACCTAAAAACGCACCATGACGCATTTTTACCGAGATTAATCATTTGTATTGATACTATATTTCTGTTAGGGTGGAAAATGTGAATTTATAGCTAATAATCAAAAAACAATGAAGTTGCTTGTTATCGAACAAAAGAAAGGAGCGCACATGGCCAATATTGCGATCAAAAATCTCAGTAAAATTTATGGGAAACCCGACCAAATTCGGGAGGCCAAGCAATTAGTCGACCAAAATAAATCCAAGGAAGAAATCGTGGATAAGACAGGCGCAACTGTGGGGGTATATAATGCCTCCTTTGAAATCAAGGAGGGGGAAACCTTCGTGATTATGGGACTCTCCGGTTCTGGAAAGTCCACGATTCTGCGTATGATTAACCGCCTAATCGAACCGACGAGCGGGGATGTTTATATTGATAATGTGAACGTCACCAAGGCGAGCGATGAAGAACTGCGCGAAGTACGCCGCAAGAAAGTCAGCATGGTGTTCCAGAGCTTCGCGTTGTTCCCGCATAAAACCATCCTCGAAAACACCGAATATGGCTTAGAAATTCAAGGGGTTGACAAGGCAGAACGAGAGAAGCGTGCCAAAGATGCCCTCGAGAATTCCGGTTTAGGACCGTACATTAACCAATATCCAAACCAATTATCAGGTGGGATGCAGCAGCGTGTCGGACTCGCCCGTGCCTTAGCAAATGACCCAGAAATTCTCTTGATGGACGAGGCCTTCTCCGCGTTGGACCCGCTGATTCGAACGGAAATGCAGGATGAATTGTTGCGCCTCCAGGAAGAACTCGGAAAGACAATTGTGTTCATCACGCACGACTTGGACGAGGCATTGCGACTGGGGGACCGGATCGCACTGATGCGGAACGGTCATGTCGTTCAGATTGGGACCGGTGAGGATATCCTCGAGAATCCTGAGAATGATTATGTGGAACGTTTCGTTGAGAATGTCGATCGTTCGAAAGTCTTCACTGCGGAACATGCGATGTCCACACCGCGCGGGTTGATTAATATGGAACGGACCGGCGCACGGATGACACTGCGGATCATGCAGGATATGAACATGCCAAGTATTCCAGTGGTGGATGATCAGCGCGTCCTCAAAGGATACGTGACGGATAGCGATGTGGCGAAATATCTCGCCCACCATCGTCACGAACATCGCCTGAAGATTGATTCGCTTCTGCGTCATGATCTCCCAATCGTGAAGGTGGATACGCCATTGAACGATGTGGTCGATGTCATGACAAAAACGAACATGGTGGTTGCCGTTGTGGATGACGACAACAAGCTCCAAGGTTATGTCAATCGTCGGATGGTCATCAGCGAATTAGCCTCTGAAGATGATGAAGGCCTCACTGATGAAGAAGCGATGAATCTGGCTACGAGTGGAGACGAACAATATAGTCAAGATCTCGGGTTGACCGATCAAACCGCCGACCAAGAGAAATATCGTCCAACGACTACCACCGCCAATGATAAGAATGATAAGAAAGAAGGTCACGCGAAATAATGAATCAACTATTGTCAATTCCGGTCTTGCCGGTGGGGCCCGCCGTTGAACAAGTGACGGACTGGCTTACCCAGCATCTCAGTGGTTTTTTCGATGCGATTAAAACCGGTGGGAGTGGCTTCATGCACGGCATCACCAACGGACTTAACTTGATCCCACCATTCTTATTTATTTTAATCGTTGCGGTCGTTGCTTATTTTGCCTCGAAGAAAAAATGGGGGTTATCGGTCTTCGTTGTGCTCGGCCTCGGCTTTGTGTTGAATCAGGGTTTATGGTCGCAACTGATGGATACTGTCACATTGGTATTAGTGTCTAGTTTAGTGGCCGTCATTATCGGGATTCCACTCGGGATTTTGAGTGCAAAGAAATCCATGGCCCACACGATTCTCAAACCAATCCTAGACTTTATGCAGACGATGCCGGCCTTTGTTTATTTGATTCCGGCGGTCGCATTCTTCGGGATTGGGATGGTGCCAGGGATGGTCGCTTCCGTGATCTTCGCCTTGCCGCCCACAGTTCGTTTCACAGAGCTCGGGATTCAAGAAATCTCGACCGAACTGATTGAAGCCGCGGATGCATTTGGGAGCACCCCTCGTCAGAAATTGTTCAAGGTGGAACTCCCGCTCGCTCAGCCAACCATTATGGCGGGCGTGAATCAAACGGTGATGTTGGCACTCTCCATGGTCGTGACCGGCTCAATGATCGGGGCACCGGGACTCGGAAATGAGGTCCTCACCGCCCTCCAACAATCTCAGGTCGGAAATGGATTCGTTGCGGGTCTCGGGATCGTGGTTTTGGCCATCACGGTGGACCGTATTACTAATGGATTTACTGCCAAAGAACACTAAAAAGGGGATGGGAGAACGATGTGGAAAAAAATAGTACTCAGCCTCCTCGCGATCCTTGGACTGGTGTTAACATTTGGTAGTGAGGGTGCTTTTGAGAGCTCGTTGACGAGTGGGAATACCGGCGAAAAAGGCACTATTCGCCTCGCCTATGTGAACTGGGACTCAGAAATTGCCTCTAGTAATGTGATCGCACAAGTGCTCGAATCAGAAGGATATAATGTCGAGATGATCGCACTGGATAATACGATCATGTGGCAGTCCGTCGCTACGGGAGACGCGGATGCGATGGTGTCTGCGTGGTTACCATTGACGCACGGAGCCCAATATGAAAAATACGGTTCCGATATGGACGATTTAGGTCCTAACCTCAAGGGGGCCGTGACGGGATTGGCAGTTCCTACCTACATGGATGTGGATTCGATTGAGGACTTGACCGATCAAGCGGGCAAAGTCATTACCGGGATTGAACCGGGCGCTGGGATTACCGAAAGCACCAAGAATGCGCTGGAAGAATATCCGAACTTGAAGGACTGGCAGCTCAGTACCTCTTCTTCAGGGGCGATGACCACCCAGCTCGGCCAAGCGATCAAGAATGAGGAACCCATCATTGTGACGGGCTGGACGCCACACTGGATGTTTCAGACCTATGATTTGAAATTCCTCAAAGATCCCAAAGGTGTCTATGGTGAGGGGGACAACATCCACACCATGGTCCGCAAAGGTTTAGAGAAGGATCTACCAGGCGCCTATGCGATTTTGGATCGTTTCGAGTGGAACCTGGACGAAATGCAGGGGATCATGCTTGATATCAATAATGGGATGCGTGCGGACCAAGCAGCCAAGAAATGGATCAAAGCCTATCCAGATCGCGTCAAAGAGTGGACGCAAGACGATAAAAATCAATAAAGTGGCTTGAGTGGTGAAAGAAAGCGACTTAATCTAAAATAAAACATAAACAAAAGGCTCCTTCGTAAGGCAGTGTCTTAGGGCAATTTCGCTTTAAGACGGGTATGCGGGTGAGCCTTTTTTGCATGGAGACGGCGTATTTTCAACTTGTGAAGCGTTTACATCTCATAACTAAGATGATAAAATTTGGCTAGCAAAGGACGTGTTTTTATTCCATAAATGTGATTGAAAAGAGAGAGCAGGTGATCATAAAGAGACAAGCCTAATCAAACCTCTCCCCAATTGTTGATGTGATGTATCGGGCATTGGAACGCCCAAGGAGGTTAATATGGAACAGCACTCCCCAATGAAACAGCTGTTATTGTCAGGATTAGTGTCGGCGGCAGTGATTGCGGCTGCTCAAGCGCAAGTAGTGAAGGCAGAAACGATTGACACACAGGCAACAGACACGCCTGTTGTGGTCCAAACAGAAAAAATAAATGCAACAGAAGCATCTCAAGCATCTGAGAGTGAATTAGCGGCCGTTACACCTTCTGAGGATAAGTCAGTGGCTACGGATGCGTCTGAAGCAGAACATTCCTATGAGGCTACTACTCCTAACGTGGATCAAACGGAGGCCCCAAATCAAGCGGACAAAGATCAAGAAACGCAGCATCAACCGGCAGATCCGTTCGAGATTGCGGGCACGGAAGATCCAAATGGGCCTATTCATGCTGACAAGGACGAAAATGCTCAAACACCGGTCCCAGAGAATGGCGTAGAAGCAAATAAAGAAACGATTTACATGACAACGGAGCACAAGGAGACCCTCCAACTCAAACAAGACATTCAGGATCTATCGCAATTAGAAATTACGTTCGGTGGCAAGAACATCAAAGATTTGAAGCAGTGGAATATCGAAAGTGGAAAATTTGATGGGAAAGAAGCGGTGATTACTGCGGATCAGGTAGAAAGTAATCAGCTTGTTCTCTACATCAAACCGCTCCTAGGTAGCCGTGATTTGGAGGAACGCTGGCCAAATAACTTAAGGCGAACCTACCGCAGATACATGGGAGAATTCGCCCTAACAATTAAAGATACCGCAACAGGCGACCTCCTCTACAAGAAGATCTACAACCTGCGTCCATATGAACACTTCGAGACCTATGAAGAGATGGTTCAGCGTACGGATAAAGTTGTTCAAGAAGCAGCGAAGGATCGTTATGTAGACATTGAAGTGATTGGCTACTCCAAAGAAGGACGTCCAATTCGTGTCGGGTATGTCGCCAACAGTAAGGAAGACATCAATCGCTATCTCAACGAACTGACCCCTGCCATGTTGAAGAATCCAGCGGAAGTATTGAAGCAGCTCAAGGCGGGGACGTTGAATTACAAGCTGCCAATTTTCATTCATAATACGCATCCGGACGAACAGCCAGCAATCGATATTGTGAGCTCCCTCTTTGAAATGTTTGCCAAACAGGATGCCTTTACCTTCAAAACGGCAGGATTAGATGCCACCCTCGTTGGAAAGGACAAGATCACAATCAAGGGAGATCAAATCCAAGGAGTCACCTTCAATGTGAAAGATCTGCTGGATAAATTCTTCTTCTGCTTTACCTTTACGGAGAATCCGGACGGTATGTTCCACAACATCCGTTCCAGCAGTACGGGACTCGATATTAACCGCGATCACGGCTATCAGACCCAACCGGAATCACAAGCGGTAGCGGCTCAGATTGCGAAATTCAATCCGCTCACCTTCCTCGATTTTCATGGCTTCCAGAAAGAATTCCTGATTGAGCCATGTACGCCACCACACGATCCAAACTTCGAGTATGACCTGATGAAGGATCTATTGTTGGAGAATGCGAAATCGATGGGGAATACCGCAATCGCCAACAGCAGCTATGAGAGCTACCTCATCCCGATGCTCAACTGGTCGTCCGGGTGGGATGATGATTTCTCCGGTTATACGGCCGTCTTCTCAGTCTATCACGGGGCCGTGGGGCACACGATTGAACTACCCGAGATGAACGAGGACTCCTACACAGCAGGCGTTCACGCCGCCCTCGGGAGCATTTTGTGGGCATTGAATAATCGTGAACGTCTGTTTGAAACCAAATTGAAATTCTTCCAACGCGGGATTGATGAGGTCGATGCACCGACTGCGAACCAAGAATTGATCGCTCCAGACGGCCATGTCGTGGGTCGCCCACAGATGCCAGATGGTCAATTTTTCCCGCATTATTATGTCATTCCGATGAACCCACAGTACCAAGCAGACACGAACGAGGCCTTCCAGATGATCGATTACTTCCAGCGTAATGGTGTGATCGTGAAACAGCTGAAGGACGATATGGCAGGCACAAATTATAAAGCTGGCGATCTCGTGATTGATATGGCACAACCGAAACGTGGCATTGCGAATATGGCACTCTGGCGGGGGTCTGATGATTCAGCGTGGGACGCGATGTATGCGGAGATCGTGGTAAACTTCCCAGTAATGCGCGGTTTCACAGTTGAACGCGTCAACACCGCTAAACTCTTCGCCGATAAACTCATCGACGTCACCTGGAAGGAAGCGCCGCGGATCACACCAGCCAAAGCGCCATACTATTGGGTGGATAACAACTCCCTGTCCGTGATTCAAGCGGTCAACATGGCACTTCACGCAAACAAGGCCGTCTATCGGGCAGAGGGGGGTTATTACTTCACCGATGACGCCTTCCAATTGGTGAAAGGCCACTACGCACTTAAAGCCAAAGCTGTGGATGCGGTGAAGATGTCTAAACCAGCCCTTCAGAGTATTAATGTCTATGCACCGGGCAATCCAAACATCGATCTCGGCTATGTCACGGTGTCTGAAGCCACACTCGCACTGCAACAAATGGACTTTGAGGTTGTCAACAACTATGCGACTGCCGATGTGATTGTCGTGGATACAGGTGACTATGATACCAATTGGATTGGAACGAAGCCGATGATCTTTATTGGGGCCGGGGCAATCCAAGCAGCCATTGAAGCAGGGAAACTCCCGGGCATTGAACTGGGGCAGACCCAATCGAATCATGAAGGGTTAGTAACCTCAACAATTAATACGCAGGCAGGGGTGGCTTCTGGCTACAATAAGGATGGTTATTTCTACACAACGTCCGGGGCCTGGTTAATTAATCACTCCGATAATTTCGTGAACGTGATGACCTTGAACAGTGGGTCGGATGCTTTCCTGTCGGGGTGGTGGCCAGAACACGATAAAGCGTTAGGTCGGGTGGTCGCATTGGATGGTATGATCAATGGAATGCCAACCTTCATCTATGCGGGAGCGCCACTCAACAAGATGCACACGCACTACTTCTATCGCTGGATTGCGAATGCGATTCTGCGTGGGGATGTGGCAAAACCAATGAGTGAATCCACAGTGCCGAATCGTGAAGAGAACAAGCAACCACACACCCAGGTGGTGATTGTCACTCAGAAACAACCGGAAGCAGTCGGTGTGGGGACGTCCCATCAAGCCGAACGTCAAGGCAAAACCGCAACTACGACTAAGACCTTACCACAAACGGGTGCAACTACTGGCTCCACTCAACCGGTCGCACTCTTGTCCTTACTCTTCGGTGGATTCTTCTTCACAGCAGGTAAGAAGAAACGTCAAGATTAGCCATTGGAAATAATGCTCTATTGATATCTGATGCGCAGTCGCTCCATTGAACGGCTGCGTTTTTGGTGTAGATCCATTGCCAAATGAAAATAAGTTTGAAAATGATCCCTGAAAATTGTGCTAGAATAAATGGCGACGCTGGCGAAGGGAAGCAGGATTAATGCATCAGCTGCTCTCCTATACAGAGCACCAGCCTCCAGATATAGTAAAAGAAGGTAACAACACTATGAAGCATTCACATTGGATCAAAACAATCAGTAAGGGGATCGGACTCCTATTGGGGATTTTACTCGTTATTGTAGTGGGCTATGTCATCTACATGCAGCTCCAGTATTATCGGATTCCCGATCACCAGACGATCACCACTAAGAATGATCAATCAAAGACCATTCAGCTGGATCATCCTTACACCGCAATGACCTATAACATCGGCTTTGGCGCCTATTCGCCGAGCTACTCGTTCTTCATGGATACAGGTGAGAGTTTGAAGGGTGAGAAGACTCAGGGCAAGTATTCTAGGGCCTACTCCAAAGCTGAAGAAGAGAAGAATACGAACGGCAGCATCCAAACCGTCCAGAAGATCGACCCGGATTTTGCCTTTATTCAAGAAATTGACGAGAAGGCGACCCGCAGTTACGGGGTGAACCAGCTCCAGTTATTTGAACAGAACTTGAATCAGTACGGGGTGGCCTACGCGAAGGATTTCCACACGGCTTATCTGTTCTACCCATTCACAGAGCCACATGGAGCGGTGCAGGGGGGCATTGTGACATTTAGTAAGTACCATATCCAGAGCAATGAACGCCGTCAATTCCCTGTCAGCAGTGCCTTCATTGAGAAATTCATGGATCTCGACCGCTGTTTCCTCGTGAGCCACATGCCAGTTTCGAATGGGAAGGAGCTCATGATGATTAACCTCCATATGAGTGCTTACGATAAAGGGGGCAAGAGCCGCGAAGCTCAGTTGAAGTTATTGAACCAGGTCATGCAAGATGAAGCCCAGAAAGGCAACTATGTGATTGTCGGTGGGGATTTTAACCACTCACTCGGGGATTCAATTCATCAATTCCCAACCCAGCAGAAAACACCAGATTGGGTCTATGAACTGAAGGATAGTGATATTACATCCGGTTTCCGCTTCGTCAAAGCTACCAATGCCACCACGGTTCCAACCTGCCGGGCAACGGATATCCCATACGAACCCGGGTATTCCTATACCACCGTGGTCGACGGTTTCCTCGTATCCGATAATGTCCAAGCTACCGCAGAAAATCAGGATAACGGTTTTGCCTATGCGGACCACAATCCAGTGAAACTCACCTTCACCTTGAAGAAGTAATATGGTAGATACATCCATATAGAAGTATCAGGATCAGTGGGAGTAAAGACGGGCTCGATTTTTTAAAAACCGAATGATTTCATTTTATTAATTGTCTTCTTTCGGTTTTTCCGTTAATATAATGAACGAATTCTGTTTTAGAGAGAGGGTTTGACCTTCATGAAGAAAATTAAACGCAGCCAGCGTATGGTTGATTTAACACATATTTTACTGACCCATCCCCATCAATTATTCTCCTTACCCTATTTTGTTGAAAAATATGATGTTGCGAAATCCTCCTTATCTGAGGACTTGGCAATCATGAATGAGCAGTTCCATCGCTCCGGCATCGGGCGTGTAGAAACGACAACCGGTGCGAGCGGGGGATTACAATTTATCCCAGCGATGCCACTCGAACAGGCGCAGGCAACCGTTGAAACCCTGTGCGAGAAACTTACGGATAATGAGCGGATTCTGCCGGGTGGATATTTCTATTTGACGGACGTGTTGAGTGATCCGCAGTGGCTGCGGGAGCTCGGTACGATCATCGCAAGCATCTATCAGGAAGCGGAGGTCACAGCTATTATGACCATCGCAACAAAGGGGATTGCGCTGGCGAGTGCAGTAGCAGCCAATTTAAACGTCCCATTTGTGACAGTGCAACGGGACATCGATCAAACAGAGGGCTCTACTGTTTCTGTGAATTATGTTTCAGGCCACAGTCCGAATGAAACTGTTCAGAAAATGCTTCTCACCAAGAACAGCCTGCCGAGGGGGTCGCGCGTGTTGTTGGTGGATGATTTCATGAACAGTGGGGGCACGCTCACAGGGATGCTGGGTCTCATTCAGGAATTTGACAGTACCTGTGTGGGTGGCATCGTATTGGGTGAACTTGCAGACGACAAAGAGGAGATCACCTTCCCTTATCAGTCGCTGGTTGTGATTGAGAAGACGCCGGACAACCATTCCGTTTCAGCGGTGCGTCCCGGGAGTCTCTTTTACATGAATGAAACGCCGGCCAATTAGTCCCTTCTAAGATTTATTTAAAACCTTACCCGATGCTTGTTTGTCCTTATTATAATAGGTAAAATAGCAACAGCATCGATCGTTTGGATAAAGGAGTAATAGCGGTGAGTCAACCATTCACATTAAGTGTTCTCATGTCAATCTATAAAAAAGAACATCCCGAGTACCTAAAGAGTTGCCTGGAGAGTCTAGAGGGGCAAACGGTGCAGCCGGATGAATATGTGATTATTGCGGATGGACCATTGACGCCAGCGTTGGATCAGGAACTCGCAGATTTTGAGGCGCGTGCCACCTTCCCCGTTAACATCTACCGTTTCGAGGAGAATCGCGGGTTAGGTCTCGCTCTCCAGGATGGGGTGAAATTCGCGAAGAGCACCTGGATTGCGCGCATGGATACTGATGACATTGCCAGACGAGACCGTTTCGAGCAACAGATTGCTTATTTGCGGAGTCATCCAGATGTGGAACTGATCGGTAGTAACGTCATGGAATTCGAGAACGATCCAATGACCAGTACCACCGAAAAACAGGTACCGGAAA
Organism: Aerococcus sp.; assembly: GCA_030528285.1. GTDB lineage: Bacteria > Bacillota > Bacilli > Lactobacillales > Aerococcaceae > Aerococcus. The sequence goes on along the minus strand of JAUMZE010000005.1, from coordinate 52,860 downwards.
CGAATGAAGAGATCCGCCAATACGTCCGGCGCCGAAATCCCTTTAACCATATGAGTGTCATGTACAAGAAAGAGAGCGTCCTCGCTGCCGGCAACTACCAGCCACTCTCAGGATATGAGGACTATTACCTCTGGGCGCGCATGTTGAAGCAAGGAACTATCGCCTACAATATCCAAGAACCTCTCGTCTATGCCCGAGGTGGGAGCGAGATGTATCAACGGCGCGGAGGCATGGCTTATTTGCGGCATGGGATCCAGGCCTACAACAAGATTTATGGGCTGGGACTCGCTTCGCCGATGGACTGGGTGATTCGAACGGGTGCGCAGGTCGTGGTGAATCTGATGCCAAACTCACTGCGCGGACGATTCTATCAGCGTGCACTGCGAAAAGAAAAATAGGATTAAATAAATGAGTAACAGATGGGAGTTAATATGAAAAAATGGGGGCACTTTTTGACATTTGCAGCCTTAGCCATGGTGATGAGTGGCTGCGGTGCCAAGGTCAGTTTAGTTAATCCAGATGAAATAAAAGAGGAAGCCTCGAATCAGACGGCAGCCAGTGACGAATCAAATACAACCGATTCCGCCAGTGAGAAGGAACCGCGCCAAACAGCAGGGGTGATGCTCCTCAACAACATCAATACCATTCACCCCAACAAGGTCCAAGACAGTAACGCGGCCTCTGCTGTCAATATGGCAGGGGAGGGATTGTATCGTCAAAATAAAGATGGTAAGTATGAACTGGGCCTCCTCGCCGAAAAACCGGAGCAGGTGAACGAGCATACCTATCGTCTCAAGTTGCGCACGGACGCCAAGTGGAGCGATGGGACGCCGGTGGTTGCGAAAGATCTCGTTCTCAGCTGGCAAGCCCTCGTGGATCCATCTCATGACAATGCGCATGGGGATCTCCTCAATGGCGTCGTCAAAGGAGCTACCGAGATCCAAGTAGGTAAACAGGATGCCAAAATGCTTGGCGTCGTTGCCAAAGATGATCACACGCTGGAAGTGACCTTTGAACAAGCAATTGATCAATATGACACTCTCGAAGCTCTGTTTGCCCGCTGTGAACTCTTCCCACTCCCAAGTGATAAGATCCAATCAGAAGCCGATTATGCGAGCTACGGTGAGAACGCAAATACGACGCTCAGCAATGGCCCCTATGTTATCAAGAACTGGCAAAAGGGTGGTTGGAACAGTTGGCAGCTCCTGCGCAATCCCTACTGCGATAAACAGGCCGACTACCCAATGGAGCAGATTGAGATGCACGTTGCAACAGATCCTCAAATGGTCCAGACGAACTTCAAGAATCAGCTGGTGGATATGGTGCCAACCCTCAATAACCAAACCCAAGACCAAGCATGGAATGAAACCCGTTATCTCGCCTTTAATGTGTCGGATCAAAAGGACGAAAGCCAAAAAGACAAACAGAAGCAAAATGTGGTGAATAATGAAGAACTGCGCGCGCTCCTGTTGGCCCCGCTCAATCTAACGGATGCGATCCAAAAGACGGGCCAAACATCACGGGTAGCGGATGATCTCGTGCCAATGAGCCAAGATTCAACAGCCAAGAATAAACAAACGGAGGTCTCTGCTGAGAAACTCAACAAGATCCTCGATGATTATGGCTATGAAGCGCTAGAACTCAGTTTGTTGCTGCAAAAGGAGGATGAGGAATTAGCGAAAACCATCAAGGCACAAATCGAAAAAGCCTATCCTCGCGTGGTGATCGATGTCGTACCAATGACGAATGAGAGCTTAATCAACCGTCAGATGGGGATTGTGGACTATAGAGACGCGCGGTACGCCGAACATTATGATATGGTGATCGCAAACCACGTCCAAGCTGACAGTACCGATCAATACAGCCTGTACCAGAGCTTTGGGAGTCAGTCGCCGTCCAACCGCTTGGGCATTCACAGTGATAAAATTGATGAAGTACTGAGCCACTACAATAGCGGCAAGAGTGAAATGAGTCAGGACGACCGCCAAACGATCGAACAGACCTTGCGCGATCAGAGTCTCGTCCTTCCGCTGTATGATACGGCAACGACCTTCACCCAGAGCAAAGCCGTTAAGGGCAACCTCTCCACCAAGGCGAGTGAGCTCTATGACTTCAATGGGGTTAAATTTACTTCTGGTGAATACACCATTCCAAAAGTAAATCTGGAGGAAGAAGCAAGCAGCCAATCGTAAGTATGTAAAATATAAAATTAAAGGCGAGTAGCGATACTCGTCCATCTGGCCCCGTAGCTCAGCGGATAGAGCATTCGTTTCCTAAACGATGTGTCGGGAGTTCGAGTCTCCCCGGGGTCGTTATTTGAGCGTTCATCATGAATTTGCCAGTCCAAGTGACATAGAAAGTAGGCGTGATATGCTGATTTCCATTATTGTTCCAATCTATAATACCGAGAAAACATTAGAACGTGCGGTACAAAGTCTCACCCAGCAGACATATGAGGACATCGAAATTATTCTGGTGGATGATGGTTCAACAGATGAGAGTGGCGCTATTGCAGATCAACTGGCTGAACAGGATGAACGAATCCGCGTAATTCATCAGGAGAATGCCGGGCCTTCTGTAGCACGCAATAACGGGATTGCAGCAGCGGCAGGGGATTATATTGCATTCTTGGACAGTGATGATGAATTTGAAACCTACATTTTAGAGTTATTCATGGAATCGTACCACCATCGTCCAATGGATATCTTTATTTTTAATATCGAACGTGTCTTTTCCGATCGTAAACAAGTAAGAAATAGTACCAACGCCTTCTATACGGATATGGAACAAGCAGTTGCTGCTCTGTTCACGTACAATGGCGTTGATTTTTACGTACATAACAAGATTTTCAATGCGGAGTTGTTCCAGAATGTGACATTTCCAGTTGGTAAGTTGTATGAGGATATGAACCCTATTTATGATTTGGTGGCACAGGCCCATGCGGTGGAAATCACCAATCAGATCGGGATCCGCTACTACGACACATCGGACAGTTTGACGACGGAGACCTTCCGCCCACGCCAGGTGGAGAGTATTACGGAACGGTTGATTCTCCACCAGAAAGTAAAGCGCGATTTTCCAAGCGTCACGGGGAAGAGTGCTCGGAGGTTGCTGGATGGATTCCTCGGAGTCGCTGAAAAACTCGCCATGGCAAAGAAAAACGGCTATCCGAAATTTGAGCAGTTCGATCAGAAACTGAAGCGTTACTATGCGATCTATCAAGAAGACATTGAAGCCTCCAACGAACTCAATTGGAAGAAACACTGGGCATGGTGGCTCTACACCCAATGGCCAGCAGGTTATGCAATGATTTACCATCTCTATCTAGGACAAGGGAAGTGATAGCGTGCTTATTTCAGTGATTGTGCCGGTCTACAATACCGAGCGTACCCTCAAACGTACGGTAGACAGTTTGGTGAATCAAACGTACAAAAATCTAGAAATCATTCTGGTAGATGATGGTTCGACCGATACGAGTGGTGAACTCTGCGACACCTTCAAAGAGCAGGATGAGCGTATTCGGGTCATTCATCAGGCAAATGGCGGATTATCGGCGGCTCGAAATACAGGCATAGAAGAAGCTCATGGCGATTTCCTCGCATTTTTAGACAGTGACGACGCCTATGCGCCCTATATTCTCGAGGAATTTGTCACCTGTTATGAGAAACAGCCGATTGACCTCTTCGTATTTAATATCGAGCGAGTGTTCCCTAACCGTAGTGAGGTCAAAGAGGGAATCACGAAAGTTACCACGGATCGAGAATCAATGGTCAAATCCCTCTTTACCTACAGTGGCGTGGATTTCTTTGCTCATAATAAGATTTACCATAAAGATCTATTTAAGACAGTGCGGTTCCCTGTTGGTAAGCTGTATGAGGACATGAACCCTGTCTACGATGCCGTCAATCAAGCAGAATGTGTGGCATTCACCAATCAAGTGGGGCTCCTCTATTATGAGAATAATGAGAGTATCACCAAGCAGTCCTTCAATCCAAAACAGTGGGATAATGTGTCCGAGCGCTTGATCCTCAATGATAAGGTGCTCCGCGATTGGCCGACGTTACAGCCAGAGAGCACCGAACGCATTCTGGATGGATTATTATCAACGGGGTACAAACTCGCTTCCGCCAAGGACTCATTCGCCGATTTCCAAGAGTACGATCAAAAACTAAAAGACGTCTATCACACGTACCAACAAGCGATTGCTGAAACGCCCACCATTCCTTGGCAAAAACGCGTGGCTTGGCGTTTATACATGCTTTCGCCGCGTTTGTATGCTAATCTATATCGGCGGTATCTCGATAAATCCTAGTAGTGAGATACAATCTTAATTAAAAGAATAACTGCAATGAAAACTAATGAAAGGATGTCTGTCATGAATATTACTGTCGTTGGATTAGGCTATGTGGGGCTGGCCAATGCGATTCTCTTGTCTCAGCACCATCATGTTGTGGGGTTAGAAACCATTCAACAAAAGGTGGATATGATCAATAACGGTCAATCTCCATTACGTGATAAAGAAATTGAGGACTATCTCTCAAATCATGATCTAAATCTCCATGTCACGAGTGATAAACAGGAAGCTTATGCGGATCATCCGGACTATGTGATTATTGCTACCCCCACTGACTACAATGATGAAACCAATCATTTCGATACCAGTTCGGTTGAGAGTGTGATCAGTGACGTGTTAGAGAGGACGTCAAATTCCACGATCATTGTGAAATCGACCATTCCTGTGGGCTTTGTGAAGGACATGCGCCAGAAATTCCAAGCAGATAACATCATTTTCTCACCAGAATTCTTGCGTGAAGGGCGTGCCCTCTATGACAATCTCCATCCGAGTCGCATTATTGTGGGTGAACAATCCGAACGCGCAGAGATCTTTGCCAACCTCCTGAAAGAAGGGGCGCTCGATGATGAGATTGAGATTCTCTTGATGGACTCTGAGGAAGCAGAAGCCGTGAAATTGTTCTCGAACACCTATTTGGCGATGCGGGTGGCTTACTTCAATGAATTGGATACTTATGCCAAGATGAAAGCCCTCAATACGAAACAGATCATTGATGGGGTAGGATTAGATCCACGGATTGGCAGTCACTACAACAATCCATCTTTTGGGTACGGTGGTTACTGCCTACCAAAAGACACCAAGCAGCTCAAGGCTAACTATCAGGGCGTACCAAACGACATTATCGCCGCGATTGTGGCATCGAACCAAACACGTAAGCAATTTATCGCGGACGATGTAATGGCGGAGCACCCACAAACAGTCGGTGTGTACCGCTTAACGATGAAATCAGGCTCCGACAACTTCCGGGCAGCAGCGATTATTGATGTCATTCGTCTGATCGAACAGGCCGGCGCTAAAGTGGTGATCTATGAACCAACCGTTAAGGGCAATGACTATGATCAGATTCCGATTGATAAGGATCTCGATCATTTCAAACAAACAGCAGATGTGATCATTGCCAACCGTGTCACTGAAGAATTAGCAGACGTGAAAACAAAGGTCTACACGAGAGACCTCTACCAGAATAACTAGATATTGAGGAAGTGAGATGCCGTTGTTAAAGAAAATCATACACTGGGGGACGGATTTGTATCTGTTTCGTTTGGTGACGCTGTTAATTTACACGATGTACTCGATATCTAGTTTGTTCAATATTGAGAGCATCCCCCGGGCCTTCACCTTGGTGTGGGGCGGGATATTGATTCTGTTTGAAGTCTTCTACGCGCGCCGTTTCCAACAAGCGAAATATTGGCCACTGCTGGCGCTCTTTGTGGTGGCATATGGGATCACGGTGCTATTAAATATCCGCTATCAGACGGTGTTTATGATTAATAATCTATTTTACATCGTGCAGACAGCAGTTCTGTTCTATCCGATTGAACTCGACGACAGCAAAGATCGTTTCAAAATATGGCTTCAGCGCATCAATACCGCTTTTAATGTGATTGTCTTTCTAGCATCGTTGGCATCTGTTTTACTGTACGTCTTCAATATTAGTTACTGGATCTTCAATGCCGGTGATAACTCCTGGATTCGTCAGGGATTTGTTGAAAGCCGCTTGTTCGGTGTGTACGCCAATCCAAATGTGGGGTCGATCTATGCAGCCGCAGCCATTGCGATGTTGGCAGAGAATAATGTATTAAAAGGGCGCAAGATCTATCAATTTAGCGGTTGGGGGATCTTCAATATAGTGGTTCAGATTGCTTATATCGCGCTATCTGCTTCACGTGGGACTTTGTTAACGGGGATGGTCTTTATTGGGCTTCTCTTCGTGTTCTACATGATTCGTTCTTTAATGAAGCAGTTTACTTGGCGGAGGCTCGGAACGCTCTTCTTCCAGGGGGTATTGACGCTCTTCTTGGTAGTGTCTGCCTATGCGGGCGTTGAGAAAGCCATCAGCTACGCACCGGGGATTACCAATTATGGGTATCAACTCGTGACTGGTAACCTAGCAGAGGAAGAAGAGAATGGGATAGAGGGCGGTGCCAAAGCGTCATTCGGCAATATCCAAGCAACCACCTTACGAACGGTCGATGAGAACTCTGAAGTCTCCTCAGGCCGGATCACTATCTGGAAAGCGGGCCTCAATGTTCTCAAACAAAAACCGCTCTTTGGGACTGGGGATACGGTGTTCTACCGCAATCGCCGTTCGAATGAAACAACTACCCAGATTGATATGCAAAAATTAACAGAGCTTGATCGCCGGGAATTAGTGCGTTCACGTGGGTATCTACATAACGGCTATGTGACGGCTCTGGTGCGTTCAGGAATCGTCGGCGCTGCTTTATACTTCTTGTTCTTAGCGGCCTTCTTTATTTATCATTTGCGCTTCCTGCTTAGTAAGCAATTTGATATGCATAACACGTGGCATCAACTCTATGCGATGATTTTCGCGATGTTAGTGAGCTTCTTATTTACGGATTTGGTGGAAGCACATTTGATGTATAACAACCATGACGTCATTAACTTGATTTTCTGGCTGAATGCAGGGGTATTGAACTACTTGAACTATCAATTTGTCGGTGAGAAATATCTCGGACGTTGGATGGAAAAACGCAGCGTGAATCAGCTCATGATGAACTGGGGGCATCAATATGAAAATTAGTGTCATCGTTCCGGTTTATAATGTTGGGAAACTCGTGCTTCGCAGTATTGAAGGTATTGAATCCCAGGATTTCTCCGATTTTGAAGTGATCCTCGTTAATGATGGATCAACCGATGACAGTCGGCGTTGGTGTGAACAATTGGTGAATGAGTACGAGAACATCACGTTGATTACGCAGTTGAACCAGGGGAGTGGTGCGGCTCGTAATACTGGTCTCGATCACGCCAAGGGAGAGTATATCTATTTCTTCGATCCGGATGATTATCTTACTGGGGAGTTCTTCCAATCTGTGGTGAAACAGATTGAAGATCAACCAGATGTGGTCGTTTACGGCTATTGGGATGAAGTCTTTCACGGCGAAAAGATGATTAAGCGAGTGCCCACTGAGCTGTCGCCAGAGGAAACCTTTGATCAGACTAGCTTTAGGAAAGCATTCAACCGTTTATTCCATCGTGGTGGCATGTATACCCTCTGGAATAAGGTCTATCGCCGCAAGTTCCTAGAAGATCATGAGATTCGCTTCACAACGGCACCCATGGGACAGGACGTACGCTTCAATTATCTCGTCTACCGTGCCCTCGACAGTATTCGGTTTGTGCCTGAGAAGTATTATCATTATGTGGTCAGTCGCTCGACCTCCTCAACGAATCGTTACCGGGATAACCGGCTAACCCTCCAGCTCGAGGAGTGGGAGCAACTCAAACAACTGATGGAGACATTCGGCCAGGTGGATTCAGATCTCCTGCTTGAGGAGAAGACGAAAGTGATGAAGGCCAATGTCAATCACATTGCTATGAGTCAGCTCCCACGGGAAGAGAAATATCAGCACATGCAGGAAGTCGTGGAACATCCTGCTTTCCAAGATATTTATGAGGATAATCCCTATTTGGATCGATTATCTGAGTTACTGCTGACGCGTGACCATTATCCAACGTATGATTTATTGTACCGGACGGCTCGTAAACAACAGTGGCTATATGATGGCTTACGTAATGTTAAACATCGAATGAAATAAACAAGATAAAATCGTGTCTAATGCTGTGGTGGCGCTAATAATGAGGCTAACACGGAGGAGAGACACGATTTTTAAGCAATAAAGGGGAATCACTGTGAATAGTGTTAAGAAGTTAAAGCTCAATACGCTGGCCTCATTCATTAACCAGATATTGACGATCGTGAGCGGTCTGATTTTGCCGCGGCTCATTTTGAGTTATTTTGGTTCGGATACAAATGGGTTGGTATCCTCCATTAATCAATTTTTGAGTATTATTACGTTCCTTGATTTAGGAGTGGGGTCAGTCGTCCAGGCTTCCCTCTATAAGCCACTCGCGGAGAAGGATGAGGGGCAGGTTAATTTAGTGCTCTCTTCTGCGCGCAATTTCTTTAATAATATTGCTCGCATACTGAGCGTGTATGTGTTCGTGTTGATCATTATCTTCCCAACGTTGATTGATTCGTCATTGGACTTCTTCTCAACGGGCTTTCTGATCTTGGCACTCTCATTGAACTTACTGGGGCAATTCTATTTTGGGATCGTGAACCAGCTCTTACTCAGTGCAGATCAGCGTGATTACGTGCAGCTGTTTTCTCAATCAGCCACGGTAGTATTAAATCTATTACTGTCGATTGTATTGATTATGCTTGGCTGCTCTATTCAGTGGGTGAAATTAGGATCCGGGCTCGTCTACATTATGCGGCCGCTCTTCCTCGCTTATTATGTGAAACGACATTACAACGTTAAGATGGATGTCCCTGTCACCGAAGAACCCATCAAACAAAAATGGAATGCGATGGCGCAGCATATTGCCTACACGGTCACGAATAGTACGGACGTGGTGGTCGTTTCCGTCTTCTCGACCTTTGAGAATGTGTCGGTGTATGCGATCTATAATATGGTGATTAGTGCATTACGTATGTTGATCGATGCAGCCAACCAAGGATTGAAATCCTTCTTTGGGACGCTGATTGCGCGTGAAGAGTCTACCTTACTGAACGAGTATTTCAATCGGATTGAGTGGCTGATTCATATGGTGGCGGTGTTCTTGTTTGGGATGACGCAGGTATTGATCTTGTCGTTTGTGATGATCTATACTTCAGGCGTTCATGATGCGAATTACTATGTGCCGGCGTTCGCCACGGTGTTCATCCTCTCGCAATTGATGTATTCCATCCGCGTGCCATATCACACCATGATCATGGCAGCAGGTCATTTCAAGCAGACCCAGACGAGTTCTCTCATTGAAGCCGGATTGAATGTTATGATCTCGATTATTCTGGTGCAGTCGATCGGGTTACTGGGGGTTGCAATCGGGACTCTCATCGCCATTGTGTATCGGATGTTCTACTTGGTGTGGTATCTCTCCAAGAATATCCTCAAACGCCCAGTGAATATGTTTGTGAAACAGCTGATTGTCGATAGTTTGCTCTTTAGTAGTTTTGTCTTCTTAGTTCACTTTATTCCATTGAATCAAAGTAATTTTTTCTGGTGGGCAATCTCAGCGGTGATTTATGGTATGATTTTTGTCGTTGGTTTAGTGATCATCAACTATATTTTCTATCACGATAATATGCACTTTGTCTTCGGATATTTCAGCCGCTTACTGAAACGAAGATAAGGGACTGAGAATAAGAGCCTCATTAGAGAGGACATATTGAATGGATAGCAAAAAGAGGATCTTGTGGTTCATTTTCCAAGCGGTGATGAGGTTTACAGCTTATTCTTTGCTGTTTGGGACAGATGCTTATTATGAATCCTATCTTTTACTTAGTATCATTAGTTTTCTATGCTTAGTTTCTAATTACCGAACGACCACACAGCTAGACCACGTGTCAATGGGTGATAATAAGAGCAGAAAGGCGACAAAACTGGTGAATAGCTATCTCGGATGATTTGAGAATGAGCTGAGTCTCCGGTTATTCCTCGCAATCGGTCTCTATGACTGGTTACTGCTGGTTGCTTTATTGATTGCGATACTCAGAAGGGATAAACTCAGTGGGATGCTCACCAGCCTTCCTATCATGACAGTGATTTCTCTGTTGGTAGCGACTCCTGTTTTCTCCGAGTTCCGCTATGACTATGCTGTTTTTTGTGATTTACCTATCATATTAGTGTTGGTGTTACGCCCGAAACAATTACTTGATCGAGAGGAGATTGGATAATGGATCAGATTGCAGTGATCATTCCTTGTTATAACGAAGAAAAAACCATCAAAAAGGTGATTGAAGACTTCCAACAAGTCTTACCGGAAGCGGTCATTTATGTCTATGACAATAACTCATCCGATAAAACGGTCGAAATCGCAAAGGCATGTGGGGCCGTGGTTCGTCATGAATATATGCAAGGTAAAGGTAATGTCATTCGGCGCATGTTCCGTGAAGTGGATGCCCAGTGCTACATTATGACGGACGGCGACGATACCTATCCAGCAGAGTCCGCACCTGAAATGACTCAACGCGTGCTCCATCATAATGCGGACATGGTCGTGGGAGACCGCCTTTCCTCCACCTATTTCCAGGAGAACAAGCGCCCATTCCATAACTTCGGGAACTCCCTCGTACGAAAATCGATTGATGTGTTATTCCACAGTGACATCAAGGATATTATGACGGGTTACCGCGCTTTTAGTTATGAGTTCGTCAAGACCTTCCCCGTGCTCTCTCAGGGGTTTGAGATTGAAACGGAAATGAGTATCCATGCGGTTGATAAGAATATGCAAGTGGAAAATATCGTGATTGAATACCGCGATCGCCCAGAAGGCTCTGTTTCCAAATTAAATACCTACTCAGATGGTTTCAAGGTGTTGCGGATGATTGCGCGCTTGTATCGGACATATAATCCCATGGGTTTCTTCGGGATGGTCGCGCTGATCTTAGCCTTGATTTCGATCGTCTTCTTTATTCCAGTGGCGGGTGATTACCTCCTCACTGGGCTTGTGGAAAAATTCCCGACCTTGATTGTGTGCGGGTTCACCTTCATTGCAGCGATCCAATCCTTCTTCATCGGACTCGAATTACAAAACAGTGTCCAGAAGAACCGCCAAGATTTTGAAATGCAGCTACATGAAGTTAGTGATCAGAAAAAAGTAAAAATGAATAAATAAAAACAAAAGGTCTCGACTATATAAGTGATGTCAAGGCCTTTTTATATGGTTTTAGGCAGGGGCTGAGACTTGAGAGGGGGAAGTGGGAGTTTTGAGTAATCCTACTAACATCAGTCCTGCGTAACTGGTAATGAACAGCTCGCGATAGGTGAAATAATAATGGACGAAGGAATGATTCTTCAACACGAAATACCAAACAAATGGGATCAAGCAGGTAAGCAGAAGGGCCACGTGACGCCAGGTGAAGCGCCAATGTCCTGTTGATCGAAACTGTTGGATGAGGAGGCCAATAACCGTTAAACCACCGAATGCAACAGTGAGGCGATTAGCGACCAAGGATAGATTTTGGGTGAGAACCATTGGATAAGTGATTGTCTGTTCGTGGTAGGCTCCGCCAGTTCTAAAGAAGATCTGTTCAATCGCATCTTTCACGACATTGCGTTGGAGAATCACCGACGCAATCACCCATTTAGCGACCCAGGTCAAACCATACCCCAATCCGAAACTGAATCCCACACCCAACAGGAGGGAGAGGTCATCTTTTAGGGATAATTGGGTCTGATTGCGCATGGCGAGGAGCGTGACGAGGCTCATTCCGAGTGGCACCAGTGGCACCGTCAACAGATCGATGAAGTTAACGAGCGCCCCCACGATGAAGAAATCCAGGAAGTAGCGTCTCTGGGTGAAATAATTATCTGGCCTTGTGAGCAAGTACCAGTTGAACAACATCCCAATCAAGAAAACGTGACTGAACTGCAGACTGAGTGGGAAGACCATCACCCGCACCAAGGCCAGACTGAACACGAGCGCAATGACGGCTTGGAGGTTGATTTTTTTGGCGAGCCAGTAACAGTTAATCCCCAGTAACAACAGCCACACAAAAGAATAGAGCTGGCGGGTAGCTTGGTAGTTGCCGATCATCAACAAGGGTTTTAAGAAGAATAAATAACCATGCCAGTAGCGCGGATAATCTCTAACGTCCATAGCGCTTTGGACGACAGATTGATGGGTATCGGTTTGTGCTTTGGAGAGCATCAGTTGATCAGTAAAATTATCGAGCCGACTCCCCCAATCGTTGCCGTTAATGATGGGGTAGGTGCCTTCTTGTTTGATTTGGGCGTTCGATTCGGTGACATGTTCATTCACACGGTCATTTGGCAACGCAGCAGGTAGACACGACAGTGCGAAGAAACCGAGTATCAAGACAAAAAAAGTAAGCACATATTTTTTGAGCGTTCGTAGCATGGAGCGATCCTTTCTCATTGTTGGTGTAAATAATAGATGTTCTGTATCCATTATAGAGAAGTTTATTAGGATGAAAAGATCAATTAGACGTTCAAGTTTTAGGATTGGTAAATATCCATGGATTCGCATGCAGAGCAGAAGGATCTCGATTAAACTAAGGAAGAAGATAAATCATTACCAATCAGAGTAATAGAGAGGTTGACGCTGAATGGATAAATTATCAATTATTATTCCTTGCTACAATGAAGAAGAGTCGATCCAACTCTATTACGATGCGATGCAAGCACTGAAACAGAATTTTAAAAGACGAGTGAAATGGGAATATCTATTCATTAATGATGGGTCAACAGATCGGACGTTAACGGAATTACGGAGACTCGCAGCCCAATCTGATGAAGTGCGCTACCTTTCGTTTTCCAGGAATTTCGGGAAGGAAGCAGGACTCTACGCGGGGTTAGAGCACGCGACGGGAGACTATGTGGCGGTGATGGATGTGGACTTGCAAGACCCACCTGAGATGCTGATCGATATGTATGAAATCCTCAAAACAACGGATTATGATTGCGTGGGGACGCAGCGAACGACCCGCAAAGGTGAATCTGTCATCCGCTCGTGGTTTGCGGAGAATTTCTATCGCTTGATCAATAAAATTTCCAACACCCATATTGTGGATGGAGCGCGGGATTATCGCCTGATGACGCGTCAGATGGTGGATGCGATCCTTCAGGTAAGCGAATATAACCGTTTCTCTAAGGGGATTTTCAGTTGGGTTGGGTTTAAAACCAAATATCTGCCGTATGAAAATCACAAACGTCAAGCAGGAGAGACGAGCTGGAACTTTTGGAGCTTATTCTTGTACTCGATCGATGGTATTATGAGCTACTCGCAGTTTCCACTGGATCTCGTGAGCATTCTAGGCGTTGTAGTTTTCCTGTTGGCAGTGATTTTTGCTTTATTCTTCATGATACGGACCCTCTTCTTTGGGAATCCCACATCAGGCTGGACATCGACAATTGTGATTATCCTGGGACTAGGTGGGATTCAATTGCTCAGTTTAGGGATCGTCGGGAAATACGTTGGGAAAGCCTATCTGGAAGTGAAAAAACGTCCCATCTATATCCTGAAAGAAACGGAAGAAGACCTCAAACACAAGGAATAATCGGCAAAGGAATCGATCATAAATAAATGAAAAGGGGATGCGACAGACTGTACGGATCCCAAAAAGCTAGACGCATTTATCTAACTTTTTGGGATCAGCACCGTGGCATCCCTTTTTATTTATAGGATATTTACATGCTTGATGTGACGAAGTGATGTGAAACGGCTATCTATGCGACTCATTGCGACTCATTTTCTCAGTGGCACACTATAGATCATTCGACTGGATTTTTACCTTATAGTAATCCCATTTCTTGTAGGTTTCGATGTACTCCAGAACGTCATTATCAATATGTGAGAAGGTCTTTCTCACTTGGAAGACGGTCGGTTCAGGGGTTTTCATATTGAGCAAGGTCGCTACACGATCTGGGGTGGGATAGGCGATCTCATTACTCTCGACGAATTTCTCTTCGGTCATATGGATCCCAAAATCTTCCCGGAAACGCGCGTAAATCGAAGCATAATCCTGTTCACTGTGGTTCTTGAGGTTGATGTATTTAGCGGGGATGTAGGATTGTTGATAGATGTAGGGGACATTATCTGCGCGACGGAGCCGTTCAATCTTGTAGTAGGTATCATTCTCATGCAAGCGGAGGTGCTGGAGATATTTATTCGTATTCCCGGGAGTAATAGTGAGGACAGATACCACATCATTCTGCACGGGGAAGAGCTCCACGTCAGAGAAGCGGACCAGTTTGTTCTTTCTTGCACGTGAGATAAAGGTACCCTTGCCTTGGATACGGACCAGATAGCCTTCGCGTTCGAGTCCATTGAGGGCACGAATCACAGTAATAGAACTTACATTGTACATTTCCACGAGTTCTGCTTCAGTATAGAAACGATCACCATTTTCAAATTTTTCACTGAGGATGCTTTCTTTTAGGTTATCTTTGATCAGTTGATATTTAGGGACCAAACGTGTCGGCCTCCTTCCTTCATATTAATATACGGATTAGTTTTCGTCTCTCCTACGCATGAGATAAGCAAAGAGGCAATAACAACCTAGACTAATGATACCATATCTATTAGGAGTCTCTAGTGTTTTAGGCGTCCTTTAAGGGAAAGCCAAACTTTAAGCAAAAGGATATTTTGGTGCCAATAGGGGGCAAGTATTGACAAAGCCGAATAATAAAATTAATATATTAATGTAAATGAAGAGAATTATATAGAACGAAATTAGTTTCACTTGGGTGAAGCATGAGCGAATATTGTACTTCACAGATGCTGATGGATCAGTGTCAATACAAGACAGAGGTCGATCGATAAACAAAAGGAGGTAGTCAAAGCTAATGACATCTTTTGAAATTGGACAGAACGAGTTTCTCCTGGATGGGAAGCCATTCAAGATTCTATCGGGAGCGATCCATTACTTTCGAGTGCCACGTCAAGACTGGCGACACTCCCTCTATAATCTCAAGGCATTGGGGTTCAATACGGTGGAGACTTACATCCCGTGGAATTTCCATGAGACGAATGAGGGGCAGTTTGATTTTGACGGGGAGAAGGATATTGAGGCCTTCTTAGACATAGCAGAGAAATTAGGATTGTATGCGATTGTACGCCCGAGCCCGTATATTTGTGCTGAGTGGGAGTTTGGCGGTTTGCCGGCGTGGCTATTGGAGAAGGACGTGCAATTGCGAGCAAATGATCCAGCCTTTCTCCAATATGTCGAACGCTACTACCAAACGCTACTGCCACATTTAACCTCCCATCAGTTAGATCACGGTGGGAATATCTTGATGTTTCAGATTGAGAATGAATTTGGTTCCTACAGTGAGGACAAGGATTATTTGAGAGCAATTCGAGCGTTGATGTTGGATGGCGGGCTCACCATGCCATTGTTTACCTCGGATGGTCCATGGCGTGGGACGGTGCGTGCAGGGAGTCTGGTGGAGGAAGGCATCTTAGAAACTGGGAATTTTGGCTCCAAAGCAGCGGAGAATTTTGCGGATCTCAAGAGCTATTTTGCTGAACACAAGCGTGCCTTCCCGTTGATGTGTATGGAGTTCTGGGATGGTTGGTTTAATCGCTACAATGAGCCCATTGTGACACGTGACACGGACGAATTGGTGGATGCTGTCCGCGAATGTCTCCAACTCGGGAGTATCAATCTCTACATGTTCCACGGTGGGACGAATTTCGGCTACATGAATGGTTGCTCAGCGCGTGGGGAGGAGGATCTCCCACAGCTGACTTCGTATGATTATGGGGCACCACTTGATGAAACCGGGAACCCCACCGAGAAATACTACGCTCTCCAACAGATGGTACATGAGGAATTCCCAACCCTGGAGCAACAGGAGCCGCACGTTAAATCACGAATGGCACTAGGCCCGATTCCCCTAACCGATAAGGTGAGCCTGTTCAATACGCTGGAAACACTCGCTAAACCCATTAAGAGTCGATACCCACAAACGATGGAGGCCCTCCACCAGAACTATGGGTACCTCCTTTACCGCACCCAATTTGAGAAGGACACCAAAGCCGATGCGCCGGAAACCTTCCGTGTGATTGATGGGAGAGATCGCGCATACATCTACATCAATGAAAAGCATGTGGCGACTCAGTATCAGATGGAGATTGGCGACAAAATACAGGTGCCGCTCACGCAGACCACGAATCAGTTCGACCTCTTGATGGAGAATATGGGACGTGTGAACTATGGCAGTAAATTAGCCGCCATCACCCAACACAAAGGTCTCAGACAGGGCGTGATGGCCGATTTACATTTCATGCTGGATTGGGAACAATATCCGCTCCCACTGGACAATATTGAGGCGGTTGATTTCAGCCGCGAGTGGGTAGAGGATCAACCAGCCTTTTACCGGTATGATTTTGAGGTGGCAGAGCCTCGTGACAGTTATTTAGATCTCCGACGTTTCGGGAAGGGCATCGTCTTTGTGAATGGGATTCATATTGGGCGCTTCTGGGACGTTGGGCCTGCACAGTCGCTCTATGTACCAGGAGCCTATCTCAAAGCAGGGAATAACACGGTGGTGATTTTTGAAACTGAGGGACGCTATGCTGAGACGATTTCATTGGTGGAGAAGCCACTATTCAGTGAGGTTGCAGGCGAAGCTCGAACCAAGTAAACTAAAGATAGCTAAAAAATAAACGAATTCTAACCAAGGAGGAATCTGAAATGATTATTGGTGTACGTATCGATGGCCGTTTGATTCACGGACAAGTGGCCAACTTATGGGCAAGCAGTATTAATATCGGTCGTTTCATGGTCGTGGATGACGCCGTTGCACAAAATGATGTCGAAAAAAGTGGATTGAAACTCGCAACACCAGCGGGTGTGAAATTGAGCGTGCTGCCTGTTGAAAAGGCTGCGAAAAACATTCTCGCAGGCAAATATGACACCCAACGTCTTTTCATCATTGCCAAACGCCCACAACCACTGCTCGAACTCGTAGAAAAGGGTGTGTCAATCGAAGAGATCAACGTCGGTAATATGTCACAAACGAGTGAAACTCGTTCTCTCACGAAATCGATCAATGTGACCGATGAGGATATTGAGACCTTCAAGCAATTGGAAGCCAAGGGAGTTCATCTTGTTAACCAAATGGTGCCAAGTGACCCACAACACGAATTCAAAGACTTACTCTAGCCCTTTTTGTAATTAAAAGTAATGATTATGGGCTCCTCTCACAGCGGTCATTGTGAAGTTTAAATGATCACTGTGAGCTTTTTATTGTTTTGAGTAAACCAGGTTAATACTTATGAGCGATAGATTTGTTGTTGTTCATGCCCTTGATTTAGGAGCTAAAGTCCCGTCTAATCGTGATGATTATTGCCTGGACTGATTGACAAGAACCAAAAAAAGAATTAGTATAATAACATGTTGTAAATATTGTATATGGGTGAAAGACTTTGTTTTGAAGTAGGCATGGAAGGTGTGAGGACAGGAGCATTTACGGATTAATAGTAGCTTGGTAGCTAGGTAAATGAACGGCGAGGCGGACGTGAACGTCTTATTTTGTGCATGAAGAATAGTTATCTATTGTTATTGATCGCCCTAGGATACCTAATGACTAAGCAGCGTATTGTATTGAGGAATTATAGATTAGGAGGTTTTAGCAATGGAATTTCAGTGGTGGCAAATTCTGATTTTGTCCTTGTATTCGGGTTATCAAATCTTGGACGAATTACAGGTTTATTCCGCAATGAGTTCTCCAGTATTTGCTGGGTTGGTCACTGGGCTAGTGATGGGTGATATGGTAACCGGGCTCAAGATCGGGGCTGCGATGCAATTGATGGTTTTAGGTGTTGGTACGTTTGGGGGTTCTTCCAAAATTGATGCCAACTCCGGTACCATCTTAGCAACCGCATTCTCTGTCAGTGTTGGTATGAGTGCTGAACAGGCGGTTGGGACGATTGGGGTTGCTGTTGCAACCTTGATGCTTCAATTGGACGTTTTGGCACGTATGGCGAATACCTTCTTCCAACACCGAATTGACTCCGCGATTGAACACGACGACTACAGAGGGATTGAACGGAATTTTCTCCTTGGTGCACTGTCATGGTCATTGTCTCGTTTGATTCCAATCTTCCTCGCTTTGGCATTTGGGGCACCAATCGTTCAGTCCATCGTGGACTACTTGAACGGGCCACTCGAATGGTTAGGTAACGGCTTGTCCTTGGCTGGTTCTGTTATGCCTGCTGTCGGGTTTGCGATCTTACTGCGTTACTTACCAGTGAAGAAACATGTCCCATACTTGATTCTTGGTTTCGTAATTA
Source organism: Aerococcus sp. (assembly GCA_030528285.1). Lineage (GTDB taxonomy): Bacteria > Bacillota > Bacilli > Lactobacillales > Aerococcaceae > Aerococcus. Next base: position 34,496 of record JAUMZE010000005.1, on the reverse strand, counting down.
CAGCTCTCTTCACCACCATCTTCGGAGATATGCAAGCGATCGGAACCGGTTTAACCGAAGTGAACAAGGAATTCGCAACGATCCTGAACGGCTTACCAATGTTAGCCATCGCCTTGATCGGTTTCGCCTTTGCGTTGATTCGTTTCAGAGAACATACCGTTCTGAATGCTGCCCAACAAGTGGCTCCAAAGCAAAATCAAGCAGAAGATACGGAAGGGGAGATTGAAGATGACGAAATCTAACTACCAGTTAACCGATAAAGACTTTGCTCAAATTAACCGCCGTAGTCTTTTCGGTTTCCAATTAGGCTGGAACTACGAACGTATGCAGGGTTCTGGTTATCTGTATCACATCTTACCGCAGTTGCGTAAAATGTACGGGGACAATACACCAGAACTGAAACAAATGATGAAAACCCACAATCAGTTTTTCAATACGTCCAATTTCCTGAACACGATTGTGACCGGGATTGACCTCGCCGTTGAAGAGAATCAAGGGGTGGAAGGTGAAGAGACAGTTGCCGGTTTGAAAGCTGGTTTAATGGGCTCTTTGGCAGCGATCGGGGACTCCATCTTCGGAGCTTTGATTCCAACCATCTTCGGTGCGATTGCAGCATCAATGGGGGCAGAAGGAAACCCAATTGGTATCTTCATCTGGATTATTGCGCAGATGGTGGTTGTTTGGTTCCGCTGGTCACAATTGAAAGTGGCCTATCGTGAAGGGGTGAACCTGGTCACGAATATGCAGCACCGATTAACCGCTGTGACCGACGCTGCAACCTTGATGGGGGTCTTCATGGTGGGCGCGCTTGTTGCGACCATGGTGAAGGTGAAAGTTGCCATTGCGCCAGAAGTTTCTGGGGTTGTGTTCAACGTTCAAAACACCCTCGATATGATCTTACCACGTCTCCTTCCTGGGGTAATTGTACTCGGGATTTACTGGCTCTTAGGCCGCAAGAACATGACCTCCACCAAAGCGATCTGGATTGTTTTGGTATTGAGTGTTATTTTCTCAGCATTAGGGATTCTTGCTAAACCTTAATCAATAAAACTTATTGGAGGAGTATGTGTATGTCACAATCATTAGTGTTGATTAGTCACGGGTCCTTTTGTGAAGCGTTAAAAGCTTCGACAGAGATGATTATGGGCCCACAAGAAAATATTTATACCGTACCATTACTGCCAGAAGAAGGTCAGGAAGACTTCGCCAAGAAATTTGACGAGGTAGTGAAAGATCTCGATGACTTTATCGTCTGCTGTGATCTCCAAGGAGGAACGCCATGTAACGTCATCTCCAAGAAGATCCTCCAAGGTGAAGATATCGATCTTTACGCGGGGATGAACATGCCCATGGTGATTGCGTTCATCAATGGTAGTCTTCTCGGCACACCGACAGACCTCATTCAAGAAGGAACCTCCCACATCACCCATGTCAATGAACTGCTCATGGATGATGACGACGAGGATGAATAATGGTTAAACGAGGGGGCAGCGCATTTTGCCCCCTTTTATTTCATGGAACGAAAATGAAGGAGGAACATGATGTTTACGGAATCAATGGAACAGCTGAAGAAACTCGGTGCAGATATTACTGTGAAAGAAGTGAAGCAGCAACCAGAACTCTGGCAGGAAGCGTATGAGAACTACGTGAACCAACAGGACAAGATCGAGCAATTTATTACAAATATCAAAGCCAAACATGACCACATTCGTGTGATCTTCACGGGGGCGGGGACGAGTGCCTTTGTTGGGGATACCATCGTGCCACATTTGATGGGCGCAAATGACCAGAAACAGTGGGATTTCCAATCGATCGCTACGACAGATATTGTGGGAACACCAACCCTGTTTTTACAACGTGATATACCAACGATTCTCGTTTCTTTCGCGCGCTCAGGAAATTCCCCAGAATCGGTAGCAACGGTCGAACTGGCGGAACAATTGGTAGATGACCTCTATCAGATCACTATTACCTGCGCACCGGATGGGAAACTCGCCCAGAAAGCAGAAAAAGAATCAGATAATCTCTTGTTACTACAACCAGCCGGCTCCAACGACCAGGGCTTTGCGATGACGGGGAGCTACAGCTGCATGGCATTGACAGCACTGTTGGTATTCGATCCAGCCTCTGATAGCGACAAGAAACACTTCGTCGAAACGATCATTAATGCAGGGCACGATATCATCAAACGCGGCCAAATGATCCAAACGATTGCTAATCTGGATTTCGAGCGAGTGATTTATTTGGGGTCTGGTGGTTTCTTCGGGTTAGCACGCGAAACCCAGCTGAAGATCTTGGAATTAACAGCTGGTAAAATCGCCACCCAGTATGAGACGCCGATTGGTTTCCGTCATGGTCCGAAATCTCTCGTGAATGAGAAAACGCTCGTGATAACCTTTGTCTCCAATAATGACTACACCAATCAGTATGACGCTGATTTGATCAATGAAGTTTACCATGACCAGATTGCCGAAAAAGTGGTAGCATTAACTGCAACAGAACGTCCAGCAGTTGATGCGGAACAATTTGTGATTGGGGAGGGAACAGAGACCTTACCAGACGTTTACCTCAGCTTCCCATATGTGCTATTTGGACAGACATTTGCGGTCATGACCTCCATCAAAATTGGTAATACCCCAGATACCCCCTCCCCAACAGGCACAGTCAACCGTGTCGTTCAGGGTGTCATCATTCATCCATTAGAAGGAGCCAAATAAGCATGAAGCAGTTCTATCAAGCGAAAGAAATCATTCTTGAAGATAGTGTGATCTACAATGGTTATCTCGTTGTGGAAGATGGCAAGATTGTGGATATCGCGAAATCCATTCCGAGTGACGTGGACGTGATCGATTACAGCGATTATGTGATTGCCCCAGGTTATGTGGATACGCACATCCACGGCTTGATGTCCCATGATGTGATGGATATCTCCCTGGACGGTATGAAAGTGATGTCTGAAGGTCTCTATCAAGCAGGGGTAACATCCTGGTTGCCAACGACCTTGACGGATTCTTTCGAGCATCTGGACGCGGTGTGCCAATTGATCGGTGAACATCACGACGAAATTGGTGGTGCCAATATTCAAGGGATTTTCTTTGAAGGACCGGCCTTTACCGAAGAACATAAGGGAGCCCAGAATCCAAAATACATGGAAGACCCATCCATCGAACATCTCAAGAAATGGTACGCCTCCTCTAAAGGTCTCCTCAAGAAGATTGCGATTGCGCCGGAACGCGAGCATGTGGAGAACTACATTCAATTTGCAAATACCATGGGCATCCATGTGACGCTTGGCCACAGTAATGCGACCTATGAAGATGCGAAACGCGCGGTGGAAGCGGGGGCGGACGGATTCTGCCACACCTATAATGGTATGAGTGGGCTCCATCATCGTCATCCAGGTATGGTTGGTGCCGCGCTCTCCCTCGATAATGTGTGGGCGGAACTCATCTGTGACGGCTACCATGTACATCCAGGAGCAGCTAAGGTGGCGATTCGCGCACGTGGCGTGGACCGGATCGTGCTTGTGACGGACTCTATGCGCGCAGGAGGCATGGGGAATGGCGCCTCCAAACTCGGCGAATTTGACGTCATCGTAAAAGACGGGGCGGCACGCTTAACCTCCACTGGAAGTCTTGCGGGGTCGGTTCTCGAATTGAAGAATGCCGTGAAGAATATCGTCAGTTGGGGTGCGGCTTCCTTGGAAGATGCCGTACGCATGGCGAGCTTGAATCCGGCTAAATCAGTTGGCATTGATGATGTTTGCGGGAAGTTGCATCAAGGTTATGCGGCTGACTTTAACATCTTGACGACAGCTGGGGAACTTGTAGCGACTTACCAAGATGGCGAGAAGAAATACGAAGCTTAAGCGATAAGTGAATAAATAGGACGCCTGGCGGAGATGCGTCCTTTCATCACACAGGAAAGGACTGATTTCCGTCATTTTTGTTTTAAAAACGCCTACTTAAAGCAGTTTAAGCGAAGAATTTCACTTTATCATTTCCCATATTGGGTAATTTAGTTTATAATGGCCATGGAGTATGAATTTTTTAGTTTGTATTTAGGAGGATTCATGATGAAACATATTTCTGAAGAAAAGCTCAAACACTTAAAAGCGTTGTCCAACGATAATGACGTGATTTCTGCTTTAGCAATCGATCAACGTGGTTCCCTGCGTCGTATGATTTCTGCTGACGCTGAGGAAGGCGCAGACATCCAAAGTCTCGTTGAACAATTCAAGGTAGCTGTTTCTGAAGAATTAACCCCATACGCATCATCCATCTTATTGGACCCAGAATATGGTTTACCAGCTGCTAAACAACGTGATGAAAATGCTGGTTTACTCTTGTCTTACGAAAAGACTGGTTACGATGCAACTGAACCAGGTCGTTTACCAGACTTGATTGCTGACGAATCGGCAAAACGTATCAAAGAACAAGGCGGAAATGCTGTTAAGTTCTTGCTCTACTTCGACATTGACGAAGGCGACGAAATTAACGATGCTAAGAAAGCTTTTGTTGAACGTATTGGTGCTGAATGTGAAGCAGAAGATATTCCATTCTTCATGGAAATTGTTACTTACGATGCTAAATTGAACAACGAAAAATCAGCTGAATATGCGAAGTTGAAACCACGTAAGGTTATCGACTCCATGAAATTATTCTCTGAAGATCGTTACAACATCGACGTATTGAAGATGGAAGTTCCTGTTAACATGAACTTTGTTGAAGGATACGACAATGGTGAAGTTGTTTACACCCAAGAAGAAGCTAAAGCATTCTTCAAAGAACAAAGTGAAGCAACGGACCTCCCATTCATCTTCTTAAGTGCAGGGGTTTCTGCTGAACTCTTCCAAGAAACCTTGAAATTCGCTAAAGAAGCTGGTTCTGAATTCAACGGGGTTCTCTGTGGCCGTGCAACCTGGAAAGATTCTATCCCAGAATTCGCTCAAAAAGGTGAAGCAGCTGCTCGTGAATGGTTACAAGGTCAAGGCAAGAAAAACATCCAAGACTTGAATGCTGTTCTTGAAGCAACCGCAACTCCTTGGACCAACCGTATTGGTAAATAATGAATCACTAAGTTAGTGATTGACCTCAGCGCTTGTGTGGTGCTGAGGTTTTTTATTGGAAAAAACAAGACACTAAAATCCGGACTACGCTGTGAATAGCTCCCTGTTAACTAGAGAACCGTTCACTTGTCAGCCCGGATTTTTCGTAAGCATCGACTAACCCAGTGTTAATTGGTAAGTGGTGTCTTGGGTATAGTGTTCATTTGGTCGGAGAATAATATTCCCCCAATCCTCGGCGTGGTGAACGGCATCCGGGGCGGTTTGTGCTTCTAACGCAATCCCAGAATGGGCGATCAGGGGATGGCCATAGAGGGAGAGGGTTGGGTCTCCTACATTATGCGTGTATATAACTAGGGACGATTGATCGGTCGTTACTGTTAACTGGCGACCTTTCTCTGGCAGGGTGATCAAGGCGTCCACATCCCATTCATGAGTCAAGAGCCATGGATGATCAAATCCACCTGTTTGTTTCAAGTCAGTTTTGAGGAATTGATCGAGCACGCTTTGATAGCGCACAGGTTCTCTCAAATCAAAAGCGGTTCCCTCAACATGATGGAGTTCACCGGTTGGAATGTTATCTGGCCGTAATGGGAGGTAACGATCTGCCAACACCTGGAACTGATGATTTGTCACGGGAGCTTGATTGTTGCCGTTGAGGTTGACGTAAATATGGTTCGTTAGGTTAAGTGGAGTAGGAGCAGTGGTCGTGGCGTCATAGTGGATTATCCACTGATTGTCATCATTGAATTGGTGAGTGACAGTAACCTCGACTGTTCCAGGATACCCATTATTCCCGTCTGGATCCGTATAGGTGAAGGTGACGTCCACGTTATGTTCATCTTCTTCAATGGTATAGTCCCATTTTTGACGGTCAAAGCCATTTTTACCGCCGTGATTTTCATTTTTTCCTTCATTTTGATCGACCATATAGTGCGTGTCGTCAATTGTAAATTCTGCGTTTGCGATTCGACCAGCCACGCGGCCCACCGTCGCTCCATAGTAGAAAGGCGGCCATGTAAAGACGGATTCGGCATCGGGATAACCGAGCACGATATTTTCAGTGTGACCATCTTCAGTAGGAATGAGCCATTTTGTGATTCGTGCTCCCAGATTCGTCAGTGCGATTGTCTGTTGGTTTCTGTTGGTGATTAGAATTTCATCGTAGGATTCACCTTGATATTCACCAAATGATTGCGTTATTACTTGCATGCGTAATCGTCCTCCTTCTGCTATCATACATTGCTTATTTTAACATAAAAATGAAACCGCTATTAATCATTTCTAGAGATAGATGACACTTTCCAGCTGACTATCGGGTGATCACACCTTTTCCCAATGGGATAAAAATAGTATAATGAATCTATCAAGGAAGCATTATCGAAAGATGAAAGAGGAGTTTACAAAATGAAGCAAGCACTAATGAATGACGTGATGGAGAAATTTAATCAGCTATTTGCGGGTGAACCGGGTAGCCATGGATTTGCACCAGGGCGGGTGAATCTCATCGGTGAACATACGGATTATAATGGTGGCCATGTGTTGCCATGCGCCATTACAAATGGAACATATGGAGCGGCCAGATTGAACGGCATGCAGGAGGTTCGCTGTTACTCTGAGAATTTTGTGGACGCGGGTGTCATTACCTTTTCCCTGGATCAGTTGACCTATGACAAGGCGGACGGCTGGACGAATTATGTGAAGGGCATGGTGAAGTCCATCCAGGAAGCCGGGTATCCATTGAGTGAAGGGTTTGATTTGGCGATTGAGGGGAACATCCCGAATGGTGCAGGGCTTTCCTCATCAGCGTCACTGGAACTCCTCGTGGGCGTATTGGTGCGTGACCTCTTTAATTTAGAGATTGACCAACTGACCCTGATCAAGTTGGGGCAGCGTACGGAAAATCAATTTATCGGTGTGAATTCAGGGATTATGGATCAGTTCGCAGTGGGCATGGGAGAGAGTGACCAGGCGATTTTTCTCGATACGAATACGCTGGAGTACACGCTTGTTCCCGCTGATTTCAAGGATAATGTGCTCCTCATTATGAACACGAACAAACGCCGTGAGTTGAGCGACTCGAAATATAACGAGCGTCGCAGTCAATGTGAGGAAGCCCTCCGTCGTCTCCAGGAACACCATGACGTCGAGACGCTCGGATCCCTCACACCGGATACATTCGATCAGATAGCTTCAGAGATTGGCGATGAGATCCTGATGAAGCGGGCACGTCATGCGGTTTATGAGAATGAACGTACCCTCCAAGCCAAAGACGTCCTCACGAAGAATGATCTCAAAGCATTCGGAGAGCTGATGAATGAATCCCACCGTTCACTCCGGGATGACTATGATGTGACCGGTGTGGAATTGGATACTCTGGTGGAGGCTGCTTGGAGAGAGAATGCGGTGATCGGCGCGCGTATGACCGGGGCTGGCATGGGTGGCTGTGCAATTGCGCTGGTGAATAGAGACGCAGTAGAAGACGTGAAAGCACATATCCAATCCTACTACCAAGAAAGAATTGGCTATCCTGCTTCCTTCTATGTGGCAGAAATCGGCGATGGTGCCAAGACATTCTAGGATATAATGAGGGATGAAGGAGGCATGAGCATGTCGTTATCAACACTCATCACAAATTTCGTAACTCAGGCCATCAGAATGGGATGGCTCGATCCACTCGATGAAATCTACACGCGAAACCAATTATTAAGTTTGGTAGGAGCTAGTGACTACGATGAAACGGTCATCCCTAGTGAGCCCCTCCCTGAACTATTAACAAGTATGGATCAGCTGCGTTACTACGCACAAACGAACGGGATCATCGGACGTGAGCATTATCAGGTCGAGCAATTTGAAGCAGCGGTGATGGATCTCATTGTACCTGCACCGTCTGCCGTCAATCGCCTATTCTGGGAGAAGTATCAAACCGCTCCCAAGGCCGCAACGGATTACTATTACCAATTACAGCGGGTGAGTGACTATATCAAAACCCGTCAGGTCGCTAAAAATATAGCTTTTAAATATAAAGATGCCACGTATGGGGAGTTGGAGATCACCATCAATCTCTCCAAACCGGAAAAGACGCAAGCAGAGATTAAAGCCGCAAGCCAAGCGAAGACTACTAACTATCCAAAATGTGCCCTCTGTTTGGAGAATGAAGGGTACAGTGGGCGGATCGATCATCCCGCACGTCAGAATCACCGCTTAATTCGGTTGCATTTAGGCGATCAGGCGTTTGCAATGCAGTATTCGCCGTATGTTTATTACAATGAGCACAGCATTTTCTTGAATGAACAGCATGTGCCAATGCGAATTGACCGTACCACATTTGAACATTTGTTTGAGATTATTGACCTCTTCCCGCATTATTTCGTCGGGTCGAATGCAGATTTGCCTGGCGTAGGGGGCTCGATCCTCTCCCACGACCACTATCAGGGTGGGCGCCACACCTTTCCTATGGAGCGCGCAGAGATCACGCGTCCTGTGACCTTCACAGGCTACGAGGATGTTAAGGTTGGCTACGTGAATTGGCCAATGACGACGTTGCGTTTACGAGGACATGATAAGGAACGGTTGATCACATTAGCTGATACGATTTTACAGACGTGGCATCATTACAGCGATGCCGCAGTGGACGTACTGGCTGAAACGACCGCCCCGCACAACACGATCACCCCGATTGCGCGGATGCATAATGATGAGTATGAATTAGATTTGGTACTCCGAAATAACCGGACGACGGAGGATTTACCAGGAGGGATTTTCCACCCCCATCCCGAAGTGCAAAACATCAAACAGGAAAATATCGGATTGATTGAAGTGATGGGGCTCGCCATTCTTCCACCGCGTTTAGTGCCGGAACTGGAGAGTGTGAAACACTATCTCTTAGGGGAGATCCCATTACAGGAGGTTAGTGCTATTCATCAGGACTGGGCAGAGAAGATTCAGGGAGCATTCACAGAAGATATGGATGTTGATCGATTTATCCAAGAACAACTAGGGCAGACCTTTGTACGGATTTTGAGTGATGCGGGTGTCTTCAAACAGAATAAAGCAGGGAACCAAGCAAAAGACCGCTTTGTGAACGCAGTAAATCAAACGCTGAAGAAGGCATAGCGAGAGTGTCAGTTCCGTCTGAGATTAAAGAAAGCAGAGATTTTCACCAGAAAGAATGAAAATCTCTGCTTTTATAATTCAATAATAATAGAAATGCGGTTATTTACTCATTTTCTTCGTTCGTTTCATCATTTTCCCCATCCTCATTGTCCTCTTGCCCATATTTATTGAAGAAGTAGGTTCCAGGTTCCTGATGCGATCAATAGAAAAATGTAGAACAACCGATAGAGTAGACGATGCTCACCTTCTATGAGAGAAGAGGCAACGATAAAGACAGAGGCATAATAAGCTTAATAGAAAATCGAAGTTCATGGTGTTCATAGTAGGACAAGATCACGGGCTGTCGTCGTGTAAAATGTAACCGTTCTTGTCCCACTCTCCTCTCTTGAGCAACTCTATCCACGCAAAAGTTATGATCACCAATGATAGCGCATTCCTTCACAAAAGTCTATATCTAAATTAACAAAAGTAGGAGATATGTTAAGCGGTTATGATACGTTTGAGTGAAATACACTCTTGAAACTAATGCTTGGTGGCACGCAAAAACCACCACATGCTAGATGCTTGTTCTAACATGCGGTGGTTATTAAATACCTTTTCATAGCTATTATAAGAGGGCAGAAGATGGAACCTCCGTTTTCCTCACAGGTTGCGCTTAGTTCTTACTTTCGAGGGATTCTAAGCGTTGTTCGAGGAATTCAGTTTTCTCCTCGAGCTGTTCGATACGCTGATTCTGTTTCATCCACTCGTCCATGCGATTCTCTTCGCGTTTGCCAGTGAGCTGATAGACGACACCGATCACAATCACAACGAAAATCACCACTAACAGGAGATACAACCAGTTCAAATGGGGCGATCCTTTCTCCAATGATTGGAGGGTTTCTTCGATCACTGGATTATCATGGCTCGGTTGATGTGATTGTTTATGTTTCGCCATCTTCAAACTCCCTCTATCTGCTATGAATTAGATTGCCCATTCACCATTTCTGAAGACAGGAACAACCTCACCGTCTTTGGTAATACCATCGATATTCATTTTATCGGACCCCACCATAAAGTCAACGTGAACGTCAGAAACATTGACGCCTTTTTTCAGGAGGGTTTCTTCGTCATCGTCCTTGGTGCCAGCGACGTTATGCGGATAGGCGGCTCCGATCGCAATGTGGCAGGACGCATTCTCATCAAATAAGGTCTGGTAGAACGTCAGGTTACTGTCGGAAATTGGGGAGTGATGTGGAACGAGTGCCACTTCACCGAGACCATGCGCCCCTTTGTTGTTATTCACCAGGTTCTTCATGATTTCTGCACCCTGCTCTGCGGTGATGTCCGTGATCTGGCCGTCGTGGCATTCCATCCGAATCCCAATAATCGTCTGGTTCTGGTAAGCGAGCGGTTTGGTGGAGACGATCACACCGTCCAAGCGGTTCGTGTCTGGTGCTGTGAAAATCTCTTCAGTAGGCATGTTCGCAACAAAGGTATCACCATCCGCACTCACACTATCGCCACCTGCCCAGATGTGGTTCTTAGGCAATCCCACCGTGAAGTCGGTCCCAGGTGCTTGGTAGTGGAGTTTATCAAATTGGAAGTTGTTCATCTGATCGGCGCGTTTCTTCAAGTTCGCCATATGATCTTTCCACGCTTGAACGGGGTCGTCTTCATAGACACGGTTGGCTTGGAAGATCGAATCCCACAGTGCGTCCACACATTTCTCTGGGTCCTCGGCATATTCTGGGAAGATATGTTTTGCCCAGCCATAGCTTGCGGCCGCTGCGACATTCCATTTAATATCATTACGCATCGTCGCATTCATGACTAATTTACGTGCGAGAATCGTCGCTTTTTGAGCTTTTTGAAGTTTGTCGTGGTCGAGCCCGCTCAATGAATCGGGGTCAGAGGAGAGGACAGAGATACGACAGATTTTTTGATTCTCAATGAGGTCTTTGCGCCGTGCCTGTTCGTAGTCAGGATTTTCGGTGAGGGTGTCTACTTCTTCATAGTGATAACGATTTCTAGCCAATGTGTCGTCATTCCAGGTGAAATGCACCCGTTTCGCACCAGCTTTATAGGCTTCTTCCTGTAAGAGGCGAGCGAGTGGGAGCTGATCAACGGCAATGTAGATCATCACATTATCGCCAGGTTTGATCTGTAACCCCATCTGAATGAGCAGTTGGGCATATTTCGCTAAATAGCTATCAAAATTCTCCATGATAAATCCTCCATTGGTGAGTATGACTGCTTGGCAATCATAAGGGACTAACTGAGTGATTCTGCGACTTCGACACAATGCTTAGCGAGTTGTTCGAGCGGAGCAATATCCTCGCGATCAACCGCTAATTCCACCGTGACAGGTTCTCCGCCGGGTGCGGCATGCGTCTTGAGTAACTGATCATAGAAATCATACACCGATTGACAGTAGGCTTCGTAGGCGTGGTCGCCTGAGCCGAATGTACCAAACACTTTGCCGGTGAGATCGAGGCCATTGAGATCTTCGTAGAGGTCAATCATGGTTTCTGGGATTTCCGCCCCATACGTGTAGGTCCCGATCAGACAAATGTCCACCTCGAGAAAATCTTCCCCATACACGTCCTCGGCTTCTAACATCTCAACATCCACGTCGAGTGCTTCTAATGCACCAGTGATCACATCGGCAGCTTCCATGGTATTGCCAGTGAGACTGGCGTAAGCAACAATGGCTTTCATAGTTCCCTCCTTCGCTATTAATTGTCATCTATAGTATATCAAACCCAAAATGAAGACGCTATTTCTTTATTTGTATCAGTGATCATTCTTCAGCACCGCTTAATACTATCAAACAGCCCTAAACAAAAAATATCCCCGACCGCCACACAGACAGCCGAGGAGGATCAATCCTATTTAGTTGGTGATATAGGGTGTGTAATTTTCTTCGCGGCTGCGTTCGCTCGCAGGGAGGCGTTTCTGGACGAAGCGCACAAACATTTCCATGAGCACCCGCGTATCAAGATAGCGATTTTCCTTGAAGAGCTCTGTGATATCATTGAGATAGAGAGCTTCATAGGTGAGATAGTTCTGTTGACCTGTGCCAGCTTTGCGGTCGATGACAGTGTCGGTCACAATTCCGTAGCAGCGCAAGAGCTGTTCAACGAGAAATTCTTGTTTGGTTTTGGCGAAGAAGACTTCAAAGAGATCCTTCACCCGTTCATGGAAATCATCCCAGCGTTCTTGTTCGGCAGCGAGATGGACTTCCTTCATGAGATCATCCAACGTGTTCATATCTTTTTTCATTGAAGAACGATTTTTCTTCAAGCGGTCCGTCAAACGGTACCAAATCACAATGAAGTAGACGAGATAGAAGCCTGCGTCATTCTGATTTTGAAGATCCTCTTGGACGAAATAACCGCGATAGGGCTTAACTTCTACCGCATCCTCTTCAGCTAAGGTAGATAGAGCAGCACGGATCGGACTGCGACTCATTTCAAGCTCATCAGAAATATTCGCTTCAATGATGTGGTGCCCCACTGGCCATTTCTTTTGGATGATCTGGTCTTTAATGTAGAGATAAGCGACTTGTTCGAGCTTTTGTTGTTTTCCCAAAGTAGATTCCCCCCACTTTCAAAATAGGTGATTAACTGCGAAATAAGCGCAGTTAATATAAATTAGGGAAGTGATCCTTCCTAGTGATAATTCCAGCTCCCAAGATTGATTAGAAGTCAACACGATCGGAAAATAAAACAAGACACATCATGATGTGCCATTCGTTCCACCGGTCTATATTGATTCACCAGCACGCTTAGCGTATACTGTTACCCTATTAAGTATACAAAATCAACATTTAAAAGGAAAGAGTTTGACGCTTTGTTTATCCGATCCTTAAAAAAAGTTAAAAAATCCGCCGAAAAAGAATTCCGTGTTATTCCCCTATCCATTTATTGTATACTAGCAATAACAGATTCTTCAAGTCACGAGTCGACCTTTATAAAAATATTTTTCTAGTTAATCGGATCGAAAAAATGATGGACTCGTGAGCTATTTTTTTATGTAAAAATTGAAGAAGAAAAATGAAAGGAAGACCGGCGTGATCACATTAAAATCAAAACGTGAAATTGAAGGTATGGACAGAGCAGGAAGCATTCTCGCACATATTCATGAAGAGATGCGTGATTTCATCCGCCCAGGCGTGACAACGATGGAGGTGAATGATCGCATGGAGGAATTAATCCGCAAAGCCGGGGCAATCCCAGAACAGATTGATTTCGAGGGGTATCCTTATGCCACCTGCACCTCACCGAATGACGTGATTGCGCATGGTTTCCCAGATAACCACTTCACCTTGAAGAATGGGGACCTCTTGTCGTTGGATACGGTCATTTCAATCGACGGTTACTTCTCTGATTCGTGCTGGAGCTATGAAGTGGGCGAGGTTTCCGATGAGGTGGATCGTTTGATGGATGTTACCTTGCGCTCCCTCTATCTGGGAATTGAACAGTGCGTCCCAGGTAAACGCATAGGGGATATCGGGCATGCCATTCAGACCTACGCAGAGGGTGAGGGCTACTCAGTGGTTCGTGAATTTGTTGGGCACGGGATTCAGCCAACCATGCATGAAGAGCCCATGGTGCCTCATTATGGGACGGCTGGACGTGGTTTGCGGTTGAAGGAAGGCATGACATTGACCGTTGAACCGATGATTAATACCGGAGACTGGCGCGCGAAGGTAGACGATAACGGCTGGACTGCGCGTACTGTGGACGGATCATTGAGCTGCCAGTTTGAACATACCTTTGTGATCACTGCAGACAAACCTAAGATTTTAACCATGCAGAGCCTTGATAAGCACAGCAAACGCTTGAATCTCGACGACTTTGCGATTGATTACAACTTCGACGACTAGTGCGCTTCAAGCAGTTCCCAAACGGATGGGTGCTGTTTGAACTCTGGCAAACAATGCTAGAGAGGATTTTTCAGATATAGGAGGACTGCGATGAATAGAGAGAGACATTCATCCCCACGTAATAATGAAAAAGAGCCGCGTCGTCATCGCGCAGCATCCCAATCCAATCCTCAAAATGAGGAAGAATATCAAGACCGAAAAACACACCGGGTTCGCCGTACACATCACACTCCCCAGCGCCGTAGAAGACGCCCACGTGGGAAAAAGGGCCTCTTACTCGGATTACTTGCGCTCTTATTCATCGGGGTGGCCATTGCTGCCGGCTTAGCATTGACAAACGTATTGAATTTCAGCCACGATATCTATAAGGATTCGGGGGCGGAACGGATGCGGGATGCCGATAAACAACTCTCCCAAAAGAAACCGATCACCATTCTTGTGGAAGGGTTGGATTCTGGGGCCATGTTTTACAAGAACGTCTCGACGTCCCGCTCAGACGTGATTATGTTGGTAGCGATTAATCCGGAAACGAAGAAATCGACCATCGTGAATATCCCGCGTGATGTGTTAGCGCCGATGGGGACGAGCAACGACTTTGACAAGATTAACCACGCCTACATGGAAGGCGGGATCAAGGAGAGTATTAACTCCCTCCAGCGTTTCCTCGATATTCCGATTGACTACTATGTGAGTGTCAATATGGAGGCGTTCATTGATATTATCGATGGTATGGGTGGTGTTGAGTTGACACCAGCCATGACGTTTGAGCAGGACGGCTCAAAATTCGTCGAGGGCCAAACGGAAACCTTCAATGGTGAAGACGCCATGAATTATGTTCGGATGCGTAAACAAGATCCAGAAGGGGACGTGGGACGTGGCCGCCGTCAGCAACAATTGATGCAGGCTGTGATCAACAAGGTCATGACGTTAGGGACGATCACTAACTACGACGAGATTCTCGACAAGTTGAAGAATAATCTCTACACGAACCTCAGCGTATCTGACATGTATCAGCTGCAGAGCCAATATCTCTCCTCGATCAAGTCACCGGAACATGTGATCGTCGACAACTACGAGAATTTGAATCTGTCATTTGGTTACTACATGCATCTCCCAGAAACAGAGCGGTTGCGCGTTTCAAATGCGTTGCGCTCACAACTTGGGTTAGAAGCATCCAATTCAGCGATCCTCTACCCAGCGAGTTACGGGGTTGTGAATGATGCATATGTGACAACTTTAGATAATAACGGGGACGGTGTGATTACGGACGACGATATGCTAGTGCCGGCCGGGGTCTATACTGTGGATGAACTCCAGAAAGAATTTACCAAGTACGGAGCGACACTGGACTTGAGCTGGCGCGACAGCAGTAGTTCGTCTGACGCTTCGTCTTCTAGTCAATCGGCGAACCCAGGCGCAGCCACCGATAGTTCCGCTCAAACTAACTAAGCCATTAGTAAAGGAGGCGAGTCATGACGAGACGTGCACTCTATGCGGGCAGTTTTGACCCGCTCACACTCGGACATTTGGATATCATTGAACGAGGCAGTCATTTATTCGATACGCTCTATGTGGCTGTGGCCGTGAATACAACGAAACAATCACTTTTTACGGATGAGGAGAAAATGTCTCTCATTGAAGACGCGGTGAGTGAACTGAAGAATGTAGAGGTCATTCGCCTTGAACCGGGACGTTTGACAATTGACCTCGCACATGATCTCCACTGTCATTCACTCCTCAGAGGCATTCGGAACGCTCAGGACTACGAATATGAAACGAGCATCGCCATGATGAACAAATTGCAGGATCCCGCTATTGAAACGGTCCTGTTACTGGCGAGTGAACAATATCGCTTCATCTCCTCCAGCATTGTCAAGGAGACAGCCAAATTTGGAGGTGACATTCACGCGGTCGTTCCTGAGGCAGTTAACAAAGCGATGCGGGAGAAATATCAAAACCAATAATGAGTTA
Organism: Aerococcus sp.; assembly: GCA_030528285.1. GTDB lineage: Bacteria > Bacillota > Bacilli > Lactobacillales > Aerococcaceae > Aerococcus. Next base: position 18,474 of record JAUMZE010000005.1, on the reverse strand, counting down.
CTGAATGAAATAAGGGGTCTTTATCCGTCCATGCTAACTATGCTGACCTATAGTAGTTAAAAAGCATTGGGCATACGGAGAAGACCTCTTTTAGTGTGATTCAATTGATTTTAGGATTGAAACCCGCTACAATAGTTGGCGGTGTCATTTTGGCATCGATCAGTGTTTGAATGAAATGATTAAATGAGGAGCTATCAGCATGGAAACCTTTGATTATGAACAAGTCCAATTGATTCCGGCCAAATGTGTGGTCCGCAGCCGTAGTGAATGTGATACCACCATTACATTGGGCAACCATACCTTTAAAATCCCCGTTGTCCCAGCCAATATGCAGACGGTATTGAACGAAGAACTTGCGGAGAAATTAGCCAAGAATGGTTATTTCTACATCATGCACCGTTTCCAACCAGAACGTCGCCTCGATTTCGTTCGGCGCATGAACCAATTGGGACTCTATGCCTCTATCAGTGTTGGCGTGAAGGATGAGGAATATGACTTCCTGCGTAAATTACGCGATTCCGGTGAAAAAGTTGACTACATCACGATCGACATCGCTCACGGGCATGCGCAAACAGTCATTGATATGATTAAATTTATTAAACGTGAAATTCCAGATGCTTTTGTGATCGCTGGTAATATCGCAACGCCTGAAGCTGTGCGTGAACTGGAACATGCCGGTGCAGATGCTACGAAGGTCGGGGTTGGCCCTGGTCGTGTCTGCATCACCAAGATTAAGACTGGTTTTGGGACGGCAGGTTGGCAGCTCTCTGCCATTCGCCTCTGCGCCAAAGCGGCCCGGAAACCAATTATTGCAGATGGGGGCATTCGTACGCACGGAGACATCGCCAAGAGTATCCGCTTCGGGGCCAGCATGGTTATGATTGGTTCTTTACTCGCAGCTCACACGGAATCCCCAGGTGAGGAAGTTGTTCAAAATGGCGTGCCTTACAAGGAATACTTTGGTTCTGCAAGTCAGTTCCAAAAAGGCGAATACAAGAATGTCGAAGGGAAGAAAATCCTGATCGAAAGTCGCGGGAGCATCTTTAATACTTTAGAAGAAATGAAACAGGATCTCCAATCCAGTATTTCATATGCGGGCGGTCGTGATTTAGGGGCGCTGCGGACGGTGGATTATATGATCGTTCCAACCATCTACAACGGGGACCGCAACTACTAATTATTAAATCGCAAAATATCAAATAGATAGCCGAGTCAGAGACGCTTGTGATTAGCTGAGCCTGATTCGGCTATTTTTTGTGGGTAGGATGCGCATGGGGGCTAGGTACGCGCCTAGCAACAAGTACTGGTTTATGGACTGCTTTATAAAAACTTTGAGGAATCTTTATATATTGCCGCTATGGGTAAAAACACGTCCAAGGATTTGGTATAATGGATCTGAAATTTCATGGCTGGCGACCTTTAACGATGAATGATAGAGGAAGAACGTGAATCGACACGAACGATCAGGATAGAATGGATGCCTGCGCCGATTGCCATGAGAGGCATGATGAATAGCAATCATTGCCCTAATGAATAATGCATGTACAATCATCACCATTATCAATTCACAGAGCAGAAAGGAAGTATTTCATGAAAGCTGCCATTCTTACAGATGGAACATTTGCTCTCCCCCAGGATCTCTCAACGCGTCATGATATCTTTGAATTTAAGTTACTCATTTCATTTGAGGATGGAGAAACACTCGAAGGAAACTACGATGAGAAGGAAATGGAAACCTTCTATCATCGCTTAGAGAAGAGTAAGGAACTTCCCAAAACATCGCAGGTACGTCCCGCTGATTTATATCGGCTGTTTGATCAGGTGGTAGCAGAGGACTTCGATACGCTCTATGTTCTCGCTATTCCAAGTGCATTGAGCGGAACCGTTCAAACGATCCAGAGTGTGGCACAGGAATATAATGATCGCATCCAAACCCACATTTTGAACCGCCATTCTGTGGCAGGGACGATTGCGCCACTGGTAGCATTGACCGCCCAGTATATCGACGAGGGGAAATCCCCTGATTACATTGTGCCCCGTATTCAGTGGCTCGACCAACAACAGGGTATTTGGGCTGCTGTGGCTAGTTTGGATAACCTCGTCAAAGGAGGACGTGCAAGCCGATTCAGCGGTTTTCTGGGCAATCTCTTCCACATTATTCCTATCATCAAATCCGCACCAGATGGCGGGCTCGAGCTAGCGGAGAAGACCCGCACCTCCAAACAGGCATATAACAAAATTACCGCTGAAATGCTGGAGGAGGCAAAGCAGTATCCAGCGGGAGTGACGTTCCAGATTTTACATGCGGATAACGACAAGGATGCCCAGAAAGTCAAAGCCATGCTCAATGAAGCAATGCCGGATACACCGGTTGAAATCGTCTGGCTCAGTTCGGTCATCGGGATTCACGTAGGGCCAGGGACACTCGCCTTTAGTTGTCTGCCGAACATTGATAACTATTCCGAAGCTTAGTTTAACAGCGTCAGTTAGTAGCAGTAAGAGAGGCGAATGTTCATGACTAAACCAATCGATCTATTTTTAACAAGCCTGGTATACTTAGCACATGATGATCGATTATTGATGATGTTACGCAACAAGAAATCAAACGACATCAATGAAGGAAAATGGGTTGGCGTTGGCGGTAAGTTTGAACCAAATGAATCTCCCTTAGAGTGCGCCAAACGCGAGGTCTACGAAGAAACCGGTTGCGTGTTGGATCATCCCAAGTACCACGGACTCATTACTTTTATTTATCCGGATTATCCAACTACCTATATGTTTCTCTACTCAGGGACACTCACAACGGATCAGGTGATTACCAATGACGAGGGAACCATGTCTTGGATCTCCAAAGAAGAGGTGCTCTCCCTCAATTTGTGGCCGGGCGATCGTTTCTTCTTGGAGAAATTATTAGCGGGTGAAACAGGCCTCGAGATGAAACTGCGCTATAATGCAGACGGAGCCCTCATTGAAGCAGTGGATGTTTCAACAGGAACATCCCTTTTAGAAGATGGTTGATAAGAATAGGAGGCGAGTGACATGTTGATTGATCCCTGCTTTTCTGGATTATCCCCCCAGCACCCACTGGAAAAGGAAGCTTGGTTTACCTGGGCCAATCAGCTCGTACAGCAGGGGGTGACCCACGCACTAGTAGCCCCATGTTGCCCGCTGGATCCAACCTTTCCCAGTGCGATGGATGATTTGGTTTTGGAGTATCAAACGCTACTCGATCGTCGGGGCATTCCGCTCTGCCTGTTTGCAAGCCAGCTAGTAGATGTGGAGGCCTCCCCCCATCAACACTATACGACAGACCAGCTCCTGTTTGCGGATTTGAATCAGCGGTACGTGTTGGCCGCAATCCATCCGACCACCCCATTTGAAGCCCTTTATCCACTCCTATTTGAATGGCTCAAAGACGATATTCGTCCCGTACTCGTCGGGATGGAGACGTCTGAGGTAATGAGTGCTAATGATCAAGAGCATTTATTTAGTCAAGGCTGTTATTTTCTAGTGAGCAGCCAAAGTGTGATGGGGCTGAATGGGAATCGTGCTAAACAAGCTGCCTGGCGAGCACTCGGACAAGGACAGGTGCAACTCATCGGATCCACTGCTACCGAACCGGATGGCACACATTTTACGGAGGCTTTGAGTGCCATTAGAAAGCGCTTCGGAACAAGTTACGGGGACGATTTATTATTGAATGCGAAGGCACTCGTGAATGGGGATCCTTTAATTACGCAATTTCAATTACCGAAAACACGCTGGCGCTGGCCATTTTCACGTTAATCATTTGATAAAGAGAAGGATGAGGAGCAAGAGAGAATGAATGAGTCTTACAATGAAAAAATCATGCCGCGGTTTGGAAAAAATATCAAAAATCATTGGCTACTGGTCTTTCTCGGTGCGCTGATCGGTCTGACAGTGGTGCTCGCTGGGATCTTTATCTTTGTTAAACCGACCTATGATAGCACGGCACAATTGGTGGTGCAGGCGAACGCCAATGCTAATCAAAACCAGAACCAAACGCAGAAAGACGACAATAGTAAAACTTTCGCGGATACCTTGGTCACACCGACGATTCTCCAACCCGCGATTGATCAATTGAACCTCAAAATGACGCCAGATCAATTGGCTAAACAGATCCATGTACATGCAGAAGGTCAGTCGCAAGTCCTCAATGTGACGGTGCGTGATCAGTCCCCGTATCAAGGAACCAAGATCGCCAATGCCGTAGCGGAGAGTTTCACGAAGCAAGCACCGGGCATTCTAGGTGTCACTCGTGTAACGGTCCTCACCCCAGCCAAGGTGGATACGCATGCGGATTTCCCGTCTCCAATCGTGAGTGGTTTGATCGGGATTGTGGTTGGTTTGATCGTGGCAGGGGGCTATGTTTTAGTCATTACGTTGCGCGATGATACGGTCTACAGCGAAGAAATCGTACATGAAGTGGGTTGGTCACTGATTGGTGTCGTGCCTGAAGTGAGTCATGAAGAAATTACCCTCACGCGGTTCAAACATCAGCCTGTCCCAGACGATGAGGACGACACGACTAAACGACGGATTTAGGAAGGAAATGAGCCATGTTCAATCGTGAAGAACGAGAAATTGAAAAGAAGAATCGTGAACAGCATCTAGGGAGCTCACTCATTACGTTGATGGATCCAATGAGCGTGGTGTCAGAGCAATTTCGGACGATTAGAACCAACATTCAATTGGCGATGGTTAAGAACAATTACCGCTCCTTGATGTTTACCTCCTCTGGTGCGTGGGAAGGAAAATCGATGGTTGCCAGCAATGTGGCAGTCTCTATGTCCCATCTGGATAATTTCCGCGTGCTCTTCATTGACGGAGATCTTAGAAAACCGACTGCCCATAAGACGTTCGATATCCATACACGCCGAGGCCTGACGACATATCTGACAGACCGCAGTGTGGAATATATGTCCATCACGCAGTACATTCCTGAGGCGAATCTCTACGTCATCCCAGCTGGTCCAACGCCACCAAATCCTGCTGAATTATTGAGTTCAGACCGGATGAAGGAATTACTGACAGAAACGGGGAAGATTTTTGACCTCGTGATTATTGATACTCCGCCGATTCTGGTGGTGACGGACGCCCAATTGATCGCTAATGTGACGGATGCGGCGGTATTTGTTCTCAGAGAGGGAGTCGCCCAACGCCGCGATATTTATAAATCCAAACAGCTATTGGACAAGGCCCATGCCCAAGTGGTGGGTGCTGTTTATAATGGTGCGGAGGGGAATGCGGTGAATTCCTATTACGGTTACGGGTACGGCGACGATTTACAACTCGATGATTAATGGTGATTGTTTAAAACAGGGATTACAAGGAGGCTCTCATGGCACGTGAAATTAAACCTGCATTAACCTATGCTCAGAACCAAGCAATTGAAGGCGTCAATAATCAGGCAGCTGAACGTGACGTCGATCAGGTCATGGATTTCATTGAGAATTTCATCCAGACCTATACGGATTATTTCGAGGACGGAAAGATCAACCTCTTTGCTGTGGAAGCCCACCCGAATCTCCGGCAGAAAGAAGCGCAGGTAGCCTTTGTATTGATTAATTTGACGGGGGAGACGATCAGTGAGCTCAATGCTGAACTTCAACTGGAAGTAGAAGATTTCGGTGTGAGTTTCGAAGCAATGGATTGGACGATTCCAAGCGAATTCCTCGGTAATTGGGAGGATGGATATGCCATTCTCGTCGTCGATAATGTGAAAATGACCGGTTCGCCGACACAGATGGCGTATGGCATTGGTGAAATTAGTTTAGAGGTCGGTGAGATCACCGTCCGCCATCCACGTTAATATTTTTTCTGAAAACGATCGTGCGCTAATTAATAAAAAGCTAACGATCGTTATTTTTATAGTTATAACTGTTCGCTTTTTGTTGAAAAAGGGTTTGGCAATCACGGGTGGGCATGTTAAGATTTGAGATGTAACGACCATTATGATACGCATGATCACTCGTAGATAATAGTAAAAGTAACACGTAGACAAGGAGAACAAGCGAATGGAATGGATACAAACCTTGATTGCCGTCCTCGGGCAGTCGTTAAATAGTATTTCACAGGGCGTGATGGCGATGGGACTCGGCTTCTCGCTCTTTTCGACATCGTTCGGATTTGGAACGGCGGCTATCCTCAGCCTGGTGATGGGTAATGTCGTACCTTTATCATTTCAGGCCGAATCCCTCGCCCTGATGGCTAACCTCAGTGACGACAAGAAGGAACGACGCGGGATTTTGATTGTAGCATCCGTCCTCCTCGTTTTGGTGGGGCTCACCCCATTCGCAACCTGGCTCACCCAATTATCTGGTGAAGCCATCCTCAGTGCGATGATGGCGGGAGTCGGGATGATGTTGGCGCAGATCGGCTACCACAGTGCGCAGAGTGACAAACTCATCGGCTGGACATCCTTTGCGATCGCACTCGTAATTTATCTAGGAACGCAGGACTTAGCCCTCACGATTGCCTTCTCTGTGATTGGCGCAAGCGTCCTTGCCTATTACAAGAACGGGAAGAAACCCGTGAACACGACGAAATCCGACACAGCTGATACATTGCACGTCGAAAAACCTTTGATCTCCTTTAACGTGATCAAAGGGGCCTTGAGTTTTGTTGCATTGAACTTGGCGGGTAATATCTCATATGGGTTAATTACTGGCCAAATGACGGGGATTACGCCTAATCCAGCCAATGTGAATGACGTGACGATTATTGGCGGAATCAGTAACTTCATTTCTTCCTTGTTCGGTGGGGCACCAGTGGGAGCGGTTATTTCCGCAACTGGCGATACCCCGCATCCACTCGCAGCCAATGTCGTGATGACGGCTTTGATTGCTGTGATTCTCTTCCTGAAAGTCTTACCGAAGATCAGCAGGTACATCCCGAATTCTTCATTGGCCGGCTTCTTGATCATTTTGGGGATGTTCGTGGTCTTCCCTGACAATGCAGCCAGCGCGATGTCGGGCTCTATGCCACTCGTATCCGGGGCAACGATCGTGATCACCGCATTGAGTGACCCGTTCACGGGACTCGTTTCTGGGACACTCCTTCGCTACATTCTCCCACTACTTGGCTTATAACATGAGTGAAACAGGTGGCATTTAACCGTCACCTGTTTTTTTGCGCACAAAAAAGGAACTGAAAAATTTTCCAGTCCCATTTTTAAGTAGTCCTTATTCTTCTTCCAGACAGGTGTAGAGCTGCGGGTAGTTATGGCATTCGGGATTTCTCGGGTGACAAATTTCTCGGCCAAAGTAAATCAGTGCTTGGTGAGCAGGCAGCCACTCTTCTTTGGGGAGGCATTCCATGACGCGATCCTCAATTTGGCGCGGGGTCCAGTCAGGTTCGGCGATATGGTGGTGTTTGGCGATCCGTGTGACGTGCGTATCTACCGCAAAGGCCGGAATCCCAAACCCCACGCTCAAGACGACATTCGCAGTTTTACGGCCCACCCCAGGAAGACTCTCGAGGTCCTTTCTGGTTTTGGGGACCTCTCCATTGAATTCAGCCACGAGTTTCTGGGCAGTTTCTACAAGATATTTGGATTTATTACGGTAGAGGCCAATGGTTCGGATATAGGGAGCGACTTCTTCGGGAGTGGCTTTTGCCATGGCTTCGGGAGTCGGATAGGTAGCGAACAACTTTGGCGTGAGGCCATTGACAGCGCGGTCTGTTGTTTGGGCGCTGAGCATCACGGCTATAAGGAGTTCGAATGGATTATTGAAATTTAACGCCGAGGTGACGTTGGGGTAGAGCTTAATGATCTCTTCAATGACATGACGGGTACATTGTTTGGTTAACATGATGCAATCCTTTCCTTGGTGATAACTCTATTGTAACAGGCCTCGTGATGCTTCATACAAAAAAAGCCTGAGTTTCCACCCTCTATCCAGATGATGGATTCATGAGGGTGGAAAACTCAGGCTTTGATGGCTTGGTTTGACTAAGCAGGTGCTTTTTCACCTTTGAGCTGTTGGATTTTTTCAATTGGCCATTGATCGTTCAACAAGAGTGAGTCTGGAGCAAGTTTAGCTTTTTGTTTTTGCCCACTGCGCCAGTAAACACCGAAGATTGCACCGGCCACAATCAGTGCCACAATGTACGTGATCAGAGTCATTGGCATGTGGAATCCGATTGGTTGGGTGAGGATGTAGAAGACCACCGCATACAGCATGAAGATGCACGGTACCAAGGTCACAATATAGTTGCGTCCTTTCAAGAAGAGGTAACGCGTCGATACTAACAAGGAAATAACGGCGGTGACTTGGTTCGCCCAGTTGAAGTAACGCCAGAGAATATTGAAGTCAACGGTTGTCAGGATGTATGAAATCACGAAGAGTGGGATCGTTACTGCTAACACCTTCTTGATGGAGTCCTGTTTCAATCCGATGTAGTCTGCAAGAATGTTACGCAGGCTCCGGAATCCGGACAATCCAGAAGAAATAGGGAGGACGATAACCCCGAGAATGGCGATCGTACCTACGATATTCCCGAGTAACATGTAGGATACTTGGTTGACAACAACAGATGGGGTGCCTTTTGCGATCATATCAGCCAAGGTTTGGCCATTAAATAGTGCCATGGCAGCTGCTGCCCAGATCATCGCAATAACCCCTTCACCGATCATCATCCCGTAGAAAATAAAGTGGCCTTCGCGTTCATTGACAGTGGTCCGAGAAACCATTGGCGCTTGGGTTGCATGGAATCCAGAAAGCGCCCCGCATGAAATCGTGAAGAAGAGGGCTGGGAAGATTGGCGTGCCATCTGGATGGAAGTTACGCAATGTCTCCAAGGTCAAGTTTGGCATGTTGTGACCCTTCACGAGTAGCATCACACCAATCCCCACGGTACTCAAGATCAATGCTGCCCCAAACCATGGATAAACTTTCCCCATGGCTTTGTCGATAGGCAGGATGGTTGAAATCAAGTAGTAAATGAAGATCAAGATGACCGCAACTTTGACGGTGAGCCAGCCTGGCGTCAGGTTAGCAATTAAGCTCGCTGGGGTGAGAACGAATACGGTCGCTACCAGCATCAATAAGAGCATCGAGAAAATATTAACGATATGTTTTACGGATTTACCAATATATTTCTCCGCGAGTTCCGGCAAGTGTGCCCCGTTATTACGGAGGGAGATCATCCCTAACATATAATCATGCACCGCTCCTGCGAAAATACAACCGAAGATAATCCATAAATATGCAACGGGTCCGTACAAAGCTCCCATAATAGGACCGAATACAGGACCTGTCCCAGCAATATTCAACAGTTCGATCAGTCCATTGGTTTTCTTATCCATTGGGACGAAATCGAAATTATCGCGTAGCACTTCCGCTGGGGTTTTACGGGTCGGATCGATTTGGAAATTACGTTCGATGAATTTCCCGTACGTAAAATAACCTACCAGCAGCAGTACAATACCGCCGATAAATGTGATCATGCCAATTCCTCCTTTAAAAAATATAGAAATAAAAAATAAGTGCTAAAGGCTAAAGATAGCCCTCATTCCACGATTTCTATTTTATACCAAAGTTCACAAACAGTCAAATTTTAGAGAGCGGTTACAAGGCCGTGGTGATAGGGTGGGGTAAATTTTTTATTAAATTAAAAAGAAAAATTTGTGATAAGAAACGCATATCTAATATCAAAAAGTAATCACTATTCGCCTAGAAAGGATCGATTTAGCGATTTATCAATAAAGAAAGGGCTTAACTAGTAAGATTTAATAGTATAATGAGGATAGAAAATTGATCACAAAGAAAGGAGTTATTTTGCACTCGTCCCCGTACGAAGAATTCATTTCAAGTACAAGTTTTGTTCTTTTGTAGGAGGAATGTGACATGGAAATCAGCGACAAACCGGCGAAGAAAACGTTTAAAGTGCCTTCGTCATATACCATTTTGTCGATCCTTATTATCGGGCTAGCGATTCTCACTTGGCTCATTCCCGCGGGTGAGTACCAAGTGAACGACGCGGGCCAATTTATTGCCGGTACCTATCATACTGTGACGTCTAATCCACAGAGTTTGTTTGATATCCTGATGTCTCCAATGTATGGATTTGTCGGGAATGAGCGGACGAACGGTGCGGTAGAAGTGGCCTTGTTTATTCTGGTGATTGGAGGTTTTCTCGGTGTCGTCAATAAAACCGGAGCCCTCAATGCGGGGATTGCCTCAGCGATCAAGAATAATAAAGGGCGTGAGAAGCGACTGATTTTTATCTTGATGATTCTTTTTGGTCTCGGCGGGAGTACGTACGGCATGGCGGAAGAGACTATTGCGTTCTTCCCATTGTTGATTCCGATTATGATCGGGATGGGATTCGATAAACTCGTCGCGGTGGCTGTGATTCTGGTCGGTACCCAGGTGGGAGCTTTGGCGTCTACGGTGAATCCTTTTGCAACGGGGGTAGCTTCGGATGTGGCGGGCATCAGTATCGGGGACGGTTTTGTGATCCGGGTGATCTTCCTCGTGGTGCTTCTCACAATTTCGATGATTTGGGTTTACCGCTATGCCGCACGCGTGGAGCAGGACCCCACCCAGTCTGTTGTGTATGATCAATATCAGCAGGACCAAGAGAATTTTAAACTACCAGAAGAAGAAATTATCTTTACTAAGAAACAGAAGCAAGTGCTTTGGATCTTCATTTTGACCTTTGCTGTTATGATTGTGAGCTTGATCCCGTGGTCGGATTTTAATATCACGATTTTTACCGCTATTAACGATGTCCTCACGCATTTGCCGTATGCGGGGCCATTGTTTAATCACCTAGCGGCACTAGGAACGTGGTATTTCCTGGAGATTACGATGCTCTTCATGGCGTCGTCCCTTCTGATTGCTTGGGTGTATGGGCTCAGTGAGGATGATTTGATTTCCTCCTTCATGGTTGGAGCGAGCAACATGATCGGTGTGGCGTTAATTTGCGGCTTTTCACGGGGGATTCAAGTCATTATGAACGATGGACAGATCACGGCGACGATTCTCCACTGGGGTGAGATGGGACTCAAAGGCCTCTCCCAACAACTCTATATTTTGTTAACCTATATTTTCTACTTGCCGATGTCCTTTCTGATGCCGGGCACGTCCAGCTTGGCAACGGCGACGATTGGATTACTGGGACCATTAGGAGAATTTGTCGGAGTGCCTGCGCATTTGGTAATTACAGCCTTTCAAGCGGCGAGCGGGGCATTGAATATCATTACCCCAACGTCCGGCGTGATTATGGGTGCCCTCGCGATTGCCAAGGTGGATATTACCACCTGGTGGCGTTTCGTCGGGAAACTCTTCCTCTTGCTAGTTGTATTAAGTGCGGTGATGCTTGTGATTGCGAGTTTCTTTGTCTAGACGTAATTAAGTAAGTACCTGATAAAGGACTGTTAGTTGAAAATTTATGACGGAACGGGTATAACTTATAAAAATAATAAAGTGATACAAATCAAGGAGGAATCATTGTGGTTAAACGTTTGATTAGTGCCAATGCATCCGATTTATTAGCGATGTCTCCCCAAGAATTGAAGCAGAGTATCAAAGCCAGTGAGGGACGGGTCGTCGTCTCAGAAAATGTGGTGATCAGCCCATCCTGGATTCCGGATATCACTAATAGCGAAATGGCGCGGGCATTCGGAGCAGATCTGATTTTGTTGAATGCTTTCGATGTGTCTCGCCCAGCCATCCAAGGGCTAGAAGATACCAGTAACGCCATTATTCAAACACTCAAACGTTTGGTGGGCCGTCCGATTGGGGTCAACCTGGAACCAGTTGATCAGTTGGCAGAGATGGCGAGTGATCGCTTAGCCATTAATGTGGGGCGCCAGGCAACGAAAGCATCCTACCAGCGAGCGAATGTGCTTGGTTTTGATTTCATCTGTCTCACAGGAAACCCGGGTACAGGGGTCACCAATGATCAATTATTAGAGGCGTTGAGTGTGGCCAAGGAGACATTCCAAGGCCTCATCATTGCCGGTAAAATGCATGGTGCGGGGGTGAATGAACCGGTGATGACGCCCTCAGTAGCCAGAGCGCTGATACAACGAGGCGCAGATATTTTACTGGTGCCAGCTGTCGGGACGGTTCCCGGGTTTGATTCTGAGCAGTTGCGTGGGATTGTCACTGAGGCGCATCAACATGGAGCCCTCGTGATGTCTGCGATCGGGTCCAGCCAGGAGAGTGCACGTCCGGAACTGATTCAGCAGATGGCTATCCAGAATAAAATTGCTGGTGTGGACCTGCAGCATATCGGGGACGCCGGGTACAGTGGCTTGGCACCAGCTGAGAATATTATGGCCTTGAGTGAAGCCATCCGCGGCAAGCGCCACACCTATTCCATGATGGCACGCTCGATTCTGCGCTAATGGGGCAGTGCCCGCGTTACAGTTAGATAGAGGATGAGCATTTTATTGCCAAAGCGACCTTAAGTTTTACTAGGAAAAGGAGAATGTCATCCGTTTAAGATGGAGATTCGCTATAATAACAGTAGTTGATATAAAACAATTAAAACCAATAGAGGAGGCTTATTGATGATAAAGATTGATCAAAAAGGACTCACCTTGATTGCAGAAGAGTTACTAGGACATAAAGATGCGAAGAAAGATGCCCTATTAACCTATTTTAGAGCATTGGATTGGTCGACAAGCGTAAAAGAACCCCTCAGTCGCTTAATGGCCCAGGATTTCACCACGACGGAAGCCTTGTTGGATACTATTTTGCAGTTTCCAGTGACCCGTAATATCACGGTGCTGGAACAATTATTCATGGATCAACGCTTACCAAAATTTCTCGAAGCTTATCGCCCAGAAGGACCAATTGTGTTCCACGACCGGACGTTGATGGCTTATGACGAAACGAAAGCTATTAAAGAACGTGTGTATGTGGAAACAGGCTACTCCACGACCAATTCTAAGTACGGAGACCTGACCGAAATTTATATTCAGCGTCCACGTGAAATTAAAAAGTCAGTGGGTTGCCCGATTATTTATGTAGCAGATCCATATATGATGGGGGCGGTGAATGAAGCTTTTGATAAGCATCTGCACAGTCACCAAGAGGACTACCGCGATCCAATTACCGATATTGAACTGCCACTCCATCCTACACCGGCCCAACCACGGCCACAGGGAAAAGCAGTCGATGAACCGCGTGAAATCACTCTGCCCACATTTACCGGGATGAATGCGGCCTTTAATCATTATCTCACAAAAGGTTATGCGCTCGTTTATTATGCAGGACGCGGGGCATATTACTCAGAAGGATTCAATGTGACCGGGACACAGCTTGAGGTGGAAGCGGTCGATGCGGTTCTGCGCTGGGTTGATGGGGATACACAGGGATTCTATGACCTCGAAGCGCGTGAACAAGCAGTATGTGACTGGAGCAATGGATCAGTTGGTATGAGTGGACGCTCCTACTTAGGGACCCTTCAGATTGGAGTGGCCTCAATCACACAGACACAATCACTGAAGACCATTGTGCCAGAAGCGGCGATTGCGAGCTGGTACGATTATTATCGCTATAACGGACTCGTGGTTGCCCCGCAAGCCTTCTTCGGGGAGGATATCGATCTGTTGACGTGGTTCTGTGAGAGTTTCCTCCTGAACCCAACCAATAGCGCACATGATCGCCTCGAACAGTGGGAGACCCTCAAACGCCAAATTCAACATGATATGGACCGGGGCAGTGGGCAATATAACTGCTACTGGGATGGGGGTAATTACCTCAACAATGCCGATCATATTCAAGTCCCATTCCTGTTCATTCAGGGAACGGCGGACTGGAATGTGAAGACCTCCCATCTCTTTAAACTGATGAAAGCCACTGCTAATAACCCAATTCAGCGCAACATGATCATTCATCGTGGGAAACATATCTCCCTCCACACCTTGGTCAATGATCACTTCCTGAAACGCCTCGATCAATGGTTTGACCATTATCTCCTGGGCATCGGGACTTTGGATTGGCAGAATGGGGATGCGCTGATTCAGAGTGCCTATGATCCTGATCAATGGCAGATTGCTAACTATGATCAACGAGAATCCCAGAATTGGACGATTCATCAGGGGCAGACCTTGACTACCGATGAATCAACAGGCGAATCTCTAGAGACGTTAATCTTCCACGATCAGGCGAATTATCCATCCATCAAGGCGTGGGAGACAGATGTTTTGCGTTTAGACAGCGAGACATCTGTCAACTGGCAGAGTGAACCGCTTAAGGCGGATTACCATATTCACGGTGATGTGAGTGTCAAAATGAGTGTTCAAGCGAGTGAGGCACCGGGCGCAGTGAGCGCGATGTTGGTAGATGTTGGGAAGGCTGTTCGTGTCGATGAGAAGATGTTCACCCTCAAAGAAACGGAACCGCTCGCTTGGCATGTTCAAGCTCCAAAGACGCAATTTGTGTTAGCGCCTGAGAGTGATTACCACATTATTACGCGCGGCTGGACGAATCTGTTGAATCCAGAACACCGACTTACGCCACTTACTAAAGACGAGTGGTCGGAGCAACCGAATTTGAATTATGAAATTGATATGATGGGCATGGACTACACCGTAAAAGCCGGCCATCGTTTAATGTTGGTCGTTTATGGATATGACCGTGAATATACTTGCCACCCAACGATAGAGCGTCAGTTTACAATCGATCCGAACACGATCAGTTTGGATATGGATGTACTCACCGCCGATCAAAAATAAGTAAATAAAGCGGACGGTTGGCACTTTGATAAGACACCTAAAGGAGGGTGACTGCAAGCGGACAATCGCAGGAGATGCTTGGGATCTTTCTTAGGTATTCATCATTATCATTTTGCATTTACCACGCGTAAAATGAGCAATTTCCTCGTGTGATTGTCTAAAATCCGTATAATGGAGATACATCCGTAGACTGAGTGCGACATGAGAAAGGATTGAGCAAGTGTTAAATTTACGTGAAGCGCATGCCAATGAAATAGATGAGTGTATCCGGATTGTGCAAGAAGCCTTTGATGATTATTTCTTTTTCAAGGTGTACGTCGACGATCCCGAGCGCAAACAACTTTTTTATAACAAGTTAATGGAAATCTGGGTCCGTTCAACGGCAGATATCAATACCCTCTATGTTGGGGAGGAATTTGGTGAGATCCAAGCCGTGGCAGGGCTCCAGTCTCCCTATCAACGAGCGATTGAAGTGAAGGATTATGCCAATTACGGTGGACGTGAAGCCCTCCAAATTGCAGGAAAGGAAGATACCTATAATTTCCTCGATATGTTGGCAATTTCGGATGAACCCTGCCGTTCGTTGCCGGATCCCAAGTGGTTCTTTGAATTATTAGCGGTGCGCCAAGACCATGCTCACCGTGGCATCGGAACACGCATGATCAATGAAGCATTGTTGCCACTGATTGCATCACAAGGGGGCGGACTCACCACCTTGAATACGAACACGCGACCAAACGTCCATTTCTACCAAAAAAATGGGTTTGAGATCATTGATGAACGGATCCTTCATGCGAATGGACATGAGATTCCTAACTGGTCCTTCACCCAAATGATTGAACCGCGATAGCATATAAGAAAAGCATCCGTCAGTCTTTCCTCTAGCGAATAGAGGAGGAGTGGCGGATGCTTTTTGCGTGTTTAATTTAAATGTCGATGGTGGGTATGTGATTATGGTTCCAGATGTGGTGCGCGATTACCCTCTGCTTCAATCATCCAGAGTGTCTTCTGGCAGTCGCCGAGATAACCGGTTGCTAAGTCTTCAGAAGCAATGTCACCCTCTTCTTGAGCGGCGGCGATGGCTGCTTCGTAGTCTGCAATGATGACTCGTAACGCTTTAGCGATTCGGGATAGATCTTCTGGAATAGAGGAGGACCAGTCACCTTTTTGATCGGGTAGCTGGCTATGTTCCAGGTACTCCCCAAATGAAGAATACGGCTCCCCATCAATCGTAATCAGACGTTCAGACACATCATCGAGCTGGGTGAACACATCTTCCATCATTTCGTCCATTTTTGGATGATAATAGAGGAACCCATCTCCGCGCATATACCAGTGAATTTGGTGCAAGGTTAAATGCATGTGGGTCAGATCGGCTACCAACTGATTCAATGCTTGCTTCGTCTTCGTGTAACTCATATGCTTCACACGTCCTTTCTATTGTTTGTATTCATTATAAAGAGAAGCGGTTACAATGTAAAATGAACTCCCTTAGCGAGAAGAAGAAGGAGGATCATGGGTAAAGATGAAATAAGGCGATAGAAGAGGCTCACGCGATAGGATGCTAGCTTGGAAGTTGATATCATCTGGGGTAATTAATCACCTTGCCGTCGTGCAGAGAGTGGCTACTTGAGCGGGAGTACATTGCGTGACGTATGTTTTTACGTATAATGGGAATAGACGACAGTGATAGTAGATGTGTACAGTCGAGGAGGAGGCACCATGTTACATATTAATATGATTTCACGTGGCGAAGATGTGAAGGGACAGGGCGTTGGGACGGCCTATGAGAGTTTGGTTTCGATGTTGAAGCGCCGCACACAAAATGAATTAGCGCTTCAGTTTAACCAGCTCAAGGGGGCAGACCTCAACCACGTCCATACCATCCATCCTTACTGCTATGAGGAAATGATTCGCTCCACCAATCCGACGTGTATGCATGTGCACTTTTTACCGGAAACGTTGGAGGGGAGCATTGCCCTGCCTAGCCAGCTCCAGAAGATGTTCTATAAGTATGTCCTCACCGTCTATCGTACGGCAGATGAACTGATCGTGGTGAATCCAATCTTTATTGATGCGTTGGTGGATTATGGATTCGATGGTGATAAGATTACCTTTATTCCAAATGTAGTGGACCGCGATGTGTTCAAACCACTTGATGTTACAAAGCGAGAGTCAGGGTATGAGCGTTACGATCTCGATCCCAATCGCTTCACTGTGCTGAGTGTCGGGCAGGTTCAAACCAGAAAGGGGGTGCTGGATTTTGCGGAGATCGCACGGCAAATGCCAGACTATCAATTCCTCTGGGCGGGTGACTTCTCATTTGGTGCAATCACAGATGGTTATGAAGAATTGAAACGGCTGCGGGAGAACCCACCAGCGAATTTGCGCTTCTTGGGCATGATTGAGCGTGGGGACATGAACCTCTTGTATAACATCTGTGACTGCTTATTGATGACGTCCTATAACGAGCTCTTCCCCATGGCAATCATTGAGGCTGTGAATGCGGGGCTTCCAATTGTCTTGCGCGATCTCGATCTCTACAAAAAAATCTATTTCACAGATTATCTCAAAGCGACGGATAATGACGGCTTTTGTACCCAGCTTACACGCTTAGCGACGGATCCAGCGGTTCAGTTGCAGGCGCGGAGGGCTTCACAAAAAATTGCCACGGACTATGCGGAAGAAAAAACGGCTGCACGCTGGGTGGAATACTATCAACACTTTTATAAACGTTATCACTAGGAGATTGCTCGAGGTGGGTCGATTTGACTGGTTTTAATGGGTAACGATAGCGAGCGGTGTTGGCCTGTAAAAGTTAGATTGTTTGGTCTAACTTTTACAGGTGTATCAAGTTTCAGTTGGCGTTGGGGATAGCTTTTTTGGTGCTTCTTTTGTTAACCGGTGTGGGGGACGTTGGAGAGTGAAATGATCTGTAGTGGATGAATGAAATGAACGAGGCGGGTGTGACATGAGCGGGGATTAGTCCTGTTGTTGCTGATGGAGGTCTTGCTCACCTCATTCTTCGATAATTTCTACGGAAGGCTTTTCTTTTTTATCAAATAGCGTTATAGTTATCTTGTTAGCTTAAGGGCGAGTAGCTCAGCTGGGAGAGCGCCGGCGTCGCATGCCGGAGGTCGCGAGTTCGATCCTCGTTTCGTCCATTTATAAATTTGATGATGCAGTGGTGGTAATGCTACTGCTTTTTGTTGTGGTGGATGTTATTAGAGATATCTCTTGTTATTTATCAAAGATGAGACGAATAGAATCTACTGAGGAATAAGAAATGAATATAGGGGTAGCGATCTTACCTAATGATGGCGTTAGCAAATAACTTTATAGTGATAAGAAACAAAAAACAACAGCGTTTTTAAAGAAATTGGGCAAAAACTATTGACAGCCGCTCAAAAGGCGTGTAAAGTACATACTCGCGTGCTAACGCAGGTGATTTCAGTTTTGCGGTAGCTTTTTTGACACAAAATAGCTATCACGAATAATAAATACCGCTTACATCACAGAAATCAAAAAAAGTGAGTGAGAAAGGTTGACAAAGAACTTGTGAGCATGTATAATGTGTCACAGTCGTTAGGAAATGCGAGTGCGTTTCCCAGACGATGGCAAAAAACAATTTAAATTTCCTCTTGACAACACTTGAGAGCTTTGATAAACTACTTGAGTCGCTGTTGAGGCGAAACAGAAATGATAGGCCTTTGAAAACTGAATAAAGAAGACGAACCAAATGTGTAGGGATTGAA
>JAUMZE010000020.1 GCA_030528285.1 Aerococcus sp. | reverse complement strand
CGAACCCATTGTGATCAACCCAGGTGAAACAGTCCTCATCCGCACGGGGCTAGCCATTCATATTGGTAACCCTGGCTACGCCGCCATGATTCTTCCTCGCTCAGGCTTAGGTCACAAAAAGGGCATCGTGCTCGGTAATCTCGTGGGCTTGATCGATAGCGACTATCAGGGCGAACTCATGATCTCCACTTGGAATCGTGGTCAGACGCCGTTTACGCTTGAACCCTTTGAGCGTTTAGCTCAGTTGGTGATTGTGCCTGTCATGCAGGCGGACTTCCGCTTAGTCGATGACTTTGATGCCACGGAACGTGGTACTGGGGGCTTTGGGTCCACAGGGCGAGGCTAAGCACGTTCAATAGCAAAAACGGCAGTTCTTCTTTGTCGGAACTGCCGTTTTATGCTTTTGGATTTCACGAATTAATCTCGTTCGTCCCAATCCTCTTCAGCTGCCTCATCTTCATCCTCACCAAAGAGAATGTTGTCTAAAGCCTGGTGGTCTTCAAGACTCAAACCATTCTTTTGATCTTGCCCTAACGAGGTGGCCGGATCTACCGTCAACACGGGGCGACGCTCTGACGAGAACGTCACCTTGACTGTCGCATTCGCCGCGTCTTCATATCCAGGAATATCGTTTGCTAAGCGACCTTCACCCGTGAGGCGATCAGCCGTGTCAGAGCGGAAAGCATCCAAATAGGCATCATGTAAAGCCTGATCAACTTCGACCCAACATCCCCACGTGAAGCTTCCCTCTTTATCATAAGCAAGCGGCACTTCAACAACACCGAACACATAAAAGCGACCATCCATCGAAGCAAAATCATCCGTATGGATCGCCCCACGGCGATAACGCTCCAAAGTATCAAGCATCCAAATATCGTCTGGAAGCTTCATCTGAATATCACGGCAAAGTTCATTGAGTTCGGTCATTACGATTACCTCAAAAGCCACTCAAGACTGCCGCCCCATGCGGCAGTCTTTTGTCGAGCGATATTAACGATTGTATTAGG
>JAUMZE010000019.1 GCA_030528285.1 Aerococcus sp. | reverse complement strand
GCTTGATACAGGTTCGAGCATGGCTGCCTTTGAAGATTGGTGCTCAGGCGTTTACCTGAAAAACTCTAAACTACTTACCGATCAACGAATCAGTGAAATCCTTGCAAAGGTAAGTGTTCAAGATTTTGAAAAGTTTTTCCTTAATCGTCACAAGGCGAAACTGCAAGAGGATCGCAAGCTAAGTTATGCCCTCGATAATACGTCTATTTCTACATATTCCGAGACGATTGAGGACGCTGAATTCGGCTACGCAAAACGTGATCCGCACTTAAAACAAATCAACTACACCTTTGTGTGCGACCAAGAGGATGGTGAAATTATCTTTGCGCACACCTATCAAGGCTCTATTAGCGATGTGGTTGCATTGCAAGAGATTATCTACCGTATGCGTCGTGCAGAGTTCGAGTTGGAGAACGTGACATTAGTCTCGGATCGGGGATATTCCTCATTGATGAATATCCAAAAAATGATTGATCTTGAGATGAAATTTGTACAGGGTGTACGTTTAACCGAAGACGCCATCAAATCGAAATTTGATACTTATCACGATTCGCTTCGCGATGTAAATTTCTATGACTCAGAAACTGGCGTTTTTGCTAGAACCACAAAAGAACCGTGGTTGCAAAATATTTCAAACGGGACATTAAACCGAACCGTCTATGTGCATCTCTACCGTTTCCCTGGGGTAGACGAAGCAGAAATGGCTTCTTTGGTCAAAAAAGCTGACCAAATATTGAAGCATAAGGCTAACAGCAAAGAAGTTCCGCCAGAGCTCTGGCAGTCGTATAAGCGCTTTGTTAAACAGATTAAGAATGCTAACGGTGAAGCGACCTGGGTTCGAGATAACGAGGCGATTAAAAACGCCGTGAAATACGCTGGCACATTCGTGATTCGCACGAATAGCATCGATGATCCGTTTGAGGCTCTGCGTGTTTATCGCCTAAGAGGAACCGTTGAGCAAGACTTCAATCAATTCAAAAATTGGGTAGATGGTGATCGATTGCGATGCACTCAATCCTCATATATTGGCAAGTTGTTTGTTTGCACGTTGGCG
>JAUMZE010000018.1 GCA_030528285.1 Aerococcus sp. | reverse complement strand
ATCCTCTTAGTAATACCGTTGCTCAGTATCAGGACAAGCTGTACACCATCAAAAAAACGGGATTTGGCGAAAATAGGCTAAATATCGTCACACTGGATAATCCTGGTTTGGTGATAGATAAACGCTTTAACGCGGGAAGAACTCACGGCTATTTATTGACCAAATTACCAGCTCATGGTGAAGAAGAAGATGGCCTCCAGGTATTCGATTCTTCCGGGCCGCTTATCCTGATGGATTATCGTGTTCCTGACGAGCATGAGGCTCACCTTAGCGATAGCCCCCATTACAAGAAATGGTATGCACACGACGATCGTTATGTTTACGCATTCGATGGCTCACAGCTTTGGCGCTACCCAACTCCCAATACCAAAGCCGTGCGGGTGAAATGGAAAACCAAAGATTCAGGATATGGCTATTGGGCAAACTACCGTAGTGGTGAGCTTGACGGCAGACTTCTTGAGGATGGTGCGTTTATTCCAACGGGAATCCCCTATAACTCATCCGTTAACATTGCTCAATATTCTGATGGCGAAGGCTCTTTTCTCGTCGGCGAAACCGATGTTAGCTGGCGTAAGCTTCGCTCTACAGACCAGCAATGGAGTCAATGGGAGAAACTCCCCGATATTGACCCGAAAGCATTTCATCCCATCACCGATCGTGTCGCGCAGTACAAAAATCATCTGTACATTGCGAAATTGTCTCCTTTTGGTGAAGACACCCTGGAAATAATAACGCTCGACTCTTCTGCACCTTTCCTGAAACAACGAATTAACGCCGGGAAAGGCCATGGTTACTTTATGCGCTCTTCCCGTTTACGCGATGATATTCAAATTTTTGCTATTGATGGACCATTGAAAACCACCGAACGTTTCTCTTATGACAATCGCTATGTTTATACCTGGATCGGTAGCCAACTTTATCGAACCGCATCGCCCTGTCCGGCCAGGACACGTAATCTGGATCAGAACATGTTTTCATCCAATGATGACATCATCATCCTGAAGACGGAGGAAGAGTGCCACAAAACACCAGACATTGAGCAAACTTTGAAGCCCTGACCCCATGCCGCTATACTGCCGCCATCACTTAAAAAC
>JAUMZE010000017.1 GCA_030528285.1 Aerococcus sp. | reverse complement strand
ACATGCGCCAATACGTCTACGATATTTTTGCGGGTATCGATCGAGCCTATCGTGTGAAATCGACAATCACCAAAGCAGGAGAATCAACCACCATAACACCCTGCCCCGAGATCTATGATCTCTTTGAAGACGTTATGCGTACGGTACCCAATGCCACACTGATTCCTCGCATGCATCTCCCATCAGGATCAGAAGACTGTGCTCTATTGATTCGCCGTGTCATTGAGCGTGGTGGTCAAGCAGGCTTTATTTGGTACGGATGTAATCATGAGGGACACCATCGTCCGAACTTTGACATTCAGGATGAGGTGAGCCTACCGATTGCATTTGATTTTTATACGCGCTTTGCAAAGAAAGTCAACGGTGCTCAATAACCTCAAGTGCCCACAAGGTCTCACAACGGTGAGACCTTGTTAAGGCAAGGCTCTGATAACTATGCCCGCCTTCCCAAAAGAAGACGGGCATCCTGAACTCCCAGATAGCTGATCCATATACGGGTTGATATAACTCAAAAGATCTTCACTTGTGTTTCAAAACGCCTGATTTTATTGACCAAAAAAATCAGGCGTTTTAATTTTTGTGATAAACTGATCCCTATCATCATTAGAGGGATCATTTATCATGGAACGAGCCAAGCGTTGGTACTTCACAGCTGACACAAATGCCAAGGGCTATACATACATTCAGGCCTACCAAACGAAGTGGGATCCCGTCGCAAAAACGACTAAACGCAGTGCTAAACGATATGTTGGGCGCTTGTTTGATGACGGGCACGTTGCGCCCAGTAAAGCCTTTTTAGAAAGCTTTCCTCAATACGCTGGCAAAACTGTATTTTTCGGCCCAGATAAGACTTTGGTAGACGAACAAACGTATCGACAGGCATTTCCAGAATCCCCTGGCCCCAAACCTGACCCTGAAGAGCATCCATCGAAAGACGAGACTTTGAATGTGGGTTTGACTTGGGCTGCCGAAACGATCGCCGAAGAAAGCAAAGTACTCGAGAGCTTGGTTGAGGTATTTGGCAAGGAAATGGGCAGGGATCTTTTGCATCTCGCCATTTACAAGCTTGATACAGGTTCGAGCATGGCTGCCTTTGAAGATTGGTGCTCAGGCGTTTATCTGAAAAACTCTA
>JAUMZE010000016.1 GCA_030528285.1 Aerococcus sp. | reverse complement strand
CACGTTAAATCATATCAGGCGTAATACCACAACCCTTAAGTTAGCGCTTATGGGAGAGATCCCCGCCACTCTTCGTGTGTCAGGTATCCTCAATGCACCCTTTCCTCTCCAAATAAAAAAGCTCCCGAAGGAGCTTTAAAATACAAGGGATGACTCTTAATCCCACTCAATCCAGTTGTAGACGATACGAAGTGACGGGCGCACAGCGGCAGTCACATCTTCGGTACTAAAGTCGATTGCATCACTGTAGATTTTGCAGTCCAACATTTCAATTGTTGTAGCAGCTTTTGTCACAGCGTTAACCCCGGAAGATTTGGATTCAGGGGTAGCAGCCATCGTGATATCAACATAGTCCTTCGCCGCAATGCGATCCTTAATGAACTGAAGAATATCGCCTTCGATAGTCTCCACGCACTGGACCTGGATTTCCCCAGAGTTTCGAATTGGTCCGTGCTGGTTGAACTTCACACCATTCGGACCATAGTCCTCCACATTCTCTCGAGTCATTTCAGGGATTTGCGACGTGCGAACCAGTACGCTGATATCTTCATGGCCTGCAAAAGTGAGCTGGAATTCAGAAGATACCAGTCGTTCGCCTTTGGCCGCGTTGGCAGTATAGCGGCCCTTAATAAATTTACGGTTTCCCTTAGTGTTATTGTGCCCCATATAAAATCCTTTTACTGGAACGCCCGAACAATATCGGAGCTGTTATATATCGAAGAACCGGTCAACTGGAGGTTGACGGTGTTTTTCAGGAAATGCCCATTGCTGTCCCTGGGCGCATCGAGATCAAAACTTATGTCCTGGATAGCGACATCAATGATGTTGATCCGGCGACCAATGTTTAGCGTCACGCGCTCCGGGATTCGACCACCAACATTGGTCGCTTTTAGTTCCGGGCTAATCATGGCTGTCAACGCGGCGATAGCGCCTGAAACTTCAATGAATGGATTGTTCAAAGCAATGAAAGTTACAGGCAGCGTGAACGTCGGCGGAGTCCCCCCTTCCCAAACCATTAAGCTATTCCAACGGGCAACCGACGTTGTTTCAGTACCTACTTGCACAAAACCACCCAGAGCACCAGAAACAGATCCCATGGACATACCGGTAAACGGCGCTTCCCAATTCTGGGCCATGTTCATTGCCG
>JAUMZE010000015.1 GCA_030528285.1 Aerococcus sp. | reverse complement strand
CGTTTGGCTTTTAGGCGCGGCCGTCGTCATCGCAAGACGCGCTACCGTGCGCCCCGCTTTAACAACCGCGTTCATTCAAAGCACAAAGGTTGGCTTGCACCAAGCATTGAGAATCGTATTCAAGCGCATATATCGCGCATAGATGCGGTTTGTAGGCTTTTGCCAGTCACCAAAATTGTGATTGAGACCGCTTCCTTTGACATTCAGAAGATTAAAAATCCTGATGTTGAAGGCAAAGGCTATCAGCAAGGTGAACAGCTCGGTTTTTGGAATGTACGTGAGTATGTTCTTTGGCGAGACGGTCATGTTTGCCAACATTGTCGCGGTCGATCTAAGGACAAGATCCTCAACGTTCATCATCTTGAAAGTCGCAAGACGGGCGGTGACGCACCCAACAATTTGATCACGCTCTGCGAGACGTGCCACAAAGCATTTCACGCAGGGAAGATTAAGTTGAAAGTGAAGCGTGGAAAGTCCTTCAAGGCCGAAACCTTTATGGGCATCATGCGTTGGACGTTGCTCGAAAGAGTACGTCAAACACACCCACATCTTCCTGTTGAGAACACATTTGGCTATTTGACGAAGCATAAGCGCATCGCCTTGGGCTTACCCAAGACGCATTGTGCTGACGCTTTCTGTATCGCTGGTAATTTAAAAGCGCAACGGACAGGTGTCTACCTCTATCAGAAGCAGACACGTAAACACAATCGCCAAATTCACAAGTGTTCGATTTTGAAGGGTGGTGTTCGTAAGCTTAATCAAAGCCCTTATCTCGTCGAGGGATTCAGACTTTTCGACAAGGTGAAGTGCCTTGGGCAAGTGGGCTTTATTTTCGGAAAACGTTCATCTGGTTATTTTGACGTGAGAACGTTGGGAGGCAAGAAGTTGTCGCCCGCTATCCATGCCAAAAAACTGACGCTCCTTGAAAAGAGAAAGACTTTTTTAACTGAATTGAGAAAGGAGAACGGCGCTTCCTCCCCTGTCTAAAGACAGAGGTTTCCGCGCCTAATGTTCTATGATGCTTATAACGATGCGACCTATCTCTCCAAAGTCTTCTTCGAACTTTGGTGGGATTTGGACGAACACCTTTACGGCGAGGACGCTGAATAATCTTGTGGGATCACGGCCTGCCATTCGATTAACCAACCATTTCACTACTGAACGA
>JAUMZE010000014.1 GCA_030528285.1 Aerococcus sp. | reverse complement strand
CAAAATTTATACTGGAGGCAACCAACATGGATGAAGCTGTAATTCTTACACGAGAAGGTCTTGAGAACCTCAAAGAAGAACTGGTCAACTTAAAAACTGTACGTCGTAAAGAAGTCGCAGAACGCCTGAAACAAGCGATTGACTTCGGTGACCTTAGCGAAAACTCTGAATACGATGACGCTAAAAATGAACAGGCCTTCATCGAAGGGCGCATCCAGACCCTCGAAGCAACCATTCATAAAGCAAAAGTCATTGAAGACGAAACGCTCTCTTCCGGCGTCATCAACATCGGTTCTTATGTCACCGTTCGCGACATTGAATTTGATGAAGTTGAAGAATATCGTATCGTCGGTACCAGCGAAGCTGACCCAATGCAAAACAAAATTTCCAACGAATCCCCACTCGGGGCTGCACTCTTGGGCAAACGCCAAGGTCAAACCGTAAAGGTGAATGCACCTGTTGGCACCCTCGAATATGAAGTTATTAGAGTATCCCTTGATAAGGCGAAGGAGGCAGAATAATACATGTCTAACGGCAATAAGAAGGCCGACGGCGGTCTTAAGCAAATTATGAACGTGCGCATCGAAAAGATGGACGCACTCCGTGAACGCGGTGTAGACCCATTCGGTCATCGCTACGACATCACCCACCACATCGATGAAATCATCCAAAATAAGGATGCCCTCATTGAAAGCGGCGAAGAAGTAAAAATCGCCGGTCGCATCATGGCAAAGCGTGGTCAAGGGAAAGCCGGCTTTGCAAATGTGATGGACCTTTCCGGCAACATCCAAATCTACTCCCGCCAAGATGTGATTGGCGAAGACATGCACTGGTTCTTCAAAAAAGCGGACATCGGTGACATCGTTGGCATCACCGGTCATGTATTCGTCACCGACCGTGGCGAACTCAGTATCAAAGTGAGCCAATTCGAACACCTCTGCAAGTCCATGCGTCCACTTCCTGAAAAATATCACGGCTTGACCGATACCGAACTTCGCTATCGTCAACGCTACGTTGACTTGATCATGAATCCGGACGTAAAGAACACCTTCGTGATGCGCTCCAAAATCATTACCGCAGTACGTCGTTACCTTGATGAACGTGCCTTCCTCGAAGTAGAAACCCCAGTGCTTCATACCATCGCAGGGGGCGCAACCGCACGTCCATTCATCACTCACCACAATGCATTAGACATCGACCTCTACATGCGTATCGCCCTCGAACTCCACCTCAAGCGTCTCATCGTTGGTGGGATGGAACGCGTGTATGAAATCGGTCGTGTCTTCCGTAACGAAGGGATTG
>JAUMZE010000008.1 GCA_030528285.1 Aerococcus sp. | reverse complement strand
ATCTCTGACTACTTTTATAAAATCGACTTCCTCCTTGACCTTCATCAGCGTAAGCTCGAAAAGCTAAAACAAGTGAAGCTTGTTTGTTTGAGTAGCCTACTTGTTTAGCCATAACCTAAATAATGAACAAATAAATATAGATAAAACAAAAGCAACGTCCGTCTGGAAGTAAAAATACTTCTCAAGCGAACGTTGCTTTTTAATAGTAAGCTGCAATACGACATTCTTAATGATTTTCCTTACAAACACTGCTGCAACAACACATTCTCATTATTGAGGAAATCGAAAAGAATCAGATCATCGACATTAATAGTCCTCTGAGCCACTGATTCGTAGGTCTCAGGGTCAACGGTTTGGACTGCAATCTGGTTGTTGGTGGCGTCGAATCCTTTCATGTAGCCTCGGATGATCGTGTCCATCTCCTCCAGAATGAATAGGTAGATGCGTTAGGGATCCGCGATGAATCTCGTCCAGTCTGCATTCGGTTGATAGCGATCCATTAGATGATAGGGATCATACACCCCATTGTCTTGATTGTAGGTAATCATCTTCTCGAAATGGTTCAGTGTAGAGTTCAATGAGCTGGTTTGTGTATTGATTAATTTCTTTGGACTCCATCACGATCACCTGCTTTCATTATCAGTGAAAGGGACCTAGTTGAATGAATGTGCGAGGCCCCTTCTTATCTTCAGATTGTGAGGCTTAAGATAGCCAAATCCTACTACTGAGCGGTGATGAAATCTACTGCTTTTTTCACGGCTGGTTCGAGGTAGGGCACATCGAAACTGTGAGTCGCACCTGGGAGGATTTCGAGCGTGCTGTGTTGGTATTTCTCGTGATAAGTTTTGGAAGCAACGGGATCGACGACAGTATCGCTATCGCCATGAATGAGGAGAACCTCACCATTGTAGTGGGATGCCACCTCATAGATCGGCACTTGTTGCGCTGTCCGGAAGTAAAAACCGTCAATGTCGTAACCGTTCACGACTACTTCATTCGGGATATTATGAGGATCGAATGTCGCGTCGATGCATCGACCCTGTTGCGCGTCGGTTTTTAATGTGGCAGCGGGCGCCATCAGGACGAGCTTCTTAAAATCAGCTGGATAGTATCCTGCAAGCATGCTGGCAACGACACCACCTTGGGAATGTCCGAGGAGATAGATATCGTTCACTTCTGGTAGAGTCTTCACATAATCGAGGACGGCCTTTCCATCCGCAATTTCATTGTCGATCGTCATGTTGCGCATCAACCCGTCACTCTCGCCATGTCCGTTGAAATCGAACCGGAGCGATGCCACCCCGTTTTCACGTAAGGCATTGGCAAGCGTCAGGTGGAGGTCGCTATCTTTGTTGCCGGTGAATCCGTGCATGAGAATAACGAGATTATAGTTGTCAGAGTCAGGGGTAGTGAGTTCCCCCACAAGATTTAATCCGTCACGCTGAATGTTTACTTTCATTTTTGGGCTTCCTTTCAATCAGTGTATGTGATCATTGTAATCACTTTTTCGCTTTTAGCCACAGCATTGCCGCTTTCTCCCGGCGTCCGTCTAACTGAGAGAGCTCATCGAAACTCAATTCCATCCGCTCGATCCCCTCCGTGAGAATCGCAATCTCATTATCGTAATCCTTCAATTTGCGGTAGGCGAGGGCATAGGAGGTGTAGAGTTCTGGGATGCAGAGCCCGTTGTAGCGTGCATGGTCAAATAGCTGAATGGCTTCTTGGATGTCCCCACGTTTACGGACCGATTCTCCCTCCTCCCAGAATGGCAGGCCGGTTTTGAATGCGCGCTCGTTACTATTTTGGTTTTTGATTTTATCGAGTGGCACGCGCTGATGGATCGGTTGAATCGGAAGTTCTGAGATATTAATATCCTCTTCTTTAGGGAGATTCAGCGACAAATTGAAAACAGACGGGTGGGCCGCCCCCGATTTGAGGAGAGCAGGGAGTTCTTCAGGTGAGAGTTGATAACCGAAAGACTCGAACGCCTCCATTTGGTCTGTTAAAGCAGGATGATTGGCATACGCTACTTTAAATTCTTCATACTTAGTGACGGACTGTGCGTAGGATGAAGTAATAAATGATTTCAGTGGCAACAAGTCCGTCGTTGCATTGAAAAAGACACGTCTAAAGAGGCTGCCTCCTTCAGACATAGTGGCCTTGGCAGTAGGTAATTCAAGATCAGAGGTCTCAGTGATAGGGGCGATCAGATATTTTCCTTTTTTCAGGAACTTGAAATTCAACGCAGGAAAAACATATTCGACTGTGACGTATTTATTATGGTGCT
Organism: Aerococcus sp.; assembly: GCA_030528285.1. Taxonomy (GTDB): domain Bacteria; phylum Bacillota; class Bacilli; order Lactobacillales; family Aerococcaceae; genus Aerococcus. The sequence goes on along the minus strand of JAUMZE010000008.1, from coordinate 56,446 downwards.
TGTGGAATTTCATTAAGTCAGTAGGGAGACCAACCTTCGATACAAGATCGTACATAAAAGCACAGACTTCTAATTCTTCGGAAGTCGGAATGGATCTTGCAAATTTATCTATTTCTTCTTTATGAGACCGCTTGTAAGCCGTGATGAGTTTCAATAACAGTGCTCCACACGTTTGAGCATCTCCAACAGCGCGGTGGGGATCGGGGTTCACGATATGGTAATGTTCGGCGAGAGTGCCTAGTTTGTAGTTGGTTTGTTTTTTCAGTAATGCTTTGGCTTCAGTGAGGGTATCGATAAAGTGAATGTCGGCGGTATAGCCTTGGCGATTGAGGGCAGCCACGAGAAATTCCATATCGAAATTCGCATTGTGCGCACAAACGAATGCTTGGCCACTCAACACAGGTTCTAGAAACTGTTGAACATCATGAAGTGCTTCAGCTTCAGTAGGTGCTTCCTTCACCATGTCGTTTGTAATATGGTTCACGTTAGAGGCAACTCTAGGGATGGAACGCTCTGGATTAATCAGCGTATTGAATGTATCAACGACTTTGCGATTGATATAATGAACCACCCCCAGTTCGACCATGCGATCCTTCTCCGCACTGAGTCCGGTCGTTTCCAAATCGAGCACAAAAAATTCCTTTTCAAGTGCTGCCAAACGATGAGGTTCTAGGCGATATTTAGTTTTCTCAACGGTGCTTGTTATTTGATAATTGATGGCTGCCTCTTGCTGTTCTGGGTGCGTCTGAAACAGCGCACTAAAAAAATCTCTCCAACTTCCCATGGTGAACCTCCCTATAATAGCTAATCAAACAGGTAATGTTGGATTCATTATACTATAAGATCGACGCACGGATTAGGTTTGTTGAGACCGTTTTAATTCGGGGAGGCGCTGGACTTGATGAGGAGAGATACGTAGCAGAGGTGCTGTCTCTCCCAAATAATTTCCTGCTGGGGGCTTGTCAAGGGGAATAGGAGTGATTATAATGTACCCATATGAACCAACAATAGAAGACTTAATAATTTCTGAGTGCAGAGACAAGCTAAGTGCTGAAAGGCTTGATGGAAATTATGTCACCACTTCTTAGGTTTTCAGTGAGCATGTTCTAGACATGGAAAGCTGAACGGGACCACTCGATACCAGGACAATGAGGATGCTTTCGGGCATTGAATTTGGGTGGAACCACGCATATAAATTAGGATATGACGTCCCTTTCTAGTAAGACTAGAGAGGGACTTTTTTATTATTTCATGTCAATGGGCATGAGTGGCATATAAGGAGGGTATCAAGATGATTCAAATTACTTTTCCAGATGGGAATGTGAAATCCTTTGAAGCAGGCGTTAGCGGACGCGATATCGCTAAATCAATCAGTAACTCACTCGCAAAACGGGTAGTTGCCTATCGTTTGAATGATGAATTGAAGGGACTCGACGAAGCAATCAACGAAGATGGAAAGATTGCGTTGATTGATCCTAAGAACAAAGAAACTGAACAAGAAGCGTTGGGTATTCTGCGTCATTCGAGTGCGCACCTCCTCGCTCAGGCATTGCGTCGCCTGTTCCCAAACATCCACTTCGGCGTTGGGCCTGCGATTGAGAATGGATTCTACTATGATACGGACAACGGTGAAGGCCAACAAGTATCAGAAGAAGACCTGCCGAAGATTGAAACTGAAATGGAAAAAATCGTGAAAGAGAATTTCCCAATTGAAGGAGAAGTGATCTCACGTGAAGAAGCCAAAGAACTTTTCAAGAATGATCCATACAAACAAGAAATTATTGATGATCTCCCAGAAGATGCAACGATTTCTGTGTATCGTCAAGGGGAATTCGTGGACCTCTGCCGTGGCGGACACGTACCATCCACGGGTTACATCAAACACTTCAAACTGCTCTCACTCGCTGGGGCATACTGGCGTGGGGATGCGAAACGCCCAATGATGCAGCGAATTTACGGGACGGCTTACTACAATGAAGCGGATCTCAAAGCAGACCTCAAACGCCGCCAAGAAGCCAAAGAACGTGACCATCGTAAAATTGGGAAAGAACTCGACCTCTTCATGATTTCCAAGGAAGTCGGCCAAGGACTCCCATTCTGGTTGCCAAAGGGTGCCACAATTCGCCGTGTGATTGAACGCTACATTGTCGATAAGGAATTGTTAAATGGCTACGAACACGTCTACACCCCAGCGATTGCGGATGTCGGCCTCTACAAAACATCCGGCCACTGGGATCATTACCGCGATGACATGTTCCCACCAATGGACATGGGCGACGGTGAGCAGCTCGTCCTCAAACCGATGAACTGCCCTCACCACATCCAAGTCTATAAGAATCATGTCCGTTCTTACCGTGAATTACCAATCCGTATCGCTGAAATCGGGATGCAGCACCGTTATGAAAAATCCGGTTCTCTCTCTGGTTTACAGCGCGTACGTGAAATGATGCTGAACGACTCGCATCTCTTCGTTCGTCCAGACCAAATCCAGGAAGAATTCCGGAATGTGTTACGGATGATCATTGATGTGTACCATGACTTTGATATCGTGGATTACAGCTTCCGTTTGAGCTACCGTGACCCTAATGACACCGAGAAATACTTCGATGACGATGAAATGTGGAACAAGGCCCAAGCACAATTGAAAGGTGCCATGGATGACCTCGGGCTCGACTACTACGAAGCAGAAGGAGAAGCAGCCTTCTACGGTCCTAAGTTGGATGTCCAAGTAAAAACCGCACTCGGGACGGAAGAAACCTTATCCACGATTCAGTTCGACTTCCTCTTGCCAGAACGCTTCAACCTAACCTATGTGGGTGAAGACGGGCAAGATATTCACCGTCCAGTCATGATTCACCGCGGTGTGGTTTCCACGATGGAACGTTTTGTGGCTTACCTGATCGAACGTTACAAGGGTGCCTTTCCAACCTGGCTCGCACCGGTTCAAGCCGTGATGATTCCAGTCAACGAGGATGCCCACGCAGATTACGTCTACAAGTTGGCGGATGAAATGAAACGTGAAGGTCTCCGCGTTGAAGTCGACGATCGCAACGAGAAGATGGGCTACAAGATTCGTGAAGCTCAAACCCAGAAAGTACCATATCAATTGGTATTCGGGGACAAAGAAGTGGAAGACCATAGTGTGACGGTTCGTCGTTACGGTTCAAGAGACCAAGAAACAATGAGCTGGGATGCCTTCAAACAAATGATGCAAGAAGACATCGCATCCAAGAGCCGCAACTACTCTGAAGCCGAATAATAATGCGTTTAAGTAATTAACTAAACGATTAACAGCAATCCGTTCGAGAGAGGGGGGATTGCTGTTTTTTCGTGGTTGTTTCTGTTAGGTGAGGGCGTTTTCTGCTATGATTAAGATAAATATTGGAGGATTGAAAACTGGGGACTGCCCGGTTTTTCTTCATGTGAAATAACAAAAAAGAGTGGTTAAGGTAGGGACTATGCGACATTTATTTGAGCAATTTATCAAGTTTGGGATTGTCGGCGTGATTGCGACGGTGATTGATTTAGCGGTGTATTTATTCCTCACAAAGATTTCAGGAACGAACTATTTATGGGCGAATGTGATGAGTTTTAGTATTTCAACCATCTTCAATTATTGGGCAAGCATGCGCTATGTGTTCGAGAGTAAATACTCCGGGGTGGGACGGATTCGTGAAGCAGTGATCTTCGTCGTTTTGAGTATCCTGGGGCTTGGCGTGCAGCAGTTCTCACTCTGGGTGGCCGTGGCTCATTTCATGCTGGGAACAACAATCGGAAAACTCGCAGCAACTGGGGTTTCCATGGTATTTAATTTCGTGACCCGGAAAATTTTACTGGAGAAATAAGTACCGTAAAAAATTCCCTGGAGAAATAACGTAACCTGAGAACTTTCACTAGAAAACAATGTGACTGAGAGAACAGGTTTACCACAAGTAATTTTATAAAAGTAAACGGACTGGCGTGGTGACGCGCTATGGAAAGGACTGGCTCAACATGAAAACAATATTGAGTATTGATGTGGGCACAACCAACGTGAAGGCGAGTGTGATCAAAGAGGATCAAATAGTGACGAGTCAGGTCCAAAATTATCCACACACACAACCGGGCCAGATTGATCCCATGGTCCTCCTCCAAGCGGTGGATGCGTTGATTGCGGGCCTCAGTGAAACAGAAATGCCTGATCAAATCGTCGTCACGACCGCGATGCACTCGCTGTTACTGGTGGACGCCAAGCAGGAATTTCTGACGCCAACTTATACGTGGGAGCATCCACTGGGGACGTTCGCATTGAAGCAGGTGACGGCATGGGAACGTGAGCAACAGTATCTCACCACGGGAACACCGATGCACAGTATGAATGTCAGTTTGAAATTAAAAGCCTTGATGCAGCAACCAATTTGGGGCAAAACGCGCTATATCTATTCCATTAAGGATCTTCTGCTGTTCCATCTGACAGGGGAATGGGTGATCGATCAAGCGGATGCATCAGCGACGGGACTCGTGAATGTGGTGAGCGGGCAGTGGGATGTTCATCTCTTGCAGAAATTAGGCATCCCGATGCAGTTGTTGCCACGGATTGTTGCGATGAATGAAACATTGGCGTATAAACCTCATGCGATTGGCGGGATGTCAGTTCAAGCTCTCCCAACGTCTGAGGGGGCGTCTGTTTCTGTCATTGTGGGTACGAGTGACGGGGCGGCCGCAAATGGGGCGTTCCTCGATTTGGATCAGCCATTGGTCCTATCGATTGGGACGAGTCATGCGGTGCGCTGTCTAGTGAACGAACCGATTTTGGAGTGGCCGTTCCGGAATTTCTCCTATTATTTAGCACCAGACCAATATCTCGTAGGACTCCCGAGCAACAACGGCGGGAATGTCCTCGCCTGGTTGATGGAACAGTTCCATCTAACCTTTTTGGAGTTGGAGGCGTTCTCTGTGCAAAGTGTTCCAGAGCAGGCGATTTTCCTGCCGTATCTGAATGGGGAACGCTCGCCCCTCTGGCAGTCGGAGGCAACAGGTGGCTGGCGGCTGGTGACGCAAACGACCACGAGAGAAGATCTCATCACCAGTGTCATCTGGGGTGTCCTCTGTAATATCCGGATCAACTATGAACGAATGGTAGCTCTCGTGGGGACGCATCCAGTGGGGTTGACAGGAGGCGTTAGCGATTCGGCGGTCCTTACCCAGTGCTTGAGCGATCTCCTCGGGGTTTCCCTCTATGTTCCAGAGATGCATTCAGCCGAAACATTGGGTGCTTTGAAATTGTTGGGACTGACGGACGCATCAATCACCTATACCAAATACACCCCGAATTCAGAGCGGAGTCAATCCCTCCAGCATTACTATCAACGCTTCCTGGCGCAAATTGCGAGTGAATGATAACGGGGCGCTTGTTGAATCAACCGTCTAAGTTCTAAAGAAATAATATAATACTTTCATTTTACGGTGAAAGGGGACGGGCTGTGCTAAGCTGGAGTTGATGATGACCAAGGAGGCTAAAATAGTGATTCTCACGCGTGAAAGTAGTATTAACCTGCAAAAAATACGTTCTGATCTGCATGAGTTGGATCTAGAAACGGATCAACCCAATATCCATGAGCTGGAGAAATTATTAACCTATTATTTTGAGTGCTCTCAGGCATTGAATGAGGTAGGAACGCGACTGGAGATTCTCGATGCAGACTATCAATTTCGCTATGAGCATAATCCAATCCACCATATGGAACGCCGGATGAAGAGTGTCAGCAGCCTCCTGGAAAAAATCCAGCGCAAACAGATTCCGTTCACATACGACGCCATCACGAATACGATCTATGACATTGCGGGGATTCGCGTCATCACGAATTACCTCTCGGACGTGGAGGCAGTCGCTAGTGCCTTGTTGGAGAATCAGGATATGACGCTGGTTTATCGTAGGGACTACATTTCTGATCCCAAACCAAGTGGGTATCGCAGTCTCCATTTGGTGATGCAGGTGCCCTTTACCCAGTCAGATGGGGTAAGGAGAGCCCCTGTCGAGATTCAGATCCGGACGATTGGAATGGACATGTGGGCGAGTCTGGAACACAAATTACGCTATAAATCCCAAACCGCTCCAGATATGATGGCACAATACTCCGAACGTCTTACGCACTATGCGGGGGAGATTGCCCAGATTGAATCAGGTATGCAGGGGATTTTCCAGGCGCTGAAGGAGAAGCACTAGGTTACTGTGCCTTAAGGATGAATGAGTGTGCGCGAATGAGCTAAATACGTTCCGGAATAGCAGTACTGTGCCCGAACGGTTCAAATCTGTCCCTGAACGAAGAGGGGGGATCTGAAATAAAGAGAGTGTGCCCGAACGGTTCAAATCTGTCTCAGAGTGGTGTGCCTGAATGCTCGATTTGAGTCCCGAAAGCATAGCTGTGTGCGTGAACGGTCAAATAGTGTGTGAACGAGACTTTTGCTAGTGTGGATAAATCATATTAAAGCTTCTCATAAGTAACAACCAACTTTCTTCCCCCATCACCATCATTTCTCATTTACATTTACTCATTCCTTGCGTATAATTTTTATCAGGGAATGAAGTTCTCCCGTGTTCTGGATGCATGTTCATTCAGGGGACTAAACCGCTAATGATAGCTGATGACTTCTGTGATTTTTTGAGTCGCAGGAGCATCAGCTTTTTGCGTCTAGAAGGAGGAATAATTAATGTTAACGTCATTGGGGATTGTCCTACTGATTGGTATGATTTTTGGGTGGTTGGCAGAGAGGCTCCATCTCCCGCGAATTATCGGACTGCTGACTGCGGGAATATTGATTGGTCCGTACGCGTTGAACTGGCTTCAGCCGAGTTTGCTTGATATTTCCAGTGATCTCCGGCAGATGGCGCTGGTAATTATCCTGATTAAAGCGGGATTATCACTCGATTTGAATGATCTGAAACGGGTGGGGCGTCCAGCGGTGATGATGTCGCTTGTCCCGGCAAGTTTTGAAATTCTTGGTTATGTGATCCTTACCCCTCTATTGCTCGGACTGGATCATGTGAATGCAGCGGTGATGGGAGCTGTGCTGGCAGCGGTTTCTCCAGCCGTCGTGGTGCCGCGCATGGTGTATTTGATGGAGCACGGCTATGGCACGAAGCAGAGCATCCCCCAGATGATTATGGCGGGGGCGTCGTGTGATGATATTTTTGTGATCGTGCTCTTCACGACGTTCTCCCATATGGCAGAGGGAGGGAGTATTCAGTGGCAGGATTTCCTAAATATCCCTCTCTCGATTGTGCTGGGCGTGGGCGTGGGTGCGCTCGTGGGATACATGCTCGTCCTCTTACAACGCTGGCTCCAACAATACCGGGTTGCGTTGAATCAGAGCCTCGAGGTGGTTCTCCTATTAGCCGTCTCATTTCTCCTGATGGCGTTAGAGACGGCTTTGAAGGGGCATGTCCCACTGTCTGGCCTGCTCGCAGTGGTGGCGATGGCTGCCATGATCCGCGCCAAACGTCAGCCAGCAGAGGTCCAAACACTCTCTGCTAGCTACGGGAAACTCTGGGTGGCCGCAGAGATCCTCCTGTTTGTGTTGGTGGGGGCAGCGGTCAATATCCACTACACTCTCCAGGCAGGACCCGCCGCGCTCGCACTGATTCTACTCGCCCTGTGCTTCCGTTCGGTGGGTGTCTGGCTCTGTATGCAGGGGACGCACCTTACCCAATCGGAGCGTCTGTTCTGCGTCTTCGCCTATCTCCCCAAAGCGACCGTCCAAGCAGCCATTGGGTCTGTCCCGCTTGCGATGGGGTTAGCGTCGGGGCAATTGATCCTCTCTGTCGCGGTTCTGGGCATTCTCGTCACCGCTCCCTTAGGTGCTCTCTTGATCGATCAATCCTATCCGCACTTGTTAAAGCAGAATCAGGAGAAAGGTGCAGATACAGCAGAAGAATAAAAGAATAATCGGATGAGTGGGTACTTACAAAGAGTCACCGCTATTCAAATTTACTTCCCACTCCATCCATATTCACAAATTAAGACTCCTCACTATTATAGGGAAAGTCATAGATGCTCACTCTTAACAAATTAGGAGCGAGTGTCTTTTTTGATTGGCATTCATTCCAACAATCGTCTGAGTGACAGCGGTTTCAGGCTTATTCCTCCGTCAAAAAATACGTAAAGCGTAAAACAATTAGCTTGCTAATTAAAAATCAAGTATCAATCAAAAATGGTTAGCGCTTATCTATTCTGCTAAGCAGATAGGAGGCTAAATTGTGCTAAAGATGTTTAAACGTTTGAATCAAACCGAGGGGCTGCTACTGCGGGTAAGTATTGCCTTCATCGCAATCCAAGTCGGTCTGGAACTCGCGATTCCTGATAATATGACGGATATCGCGAAAGCCCTCTCCAAGGCAACGATCCGTGACCAGTTCGACATGGTGCTCCAGGATACTTGATTGTTTGAGGATACGATCATGGTGAACCTGAAATATAATGATCCCACCATCAGTGATGAAGCTGTCCTCGAAGCAACGAAAGCGATTGGGATTGATCATTTCATTCGGACCTTGCCAGAGGGATATAAAACCGTGATTAATGAAGCTGTGACGCTCTCAGTCGGGCAGAAGCAGTTACTCACGATTGCGCACGCCCTCGTACAAAACCGGCCAATCCCCATTCTGGATGAAGCGACGAGTTCCGTGGATACCCGGACGGAAGAACAACTCCAGCAGGCCATAGATGTCCTCACGCATGGACGGACGAGCGTAGTGATTGCGCACCGCTTTTCTACCATTCGTGACGCGGACAAGATTGTCGAACCAGCTATATCTGCCTTGGGTTTTTGTGTACGTGTTTTGTGTACGTGGGGATAGATTGATGATGTGTATGCCCTGGTTTATAGCGACAAAGAAAAAGCACAATCCGAGACGAACTCAGATTGTGCCATGGTTTGGATTCGATTATTTTTGTTTACCCACGAACCATGAAGCGAGGAAGACAAAGATCACCGCACCGACAATGGATGGGAAAATAGCGATACCTGCGAGGCTAGGACCCCATGTACCGAAGAGGGCTTGTCCGATCCAAGAACCGACGAGCCCACCAACAATATTCCATAACCAGCCGTTACCGCCACGATCAGTCAAAGCACCCGCAATAGCACCGATAATCGCACCAACAATTAATACTCCAATAAAATGCATAATAATAGCCTCCATTCTTGTTTTCTAAGTGATTCATATTCATTGTGAATCATAGCTATTGTGAATGACTCATGCCAGAAATTCAAGTAAAAAATGCTTTTTGTTGAGAAAGGGAGACATTGCTAAAATAAAAGAAGTGGATTTCTCCCATCAAGAAACCGCCCCCAGTAAAACTTAAATTTATTTGTTGTTTCTTTGGATTGTATGTGGGAGCGCTTTATCTCTGGTACGCTAACAGATGATATAGTGATAGAAAGGACGATGGAATCATGACGAATACCACCAATGCTACTACACAACAAAAAATTCGCCGACTGATTGCGATTGCGCAGTCGGGACGTTATTATGGGCATGATGCATTTGATATTGAACGCTACGAGGAAATGATGGCGGTCGCAACAGAATTATTAACAGCGGATCACAAGGAACTCTATCGTAGACTTGAAGCAGACGAGGGTTATGCGACGCCAAAAATCGACGTACGGGCATTCATCCAAAATGAGGCTGGGGAGATCCTCCTCGTTCAGGACAAACGCACCAAGGAATGGTCCCTCCCTGGTGGCTATGCGGAGGTCAATGTCTCACCCACAGAGAATGTGATCAAGGAAGTCAACGAAGAGACGGGGCTCATTGCGACGGCGGCACAGTTAGCGGGCGTTTTCGATACGAACAAACGCTCGGATATCCCGCAGTCCTTTCAATATTACAAGCTGATTTTTCGCTGTGAGGTAGCGGATGGGGAGTTTCAGGAGAATCTCGAAACGAGCGCAATGGATTATTTCGCATTGGACGCTCTGCCTACACTCTCCCTCGTGCGTACCACGACGGAACAGCTCCAGATCGTCTCCCAACGGCAACCAGACGATGTCTATGTGGACTAGAGCGGAGGGAGTGGATCCATTGAAGATGGTACATGTGACTGAACGGACCACCGCACTCAAAACGGAATTGGTGTCGATTTGGGAAGCATCTGTGAGGGCAACCCACCATTTCTTAACGCCCACTGCGATTGAAGACATGAAACATTATGTCATTCAAGCGCTTGGGAGTGTTCCACACCTCCCTATTGTAGAGAACGACCAGGGACAACTGGCAGGATTCATAGGGATTGACGGGCAGGAACTTTCGATGTTGTTCATTGCTCCGGCATTTATGGGGCAGAGAATAGGACGTGCGCTACTAACAGAAGGCACGACTCATTATGGCGTGGACCGCTTGACGGTGAATGAGCAGAATTCCCAGGCGTTGGGGCTCTATGAACATTTGGGGTTCCATGTCTACAAACGGACGGACCATGACGAGCAGGGGAAACCTTAGCCCTTACTCTATATGAAGCAATAACAAAAAGGCTTGACTACTCAAAGCCAAGCCTGAAAAATATTAATTATTTTTGATGTATCTCTCCAATGGTGCCGTGAGAAGTCTTATCTGTCTGAACCCGCATGTAGCAGGTGGGTTCCAGTATCCAGCTTCAACTGTCCTCATGAAAAGGCTTAGTTTCCACTAGAATTCGCAGATCCCAATGTGATAAGTGTTCGGTCAGCACATAAAAGAAAACACGCACACCTTAGATCAATACACCCTTAATTTAGCATGTGAACTACGCGATTGCAAGCAAAACGCTAAGGAAAAAGGGATGACACACGTGCGGATTGGGAATCAGTGCCATCTATTGCATTGCTTCACAAAGACTATTAAACACCTCGATTAAAATTAAAAAAGCATTAAATCAAAAGATAAATCATCACTATGATATTTCATTTCTGTTACAGTGATGTTACAATAAACTTGTAAAGAAAGAAGCAAGAGCGGACTGCCCGACGGATCATTCACATCGAGAAGTCACAGCTATCCAAATCACGGATAAGGAGTGAACGAGAATGAAAGCTATTATGAAAAAAATGACGCCACTGGTTGTCACTTTGAGCGTAACGGGATTATTGGCGGGCTGCTCACTAGGTATGGATAAACATCAATCCCTTGCTGACCAAACGCCCACAACGAGTGAATCAGTAGTAGCGTCCAGTCAATCAAGTTTGTCTAGCTCAAGCAACGAAACGAGTATTGAATCAACGGCTGCCAACACAACCACGAGTGGCACTCAAACACCTGAAACGTCCAGTAAAACCACTAAACCAGCTGTAGTATCTGGCGAATTAGTAGCTGATAATGACCAGACCACTCAACAACAATCTCAACTGAGTACTCAAGCGTCAGGGAGCGAATCTAAAACCGCTACTCAGGCATCTTCAACAAAACCAGCAACATCTACAGTGACTTCTTCAGCTCCAGCAACGGAACAATCCTCTAAATCGGTGCAACAGATCAGTGCACAGTCTTCCAATGAGGTAGCAGATGTTTCCGTGACAGAAGCCATGGCTGCGTTCAATCAGGCTACACAGAATGCCTACAAGGACAATGAGTTTGATGTTTACACCATGCAATTAAACCCAACCACTGTTCAGATTGAGGTGCGTCGTGACAATGATGACAAGACAATCTCTAATCTGGTTCATCTCTATCAGTACCATATCGATTCCGGGAAACTGATGGTGATGGACGTGGTGAATGCCACCTGGGAACCGGTACAACCAGAATCCTAGACCCGTGCTTTAATTGAAAACAGATGATTGCCCGTTTGCTGTGTCAGTCATAGCGAGCGGGATTTTTTATACGAAATCGGTATCATCGGTTTCTATGTTCAATAACGGGCGAATAAGGTACACTAGAATTAATAAATATTAAGAAGGAGGCAGCGCGATGGATATTACGCCAGTTGCGTACGTCGAAACACCTTTTCATGAAAAATTTGGGATCCCGCGTCAGGGTGTGTATACCCCGCATGTCACGGGACGCATTATCTTTACCGACGATTACCAGAATGCCGATTATATCCGGGGTATTGAGGAATTTGAACGCTTGTGGCTGATTTGGGGCTTCTCCAAGGTTCGCTCAAAAAATCTAAAAACCACTGTGCGTCCGCCACGTCTTGGTGGGAAGGAACGCCGCGGGGTATTTGCGACACGTTCGCCATTTCGCCCCAATCGCTTAGGACTCACCACCGTGGAACTCCTAGGTGTTATTACTACTGAAGACGGCAAACAAGCTCTTCGGGTGAAGGGACTCGATTTACTCGATGGCACTCCGATTTACGACATTAAACCCTATTCACCCGAAGCAGATGCCTTTCCGGAGGCGGATGCAGGGTTCATCCAGTCGGTCCCATTCCCAACGCTAAAAGTGCAGTTTGCGCCGGACGTGGACATATCTATGCTGAGTGAGGCGGATCATACCGCATTGGTGGAGATTCTCACGCAGGACCCCAGACCCGCCCGCGAACGCACAGACGGACGACTCTTTGGGGTGAGTTACGGGGATTACAATGTACGATTCAGCGTTCAAGGTGACCAACTCACGATCCAATCGATTGACCGATTAACAAATCAACCCGAAGAATAAGTATCTATAGCTAATCATAGAGGAGGAAGAAAAATGATTGTATTAATTATTATCGTATTACTGGTGCTCTGGGGCATCAGTGCCTACAACCAACTCATCGGCAGCAACGAACGGGTAGCGAATGCGATGGCGCAGATTGCCGCTCAGGTGGAATCGCGCTGGGACGCACTGACGAACCTCATTCAGGCAACTAAGAGTTACCAATCGCACGAGTTTGAAACCTTGACCCAGATTGTCCGCGAACGCTCCGGCAATGTGAGTCGCGATGCTTCTGTTCAGGACATCGAGAAGGACCAGAGCGCATTCACTCAGGCGATGCGCAACTTGGACATTGTGGTAGAACAATATCCAGACCTCAAAGCCAGCACGATCTACCAACAAACCATGACCAGCGTGAACCAATACGAAAACAATGTGCGGGAATCGCGGATGATCTATAACGATACGGTGACCCGCTTCAACCGTCAGATCAAAGTTTTCCCGAACTCCATCATTGCGGGCATGGGTGGCTTTACAGAGAAGGATTACTTCAAGAATACCGCTGAAAAAACAGAGATGCCGACATGGGAGTAGGATTAGCGAACATTTATGTTGCCAATAGAGAGGGGCATTGACGATGACGCACACGAATTGGCGTCGCTGGTGGATCATAGGGCCATTGTTACTCCTGCTCTTATTGATCCCGCATACCGACGCCTTGGCAGCGGTGGATCAGACCATTCATCAAATTTCTGTCACCGTAACCCTTCACAAAGACGGCAGTGCCACCCTGAGCGAGGTATGGGATATGACCACCAAGGAGGGGACTGAAATCTACAAACCCCTGAAGTTAGAGGGTGAGCAGAAACTCTCCAATTACACCGTTAAAATGGGCGGCAAAGCGCTGACTTATAACGATGATTGGGATGTCGATGATTCCTTTGAAGAAAAAGCTGGCACGTACGGTTATAACGATGAGGAAGAACTCAACTGGGGGATTACTGAATATGGGCGTCACCAATATGAGGTGACCTACACCATTACGCCGTTTGTGATGCAGACGACGAGTGATCAAATGATTTTTTGGCAGTTCATCAATGAAGGCCTCGCTGTCCCACCCCAACAAATCAACATCACAGTGAAGAGTGATGTGGGTGCTATGTTCGCTGACCAGCACTATAATGTTTGGGGATTTGGTTTTAAGGGCGAGACGAGTTTTACCAATGGGGAGATTCACGCCCAATCGAATGGGCCCTTGACGAAGGATGGGAAAGGTGTGCTCCTGATTCATATCCCGAACCACACCTTCACCCAGCCACTCAAGGTCGAGGGATCGTTCGATGATTATGCCAAGAGTGCGTTCAAGGGGAGTAGTTATAACTGGGAAGATTACACCCAGCGCGACACGATCCTGAATGGTGGCGAGAAACCGATGAGTACGACGGAGCGCTTGGGGATCTTTGCGATAATTTGTGTTGGGATCGTATTCATCGGTGGGGCGATCATTGCGACCATTAGTTACCAGCACCAGCAGCGGATGCGTCGGCGCGGCAAAGCTCAATATTATCCATCCCTCAAACACCAGAGTAAACGCCTCCGTGACGAATATGCGCGAGAATGGCCGACACCGGACGTCTTCTCAGGTTATCAGTTCTTGGTGGATCTAGACGTTGATCACGTGAAGGAGAATTATTTCGCGGTGGCAATGTTGGTGCTCGTACGCGACGGACGCATTATCCTCACCGAAGACAAAAAAGGAAAACCGGCTTTGCGTTTGAATATGGATGTAGACGTTCAGCTGGAGCAGGTAGAACCAGTTTGGGAACTGCTAACAGAAGCCATGCGCGTTAAAGGCAAGGACGGCTTGTTGACGGAGAAACAACTCCAACGCTACATGGAGGAGCATCAGCGTCCATTAATCAATTACGTCACCAATATCAACCAGCATTCCCGAGACGTTCTGGATGATGCTGGGTGGTCCGCGACACTCAAGATCTCCAAGAAGAAAACTTTGCGGCAGTGGGCAGATGAAGCGATTGATTATCCATTGAGTGATTCTGGGCTTGAGACGCGCGACCAGATGGTGCGTTTCTACAATTACTTGAAGGATTACTCCTTGGTGAATGAACGCGGGGCGAATGAGGTCAAACTCTGGGATCGCCTCTTGATTCAGGCGGCTGCACTCGGGATTGCTGATGAAGTCGCTGAAACCTTTAAAACGCTCAATCCCAATTTCGTGGAGCAATCCATGATCTTAACGCCACGCTTCAGTATCCTGGATTACTATCTGTGGTCCAATATCATGAACCAATCTTACATCGGAGCAACCACCACCCAATCCTCCCCGCATTCGAGTGCAGGCTTTGGCGGTGGTACGAGCTTCGGCGGGGGTGGCGGTTCATTCGGCGGGGGCTTCGGTGGCGGCGCTCGCTAATGAATTTATCAATAGAGAGCAAACCAGCTGTTCAATAAGCAGCTGGTTTTTTATGTATCTAGTATTTTCTTTTGACTACAACAGGCTATTGAAAAAATGGGAGAGGATATCTAATATTGCGGAGAGATAGGGATAGAGGTACGGTCGCAATGGTGGGATCACAAACACCCTACAAAGACCGCCAATGCGAAGAGTTTTAGATGTTCTTTACGCTGTTGCTTTGCTTCTTTGTGTGATAGTGGTTTGTCTTCATCCATGGACATCCGCTCGCTTTCTTAGCTGCATCGAGTGGTAAGGAGATGACTTCCTCCTAGATCGCTACTGAAACAGACTCGCAATCGCATCCAACGCTCCATAAATATAAGGACCAATATAGGGCTCTACCCAAGGATAAGTAATGGTTGCGATGGTCAGTGTAACGATCCAGAGTATGATATCTTTCTTCTTTTCTTTCGTCATTAACATCCACTCATTTCTATTGTGTTGGCTAATGAACCTTTTCTATAACCAAATCATAGCGCTTACAAAACGGGGGGCAAATGATTTGCTTCAGTGATTGATAATAAACAAGAGCTAGATTGTTTGCTTATACTTTTTATCTTAAACTCAGCGGTCTTTGAATCCCATTAATGACCTTTAAATCTTTTTTATAAAGACAATCGGGGGTTTCTTGTTATAATTAGCTCTGACTGTGAAAATAAAACATGAAAGCATCGTTTATATAAGGAGGAATTAATGTGAATCACACAACTGAGCTAAGTCCGTTAACCGATTGGCTGATCCGCGTCGTCAAGGGGGCGCTCATCGGGATCGGGGGGATTCTGCCGGGCTTATCTGGTGGAGTGCTCGCGGTGATCTTCGGCATTTATGATAAGGTATTAGCGTTCTTCAGTCATATCACGAAAGATTTCTGGAAAAATATGCAATACTTCATTCCGGTGGGGATCGGTTTTATTATTGGAATTGTGATTTTTTCCTTCTTCGTGGAGAAGGCATTCGGCGCGTATGAAGGGCTGTTTACCTGCTTGTTCATCGGATTTGTGGTGGGGACGTTCCCCTCTCTATTCCGTGAAGCCGGCAAGAAAGGGCGCGACAATATGGATTGGCTCATCATGGGGATTACCGCGGTGGCGTTGTTTGTCCTAATGGTGATGGGCGATAATTTCCTGAGCGATGTGGCGCCAAGTCTGTTCAGCTGGGTGCTCTCCGGGGCGCTCGTTGGGTTGGGTGTGATTGTGCCAGGGATGAGTCCTTCTAACTTCCTGATTTATCTCGGGCTATATGAACCGATGTCTGCCGGGATTGCGTCATTTGATGTTGGCGTGATCATTCCGCTCGGGCTCGGTGGGGTGCTCTGTGTCCTCCTCCTCGCCAAAGTGGCTTCTTGGTTGTTCGACCACTTCTACAGCCGGATGTATCACTTTATTTTAGGGACGGTGGTTGGATCCTCTGTTGCGATTTTCCCAACCGTGGTGATGCCGGCCTTCTCCGGGGAACAGCTCCAATTGATGAATTTGAGCTTGATGCCGGCTGTACTCATCGCCTTAGTCATGTTCATCGGTGGGATTCTCTTCTCGCTCTGGTTCGCGGGGATCGAATCCAAATACTCTAGAGATTAAATTTAAACTTAATGACATAATAAAAACTGTTCGTAAGTCCTCAGCGTGGAGGAACTTGCGAGCAGTTTTTGGTTTGGATCGATTAACGTCCTTTGTGGTAATGGAATAAGAAGGCTTTGGTCCGTTCTTCTTTGGGATGATCGATAACTTCTTCGGGGGTTCCTTCTTCAACGATGTATCCGTCATTCATGAAGATCACCCGGCTGGATGCTTCATGGGCGAAATCCATTTCGTGGGTCACAACAATCATTGTGAGGCCCTGTTTAGCGAGGTCACTCATAACATTCAATACTTCGCCGACCATTTCCGGATCCAGAGCAGAGGTAGGTTCGTCAAATAGCAACATTTCCGGATCCATCGACACAGCGCGCGCAATGGCGACTCGCTGCTTCTGCCCACCGGAGAGCTGACGCGGGAGGGCGTTAATGTAGTCCGCCATCCCGACCCGTTCGAGGTGATTGAGGGCAATCTCTCTGGCTTCTTGTTTGGAGCGCTTGAGGATTTTGATCTGCCCAATCACGCAATTATCGAGGACGTTCATATTCTCGAACAGATTAAACTGCTGGAACACCATGCCGACCTTGCTACGGTAGTGGTTGGTATCGAACCCTTTCTCGAGGATGTTCTGTTGGTGGAACTGGATCACGCCATTTGTTGGTGTTTCCAGGAGGTTCAAACAGCGGAGCAGGGTCGATTTTCCGGAACCGGATGACCCGACGATACTGATGACTTCTTTGGATGTGACATCGATATTAATATCCTTGAGCACCTCATGATCACCAAATGATTTCTCGAGATGCTGGATGGAGAGCAATGGATCAATTTGTGTCATAACTATTCTCCTTCTATGGACTGGTTAGCCACTTGATAATTATCGGCGCCCTGCATCCGTTTTTCGATCAGGTTCAGGACACGCGTTGTGATGAACGTCAAGATGAAGTAGATCACACAGGTAATGAAGTACGTCTGGAACGTCATATAGGTCGAACCTGCTGCGGATTTCGATGCGAAGAAGAGTTCGGTCACCGCGATCACGTTCAACACAGAGGTATCCTTGATGTTCATGACGAGCTCATTTCCAATCGCAGGGAGGGTACTCTTGATCACCTGAGGAATCACCACATAGGTCATCGTTTGGAAGTGGGACATCCCGATCGCTTTGGCTCCTTCATATTGGCCATCATCCACCCCGGTAATACCCCCGCGGATAATTTCAGCGAGATAGGCTCCGGAGTTCAGAGACACGATGAAGAAGGCGGCGGTGAAGGCAGGCATGTCGAGGTTGAAGAACTGCTTCGTCCCGTAGAAGATCAGCATGGACTGTACCATCATTGGCGTTCCACGGAAAATCTCAATATAAGCCATCATCAGGAAATCAAACAGCTTGAATACTCCATACCCCAGTGGATTGTGGGCGCGTTTGATTGGGAGAGAGCGGTAAATTGCGATAATCAAACCAATCACAAACCCGAGAAAGGTTGAGACGAGCGCAATCAGCATGGTGTTCCCCGCCCCACGCAGAAATTGCTTGTGGTAGTGTTGCCAGATGGACGCCACCTGTCCCCAGAAACCTTGTTGTTGGTCCTGTTGATTCAGATCCACCATCTTATTCATCAATTGATCTTGATGCTGTTTATCGAAGGTCTTCAGGTATTCGTTAGCGTATTGACGGAGAGGGGAACCTTTACGGACACCGACCGCAATAGATGGATCGGTATTCTTGAGATCAAAACCCTTGCCTGGCTCGAATTGAATCGCCGTCAAGGTTGGGTTAGCGGCGGTGGCAGCTTGCCCACCCGCACGTTCGGAGATATAGGCATCGACTTTTCCAGTTTTCACAGCTTCAACCATAGAACTAAAGGTATCCATCGCCGTTTGTTTGTTGACTTCAGGAATTTGGTCGATCAAGTCGTAGTGGAGGGTGTTGAGCTGACCGGTGACTTTCGCGTGGCGGAAATCATTCAGGGAGGTCGCCTTTGCGTAAGGACCATCTTTCTTCACGACGAGCACGATATCGGAGTGGTAGTAGTAATCAGAGAAATCGATCTGTTTGATTCGTTCAGGAGTTGGCGACATCCCAGCGATAATGGCATCGATTTTGCCGGATTGAAGGGCAGGTGGGAGACCGTCCCATTCGATCTTCATAATTTCTAATTTCAACCCGAGCGCTTGGGCGAGCTGTTTGGCGACCTGGACGTCATAGCCGTTCGCATATTCACCTGTGGAATTGGCGATCGGTTCGGCACCGTTCGAGTCGTCCGGCTGCGACCAGTTGAATGGGCTATAGTTGGCCTCCATCCCAACGCGCAGAACGCCGGGCGTTGCGAGATCCTGGTTCAGCACATTCATATCAACTTGGATTTTTGGCGTGGCTTCTTCGGCGACTACTTGTGGTTGGGACCAACAAAGCACCAGGAAGAGGGCGAATAGCCCGCACAGCCATTTGGTTACTTTACTCATAATTTCCTCCTAAACATCAAAAAAACTCTATCCCTAATAAATAAAGGATAGAGTTCGCCAGATTGACTGGTTAAAATCATGTATAAAATAACCGAGACAGCGCTTCATACACCATAGTATATGACAGTGATAAACATCTTCTGCTTATCCCCAACATCAGTGAGGTTTATTCAGCTACCGTCCCTCACTAACATTTCGGCAAGATCCCCTTTCGTTCGCCAGGCGGTATCCTCGCGCGAACTACTCTTGTCACTTGCGACCTCTATCCTACTTCATTTAGTTGTTAACCATCGTACACCGAATCTCGTCCGCATGCAAGATTAAAATGTAGTAAATGCTAGTAAAAGAGAGTAAAATTCATCTTTATCTCGTGAAAATCCAATGCAATGTTGAGAGATCGTGCGCCAGTCTAGTCACTCCGGGCGTGCCATGATAGAATGAGAGAGATCATAATGAGGAAAGTGAGTGCAAATCGTTCATGGCTAAGAAGCGCTATCAGGCAAAAATTTGCGGAAAGAAGTTTTCCATTGTTTCGGACAAGGAAACGACACATATGAATCGGGTGACCGAACAGTTCAATCAGTGGTTAGATGAGGCAAGTCGGCAGTATCCAAGCGGTTCGACGGAGAATCTCGCCTTATTAGTGGGGATGAATATTACCTCTGAACTGCTGGAACTGAAAGTGGCGCATTACGATTTGTATTACAGCGAACAGCGCGCGCACAAGGAGAATGAACGTTTGCGTGAGGCATTGGATCACCTCAAAGATCAGTTCCAAGCACTAAAAGAAGAAAATCAAACGCTCCAAGAACAGCTGGAAGAAAAAGAGAACGGACAGACCGAGGCAGCACCAACGACAAAGGAAGTTGAAGCACCTGAAACAGCGGCAGTATCCACATCGAAACCGGATATAAAGGAAGCGCCTGCACCTGAAGCAGAAGAAGAAACGACGCCGGTAACTGAAACAACCACAGAAGAAGAAATGGCACCTGCTCCTGAAGCGGAAGCAAAACAAACGGCGCTAGTGGCTGAAGAGAAGGCGGATTCCTCATCTGCAATAGAGGACCAAGCGAATGTGACTGCAGGAGAGGCGGAATCCGTTGCTGAGTATCAAGCAAAGAAAAACAGCCAAACGCCTAGTGAAGCAACAGAAGAAATACAAATAGACGTAACTAAATCAACGACGACCCCCAAAACACAGAAACCATCGATTATGGGACGTCCAACGAATTTGGGCGATGCAATTTTTGTTGATATGACAGATTCCGACACACAAACGCAAACGCCCTTCACCCCTGGACACGCTAAATCGTCCATGGCTAATCGCATGAATGCGACGGGCGAATTACTCAAGCACTATCAACAATCGAAACAACATACCCCAAAAATGAAGGGATTATCGAAAACCCCACGCAAACACTAAACCATAGAAACAGAGGAGGGAATATGATGGTAGTAGCGATTGGTTTATTTATATGGTTAGGCATTATGGCTTATCATTTTCATCATAAATCTCTGCTCTTTATCGGGATTGATCTGATTTGGATCATCATTGCGGGAGTAGTAGTGGTGCGTTGGACGGAGCCGCTCAGTCAATTATTGAGTCTCTGGGTGCCATACCCAAATATTACTCTGGAGAGTTCGCTGACCCTCTATCAGGGAAGTGCACTCAGAGGAATTCCGGACGTCTTCATTCGCTCCTGTGCGAGTTTACTGATGATGGGCGGGCTTTGGCTACTGCGGGCGTTTGTTTACCAGTGGCTTCGTCCATTAGAGCAGAAGGACCACTCCCAAAAAATCGTCGGGGCGCTGTTTGGCATCGCAGTCGGTTGGGGGGTGGTGGCCACTCTTCTTTCGTGGCTCTCTTTGATTAATATGACGGCTATCCAGCAGCTATTCACGACTCAACCACTTTTGGGCTGGATCGTGACCCATACACCGATCATTTCAACCCACTTACTTCCTATTTGGTTTGGAGGAATGGTGCCTTTTCTTTAGAGAGGGGACGCATTCAAACAAGGAGGTTTCTATTTGAACTCAAAAATCTATACAACATTAGAATGGCATAAAATCACCCAAGCTTTAGCCAAAGAAACAGCGACCGCTCTTGGCAAACAAAAAGCCTTAACCCTGGAACCTGGGAACGATCGCCAACAAATGGAGCAGAGTTTCGCAGAGATTGCGGAAGTTGAGCGCCTCGATACGGAGCAGAAATCACTCCCACTCTCCCCACTCGAGGATATCTCAGGTGCATTGAAACGCTTGGACATTGCGGGCACCCTCAATGGGAAGGAACTCGCTTTGATTATGCAGCTCCTCGTCATGAGTGATGCACTGGGACGGTTCTTTGATGAACTCGAGGGGGAGGATATTCAACTCCCATTGTTGAATCATTACGGCGAGCAGCTCCAACAGTTGCGAAAGATTCGGCTCGAACTCACGCGAAGTATTGCGCCGGATGGATCCGTGTTCGATGAGGCGAGCCACGAATTGAAGCGCCTGCGTCGTGAAATCAAGCGCCAGACTGCCCAGATTCGTGCCCAGCTCGAGCGCATGGTCCGCACCCAGAGTCAGTTACTCACCGACCAACTAATTACGATTAGAAATGACCGCTATGTCCTGCCAGTGAAGGTGGAGTATCGCCATCAATTTGGTGGAGTGGTCCATGATCAGAGTGCGAGTGGGCAGACGCTCTACATTGAACCGGCTTCTGTTCAGGAATTGAACAATGACGTCGCTAATCTGCGCGTGGCCGAACACAATGAGATTTTGCGGATTTATCAGGAGCTATCGGAGCACTTGATTCCTTACGTTGATGATTTGACAACGAATCAACGGATGATCGGGCAATTGGACTTTATCCGTGCGAAATATCGTTTTGCCCGCCAGATGCATGCGACGCGTCCCACCATTGCGAAAGACGGGCGCACACTTCATTTTAAGCAGGCCATCCATCCGCTCCTCGACCCGAAAATCGCCGTTCCAAATGACATCTATTATGGGGCGGATTACGACATGTTGATTATCACCGGACCGAACACCGGTGGGAAGACGATCACCCTGAAAACACTCGGACTGATTCAATTGATGGGACAGGCTGGGTTGTATCTGCCGACTGCTCCAGGAAGTGTACTCGCCGTATTTGACGAGATCTACGCGGATATCGGGGATGAACAATCAATCGAGGCTAACCTGAGTACCTTCTCGGGCCATTTGACGAACATCATTCATATTTTGGAACAGGTGACATCCCGAGACCTCGTCATTATTGATGAACTGGGGGCCGGTACCGATCCAAAAGAAGGGGCGGCACTGGGGATTGCGATCCTGAACCGTCTCGCAACAGAAGACGCGATTGTTGCGACCACTACTCACTATCCAGAACTCAAAGCCTACGCGTTCGAACATCCGAAGAGCATGAACGCGAGCGTGGAATTCGACGATGAGACCCTTTCCCCGACGTATCGGCTATTGATTGGGGAACCGGGGCGCAGTAATGCTCTAGAAATTTCCAGGCGTTTAGGGTTGGATCCATTAATTGTTGAGGAGGCAAAAGGTTACCTCGATCAGAACAGCCAGGACCTCAATGCGATGATTACGGAGCTTGATGAAGAACGGCAACGCTATGAGGCAAGTTACCAGAATCTCAAAGGTGAGATGAAACAGAGTGAGAAACTTCTGCGTGATCTATCGAAAGTCTACAGCAACCTCCAAGATCATAAGCAACAATATCTCGAAAAAGCCCGCCAAGAAGCGAATGCGATCGTTGAGAAGCGACGTGAACAGGCGGATCAATTGCTCAGTGAAATCCGCAACTGGCAGCTTAACCACCCAGAAGGCAGTACGGTGAAGGAACACGAAATCATCGCTAAGCAGAAGGATTTTGAACAGCTGAAGGAACAAAAACAGCTGCAGAATAACAAGGTCCTCAGACGAGCGAAGAAAAAAGCTCATAAGAATCACACGTTAACGGTCGGTGATGAGGTCAAGGTAATCCCGTATGAACAGGTCGGAACGCTCGTGGAACAGCGCGGGAGCCATCAGTGGGTCGTTCAGATGGGGATGCTCAAGATGACCCTCGATGAAAAAGATTTCGTCTATCAGCCAACCAAGAATGAACCGAAACAGAATCACGTCACCGTCCATGCCCATCAAGCAAAGAACATCCACAGTGACCTCGATCTGCGCGGGATGCACTATGAAGAAGCGATGAAGGCGTTAGATACCTACATTGATCAGGCTCTCTTAGCAGGTTACCCACAAGTGACAATTATTCACGGTTTCGGGACTGGTGTGATCCGAAATGGCGTTCAAGATTATCTCAAGCAGAATTCGCGCGTGGAGGATTTCCAATATGCTCCCCACAATATGGGGGGGAACGGTGCGACCGTTGTGACCTTTAAACATTAAACGAATAGGCATTGAACCTCTTCGGGGTAGCGTAAGCATTTGAATCGAAAAATTTTAAAAACCTGTTATACTAGTGGATAGACCTACTTATATAAAAATAGTAAGTGTGAGTTTTCAAAAACGAAAGGAAGAAAAAGATGGTACAAGCAATTACTGATCAAAATTTCCAAGCAGAAACCGATAAAGGTGTCGTATTAGTGGACTTCTGGGCAACCTGGTG
Source organism: Aerococcus sp. (assembly GCA_030528285.1). Taxonomy (GTDB): domain Bacteria; phylum Bacillota; class Bacilli; order Lactobacillales; family Aerococcaceae; genus Aerococcus. The sequence goes on along the minus strand of JAUMZE010000008.1, from coordinate 32,699 downwards.
TGGTCCATGTAAAATGCAGTCCCCAATCATTGAACAGCTCGATGATGAAATGGGCGACCAAGTGAAGTTCACGAAGATGGATGTAGATGACAACCCAGAAACGCCTACCTCATTTGGAATTATGGCGATCCCAACCCTCCTCGTGAAGAAAGACGGCGAGATTGTAGAACGTCTCACCGGTTACACACCAAAGGAACGCCTCGAACAGATCTTGGAACAATATCTCTAAGATCGAAGTATTCAATCTAAATGAATGAGTCCCGTCCCTCGCTCCTAAGCTGAGCGGTGGGGCGGGACTTTATTAATATTTTTCTAGGTGTCTCCCGTTAAGTTTGATAAAATGAGAGCTAGAGACGTTTATGTAAACGTTAATATAATAAAGACATTGGAGGCGGAACGTGTATGAATCAGCCCATTGGTATTTTAGATTCGGGCGTAGGAGGGCTTACCGTATTGAAGCAGGCGCTCGTTGATTTTCCGAATGAATCGATGGTCTATATTGGCGATAATGCGCGCTGTCCTTATGGGGTGAAACCCGCTGAGAAGATTAGTCAATATACGCATGAACTCGTGCAATTTTTATTAACCTTTGATATTAAACTATTAGTGATTGCTTGCAATACGGCGACGGCAGTAGTTTTTGACGAATTACAGGAAGAGTTGGATATTCCAGTCGTGGGCGTGGTCGCTCCCGGTGCGCGTCAGGCAGCACAACTGAGTGAGAACGGTCGCATCATTGTGGCCGGGACGGAAGCAACTGTTGCGAGCGGGATTTATGATCGCCATCTGTTAGAACGCGATCCAATGCTGAACGTTTACGGGGTGGAATGCTCCGAACTCGTGCCACTGGTAGAGGACCCAACCACTGATCCAATCAAACTGCGAAGTCAGATGGCCGCTTGTTTGGCATCGGTGAGTGATGTGGACGCAGATACCGTGATTTTAGGTTGCACCCATTTTCCACTCATCAAGAACGAATTCCAGCATTATTTCGGGCCACGTGTACGCTTGATTGACGCTGGTCGGGCTGCCGTTCAGGATGTCAAAAGCCAATTACAAAAACATCACTTGGAGAATGTCACGGATCCAGAACCGTATGTCGACTTCTATACGACTGGAGACCCGGTGGAATTCCAGCAAGTGGCGAAACGCTGGTTAGGGAAAGACATCTATGTACAACCGGTTGCTACTGCGGACCTCACGAAAGGACGTTAAATGATGCGAAAAGTAGTCATTGCGACTAAAAATCCCGGGAAAGCCAAAGAATTTGAAGAGATGTTTTCAACGCTCGGTTACACCGTTGAAACCCTGCTAGACCATCCAGAAATGTCGGATATCGAGGAAACAGGGACGACTTTTGAGGAGAACTCAGCTATCAAAGCGACTCAAACCGCTAAAGCATTGCACACGCTGGCGATTGCGGATGATTCTGGGTTAGCAGTCGAGGCGTTAAATGGTGAACCGGGTGTCTACTCCGCGCGTTATGCTGGATTGGATAAGGACGACCAGAAGAATCGCGAAAAACTCCTCAAAGCGATGGAACAGGTGCCAGATGAGGCGCGAGCGGCTGCTTTTCATTGTGTGTTGACGATCAGTGATGAAAACGGTCAGATTATCAAACAGTACCACGGCATCTGGGACGGCATGATAACGCGTTTTGAACAAGGATCGAATGGTTTTGGTTACGATCCGATTTTTTATGTGCCATCTGAACAGAAAACGGCCGCTGAATTGACTCAGACTAGAAAAGATCAATTGAGTCACCGCGGTCAAGCTGTTAGTCAGCTTGTGCGTGATCTAGAAAGGGGAGCACTGAATTTATGAGTAAAATTGTGATTGTCTCTGATAACCACGGGGATCAAGAAATTTTAAAAATGATTGTGGAACGTCATCAAGACGAGGCCACAGCATTTATTCACTGTGGAGATTCAGAGGGGAATGTTGAAGATCCCATCTGGCAATCATTCACAGTTGTTCAGGGGAATATGGACTTCGCCGATTTCCCACTGGCGGAGGTAGTGAGTGTCCCAGAAGGTAAGATCATGGTGACACATGGGCATCGTTTCGACATTAAGCGCGATCTGAATGTCCTCGCTAGTTACAGCAAGGAAGCCGGCTGCGAGGTGGCGTGTTTCGGGCATTCCCATGTGATGACCCTGGAAGAAGTACAAGGGGTATTGATGATTAATCCCGGCAGTATTCGCCTGCCACGGGGACAATACCCACATCCGACCTATGCAATGCTCGATTGGGAGGCAGACGGAACGAAAATGGTGACCTATTATCATCGGGATGGTTCTATTGTGCCGGATCCCTTCGTTTAGAGGAGGGGTAGGATGACAACGCCAACACTTGGAAGTATTGTTCAAGCAACAATCATCGATGAAAATAAAACAGAGTACTTTGCACAGGTGAACGGCCAAACCTACGCGATGACGAAACAGGGGTTGGTACATCAAATGGGCAAAGCGGTCACTGGCTTTATCTACGAGGATATTGCCGGTAAACGACGCCTCACCACTGACCTCCCACATGTGCGCGTGGATTATTACGACTGGGCCACGGTAGTAGAGGTCAGAACTGATCTCGGGGTATTCGTTGATATCGGGCTTTCCAACAAGGATATTGCGGTGTCTTTCGATGATCTACCGGAAGATAAATCCCGCTGGCCGAAAAAAGGGGATCGCCTCTATGTGACGCTTACTGTTGATAAGAAAGAACGGCTCTGGGCGAAACCAGCAGAGGAACGCATCATCGAAGAAATCACGAAAAATGTGCCGAAGAAAGGCCTCGATTTCCACAACCATGAAGTGTCCGGGCGGGTGTATCGCGTGGATCACAATGGCTGCCACTTGATCACCCCATTCTATCACCGGGCGTATGTCCATGAGAGTGAGTGGGAAAGTGCACCACGCCTTGGAGAAGAAGTGAAGGGACGCGTCATTGGGGTTGGGAAGAACCGCCAATTTAATCTCTCCCTTCAGCCGTTAGCATATGCGCGGATTGACGACGATGCGCAGATGATTCTCGCTAGCTTGAAGCGGAAACCCTTGCACAGTTTGCCGTTTAATGACCACAGTGATCCTGACGCCATTCGCGATTATTTTGGGATCAGCAAGGCGAAATTTAAACGGGCGCTCGGGAATTTATTGAAACATCGCCTGGTGGAACAGACGGACACCGGTATTCAATTACGAAATGTGCGTGAGGACTAATGGCAATCTCAGATATTTTGGAGGACTTCTTCACCACGCTCAAGGTTGAACAGGGTCTATCCGATAATACGATCACTAGCTACCAGCAGGATATGGATAAACTTCTTGCTTATATGAAGGAACATGAGTATCAGTCCTTTGATGAGGTGACATCCGCAGATATCCGCCAGCTGCTCGCCAATTTCAAGGCAGCAGGACGCGCGCGGACAACGGTTAGTCGGTTCATTTCGTCAATGCGTCATTTCTTCAAATATTTGAAGCTGGACGATAGCATCACTGAGAACCCCATGGAGAAAATTGCTCTCCCCAAGACGACGCGTGATCTGCCGGAAACGCTCACTAGTGAGGAAATTGTGCGGTTACTGCATGTACCGGACGTGTCGACCCCGCTCGGACTGAGGAATCGGGCAATTCTGGAGGTCATGTACGCGACGGGCATGCGGGTGAGTGAAATTATTGAACTGAAAACGACCGACATGCACAGTGAGTTAGGATTTATTCAGGTGCACGGAAAGGGAGACAAAGATCGCATTCTCCCGCTTGGTGAAATCGCTCAGGACTGGGTGGAGCGCTATTTAAAAATAGCACGCCCTGATCTCGTTGAAAAAATTGACCCGCCACACGATTTTCTATTTGTGAATCGGTGGGGGAAACCGCTGAGTCGCCAGGGCATCTGGAAGAATCTCAAGCGGGATATTAAAAATGCAGGGATCACAAAATTAGTGAGTCCTCACACTTTGCGCCATTCCTTTGCGACCCATCTGTTGGAGAGTGGTGCAGATCTTCGGGTAGTGCAGGAATTACTCGGACATGCGGATATCTCAACGACTCAGATTTACACCCACATTCACGCCAAACACGTCCAGGATACTTACAACAAATCATTTCCACGTGCATAACAAAAGTCGCAGTCTCCATCCTCATTTTGGACGGGAGCTGCGACTTTTCGTGTTGGTTATTTTTTCTCAGAGGCGCTTTGGGCACTCTCCTGTTTATCGGCGCTATCGTTTGAGCTCTTTTCTTGTTCTTTATCATTGTTGTTATCGGTGGATCCAGGTTCCACGATCTTCAATTGATCATCTAACCCCACCTGCATATGATCGAAATTCAACTCTTTAGAGGAAATCGAAAACTTCTTGGTTTCGCCCGGTGAGAGTTTTTCGATCTTCACTTTTGGCGAATCGAGTGTCTTATCATCCTTGTCTAATAGATTGAAGGAGAGATTGAGGTTCTGTACTTCCATGTCGGAGTGGTTCGTCAGTTCGCCGGACCAGGTCACAGTTGGATCGTCTGTGGTGGGTTGCTTAGAGACATTTAACTTAATCGCTTCTAGATCTTTTTTCAATTGCTCAGAGGCCGCTTTAGTCTTCTTTGCCTGCTCTTCATACTGCTTAATGGTATCGTCGTTAATGTGCAGGTCGTTCAGCTGATTCTTCGGCAGGGTGAAACGCGGATCCTCCGCCAAGGCATTGAGAGCTTTCACACGTTTGTTGTAGTTCTCGTTGAACGTTTTATTCTTCTCGATCGTCAAATCACCATCGAGCGCGTCGTGGCAGGCCTTGAGCGCGGTGAGATAGTTCTTCACATTTTGGTTGAGCTTGTCATCCTTGAGGTCCTTCCCTTCATAACCTTTCATGGAGTTCCATTCGTCGTTATAGGTCTTCTTGAGAATATCTTGCGTGGATGGCTTTTCTTGGCTGCTGTCCCCGGAATTGGCTTGCTGCTCCTTTTGAAATTGGATCAGGGTCTTCGTGCGTTCGGTCCACATTGCTTGCAGATCACTGAAGAACTTATCGTCAACACTCGGGGTGGCACTGCAGGCAGTGAGAATGAATGCCCCCACCACAATCAGCGCCAGGCGTTTAAATAGGGATTTCATGCTAATCTCCTTTATCGATTTTTTCTCATTATAACACAGATGATTGTTGAGATAAGAAATCCAAGGCTGAAAATCAGAACAACGAAAAAGCCCCACACTTAGTTGAGTGCGGAGGCTTTTGACAACTAACATGCCGACTTCTTACATCCATAGTATAATACACGGTTACTAGGAATTCACTTTCCATACGTTACTATATTTGTAAATGGTTGGATGATAAGTAGTAGTAGGCGACCAGCCTTGAATCAAACTACTTACATCGATAGTATACCACGAAAGGGTGCGGATAGCGTAGATGAGAATCGAAATATCATTAATAAGTGACCTCCTCCCTCTCATTCAATCCTTAGAATCTTGCATCAGCGAATTCTCTGCTAGAATGGGGACAGGAGGCGTTCTTAATGCAGAGTGAAATTGAACAGTTACAAGCAATGATTGACCAGAGTAAACACCTCGTTTTCTTCGGTGGAGCGGGGGTATCTACGGAGAGCGGGATTCCAGATTTCCGTTCATCTAAGGGGCTCTACATGCAGGATTCTGGGTATCAAGTATCGGCCGAAGAAATCATCTCGCATTCTTTTTATGAGCAGCACCCCAAAATCTTCTTTGAGTTTTATTTCAACAATCTCGTGTATCCAGATGCCAAACCCAATCCGTGCCATCAGTTCTTGGCGGATTATGAACACTCCGGGCACGACGTTCAGATTGTGACGCAGAATATTGACGAGCTGCACCAACAAGCAGGCAGTCAGCATGTGTTTGAACTGCATGGGAATGTTTATCGGAACTACTGCGAGGCCCATCAGCATTTTTATCGCTATGAGGATCTCGAGCTCGATGAGGATGGTATTCCCCGCTGCAGTGAGGACCATTCGATTGTGAAGCCAGATGTTGTGCTCTACCAAGAAGCGCTCAATGAACAGGAAATTCTTGGGGCTGTACGCGCCATCGAACACGCGGACGTTCTCATCGTAGCAGGTACTTCCCTCTCTGTTTATCCGGCAGCGGGGCTGTTGAATTACTTCCGCGGGGAGGAGCTGGTGGTTATCAACCAATCCAATTTGCCACTGCATCGAGAGAATCTCCTCACCATCAAAGCCAAGGTTGGGGACGTCTTTAGTCAGCTATCCGTGTAGAGGAATCACTTAATATATATTGCTAGGAGAGCGTCGATTGTACTTTTTATACCTGATGACTGGACAATTGCGGCGCCTCCTGTTATGATCATCCACTCAATTAGAAGCGGGATCGTTGAATAATGAGGATGCAATGTCATTCGCCACTCATGCGAAAAAGCCAGGGGAACAGTAATTGAGTATTGATTTCTTGGTTTAATTTGATTAGAGTGGAAAAGACTATAACGACAGAGCCAATGAACGATAGACATAGAATCATCAAGGACCGCTTCGAAGCGATGGGAAGGATGTGTTTTCGCATGTTAATCCCCTACAAGGCGAATTATGACAAGATTGCCATGGGGTTGGTCAGTTACATTGACAAATTCAAGGATATCAGCAAACTGAAAAAAGAAATGGAACGGATCAAAACGGGAAAAAGACATGCCTATCTGTGGCGTGATGAAGAAACTGATAATCTCGTGGGATTGATTGCGTTTGATTTTGGCGCCGATGATGAGGTATTGATTATTCGTTACTTGACGATTAATCCTTCTTTTCGTGGGGAATCCCTCTCCTATGCGATGTTATCCGCATTAGCTGATGAATTTCCGGATTGCTCAATTTCTGGGAGTCTGGCGCTATCGGAGTTGCTCGATAAGTGGGCAGTGCATGAGCAGCGCACGAAACCCGAGATCTTGCCTCATGCGACAGGAGAAGATGAGGAATAATGGCGAATACCAATACGCGTACCCAACCGCTTAAACCAGCGAGCCAAGAGGGGCAGTGGATTGTCGACTTAGACAATTTTTCTGGCCCTCTTGATTTATTATTGCATCTGATTCAAAAGCAGAATATTGATATTTTTGATATTCCCATTGTAGAGATCACAAGGCAGTATATTGACCTCATCCATGCCCATCAGGAGCGTAATTTGGATGTGGCAAGTGATTATTTAGTCATGGCAGCGACGTTGGTAGAGATCAAAACGAAGCTCCTCTTGCCAAAACCAAAAACAATCCCTACAGAGGAAGAAGAGGATCCGCGTCAGCCGTTAGTGGCACAATTAGTGGCCTATCAGCAGTTCAAGGCATTGGGAGAGGCCCTAGAAGAGCAGCAGTCGAGGCGGGTGAAATGGTATTCAAAAGCACCCAGCGATCTGTCGAATTATCAAGCTGTGATCCCACTCCCTGAAGATGAAGTGACAACGGATGATTTACTGGGCGCACTGACAAAGATGGTGCAGCGTTTGTCATTGGAACAGCCAACTGAAGCCACCATTCAAGCGGATACCTATACGATTGAGGAAGCAATGACAACGATTGAGGAAGCGTTGGACCAATCATCCAATCAACCTGTTTCTTTTGCTTCCTTACTTTCTACGCAGCCTTTGACGAGGAATGTGGTGGTGACGCTCTTTTTGGCATTGTTACAGCTAACGAAACGACGCATGATTACGTTTGAACAGGAACAAATGGATGGCGATATTCTACTGCGAAAGGGGGGGGCAGGTGAATGAATGATCTAGGCGCATTGGAGAGCTTATTGTTTGTGGCAGGTGAGGATGGCTTGAGCGTGGAGGAGGCCTCCGCATTGCTTGGAGTTTATCCGGACCATATTCGTTATGCCCTGGAGCGGTTGAAACTCACGCTGGAACAGAATCCTCAGGCTGGGATCACCCTGCGTCAGGTGCATGGGCGGTTCCAGCTCGCAACCAAGGCAGCATATGGCGAGATCATCAAACAGTACGCTCAGTCCCCCTTTGCGACACGACTCACCCAGGCGGCGTTAGAAACCCTGGCGATCGTTGCGTATGAGTCGCCGGTCACACGCATGCAGATTGATCAGATCCGGGGCGTGCAGTCCAACAGCATGTTGAAGAAACTCATGCAACACGGCTTGATTGAAGAACAGGGGCGACAGGATTCACCAGGACATCCGATTCTCTACGGGGTCACCGATTATTTCTACCAATATTTCGGGCTCAACTCGCTCGATGATTTACCAGATTTAGCGGTATTGACACCCGATAATGAAACAACGCACCGTAATCTCTATGAGCACATGACGGATCAATTGGAATCCCCAACGACAGAAAGCAGGTAACAGATAATGGAACGCTTACAAAAAGTAATTGCTCATGCGGGTGTTGCATCCCGGCGCGAAGCAGAAAAGATGATTCAAGCAGGACGTGTCAAGGTCAATGGTGAAGTGGTCCGTGAACTGGGTACCAAGGTTACCCAGACTGATCAAATCGAAGTCGATCAGATTCCTATCTACAAGGAAGAACCCGTAACTTTCCTGTTCAATAAACCGGATGGGGTGGTTTCCACCGTGAGTGACGATAAGGGACGGAAAACGGTGCTCGATTACTTCAAGAGTGTGAAGCAGCGTATCTATCCAATTGGGCGGTTGGACTACCATACGACGGGGATTCTCCTTTTGACCAATGATGGGGAACTGGCCAATGGGTTGATGCATCCGAGCAGTGAGGTGGAGAAGGTCTATGTCGCCAAGGTAGAAGGCATACCAACTGATAGCGATCTGGAACCTTTGCGTCGCGGGGTGAAGATTGATGGGCGGAAAACCTCACCAGCGAAGGTCAATCTGTTGAAGAACAAGGCAGCAACGAAAAATGCAACCGTTCAAATCACCATTCACGAGGGACGCAACCGCCAAGTCCGTAAGATGTTTGAGGCGATTGGCTTACCTGTGAAACGTCTGGCCCGGACCCGTTACGCCTTCCTGACCACGGAATATTTAGCGCCCGGTGAATTCCGTCCGCTCGTGAAGAAGGAAATTGATGCCCTCAAACGCCTCACCAAATAGAAGATTACGCCCTCCCACGTTTAACAATCGTGCGTGGGAGTTTTGATTATAAGGCCTTCCAAAAGCAGTGAGTTTCTTATATAAAAAGCGGTCAGTGCCTCGTACAAAAAAGTGGTGAGCACCTCAAACAAAAAATAAGTAAAAATGATTGCCTTTTCATTAAAACGGGCGTACACTATGAATATAGAAATTTAGAGTAATTGTCTTCAGGGCAGGGTTAGATTCCCGATCGGTGGTGATAGTCCACGACTCGCTTAAGCGACTGATTCAGTGAAATTCTGATACCGACTGTACAGTCAGGATGGAAGAAGCACAATTAACGTTTAGATAGTGAAGGGTAGTATTGGATACTATCCATGCGCATATTCGTTGTGTTCAATTCCCTTGCTCGTGAAGGAGAGAGGGGATTTTTTTATGCAGGGCAAACAGACACAAAAACTGATTACGATCGCATTGATGGGGGCTGTCGCATTTATTCTAATGTGGTTTGCGTTTCCCGTGATTCCAACTGCACCATTTCTCAAGGTAGATTTCAGTGATATTCCGGTGCTCTTGACGACCTTTCTCTATGGGCCAGTCGGAGGAAGTGCCGTCATTGTGATTCGTGGCGTGGTGCACTACATCCAAACCGGGGGCGATATGGGGCTGCCAATTGGGGATGCGGCGAGCGTCTTAGCGTCTCTTGCCTTTATGTGGCCGGTTTACCATATTTTGCAGCAGACCTATTTCACGCCGAATAAAGAAACCGGACATGAGGGACTGCACTCTAACCACTTCAAACGTGTCTTCACGGCTTACGGCTTGGGCACACTCGCCATGGTCGTTGTGATGAGTGTCTTGAACTACTTCGTCATCACACCATTTTATGTGAAGGTCATGAACTTCCCAATTCCAGATATGAATCTCTACATCTTGAGTGCGGTGATTCCTTTTAACTTCATCAAAGGGGTTGCCATCAGCATTGCAAGCCATGTGGTGTTACGCTATCTGTTGCCGATTATTTCCAAACGCCTACATTAATGATTAACGACAAATAAAATTTTAGGCCCCGCGATTTTTCAAAAGCAAACGTATTTATTTAGAGAAGCTATGTACGATATGATCAGTATGTGCATAGCTTTTTCTTTTGAGAAGAGTAGGATAGTCTGTTTCATAGCATGTGGCGGTTCACGTTTTGTAATGCAAAGATCCGTGTTTTGTAACTGTGGAGGTCCACATTCATGAAAGTGAGCGAGCCACAGTGATCGGAGCACTGATCTTTTCATGAAAATGGGGGGTCCTCATTAATCTAAGAAACGAGTATCAAAAGGGGATTGCAGACTTTTCCGTGAAAGAGGAACGTTCAATTAAAGATTATAGGAGAGGAGTTTCGTATGGAGCTATTGGAGCAAATTGCTAAAGACACACAAGATTATCGCCAGAGTACTATTTATCAAGTACTAGTGGGCAGACGGACGAATACGACGCTCTTCTATTGTTATCAACATCATCTGGATGGGCTATTTGGTCTCTACCCAAGGCTCACTAAGGACGAATGGGAGGAGGCGACCAAAAAAGCGACGAATGATGAAAAAGTACCGCTAGATCCGCTCCTAAAGACGCTATTAAAAGGGCGGCAGGGGCGAGTGCCACACTATGAACATCGGATGCGCCAGTTGAGTTATCGCTTATTATTCCAGGCGTTGTCCAATCACTCGCATATGACGCATTATGTCCCGATGACGCATCATGTTCGTGTTCAACAACTGATTAAGTATTATCTCCACCATCTCAAAGAAATGGGCATGACGACGGACGCAGTGAGAACAGCAGTGGTGGAGGAACTCACAGCCGTATTGAACGAGTGGGCGGAACCTGTGATTGCGGATGCCCTGATCGCGACACTGACGGGGCGTGAGGTGACGGCTTTGACGAATGCCCAATTGACAGACGCACTGAACCTGCCGAGAGCAATGGAAGGAGTCGTGATGGAATGCCTGTGGGATCCGTTCGAAGCCTCCCTAAAAAAGCATAAAAAGCTATCTTATCTCTCGCTTTTTCAATCTGGGATGTGGCGACAATTTCCGGCATGGAATTCCTCGGTGGAGCGAACGCGGCGCCTAGTAGAACAAGGCGATTCACTGACAACCATTACTCAGAAACGCCGACTGAAACCGAGTACGATTGCGGATCATTTTGTGGAACTGATGATGTGGGATCCTACACTGATTCAAACACAACTGGAGCAGACATTAGCGGCCTATCCATTGCCACTTACCGATCCCGCTCCTGAAGATTACAAGGCGTTTAGTGAGGAATATCCCGAAACACCTTTTTGGTTATTCCGCTACTGGCAGATTAAGGAACAGAGAGGAGGTTCGACATGGATGATCAAGCCAAATTAGAAGCTCTCTACGGCCCAAATGCCCAGTTCAAACCCGGCCAACAAGAAGCATTGTCTGCCTTAAAAGCCGGGCACCATGCGATTGCACTCTTGCCTACAGGTGGCGGGAAGTCTCTGATCTATCAGCTGTTTCAGTATCAATCAACGGGGCTCACGGTGATCGTCTCCCCCCTTGTTGCCCTCATGCAGGATCAAGTAGCACAACTGCAGCGTCTCGGGATCAAACGGGCGGTCGCACTCAACAGCACCTTGAATCATTCGGAACAGCAGCAGGTCTTGCAGCAATTAGGCCAGTATCAGTTTCTGTTTTTGTCGCCGGAAATGATCGACCGTCCTCAAATCATTGGGATCTTAAAACAGCAGGAGATTCATCTCCTTGTGATTGATGAGGCACATTGTATTTCACAGTGGGGGTTCGATTTTCGCGTGGAATATAGTGAACTGATCCAGGTGCGCCGCAAGCTCAACCAGCCACTCACCCTAGCACTCACTGCGACCGCCACGGAGAAAGCACTCCAAGACATTCAAAAGTTCCTCTTTTATCCGTTCGAAACGGTGGAGACTGTCAAGGTGTCGTTGGATCGCCCCAATATCTTCTATGCGACGAAGCAGGTCAATGAGGCCAATAAGATTTACACCCTGACGCATGACCTGGTGACGCTCCCTAAACCGGGGATTGTCTATGTTCATAACAAAGCTGAAGCCGACCAGCTCGAGCACCTCCTCACCCAGGAAACTACACTCAAAGTTGCTAGTTATCACGCTGATTATTCGCCGGAAGATCGTTACAGCATTCAGCAGCAGTTTCAAAGCGGACAGTTGGAGGTGATTTTGGCGACGTCCGCATTTGGGATGGGCATTAACCAGGGCGACATTCGCTTTGTGATCCACTATCATTTGCCACTGACGCTCGCGGATTTAATCCAAGAAATTGGACGCTCTGGGCGTGACGGAGCGCAGGCATGCGGGATGACGTACTACAATCCCGAAGAACTTGCACGCTTAAATTATTTTAAGATCGGGCAATATTGGCCTGTGGAGGAGTTCTATCCATTACTGATGCAGGTGTTTGATACGTCTCTCACAGCTATTGCTACCCAGCTCGAGTTAGCGGAATCTGTACTGAGTTTACTTGCTTTTTATCAGCGGCACTTCTCTTCAGCCACGCAGGCAATTGCGCATTACCGCCACTTCCTCCAGATCAAACAAAAAGAAGTCACCCAGGTTCAAGCATACTGCCAAACAAATGAGTGCTTGCGTCAGCATCTCCTGCGCGCGTTTGACGAGACATTAACAAACCGTTCGAAATTTTGCTGCCAGAATGATCAGCCGGACTACCAAACGACGGCGGAGTGGACGGCGTATTTGGCGAGTGGGCGGAGGAAACCTCAAATACCGTCCTACAAACTCACCCCCTGGCAGGATCGCTTGGGGGCATTGCTGGGTTAATTTTCGCTTAAATTAGACGTTACAGGGGAAAGTCTGGCTGACTTTTGGCTGGAGGAATGATAAAATAGGACAACATATACTGTGAAACCGTACGAGCGGAATAGGCGGATCAAGTGTATCAGCCGGTCATGTAGGCAGACGGCACAAGCAAATTGAGAGAGGAGCTTTTGAATGAGCTTTAAAGATCAATGGCAGTCATTCAAAGATAAAATGAAGTCAAAAGACACCCCTGATGATCATTATGATGACGATGAGGAGTACGATTACGAAGAATATGATGACGAGGAATATGGCAACTTCGATGAGGAATCCGATCGTTACGACGAAACTGAAGACGAGTGGCGTTCAGACGACGAAGATGATGATCTCTCGAAGACCACCATCTATCATGGTAATCTGAGCGACGATATGGCCAAGAATGATCCAGAAGAGGAAGCTACGGAGTCCGAAGATCAACAAGAAAACGTAAAACCAACAACTTTTGTACCGACTGATCTCGATGAAGATGAGAGTGACGAGGATTTCGAGAGTTTGAATCAACGCCAATATGTCCGCAAGAGCGATGATGGCAATAAGAAGGGCATTACACCAACGAAGAAGATCTTGATGTTTATCTGCGTGCTTTTCATTCTGGTGCCAATTGCAGCGACAGCATGGTTCCAAAACCAAAATAAGGCACCGGAACCGGAATCCGCAGAACAAGTCATGGTATCAAAAACCGAAAACCAGAGTGCCATCGAAGCCTCCAAGAAGAAAGAATCCGAAAGCAAGGCAAAATCTGAATCAGAAAGTAAAGCCAAAGCAGACTCTGAAAGCAAGGCCAAAGCCGACAGTGAGGCAGCTGAATCCTCCTCACTCGCAGCTAGCCAAGCAGCCGAATCAAGTCGTCAAGCAGCCGCTAACTCACAGTCACAAGCGGCACAGGCTTCTTCATCCGCGCAGGCCTCTTCATCTGCTAGTTCTGAGAATAACAACCATGATGTAGGCACCTACACCGTTTCAGCCGGGGACAATCTCTACCGTATCGCGGTGAACCACGGCATGACATTGGATCAGCTGTTATCATTGAACGGATTATCCGCTAATTCTAATATTGCGCCCGGGACTGTTTTACGGGTTTATCAATAATTATTCGTGATGAAACGAATCACTGAAAAAAGGCTAGACAATCACTGGCCTTTTTTCGTGGGCAAATCGCACTCGGTCAGTTAGAATAGATCAGGATGAATAAGACTAAGCACGGGAGCATCCAATCAAACGAATGGATGTTAACAGGGTCCAAAAAGAACCACTGAAATGAGTGAAACGATGGATCAACAGGCAACTTTAGCTAGCAGAAATGAAGGGACGGTTATGGAAAAAGACATCAATATCGCAATCGATGGACCGGCATCCTCGGGGAAGAGTACCCTCGCCAAACGCCTCGCCCAAGCATTACAATATGTCTATCTGGATACAGGCGCGATGTATCGCACTGTGACAAAAATCGCGCTCGATCAAGGGGTCTCCTCAACAGATGAAGAGGGGTTGGAGCACCTTCTCAACCAGCTTTCGATTGAGTTTGCGGTGAATGAAGAGGGAGAGCAGGAGGTTTGGTGCAATGGGGAGAATGTGACGCCGCTGATTCGCTCCAAAGCCGTAAATCAAGAGGTATCCGCATATTCGGCAGTGCCCCGCGTTAGACGCCATCTCGTCGAACAGCAACGCCACTATGCGCACACCCATTCCGGGATAGTGATGGACGGCCGTGACATTGGAACCGTGGTATTGCCGGATGCTGAAGTGAAATTCTTCCTCGTGGCCTCCGCACAGGAACGGGCCAAACGCCGCTTCCTGGAGAACCAAGCAAAGGGGTATTCGACCCAGACACTGGAGGAATTAGTGGATGACATTAAACGGCGCGACCAGTTTGATTCCACGCGTAAAACCAGCCCCCTGAAAGCAGCAGAGGATGCCTATCAGATTGATTCCACCATCCTTTCGATTGATGAGGTAGAACAAAAAATGTTAGCGATCATCCGAGAACACTTGAGAAAGGAAAGCTAAGGGGCATGCTCATAAAGCAATCTTACTGAAAGAAAGCGGAGAAAATTGGAGCACTCATAAACCATCTTTTGAAGAAAAGGCTTTACAGGCAGAGGGGATAGTGGTTACCTTCCTCACTCACTTTTAGGAAACAACCGCCAAAAAAGACTGATCTTTTAAGAAAAATTAAGGATTTTCGTGGCTGATGATTGTCAACCTGTTTTTTTCATGCTACAATGTGTTTTGTATTCATTGGCATAAAGTCAATGGTTAGTACTATTTAGGAGAGGATTTATAGTTTATGGCAAATGAGTTTGAAGAACAAGCAAACAACCAAGTAGAAGGAATCGAAGAAGAAATTCCATCTATGGAGGATATGCTTGCTGAAACAAAAGAAGTAAAAATTGGTGATACTGTTAAAGGTGAAGTATTAACCATTGATGAAAACAATCAGCTGATTGTTGGGATTGAAGGTGCCGGTGTTGAAGGTGTCGTTCCTTTCCGTGAAATTTCATCATCACCAATTGAAAGCCCAGAAGAAGTGGCTAAGGTTGGCGACGTCTTAGATTTAGTTGTTGTTAAACAAATCAAAGACAAAGAAAATGGAACATTCTTGCTCTCCCGTCGTCGCTTAGAAGCGAAGAAAGTATGGGACGAGTTAGCAACGAAGAAAGAAAACGGCGAAACCATTACCGTTCCTGTTAAGAAGATCGTTAAAGGTGGGATGGTTGTTGACGCTGGTGTTCGTGGATTTATTCCAGCTTCCATGGTTGAAGATCACTTTGTTCGTGACTTCACTCCATACAAGGACCAAGAATTGGAAGTTCAAATCGTTGAAATCGACCCAAGCGAAAACCGTTTGATCTTGTCCCACAAGGAAATCGCGGCAGAACAACATCGCCGTGATCGTGAAGAGAAGATGGAACAATTTGAAGAAGGCCAGATCGTTGAAGGTAAGGTTGCCCGTTTAGCTAACTTTGGTGCTTTCATTGACCTCGGTGGCATTGATGGACTCGTTCATATCTCTGAAATGGCATTCCACCATGTTGACAAACCAGGCGATGAAGTCGAAGTTGGTCAAACCGTTAAAGTAAAGATCTTGTCTTTGGACGAAGAACGTGGCCGTATCTCCTTATCCATGAAGGCTGCTGAACCAAGCCCATGGGAAAATATCGAAGAAAAAGCGCCTAAGGGTTCTGTATTGACCGGAACTGTTCGTCGCTTAGTTGACTTCGGTGCGTTCGTTGAAGTATTTCCAGGCGTTGAGGGTCTCGTTCATATCTCTCAAATCGCTCATGAACACATCAACCATCCTTCTGACAAATTAGCTGAAAATGAAGAAGTTCAAGTAAAAGTGTTAGATGTAGATCCAGAAGCACATCGCTTGTCTCTCTCCATCAAAGCATTGGAAGAAGCACCAGCACGTGAAGACAATGGTGATGACAACAAGGGTGGTAGCCGTCAACCACGTCGTCGCAACAACCGCAACAACAAAGGTGGCGCTCCACGTAACAACCGTTCAAACAACGCTTCCCAAGGTGAAGAAGAATCTGGTTTCTCAATGGCTGACCTCTTAGGTGACCAATTGAAAGACCTCGGTTTGAACTTGGATGATAACGAATAATCCGTCATAAATTTGACGATGAGCGGCCGGGACAGTTGATGTCTACGGTCGTTTTTTTCATGGGCATTTGTTATCATGAAGCAGCGATTTTTTGCTATGATAATTAATAAACAAGTAATAATAGAAGGAGGGGTTTGATGGGTAAAAAATTAACCGTGGCGATTGTTGGACGTCCGAACGTCGGCAAATCCACGATCTTTAACCGTCTCGTGGGCGAACGCATCAGTATTGTTGAAGATTCGCCGGGCGTAACGCGTGACCGCATTTACGGGCGCGGGGAATGGTTGAATCAAGCCTACAATGTGATTGATACTGGTGGAATTACATTTGAGAATGAAGACTTTATGACGCAGATTCGCTACCAGGCGGAGATTGCGATGGATGATGCAGATGTGATTGTCATGTTAACGAATGTACGCGAGGGTGTCACCAAGACCGATGAGCAACTCGCACATGTCTTGCATCGCTCCAAAAAGCCAGTTCTTTTAGCTGTGAACAAGGTCGATAATCCCGAACAAGAAGCAGATATTTGGCAGTTCTACAGCTTGGGATTGGGGGATCCTTATCCAATTTCTGGGGCACATGGCCGTGGCTTGGGGGACTTGTTGGATGCCCTCTTCCAACGCTCACCCCTCGATGAAGAGAGCAATGTCAATGATGATGTGATTTCCTTTGCCTTGATTGGCCGTCCAAATGTCGGGAAGTCTTCGTTAACGAATGCCATCTTAGGGGAAGAACGCGTCATTGTTTCGGACATTCCAGGAACGACCCGGGATGCGGTGGACACGTACTTTACCTTTGATGAGCGCGAGTTTCGGATTATTGATACGGCCGGGATGCGAAAACGCGGTAAAGTGTCTGATCCGACTGAGAAATATAGCGTGATCCGTTCCCACGATGCGATTGATCGTGGCGATATCTGTGTGATGGTCTTGAACGCGGAGGAAGGGATCCGCGAACAAGATAAGAATGTGGCCGGTTATGCGCACGAAGCAGGTAAAGGCGTGATTATCCTCGTGAACAAGTGGGATGCGCTGAAGAAGGATAACCATACCTTGAAGCGTTTTGAGGAAGATATTAGAGATGAATTTGCCTTCTTGAACTATGCGCCGATTCTGTTTGTATCAGCCGTTACCAAGCAACGTCTCGATCAACTGCTCCCACTCATTGAACAGGTTTATGATAACTATCAGCGCCGGATTCAATCCTCGGTCCTGAATCAAGTATTAGAAGAAGCCATCCGTGTTAATCCGGCACCATCTGATAAGGGACGGAAATTGCGCGTGTACTACCTCACCCAGGTATCGGCCGCACCACCTACCTTTGTTGCGATGGTGAATGACAAGAAGCTGATGCATTTTAGTTATTCCCGTTTCTTGATTAACCAGATCCGTTCGAGCTTTGATTTTGAAGGGGTGCCACTCCACTTAATTACCCGTGAACGGCACTAATGTTCAATTATTAAAAGTAGGGAGATAACGTTGTCATGACGGGCTTTCTGTGATATATTGATAACGGATTATTTCTAGAGGATATTCGATAGAGTAATCTTCATAAACATCCGATGTTTATCGGAGGAGGTGAATTCAGAATGGCAAATAAAGCTGACTTAGTCACAAAAGTTGCGGATGCGGTGGGCGAACCAAAGAAACATGTTCAACCAATCGTGGACGCTGTTTTCGATTCTGTTCAAGAATTCTTAGCAGATGGTGAAAACGTTCAAGTAATCGGTTTTGGGAACTTTGAAGTCCGTGAACGTGCGGCTCGCAAAGGACGCAACCCACAAACTGGTGAAGAAATTGAAATTCCAGCAAGCAAAGTTCCTGCCTTCAAAGCAGGGAAGGCTTTGAAAGATGCAGTGAAAAACTAATCTGTAATCGATCGAATCATAAGGACCAAGTGATGAGCTTGGTCTTTTTTGGTTGAGTGGAATTTTGAATCGGCCGGACTGAACGAAATACCGTCAATCACTCCATGTGTTTACATGAAAACGTGATTACTTGGACGGAATGGGGAAAGTGAAATATAATAGAGGAATGAATGGGGGAGGAATCGAATAATGGCGGATTATACGGAAACAGTTTTTCGCTTGATGCGTGAAGGCAAGGTGGATCAAGCGAATGAAGCGTTTGAGGCGCTCAAAATGGACTTAGAGAAATATCCAGATGAAGATTTCTGGGCGCAGACTGCCTATCACTTTCAATCGGCAGGATTCATTCCTTATGCCCAGTCACTCTATCAGGAAGCTCAAGCACTATTCCCTAATAGTGAGCGCTGGAAGCTGTTGAATGCAGACGCGCACATGGCCAATGGAGAGTTTGAGGAAGCACTGGATCAATTATTAGTGATTGATGAGATGTCTCCTTATTATTTGGAAGCTTTATTGATGCAGGCGGATGCTTATCAGGGACTCTATTTCCCAGAAATGAGTGAGATCAAGCTAAAAGAAGCCCGAGACCTCGCCCCAGATGAACCGGCGATTATTCTCGGACTCGCGGAACTCAATTACAGTGAGGGACGGTTCCAGGAGGCACTCCCGTATTATCAATCCCTCCTCGCTGATCCCAATGCGCTGGATGAAGCAGCCATGCAGGTAGCTACGACCCATTACCGAGAAGCATTGGGAGAGAGTGGCCAATTTGAAGAAGCGTTGGATTTATTAGCAGCCATCCCAGAAGCTGAGCGGACGCAAGCGGAAGTGGAACAGATGGCGATCTATTATGTGGAAACCGAAGACTATGAAAAGGCGAATACACTCCTATCCCCACTCTATGAGGACGGCGAATTATCCGCGTATTGCTTGCCCATTTATGCGCAGGTATTGACCTATTACCATGAAGAAACCAAAGCCATTCGTGTGCTGGATGAAGCAATTGTGAAGAATCCGCTTCAGGAAACCCTCTATCAGCAGCGCGCCAAGCTATATCTTGCCCTGAAACAGGACGAGGAGGGAGCCGAGGATCTTGAACAGCTCTTAACGCTCGATGATGAAAATATTACCGCACGATTACTACTGATGCGGACACGTCTCCAGATGAACCACCCAGAAGAAGCACTCGTGGTACTGGAAGATGCACCAACTGATATTCAAGATCCGGAGTTTGATTGGCTCGCTGGAAAAATCTATGAAGAGAACGAAGACTACAAGAAAGCCAGGACGTACTATGAACAGGCCTATCCGAAGTTGAAGCAGGATGATAGCTTTATGCTGGACTATTTGACTTTTGAACGGGAAGAAGGACAGTGGCACACGCTAAAATTAGCTTTCCAGGAACGTCCAGCACTCAAGGATCAAGCGGAATTTCAATGGCTCTATGATGATCTATTAAACCAGGAAACGTGGGGTGAGGAGGAATAAGATGGTCAAGACACTAAAAACTCAATTAATGGAACAACCAGCCTTTAGAGAGGCCAAACCCATCTTAGACCGTCTGACAGCTGCCGGCTTTGAAGCATATTTCGTAGGAGGATCGATCCGCGATGCACTCCTGGGACAGGTTATCAATGACGTCGATATCGCAACTTCCGCCTATCCGAGCGAAGTGCAGGCGATTTTTCCAAAGCATTTCGATGTGGGGCTGGAACATGGAACGGTGATGGCCTTGGTGGATGGAGAAACCTATGAAATCACTACCTTTCGAACAGAATCCACCTACCAGGACTATCGCCGCCCCGATCATGTGACATTTGTGCGGCAGCTGGCAGATGATTTGCTGCGGCGCGATTTCACGATTAATGCGCTGGCGATGGATGCGACGGGCACCGTGTATGATTATTTCACGGGCTTGGAGGATCTAAAGGCAAAGACCATCCGCGCGGTAGGCACAGCTACGGAACGATTCCATGAAGATGCACTCCGGATGATGCGGGCTGTGCGATTCGCGAGCCAACTCGATTTTGCGATTGATCCGGATACGACAGCGGCCCTCCAATCCAACGCCCCACTCTTGGAAAAAATCGCAGTGGAGCGGATCCGCGTAGAAATGGAAAAACTATGGATTGGGACCAATTGGCAGCGTGGGTTGAACATTATGATGACAACCGATCTCTATCGCTACTGTCCGTTGTTGAATCAACAGCAGCAAAGCTTAATGGATATGCTACACTTATTATCAGGAGCAGTGCGCTTCCCTCATGCAGAGTTGGCGTGGGCGGTATTGTTGTGGATGAGTGAGCAGCACACGTCCTCAGCACTCAGTCCGGCAACACTCGCCGGTGAATGGAAACTCTCCAACAAGCAAAAGCAAATGATCGATACCTGGTTAGAGGCATTGAACCTCCGCGTTGTCGGCCCGTGGGAAGCACTCGGGGTGTATGCAGTAGGAATCGAAGCGACTGAACAAATCGAAAACTGGATCAAACAGCAGCAGGCAGCAGGTGACATTTTGGCTCAGCAGTATACGCCTGCAGATCTGGAGGCATTAGAAGCAGTTTGGGCACAGCTCGCCATCCACTCGCCAAAAGACTTGGCGATTCATGGTGGGGATATTATCCAGACCTTCCATCCCGAAGAAAAGCCTCAAATTGGGGAAATGCTCCGTTCAGCGGAAGAAGCAGTGGTCATAGGAATGGTTTCAAATGACAAGGAAGCGATTCTCTCCTATCTGGCCAATCAATACCAGTACAACTACCTATTAAATAATAAACGAACGACAAATAAACCATAAGTAAGTGAGGAATTGGAATGAGTACGCGTTATGCGGTTGTTGATCTCGAAACGACCGGCCCAAAATTTAATCGCGGTGAGCGGATTATTCAGATCGGCGCGGTGTTTGTAGAGGACGACCAGATTGTGGATGAATTTTCGACGCTGGTGCAGCCCCTGATCCCCATTCCGGTTCACATCACCCAATTGACCGGTATCAGCAGCCAGGATGTGCGGGAGGCGCCTTTGTTTGAGGAGATTGCCCCGACACTCTGGGAGAAATTGCAGGGTACTGTTTTTGTGGCGCATAATATTAATTTCGACTACAAATTTTTGAGTCAGTCTTTCCAACGCGCGGGATATCCGCCCCTCGATTTACCGGGGATTGACACAGTGGAATTGATCCGCGTCTTCTACCCGCGTGCCCACAGTTACCATTTGGGGAGCTTCTGCGAGGAATATGGAATTGAACTGGAACAGGCGCATACGGCTTATCACGATGCCCGAGCGACCGCGGATGTTTTAATGATGACGAAAGCAAAAGTTCAGCTGCTTCCGTCAGCGTTAATGAAACAACTCCGGCCATATTTATCCTTTCTGCTGCGAGAGACAGGGCAGTTCGTGAATGAGTGGTACAACGACCGCGATGACCACCATACATTAAAGGGCCAAACAGTGGGGCCATTCACCTTCCATCAGAGGGGGAGAGACACTAAACGACCGCCTAAACGCACTGCTGATTTTCAGTGGGAGGATGAATCACGTCAGATCATCCGGCAAAACAATGATATCTGCTTAAGAAAAGACCAGGTGCGGATGGTCAAAGCGCTCGATCTATTTATAGAGCAGAAGCAGCAAGTAGGATTTCTGAGTGCTTACGCGGGGGCCGGCAAATCCCTCGCGGCGCTCTATGCAGCTTGGCGACAAACACCACCGTCCCATCCAATTGTGATCGCCGTTCCTACTAATGCTTTGGTAGATCAGATGATGAATGTGACGATCCCACAACTAGAGGCACTCACAGGGGAAAACATTCCCCATGCCCGTTTGATTTCAGCGGATCATTATATTTCGCTCGCGGGTTTTCAAGCACTCCTAACCTTCCAGCGCCACAACTGGGGACATCTCGCTAAGAATGCGGTGCTCGTGACATTAGGAACCCTCGTGTGGCTCTTTGAAACAGAAACAGGGCGCTTGGAGGAGTTGAATCACGGTCTGCAGCAAGTGGAATATTGGCGTCGCGTACAGACTCTCGCCCAGAAGCAGGACGCTACGATCTCGCCATTTGCTGAGGTGGATTTTGCCCAGAAACAGTGGCAGGAAGCCGCCAAAGCACGGATCATCGTTACCAATCAGGCGTACTTGATCAAGCACTGGGACGATTTACAAACCCAACTCCATTTCGACAAGGAAAGCGTGATGGTGATTGACGAATGTCATCAGTTGCAGTCTGTCATCAAGGAACAGCTCACCCCCAATCTGTCCCTGTCACATGTGCAATCCCTCCTCCAACAGACGGACCATGCGATTCAAACCGTGGAGGAAGCACTGGGATTTGAACAACCGAATGAAACGATCACTACGAGCGACGATTTCTATGCAGCGGGTTTTGCGCTAGAGCATTTGTTTGAGTCGTATCATTATTTATTAGATAGTTTGGACGACCAATATCGCGAGGACGCCGTCAAGAAACGCTCCAATCATGCATATGAGCAGTTCCTCTCAACCTCGGCGTTCCATGCGGCTGGGTGGTTCCTTCCGCTCTCTGAATTATGGGTGTACGGGCGTAATCTCAAAAAAGCGCTCCAGTCCCTCTTCATGAACGTCAAGGAATACCAGTTAGCCAGAACTAATCGAGCATTACATTGGCAGCGTCTGGTGAGCCAGTGGCAGCAGTTAGAGGATACATTGGAGCAGTTATTATTGGTGGATGAAACGTCCTATCTTGCCCTCAAAGCCGAAGTCAAAGGGGAGAATATCGCCCATTACACATTGAAAAAAGCCGTCTACCAACCCAAAATGCTGCTTGAACCGCTCATCCAGGATTTTTCAGGGAAGTGGCTGATGATGAGTCAGGCGCTCCCAATTTACCGTGCGTTCAGTCAGTTGGACGAACGCTTCGGAGTGAGTGATTATTGGTACCAGCAGATCGATCCACCGAAGACGTATGGGGCCACCACTACGGGCTATTATTTCCCGGATGAGCCGTCCATGGATAAACGAAACGTCATCCACGGAGGCGCTTGGCTGGGCAAATCGTTGGAGCAAATCTATGAACATCAACGTCCCGGTCGTATTCAGGTTTTCTTCCAATCACGGGAACTCCTCCAAGCAACAGAGCATTGGCTGAGTGAACAAGGCTCTCCGGCGTTGTCGTTTCATATCTATAGCCAACACAAAGGCGACTATCTCCCAAAATTACGCCAGCAGTTTGAACAAGACAGCCAAGGTATCTTGTTAGGGCTGATGAGTTTTGGGGAGGGGATCCATTTCGAGGCGGATGTTGATCGTTACGTCCTCACTCGTTTGCCGTTCAAAGCACCGGATCAAGCGGACGAACTCGCCATGAATGATTGGCTAACGAAACATAACCGTCAGTATTTCCGCGATTATGCTCTGCCGAATATGCTGGTGGACCTCAGTCAGTGGCTCGGGCGTATCTGGCGAATGGACGGACGAGAGAATACGCTCATTGTATTTGATCAGCGCTTGTTGACGAGTCGTTACGCCAACATCATCAAAAAAGTATTACCTGCATCTTTCCACTGCCTGCCACTCCAGCAGACAGATTTAACAGAGAAAAAGCTTGATTAAAGGAGGTGGCTAGCTATGAGTAAACGTCTTTTTAACTTTTTATTGGGGGCAGTGATCCTCATCAATATAGCCATTTGGAGCGTCTATTTAAATTCCCAATCCTTCACAGCACATGCCCAGGCTGAAACCCTGGTCAAGGCGGAGCAGGAGTCGGGCGTCATGTGGGTGGATCACTTTTATATTTTGAACAAGAAATCGACCTCCTATACCATTGTGGGGCCGGATAAGAATAAGGAGGAAGTCTTTTTCTCCTATGATCCAGAGACGAAGAAAACCAAAACAACCAAAGCAAAAGGCATGGTCACGGAGAAAAATGCGCTGTCGATTACGCAACATGACCTCCCCAAAGCCAAAGTCGGGGAAGCGCGTCTCGGCGTTGATAATGATCAATTTGTTTGGGAGGTCAGTTTCACTGATGAGAAGGGCCACCTCGGTTATCATTATCTCAAGGCCACCAATGGCGAATGGTACGAAACAATTAATAATTTATAGGGGATAGGAGTTACAGACATGAAACTTTCCAAACGCATTCAAAATCTCGCTGAATCAAAAACCCTCCAGAGTAGCGATCGTGCGCGTCAGCTCAAGGCACAAGGCATTGACGTGATCTCACTTACTGTAGGAGAACCGGATTTCTCGACTCCTGATTATATCCGCACCGTTGCCAAACAAGCGATTGATCA
Source organism: Aerococcus sp. (assembly GCA_030528285.1). Classification (GTDB taxonomy): domain Bacteria; phylum Bacillota; class Bacilli; order Lactobacillales; family Aerococcaceae; genus Aerococcus. Next base: position 8,038 of record JAUMZE010000008.1, on the reverse strand, counting down.
GGGAGTAGGGGATCACTACACGCCTGCTGCTGGTGCCAAGGATGTGCGTCAAGGCATTAGAGACTACGTGGAACGTCATAATCATGTCAATTATGTCCCAGAGGAAGTATTTGTAGCGAACGGGGCCAAGGCAGTGTTATATGACCTCCTCCAAGTGTTAATAGATCCCGGTGATGAAGTGTTGATTCCAGAGCCGTATTGGGTGAGCTACGCAGAACAAGTGCGCTTAGCGGGCGGTATCCCGAAACTCATCCCGCTCGACCCTCAAACCGGTTTTAAACTGACGACAAAAGCCCTGTCTAAAGCACTCAGCGATAAAACGGCTCTGTTAATCCTCAATTACCCGAACAACCCAACTGGTACTGTGCTCACTGAGACAGAATTACAAGCGATCGGAGACTTTTGTGTTGAACACGATCTTTTGATTTTGGCGGACGAAATCTATAACGAACTTGTCTATGAAACCCTGCCAAATGGATTCTCGATTGCTTCGATTTCTGATGCGATTAAACAACAAACCATTGTCGTCAGTGGAGTTTCCAAAACCTATGCGATGACCGGATGGCGGATCGGTTATTGCTTAGCGGATAAAGCCATCATCAAGGCGCTCTCTAAATTTGCGGGCCAAGTGAGTGGCAATCCAGCCGGCATCAGCCAGTATGCGACACTAGGAGCAGTCAGCGTTGATGATCCGTCCGTAACTGCCATGCGTGAAGCCTTCAAGAAACGACGTGATTTAGGGTATGAAGCGATCCGAACACTGCCAGGCTTTGAATTAGATGTGAAACCAGCCGGTGCCTTTTACTTCTTCCCGCGCTGCCAGAAAGCGGCTGAACTCACGGGATATGAGACGGTGGATGACTTTGCTTTGGCTCTGTTAGAAGAAGCACATGTAGCGACGGTGGTCGGTAGTGCATTTGGATTGCCAGAATATCTCAGATTGAGTTATGCCACGAGCGAGGAACAATTTGCAGAGGGCATGGTTCGGATTCGCCACTTCATCGAGACTAAAATGGCTGAACGTGCGGAGTCTGAATAACGATGGAGGTCGAACACTATACCGTCATTCAAAACCGCTTATTAGACTCCTATCAGGCACTCGGATTTACGAATGAGGAATTTATGTTCTTGATTCATCTCATTCGTTTTCAGCAACAGGGCGACCAATTTCCAGCGATTGCTTCCCTCGCTAATCAGATGGGATATGCCAATCAGCAGGTCTATCAAATGTTGGAAACCCTGATCGAAAAGGGCGGGTTGAACATTGAAGCGGATGCGAAGGAGGGCGTGCGGCATGGGGACCGCTATTCACTGGCCCCCCTGTTCGAGAAATTAGATGCCTATGAACACCAACAAGAAGAACAGGAGCAGCAGGTGGACCACGAGGAAGAGGTTGGGACGATCTTCACCTTGTTGGAGCAGGAATTCAGCCGCTTGTTGACGCCTCTGGAATATCAGGAAGTGTCGCGCTGGGTGAGTGAGGATGGTTATGAGGTCGATACTATCAAGGATGCCATCCGTGAAGCGGTGTTGAATCAGGTTTACAATCTCCGCTACATCGAACGGATCTTGATTAATTGGCGCAAGAAAAACCGCAAAACGACGCGCTATCAACCTCCAACTCAAACGCCAAACGACCAAAAACCACATTTTCCCATTCGCAAAGTATTGGGCAATGATAATAATAAAAAATAAGTAATAAGAAAAGATCTTCTGATGACGTAGCCACTAGCGAAAGGAGGCTTGCCGTCAGAAGATCTTTTTTGTGGAAAAACGGATAACTTACAATGTATTTCCCATCACCTCAGTCCAGGTGGGGCAGCTGATTTATTGAATGCGACGTTGTATTTGGAGAGCATCTTTAAGCACCTCAACCATCGCCATCTGAAGCCTTGATTCACAACAAAAAATTGAAGCGAAGACGCTATTTTTTATCTACATTAAAGCGTTTTCTTGATATAATTTATGTGTTACAAAAATGCTGGAAAGGAGATTGAAAATGGGATTTTTTAAGCGGTTATTTGCCTCGCGTCCAACTGAGTCCACCCCACCCGAAAAAGAGGCACAACCAGTCGAACCGGCCTCTGCTGAACCAATGTCTTCCGTGCTCTATGATGCCACGATGAGCCCAGAGGAGAGGGAACGAGTAGCAGTATTCGCAACAGCAGCCGTCACGGGTGGACAGATGACAAGTCGTTGGCACATCAAAAACATCCAAAAAGTAGACATGGATGCCGTGGTAGCTATTTTAGTGGCCAGTGCCGTCATTTGTGGGGACAATCCGAAGAAGCGAGTCATCGTGAAGCGCATTGAACGCGTGAACCAATAAAGCAGTTGTGAAGAACTAAAGGAGGAAGAAAGATGTTACGTAAATTCCGTATGCGTGTGAATGGCAATGAATATCTGGTAGAGATGGAAGAACTCACAGAAGGGGCAAGTAACGAACCAGTGGCGACCACTGCCACTCCAACAGCGCAATCAGTCCCAGGATCTCCTAAACAACCGGCCACGAAACCAGCGCCCGCCCCAACAGCCAATGGAAATGGCGAGCAAGTAAAAGCGCCAATGCCAGGCACGATTTTAGAGATTTTGGTACAAACGGGTGAAGCGGTCAGTGAAAATCAACCCGTCCTCATTTTGGAAGCAATGAAGATGGAAAATCAAATTGTATCACCAATCAACGGCACGATTACGGGCATTGCGGTCCAAAAAGGAGACGCAGTGGACGTAGATGCGCTGTTATTTACCGTTCATGAATAGGATGAATGCTGGTGGGAATACCTCTCAATGAGCGACGGCTTTCCACCAGCATGCTTCAACCATTAAACAGATAAAAGGAGGCGGATGCCACAATGGCGATGATGATTGACGGCTTCTTGGCTGTCACATGGAAAGAGGTCGTGATGATGCTCGTGGGGGCGATTCTGATCTATCTCGGTATAAAAAAACAATATGAACCCACCTTGCTGATTCCGATGGGGTTAGGAGCCATTATGGTTAATATCCCCAATTCAGGAATGATTACGCAAGCAGGGGGACCGGTGGGGGTACTCGATACACTCTTCAAGGCTGGGATTGAAACGGAATTATTTCCCTTATTAATTTTTATTGGGATTGGCGCCATGATTGATTTTGGGCCACTCTTGCAGAATCCGTCGATGTTATTCTTCGGGGCGGCGGCGCAGTTTGGGATTTTCTTCACGCTGTTTGTGGCGCTCTTTGCGGGATTCTCCTTGCCAGAAGCAGCATCGATTGGGATTATCGGGGCGGCGGATGGACCGACCTCCGTGTTTGTGTCTGGACAACTGGCGAAGAACTTGCTGGGGCCTATCACGGTAGCAGCCTATTCCTACATGTCGTTGGTGCCGATCATTCAACCGCCAGCGATTAAACTCGTCACGACCAAAGCGGAGCGCCAAATTCGGATGCACTACACCGCTGAAAAAGTATCGAAACGGACCAAAATCTTGTTCCCAATTATTATTACGGTCATTGCCGGTTTTGTGGCGCCGGCGTCTCTGCCACTCGTTGGTTTCTTGATGTACGGAAATCTAATGCGCGAATGTGGCGTGTTGGACCGTTTGAGTGATACCGCTCAAAATGCGTTAGTGAACCTGATTACGATCTTACTTGGGTTATCGATCGCTTCAACCATGACGGCAGATCAATTCCTGACGTTACGGACGATCTACATCATTGGTTTTGGTCTGATGGCATTTGTGATGGATTCCATTGGGGGCGTTCTTTTCTGCAAGGTCTTGAACCTTTTCCGGAGAGAGAAACTCAACGCAATGATCGGGGCTGCGGGAATTTCTGCATTCCCAATGTCTGCGCGTGTGGTCCAGAAATTGGCGACGGAAGCAGATCCAAAGAACTTTATCTTGAATTATGCGATCAGCGCGAACGTGGCCGGTCAGATTGGATCGGTCGTAGCGGGAGGACTCATCCTCGGCTACTTCATTCACTAGCCAGTTAGAAGGGAGAACGGTTCGATGCCAGAATGGACAATTATTCAGCAGGCCCTGGAATTATTCTTGGTGGGCTGGGGCGGCATTTTTGTCGTCATGCTGTTCTTATTTTTGATTATCAAATTACTCTTAATGCTAGACGCTAAAGGGAAATAAGCGCGACGGAAGAGGAACAGGTGCGCCGTTTGTGGATAGACCACAGCCAAAATGATCAGAAAGAGTGGCAAACACTCATTCAACAAGCCGGTTTAACGCCGGGCGAAGTGGTGGACGAGGTGTACGGCTTATTTTTAGCGGACCATTTAATTGCGAGTGGTGCCTTGGCTAAGAATGTCATCAAGTATGTGGCTGTGGATCCCAATTATCAGGGAGAATCTGTGTTTCATCGATTGGTGACAGTTCTTACGCAGGCGCTGTATCGTCAGGGTTACACGAAAGCTTTGATGTACACGAAACCGATTCACAGAAAATGTTTTGAGGCCCTGCATTTTACAGTGCTTGCTGAAACAGAGCAAGTGTGTTTCCTAGAAAAAGGAACCCCCAGTCTCTTTGAGTATTTAGCAGGGATCAAGAAGCAGGAGACTGGTGATAGTATTTTCGGAGCCATTGTGATGAACGCAAACCCCTTTACTTTGGGACACCGTTATTTGATCGAACAGGCAATACGTCAGTGCGATCATCTCTATGTATTTGTGGTGTCTGGGGATCAGTCCCTCTTTACGACAAGAGAGCACGTGCAGCTAGTGAAGGAGGGAACCATGGATTTACAGCAGGTGAGTATATGCGAAACAAGCGACTACATGGTTTCTATGGCTACCTTTCCGAGTTATTTTCTTCAGGGAGATACAAAAAAGGTGGGCGCTCAAGCAACGTTGGATGCGACACTCTTTCTCGAGCAGATTGCCCCTTGTTTAAATATCCAGAAGCGCTTTGTCGGGGAGGAACCCTATTCCGAAACGACGGCGCGTTATAACCAAATGCTCAAGGCCGTGTTCAAGGATCAATTATCACTCGTTGAATGCCACGGCTGACGGCTAGTATGGACCAGAAACCCATCTTTGCATCCAAGGGGAGGGACGCCATCCAACGTCATGCGTGGGAACAAATACGTGCGTGGGTGCCAATAACAACGGCACAGTTTATCGATAGGAACCAAGACTCATTGCGAGAGCGTCTGGCACACTCAGAAATGAAGGCGAAACAGTGATAACAGATGATATTTTTTAGGCATTAACAACTGGTGAGGCGGTAAATTTAGCGCCGGCATTACAAAACCGTGAATGGCGCCAGCACCAACAAATGCAGTGGCTCAAAGACTCCCCTCAGTTAACGCTTGTGGTATTGAAGCTGAATATCCCGGGTCCCATCAAAATGAACCCGCTCATTCAGCACGTGTTTAAGCAAAATGTGGTGGCGTTGAATAAGCAGTTGGATAACCAGGAAATTCTTGTCGTTAAATACACTCAGTTCAATCACCCCACCGGACCGGAAGCTTTTTTCTGGTGAGTGGTGACGAGAAACGGGTGAAACAGTGGACTGTCATGCTGGAGTATGCCTCCTTCGTTGGACGATTGGCCGATTTTGATGTCCATTATTTCAGTGAGTGGACCGTCAAAACGATGAAGCGTCGGGATTTAGGTTTGCCAGGGCGTCCGTGTTACATTTGTGGGCAGTTAGCCACTCTCTGTGCGCGCTCGAAGCGTCATGACCTAGAGACGATTCAACATGTTATGGCAGAGCGTCTAGCCACAGAAATACCGACATTCACTAGTGAACGTTAGCGATGATAGGAATTTTAGCGATGAAAAGCTGCATGCAAGATGAGATAGATACTTGATAAATGACAAAGGAGTGTGAAACGATGACCAATCAAATTCAAGTGGTAGAAACAGTGCTCAGAGATGGCCACCAGAGTTTAGCAGCAACTAGAATGAGTACGGAACAGATGGTGCCCATCCTAGAAACGATGGATCATGCGGGCTATTATGCGTTGGAATGTTGGGGCGGTGCGACCTTTGATGCGTGCTTGCGCTTCCTCAACGAAGACCCGTGGGAACGACTGCGCATGATTCGCCAGCACGTGACCCATACGAAATTACAGATGTTACTGCGGGGCCAGAATTTACTCGGTTATCACAACTATCCCGATGATGTGGTGGAGAGTTTTATTGAGCGTTCGATTGCGAATGGGATTGATGTCATTCGGATTTTTGATGCGCTGAACGATCTGCGTAATCTCCAAACGGCCATTGAAGCTACAAAGAAGTACGGTGGCGAGGCGCAGGGGACGATCTGTTATACGATCAGTGATATCCACACCGATGACTATTACGTGAACCTCGCGACCCAGCTTGAACAGATGGGGGCGGACTCCATCTGCATCAAGGATATGGCCGGGATTTTAACACCAAAACGGGCCTTTGAATTGGTGACAAAACTTAAAGGGGCCGTATCTATTCCGCTCGATATCCATACCCATGCGACGGCAGGAACGGCTGCTATGGCTTTACTCAAGGCAGTCGAAGCGGGCGTGGAGCGGATTGATACTGCGATCTCGCCCTTTGCGGGGGGCACGAGCCAGGCCCCAACGGAAACAATGCATCTCGCGTTGGTAGAGTTTGGAGTGGATGATCAATTGAACCTCCATGATCTTGAAACCGTTGCAGATTATTTTGAACCAATCCGTGCTGAGTTCTTGGCAGATGGGTTATTGAATCTCAAAATCTTGGAGGTCGTTCCGCGTGCTCTGATCTACCAGGTGCCAGGGGGGATGCTTTCGAATCTCTATAATCAGCTGAAAGAAGCCGGGCAGGAAGATAAATATGATGCCGTACTCAATGAAGTGCCGACTGTGCGTGCAGACCTCGGTTATCCGCCACTGGTAACGCCACTCTCTCAGATGGTGGGCACGCAGTCAGTGATGAATATCTTGACGAATCAGCGCTACAAGATGGTGCCCGATGAAATCAAGAATTATGTGCGTGGGTTGTACGGAAAATCACCCGCACCGATTAGTGAGGGCATCAAACAGCAGATCATTGGTGATGAATCCGTCATGACCGGACGTCCCGCAGATCAACTAGCGCCTGGACTCCCAAAAGCAACAGCAGAAATTGGGGACTTGGCGACATCATTGGAGGATGTATTGAGCTATGCCTTGTTCCCAGAGCAAGCTAAGAAATTCCTCCATAAGCGCCAGGATCCGTGGTATGACGTGCCTGTTCAGGAGGTAGAGATTACTCTTGATCCAGTGCTGGGATTTAAGAACTAGGGAAGGAATGCGGTGGTAGTCTCCTTCCTCTAGTAAAATGAGGAATTCCATCGTTCATGCAGGAAATAAAAATAGACAAACGCCAAGAGATGCCTATCCCTCAACAATGACTTTATAGATGTTCAATGTTGGAGGAGATGCGTGATCTCGGCGTTTTTTAGTAGAGAATACGAAGGAGCAGGATTATTCATAGATAGTAATCGATTGAACAGGAGAGAGCGATGATCATTCCAAAATAAGCAATGAGTTTTTAAGAAGCAACCTTCAAGAAGATAAAGTATCCCTGAAAGAAATATGAAAATCATAAACGATCTCGGTCATTACCGTCTCGAAATACTGAGGAACCCTCGCACCAACGATTCTCTATGGCGGGATTATGGGAAACGTGGTCGTATTGGCGATGGGGAGTTTTATCTTCTTGCCTAATCTCATTTACATTTACTTTCTTGCTTCGCTTCATTGGCATCTGACTCGGACATCAGGGAGAGAGTCTTCAATCGACAATAATAGGCTTTATGAGTGGCTCGTATCGTGAATGAACCGCTCTGCCGATATTAATCATCCCAGGTACGCATATCCATATCCGTATTTTCCTGTAGCTGCTTTTTGAAACAGATCGCTACTGAGGGGTTATTGGCTTACTATAGGGACTTTTGCGTGATCGACTGCTACTTACAGGATGCTATCTTAAAAAGAAATTGGCCTTTTCTCAAAAAAGTTAAAGGATAAGCATTGACAATCCACTAAAAGGGTGCTAGAGTAATTAAGGTCGTTTGAGAGACAGCAAGCGTTTTACTTC